>NZ_JBHEQA010000001.1:0-1298171 GCF_043678055.1 Spongiimicrobium salis
CATCGTCGCCTTGGTGGGCCGTTACCCCGCCAACTAGCTAATGGTACGCATGGCCATCCCTTACCGTAACCTTTAATATACTGCCGATGCCGGAAGTACATACCATGGGGCATTAATCCAAATTTCTCTGGGCTATTCCCCGGTAAAGGGCAGGTTCCATACGCGTTGCGCACCCGTGCGCCGGTCGCCATCATCCAGCAAGCTGGATATGCTGCCCCTCGACTTGCATGTGTTAGGCCTGCCGCTAGCGTTCATCCTGAGCCAGGATCAAACTCTTCATCGTTGTTCTTTATATATTGTTCCGACCAACGGGAAGACATTTTCCCGAACCCAGGACCTAATCATCCTTCGTTCTTTCTCTTAAAAAAAAATTCGTACATGTATCAAAACGGACATCCGAAAATGTCCACCCGATACGCTTTGTCTACCAATATTTCAATGAACTCCTATCCGGGCCCAAAAGGCCCGCGCCCAAGCTGCAACATCATCCAAATCATGCCCCATCAGCGCCTAAGCGGGTGCAAATATAACACCCTTTATCCAACACCGCAAAAAGAAATCATACTTTTTTTTAAAAGTTTTTTAATAAAAAGATAACAATCTGACAAACATCGATTTGCACCCTAATAAAAACAAATCTTTTTTTTGGACCCTAAAAATAATATGACCACAATCCATTTAAGCAATCTTTTCCGTACATCTTTATTGTTCTATCTGTTCATAGGACTCAAAATCAAAAAAAAATGAAACCTATATATATTGTGCACATCAATACATATAGTATCTTTGTCAACTTATTTATTATTTAGCATTGGGAATGATTAAAATTACACTGCCAGACGGAAGTATTAAAGAACACGTACAGGGGAGCTCCCCTATGGATGTGGCAAAAGGGATTAGTGAAGGTTTTGCACGAAACGTTATTTCGGCAAAATTCAACGATACTGTAGTTGAAACCACAACAGCATTACAAGAAGATGGCTCCCTTATCTTATACACCTGGAAAGATGCCGAGGGAAAAAAAGCCTTTTGGCATTCCAGTTCCCATGTTGTTGCACAGGCCTTGGAGGAATTATATCCTGGAGTAAAATTGACTATTGGCCCCGCTATTGACAATGGTTTCTATTATGATGTTGATTTGCCCAATGGAAGTATCTCTGAAAAGGATTTCCCCCAAATAGAAAAGAAGGCCCTTGAAATTGCCCGTGGAAAGCACGATTTTAAAATGCGCGCCGTAACCAAGGCAGAAGCTTTGGAGTTTTACACCTCCAACAACAATCAATATAAGGTAGAGCTTATTGAGAACCTAGAAGACGGCACAATTACTTTCTGTGACCATGACTCTTTCACGGATTTATGTAGAGGGGGGCATATCCCAAATACAGGTATTATTAAAGCCATTAAAATATTGAGCGTAGCAGGTGCTTATTGGCGAGGCGATGAAAAAAATACGCAGCTCACACGTATCTATGGTATTTCTTTCCCAAAACAGAAGGAACTTACCGCTTATTTGGCACTTCTTGAAGAAGCTAAAAAACGGGATCACAGAAAATTGGGCAAAGAATTGGAATTGTTCACATTCTCCCAAAAAGTAGGACAAGGCCTTCCTTTATGGCTTCCAAAAGGAGCCGCCTTGAGGGAACGCTTAGAGAATTTTTTAAAGAAAGCACAGAAAAAAGCAGGTTATGAAATGGTGGTTACCCCACATATTGGACAAAAAGAACTCTATGTTACTTCTGGCCATTATGCTAAATATGGGGAAGATAGTTTTCAACCAATACATACACCAAAGGACAATGAAGAGTTTTTATTGAAACCTATGAATTGTCCCCATCATTGTGAAATTTACAACAGTAAACCTTATAGTTATCGCGAGTTACCCAAACGCTATGCGGAATTCGGTACGGTATACCGTTATGAACAGAGCGGGGAACTTCACGGATTGACAAGGGTTAGAGGTTTTACCCAAGATGATGCCCATATATTCTGCACTCCCGATCAATTGGATGAAGAATTTAAAAATGTTATTGACCTATCCTTATATGTGTTGGGGTCTCTTGGTTTTGAAAATTTCACCGCTCAAGTTTCTGTTCGCGATTTAAGTGCCCCTGAAAAATATATTGGCTCCGCGGATAACTGGGAGAAAGCGGAAAATGCGATTATCAATGCCGCTAAGGAAAAAGGACTCGATTTTGTCATCGAAGAAGGCGAGGCAGCATTTTACGGACCTAAGCTTGACTTTATGGTCAAGGATGCTCTTGGACGCAATTGGCAATTAGGCACTATTCAGGTAGATTACAACTTGCCCGAACGTTTTGACCTCTCTTACAAAGGTAGTGACAATGAGCTTCATAGACCTATTATGATCCATCGCGCACCCTTTGGAAGTATGGAACGCTTTATTGCCATACTCCTAGAACATACGGGCGGAAATTTCCCTTTATGGCTTATTCCAGAGCAAGCTATTTTACTGCCAGTGAGCGAGAAGTATGAAAAATATGCCGAAAAAGTTTTAAATTCTTTAGAAAATAACGAAATTCGCGCCCTCATTGATAATAGAAATGAAACGGTTGGCAAGAAAATCAGGGAAGCTGAATTGCAAAAAATCCCTTTTATGCTGATTGTTGGGGAAAATGAAGAAGCAACGGATACGATTTCTGTGAGAAGACACGGTGGAGAGGATTTAGGAGCGATTTCGACTAAAGATTTTTCTGACTTGGTAGCTAAAGAAATAAATAGTACCTTAAAGTCGTTTTAAAAAATAATGATGTTTAATTTAAAGTATATAGGTTATAGCAATACGTAAAAGATTTAGGCCCCAACCTAGAAGGGAGAATAAAAATCCCCATAATATCAATGAAAAGATAACATCGCCAAAGGTTAGGTTGGTAGGCGATAATGTGGAAGTAGGCATCTACTCCCTTAGGGACGCATTGGCAAAGTCCGACGAACTAGAACTGGATTTGGTGGAGATTTCACCAAAGGCAGACCCTCCCGTTTGCAAAATTATAGACTATAAAAAGTTTCTATATGAGCAAAAGAAAAGGGAAAAAATAATGAAAGCAAAGGCCACAAAGGTCATTGTAAAGGAAATTCGATTTGGTCCCCAAACGGATGACCATGATTATGAATTTAAAAAGAAACACGCCGAGAAGTTTCTTAAGGATGGTGCAAAGTTAAAAGCATATGTATTCTTTAAAGGACGGTCGATCGTGTACAAGGATCAAGGTGAGATATTGTTATTGAGGCTCGCCCAGGAATTGGAAGAATTAGGCAAAGTAGAACAGATGCCTAGGTTGGAGGGAAAAAGAATGACCATGTTCATTGCTCCCAAGACAAAAAAATAATATTCCTGTGTTCCTTGAAACAGAAAAAAAAGAGCGTACGATAAAATACGGTACGATACAACATACTGAATTTCGATTCAGCATACGTGAGATTAATATAAACTAGGAAGAAAATGCCTAAAATGAAAACAAAATCCAGTGCTAAAAAGCGATTTAAGCTTACCGGTACTGGTAAAATCAAAAGAAAGCATGCGTTTAAAAGTCACATTCTAACGAAGAAGTCTAAAAAACGTAAGCTTGCGTTAACTCACTCTACTTTAGTACATAAAGCAGATGAGAATAGTATTAAAGAACAATTACGTTTAAAATAATTGTCCTTTACGGTAATTTAATCATTAACCCTGGAGTTGGGCCAATACAAGAATTCGAAATATAACGAATCGCCTACTACAAAAATTTAAAAATTATGCCAAGATCAGTAAATTCAGTTGCTTCAAGAGCTCGAAGAAAAAAAGTAATGAAGCAAGCCAAAGGTTACTTTGGAAGACGTAAAAACGTTTGGACAGTAGCCAAAAATGCGGTTGAAAAAGCAATGTTATATGCTTACAGAGACCGTAGAAATAAGAAAAGAACCTTCCGTGCCCTATGGATTACCCGTATCAATGCAGGTGCCCGTTTACATGGAATGTCCTATTCGCAGTTTATGGGTAAAGTAAAAGCCAATGGAATCGAATTGAACCGTAAGGTTTTAGCCGATTTGGCCATGAACCACCCAGAGGCGTTCAAAGCGATTGTCGACAAAGTAAAATAAATAATAAAATATCTCACGTAAAAAAATCCGATTCTAATAGAATCGGATTTTTTGCGTTAATAGCGTATCAATTTGTATTTACATGGAAACAAAACCAATACCCGCCCAAAATAATCAAGGCATTGCACTACGGGAAGATTATGCTACTATTTCATTGATGCACTATGCCCAATTGCTGAATTTCATGGGACCCTTTGGCTTAATAGTTCCCTTAATACTATGGTCTGGCAAAAAACATGAAATTAAGGATATGGATACTCACGGAAAACAAATCCTCAATTATCAGATAAGCTTGCTCATGTATTCCTTAATTTTCTTTTTTCTATTTTTTATATCCTTTATCCTCACCTTTATATTTATTGGCTTTTTATTTATGTTCCTACTTATTCTGGTTGCCATTCCTTTAGCGCTGTTAAACATTATACCACCTATTTTAGGAGGTTCGGCAGCTGGCAAAGGAAAATACTATAAATACCCCATGACCATTAGGTTCATAAAATAGGGCTAGGAACCCATTAAAGTAATTACAATGGTTCTTCCAGAAGCATTGTTGCGATGTTCGCATAAATAAATCCCTTGCCATACTCCTAAGTTCAACCTTCCCTGGGTTATAGGAATTTGTACGGAACTGCCCATTAAGGAAGCTTTGATATGTGCCGGCATATCATCTGGCCCTTCGTACATATGCCTGTAGTAAGGTGCATTTTCCGGCACCATAATATTCATATGACTTTCAAAATCGGTTCTCACCGTGGAATCTGCATTTTCATTAATAGTAAGACTGGCCGAGGTATGCTTAATAAATACCTGCAACTGTCCAATTTTAACCTGTGCTAAGCCATCCAGTGCTGCGATGACTTCCTCAGTAATTAAATGAAAACCTCTTTTCCTGGCCTTTAATTGTATTTCTTTTTGATAAAATTGCATAGTTTTCCTAATAATGAAATAAATGTAAAACTTTATCTGGGGATGCCAGGTTTTACAATTTAAAAAATATCTTTACGCCTTAGAAAACAAGCCTATGGATCTTTCCCAAATAAAGATGGTGGTGACCGATATGGACGGTACCCTATTAAATTCCCAACACGAAGTAAGCCACCGTTTCTATGAACTTTTTTATGAGCTTCAAAAACGAAATATCATCTTTGTTGCGGCCAGTGGGCGCCAATACAACAGCATGGCGGATAAATTAGCTGAGATCAAGGATGATATTGTTATTGTATCGGAGAATGGGGCTTATGTAAAACGTAGAGAAGAGGTTTTACTGACCACGCCTTTAGGATATGAGGATATTCTTCCCATCCTTGGAATCGTTAACAATACACCAGGAGCCCATGCCGCACTATGCTGTAAGCACAATGCCTATGTCAGTGGAGAATCGGATGCATTTCTAGGCATGCTGCGACAGTATTATTCCAATTTTGACGTCGTTGATCTTATGCAACCTGTGGATGAAGAGGTACTAAAAGTTGCCATTTATCATTTTGAGAGCTCTGAAAAATATATTTTTCCTGCGATGCAACACCTTTCGGATACCCTAAAGGTTAAAGTTTCCGGACCTAATTGGGTAGATGTATCCAGTAGGGATGCCCATAAAGGGCATGCCATTGAAAAATTAATGAAGGAATACCAGATTCAACCCCATGAATTACTCGTTTTTGGGGATTACAACAATGATTTGGAAATGCTATCTCTTGCCGACTATAGTTTTGCCATGGAGAACGCCCATCCCAATGTCCTTAAGGTGGCTAATTATACCACTTTGAGCAATGACCAGAATGGCGTTGAGCATATTTTGGAAAAAATGTTGGGAATGCAATCCTAAATGTTAGGTTTTCTGTTTCTTTTTACGCGCTGCGGGAAATAACACATTATTTAAAATGAGTCGATATCCTGGCGATGTTGGATGCAGTTCCAATTCTGTTTTGGGATCTCCTACCCTATGCTGGTAATCTTCTGGATCATGTCCTCCGTAAAAAGTAAAAAAACCTTTCCCTTTAATTCCATGAATATATCTCGCTTCCCCATTAATCTTATTTTCCCCCAGTATCAATACCGTAGGCTTAATCTCATTTCGTGTAAAAGATGTTGTCTGCCCCATAAACCCCTTGACCAAACTCGTATGGTTCTGTGTTAACATTGTGGGAACCGGATCCCATTTGGCCGAAAAATCCATGAGGGTAAAGTAGTCGGACTCCTTAGGAACATTATTTCTCTTATTGGTCATATCTATAGATGAAAACTCGTAGCGCGCAGGGTTTCTTTCCAAAAGAAAATTTGTAAAGGCAAATGTCTTTTTATAATCCAATTTGTTCTGATAATTGGCCGTAGAAGGATCCCCATCAAACATGGGCTCACAGATATCAACACCTTCTGCCGCCAGAGCAATATCAAAACTATCGGTAGCCGAACACATCGCAAACATGAACCCCCCTCCAATCACATAATTCCTGATTTTTGAAGCTACTGCCCCTTTCTCTTCAGATACCTTATCATAACCTAATTTTGCCGCCAGCTCTTCGGCTTTTCTTTTATTTTCAATATACCAAGGAGCCGCTCTATAGGTTCCATAGAATTTTCCATATTGCCCGGTAAAATCTTCATGATGTAAATGAAGCCAATCATATAAGGCCAATTTATCATTCAACACTTCCTCATCATAAACAGTTTCATACGGAATCTCAGCATAACTGAGCACCATGGTCACCGCATCGTCCCAAGGTTGATTTCCTTTAGGGGAATACACCGCAATTTTAGGAGCTTTCTCCAAGATTACCGCATCTTGATTTTGGGAAGGGCTCCCAATAGCTTCCAAAAGGTTCTGTGTTTGCCCGTTGGACAGTATTTCAAAGGATACGCCACGTATTTGACATTCTTTACGGATTGCCTCCCCATCGGGCAATAAAAAGGAGCCTCCCCTATAATTCAACAGCCACTGCACTTTTTGCTGCTTGGTCAATACCCAATAGGTAATGCCATAGGCTTTTAAATGATCTTTTTGACTTTCCGCATCCATGGGAATCAATATATTGGACGCAAAAATTGAGGTGGACGTTAATAAAACGAGTAGACAAAACAACTTCTTCATAGCAACTAAAACGAAATAAAACGGGCTAACGTATGTTCTTTAAAGTTACAATTTAAAATACAATCCTTTTTTAAAGGACTGGAATATTTGGAAGACTTTAACGCAATAGCAGGATATTTAAGGAAAAATGACTAGAATGGCACATCATTATCCTCCAAGCCAGGCCCATCATTCATAGCGCTCCCAAAGGCTTCATTGGCATCTGGAAGATTTTTGGTCACAAAAGGATTATCGTCATCTGCATTCATTTTCGATTGAAATTCAAATGGCGAATCAAAATCTTCAAGGTTATCAAATTTACCTAAGTGCCCAATGAACTTTAAACGAATGTTTTCCAAACCACCATTTCTATGCTTGGCTACAATAAATTCTCCTTGACCCGCCGTTGGCGATTGTTCGTCGTCATCCCATTCGTCAATCTTATAATACTCCGGACGATAGATGAAAGATACAATATCCGCATCTTGCTCAATAGCTCCCGACTCCCTAAGGTCAGATAGAATAGGGCGTTTACTTCCTCCACGGGTCTCCACTGCCCTAGATAGTTGGGATAGGGCTATTACAGGAACATTCAATTCCTTGGCCAAGGCTTTCAAGTTTCGCGAAATGGTAGAGATTTCCTGTTCACGATTCCCCCCTTTTTGCGTTCCTCCCGCCGTCATCAATTGCAAATAATCAATAATGATCATTTTAATGCCGTGCTGGGAGGCCAAACGTCTTGCTTTGGCTCGAAGATCGAATATGGATAAAGAAGGGGTATCGTCAATGAAAAGTGGCGCTTTTTCCAGGGTCTTTACTTTGACGTTCAATTGTTCCCATTCATGTTTTTCTAGTTTTCCGGTACGCAGTTTTTCCGAAGAAAGTCCAGTTTCCGAAGAAATCAATCGCGTAATCAACTGTACCGATGACATCTCCAAGGAAAAGAACGCTACCGGCGTATTTGCATTCACGGCAATATTACGTGCCATAGATAAGGTAAGGGCTGTTTTTCCCATCCCTGGACGTGCTGCAACGATAATTAAATCACTGGGTTGCCAACCGGAA
The DNA here is from genome assembly GCF_043678055.1 of Spongiimicrobium salis. Taxonomy (NCBI): domain Bacteria; kingdom Pseudomonadati; phylum Bacteroidota; class Flavobacteriia; order Flavobacteriales; family Flavobacteriaceae; genus Spongiimicrobium; species Spongiimicrobium salis. The sequence goes on from NZ_JBHEQA010000001.1 coordinate 8,231, forward strand.
GTTAATTTATCGAGTTTATCAAAACCTGAAGGCACCCCGCTGAGTCCTTCCTTATTGGAAATTTCCTCGATCCGCTTTTTTGCTTGAATGACCAGATTTTGTGCTGTTTCCGCTGATCGTTTTAAATTTCCTTGGGTAACATCATACAACTTAGATTCCGCAGCATCCAATAAATCAAAGACATCGGTTCCCTCATCATAGGCTTCCTCAATAATTTCGTTGGAAATCTTAATTAGGCTTCGTTGAATATATTTTTGAAGTATAATTCTGGCATGAAACTCAATATGCGCGGAAGACGCTACTTTTTGCGTAAGTTTTATGAGGTAAAAATCCCCTCCAGAAGCTTCTAGCTGTCCGTCTTTCTTTAATTGCGAAGAAACGGTTAATAAATCGACCGGTTCAGAGGTTTCGAACAATTTAAAAATGGCTTCATAGATAAAACGATGTGCTTCTTTATAAAAGACATCTGGATGTAGGATATCTATTACCTCATCCACACCTTTTTTATCAATCATCATTGCACCAAGCACAACTTCCTCTAAATCAACAGCTTGAGGAGGTATTTTACCTCTTTCAAGGTTAATTAAGGCTGACTTGTCTATTTTTCTGCCGGCAATTGGGCTTGGTTTTTCCATGAGTGCTAAAGTATGCAATTAACGTTAAGTTAACTTTAGAATGGACACTTACGATATCCACAGTTGTTCAACAATTAGGCTGTTAATAAGTTACAAATTTATGTTCATAACGAAAAAAAATCCAGAAAATACCTTTTCTGGATTTAAGAAGTTTAATAAAAACACTTGCTAGCCATTAAATACGCCCATATTAGCATATTTTTCCATTCGTGCTTTCACCAATTCTTTTGGTGATAACTTTTCGAGTTCGGCATAATGTTTCAAAATTTCATTTTTTACGATTTCAAAAGCTGCTGCCCGATCGCTATGTGCTCCTCCTGCAGGTTCTTTCACAATTTCATCGATAACATGATGTTTCTTCATATCCGTAGCCGTCAATTTCAAGGCTGCCGCCGCCTGTTCTTTGTACTCCCAACTTCTCCATAGAATAGAAGAACAAGACTCTGGGGAAATTACCGAATACCAAGTATTTTCCAACATCAATACTTTATTTCCCACACCGATACCCAATGCACCACCAGATGCACCTTCTCCGATGATTACTACGATAATGGGCACTTTGAGCCTAGTCATTTCCAGGATATTCCTTGCAATGGCTTCTCCTTGACCGCGTTCTTCGGCCTCAATACCGGGATATGCTCCTGGTGTATCTATAAAACAGACCACGGGAATCTTAAATTTCTCGGCAGATTTCATCAGACGGAGTGCCTTTCTATATCCTTCCGGGTTGGCCATTCCGAAATTTCGATATTGCCTCGTTTTGGTATTATACCCTTTCTGTTGGCCTACAAACATAAAACTTTGATCTCCAATCTTTCCCAATCCTCCGATCATTGCCTTATCGTCCTTCACATTTCTATCTCCGTGCAGCTCCAAGAATGTATCTCCACAAAGGGCATTAATATAATCCAATGTATAAGGCCTATTAGGGTGTCTTGAAAGCTGTACACGCTGCCAAGCGGTTAGATTTTTGTAGATGTCCTTACGGGTTTCATCCAGCTTTTTTTGAATTTGCTTACAGGTTTCTGAAACATCAACATCACTTTCTTCTCCAATGATCAGACATTTATCCAATTGTTCCTCCAATTCCTTGATCGGAAGTTCAAAATCCAAGTACTCCATTCGTTATAACTTTGGTTTCGTTTAAATCAGCAAGCAAATATAAAACATTAATAGTAACGGTTAGCCCTCTGTTTGTTTTTTTAACCTTGTTCTATTCTTTAGAATACCATTGGCGATAACGGTAACCAATATGACCAAAGCACCCACATAAAAGAGCGGGTTCATTTTTTCGCTATCGCCCAAAAGGATGAATGCCAAAATAATGCCATAGACCGGTTCCAGGTTTATACTTAGCATTACCGTATAAGGGCTAATATATTTCATCACTTTTACCGAGGCTATAAAAGCATAGGCCGTACATATGGAAGCGAGTATAAAAATAAAAATCAAATCATTCTGGGATAACCGAAAGAAGCTTGCCTCAAAACTCCCTTGCACACCAAGATAAAGGGATAAAAATAGTACCCCGCTCCCAAGCTCGTATATGGAAATGACCGAAGGTTTTTCGGTTTGAATCAATTTCCCATTGATCAGCGAGAATATGGCCGCTAAAAAAGCAGAAATCAACGCTAGGACAATACCCTCCACATAACTGGTCTCTACATTAAAAATAATATACAGGCCCAACATTACTGCCAATCCAAAAGCTACTTCGTACCAAATCATCTTCCTGCGATACCATATAGGTTCAAGAATGGCTGTAAAAAAAGACCCTGTAGACATTGTGGCCAGGGCAATGGACACGTTCGACACTTTGATTGCCATAAAAAAAGTAACCCAATGCAGGGCAATAAAAAGGCCTGCCATGATTAAAATTCCCATGGTTTTTCGAGATACTTTCAAGGAGAACTTTTTAAAGGCAATAAAAATCAAAATCAATATAGAAGCAATCCCCATGCGATACCATACCAAAGGTAGGGCGTCAATAGTAATTAACTTTCCCAATACGGCAGTAAACCCCCAAATGAAGATGATGAAATGAAGGTGTACATAGTTCTTTAGTTTAGCGTTTGGCATTCTGCAACAGGTAAAAGCCTATAATTCCAAAAACAACATTAGGTATGATTACGGCCAACAAAGGTGAAAATCCCGATTGTTCGGCCAAGGTCCCGAAGACCTTATCAAAAAAGATGTAAATAAAGGCCACTCCAATACCAAAGGCCAAATTGATTCCCATACCCCCGCGCCGTTTAATAGAGGAGACTGCAACAGCAATTACCGTAAGAATAAAAGCGGTTAAAGGTAAGGCCCAGCGTTTGTACTTTACCAATACATAGGTATTGATGTTTGACGCTCCTTTCTTTTTTTGATCTTCTATAAAATCATTAAGTTCAAAGAGGTTCTTGGTTTCCGCAACATACGAAACAGGGGTAAGGTCATTGATCTTAAAATCGAATATGGTATCCAAGCGTCCTTTCTTCTCCAAAATTTCGGTATCCCCTATCATCGTCCTCTTTTCATAACTGGTGAGCCTGTATGTGCTATCCGCAGGCACCCATCGGATATCTGCAGAGGATATTTTGTACTCTAATTTTCCTTCATCATTGAAATGTTCCAAGCTAAAGTTGTAGCCTATTTGCCGTGCCGGCCTAAAGCTGCTGACATATAAAAAATCGTTCTCATTGAGCTGATTATAAATATTGCTGGTCACCCGGTCCTGTTTCCCTCGTTTCAAATATTTAAACTTAAACTCATTGAATCCCTTACTAGCATCGGGGACGATAAACATCGCCAGAAAAAATAGACTAATTGCAATAATGGTCGCTCCAATAAAATAAGGTCTTAAAAAACGGCCAAAGGAAACTCCTGAACTCAAGATGGCCACGATTTCTGTATTATTGGCCAATTTTGAGGTAAAGAAAATCACCGAAAGAAAAAGAAATATAGGGAACAATAGACTGCCTATATATATGGTAAAATTAATATAATACACTACAATTTCATTGGTAGGCGCCTCATTATCGATCATCTTACCGATCTGCTCCGCCAAATTTGCCATAATCCCAATCGGGATAAATAGCAACAGCATCACCGCGAAGGTGAGCAGGTAGCGTTTTAAGATATATTTATCGAGAATTGTGAGCATTACAATCTTTTATCCATTTGTTTCACCATGGTATTTTTCCAAGTCAAAAAATCTCCCGCTAAAATATGTTTTCTAGCTTCGCGAGTCAACCAAAGATAAAATCCAAGATTGTGAATGGTGGCAATTTGTTTTCCCAAATACTCATTGGCGGCAAATAAATGCCGCAAATAAGCCTTGGAATATTCCAAGTCTACAAAAGTGATTCCCATGTCATCAATGGGCGAAAAATCGTCTTCCCATTTCTTATTCTTTATATTAATTGTTCCATGCGCCGTGAACAACATCCCATTTCTGGCATTTCTGGTGGGCATCACACAATCGAACATATCAATGCCCAAAGCTATATTTTCCAAAATATTGATAGGCGTTCCCACGCCCATTAAATACCGGGGTTTATCTTCTGGTAATATTTCGCAAACCACATCGGTCATGGCATACATTTCCTCTGCGGGTTCTCCAACCGATAATCCGCCAATGGCGTTTCCTTCTGCGCCAACCCCTGCAATATACTCTGCGGATTGCTTCCTTAAATCCTTATAGGTAGATCCTTGTACAATGGGGAAAAAAGTCTGTGCATAATCATATTCAAAAGGAACTTTTTCCAAATGCGCAATACAGCGATCCAGCCATCTATGCGTCATGTGCATAGAGCGTTTGGCATAATTATAGTCACAAGGATAGGGCGTACATTCATCAAAAGCCATAATAATATCGGCACCTATGACCCGCTGTACCTCCATTACATTTTCTGGAGTAAAAACATGGTAAGACCCATCTATATGGGATTTAAATTTCACCCCTTCTTCTTTTATCTTCCTATTGGCAGATAAGGAATATACCTGATATCCGCCACTATCGGTGAGGATATTTCGGTCCCAGCCCATAAATTTATGAAGCCCACCTGCTTGCTTTAGGATAGGCGTTTTAGGACGCAAATAAAGGTGGTAGGTATTTCCAAGAATAATGTCAGGATTTATCTCTTCCTTCAGTTCCCTTTGATGTACCCCTTTCACAGAAGCCACTGTTCCTACAGGCATAAAAATAGGTGTTTCGATCTTTCCATGATCGGTAACCATTGTTCCTGCCCGGGCTTTACTTTCAATATCGGTATGGTGTAGTGTAAATTTCATTCGGCTCTTGGGCTCACAATTGGAACAATTTGCTGCAGCACGGCAATAGTTCTAGGATGTTCCAAATGCATCCCCTATTTCACTTTTTCTGTTATGATCGCAAATATAATCAACTCCAACGCACGAACTCCTTAACAAAAAAATAAAGTTGCTTAAATATGCCGTTTGTACCTTTTAAATTTAGCGGGTTTAAAAATTCCGGCACATAGGGCTTCTGGAACAGTTTCAAAACTCTTCTGGCTTACTACAACTGCCTCAGACTAACGTTTGTTCGCCTTATTTTAGTCAAAAAATCTTAGGATTCGCCTTGTATACCCAAAAGATTGCCAGTACATTTGATTTTTTTAAAACAATAGCCAATGTCTAAATTGCAAGAATTACAGGATCTTTGCGTACAAACACGTCGAGATATCCTTAGAATGGTACATAAAGTAAATTCTGGCCATCCGGGAGGTTCCTTGGGATGCACTGAATTTTTCGTAGCACTTTATCACGAAATCATGTCACTGAAAGCAGGGTTCGATATGAATGGAAACGAAGAAGATCTCTTCTTTTTATCCAATGGCCATATCTCTCCGGTATTTTACAGTGTTTTAGCACGCAGGGGGTATTTTCCCATTGATGAGCTGAATACTTTCCGTTTGATCGATTCTCGTTTGCAAGGACATCCTACCACCCATGAAGGCTTGCCTGGAGTACGAATCGCTTCCGGCTCTTTGGGGCAGGGAATGTCAGTGGCCATTGGTGCCGCTTTGGCAAAAAAACTGAACAAGGACGCACACTTGATCTATAGTCTTCACGGCGATGGAGAATTGCAGGAAGGACAGAACTGGGAAGCTATTATGTATGCTGCAGGGAACAAGGTAGACAATATTATTTCCACTATTGATTTAAACGGACAGCAAATTGATGGATCAACGGACCATGTATTGCCCATGGGCGATCTTAAGGTGAAATTCGAGGCTTTTGGATGGGATGTGGTCACCATTGCGCAAGGAAATGATCTTGCCGCCATTCTAGAAGGTATGCAGGAAGCAAAAAGTAGAACGGGAAAAGGAAAACCTGTTTGTGTATTATTGCACACGGTTATGGGGCATGGTGTAGATTTTATGATGCACACCCATGCTTGGCACGGAAAAGCACCGAATGACGAACAATTGGCTACGGCTTTAGCACAAAATCCAGAAACTTTAGGGGACTATTAATTAAAGAACAGCATGAAAAAATATACAGACTCAGGTAAAAATGATACACGAAGTGGATTTGGAGCGGGCCTCGCCGAATTGGGTAGGACCAATCCGAATGTAGTCGCCTTATGTGCCGATTTAATAGGCTCTCTTAAAATGCAGGAATTTATTGCGGAAAACCCCGAACGCTTTTATCAAGTGGGCATTGCCGAAGCCAATATGATGGGAATTGCCGCAGGACTCACTATTGGAGGTAAAATTCCCTTTACCGGTACTTTTGCCAATTTCTCCACAGGAAGGGTGTATGATCAAATACGACAGTCCATTGCCTATTCTGATAAAAATGTAAAAATTTGTGCTTCACATGCCGGACTTACCCTTGGTGAGGATGGGGCTACACATCAAATTTTAGAGGATATTGGATTGATGAAAATGCTTCCGGGAATGACGGTAATCAATCCTTGTGATTACAATCAGACCAAGGCGGCGACCATCGCCATTGCAGAACATCACGGTCCTGTTTATCTTCGCTTTGGAAGACCCAAGGTCGCCAATTTTACACCAGCTGATCAAACTTTTGAAATCGGCAAGGCCCTTCTTCTCAATGAGGGATCTGATGTTACCATTGTTGCTACGGGACATTTGGTATGGGAAGCTTTGATTGCCGCCGAGCAATTGGAAAGCCAAGGTGTTTCGGCAGAAGTTATCAATATTCATACGATAAAACCTTTGGATGAAGCTGCGATTCTGGCTTCTGTAAAAAAGACCGGATGTATTGTTACCGCTGAAGAGCACAATCACCTGGGAGGTCTTGGAGAAAGTGTTGCGCGCGTCTTGGCCGAACAACATCCTACCCCCCAGGAATTTATAGCTACGAACGATACTTTTGGGGAAAGTGGAACCCCCGCGCAATTGATGGAGAAATACGGACTGGACAATAAAGCCATTGTCAAATCCGTTGTAAAAGTGTTGAAACGAAAGTAACGCTGGCATCATTTTTGGTGTTCCGTTACCTATAAAAACAGAACACACACATCATGAAAAAAACACTTTTAGTGGCGGCTTTTGCTTTGATAAGCATGACCGCTTTTGCACAAAGCGATTCTGGATTCGGTATTAAAGCCGGACTTAACTACAATCAAAATGGGGATTTAATTGGTTCCGTTGGAGATGCGGCTCAAAACATCATACAGGGATCCGACGGAAAAGTTGGTTACCATGTTGGATTTTTTGGCAAAATAGCCATTTCCAAAATTTATCTTAGACCAGAACTTATTTACACCAGAACAAAAAGTAGTTATGACCTCAATGGAACTTCCAATGATTATGACATCTCCAAAATAGACTTTCCCGTATTGATCGGGGTTAAGGTCATAGGCCCCTTGCATGTGTTTGCCGGTCCGGCATTCCAGTACATTTTGGAGAATGATTTAGAAAACATTGCCATCAATGATGTAGAAAACGATTTTTCCGTGGGATTACATGCAGGAGTGGGTGTTAATCTAGGTCGTTTTGGGTTCGACGTTCGTTACGAGCGTGGGTTCTCTGAAAATGAAGCTAATTTTATCAGCAATAACATCACAAATATTCAGGGCAGGGTAGATTCAAGGCCCTCCCAAATTATTTTTGGCGTTTCTTTAAAGCTATAAAAAAAGAAGTTTAAAAAAAGCCCTCTTGCAAGAGGGCTTTTTTTATTTATGGTAGCTACGCTATTATTAACTATCCGCATCCAAATAATCGGGAGTTCCATCTCCATCACTATCCGGGGTGTCTATAGTACCATCTGAATTAAAAAGAATTTCCTCTATGGTTGGTCTGCCATCATTGTCATCATCATTATCCAAATAGTCCGGTGTTTGATCATTATCGGTATCCAAAAAGGTAATAAGGCCTTCAGAATCTACCATAATTTCATCGCTTGTCGGGATTCCGTCCCCATCATCATCGGGGTCTAAATAATTCGATATTAAAGCTCCCAGCGCATCACGATCATCATCCGTATTATCGTTGAACAAAAGACCGTCACCGTCCACATCTTCCATAAAGGAAGGAATACCATCATTATCATGATCTGCTTGCTCCACTACTAGCAACTCCAAGGTAAAAATCAAAGGGGTATACTGGGGAATTGGTGCTCTAAAACCATCAAATGTTCCAAGGCCGGAGGGAAAAATAACTATTCCCACACCAAAGTCTTGAATTTCAAAAGTCCCATCGGGGTTGTCGATTATAGCGCCTCCTCCGCGCAGCTGTTGCAGGCCTTCGCCAACACCTCGAAAAGCACGTTGATCCCCTCTTCCCGGAATCTGAAAAATGGGAAGATCGAACCATACTCCACCTGCAGCAACTTCATCAAAATCCATCAAAGAACCGTCATCTATCAGCGCAGTTCCTTTAAAACGCACAAAGGTAGAATCCCCAACAGTAGGGCTTGCTCCTGCACCTTCTCTTGCAATAAGGTAATAATACGTATGCGATATATTCTCTTCCCCATCCAATAAAAAGTCGGATGCCGAAATACTTACTTGATCGGATTGCAAAGTTCCCACACCAACACCTACTTGATCGATCAAGGGGGTTTTATCGGCATTTTCACCGGCGATGGTATCAATTACAATTCTAAAATCAAAATCCGCAGGGGGGGTTTGAAATTCTTCATAATTATAAAAATGAGTCCGCAAAAAGGCTTGGATATCTGCATCGTCTTCTATAACTACTTCACTTAATTCTCTAGGAGGTGTTCGTATTATTCCCCCGTCGTCATCCCCATTACAGGAAGTCAAGAATAAAACTGGCACTAAGAAATAAAGGAATTTGGTCATTTTCATTTATCAAACAATTTAAGGCGCAAGATACAATTTTCCCCTATTTTTGCTTACTCGTTAACAAAGATTTTCGATTCAGATATGCGTATTGATAAATATTTATGGTGTACTCGATATTTCAAGACACGAAATATGGGTACGGAAGCTTGTAAAAAAGGGCAGGTACGAATCAACGACCAAGTAGTAAAGCCCTCTAGGGAAGTGTATCCTATGGATAAAATCATTGTACGTAAAAATCAAATCAACTATGAGTTTACGGTTTTGGATATTCCCAAAAGCCGGGTAGGTGCAAAACTTGTAGACGTGTATCGCAAAGACACTACACCTTTGGAAGCTTTGGAGCATACAGAATTACAGCGCTATTCGCAAGACTATTATCGTAAAAAAGGAATGGGAAGGCCTACGAAAAAGGATCGACGCGAAATTGATGATTATCTGGATGCTCCTGAAAAAGAGGAAGAATCCGATTAATGTCGTTTTAGGAAAGCCGCACAACCTAAGCTTCCTTTCTTTATCTTTGAGTTAAAATAGCTAGATTCCATGCAGCACAAAATATTATCACACCAAGAAATACAGCATAAAACAAGACGCATAGCTTACCAAATTTACGAAGCCAATGTAAATGAAACTGAAATTGTCATTGCTGGCATTGATGGAGGTGGATTAAAGTTTGCGAAAAAAATACAGCGGATTCTCAAAGAGATTACCGCTGCCGAGATCATCCTTTGCAAGGTAAGCATGGATAAAAACAACCCAGTGGAAAGTGGGGTCCAAGTCTCCATACCCGAATCGGCTTACATCGATAAATCTGTGGTTCTCGTGGATGATGTTCTGAATTCTGGCACTACCCTCATCTATGGCGTGCATCATTTTCTAGGTGTTCCTTTAAAACAATTAAAGACTGCTGTTTTGGTGAATAGAAATCATAAAAAATTCCCGGTCAAAGCAGATTATAAGGGAATCTCACTCTCTACTTCTTTACAAGAGCATGTTGGCGTTGTTTTTGAAACCAAAAACGATGCGGTTTTCCTAACCTAATACTGCGCTAATATCTTCTAAAATAGCCTCCGGTGTTTTTGTGCCGCATTGTATGGTATGTGTTGCTTTGGAATAGAAGGGACTACGTTCAAAAATGTGTTTTCCGATGAATTCTGGCATATCTTCCTCCGAAATGGATGCGATTAGGGGACGTGTTGCTTTTTCCAGGGAAAGTCGGGCCGCCAATTCTCCAATAGTTAATTTTAAATAGATCACATGATCAGCAAACTTTAGTGCAGTATCCATATTACCTGCATAACAAGGTGTACCTCCCCCGGTAGCCAGTACAACATCCTCCTCATCCTGCAGCACCCTATTTAAATATTCGTGTTCTTTCTTTCTAAAAAAAATTTCTCCCTTCTTCTGGAACAGTTCAGCTATGCTGGCTCCAAGCTGCTTTTCTATATAATGGTCCAAGTCAATAAACTTGACGTTCAACGCTTCTGCCAAGAGTTTTCCTATCGTGGTTTTTCCACTGCCCATATACCCCACCAAGACTATTTTCATATGTATGTTTTCTGTAAAATTCAGCTAATTTAAAGGGATTTCAAAGAAATTTAAAATTTATCTCAAAAAGGGCTTGTAAAATTAATTAATGATATTATATTTGCACCCGCTAACACTAATAGCACATTGAAATTTTGACCTGGTAGCTCAGTTGGTAGAGCATCTCCCTTTTAAGGAGAGGGTCCTGGGTTCGAGCCCCAGCCAGGTCACTGAATGAAGTAAAAAAGTCCGATGTTTCCATCGGACTTTTTTTATGCAATACACGGACATACTTTGATGTTCTAGTAAATGCAATAGCTCCATTTTGAACGGTGTAAAAAGATATTTACACCCTTACCTCATGTATCTAAAAACCAGGATTACATCCTGGTGCACTTGGATTGGCAGCACAAAAACCTTCTCCGGGATCATCCCCAAAACCGCAAACCGGATTTGTACCGTCATCACATAGTCTATCGCAACATTCATAGTAAATTTGATACGATTGTCCATTAAAAAAAGAGCAAACACCTCGATTATTAGTACTACCTCCTCCTATAAGTGCTTTTTGTTCAGCTTTGTTGAGGACTCTTCCAAGATTTTCAAATTTTTTCATAATTCATTCAAATATTCACAGTTAATAAATTCATTTACAGAGTCTGTATAGATTAAACTACAAAGCTTCTAAACGGTTAGCTCAAAGGTTATTTTCCAACAAGATCCACTGTTAATCATCGTTAATAATATATATTATCAGATTAAATGTAGTTATTTACCTTCAAAAAAAGATAAATTATCGTTTATTAACGCAATTTTTAACAGTCCTAATCTTTAAAACCATCTATGTATATTTTAAGTTATTCGGTCAATTCATTTTTATAAAGGGCATTCCTGCCCAAAGCCATGTTATTTTCACCCATCCTTTAGTAACTTTCATTTTGATTCTATACCTGTACTGTAGGACCATCCGTTAGATGTATTTCATTATAGAACCTCTATTAAGCGGCAGAGGTTTCTTGTATCCTATGAAAAGCAGCGCACTTAATATGATAAACAGAATTGACAGTAGGGCAATTAGAGCTGTTTTGAGCATCAGGGAGAATCGTTCTTTTGATTTAGGCATTTGATGTTGAACTAGTTCACTCCAGTCTAAGGTACCATGTTTTCTATGCCAGACCAAAACGGAACTCCTACCATGGATACCATATGCTCTTTGTGCTTGTTTACAGATTATCTCGCCTTTTTTTACTTTGGGATACCACTGATAATTTAAAGCTTAAATTATAATCCCGCTGAGTACGCTTATGCATTGGGTTTTCTGAATACTTCATAAATAAGTCGATTTATTGTCACCTTATTTCAGGACGAGACAATAAAGACAAAAAAGCCTGTAGATATTTACAGGCTTTTTTATTTTTAAATCTCACTAAATTTCTAATAAGGTCAATGGCCTCCGTACGCAGTACGAAAATCGATTTTAGATTCTTGGCCTCACAGGCTTTTATTTTCTAGTTAAAAATAGATCGCAAATCTTTTGTGGATGCTCTTCTGTCATAACTACACCTAGAATACAAGCTAAAAAAGAACAATAAAAAAGGCTTGGTCGTTATGACACCAAGCCTTTTTAAAATACTGCCCATACTTTTTATAAATATCTAAATATGAGTATCGCGCAGTTGAACAAGCTAACACTTTATCTTAGTTCCGCCCTTAGCTTTAAGAATATCCCATACTGCTTTGCCCTCAATACCAAAAAAACAGTCAAGAATAGTACCTGAACTAATATTTTACAGTAGGGTACGCATAAGCAGTAAAACGTATAAATACCCTATTACAATGGTTATTTTCTCCTGATATTATTAAATTAATACCCAAAAAATACCCCAAAAGAACATTTCTTTTATGGCACTCCATCGAGAATTACAAGATTGCTTCCTTTTAAGATTAGTTTGCAACTACAACTTGATTTAGAAAACTGTTTATAGAGCGATGTATCTCCTTTTTCAGTATACCCTATATCCCATAAACTATTTAAAGCAGTGGATAGCGTATTTGCTGTCAAAAAGTTGAAACAAACCAAGGATTCCAATGGGTATAACCTAACATTACTAATCCCATTAATTTTTTGCAATTCCGCTTTAATACAATCGGAACAATCGTCACAAAACACTTGTTGAATTGGTATTCTTGCTAAAGACATTATCCTTCCTTTCTACTAAAATTATTAAAACACTCTTGATAGGTTAAACCCAAAGAAAATATTACCCGTTCTCCAATCGCCCGTTCCTTGTCCCAAAAACCCGTTTGTGTTCATGGGCTGTGCATTGGTAAAATGTAATTGAAATACATGACCTCCCGTTTCGATATCTACACCAATAGAGAGTGGATTAACAAAGGGAGAAGTTGCAGCTCTATTCAAATGATATCCATAATCCACATTGACCGATAATCTCTTGGTTATCTTATGTCTGCCTCCAAAACCAATGACGTATTGGGAATTATCCTGCTCGTCGATATCTACAAAGTTATCGTGAAAGAACGTAGGCATTAATTGAAGTGAAAAATTAGAATTAAACTTCTTTGAGATCAATAGTTGAGTCGTATATCCCAATCGATTTTTAAACTCTAACCTCGGCAAAATAGCTCTATCCAATGAGGTATTGATGAGAATATTACTTGAACTTACGACAGTAAAGGGGAAGCCTCCTTTTTTCTCACGAAGCAACCTCATTTTAAGAGAGGATTCATAAATTTTTCGAAAAGAACTTCGTGACACTCCTATATTGATGCCATCTGTAATACCGTAAAGAAAATTTAGTCTTGTTACCGCTTGATCAAGACCAAAAAAATCTTCAAAACCTGTCTCTATGGAACCAAATCTATGGGATACCACAAAATACAGCTCTTTGCCCGATATCATTTTGGTAGATTCAAAATTCACGATTTTTAGTCCCTTGAAAGCGGCACTTTTAAAGTCTTCTTCAGCTTCAACATCTATTTCTGAGAACAAATCATCTTGAGCCAATGCCAGCATTGGTATTAAGAGAATTAATAGGTGGATATATTTCATTATAATTTTATTTATTTATTACGGTAGCTTGGTCAATTTTAACCATTTCAAGAAGCTCATCGTAGCCAACACACCGTCCTTTAATTGTTATTACGCCTTCTTTTACTTCTGACATTGCTCCTGCATTAAAACGAACCTGTATTTGATCATTTAGGACCACCTCGTCTTCTTCTACATTGGTTATATTTCCATTTATCTCTATGACATTATCTAAATAGTTCGTCGTAGCCAAGGATTCATTGTTTTGAAAATTGGCAAACAATTCTTTGGCCGATAAGGTCGCCGTAGCTTCTTCATTTGCAATGTCTCTGTGCTTACTATTAAATGTGTAATTATAAACGAAACCGCCTATGGCAAGTACAACAAGAATAGTCCCTAGGATTGCAATTTTTTTCTTTTTCATTTTTGACTAAGTTTAAAATCAAGAGAAACTATTATTTCTTTGGCTATTTTGTTTTTTACGACACTTGGTATTTCAATATCGAAATCTTCAGGTCCCACTATGAATGAACCCGATATCATTATAGCCCCATCTACCTTACTGAGACTAAGGGGCGTATTAATTTGCTTTGCTTTCCCGCGCAATTCTATTTTCCCATCAACAATCGCTTCCACCTTATTTTCTTTTAAATCAGAAAAATTGAAATTCAATAGCTTTCCTTTAAAAGTTGCTTTCGGATATACTTCCGATTCAATATAATTCTCATTAAAATGCTCTTCCATTAAAGAATTTTTAAACCGAAAACTCTTCATAAGGCCCAAAGCGGCAATTTCACCTGTGGCCGTATTTAAAATTACAGTCACAGATTCGTTTGTAGCTTTTACCGGTTCAAAAAGTTCTTCAGAGGCCTCAAATGTCAAATTGCCTTTTTTGTCAATATATTTACTCTGTGCCTGAACAGAGCTTAGCATGCCAAATACCATAGCAATCAAAAACAGGCTTACACTACTTCTTACTTTTTTCATAATTTTCTTATTTAATATTTCAATTTTCTAATTTGCCATCCGTTATCCACTGATCCACCAAATCTATGGTGGCTTGTGGTAGTCTGCCAGAAGGGGGCATCGCACCTGGCGCCCCACTTTGTAAACTCATTCTATTTAGGATCATACTGGCCCTTTGATCAACTTCATTAAAATTCACTAAAGGGAATGGTGCTCCATTTACAGGTGGGTCTGTATGACAACCAAGGCACGCACTCTGGATTATGGGCAAGATATTATCCTCATAAGTAACCAAGGCATTAGGGTCAGCAGGGTCATTTGCATTGTCTATTAAGTCACTTTCACTAACATTGCTACAGCTATAGCTAGCAAGAGTTAAAAGTGACAAAAGCATTAATTTTCTTTTTTGCATTTTTCTTGTTTTGATTAGAAATTTTTCAATCATCCGGAGCATGAAACATACTCCCTAACGATTTAGAAATAAGGCACAAAGGTCGCCATCGAATTAAAATAGTGGTAGTAAAAATGCGCCAAAGATGTTAATGCTACCGACAAGACGATAGCAAAAAACCGACCGAATATCACATTTCCGACATTTGTTTTTTTCAGTAGGAAGAATCCCTTATTTTAATGGAAGCCAGTAGTTTCTTGTGAAGCTAAAAGTCAACTAAAAATTAGTACTTCTAAGCGTATCTAAAATTAATTTCAATATACTATTGTAACACCTATATGCAAGCATAAAGCGCCTTAATTTAAGTTATGGATTTAAAATCAAAAGGGCTAGAAAAGGGGGATGTTAGTTCCTCAAATCAGAAGGACTGATATCGAATTTCTTTTTAAAGCATTTAGAAAAATAAGAAGGATTTGAAAACCCTGCTTTAAAGGCAATTTCAGAAATAGTACCCTCTCTATTTAAAATAAGTTCTTTTGCAAAATTTAAACGCATTGAAGAAATCAGTTGATTTGGAGATATTTGCGACATCTCCTTTAATTTTCGCTGTAATTGTCGTTCACTAACAGCCAATTCCCTACACAGCATTTCTACACCAAAACATTCATTATTTAGGTGCGTATTGATCGATTGCAATACTCCTTCAAGAAAAGTGTCATCATGAATTAACTTCGTCCCTTTAACAGCATTAAAAGAAGCTTCTTGCTTTATCTTTTCCTTAACGGTATATAACAGAAAAGAATTTCCAGATACTGTTTTAAAAATAGTTTTATAGGTAGTAAAAGCCAAATCAGTACCCACCAATAAATTCTTTACCGTTTGTGTTAACAGAATCTGATTAGATACAGATTCCCTATCCATAAATGTGGAAAAGTCCAATACCTCTTTGCTAATACAATTTCCTACAATACACTCTTTGATATGGATTCCTATAGCCAATGGTATATGTAATTCCCTGAATGCATTCATTAAATCCATACTACAATTAGCTGCCTTACTCGGGCCATCAAAAGTGGCTATAAACGTCTCTGTATTATAATGGACCAAAGCCCCTCTATGTTGTTCTATAGCTTGATCAACTATGTCTTTGCTCTTAGGATTATCTTTATTTGAAGGAATAAAGCGACCAACAACTATGGTATAGAGTTGTTTTTCATACACAGATTTTGGTTTTACATTTAAAATGAAAGATTTCATCTCTTCCAAAACCTCTTGGGTATTGTCTGTCCAGAACAAATGATCACTACCTTCAAATTCAACAAGCTTTGCATTTTCAATTCGTTCTTCTATAAATCGACCTTCTTCAATTTTCACATCTATATCACCCCTGCGCTGTAACATCAAAGTTGGTACTTTTACAGCATCTAGAATATTAATAATATCTACTTGAGTGTTCATTTTAGTCAGCTTCAAAGCAGCACTTGGACTTGCACCCGAACGAAAATAATTCGCCAACCAATCCATAAATACGGTATCGTCAGCTTTGGAAGGGGCCAACGATTCTAAATTCATCTCTCCACTTCCCCAATTTTTTTCAATGCAATCATACACCTTCTGACGTTCTGCGCAAGTAGGTGCCCACGGATAATCTGGAGCATAAACACGTTTGGCAAATATTCCAAAAGTAATCAGGGAAATTGTTCTATTTGGATAGGTTGCAGCAAATAGGGCTGATACAGATCCGCCCTCAGAATGGCCAAACAAAACTGCTTTCTCAGCGTTAACGGCATCCATTACGGCTCTTATATCATCCATCCGTTCTTCTAAAGTAGGGAATTCTATAACTCTGTCCGAAAGTCCTGTACCTCTCTTATCAAACAGAATAACTCTAGCTATTTTACCCAATTCACTTAAAAAACTGACCAATTCGGGACAAGCCCACATCAAATCAATATTAGAGATCCATCCTGGAATATACACCAAATCGATATCTCCCGACCCAAAAACTTGATAGGCAACATTAACTGAATAACTTTTGGTGTATTTGGTTTCTGGTTTCTTCAAAGTAAGATACTTTTAGTCAAACTTCTACTTTAGTTTTTTATACTTTCTGTAATTTGGCAGATTTTTGAACTTGGTTTACTTAACAGAAAAGTGAACAAAAATCGATAGGACTAAATTATGATAGTTCTGTCTTAGTTCCCATAAAATAGAGTATACAATGGGTGTACATGGAAACAACTCCCACATAAAAAGGCAACAAATAGGTATACAAAAGGTAGACACGATTGAAAAACAACACTACCAATGAAGTATTTAGCTTGAAATGTATGCTTAACAGATCAAGGGAGATTCATTGCTATTCCAGACTTAATAAATAGGTGGAAATTTCTTCACCGGAGGATAACTCTAGTTTTTTACGTAGGCGATAACGAGATGTTTTTGCACTCTCTGGAGATATCCCTAAAATACTAGCGGTTTCTTTGGTATTTAGGTTTAATCGGATTAAGCTGCATAATTTCAAGTCATTTGCGGTCAAGCCTTTGTGTTTAGATTTTAAATTAGAATAGAACCCCTGATGCACGTCATCAAAAAATCTACTAAAGTTTTCCCAATCTTTATCGATACTTAAATTTTTTTGTATTATTTTTTTTAAGTCTGCTATTAATTTATCCTTTGATATAGCTGAAGATTGTTTAAGATCACTAATGGTGCATTCTAATTCTTGCACTACTTCATTTTTCTTTATAAAATTTAGGGCATACGAAGTGAGCTCCCTATTTTTAAAATCCAATTGTTGTTTTAATTCTTTACGTCTTAGTTCTGAATTCTCTAAATGTTTTTGAGTGAGTTCTTGAGCCGATTCTAAATGCTCTTTGGTTTTCACCGCCAATTGTTTGCTCTTTCCAAGGCGTTGCTTTGACACAAAATATATGATATAACCTGCAATTGCGAGAATAACAATACCTATGAGTAAAATTATTTTAATTGTATTGCTTGCTTTTTCCTGTGCCTTAAATTCCAGAAGCTCGGCGTCTTTTTTGTCCAATTCGTTCTCGAATTCTAAAAAAGCAATTTGTTTTGATTTTTCTGAATTAAAAAGAGAGTCCTTTAAAAAGGTATAGTTATCATAAAAACACAACGCTTCATACAGTTCTCCTTTTTGTTGTTTTAATTCCTTTAATTCCTCATAGGCCAATAGCTCAAATTGCTTCAGGTTATTTTCTTTAGCAAGTACCAAGCCTTGCTGAACATATACAATTGCTTTATCAATTTTATTGGATAGTCTTAGAATTTTTCCTAAAATTATAAGATTATGTGTTCGCCCATGAATATCATTTACTTCCTCACCGAGTGACATCGATTTTCGGGTATGGTAAGAGGCTTGTTCAATTTCATTTTTATTCAGGTATAAGATCCCCAACTTATTGTGCACTTCTGCAATACCATAGGTAAAGTCATTCTCAGAGTGCATTTGCAGTGCATCGGTTAAAAATTTCAATGCCTCGGTTTCTCTATGTTGTTCAACGAACATAGTCCCTATTTTGGTAAAAGTAGTGGCTATTCTATCTTTTAATTCTAAGGCAGTAAATTCGTTAATAGCCGATTCGTAATACTGCAATGCTTTTTGATAATTTTTAAGATCTGCATAGACCATCCCTAAGTTAAGTCTTGTATTGGCTATACCTGTCTTATCCTGCAGCCTATCGTACAATTCGTACGAGGCCTTTAAATACTTTAAGGCTTTGTTCTGAACACCTTGGGACCAATACGCAACACCTATAACACGGTTTGCCCTTGCCAAGCCTCCAGTATACGCTAATTCTTCGGAAAGCTGTAGTGCTCTTTTTCCAAAACGAATAGATTCATCTGCGTCTATAATCCAGTACTCATTGCCAATACGATTAAGGAGATTTACTTTTACACTATCCGTTTTGGTATAGCTATTTAGTTGCGTTATTAAGCTATCAATGGGTGTTGATTGATGTAATGCAGCTGCAGCATCTATATACAATAGCATAATTCCAAAACACGCGATACGTTTTGTTATGCATATATATCTTTTTGATTTCAGTGAAAAAGCGCTAAAAAAGCCCATTAAATAAAAGTTTTGAGCAGTGACCCTTCTATTGTTTTAATTTGTTAAACTACGAAGTAAATATGATTTCACACAACTATTTAAAAAACTTATGGATAAAAGTAATCCTATTTATATCTGAGAATCGGGCTCGATGAACGGTAGCCCAATAAACGCTGGTAGTTTTGGCACATTTAGATGTAGTGCCTCCTACTACCATGTCTTTCATAGCAACTCGAGTTCCAGGGTCGGTAATGCAGGGTCTTTGGCTTGTTCCGCCAATTCATCTTGTGGTGGGTCGGTCACCATAAACTAGTTTAATATTTAGTAATCTTTTTATACCAAATCATATGACAACAACAGGTACATATGTTCATTGGAAGGCCTGAATTGCTATTCGTTCAATTCAGGCCTTTTTTGAGCATAAAGGATACCTAAAATGGATTATTTTGATACAACTATGATATGATTGCATTATAGTATAATGCGTTGTTCAAATATCACTTCAATCGTTAATCACCAAATATCCGCCTACAGCGTTTCTAGGATTTTACTGGACAGTTGTTTACCATTTTCATCGATGGCAACAAACCAAACATTAGAAGTGCATTTTCTATTGATATCTGTATTGTTTTCACAATTTTGTATCGTCCCCTTAATTAAGTATCCTTTATCCGTGAGCTCTGCACTATAGCCATATTCATTATAAAAATTACCATAGGTGTTTTGCCAAATTTTGTGTCCTTTTTTATCTGTTTTGACGACATACATATCATAATTCCCTTTTCCATACGAACTTGTTGATCCTATAATTAAATAGCCATCTGTAGTTTCCAAGATAGAACTGGCCTTATCGTAGCTGCTTCCTCCAAATCGTTTAGACCATATTTCGTTGCCATTTTCATAATTTTTGGTCAAAAGGATATCGGAAATATCCCCATTTTTAGAGGGAATTGTAGTGACTTGAATTGAACCGTTTTCAATTTTAATTTTTGGTCGGAATTTTAGATTGGTCTTCTTTACAAATCTATTATTTAAGGCACCGCCAAGGGATACTAGCATATTGATGGGCCTGTCAAAGGCATCTCTTTGGACTTTTAGGATAAAATTACGGGACAACAGTTCATTTCTATGGAGCGCTTCCACTTGGCGTTCATTTTTCCGATTGGAGAATTTTATTTTTAGCTGGTGGTTCCCATCCAGTTTTAGTTCAAAATCCATATCCAGTTCGCTACTGTAATAAGACCCTACAAAACCTTCTAAATCTTCTGGGGTAGCAGCGGGTTCCAAGCTTCTTTTAAATACATCCGAACCACCATCCGGTCGGAATATAATCATTTCATTGTGATGAAAAACAATCTTTTGTTCCGGATCATAGGACAAAGCATAGCTATTTTTACCTTCTGCTATAATTTCCACACTTAAATTGCCATTCTGTTTTAAGTATATTTTTCCTTGCTCTTTCTCGATCCGTGTTAAAGTACCACCAGGAGAGATATATTGCCCCAAGATTTCTGGATTCGTGGCGCTAGCGGTCCATTCTTTAAGCTTAGGGTCATAGGCATTTTCGTTTTTAACTTCAATGGGGGGAAGGAATACCTTAGCGACCTCATCGGCGACCAAATCACTTCGAATGTTGCCATTATTACTCATAACAAATACGGTTAAATGCTCTTTGGTGAATCGAACGGTTTGTGAGTTGTATCCATAAGTCCCTCCATCATGATGTACGGATTCCCGCTCTTGTCTAAACCAATTGAATAGTCGTAGTCCATAACCATAGGTTTTTATTTCACTATTGGGAATGGGCAGCTGACTTTTGATCAATAACACATTATTGTTCTTATCGGCATTTTGAAGGGCTTGCTCATAAATTAATTGATCTTTTAAGGTAGTAAACAAAAAGCCTTCCCCAGCAGTTTTGGTAACTGTGGGAGACTCCAACCATTCTCCCCCACCCCAATCGGCATAGGGCTCTGCTCTGTTGGGAATCACCCGCATGTACTTTTCAACAAAGGAAGTTTCGGTCATTCCCAAGGTTTTAAAAAAGGTTTTGGAGTAATCTGTGAATTTTTCTCCGCTTACCTTTTCAATGATTTTTGCAAGAACAATATAGCCGGAATTACTATAATGGTACTTTGACCCAGGTTTAAAAGCGAGTTCTTCCTGTTGTTCCAACAATGCCATAACATCTTCATTATCCAGACCAACTTGGTTCATCCACGTATTCTGCTTCAAATCCATCAAAGCAACATAGTCGCGGATGCCAGCGGTATGGTTGATCACATGCCTGACCCGTATTTTTTCTTTGACTTTTGAGTATAGTGAGGGCGTGTATTTTCTGATATCATCCTCCAAATCCAATTTGCCTTCCAAGGATAATTGTAAAATCATCAAGGCCGTAAATTGTTTGGCCGTGGAAGCTATATTGGAACGTGTTTTTTCAGTGATTTTCACTTGATGTGTTAAATTGGCCAGTCCGGCGTATTTTTCATAAATGACGTTTCCATCCTTTACAATCCCCACCATTAATCCGGGATCTTTTTCTTTAATTTTTGATTCGATGATGGCGTCAATTGTTCTTAACTCTGCCTCTTGGGAAAAACTTGAAACTGCCATGAGAACGAAGAGGGCAACTACTATTCCTTTCATTTTGTAATGTGATTAATTCTTCCCAAAAATCATTAATAAAGGGATGTAAAGCGCTTCAAATCTTGATTTGAGACCTTTTTTAGGATAATTTATCAATATAATCTTTTGGGGATAATGATGTACTTTTTTTAAACGCCCGATTAAAGGTAGCCTTACTGTTAAATCCGGAATTCAAGGCAATTCCCAATAGGGTCGTTTGTGTATGCTCCTCACGTTCCAGTTTTTCTTTTACCGCCTCAATCCGATAATGATTCACAAAATCATTAAAATTCATATTGAAACAAGTATTCACCGTTTGTGATACAGTTTTTGTGGTAATGTTCAATTCTTTGGCAACATCGGACAGGGCAAGTCTGGGGTTCTCAAACAAACGTTTCTCCAGCATTAATTTGGATAATTCCTTTTCCCATTTGGAATAATTTTCGTCAACTTTGCCCGGGATGTTATCCTGTTCAATATCGGTCACGTCTTCTTCAAAAACATTCACCACTTTTAATTTTTCACTTTCCAGTGCAATTTGTTTGATCACACTGCTGTATCCGGTAATCGCGATATAATAGAAGATGAACGAGAAAGCAATATAATGCCAAAATTGACTTCCAAAATTGCCCCATTCTGGATTGGTAATAAAAAATAACACCCTTAAAAGGAGGATCCCTAAAAAAGCTACCATGAAATTTCTTACCCATTTAAACAATATGGATTCTGCATAGCTGACCCTATCAAAAATCAGCCTTTTATAATTTGAATAGTACCGTAAACTTAAAATCAGATAGCATACCATGGATCCTAAGCCTACGGCTTGATACCAGTTCGCCAAATCCTTATCCCGCTTGATCGCATAGAAATAGTATTCCTCTAAAATCAGTTTATCGGTCACAAAGATCACTAGGCTGTAGATCATATATAAAACAGCAGGAATAAAATGGATATAGTCCTTTTTTGAAAGCGCAAAACTTGTATTCAATTGGCTCTTTGTATAAAAATAGACGACTGGACCAATGAGCAATACCTGCATAAAGGGGATGAAGAAGAGAATATCCGCGGTAGTATCTTCACCATACCAACCAGCATACCCTAACATATAGGGCGTGATATACATGGCGTACAAGAACAAGAGCAGGCTTAACCATTTGCTCGACTTACTATTGTGCCTTAATCCTTCCCTAAATAATAAGACCGAAAAAACGAGCCCATGAAAAAAGAAGATAAGCAGGAGGGAACTTTTTTCATTAAAACTAAAAGGAAAATTAATCAACTTTTATAATTTGGTCATTTGGTTTAAAAATATCTTAAAACTAGAATTTTTCCATTGGTTATGTGCAATATTTAACAAAAATAATTCTAAAAAGTAATGGGAGGCACTAAACGAATGAGTGCCAAAGAACGTCCTTTGACGGTACATGCTTGTAGGGTGTGTTTTCTTATGGTTATGATCTAGTTTATCCCCTTACTCCAACATTTATATTAAAGAATTGTTATTTTTTACCAATCGTTTGGTAACTTTTATTTTTTCAGTATATTTGCCCCATGAGACCGCAGAAAGTATTGGATATTGAAATTTTAAAAGGCTTGACCACCGTTTTCCGCTCCAAGGGATATGAGGGAGCCAGTTTAAAGGATTTATCGGAGGCTACAGGATTAAAAAAAGCCAGTCTTTATCATAGGTTTCCCGGAGGAAAAAAAGAAATGGCAGATGCTGTATTACTGCATATTCATGCCTGGGTAGATACTCATATATTTCAACCATTATTAGAGGAAGATACTCCACCGCAACATAGGTTAAAAGAAGCATTATCCCAGATCCATACATTGTACCATGGAGGAGATGAAACCTGTATCCTGCGGGCATTGTCCATGGAGACTGGAATAGCATTGTTTGAAGATCACATCAAAAATGGGATGAAAGAATGGGTTTCCAGTTTTCATAAAATAGGTATCGCACTTGGGTTAAGTCCAGATCATGCCGAAAAAAGAGCGATACAAGTGCTCATAGACATTCAAGGGAGTCTCATTGTGGCAAAAGGAATGAAAGACCTTTCTATATTTGAAACCACCTTACTACATATTGAAAACACATACTTGAATTAAAATTTACATTCATATTTTACCGAACGATCTGTAATTAATTGAAATAATATATAAAATGGAAAAATTAGCAATTGTACTTTTGTCCGATCCAAAAGCGGGGTCGGAAGAATCTTTGGGAAGATTATTCAACACCTTAACCACCGCCTATGAATACAAAAAGGCCGGCAAAGAGGTAAAAATAATATTTCAAGGAACGGGAACAAGATGGCCCGAAGCTTTAAAAGAGGAATCCCATCCTGGCCATCAACTCTTTAACGAAGTAAAAGATACCGTGGCAGGCGTCTCCGAGGCCTGTGCAAAGGTTTGGGGAGCAGACCCTTCTGGCTTTGATTTACTAGGGGATAATAAAGTACCCAACATACCGGGAGTTCCCAGTTTTTTAAACTTACATGATCAAGGCTTTACCATCTTAGTTTTTTAAGCCTTCCATAAGGTACTATCTCACTTGTAAATCATAATTATGGGAACAGTTTTTAACGAAGGAGAGCTTAAAATTCAAAAGCAATTGGGCGTTGCGGATTTCGCTGGGAAAATCAGTAAAATGATCACCAATAAAATCATTAGAGGAGCGATTCCCTTTATAGAAAAGCAAAAAATGGC
Organism: Spongiimicrobium salis; assembly: GCF_043678055.1. Classification (NCBI taxonomy): domain Bacteria; kingdom Pseudomonadati; phylum Bacteroidota; class Flavobacteriia; order Flavobacteriales; family Flavobacteriaceae; genus Spongiimicrobium; species Spongiimicrobium salis. The sequence continues at coordinate 32,507 of NZ_JBHEQA010000001.1, forward strand.
TGTGGCAACCACTCTAGATACTGCTGGGAACGTATGGATTTCTTTGCTAGTGGGTGATTTTGGGTTTACCAAAGTGGTGAATCCCAGTGAACTTTACTTTGATCGCGCCCAAATACGCAGTACGCCTACCGATATCTTCTACAGTAATATACTAGAAATCCCTAAACTAGGGACCTTATTTATTGAATTTGCTACCAGAAGACGCATTCGGATCAATGGCCATGTAATGATGGAGAACGACAAAATCTCGGTACATGTAGAAGAATCGTATACCAATTGTCCCAAATACATTCAACAACGAGAAATAGAACTTTCGGATCCGCATAGTGGGCCGAAGATCGAACAACGTTCTGGGAGTGTTTTAACCGATTCCCTAAAGGACTTGATACAAGGTGCAGATACTTTATTTGTTGGCAGTGCCGGTTTAGATGGTAAATTAGATGCTTCCCATAGAGGAGGACCAAAAGGATTTGTAGAAATCATGGAGGATGATATTTTAAAAATCCCCGATTATCAAGGAAATAACCTGTATAATACTTTGGGAAACCTTAGCGAAAACCCCAAAGGAGGTTTATTATTTATTGACTTTGAAAACAAAAAAACCCTTCAATTGACTGGGGAAGTTTCTATGGCCTTCCACCAAAATAGTCAAGAGGAACTGGAAAAATCCACAGGAACAGGTAGGTTTTGGTTCTTTAAAATCAATGAATGGATCGCTACAAAAAATCATCATGCGGTAGATTGGAATTTCGTTAGTTTTTCTCCATTTAATCCATGATATAAAAATTATTATGAGGTAAATTAAAGAGAAATACATTACGAGTATCAAAAAAAGAAAAGAGGATTTACTAACTATTAGTCATCCTCTTTTTTTTGTTAAGCCCACACATTATTTTAACATCAAAACACAAAATTGCCATTACATTTGTAGATAAGGAACAGTTAAAGAACAATTTACCGACTTTAAAACCAACAGAACCAGAAATAACCAAAGGAATTTGTGCATTCGACCAAGCATCGGAATTCATCCGATTTTCTATTTCCAATGCATCAAGTTTTAGCACTTTTACAAATCATGAAAAATGTTATCAAAGCAATACTTGTTTTTTCGTATCTCTATACCGGCTGCCTCTATGCACAGCATACTTCCCCAATCGATAGCCTACAGGCATTGATTAAAAAATCAAATAATGGGCAAAAAATTGATCATTTCATTGCCCTAGCTGAAATCTACGAAAAAGTTCAAAATAGAAACTTGGATAGTGCCCAGTACTATGCAGAACAAGCAATCAAATACAGCGAACACTATAAAAAACCGACTAAAAAAATAGATGCATTATACCATTTAGGTTGGATTAAGATTAGTGCGAAAAAATATGATGAAGCCGAATTGCATATGCAACAAGTGTTATCCGAATCAGAAGAAATATCTTATAATATTGGAATTCGCAAAGGCAATTTTGGGATAGGACGCGTTTTTACTTATAAAAACGAAACTTATAAGGGTGTTTCATATCATGAACGCGCATACGAACTGGTAAAAGAAAATGGAGAGGCACGAAGCGTTATTGTTGAAATGGCTGTTATGCTAAGCGCTCAATATGAATATTTAGAGCAATACGATAAGGCTTTAGAACTGCTTGGGAGTGTTGTTATATTTTTAGATGACCCTTCTATTACTACAGATACAAAATGTCGATTTTACATGAATGCAGGCTTAATCAATTTTGACTTTGACCAATTTGATAAGGCTTTAGAACAATTTATAAAGGTACTAGAGTATGCTAAAAAAGATAATAACACATTATATCAATTGATTGCTGCAGCCAATATTGGAAATTTATACACGACGGCACCCGGAAAAAGAGATTATAACAAGGCATTAGCTCATAATTTATTTGCTTTAGACCTCGTCAATAAAGACCAAAGCATGAGCATCTATAAAGGAGCTATTTTTAATTATGTTGCCCTTAATTATTCTTATTTAAAAATGTATGACGAAGCAATGCTTTATCATGAAAAAGCCATTGAAATACTTCAAAACGGAGATTTAGCAAGATATGGAGAAGCGCTTCTAAATAAGGGCTACACTCATTTAGAGATGGGGCAAACGGCACATGCGAATACTAATTTTGATGAAGCGTCGAGGCACTTTCTTAAATTTATTGGGACACAAAAAAGTAAGAAAGAAAACTCTGCAAAGGAAAAGATTTCTAAATCTTACAAAACACTATCCGTTATTGATTCTCTTTTAGGAGATTTCCAAAAAGGTTTTGAACATTTTAAGCTGTATGCTGTCTATAAGGATAGTTTAGCGGCAGAAACCAACCTGAAAATAACTGAACGTCTGGAGTTTGCAAAACAAAATGCAGAAAAAAATGCCGAAATCTCACAATTAGCCCTGGAAAACAACAAACAACGGAACCAACGGGAAATCCTTATTATTGGCCTGGTCTTTATCGGTATCCTGCTCATCGTACTTTTCAATCGGTTCAGATTAAAGCAAAAAGGCTTCAATTTGATCCAGGAAAAAAACGAAGAAAATACCCTGCTGATGGGAGAGATCCACCATAGGGTCAAAAACAACCTCCAGATCATCCTTAGTCTCATAGGGACCCAGATAGATAATCATAAAGCAAACAAGGAACTAAAGGCCGTACTGATAGAAAGTAAAAATAAGATTCAATCCATGGCCATTATCCATCAGAACCTATATCGGGGGAGCAACTTTACAAAGGTCCATGCGAATTCCTATATCCAAGAGCTGATTCAAAATTTGCAAAAAAGCTTTAGCGGCACCCTAAAATTCAATATGAACATCGATCAAAAAGAAATCAAAATGGGGCTTGCCATACCCTTAGGGCTTATTTTGAACGAGCTCCTTACCAATTGCTATAAATATGCCTTTCCCGGCCATCAAAACGATAACAATACTGTTAACATCAGTTTTAAGCAAATGGATGACTCCCGTAAATTTCAGCTTCTAGTCCAAGATAATGGCATAGGGTTGCCAGAGGATTTTGATCTGGAACTCTCTTCTTCCTTTGGAATGCAATTGGTACAGGGTTTGGTAGAACAACTAAATGGTAAAATGGAAATACTGAGCGAACTTGGAACTGTGTTTAAAATTTACTTAGAGGAACCTATGGCGGCATAAGTACGGCAATCGCTTTCCTTCCTATTACGAGCAAAAGCAAATCTTTGGGAAAACTTGCCGACGAACACAGGTGTACTCGCCCGATATTTAGGTTTAAAAACTTTTAAAAATTCAAAAAAACACCCATTTTCTTAAAATCGATTTTTTTGAGGTCTACAACCTCGTTCCTAAACAAAAACTTCTGTGTTTTAAAATTAAATTCGTCCAAAACCCTTCTGGTTCGTTTAAAATCAGTTATTCAGTGCTTAAACCAGTATAATGTTCTTTCATGGATTATTTCCATATTCTAATACCTATTACCCAGAACTTTGCTCTAAAAGAATATGAAGGTAATTCTAAACATTCTAAAAAAACAAGTAACTAAAGAAGATACGTTAGCAGCTATAAGTTGCGTAATCCTGTCTTTAGCAATATTCTTTATTAAAAGTATCATGGAATACCACAACGGATTGTAATTGCTTTAATAACAAGGGGTATTTCCTTAAATATAAATTCATGCGTACCTATCTCAGCGCATTAAACTTTCTATTCCTTTAGGTTAATAGTAGATCGATATTTGCTTTAAAATATGTTGTTTATGGCTATATTTATTTCATAAACTTGAATATTGGCATGAAATGATAGCGGATAAACCTGATAGTTATACGATTCTTGAACTACCCGTACAATGGGGTGATATGGATGCTACCCAACACGTAAACAACACTGTTTACTTGCGTTGGATAGAATCTGCTCGTATTGCAATGTTTCAAAAAATGAATAAAGGAACACTAGGGCTAAAAAAAATTGTACCCATATTAGCATGGCAAGATTGCAAATATATCTTTCCCGTAACCTACCCAGATCAGGTAATAATCCATTTGGATGTTATAGCGTTATTTAAAGATCGTGTACGTTGCAAAGGTAACATCTATAGTAAAGTCCATGGACGCCTTGTAGCGATATCAGAATCCGTTTTAATGGCCTATGATATGGAACTTTTACAAAAACATCCTTTTCCTGAGGCTTGGAGGAAGTCGTATATTGATTTTTATGGCGAATCTATCTTGGCATAAACCATATCTAATTAAAGTTCCTTCGAAATCATATCATAGAAGTAGATTTCTTTCGTACTTTCTTTTCCCAATCCCATGCCGATTTCATGGCGTCGTCCAAGCTAGATTCCGTTTTCCAACCTAATATTTCATTTGCTTTTGTGGTACTGGCATAGGCTGTAATCACATCTCCCGGGCGTCTATCCACCAATTCATATTTTAGTCGGTTCCCCGATATGCGTTCATAACTGTTAATCACTTCCAATACAGAGCTTCCGGTACCGGTACCCAGATTGTATACTTCAAACCGCTCTTGGTTGGCACGCTTTAGCAATCGTTGTAAGGCCACGACATGGGCCTTGGCTAAATCTACAACATGAATATAATCGCGAATACAGGTGCCGTCCTCTGTAGGATAATCATATCCAAACACGGAGAGTTGTTCTCGCAAGCCAACTCCCGTTTGGGTAATAAAAGGCACTAAATTTTGTGGCACCCCAATAGGGAGTTCCCCTATTTCAGCGGATGGATGAGCTCCCATGGGATTGAAATATCTCAAGGCAATAGCATTGAACCCATCCCTGACCTTAGCTGTATCCCGTATGATCTCTTCCCCTATTTGTTTGGTATTCCCATAAGGGGATTCTGCGGGTTTTACAGGGGCATCCTCCGTAATGGGCATTTTATCTGCTTGCCCGTACACCGTACAGGACGAACTGAAAATAAAATTAGATCGCTTTGCATGCTCCATTTCCTGTAAAAGATAGACCAAGGTATTTAAATTGTTTTCATAGTAGGCCAACGGATTTGCCACACTTTCCCCTACAGCCTTGTAGGCTGCGAAATGGATAAGCCCTTCCACATCGGTATGTTTTTTAAAAAAATTAGACACCGCGTTTTTGTCACGCAAGTCCATATGTTCAAATTGGGCTTTTTTTCCCGTTATCTGCTGTATTCCTTGAAGTACATCTTCCGACGAATTGCTTAAATTGTCTATGATGACTACTTCAAAACCTTCTTCTTGAAGAGCGACCACCGTATGTGACCCTATAAAACCCAATCCTCCTGTGACTACTATTTTCATACTTTATTTTTTTACGATTTCTATTTCTTCTTGTAAGCGCCCACAGGCCACTTTTAAACTATTGGTCCAATGTGGAATCTCTATATTCAAGATTTCTTTGATTTTTGATTTATCCAATACGCTATAGCTGGGGCGTTGGGCAGGAAGTGGATATTCTGATGTTCTTACTGGTTGTAAACGCACTTCAATCTTGTTCATTTCGAATATCGCCTTGGCAAAGTCATACCAACTGGCTATTCCTTCATTGCTAAAGTGATATATCCCATATTCCTGAATTTCCCTAGTAATCAATAATAAAAGGACCTCCGCAAGATCTCTAGCATAGGTAGGCGTACCTATTTGATCAAAAACTACGGACAATTGATCTCTTTCCCTGCCATGTCTTAGCATGGATCTCAAGAAATTATAACTATGTTCCGCATACAACCACGAAGTCCTAATAATGAAATACTTTGTACAGATCTCTTGAATATACTTTTCCCCCTGAAGTTTGGTATTGCCGTACACACTGTCCGCCTTGGGGTTATCTTTTTCGGTATAAGGTGTGCTTTGACTGCCATTAAACACAAAATCTGTAGAAATGTGAATTAGGGTAGTATTATAGGTTTCGCAAGCCTCGGACAAAAATTTGACCGCTTCAGCATTTACTCTTTCGGCAAGACGTTGATTTGTTTCAGCACCATCTACATTGGTATACCCCGCACAATTGATACAGTATTGATATTGCCCTGCCTCCATTTCATTAAAAATAGACGTTCTATCCGTAATGTTTAAGTTCACGGATGATTTAAAATCAAACTGAATCCTGTCTGTATGCGATCGGGAAATCTCTTGAATACAATTTCCCAATTGTCCATTAGCTCCGGTGACCAAGATTTTTAGCATATAGTGGCTTAAAATTTAAGTATTGGTTTCTGCATTAACTCCTTAAAGGTGGGTAGTATTTTATCTTTTTCAGAAATGATCAATTCGTCCTCTGGTATTTGCCAATCGATACTAAAAAAGGGGTCATTATACAGTAATCCGCCTTCAGCATCCTTCTCGTAATAATTATCACATTTATAGGCAAAAACCGCCGTTTCACTCAAAGTAATAAAGCCATGGGCACAGCCTCTAGGTATAAAAAGTTGGGTGTGATTTTCATGGGATAAGGTCGTAGAGAACACGTTTCCATAGGTAGGCGACTCCGATCGCAGGTCAACGGCAACATCCAATACTTCTCCTTGAAGCACACGAACTAATTTCGCCTGGGCAAATTTCCCTTTTTGAAAATGGAGCCCTCGAAGTACTCCTTTTGTAGAAAAAGACTGATTGTCTTGAACAAAATGCGTGGATTGTCCAATACGATCTTCGAAACGCTGTTGATTAAAGCTTTCAAAGAAGTGACCTCGCTCGTCTGCATATACTGCAGGTGTTATGGTATAGCAGCCCGCAATTCTGGTTTTTTTTATTTCCATAATATTAAATTAGAGCGTCTAGTAATGCTTTGCTGTACCCACTTTTGATCAAAGGCTCGGTGAGTCTTTTATATTGCATCTTTGTGATGTATCCCATTTTATAGGCCGCCGCTTCAATAGCACCTACTTTTAATCCTTGTCTTTCTTCAATGACTTGAACAAATTGTGCCGCTTGCATCAAAGAATTAAAGGTTCCGGTATCCAACCAAGCGGTACCCCTATCTAGAATACTCACCTTTAAGGCTCCCCTTCTCAGGTATTCTTTGTTTACATCGGTAATTTCAATTTCTCCACGTGCACTGGGCTTCACATTTTTGGCAATCGCTACCACCTCATTGTCGTAAAAATAAATTCCAGGTACTGCATAGCTCGACTTCGGGTTTTCGGGTTTTTCTTCGATGGAAACCACATTGTTCTTTTCATCGAACTCTACTACACCATATCTTTCCGGATCATTAACATGATATGCATAAATAATTCCACCCTCTGGATCGTTATTGGCCTGTAGGAGTTTTTCCAATCCGGTGCCATAAAAAATATTGTCGCCAAGAATCAAAGCCACTTTATCTTTTCCGATAAATTCCTCCCCAATAATAAAAGCTTCGGCCAAGCCATTGGGTTCTTCTTGAACCGCGTACTCAAATTTGCATCCGTATTGCCTACCATCTCCCAAAAGCTTTTTAAACATTGGAAGATCGTAGGGGGTGGAAATAATTAATATTTCCCAAATACCGGATTCAATTAAAGTAGATATGGGGTAGTATATCATGGGTTTATCATAGACCGGCATAAGCTGCTTACTTACGGCCAGCGTGCAGGGGTGTAATCTAGTTCCCGATCCGCCTGCTAATATTATTCCTTTCATATTTCTTCGTTTTATGGGGGATTATGCAAGGCTTTCTGCCTTTTGATTCAAAAATTTACTGAGGTACCATTCCAAAGTTTTTTCAATGCCACTCTCAAAGTTTTCATCGGCCTTCCATCCTAATTCATTTTCTATTTTGGAGGCATCAATGGCATATCTGAAGTCGTGCCCTGCCCTATCTTCTACATAGGTAATCAGCTCTAAGTAACTTTTTCCTTGTTTTCTCGGTCTTTTTTTATCGAGAAACTCGCAGATCGTAGTGGCAATGTGTAGGTTTGTGCGTTCATTTCTTCCACCGATATTATAGGTTTCACCAGAAGCTCCTTTCTCATAGACCAAAGCTATTCCTTTGCAATGATCTAGGACATAAAGCCAATCCCGGACATTTAGCCCATCTCCATAAATAGGTATGGGTTCATTGGCCAAGGCCTTTCTAAGAATAGTGGGAATCAACTTCTCATCATGTTGTTTTGGTCCGTAATTGTTAGAACAATTGGTCGTAACGATATTCATCCCAAAAGTGTGATGATAACTCCTCACAATAAAATCCGAGGAAGCCTTGGATGCACTGTATGGGCTATTGGGCGCATACGGTGTTGTTTCCGTAAAGAGCCCCTCTTTTCCCAAACTTCCGTAGACCTCATCTGTAGAAACATGATGAAAGCGAGCATTGGCATAATCCGTTTTATAAATTCCAGGAGCTACCATCCAGTGCTTCTTGGCAACATCAATGAGATTAAAAGTGCCCAGAATATTTGTTTGCATAAACGCATCAGGACTTTTGATGGAATTATCTACATGGGATTCCGCTGCAAAGTGAATGACACCTCTAATATCATAGGTCTGAAATAATTCTTCCAGCAAGGAACGATTACAAATATTTCCCTTAATAAAGGTATAACGTTCGTGTTTTTCTACTTCTTTGAGGTGTGCTACATTTCCTGCATAGGTAATCGCATCAATATTTACAAGATGTTTATCCGGGTAGGTTTCCAAAAAATAAGGAATAAAATTAGATCCGATAAAACCAGCACCTCCAGTGATTAAAATATGTTCCATTTAAGATTGGTTAAAAGTATTCATTATATCTATTTGTAAATATAATCTTACAATTGACAAAATTTAAAAGATTGTTGTGAAATGCAAGTTTTGTGTGGTAGATCACCACTTTCTATCGACGGAACAATATATATCACGGCTGTTTTAACATGTTTAAGGCTTATACACCAGAATTCGCCCTAATTCTTATTTATATTATTTTTCCTACTTTTGGTATTATTATTTAAAAAGCCTAGAAAATACACGAATGGAGAAACCACTAATCGCTGCCATTGATGATGAACAGATGAACTTAGAATTGATCGATTTTATCATTACGTCCATTGACTTTAATTTTTTTGGAATCCAGGACAGTAGAACAGCCATTGATTCTCTTATAAAAAAAACACCTACGCTGATTTTGTTAGACGTTCAAATGCCGCATTTGACTGGCTTTGAACTTTGCAAGCAACTGAAATCCCATCCCATATTAAAACATATTCCTATTATATTTCTTACTGGATTAGACCGAACTGAAAACAAAATTCAGGGGTTGGAGTTGGGAGGTGTAGATTATATCACCAAACCCTTCAATAAACAGGAGCTTACCGCCAGAATACGAACTCATGTTAATTTGGTCAGGGCCAATCAAAAAATTCAACTACAAGCCGGAAAATTAGAGCGGGATATTGCACTGAAAAACCGACTTTTCTCCATTATTGGTCATGATCTACGTTCCCCAATGAGTGCTGTAAAAATGCAATTGGATTTTATCATCCGGGGAATTATTGACCCTACGAAAAAGGAATTTATTGATACCACAGTTCATGACCTTCTCAAAACTACGGATGAAGCTTTTAATTTACTGGACAATCTTCTGAACTGGGCCAAATCGGAAAGTGGTGTACTAAGTATTATTGAAGAAAAAATAGATGTTAATGAAGTTGTTGCCCAAAATATACGCTTGGTACAAATGGCAGTAGATGCCAAAGAGATCGTATTGCATATTGAGGTTCCGACAGAGGCTTTTATTAAAGCTGACCTTAACATGTTCAAGACCATTTTTAGAAATTTACTCTCCAATGCCATCAAATTCACTCCTAAAAAAGGAAGCATCACCATAACGGCGGCACAACGAAACGACAAATGGAATATTGCGATCCAAGATACCGGAACTGGAATGTCTAAAGAAGATCTTGTTAAAGTACTGAATCCCAAAGAGCATTTTTCAAAGGAAGGCACCGAAGAAGAAGCTGGAACAGGACTTGGTCTGGTGTTATGTCAGGATTTCATCCAAAAGAATAAGGGGGAGTTGCTTGTGGAGAGCGAATTGGGAAAAGGCAGTCGCTTCTCTTTTGATATGCTCGCCTGCCCTTAAACTACCACTTGCTCATTGGATGCACGCTGTGCTCTTTCCCAATTTACGGATTGATTCCCCTTAAGATAGCGTCCAAAACCTAAATACACCGATAGGTTCATGATAAAAAAGTAATAGGGCACAAACAGTAATTTTAAGCGAATCTTCCTATGCTCTAAAAACCATCCCACTAAAGCCGCCATGTAAAAAAGGATTTGTCCCAATAACAGGAGGTTGTACAACTGCAAAGTCCCTACCCCTTCTTTCAGGGCTAAAGCAATATTCAAAGGGATAATTAGCAAGAGTAACAATGGCGTAAGGGTCCATCGTAATACGCGATGCGAAATATACTGAAAAGACAATGTTCCATATTGAAATACATTCAGCAAGCTTCGCAATCGTACTACCGATTGGATTCCGCCCGCAGAGATTCTAATTTTTCGTTTCAATTCTTCTTTTACATTTGCCGAAGCGGTTTCTATGGCATAGGCATTGGGGTTATATTGGATGGTATATCCGGACATGGCTACGCGCAAGGAAATCATAAAATCGTCCAAGAGTGTATCTTTTTCTACTTCTTGCCATAGGGCAGTACGTATGGCGAACAATTCTCCAGCTGCGCCTACCACTGAGTAGAGTTCCGCATCCCATTTTTTTAATTGGGACTCGTATCTCCAATAGAGTCCTTCCCCCGCTCCTGCAGCCGTATCCGCATCTTTGCTATAAATTCTTTTTTCCCCGGAAACACAGCCTACTTTAGGATTTCTAAACAATTGCACAATCTCTTTGATGGCGTCTTCTCCCAAGGTGGTGTTGGCATCGGAAAAAATTACAATAGGGGTTTCCACAAACTTCATCCCTCTATTCATTGCTGCAATCTTACCAGCTCGTTCTTCTTTATGATGTACTGTGATATCCTTGTATTTTTTTAAGAGTTCCGGAGTACCATCATCGGATCCGTCCGTAACCCATAATTGTCGTACTTTTTCCTGAGGGTAATTCATACTTTTTGAATTGGCCACTTTGGCATCCAAAAACGCCTTTTCGTTAAACGCGCTCATAAAAAGGGTCACTTCCGGTTCGTAATCCTCATTCCCCTTATAGGTTTGATGCAGGCCCAGCATCCTCCTTATCTTAATGATCAGATACAATACGATACCATATCCCAGATACGAATAAAAAATAATGCCAAGGGCTATCCAGAAAAATAATTGAAGTAAGTCCATAGATTTATACTTTTTCCCATTGTTGGGTTTGGTGATTGTATTTTTTTATAACACGTGCGGGGTTGCCCACCGCAATGGAGAAGGGAGGTATATTTTTGGTCACTACACTTCCTGCTCCTATCTGACAGCGCTTTCCAATGGTTACTCCGGCAAGCACTACAGAATTTGCTCCAATATGGGCTTCTTCTTCTATAGTAGTGGGCCTAATATCCAGGGGTTGCTCGCTGGAATTTTGATTGCCATTGGCATATCCATGATTAAAACCGGAAACAAAAACATTTTGTCCCAAGCCAGAGCCGTTGCCCATGGTTACCGGTCCAATGACAACACTACCTATGCCTACCCTTACTTTATCGCCCAATAACACATCTCCCGAACCGTTATTGATGGTGCAAAAAGATTCAATGGTGGTCAACATCCCAATTTCAAATCGTTTCCAGGGGAAAACATCAATCCTACTTCTACGGCGAATGACCGCTCCCTTTCCTTTTTTATGTTTCCATGGGTTCACTATCCACCGGACCCACAATCGAGGTCTTGGATTTCGTTTGGGCGCAATGGCTCTAAGTGCCCATTGTTTTAATGTTGGATTAGATTTTATTTTATTGACGATTCCCATACCTTCTATTTTAAGCGCTGACTTTTTGCACTTTTAAAATGCAGTTATAAATCTCGTTTACATTATTTTCCCAGCTATGGGATAGGCCATAGGCTCTTCTTTCTTCTTGTAATTCTTTAGAATCTTCCTCCAATGCTTGTTCAATGAGATTCACATAATCTTTAGGGGTCACCCCTAAATACGTATGTTCCTTGAAATATTCCATGGCCTTAGTGGCCGATGCAACAGTAGGTTTTCCCAAGGCCAGGTATTCATCGATCTTACGAGGGTAATTCCCTATGGTAGCGTCATTGATCAGTTGGGGGTTTATGGCCACATCAAAACCTTTGATATAATTTGGTAACGCTTTGGCATCACGGCTCCCCAAAAAATATACATTGTTCAATTCGTGTAACTCAGAATCTGCAAAAACATCATCTTGAGGGCCAACGAGAACCACACTCCAATCTTCTCTGGCATTCGCGATATATTCTATAATTTCAATACTCAACCTACGACTGGAAAGGAAGCCAACATACCCAATGATGGGGCCCTTGATCGCCTGTATATCTTCTGGCACTGTTATTTTTCGTTTTTGATCGTTGAAAAGGCTGGTATCGCAGCCTTGACCCACCATATAGGAATGGGCTGTAAACTTCTTGCCATACTCTGTATAAAGGGTAGAATTGTTCACAACACAGTCGGCAGTCTGTATCAATTGGGGTTCCAAACGAACACCGTTCTTTCGCCAATAGGGGTTTTTGGTCAGATAGTCCCGCATATAATACATATAGAAGACCGGGTCCAAAAACGTTTTGATATACTGCCCCAAAAACATGGAACTATCATTGAATACGATATAATCCTTAAACCCAAGACGAGAAATAGCTGTGGAAATATCCTTGCAAAAGCGTTTTCCATTTCTTTTGTTCAGGAAATCGAATAGTTTGGGCCGTGTTATGAAATTTATGGATTCAGTAAGTGTTTTTGGATAGAGGTTCCATAAATTTTCCTGTACCGATACCAGATCTTCCATCTTTCCTCTTTTCACGGCAAGACGTTTTTGAATCTTTTTGGTCTTTCTTTCCCGAATCGCTGAAATTCTGTCCAAAGGAGGATTGACATAGAGTACACGGTTATGTTTTGCAAATTCCATTGCAATATTCTTGCAATTGCTTCCTATTTCAATATCCCATGCCTGAATGCCAAAAACGATGATATCCCTATTCTTAATCATACTGATCCTGTTTTATTTCTTGGTATACTTCCTTATACAGTGCCAATACATTTTGGGACATCGCCGACCAAGAGAAATTCTTTGCTCTCTGTATGCCTTTTTCGGCCAATACTTTTGCCAATTGTTGATCGTCTACCAACGTATGTATTGCTGCTGTAATTTCTTCTGGTTTGAAGGGGTCAATAATCAATGCAGCTTCTTCTCCTGCCACTTCGGGCATAGAAGACGTATTTGAAGTGATTACAGGAACGCCACAGGCCATTCCTTCCAAAATTGGAATTCCAAAGCTCTCCCTCAAGGAAGGATATAGAAAAATACGGCACTGACTAATAATGGCAGGTAATTCCATATTAGGGACATATCCCAACAATAGGATATGTTTCCGTAATTGAGGCATTCCAATGGAGTGTAACAATTTTTGCAATTCGTGTTCGTCATAATCCAACATTACCAGCTGGTACTTTTCGGAAACCGCTTCATTAAAGTTTCCAAAGGCTTCCAATACACCGCGTGTATTCTTTTTGGGATCTGTGTTTCCCAGGAAGAAAAAGAAATTATCCGGCAAACCATATTTTTCTTTTATGGCCTGTAGCACTACTTCATTCCTTACTTTCTTGAAATGGGAACCAACGCCATTGTAGATGGCTGTTAACCGATTGTCCTTAAACTTGAAATAGCTGTTAATTCGTTTTTTTTCATAATTGGAAACTGTAATTACTTTTTTACTTTTTTTAATAACTCCGGGCACGAACCATCTTCGGTACATATTTCCCAATTTTTGATACCAGGTACCCTCTTTTTTGAAAATACTGATGCTTTCCAAATAAATAATGTCGTGCAAAGTGGTAATCAAGGGAACCTTGGAGAAAAGAGGTCCGGTATTACTGGTACAATGTAGTAAATCGCAACCCTCTTCCTTTGCAGCTCTGGGTAGCGCTATTTGCTCCCAACCTGGATACCCGAACTTAGACCTAAGGGGAACAATTTTAAAATTTGAAGTGAGTGGGATGCAGGTATCGTCTTCGTCTGGTTTTACAAAGATGACATATTCATTGACGGTATCAATTTTTTGTAGGTTTTTGATCAATTCCAAAGCCACCATATCCATTCCGTGCTTTTTTTTGCGATACAGTCGTTGTCCTTCTATTCCTATTTTCATGGTATTTCGTTTAATGATTAATGAATCGTACCATGCTCGGTATGTATAAACTTCTTATTGGCTCCTTTGAGTTTAAACAAAGAGACAAACATCAACACAAATGCCCGGGGTAAGGTCAATATGGCTTTTAGGGTCTGTCTTGTATAAAATTTCACAGGAATAGCCATAATAAAGGCTGTACAGACCACGGAAAAGATAGTTATCCAAACAAAGAGGGGCATACTTAAGAAGGTCGTTCTTAAAAAAAAGAAATTCACGAGAACATACACTGCGGTCAAAAGGCTTACTCCTCCTGCCAATAATACTCTAGGTGGGGAGATCATTTGGTACACCTTATCGAAAAAATCGATATTGCCCCGAAGCAAAAGTTCTTTGATCCCAGAACCAATAAAGCGTCTAAAATAGATAAACTGGGCCGATAGCCATCGTTTACGTTGATTGGCGAAAACGGCGGCTTTTTGAACTTTTTCATCATAGACCAGGGCATGATGTAAGTATTCAATCTTTTCTCCTCTTCTCAATAGTTTCAATTCCAACTCTTTGTCAAATCCTCCTACGGCATTCACCTGGGCCATGGTCTTTTTAAAAAATGCATAGTTGAACCCCATCCCAGAACCGATCAATGCCGATGACAATCCAAGGGCGCGATGGCCTTTCCTAAAAATATGATTATTTACCTCTTCGCTAATCGCATCTAATATGGCAAAGGAAGTATTGGTGTTTTTTGCCACTCGATGCCCTTGAACAACCTGATATCCGCTATGGAAAGCCTCGTTCATTTTACGTATGAATGCCGTTTCCATAATATTATCGGCATCCAGCACCAAGGCTACATCATAAGCATCACCAATAGTTTCCATAGCTTTATTTAGGGCTTTGGACTTGGTACTCACTTCAAAATCTACTTCAATGAGTCTTATGGGCAACTTTTTTAATTGTTCAAGTGTAGATGGTTTAAAGGAATCCGCTATGACTACGATTTCAAAAAAGGCTTTGGGATAGTCCTGATCCAATGCTTTCCTCGCAACATCAACAATCACGGCATCTTCTTTATACCCGGGGATAAGAACCGCAAACTTTTTGTGCGGTATGTCTTCGTTTGACTTATTTCCCCTTTTTCCGAAAAGTCCGGCTAAAGAGAATATAAAAATGTATACCGCTGCTGAGCCTAAGTAGAGTACCAAAAGCCATTCTATAGCATTGATAAGGAGTTTAAAATAATCCATGGGGTGTAGTTTGGGGTGATGAATAAAACTTAGGTCGTTATTATCTTGCTTTTTAAGCTGTTCTTCAAAAGTTCATCAAAATAAACAATAGTATCAACCAGTCCTGATCTCAAGGGTACTCGAGGAGACCATCCTTTTAATTTTTCCTGGGCCAATTGAATATCCGGCTTGCGCTGTGTGGGATCATCTGAAGGCAAAGGCAAATGGATGATTTTAGAGTTACTTTCCGTAAGTTCAATAATATTCTTTGCCAATTCCAACATGGTAAATTCTACTGGATTTCCAATATTTACAGGTCCGATAAAATCGTCATCGGTATCCATCATTTTTATCATCCCATCTACGAGATCACTGACGTATTGGAAACTTCTAGTTTGCGTACCGTCTCCAAAAATGGTAATATCCTGTCCCTGAAGCGCTTGTACAATAAAATTGGAAACCACTCTTCCATCGTCCGGTTCCATTCTAGGACCATAGGTATTAAAAATTCTGATGATCTTTACTCGTACATCGTTGGATTGATGATAATTAACGAAAAGAGATTCTGCACATCGCTTCCCTTCATCATAACAGGAACGGGCGCCTATAGGGTTTACATGTCCCCAATAACTTTCCGACTGCGGATGCATTTCCGGATCTCCGTAGACCTCACTTGTAGAGGCTTGTAACACTTTGGCCCCTATACGTTTCGCCAACCCCAACATATTAATGGCCCCCATCACAGAAGTTTTAATGGTTTTGATGGGGTTGTGTTGGTAATGTACCGGGGAAGCCGGACATGCCAAATTGTAAATTTCATCAACTTCAATAAAATAAGGCATGGTCACATCATGTCTTACCAATTCAAAATAAGGATTACTCATTAAGTGGGCTACCTTACTTTTTCGCCCTGTGAAATAGTTATCTAGACAAATTACCTCATTTCCTTCATTCAAAAGACGTTCGCAAAGATGTGACCCAACAAAACCGGCTCCTCCTGTTACTAATATGCGTTTCATATGTTATTTTTTAAATTATAATACAGCTTCCTTCTGAATTTCTTCACGTTTGGCAGAACTATCAATGGTCTCTCTACCTATGCTATAGTAGGTATACTCTAAATCTTTCATCTCTTCCGGATCGTAAATATTTCTCCCATCGAAAATAAGTTTGTTGTTCATGATCTTATCCAAGATTCTGAAGTTGGGCATTCTAAACTCGGACCATTCCGTAACCACGAGCAATGCGTCTATTTCAATACAGGCATCATATTCGTCTTTGGCGTATACGACACTGTCTTTTAAGGTATGTTTTGCCTCTTCCATAGCTACTGGATCGTAAACTCTGATTTCAGCGCCCATGGCCAGTAATTGTTCAATAATGACAAGGGAAGGCGCCTCGCGCATATCATCGGTCTTGGGTTTAAAAGCCAATCCCCAAATACCAAATTGTTTCCCTTTGAGGTTATCCCCAAAATGAGATTTCACTTTTTCCACAAGCTTTGATTTTTGCTTGTAGTTTACACTTTCCACGGCTTTTAACACTTCTAAAGAATGACCATATTCGTCAGCAGTACGTACTAAAGCCTGCACATCCTTTGGAAAACAACTCCCGCCATAGCCAGTGCCCGGATAAATGAACTTATTCCCAATTCTTGCGTCAGAACCTATTCCTTTGCGGACTAAGTCTACATTGGCACCAACCAACTCGCACAGATTGGCGATATCGTTCATAAAACTGATCTTGGTAGCCAACATGGAATTGGCGGCGTATTTGGTCATTTCTGAGGAGGAGATATCCATAAACAAGAGCGGATGTCCATTCATCAGAAAAGGTTTGTATAGTCTTTTCAATGTTTTTTGGGCCCTATTGGTTTCAACGCCCACAACAATTCTATCCGGTTTTAAAAAATCATTGATGGCACTTCCTTCCTTTAAAAATTCAGGATTGGACGCCACATCAAAAGGAATATCCACATTTCGTTTTTTAAGTTCCTCTGCGACAACGGCTTTTACTTTATGCGAAGTTCCTACAGGTACCGTACTTTTAGTAATTACTACTTTGTAGTCTTGCATGTGCTGCCCTATTTCGCGAGCAACGCCTAAGACATACTTTAAATCTGCACTACCATCTTCATCCGGTGGCGTTCCAACAGCAATGAAAACCGCATCACTATCTTCAATCCCTTTCGCAAGATTGGTCGTAAAGGTGATTCTTCCTTTTTCCAAGTTTCGCTCCAAAAGACTATCTAGTCCCGGTTCGTAGATCGGCACCTGCCCATCCAATAACATTTTTACTTTTCTCTTATCGATGTCAACACAAGTAACATCAATACCCGTTTCGGCAAAGCATGTCCCTGTTACTAGACCGACATATCCGGTACCTACTACAGTAATTTTCATAATATTTGGTTTGAAGTTTTTAATCTATTTATGTAAATATATTCTTACTTTTTAATAAGTTTTAACTTATGTTGTGAAAATTGAATTTCATGTTGTCAATAGCTATTAAATTGTTTTTCCTCCCCTTATAATCCTCTCTCTAACCCTATTGAAAGGGTATGAACGCTATATTTTCAAGGGTAATCCTTATTTACTGACGCACGTACCAATCTACATTCTGCGTTCCTCCGGAATTGGCCCAATTCACAAATCTTGGATACTGCAGAGTAATAGGCACCGACTCTGGAGGGGTATCAAAACCTTCATAGATATTCAATGCCCAGGGCAGATTGGTCCTAGTTTTATAATAACGGCCTACGGTAGCATCAGAGAAATCGTCTCCTGTTCCTAAAAAATCAGCCTTACTCGTAGGAGCCAAATCAGGTAAATGCACCTCCCTTGAGCGCGTAGCATTGGCAATTAAAAAAGTGTTGAAGGGGACATCGCCCAATAAAGAACCCTCTATGCCTGCTGTGAATTCCACGGTAATGGTCACGGTAGTTCCTTTTAAATCAAAAGCATCACCAACCGCTAGAACTACTGTTTCATTGGCTGCAGTACCAGTTTCTGTTCCATTGGCAGCTACCGTTTCATAGCCTCCATTCAAGATCTGACCATCTATACTTTCTATTAAGCTGGGATCTATGGGCAATACAAAACCAAAGCCATTATGCAAGGCTCCGCCTATCTCCTCAATGGTAAAAGTAGCTTCCAAGGAAGTAATCAAATTATCGGAATTTGCGATGAGATTAAAAGCATAATCCAGCGCAAGGTCGTTGAAGTCATAATCTCCCTGACTGGGCCATAGATCCTCAAAAACTAATTTTCCGGAAGAATTCACCGAAGGAGAAAAATTATTAAAAGCTCTATTGGGATCAAAAGGGAAATCGTCCAATTCATCATTGATTCCATCCCCATCGGCATCCGTAGCTGCTTGTATTTGTGCTAAATTCCCAATTTGTATGGCATCTACAGGGTTAGACCTTGCGTAAAAGACGGCATCATTAAAATCATCATCCGTAGGACCATCCCTAAACAAATCTTCAAAACCTAATAAAGTGAGTTCCCTGCCTTCGTCATATAATAATACCATATGATTTCTGCGTGCTGCGGTACTTTCGGGATTGAAATCGGGATTGGAATAATAAATACCTAAGTTGGCATCATTAACTCCGGAACCTGTCCATCCGTTGGGCACGATAAACCAGGAGACTACGGTATTGGCCGGAAATCTCCCCAAGTATACTCGATCCCCTGAAATTAAATCTCCTCCAGAAAATCGAAAAGATACATTAGGAAAAATAATATTATGGGCATCTATGTCATCCGCCGTAGCAGGTTCCGAACCGATAGGATATGAATAATACCCCAGCGTATTTCGATATCCAGCTCCTTCCGAAACAAAGGTTACCCATACATCTGCTTCTTTGGTAATGATCAGGCTGGTTTCTTTTCCCGCCAAAAAATCTGGATTCGAAGCCGGAATCCCACCTGGTACGTTTTCAGGTAAAGATGCGTTGATGTCATCCAATAAATTCTGTTCAATCACGTCGGAAAACGCTAAGTTTTCGGGTACGCCAAGGTTATCAAAGCTGTCAATGAAGACAAAATCCCCTACCCGTTGGGTGAGTCCTCCTCCTTTTCGTTGGGGTCGTAACTGGCCTTTTCCGGCATTGCCATTCCGCACGTACAAAGGCCTATAATCAAAGGCAACTGTATTTGCTTGTACGGGTAGACGCACATTATCTACCAATCCAATATAATTGGAAAACAATAGCAAACTATCCGTGCGTGCACTCATCGTAAATTGTTTTTCATAGTGACCACTATCGTCAAAGGCCCCCTTACCGATCAGTATACTATCGCTTACCCCCATCTTGCCGTAGAGGGTAAAAACAGCTCCCGTTAAATGCGAAGGAACATCCAATTCCAAGGTCACATTTTTACTTGTAGCGTAATCAAAGGTAGACGAGACATTCAGGGCACTTAAAGGGTCATTGGGATCTTCGTTCCCCGAACCATCTGGAATTTCATCCACAATAGGGTCGCCTAAATCGTTCTTGCTTACACATCCAATGATGCTTAGCACAGCACATAACAGCAGAATCAATTTCGTTGTTTTCATGATATAAGATTTTTGGGGTTAATCATTTTAATTTTTTAGTATTTGATTATGGGAAAGATTCCACATAATGGCTTTCCAAAACGCATTTAAATGTTCAAACTGTCTTTTGAAAATAAAGGTTAAGGTATTTTTCGGAATCGATATGAAACATTGAAACAATAGGCTCACAAAAAGCGGAACAGGCTTAAAGTTTCTTCGCGCAAAAACGATTCGGTTTCTTGCGATATAATAGGTTTTCATGGGACTGAATTTCCCAGTGGACAGTGATTCTTTATGCAGAATATAGGATTTAGGTTGGTAGTAGATTTTATACCCTGCCCGTTTGATCATCTCGGCCCAATCGTGTTCTTCATAATACAAAAAGTAAATTTCGGTCATCGTGCCTACTTGATCCACCACTTTTTTAGGAACCATCATTGCTGCTCCGTGAATAGAGGCTGTTTCTCCTTCCTGATCAAAATCGCCTTGATCTTTCTGGTGGTACCCTATACTGCTATTACGAATAGTCCAGTGGTTCATTTCCGTATAGCCTGCATATTGGATCAAGCTTGGGTCCCAATGAAATTTAATTTTAGGGCTTACCATACCTATAGTCGGGTCGTTTTGTAAGGTTTCCACTAGGGGTTCAATACAATGTTCCGGGACAATAGTATCATTATTGATAAACAAGAAATAATCTCCCTTGGCCGCCTGAACCCCGAGGTTATTCCCACCAGCAAAACCCAAATTCTCTTTGCTTTTTATCAAATTAACTTGAGGAAACTCCTCTTGGATCACATCTGGATTATCGCTGGGCGAGGCATTATCCACCACAATAACTTCTACATTTTTATAGGATAAATGGGATAAAGAGCGTAACATCTCCAGAGTCACCATAGATTCATTATAATTGATCGTTATTATTGATACTAAAGGTTGATCTTTCATCTTTTTTTATTTAAACAGGTTTCAGATATCCCAATTTTTTTAAAGCCGTTTCGTTAGTGTTTCTCTTTTTAGCCGCCATGATTTGCCGATCCATTTTGGGGGCAATGAACATAAAGACCATCCCTGTATACATAAGAATACAGGTAGGAAATTGTCCAAAAACACCATTGCCATAAGAGGCTCCCATTATACCGAACATGCCACAGACCAAAGCGGCGATTTGTCCTTTTAGCCAATCGTCACGTACTTTAAACATGACATTATAGGCGCCCGTTATCAATACAAAAAAGAGAATAAACAGATGTAGGTAAAGGCCCACTATACCAGTATCTGCCCAAATAGCAACAAACCAACTGTCCGTTGCCGTATTGGCTAAAAAGGTATGGGGAGAAAAACGTTGTCCCCAATTTCCTGTAGAACCAATTCCACCTCCAAAAGGACGCGATGCCAAATATGTTTTTAATTTACGTTGGTTGGCCAAGCGTACTTGTAAGGAAGCATCATTAGGGTCAAAGGCGGTACGCATTCGTCTCACTTGGGCATTGTTATTAAGAATTGTAGTATGTGCAAAAAAGATATAGACCCCAATGCCCATGACTGCGCCCAGCACTAAAATGGGAATGTTTTTTCTTAGGATCAGAAACATGATTCCCCCTGCGGCAGGGACAGCAATGGCCCCCCGTGTACCTGAAATCAACATACCGTAGAGTCCGGCCAAGGATACTACAATACAGAAAATTCGAAACTTTTTGCTTTTCGCAAACAAGGCCAGCACCCCAAACACAACGCCAGCATGTCCTTGTGATGCGCCAAACTGGCCTGCATCCGAATAAAATGAAAAGATACGGAGCTTTCCGAACAACACATGTGTCAGTGATCCTCCATTATCCAACCAACGTTGTTCAAAAGGATCAACACCCAAAAACAATTGCTGACAGCCCTTCAACGTTCCTAAGAGTGACATAGCTCCCCAAATGATCAAAAAGATTTTGAGGTCTTTGGGCTTGTTGTAGATGATGAACAATAGGGGTACGATCATCCATTGATACAATGCCAAGCCACGCATGGCATAGAACCAAGCCTCAAAACTTACTGCTTCAGGGTTCACCGCCTGGAACAAGGCATAGCCAAACCAAATAGTAACCAATAAACTCAATTGGGATTTTGCCCTACTCCAGGGAATCTTAATTCGAAACGCCTTAAAAAACAGGGCCAGGTACATTAAAAATAAGAGTCCATCAATCAATAAACCCCAAGTCATCGGCACATATCTCCCTAAGCCAAGAATTAAAAAGTTCAAAACGAAGATGGTCATCAAACCAATCTTTGGTTTAATGAACAACACCCCTAAATATACTGCTGCTATGGGCAATACAATAATACCTATGCCTGCAACAATACCTTTGGATGCCGTTAAATGGGCGCAAGCCACACAAAGCGATAATAAAATAGCAATGGGCAGGGGTTCCCTTAGGTGATCTGTTCCATATGTTTTATAGAATGGATTCATTGGCTAGTATAGGTTCTTAGATTTTTAAAGAAAAAAATGCCTTGGGGTAAAATTTGGGTCGATTGGATCTGAATTTCTTTCCGGAGGAAATAGAAGCCCAGAAAAATCCCGAGAAGTGTAAAGAACACAGTCCCCATGGCCACAACCACCAGGCTTTCAAAGACGAAAACAGCCAGAATATCCACTAAAATATTGGCCACTGTCATGAAAATGACTTTGTATAAATTCAATTTGGGCCTATTGATACTATCCAATAGTACTCCTGTAAAACGATCTACAGGCAATAGGAGTGTATATACGGTAAATATGCGGAATACTACGGTCAGTAAAGGCAGAGCGTCTGAATAGACCGCTCCTCCTAGAAATAAGATCATTTCTTCGGCAAAAACAAAACAGAAGATGGCTACCGGTATGAACAATAAGGTGATGGCTCCAGAGTAGGTATAGAATATCTTACGGGCGCCTTCCAAGTCTCCTTCAATACATTTTTTTGACATTCTGGGATAAGCGGTCATCGTAAAACTCCGTAACGGGATGCCCAATACGTCCGTTAATTTTAAGGGAATGGCATACATCGCTATTCCTGCAGAGCCCAAAATGGGACTTAACCCAATAATTAAGGTATCTGCACTTTTCAGTAAGCTGGATCCAATAAGGGTGCCCATAGAATATTTTCCAAAGTTGATCAATTCTTTTTCCGTAGCACGATCTGCTTTTTTGAGGTACAATAACCCATCCCACTTCTTTAGGGTGCACCACGTACTGGACACTAAATTCACCGCGAGATTCACCCAAACAATCTCCATTAAACCAAAATGAAACCAGAATCCATTCGCGATCAAAAAGAGCACTAGGACACCAATATTGGCAAATCGGACCATCATCATCCGATTAAAATTTTGTTCGGCCTGAAATAAAGCCGAAGCATTGTTCCAACCTAAATTGCAAAGGGCAAGAAGAGGATACCATCCCAGAAAAATCTCGTATCCCTGGGTTATTTCAATGTCAAAAAAGTAAAGTATACTCCAAATAGACCAACAAAAAATGGCAATTATAGCGAGTAAGATAAGATTGATACGATACGAAGAAGCCAATAATCTTTTGTAGGCTTCCTTATTGGCACCCGCCAGTAAGCGTACTACCGCTGTTCTAGTCAATCCAAATCGCAGCAAATCCACAAAAGTGGCCAAGGTGATAAAGAGCACCCAATCTCCAAAAAGCGGCTTGCTCAATTGCCGCGTAAGCAACATGAAACTCAGCAGACCAAGAAAGGCAATGGCCACATTGGTCATCAAGGACGAAATATTCTTCTCTTTACTAATATTTCTTAGTTTTTGTAGCATTAGGCAATTGATTTTTTCGTGAAGAATCTAAATTGTACCACTTTCTTGACCCACCGTCGAATGAACGACCTCTTTTTAGGCAAGTCGCCCAAGACGGTCTCCATTTCCAAGACTTTAACGCCATTCAAAATAATGGTAGGTTCAGGTCCGGTGGTTGCCTTATTAAAAAGGGACAAGGCATTTTTGTCGGCAGCGCTCCACGCTCTATTTGCCCGTGTAACCAAAAAGGTATAATCCATGGTAGCAGCAAGTTTCACAGGGAAAGGACTTTTTATGATACAGGGTATTTCAAGGATGATAAAATCGAAATAAGAAAAGTCCGCAATAGTAGCCTCTCGATCAAATTCTTCTATTTGGGAAATCTTATACAAATGATCGCTGACCGTATAGAGCAGTTTATGATAACAGTCATTATCAAGGCCCAAATCAAAGGTATCGTAGGTGACATGCAAAGTCTTGTATTCCAGTTCGCATAGTTTTGAGATCAAGTGTTGACAAATAAAGGTTTTCCCCTCCCCTTCCTGAGTAGAAAAAAACATATTTACTACGGGCCTCCCATCTTTTTCCTTCTTAAACTGATTTAAGATGATATTTCTGGAAATGGCATTAACTGCTTTATTCTTGAGGTAATTGTAATCCATTTTTTTACTTTTTTCATGGATTACCGGGAATATCGAGGATACTTTTAACTCAATTCTATCTTCTGCCCTTGTGGCCGTATTGATATTCCCATCTAAAAACTCCAATATCAATACCGTAAAGGCAACCAAAATAACGCCCATTAAGCCTGCAACGACTACTAAGATCATGCGCTTACTGGGCTTGGGGTTTATAGGAAAGAAGGGTACTTCTATTAACTTTAGGTTTGATTTTAACTCAACATTTTGTTGGCGTAACTTGGCCAAACCAAGACTATGTAATAAACTTAGATATTCACGTTCAGCAATGTCGATCTTACGCTCCAGGCGTTTCATAGTGGCTCCTAAAGGGGAGAACACCTGATACAATTTCTCAAATTCCAAGCGCTTTTGGTCCATCACCCTTAATTGGGCTTTGGTGCCTTCAAAAATGATGGTATTCTCTAGCCAATCCGTTAAAATATCGGTAGAAGCCAAGGTTTTTTCATCATAATCTGTTCCATACAATTGATCTACTTGTTGGGTAAGCTGGGCTTTAAGACCCGCGGCCCTTTTGTTCAGAGCAACGACATCTTTTGCATTCTGTACTTGAATGGTGGAGTCGCTTTCCACGCCCAACGTCTTCATGGAGATTTCAAAATTGATATCGGCCAACTCATTTCTAAGCCCTATGATTTCCTCACTGGAGAGTCTTTTCTTCTCATGGGTCTTTAATTTGGATTCTAAGGTTTCAAGTACTGCTTTAGCCGCAAAATGTTTGATATGCACTTTTTGGTATTCCAACTCAAAATGCTCCTTTTCCGAGGCAATATGTTTGGTCTGTTCGTAATAATTGATGATGTTATGTGTTCTGTTAAAATCCAAGAGTTCATCTTCGGCAGAACGCAGTTGTTTTGTGGAGGTATTGAGTTGCCCCTGAAAATATTTCACAACCGCATCGGATTGGTTTACCTTAATATCCGCATTGAGCTTTACAAAAACATCGGAAAGAATCAAGAGGGTGTTTTGGCAAATAGCCGGATCTTCAGATTCAAATTCAATATCCACAAAATCACTACTCAAAATTCTACGCACGCTGATCCTTCCCACAATTTTTTCAATGCTATAATCGGGATGTTTAAGGTTGATCAGTTCATAAATAAAATTGGTATGATTGGAAGCCTTTAGCTTTTCAAAATTCTCGTACGTCTTTTGCACATCGCCCTTTACCGCCAATTCTTTGACCTCTTCCGGAACTATTTCCATTAAGGCAATATACTTTTCCCTGGAGATAATTTTTGTGTCCACACTATCCAGAGCCATATGTTGGGCGAAAAGTTGTAAGCCCACTCGTTCTATGGTGGTTCTCGCCTTAATTAAGTTCAGCAGGTTATCATAGGCCGTATTGGTCGCTCTAAAATCGAGCTTTGTATTGTCTAATTCTATTGTAGATCCCGAAGCTATTCCGGTATAGACCCTAGCTTTTGAATTATATACTTTAGGTTGATCCCTGGTCAAATAAAAGACGAGGGAAGCCAAAATAATGGGCGCAGCAATCAATAAGGCAATATGCCGTAGAAGAAGTCGTATGAAAAAAAGTAAGTTAAACTTCATTCCTAGAGCTGTATTTCAATGCCTACAGTTCCTTCGAGTGCTTTAAGAGAAATTAAAAATTCTGCCCTCTGTGATTCAAATGAACTTATAGCTTGGTTCAACATTTGCTGCAAACGCGTATATTCCGTTACATTAATAGCGCCATTGGTAAAATCCTTCTCCGCCCGTACTGATTGTACCTTATAGGTCTCCACAATGGAATTTGAAATAAATAATAGGCGATGGGCTTTGATCAAGTCATTGTATTGTTTTACAATGAGCTGTTCCAATTCCCACATGGCAAATTCTTTCTGGTATTTGGATTTTTTTGCCTCTGCTTTGGCATTCTTAACCTCTCTTCCCCTATTGAATATGGTGGAGAGCGGCAATTTTATAGAGGCACCTAGAGTGTAACGGCTCTGTTCTGTGGAAAACAAGGTCTGACTCCCAGGATCTCCGGCAATTTGCTGATTACTTAGATTATCAAAAATCCCATACCCATAACCTGCATCCAGATTAATGTTACGAAGCCAAGCCCTTTTGGCAAGTACTACTTGCCCATCCCAATATTCATAATCCGCATCAAAAAATTTAAGCCTTGGGGAATTATTTTTGGCAATGGCGATAAGGCTATCCAATTTTGGTAAGCGTTTTGAAATATCATTCTGTTCGAGGCCCCTGTTTACGAAATCGTTCATGGATTGGCCAAAAGACAAAGTCGTAATTACAAGAAGTAGCAATGTTACTGGGAAGCGGTTATTCATTATTATACATTTTCTTTTTGGAACACCGCTTTGAAGGTTCGTATGATAATCCACATGTCGTACCAAAAAGCATATTTGCTTTTGGCCATTTCAACATATTTGTTATCCAATTCTTTTCGTTCCTGAGGGGACATTTTAGAAGATCTTCCCCGGGCCTCAACCTGCCAAAGGCCTGTGATTCCCGCGGGACCATTAAATCTTTTGGTCCATTCGTCCGTGGTCAGTAGTTCTGCTTCATATAGGGGCAAAGGCCTATTTCCAACAATAGACATATCTCCTTTCAGGACATTGATCAATTGTGGCAGTTCATCAATACTTAATTTTCTAATAATTTTTCCTACTTTGGTTATCCTAGGGTCATTGTCAAATTTTATAAAGGCGCTTTCTGTCTCTTCTTTCTTTGATTTATTGAAATCCAGCTCACTGATTTTCTCGTCATCGCCATACAGAATAGTATCATTTACCTTAATTGCAGTGTCTTGTGTTTTTTCAGGAGTTGTTACTTCCTTTTTTTCATCCGAACCGGCATACTGATTCAAATGCTCAAATTCCTTCATGCGTTTGTCGGCATCAGGATACATTGAGCGCAGTTTCAGGAAATTAAAAATGCGGTAATCCGTTCCCACTCGTTTTGAAACATAATACACCTTCCCTTTAGATTCCAAACGGATGGCAATGATGAACAATAAAAGAAATGGCGAAGCCACCAACAGGGCCGTACTGGCTACGACAATATCAAAAATTCTTTTTAAGGGTCTGGTTTTATAGGGTTGACCATCATCTTTCGCTTCTAGAATATTATTTTCTTTCAGGTTGCTTTTTAAAGCTTTTAGAAAAGTAATCCGTCCATGCAATTTATCCAGATTCATGGGCCGGGTATACAAATCGTCCACACCATTTTGGATAGCTTCTTTGCGCAATTTTGGATTCCCATCATGACTCAATAGAATAAAGGGAATGTTTTTATTTTTGAGGTTGTCCTTAAAACTCTTGAAAAAAGCAAGGCCACTTTGACCAGGGAGTTTGGATTCGCAGAGCACGGCTCCAATATCATTGACTTCTTCAATGGCTTTTGAGGCTTCCAAGGCATTTTTATAAGCGGCTATATCTGTATTTTCGCCTTTTTTGGCAAAGGCATCAATAAAATCAGTATCGTTGCCGATATAAACGATGATGGAATTTTCTGTGCAAACTTCTAACATGGTATGGTTTTATTATTTAGTTGAAATACCCTAAAACAACAAGTAGTCTTATTAAAACTTAAATGTAGGATTTATATTACTTTTGATATAATTGTTGTTGTGTACCCCTTAGAATTTGTTGTGTACATGAGGTATCAATGGTTTAGAATAATCACCATTCCATGCGGTGTTTGCATTCAAGTTTGCGTGGGCTATTTGGTTCTTTTTTGTACTCACCTTGGGGGAAACTTGGTTGATTTGAAATGGTGATTATAAAAATTATGTTTATTGATTCATGGCCGTTTTCTCTAGGATATTGTCTATTCTAATCAGTAATTCTTCTGGATTAAAAGGCTTTACCATATAATCATTGGCTCCAATTTTCAAACATTTAATGCGATCCGCGCTGTTGTCTCTGCAACTAAGCACAATAATGGGGATATCTGAAAAATAACCGCTGGATCTGACATTCTCAATTAATCCAAATCCATCCATTTCCGGCATTTCCAAATCCGTTATAATTAAATCAGGAATGTCTCCTTGCTGAAGAAACTCCAATGCCTCCAGACCATTTTTCTTTGTAATTACTTCATGTTTCTGCCCAAGAAATTGGGCGACCATAGCACTTAATGACTGCTTGTCATCTACAACTAGAATCTTCATTTTTTGCATTTTTTGTAGGTTTATACATTATTGTTATTAATATCATCCGCAAGCGGACGTATGGTAGATTTGGGATAATCTAAATACATGATATTGATATAATAACGTATTTTACGATATATATTGTAAGTATTTTCTTATTTTTTATTTATACTTACTTCCCTACTACACTGTACACGTAGTATCCTATTACTACCATTTTAGTTCTAAACGCATCAAATGAATAACTAACATTAGATTGCTTTTTTACGGTCTCACTGTACCTACTCTTTTAGCATTCCTGCTTTCGTACATCCTAAAAATACAGGCAATCGCAACGCACAAAATAGGGTTGTAGATGAAATACCTTTCTCTAGAGCCCAATAGCACTTTTCCATCGAGGAGTGAAACGAAAAGCCGCTTAACTCGTCTTGCTTCTAGAAAATAGTTATGATGTACCGACTCAGGCAACTTTTTCGCTTTGTTCTGCGTCTTTATTACTAAAACAACCTAAATGAAAAAAAGATCTCCCTTTTTGTTTGCCATCATCAGCCTTGTTTATATTGGCATAGTACTACTAGTCCCTTTTGACCGCATGTTCCCTGAAACCTACTTCACCCCATTTCAAATTGAATACCTGGCCTTGACTACAAAAATGACTTTTCTCTTCCTATTTGGATTGGGCGGTATCTTAAAATATGGATTGAAACCAATATCCGGTCTCTCCTCACGAGAGCCCTGGTCTTTCAAATACCTTAATCTTATTCCTATTTATCTTTTCTTAATAGGTGCTTCCGGCTTAATAGGCAAAGAGCTATCCCAAGTATCCCTATTTAACTTCGCTTTGTTATTGACGGCCTGCCTCATGGTAGGTTTTGCAGAGGAATTTATCTTTCGTGGATTTTTGCAATCCCTTTTTCTGAAAAAGTACGCGTCCCAGACTAAAGGTATTTTCAGGATTGCTTTTTTCCCCGCCTTGTTTTTTGGTCTTTCCCACTTCTTCAATTTATCCGTTAATGATAATGTACCACAAGTCATTGTTCAGGTCATTTATGCGGTATTCATTGGTTTCTTCTTTGGCGTTTTGTTATTAAAAACCAATAAATTGATTCCGATTGCCGTTACGCATGGACTTATCAATTTCTTCTTTCTAAGCAGCAGTTTACCAGGACTTAATGAGAATACTGAAGCGCCTGTTATCGCAGATCAAGAAGTGGATCTGGTCTCGCAAATAACGGCCTCAGTTGGTCCCTTGATTTTATTTCTCCCTTTATTTTTAGTAGGTCTATTCTTGTTGCGAAAAGTAAAAAAAGAACATGCATTGAAAAAGTTGGCACTCCTGGAAGAATCAGAAACTGTGCTATAAGCAATGCTGCATTTTTAGGATTCTTTGGTGGAATGCCGAATGTATTTTTCCACTACCACCGCAGTAATGATTACCATGTAGAACTGCCCCATTAATCCTACCAAGATGGCCGCTTTTTGGGCCACGGGCGTCGTAGGTACGATTTCACCATAACCAATGGTCAAAAGGGTAATATAAGCATAGTACATTATGCCATCGGCCCTAAGGTCAAAATTATCCTGATCCAATAAAGGTCCCTGAAAGGAAGCTGGAGCTATAAGTTCAATGGACATGAACAATAGAAATGCTAGAAAACCTAAGGAAATATAGCCACTCATTAAACCCATAATTACATTTTTATCCACAATCTTTGCGCTCCAAACCTGATGAATAATATTCCAGGTGACAATGCTATAAAAGATAAAATAGATAGACATTCGCAATAAGACCTCACCATTACCGGTCCGTGTAATGAGACTTGAACCAAATACTCCTGCCGAAATCAAAAACAAGCAAATGAGAAACCACATGAGTTTTCTTCGTTTCGAAATCAATAAAATCCCTGCACAAATATTCAACAAGAACAATAAAGGCAATAAAATATGTTCGTGAAACTTCTGCGGTACCAATAAGGAACTAAATAGGATAAAAACCTGTGTTAACAGAAAAAATTCAAATCGGTGTTTATATAGTCGTTTCAACATAGTGCTAGGTGTCCATACAATCTTTTGATGTTTTATAGAACCATTGTATTCCTTTTAATGGTGTTTCCTCAATTCCCTTAGTCTTCCAGTAAGGCCTCATCAAACGTATAATCGTTATAGCTTATCTTAAACAATAAACTGTAAAAGGAAGGAATAAAAATCAATGTTATGATGGTACCAAACAATAGTCCGATCATAATGCTCACCGCCATGCCTTCCCACATTTCACCTCCACTCAAATACAAAGGAATAAGTCCTAGAACCGTAGTAAAAGTTGCCAACAAAATAGGTCGAAAACGTTGTAAACAAGCGGTGATGACCGCATCTTGTTCCGTTCTGCCCAAATCTTTCTGTTCCACTTCCATCCGATCTACCAATACGATAGCATTATTGATAACGATTCCGGCTAAAGAAATGACCCCTAAAAAAGGCATAAAGCCAAAAGCCTCTTGAAATATCAATAAGCCAATGACCACTCCAATAATGGCTAAGGGTATGGTCAGAACGATCATTGTCATTTTCCGAATCGAATTGAACTGAATGATCAAGAGCAGTACAATGATAAAACCTGAAATAGGCAAATATCCAATAACGGACCCCATGGTTTTTGCCGTGTTTTCGGCATCTCCTCCAAATTTATAGGAATACCCTGCTGGCCATAGTTTTGCCTGTTCTTCCAACCAAGGCGTAATTTCATTAGTGATACTACTGGCATTTGCCCCTTCTCTCAACTCACTACTGATGTTGATGGTACGCAACAGATCCAGGCGTTTTATCTTGGCATATTGCCATTCCGGAACAATAGATGCCACTTGGAGCAAGGGAACGCTCTTCCCTGAATTTTGAGCAAAAATATTCATGGTTTCCAGAGAGGCCAAAGATTGTTGTTGGTCCTGATCACTTCTCATGATAATGGGAATGGACTTATCATCTTCCCGATATTCTCCCGTTTTAAATCCATCCAATACCGTGGAGAGGGAAGTAGCAATGTCTTTACTACTGATACCGGCCGATTGTGCTCTATTCTGATCCACATTAATGATAAACTTCTTACTCTTAGGGCCCCAATCGTCCTTTACATTTTTCGTTCCTGTTACTTGCGAAAGTCGCAATTTTATTTGTTCCGCAAGCCTGGAAAGTTCATCGGGGTCATTGCCCGAAACTTTTATTTCTATAGGGGTCCCTCCCCCGCCTGCTCCAAGAGCGGATACCTTAATATCGGCATTGGGGAATTGATTGAAGGTAAAATTATCCAAGCGGGCAATCATGGCATTATTTTCATTGAACGAAGAGGTATTGACCAAAATATGAGCATAGTTGGAATTTGCTTCATCTGGGCTATACCCCAAATCGTAGGATTCCGGGCCTTCACCAATATAAGAAGACCAGTCTAGGATACCCAGTGGTCTAGAGGCATTTGTTTTAAGGGAATCTGTCATGTATTGTTCCAATTCATTGACCAGATCAGCTGTGGTTTCTATCCTATTCCCCTGGGGCAAATTGATATCTACGGTAATCATATTTCTGGCACTATCCGGAAAGAAAATAAAAGGAATGTATCCAAAACCATAGATAGAAATGAAAAATGCCACAAATATCCCTAAAATCACCTTCTTTTTATGTCGCAAGGCCACCAAAATAATGTTTCTGTAATAGGATTTCATCCAATTGATGGTCCTGTCTACAAGACTTGGTTTTTGTTCCCCTTTGGGCGTTACTTTCAAGAACAGATAACAAAACATGGTAATAATGGTCAGGGCGATTAACCAAGACGAAGACAATGCAATGGTAATTACCACGAAAATAGGGCCAACAATATCGCCCATGGTCGTTGGGGAAAGGTAAAAGGCCAAAAAGGCCGCAGAAGTGGTCAGGGTAGAAATCAGAAGGGGCATCCATAATTCTGAAAAAGCTTCTTCCGCAGCTTTCATTTTCTTAACCCCTTGCTCCAGTTTTACCATAATGGTTTCTGCCACTACAATGGCATTATCTACCAACATTCCCAGTGCCATGATCAATGCTGCAAGGGTCACCTGATTCAGTCCCATATCAATGAGCCCCATGATCATCAGGGTCATTATGGTGACAATAGGAATTAAACTTGCAATCACAAAGCCCGTTCTAAATCCTAAAAAGACAAGCATTACTACCAGCACAATACCAATGGATTGCATTAAATTGACCATAAAGTCACTTACTTGACCATCGATAAAGGTATCTAAGGAAGATACACGGGTAAGTTCTAATCCTATGGGCAGGCGCTGTTCCCATTCTCCCACCAATTTATTGACCTCTTCACCCAAAGCTACGATATTGGCATTTTCTTTGAGGTTAATGTGTAATGAAATGGCCTCTTTGCCATTTATCCTTACTTTCTGTTGCGGGGGATCGATATACCCTTTATCTATGGTCGTAATATCTCCTAATTTCACCAATTGTGTTCCGTCCCCAACCGAAATTAAGGTTTCCCTAATATCTTCAACAGAGCTAAAATTTCCTGTAGGTTCCAAGATGATACGTTCGTCCCCAACATTGATTTGGCCTCCAGAATTGAGGATATTGGTCGCCGCAATGCTTTGTTGCAACCTGGAAGCAGATAAGCCGTATTCCTTCAATCTGGTATTGTCGAACTCTACAAAAATACGTTCTTCTTGAGCGCCTCCCAGTTCAACCTTGGCGGCATCTTGCAGTTTGATAAAATCGTCTTTAATATCATCGGCATATTCTTTCATTTCGGTATACGAATATCCATCAGAAGTGAGGCCTACAACTATACCATACACATCTCCAATACCATCGTCGTCCAAATTGGGGGTTACCCCTTCGGGCAGCCCTTCAATTTGATTCAACTTTCTTCGTAATCTATCCCAAACCGATTGCATTTTTTCTTTGGAAACCTCATCCTTTAAGGTAACCGTCACAATAGATAGGCCTGTTCTGGAAGTACTTGTTACCTCGTCCAACTCTGGAAGTTCCTGGGCTTTTTTCTCTATTTTGTCCGTTACCAATTGCTCTACACGCTCTGGCCCTGCCCCGGGAAATTGGGAGATTACCGTGGCAACCCGTACGGTATAAGGAGGCATACTATCTTGGGATAAATTAAAGTAGGTAGAAATCCCCAAAAGGATGATAGCAGCCAGCACCATAAAGGTGATACGGTTCTTTTCTATAGAAAATTTTGCTAAATTCATAGGTTAGCGTCTTTTAAGTTCTTGTTGCAATCCCGTTGGGATTCCCATTATTGTAATTTTACTTCTTGTCCGTCCAATAAGGTCTGTAAGCCGGCAGTAGCAATTTTTTGTCCAACAGATAGTCCCGATCTCACTTCAAAGCCTTCCCCACTTAAATTTCCAATGGTGATTTGCTGTTTTTTCACTTTGGCATTCTCCCCTTCTTCTTGGACTACAAAAACAAATCTCCCATTACTATCTTCTCCCACGGCATTTACAGGAACTACCAGTACGGAAGTATTGTTGCTGCGATCTCCAAAGTCAAAAGTTACGTTGGCCGCCATACCACTTTTAATTGCCGTACTAGGATTGCTGACAGTTACCCTTACGGGATAAGTTGCTGTATTGGAGTCCACTGCCGGAGATACTTCGGTAACTTTCGCGTTAAAGTTTTCATTGGGAAGGGAGGAAAAAGCCACCTGCACTTCCATATTTTCTTTCACTCCATTAATGACACTTTCCGGGATACCTAAAGAGATTTCCATATCGGTACCGGAATTTAATATCCCCACGACCTGTCCGGCCTGAACGTTCTCGTCTATTTCGGACGAAATTGCCGCTATGATGCCATCTTCAGGGGCATAGATATAGCCATAGCGAATCTGTTCTTGTTGAATATCCACTCCTCTTTTGGCCGATTTATGGCTTTCCTCCGCCGTTCTAAAGGAATTTTTTGCAGCTTCGAAATCGCTTAAGGAAGAACTTCCTTTTTCGTATAGGGAGCGAACTCTATTTAAGTTGAGTTTGGCCGTATTCATTTGCGAGGCGGCACTGTTCAATTGGGTCAAGGATTGCTCGTAGGCCAAACGGGACTGTACATTATCCAATTTGGCCAATAACTGGCCTTTTTTTACTTTTTGTCCCAATTTTATATCAAAAACCGTGATAATCCCTGTATTTCTAAAGCTCAGGTTAATGATTTTATCCGTTTGGGCCGTACCGCTAAACGTGCGTACTTTCCCCCCACCTAAAAATCCAACTTCCTGATACTTGACGGGTCTAACAATTTTTTCCTCTTTTTTTTCTCCACCACCACAGGAGAACAAGGCAAAGGCAAACAAGATTGCAGAGAAAAAGTGAAGATTACTTTTCATAATGATATATTTTAACGAGGTTAGTTTCTAGTATTCAAAAATTCAAAAAAACGTTGTCTGAAAGCATCATTGTCTTCATCGGAATTCAATAAAAAATAGTATCCCAAGAAGCGCTCCAACTGTAAGGAACTGATCAGAAAATTGTAGGTAGCATTGACCCTACTCAGTTGAGCATTGAGATAGTTATTTTGTGCATCCAATAATTGCACAATATTTACAGCACCATTGGAATAGGAAGTTTGGGTAAGTTCTAAAGATTCTTTTGCCGTTTCTTCAGAAATTTTAGAAAGCTCAATATTAGATACTTGATTCACCAAATTCAAAACGCCATTCCTCACATTGACTGCAATGGCCAGTTCGGTATCCAGCGTATTGATTTCCAATTGCTCTTTCTGTATCAAAGCCGTTTTTTTATTGATATTATTTTGATTTCTATTAACGATAGGTATGGAAAGGCTCAGACCAACATTATAGTTATTGTCTACCAATGCAAAACCTTGGGGTGCCGTACTTCCTGCTCCAGATCTACTAAAAGTCTCATTGTATTGCCCTTGGAGTGACAAGGTAGGAAGAAAGCGTCCGGGTCCATTAAGTTTGATATTCCGTTCCGTTGCGGCTATATTGTATTTTAGCGATTGTAATTCAGGAGCGTTTGCATAGGCTTCTTCGATTAAAAAATCGATAAAGGGATCTCTTAAGGTAGGATCATCCAAAAGGTTGGTCAACTCGTCATAGTTGTATTTTTCAAACACTCCGCTTCCGAGATCCACATCCTCTACATCAATTTCCAAATCAACGGGATTGTTCAACACTTGATTGAGGGCTATAAACCCTTGTTGCATTTGATTAATGGCTTCTACCATACCTTGGGTATTTTGGGCCATTTGACTGCGAAAACGCAGCACATCGGATTTCCCGGATTGCCCGGCTTCAAAATTCTGTTCCGCTATCTGCAGGTTTCTCTTGGTCAATTGTAAATTCTGCACCTGTATCCTTGTATTTGCCTTTAAAATCAATGTATTGAAAAAGGCATTGCTGGCATTGAAAATGACATCCAATTCGGCAGCGTTGAAATTTTCCTGCTGTGCTTTTTGCAAATTTTTCTGAATAGCAATACCGGCATTTGCCGATTCTGAAAATAAGGTTTGATTCAAAGTAATATTTCCCGATGTGGAGAACTCCGGATTTTGCCCATTACTGATTTCGGCCAAATTAGGGTCTACATAGGTTCCCGTACCTGATGCCGTTATGGAAGGCAGATAGTTGCTCTTGGCCGATTTCACATCTTGTACCGCCAATTCTACATCTTTTCCTGTGGAACGTAGGCCAAGATTTTCTTTTAGGGCATCATCAATTACTGTTAATAAACCATATTGCTTCTCTGAAATTGCATTTTTGTTCTCTCCTACAAAATCCGTTTCGCTGATCAAGCTGTATTTAATAGGTACATTGACCAAGTCGGCCGTATTATAATTGATGGTCAAACGGGGCGCATAATCAATATATACCGGAAGCTCTGCCAAAGGTGTGCCATTGATATAGGATTCTACGGTAAGGGCGATACGCCTAAAAAATTGGCCTAAAGTTTCATCAGATTGATTGGTCGCCATAATTCCAGCTTCCACGTCGTCTACTCCATTACTGGTAAAAGAAGGTAGTTTCCTTGCAATAAAAGCTTCGGCCAATTGTCTGTTTTCTTCTTGAGAAAGGAAAAATCCGCCTGCCAGATATACCGCATCTATTCCTTCTAAATTTCCAATAATATCAGCAGTGTTCTCAAACGGAATAAGTTTATAGGTGGCCTCCAACTCCTGAAGTTCTTTGTCAAAAGTGGCTTCCCAAGGTAAAAGGTCCAGAAGGGGTTTTTCAATGACAATACCCAGTTCTTTAAATCCTGTTAGCGTTTTGAATTTTTTCAGGTCCTCCAGATAAGAGCGCGATTCTACCAAATAGGTGAAGTTGTGGATACCCGATGTTGTTTTTGAAAAATCTAGGGTGCTCATATCCTTATTGACCGCTCCAAACAAGATTACGGGTTTTTCATAAGTGGCCAGCGCATTGATGATCTGATTGTTCAATGATCCGAAAGCCAAAATGATATCGGTATCGTCGTTCAGCAGTTGATTGTAATTCTGCCTTGCTTTCTCTACACTGTAATCATTGACCAAGATGCGCTCTTTAGGGAAGTTAATGGTAGCATCTTCCCCTACTACTGCCTGTATCTCTGTCTGCAACTTTTGAACAAGCGGTGTCAATTCAGCGGTTTGATTATCTAATAGTGTTCCAATGGTATAGGTTGTTTTCTTTTGTGAAAAGACAAGTACAGAAAACAACAAAAACAAGAGTAAAGTGGTTTTTTTCATGGGTTGGTCAATTTTCACACTTTCTTGAAAAACAGTTTTCATTGCGTATTGAGCTTTATAAATTAAGAATAAAAACGGCTTAAGCCAAATCCATAAAACTGAGAGCACAGAATTCATGAATTTTTGAAAGGGCGAAATTACAGACAATAAAAATAAAGGGAATTGAATTAATTCAAGTTTTGAAAAGGTAAAAACATCATGAATTTTGTTAGATTGTTTAGTTATGACTTGATCCTATTCATTTTTATGGGAAAGAAGCATGGCTTCTCGTTGTATTTTGCTATACCATTCGGGAGTAATTCCCATAAAATGCGCAATATTTTTAGCAGGAATTCGAAGAAATATTTCAGGGTAATGCGTTCTCAGGTAAGCCAAAAACTCCTTGGGCGTATATGCAATCATATGATTTCTTATTTCGTCTACTTTAATAAAATTGGCAATAATATCCGTACGATAAAATTCATTCATCGCTGGATATTTCTCCACCAAAACATCTACTTCCTGCTTACTTACCTTAAAAACAATAGCATCTTCCAAAGCGGTTATTTCATACTTCGTCGGTTGATTCAAAAAATAACTATCCATACATACAATGCTATCAAATAGGCCATCAAAATAAAACCAGATGGTTTTGCGAGATCCATCCAAAGAAATCAGAGAAGCATCAAAACTACCTTGTACGACCAAATAGGCATTGGTATCTACTTGGGAATAAGGTATTAACACTTCTCCCCTTTTTAGATACATTATTTTGGTATGTTTTTGGACATCCTTCCAAAGCTCATCGCTTACTGGAATGATTTCCTTCATTTTTTCCAATAGCTTTTCTATCATATATAGCAGTATAAGAACGAAATGTATTAAAAAAGAATAGGATTTACTTTCAAATCCAAAACAAACTTCCGTTTAATTCTCAAAAAGTATATTTCCCAATTGTAAGACATCTTCTGGAAGACCATCCTCTGAGTTTACTAGAATGGGCATATTCGTAAGAAGTGCTACGATCGCCCCTTCATCCGGGTAGAGTATTAAAACAGCACCTGAAGAAGGCAATTGCCCAACATGATACCATATTCTCCGGTTATTTGAATCCTTTCCAATGTACCAACCCAATCCATAATTTGTGGGTTTTTGATCGATCTCATATTGCGTTTCAAATAATTTATCTTTTAAGCGAGAATCAAAAAAATCTCCATATAAGAATGCATTCCCAAATTTCAACAAATCTTCCGTAGTCGAAATTAGCCCTCCCGAGGCATGGGAATAGCTTAAATCATAGGGTTTTGCTTCTTCTTCGTTAGTATAGTAGAATTTACTTTTATGTACTAGGGTACTATCGGCAACATCTCCGTAGGTATTGGACATTCGTAGGGGTTTCCAAATAGCACGTTGCATATACTCCAGATACGGTTCTCCCGAGGCTCCTTCAATGGCCGCTCCCAATAAGGTATATCCATACGAAGAATATAAAAATCGGTCTCCAGGTTTTGCTATTAAACTATCATTCTTAAAGATGGAAATTGCGGCGGTAACCGTTTCAAAATGTGGGTTGTTGAACAATTCGTCCCAGCTAATTCCATAGTAATCCCGTATCCCACCTAAATGCCCAGCTAATTGACGCGGAGTTAGCGTATATTTTTTTTCAGGAAAAGAAGGAACATACGTTCTAACATCTGTATCTAAATCCAATTTCCCTGCAGCAGCTAATTTAATCATGGCCGCCGATGTTATTGGCTTGGTCACACTGGCAATTCTAAAACGTGTTTGGGGATCCACTTTTTTTTGATTTTCAGCGTCGGCATACCCAAAACCTCCAGAAAACACCATATTCTTTTTTGAACTTATGGCAAGCTGCATGCCCAAAACATTGTATTTCTCTTTAAATTGTTTCCCCCATTTTTCGATTTTAGCATCGAGTGTTTCTTCCGACTCACTTGTGCCCTTGTTCGTAATTAGGGCATCATCTTCCAAAGCTGGTAAATTCTTGGAAGCTTGATTGCTCATCAAAACTTTGGCCGATATGATACTCGTTTCCCTTCTCCATTCCCCAAAGCTATTCTCACGGGAATAACATTTGTAGTTTTTCAAATCCGATTTGGTACTCGTGTCCCCAAAAATGATCATGGGTATTGGCGCCCCAGTGGAAAGGCCTGCAGTGGGCACTTTTTCTCCATCGACCACAACCGTATCCCTCTTAATTTTATCCGGGTTTAATTCTACGTATTCATGTAGCTTACGGAACAAATTGATACGGTCTTCATCCTCCAGAATCCATTCGAACATCAAAAAGAAGGATGCTTCGTGTATCTTAAGCTTATAGGGCGACAAGTCAAATTTCAACCAACCTCTTCTCATATCACTTTCAACCACCACACTTTCTGTAAGGATATCCTCCCCAGGTAAATTATTATTTGAAGCATCTACTTTCAGAAATCGTACACGTACTTTAAATTTTGGTTCTGTATTTCTGGAAATAAACAATCGGGCTTCATTGATAAAGGACAAGTCTTCCTTTTTTTCGATCAATAATGCCATAGCGCCTCCAGCAGTTGCGGAATCCACCATCATTTTTCCCTGCACAAATAAATTCTTCTTACGATTTCCCAGCCAAGAACGTTTTAACTTCTCCTTCCTTTTAGAAGCGGTTAGTACCACCTCATCAAGGACAATCTCTTTTTCGGCGAGATAAACCATTATTTCAGTTACTCTAGAGAAGGATGTAATAGCTATAGCTTTTTTTTGATATCCAATCGCTGAAAACAACAGGTTTTCTTCCGAATGAGATGCTGGGATTTCAATAGAGAAACTTCCATCGCTATTGGATATAGTTCCGAAAGAAGAGTTCAGAACACCAATGTTCACATACGCGAGTGGTGCTTTATTATTTTCGGACATTACATATCCCTTAAGGGTCAATTGTCCAAAAATTGGAGTTGCCACTCCGAAGAACAGCATCGCTATTTGAATTCCAATTTTCAATTTTCTTATGGAAAAGATCTGTGGTCCTTGCATCAATTTCTGGTATGGTTTTAAGCTTCTAAAGATACTTTAGTGTTTATTATAATGCTATTCTGAATTGTTAATCTAACTATAAAAATCAGTCCTTCCCATCCTAGAATATGGTTTATTAGACAAAAACAACAGATTGAAAAATATACTGTTTTCATATTCTTTGGAATGGGAAGCAACTGATTTTCTTCCTTTAGACACTGTCTCTTTTAGTTGAATAGTATCAGCAACAAAACTTTAAAACTGAATTTGTCGCAAGCCAGGCCTCCCAAATTGGGAGATGTAAAGAATACGCCTTTGATCGTCAGCCGCAATTCCATTGGGACTGGAGAAAGAGGCCACACCTAACTCCCCATCGTTGACCCCTTCACTCCCGGTTCCCGCAAAAAGTGTCACAGTACCATCAAAATTGATACGATAGATATTGTGATCTCCGATTCCTGTAGCATATATGGCATTTTCAAAAATCGTCA
Source organism: Spongiimicrobium salis (assembly GCF_043678055.1). Classification (NCBI taxonomy): domain Bacteria; kingdom Pseudomonadati; phylum Bacteroidota; class Flavobacteriia; order Flavobacteriales; family Flavobacteriaceae; genus Spongiimicrobium; species Spongiimicrobium salis. The sequence goes on from NZ_JBHEQA010000001.1 coordinate 73,285, forward strand.
TATAGCCAATAGCAAAGTTTGCTGGAAGATCAGGTACCTGGGCGATAAGTGATACCTCGCCCGTATTCGCGATACTCAAGATGGCCGCCGTACCGAAATTTGCCGTAACCACATTTCCGCTAGCGTCAATATCAATGCCCACGCATCCGGCCAATCTACTATCTGTGGCAAATAGGGATATGGTTCCGTCCGGTGTTACTCTATGTACCGTAGGGCTTACAAAATTGGCCACATAAATATTATCGTTTTCATCTATGGTCAAGCCAGAGGGCCATCCAGCTATAGCTCCAACAGTCATGCTGGTTCCATCAGGAGCCACTTTGATCAAATCTCCTGATACCCCTTCATTTTCATGGGTAAAATAAAAATTTCCCTGACTATCCAAAACGCCTCCCATAGGGGCACTAAAGCCTGTAGCTTTTTCACTAATGTCTCCATTAGGTGTCACTTCATACACGGTAGTACCATCTCCCATGCCAGTGGCATTATTGAAAGTTCCAAAATCGGAGGCAAAAATGATGCCTTCCTCAGAAACAAATAAGCCATCATTCGCTGGAAAATCGCTGATCAAGGTAGCTACTTCCAATTGGTTTACGATGGAAAAGGGTGTAGAGGGGGCCGATAAAACGGAAACCGCTTCATCATTAAAAGTACCTATACTAAGCACAAAAGCCACATACATTGTATTTTCCATAATAGATTCCCCATTGTAATCCAATTGATTTTCGTTCAAAGAGACGCCAGCAGGAATAAAATCATTGGATAGGGACAAGAAACGCTCTTCCGAAAGACCTTGAGCCCCTACTTCATCAACATTCCCTTCTGCCCCCTGGGGTATAAAGAAAATTCGGTATTCGGTAATAAAACCATTGTTTTCGGCTTTGTTCAAACGGACTTCCAAATCACTTGGATTCCTGTTATTTTGAATATCCGAAATTCTGGTGATCAGGGCTTGGAAGGTAGAAGCATCAAATTCCGGACCTGCTATGGAAGCATCGTCGTTCTTACAGGCCGAAAGGAGAAAAACACTTATTCCGCAGGCCAGTATCACGGATCGTAATTTAATTTTTGCTATTGCTTTCATTTGTACGGTTTTTAGGATTCATATGGCCCGAAAGTAGACCTGAACCGTACAATTATCGCTTCTATGGGCACAGACGCACGTCCCCTTAGGCAACCTTACTTTTTTTTATATAGTCGCTCGGAGTCACCCCCATACTATTTTTAAACACCTTATTAAAGGTAGTTTTGGAATTAAAACCAACATCTATTGCAATGGCCAAAATGGTATGTTGTTGGTGTTCTTGATTTTCTATTTTCCGAATAAACTCCTGTATCCTATGACCGTTGATATAATCATAAAAAGTAGTCTGATATACCTGATTCAACAACCAAGACAGGTTATTGGAAGAGGTATTCAATTTTTCGGCCAACATCTTCAGTGTAAGGTTAGATTGCAGAAAAACCTGTTCTTCAACAATGAAGTAATGCAATCTCTTTTGAAGTTTTTGAATTTCTTCTGGTTTCAGTCGGTCCTTTTCCTGCTTGGTCTTGGCTAAAATAGGTATCCTGAAAATTTCGGGCTGCCGCAAACTGAAATACCCAACGCAATACATGAAAACGGGCATGGAAACCCACATGGTTTCGTACGAGATATAAGGAATCCCAATCCTAAAGAAATAGGCACTTATGAAACTAAGTCCCCAAAGTCCCAAAAATAGGAGTACTGTGCCCAACAACACTTTTAGAAAGGTATAGATACTCTGATGGTATGATAGTTCCAGAGCTTCCTGTTTCTGATACCCTCTTACCAATAGAAAAGTTTTTATCCAATAGCATACTAAAGAAAGTAAGCCGGCCACTTCCACGATGAAAAACATAAGGTTGAGTTCTCCAGAAGCGTACATCTGATTAAAGGTCGTGAGCGGAAAACTAAGGGTCCAGATATAATAGCTTAAGCTCCCAGCGGCTAAAATGTAATGGGGCCATTTCAAGGAAAAGGGTTGTTTTTCCAAATAAAGCAATCGTCTTACATACATATAAAGTAAAGGCCCAAAAAGAAAAATCGTGGTATCTACAAGAATTCCCAAGCGCCATATCCAATCTGCCGAAATGCGGTAAGCGCAGATTCTTCCAAATAACATGACAACGGCAATCAACAACATAATGGACAAAACTTTATTTGCACTCTTGTTCCTATTATGAATTAGTTGAAGGGCCATTGCTAAAAAAAGCCCCTGGCTGACCCCTAAAAATAAAATGATATCAATAAAAGTAAAAGATCCCATATTCGTTCAATAATCTATGCTAAAATAGTCCGAATCTAAGTGCATAAGGTCCCGTTGGTCACAAAGGGACGTTAAAAGACCTAAACTTAACAACATTTGCATAGGAAATAAAGCGATCCTAGCTTTCTTTTTTAACTCAGGGCCAAGCATCATTAAAAAACCTGAGTAGTGATAAAATTTAAAAAAGATTCCTAAGACCGCGAAAAATTACATAATTTGTGCAAACACATATCAACTTAATCAAAAAACGACACGTATGAAATCCATACCAAAAATTTTAACCCGCTCGGTTTTTCTTTTGGCGTTCTTATTTTTAGGAGCTCCTATACTGCATGCCCAAGGAACACGTCTCTTGCGTCAACCGGACATCAGTGCTTCCCAAATTGTTTTTACCTACGGCGGCGACATTTGGGTATCCTCAATAAATGGAGGTAGCGCCAAACGTATTAGCAGTACTCCGGCTGTAGAATCCAACCCTTATTTTTCACCAGATGGAAAATGGATTGCTTTTACGTCTAACCGTTCCGGAAGTAATGCCGTATATCTTGTCTCTGCCAATGGTGGGGAAACCACACAACTTACCTGGCACCCTAGCGGGGCACTGGTCAGGGGATGGAGCAATGATGGAAAACACATTATCTATGCTAGTGGTCGGGAAACCGCGCCGCGGCCTTATAATCGTCTATGGAAGGTTCCCGTGAAAGGCGGGGCTCCAGAATTGATTCATGCCCAATGGGGTTTTGATGGGTCGATATCCCCTAATGGAAAGCAAATTGCCCTAGATCGCATGAGCCGCTGGGACAGTGAGTGGAGGGCCTATCGTGGAGGGCAAAATACCCCCTTGATCATTTTAGACTTGGCTACTTCGTCCGAAACATTATTGCCCAACGATAGTTCTACGGATATTCAACCCTTATGGATGGGCGAGATGGTATATTTTCTTTCGGATCGGGATTTGGTTTCCAATATTTGGTCGTACAATACCAATACAAAGGCCATTGCCCAAGTCACTCGATTTAAAGGGTCCGATATCAAATGGTTAGCCGGTCACAACAATACACTGGCTTACGAACGGGACGGATATTTACATCTTATGGATATCAGTAGTGGAAATTCCACCCAATTGGATATTGATGTAATAGGTGATTTTTCCTGGGCAGCGACCAAATGGGAAAATGTCACCAACAGGGCTCGTTCTGCTTCTTTATCCCCCAATGGAAAAAGGGCCATTATGGAATCTAGAGGAGATATTTTCACCATTCCCTTAGAATTTGGGGATTCTAGAAATATTACCCAAAGTTCGGGTACGGCAGACAGAGCCCCCATATGGTCTCCCAAGGGCGATAAAATTGCTTGGTTCTCCGATAAAGACCGAAAGGGGTATGCCTTGTTGGTGGCCACCCAGGATGGACTTTCCAAGCCAGAGCGTATTGGAATCGGGGAATCTAAAATGGCATGGGATCCCTCATGGTCCCCTGATGGAAATTATATCGCCTTTGTAGATGATGACGTACGTTTGCGCGTTGTTGATCTTAAAAGTAAAAAAATTGAAACCATTGCCGTCGGAGGCACCAACCTTGAACGGGGTTCCATTGAAATGAAATGGTCTCCCGATTCCAAATGGATCGCTTTTTCTAAAGCGGGCAGCAATAATTTCAGACAGCTCTACCTTTGGTCTCTAAACACTAAAAAAGCCAATGCGATTACGGATGCCTTTGCCGATTCTTTTTCTCCTGCTTGGGATTTAAATCACAAGCAATTGTATTTTCTGGCCAGTACCAATATTGCCTTGCGCTCTGGATGGGCCAATACGAGTTCTATGACGGCAGCTCCAGAATATGCGGCCTATGTGGTAAACCTAAAAAAGGACGATGATTCCCCTTTTAAACCCAAAAGTGACGAAGAGGAAATAAAAAAAGAGGCAGAAAACCCAAAAGATCCCAAAAAGAAGACAGAAGCTGGTAAAAACGGAAAAAAGAAAGCCCCAAAAACCGTAGTTATTGATTTTGAAGGCCTCAATAGACGCACATTGCCCTTACCTACTCCGGTTCGGGATTATCGTTTTATACTTGCCGGAACCGAAGGCACCGCCTTTATTGGGGAAAGAATTCCCAATAGTAGAGGATTAACCTTGCATAAATTTGATTTAAAGAAAAGGGAAGCGAAAGAATTTACCAGTAATGCCAATCAGGTTTCCATCACCTCCAATGGCAAGCATATGCTCGCCAACATCAATAGGGCGTGGAAAGTTATTGGAACCGGTGGCCCCAATGCCAAAGGCGGGAAAAACCTCAAGGTTTCCCTGCAAATGAAATTGGATCGGAATGCGGAATGGGAGCAGATGTTTGAAGAGGCTTGGCGGTACGAAAGAGATTATTTCTACGATCCCAACCTTCACGGCAGAAATTGGAATGCCGTACATAAACGCTACGCCCCATTGGTTCCTTTCATTAAACATCGCAGTGATTTAACCTATATCCTAGATCAAATGAACGGGGAGCTATCGGTAGGACATAGTTTTGTTTTCGGTGGGGACTTCCCCCAAGTGGAACGTGGACAAGTAGGATTGCTTGGTGCCGACCTGATTCCGGAGGGCAAAGCATGGAAAATTGCACGTATCTACACCACAGAAAGCTGGAATCCAGGCTTGAGCGGCCCCTTGGATGCTCCTGGTTTAAATATTAAGGAAGGACATTTTATTGTAGGCATCAACGGAAAAGAATTTGCCTCCAATTCCAATATTTACGAATATTTGGATGGTACTTCTGGGAAACAAACGGTACTTCACCTCAACAAAACTGCAAATTTCAAAGGTTCATGGCAAGAAGTCGTTACCCCTATACGCAGTGAGAATTCCTTGCGACAACGCACTTGGGTAGAGGACAATCGCAGAAGGGTGGATCAATTGTCCAATGGACGTTTGGGCTATATATGGGTTCCCAATACCGGAGGTCCCGGATTTGTATCCTTCAATCGCTATTACTTTGCGCAGCAGGACAAAGAAGGCGCGGTCATTGATGAGCGCTTTAACGGAGGTGGTCTTTTAGACGACTATATGGTAGACTTAATGACCCGTAGTTTACGGGCAGGGCTGACCAATGAAGTTCCCAACGGTACTCCTATGAAACTTCCCGCCGGTATTCTTGGGCCCAAAGTTTTGCTGATCAATGAGCTTGCCGGTTCCGGGGGTGATTTCTTCCCTTGGGTATTTCGCCAACAAAAAGCAGGGAAACTTATTGGGATGCGTACTTGGGGTGGTTTGGTAAAATCCTCGGTGCATTACGGACTTATTGATGGAGGAGCATTGACTGCACCGGATAATGCCGTCTTTGATCCCATAAAAGGCGAGTGGATCGGAGAAAACAAGGGCATTGCTCCGGATATTGAGGTGCGACAGGATGCCAAGGCCTTGAGCACGGGGAAAGACCCCCAACTGGAACGAGCCGTAAACGAACTTTTAAAGACTCTTGGACCTAAGAAGAACGTCAATACACCAAAATATTCGAGCCCGGCTACAGGTAACTAAATAAAAAGGAAGTTGGAAAAGTGTTGTTTTTAATACCATGATCTAACACTTTCTTTCTGATTTTATAGGATATGATCTAAAAAGCTTGCAAATACAATTTTTGCAAGCTTTTTCCGTTTTTATAACAATCATCTGATTGATTTCGACGCTATTGTTTTCGCTATGGTGGAAAACAGTATCAATTCTCGAAATCTAGTGAGAACACAGATTTGATAGCCCCACTATCTGACCATTGCTTATCGATTTTTTAACTTTTATTCATCAATCGGATGTTGTATCTACCTATATATATAGATCGTAGAAGGGTTCATATTTGTCCATTGCAGGAGAATGCCGCCAAAACGACCCCATCGTATTTTGAATGTATTGTCCCCAGTGTATCTGGGCAAGTCCTATTTGCTATTAAAAAAGGATCTTCGCTCCTTTCTGAAAAAGGAACCAGTTTTGACATTCCTTTTTTCACTCACAACGAGGAGGAGCTTACACAAAACTTGGGTTTGTCTTTTAAAAAGGAAGCTAATACCCTTGTTGCAGAAGTAATTCACTTGGCAGAAGGAACTGAAATCGACACTGCAGAACAAACCCAGGTCTTGCAGGATTTTGGACTCACGTATACCCTAGATGAAAAGGAATTGGTTCTAGGGAATAGTTCGGACGCTGCTCGCGAAATCACCTGTGAACTACGCTATAAGAACTACGCCTACACCTTTGTTATTCAACTGGCGCCAAATGCACAAATTGTAAATGCCGTTTTTGATTTCGGTTCCGAGGCGTCCCAGGTAGCTTCCTTGTTCCATGACTCCTACGCCATTGCCCCCATGAGTTTGGTACATCATGCCCATGATCATTTTTATAGCGAAGCCTTTCCGGATAAGGATGCTTCGCCCAAGGATTTCTATCAATATGAAGACGATCAAAATCACAAACACGTTCTCCTCTCCTATTTTTTCATTAAAGCGCAAGGAGGAATACTGCACAAAACAGAAATTCCCTTCAAAAATGGGCATCAGAGTTTACTAAAAATACTGACCAGTGATACGGAAGAGGAATTTGTCACAAATTTAAACCAAGCCAACAGTGAAGGGCATTTTTTAATTCCCAACCTGAAATTGGCAGATAGTATGTCTTTTAACGGCATTCACTATAAATTAAAAAACGGAAAACGCGGCAATTTTGAAAACGATGAAGTCAAGGAATTGATTTTCCAAACAATCTTAAATCAGTTTATACACCTACTCTTAAAACGTATAGATGCGTATTACTCCGAAAAGGATCGCACCCAAAAAATCCATTTAAGGCTGAATCTATTGGTTCCCAATATTTATCCCCAAAAACGGGTTTCCCGATTGCTCAGTGCCTTTCAGGAAAATATCAAGATAATTTTTGCCCAGGAATATCCACAATTTCAGGGGATAGAACTCTTGACCAATTCCGAAAGTGATGCCTCCTTTGATTTTCAGGAATACAAAGCCTCAAAAAAATCGATACAGGACAAGAATGACCATTGTCTCCTTATTGATGCCGGAAAGGGTACTACCGATTTTTCCATTATCCGCTGTAACCTAAAGACAAAATCATTTTTAAGTATCTATCGCTCGGGCATGGCAGGTGCGGGAAATCTAATTACCTATGCCATTATGGAAGCTATTGTGGCTATTATCACTGGAGGGGATACTACCAAAAGCAAACGGTTCATTAAAGAGAAGATTTTAAGTGGAGATCTCTCCAGGCAATTGGACTTTTACAAACTTCTAGAGCAGATCAAAAAAAATTACAGCGACTTGAGCCCCATCCCTCCCGATGCCATCTTTTCCCTATCCTACAATAATATCCGGTTAGAGAGTTTTTATGAAGACGGAAACAGTCTGGCGCAATTAAATGTCTTTTTGGAAAAAATGTTGGCCGATAATTTGCGCATTGCAGATTACTACGGCATTATTCATACGACACTGGAAAAGTATACCGATAAACTAATTGCGGACATCAGTACTTCGCAATTGGAAAAATTCCACCTGATACGGCTGGCGGGACGTGCTTTTGGATTCCAGCTGTTGACAGATTTGCTCAGAAAGAAACTCCGGAAATTCTCAAGCAATATTGCGGTATTGGAGAATCCAAAGGGCACCTGTTTGCAAAACAGTTTGCGTACCCAAGTAAATATTAATGAGAATTCCAATATGGTGGGTATCCCGGTAATTCCAGAAAAAGGATCCATTTTCTCCGGTAAGCTAAGTCAGTTTATACAACGGTTGGACCATGAAATCAACGCCAAAAAAGAAAATCCTTCCCCACAGGAAGAGCAGGGTACAAATTCCTGGAATTTCTTTACCCATGGCATCAATTATAGTGGGGAAGATCTGGAAATGTTGAAAATTGGAGGGTATGAGTACGAACTGGAGCATGCCGACATGAAACTCGAAGATCAATTGAACCTGATTTTTGTGGGGGATAAATTTCTGGTACGCTCCGCCAAGGCCTCCACAGCCTTAAAACTGAATCCGAAAATGGCAAAAACGGACGATCCGGATGTTATCAAATCTTTGTTTCCCAATTTACCCAATCACAACGGAGTTCCTATTACTGCCCCGGACACCAATGCTGCAGGCTATGAAATCATCTCCAAAGAACGTATCATCAATAAATATATGCGAATACTCGGAAAACCAAACTAAAAAAACCAGCATGAAAAGGAGTTTTAATTCCAATCCTAGGCTAGCGCTTATTCGCCATACCGTACTGTTGCTGTTTCTAATGTATCTTCCCAAATCATATGGGCAAGAACAAACGGCCTATCCCCTTATAAAAGCCGATTCCTCCAAGCTCTATATTGGGAATTACAGTATTGATTTTAGCCCCCGAACCGCTAGTGATATTGACGGTTCTACAAGCTTTCCCTATGATTCCATTGTTTCCGTTCATGATTTTGATAGGGCCATCAATATGTTTTTTCCCCAATTAACTTTTAATGATCAGAAAAAATACGATGATTTAAAAGATGACATTCAAGGCTGGAGTTATACGGAAGTATTGAACCAATTAAATATTTCCAGAATTGGCAGTAATATTAACCTTAGATGGAGGTCCCTTCCCCTCCGTGATGCCATTGCCTCTGCCCTCATCGCCTATGTAAAAAGTGATGCCAAATATCATCTCTACATTGATCAAGGGCAGTTGCATTATATTTATGTTAGGGACTCCAAGGTCATTGCCGTGGATTCCATTGCTAGAACCATTAGGCTTAAAACGGCCAGCCCCATTGTAGAACCTATACCGCCCGAACAAGAAAATACGGCTTCGCCCCGAGAAGTATGGCTTTATGCCATCATGGCGCTTCTGATCTTGGCCCTAGGCTTTCTTTCCTTTCGATTTCTTCAAAGGCAAAAAAGTCGTCTGAGCATAGATGAAATCGCAAAACTCCAAAAAGGCGAACCTATTGAGGGAGAACACCGATTATCCCAGGAATACAAGGCAAGGTTAGATCAGATAAAACGCGAAATAGCCTATGCAACCCAAGGGGGCCCGGAGAATGAGGCACACAAAAAAATCGTCTTGCAGCACATGGATCTGGTAGATCAACTTGAAAATTCTGAAGATGAATTGACGATGCTCCAGGTTCTGAAGAACTATTTGAATACGAATGGCCTTATCCACAGTGCTTCTAAAATAGGATCCATGGCTACTTTTATAGAACAAAAGAAAATGCTCCAAAACAACAGTGCTAAGGAGAAAGATCTGGATGTGCTCATGCTTAGAAGTTTGGAATTGTTTTATAGCGATGGTGGAAACGGAGAAGCGCCCATAAAGAAATTAAAAGCACGTTTGGAAACGCTCAGTGCGCTGGAAAAAAGGGCTGCACAATTCATTGCGCATACAAAGACCGATAGCTTTTCCGGTTTTTCAGAAAAAATAGAGGCTCTTTTTACAACGTCCAGAACTTTGGAACATTCTTCAAAAATACTGGAACTGCTATCCCTGTTTCAAGTAGAGGAAAAAGCACTGCATACGTTTAAGGAGACCACAAATCTGATTCCAGGGCTAAATGATCTTTCGGAATTTCTTTCGACCAAAAATGATTCCTTGGAAGCTGGTTTTTTCACGAAGGATGTATTGCTACATCTACAGCTGCTTTTCCAAAAACTACAGGCTTTGGTTCCCGGAATAGCACATGATCCATGCTTATTGTCTGTTGAAATCCTGAAAGCCGGCCTCTTTCATTCCTTTTTTGAAGCCTTGCAGCAGGCCGAAGAAAAAGAGGGGCCCTTGGATACCGCTGAGCTTATAGAAACTATACGGTCCAATTACAATGAATTAAAACCAAAGGAAATAGCATTGCCTCATTTTCAATTGGACGATTTCATTGAAAAAGAATTGCGCCCCTATTGGAACCTCACTTCCAAAGCGACCTTGAATTACGAAACAGAAAACCAATATTTGTTACAATTTCATCAGCGCTATCACGGTTTGTTGACCAAGTTGGAATCCTCCCAAGTCCTGGAAGAAGAGGATCGAATATGGTTCTTTGAAACCCTGTTCAGCATTACTTTTCACATTCTGGATTATGTAAAAATTAAGTTGGCCCTGCCCAAGACCGATGGGGCTGATATCAACTTTGGCCTGATTTTGGAAGGAAACAGTATTCATGACCTGTCTTCGGAAGCCTATGATGTCATCACCAAAAATTACAGGACCACGCCCATTGAAGTGCGACATATCCTGAAATTGGCACAACAGGTTGGAATTAAAAAATTAGATGATCTATTGTTCAATGGGGTTTATATTAACCCTGAAAGCTTAAATGACACTACCGATGAGAAAAATTGATACGTTCCAATTAGGCATTAATTCGGGTTGGGCAATCTTTCTTATTTTAAGCATTGTCTTCGTGGATACTTTTAATGGGTTGATTTTGTTTTCCATCATTCTCATTGGGATTCTCCTTTTCCTACTTCGGGAAAAGAGCGATTCGCTTCGAAGTTTTACGGCTTCCATTTTTTTAACGCTGGGCATCATGGGCCTATTTCTGGTGAATCATTATACATTTCCAAACCAGAAAGACGGTATTTTTGACAATAGCGATTACCATGTGCTGGAGCATCTGGGTTTTGACTATCGCGATTCCATCAAGCTGGTGAATGACAAAGATTCGCTTTATGCCTTATGGGACGATAAAAAAGGAGTGGTTTCCTTGAAAAATAAAAACAAGGACACTGCACAATTGCATATCCAGGATTTTTACGAACCTTTTTACGTGCAGGAATCCCAAGAGCGGCCCACACATTTTAAGCTGGTCAATAATAGCTACAATTTAGATATCTCAACAGGATTCCAAGTAAAGGAGTCTGGCACTTCTATCCTCCATTTTGAAATTGCTGATGCCCTGACCAATGAAATTTCCAAGGCGCGTTATCGTATTGGGGTAAATGCCGCGGATTTGAAGGAAATAGAATTTGATAAAAAAATATTTCAAGGCTATCCTTTTACCGATCTTTTGGCCCAAGGAAATTTCAATAATTTGGGACAGTTACTGGAACTATTTGAGGGCAGTTATCTCATTAGAGCCATCCACAGGCCCAAATCGGCCGGATTGGGAGCGGACAATGCCCTTTATTTTTTTCCGGGAAGAAATTTTGCCTCCAATCCCAACATTCAAATATCCAATGGACAACAGTCATTGGCCAATGCAGATCTTAATACGGCTTTTACCCATGACCTGCCCCATGATCGTAGATTCTATGTAGGCCTAGGAAAGACGGCCACAGAAAAACTTTATCTTCATCAGGAAGAAGATTATACGAATATCAATGACCTGCACACCAAACTTGTCTTTGATTTTCCCCAAAAATTTCGATTGAAAAACGACAGGAAGAATCTGCTCTTTATTTCTTCCTCTTTAGATGAAGTTATTCAAAACTCTCTGGATGGCGGATATTACTTTCCCCTATTTGAAAATAGCTTGAATAAAAACCATTGTATGGCCAGTATTCGCTATAACAAGGGAAGCCCTGAAAAGTCCATCAGTTTTCATATCAATGATCAGTATGATGAAAGTCTTCCGCAGACCAATGGAAGTCTAATTACCGCATCTTCGGACGAAGCCTTCTTTCTCTCCTCTAAAAATAAGGAGAGTAATTTGCGGTGGATCTTCCAAGTAACCAATTTGCGGGAGTCGAATGCCTTGACCCAGACAAAATTATACGGCTTTATTATTCTGTATATCTTCTTGGTATTGGTGGTGATCAATGTGGTGGGGACCGATAAGATCAGTCTGGTAGAGATTGCAGCCTACATTGCCATTTTTGTGTTTCTTATGGTTCGTATTATCCTACAGTGGCGCATTAGCACCTTTGTTCCCATAGAAGATATTGGAAAATACGAATACGAGGATACCTTACGCAGTATCAAGTGGTTTCATTTTACGGTAATCTGGACCGTAGCCTTTTTCGTCATCCGTTTGGGTATTTTCTTTTTTAGGACTACCGATTGGTTCTCCAAAAAATGGGAAACCATTACCGCTTACTGGAAAAAAGTACCCTTTTGGAAATACATGCTTGTGTATGTAGCGCTAGCCTTGACGCAATTTGTCACCTCCGGGAGCTTGTCCAGAATCTTCAATATTTTCCTGCCCGTTAGCCTCTATTTTTTAGTGAGTATTTTAAATTTTCACAATAGAAAGGATACCGAGAAACTTTGGGGCTTTGAGCCTTTTCAAATTTTCAACACCCTCATTGCCGTAGGTTGGCTGGCCATAGCAGATTCCGGTTTTGGAATCATCTTTTTTCTCTTTGTGTGCTTAAAAGAGTTTTTAAAGGTATTCCTGACCAAATCTCCTTCCAGGAAACATATGATAAAAGCGGTCATAGCGGCAATTCTCTTTTTTGGAGTCATCCGTTTTGGGAGCAACCTCATCAGTAATGCCATTGATAACAAAGAAATTACCTATATAGTACTTCTCATCATTGCCCTAGGTATTCTTGCGGGCCTTCTCGTAATCATCGGGAGGGTTGATCGTCCTAAGAAATTAGGTTTCCGTTTGTTTTCGGGCTTGTTCCTGATTGGAATTCTCGCTGGGGGTATTCTGGGATATCATCACGGATTTCCCGATAAACTATCCCGGTTTAACTATGTGAAGTATCGGGCCAAAATACATCATACGCCCATTGACAGTCTCATTCAACAAGAAAAATTCAAATCTTCGGAAGTGAATCAAATTCTTCAGGCGGGGCAAAACCAATGGTTCATCAATGCCTATCTAAAGAAAGATACGGCCATTGAAGATGAGGCTAAAAAAAGAGGGTATTTTTCCTTAAAGCCCCATTTCAACAAGGGATCGGGCTATACCACCCAGACCAGGGATGTTGTCCTTACACGTTATATTATTGCCGAACATAGCGAAGTTATGGTTTTGGGGCTCATTGCGCTTTTTATGCTCTTGATCGTGCTCTATTTTCAAAAATTTTACGCCCAATCCTCTTACAGTCGCCTTGGCTTTGATGCTATTGTGCTCTTGTTCACCATTGGCTTTTTTGTTTGGCTTACCGCCACAAACCGATTTATCTTTTTTGGACAGGACTTCCCCTTTTTAAGTATCACCAGTAAGCTGACTTTATTCCTTCCTTTTTTACTCTTTCTCATTCTGATCATTTCCAACGAGCGATTAAAGGAGGGGGAACTTATTCCAAGAAAAAGAACCCATAAATACGCTTTGGTCATTCCTATTTTGGGCATCGTCCTTACCGGCTATTTCCTGAAGAATCAGAATAATATTTTAGCGGAGAATCTCTTTAATATCGACCCGACCATTAAAGTGGTCAAAGAACGGGTAGATTTTCTGAACAAACGTTTAGGAGTATACCAAGATTCTCTGGTCGATACGGAAAGCCAATACTATAGGCCTAATTTTGATCCGGAAAAAATCAGTGCTTTTTATGCCGTCCCGGACTCCTTGAATAATTTTATCAGTGGCTTTAACGAGTATCTGGGCAATTCGCAACTGAGTACCAATGTCAACCCAGAAAACATTAGCGATCGCCCCTTTGTGAGCAGTATTTACAACTATTTTTCCAAAGATCTGAAAGACAAAAACAATCCTAGTGAAATATTGCACCTTATTGTGAAAAACGGAGTGTTGCAATTGTCCATCAATGAACAATACTACTTAATACAGCCTCCCGAAGATCAACAGAATAGGTGGTTGGGACATTTGTACGCTGCAAAAAAAGATCTGCGGTTTGAATTGGTAAATACCGCCAATGACAAAAGTATTCCCATTGCCAATGACGCCTTTATCTCCGACTTTGATGCCATTACGGACCGACAAAACATTAAGAACCATCAACTGACCGTCATTCCCGGGGGATGGTTGGAAGAAAAAGAAATGGCCCTTCTTTTGAGCAGAAAAAGAACGGCCACTAAGGAAGAGCAAGGGAAATTTAAAATTTTGAACAATGCCACAAACTATTCATCTTATGAGCAGAAAATAGAAGGTTTTGCCTTAAAGATCATTCCCAATGATTTTGTAAATGTTTATGATTATAAGGACACTTCCAAACAATATAAACTGGTACGGGAAGAAAATAATTATCTAATGCGTAATCTCTGGCTCAACGGAAAACAACGTTTCTTTTATCCTTTGGGGGAAGATTTTATTTGGGCCTATAACTATGCCAATGCCGCCCAAACGGTATATGCTTCCAAAACCTTTTCAAGAGATAGCCTGCGGGTGAGCATCGATTACGATCTCACCAAAAACATTTCGGGAATCGTAAAGGAATATGCCAAAAGGAGAAGGTGGAGCAATCAGAAATTCTCGGTTTCCATCTTAGACGGTAATGGGCGTATTCGGGCCATCGTAGATCATGTTCAAAAATCCCGTCTTAACCCCAACGACCTTAAGGGTTTACTGAAGTTCAGAAAGGAATCTTATGCCATACAGCGCCCTAGTTCGGGAAGGGATGAAAAAGGCAACCTTAACCTGTTTTCTACCCGGATAGGCCCAGGGTCTTCCATCAAACCCATTATGTATGCAGCGACCACCTCACAATACAATTTCAACTGGGAATCCTTGACCCTGAATGACATGACCGATGAAATGGCAAATTCCCTATTGGATGGAGAAGGACGAGTGTCCAAGTTTGGAGGAAAGTCCATTACCCCCTGGAAACTTCAAAAGCTAGATAAAATAGGTCTTGACAATAAAGACTATATGATTCGTTCCTCTAATATGTATCATTCTTTGGTGATGTTTCTAGGTTCCTATACCAAAAGTACCCTGCAACAACAAGTGGATAACATCCTAAGCCCTTTATCCAAAAAAGAACCGTACTTCCCTAGTTTTAATTACCGTGGCGAAGGCCCTTTCACCTTTAACCCTGCCCATTGGCCTTCGTCCAGTGAAGGGGACAAAGACTATTTTGGGAATACCAATTCCATATTGGCAGAGGGTTTACGGACCAATTTTAACCTCAATGTGTCCTGGCCCAAGGAAGATAACAGAGCCAACCATGTGAATATTGATGCGCCAACCGGCCCCAGTATCTACGACAATAATTATACAGAATTCAAGAGCTTTAGCTATCCGGAGGTTTCCTCCTTTATCCATGATGACCGAGAGCAACGCTCCAGTTTTAATCGGTCTATAAAGCAAAGTACCTTGGGAGGATTTCCCGTTGTAGTTACTCCTATTAAAATGGCGGAAATGGGCGGACGGCTTCTGAGCATGAACAAAGCCTTTAGCTTAAGCTTGGATGATAGCGGGAAACCGCTGAATTTTATTCCCTTTGAAGTGGACAAGGCCTCATGGGGCGATGCCAAGACCTACTATGAAAATTTTTATTATCCGGAATTGATCCAGAGTCTGGAAGATGTGATAAAAGAAGGCACCTTACAAAGTCTTAGCGGACTGCTCAAGGAGGATACCAAATATCATTACTACGCCAAAACGGGAACCATCAATTTTGAGACCCGAAGAAACAACAGGGCCAGTAACAAATTATTGTTGTTTGTGATCAGTCAGAACGATTTGGCAGAAATCAACTATGAACAGCTCCCCTATAACAAATTATACGTTTTCTATTTCACCTGTTATGAATGTGGCAATCAGCCCTCCGGACTCTTAAAATCCATCATTAACGAAGTAGAGGAAAACAATAGCGGTTTTAAAAAATATTTCAATGTCGAAACAAACTAAAAAACAAGACTCCACACTCTTGCAGTATTGGAAGAAATTACAACTTCCAATCCTCGTATTAATCGTGCTTATCGGTACGGCGTCTTTTATTTTCGCCTCTGAAAATCGTTCCAATGGAAGTTCAGGCGACGATATCCTGACACAAAAAAAAGATACTTTGGATAAGGCAAGGCATATGGGAACCGTAAAATTAGATACCTTAAAATTTTTGATCAATGAAATTGGATGGACCGATAAACTTAAAATAGATACCAGTAGCTGGACAGACAAAGCCACTTTTTCTATAGAATCGGGAGTAGACAAGAAAAATTTTCATCGCATATTTTACAACAATATGACCTCACGCTATTTACAAGATTTTGGCACTACCTATTTTGAATTGCACACCACAGAGGACCGCTATGGTTTTTCCTGTAGGTATTTGGAAAAAGGAGGTGTGGACTATGTGGAAATTCCCTATGAGTTTTTATTGGGAATTGTAAATGAAAGAGGAAGACAACGCGCGGGTAAATAATCACATACCATAATTAGAGCACTAGCATGGCCCATCAAAAAAAATTGGAAAACATCGTTCATAAATTGGGAAATCCCGGCCAATTCAGAAAGTTTGTATCCTACTGTGTAGAGACCGTCAGCAAAAAACCCTTGAGCAGTTCGTTACAAGCGGCCGTAGAAGAAGCCATCGTCAAAAACGAACAAGCTCTTTTACTGGAGGCCTTGGAACGCTCCTTAGAGTTTTCTGCACAGAAATGCTATAAATCTTTCCATCAAAATAGAAAGGCATACCTCTGGCAAAAATACAAGGCCATTTTAAAAATGGTAGGTATTGCCTTAGGAATCTTGGCCGTCTGCATTGCCATTGGATTGGGCTTGGATCATTATCAAAAACTTCCTTTTAAAAAATACACCTATCACTATGTTTTGGCAGATACCCTATATATGCGGGACAATAGTGCAAACAATGCTATTATTGACACCCTATATTACGGAGATCAGGTAGTGATCAACGAGATTGACGCACAAAAATCCACGGCCATGGTAGAAAAGGACAGCGAGTCGTTTTGGGGAGCTACGGAAGGAGCCGTGCATTCTTCCTATGTGATTCCTGAAGATCAATTTGAATTGTACACCGCCATCTTGGGAAATGGCAATCAGGACAATATAAACTTAAAGACCCCTTGGATTCGTAAAGCCTTGATCAATTATTTTAAATCCAAGAATTATTTGGGAAATCAAAGCAGTAAAAAGGTGCTGAAAAAGAACAAAGAGGCACAACAATGGGGGTTTGCTGGTCTACAATCTCCAGGTAACGTCCATAACTTTTTTCGGATCGATGAACAGCTCAATCCCAAACAGCGCTATGTCACACGCAGGTACTATGCCTTACTGAATTTTGGGGAGGAGCGTAGTTTAAATGCGGATTTATCGCGTAAAATTTCCCGTTTCACGGCTATGGTATTACAAAGCAATAGCGGAAATCAGCGTTTTTTGGTCTTTGAATTCAATGCGGCGCAAGAAGTTGTGGAGACCTATGCCTATGATCTTCCCCAGAGGGATGATGAATCCAAGTATGTGATCAAAGAAATATTCAGGGGTTTTAATGAAATCCCGGAGATGACGCCCTATGTCGCAACCTATCCCGGTATTATATGCCGATCGATGAATCCTGACATTCCGGAAACCATACTGTTTTATTATGACGAAGATCGGAGAGGCTTCCTTTCCAAAACATGGAACATCCCCGCCAAACCTTTTTAACGCCAAGCCTTAAATAATAGCGTAAAATTAAATATCCTAAGAAATCATTTTTTTGATCCGCCAGAGGGTTCTATATTTGCAGACCATACCTGGGTGGCGGAATTGGTAGACGCGCACGCTTGAGGGGCGTGTGTCTTAGGACGTGTGGGTTCGACTCCCATCTCAGGTACAAAGAGAGACAGTTGTTAAGGCTGTCTCTTTTTTTTAGCATGGCTAATTTCCGAACGGCGCTTAAGCGCATGATCTCCTCCCCTTTTTCCTTTCAACTCCCCTACTAGAACAGGTTTTAGCAGGGTCCATCCGGACTTTTTTCAAAACAAAGGTTTTGTTATCACCTATGTGTTTGATTATCAAGGCCCTATTCTAGTTGTTGATTTAATCAAGAGATTTTGCAGACAAATATTCCTTGTTTACAGAATACTTTTTGTGCTGATACTGAAAAAATTGATTTTCGCTAAAAATTATTTAGTACTTTAAAATTGTGAAAAAATCAATCATTGTTGGGTTACATATTGGGTTTTGGTTATGCTACTTCGTCTTAACAATTGTTTTAGTTGTACTTTCATTGGAAGGAGAGGAGAATGCTATTGTAGATGAAACAACAGAAAGAGTATTATACTTTACTGTAATTCCCTCTGTTATTTCTTATTATTTATTCTATTTTATTGTATTTCCAAAATTTCGCAAAAAGAAGTTTATAACGACTATTATTTACTCACTCTCGTTTGCCGTTGGAGCAGCGTTGTTCGGACATCTTCTAATTTATATTTTCTTAGGAATAGAAAGCTTGACAGAGCGTGAAGAGTCTATTACCATTGGGTTCATTTTCAGCTCTTTTGTTTGCTTTGTAACTGGAACTGTGAGTTTAGTAACCAAAGGCTTTATTAGCTGGTATGAAGAATTAAAATTAAAAGAAGAATTAAAACAAAAAAATCACGAAATGGAAATGGCTTTGGTTAAATCGCAACTAGACCCACACTTTCTGTTCAATACATTGAACAATATTGACATTCTAATTCTTAAAAACGCAACGGAGGCCTCTACTTACTTAAATAAATTATCTGATATTATGCGTTTTATGTTATTTGAGACAAAAACAGATAAAATTTTGCTGTCTAAAGAACTTGAATATATTGAGAAATACATAGCGCTACAGAAGATAAGAACGGTAAATTCTAATTATGTCAATTTTAAAATTAAAGGTTCACCAAATGGCAAGACTATTGCTCCAATGGTTTTTTTGCCATTTATTGAAAATGCTTTTAAGCATACCACAAATAAAAAACTAGATAATGCCATTACTATTCACATTGCTATAGATGAAAGCACTGTGATATTCGAATGTGAAAACAAATTTAATCCAAAGAGAAAACTAAGCCAGAAAAATAGTGGTTTGGGCAATACGCTTATTGAAAGAAGACTGGATCTATTATATCCAGAACAACACCATTTAAAAGTAAAAAAAGAAAACGAGCAATACATTGTCAAGTTAACGATCAGTCAATAATTTTATAAAGAACAGTATCACAAATGAAACAATATAACTGTATCATCATAGAAGACGAGCCATTGGCGCTCGAAAGAACTAAAGAGTTCACTCAAAAAGTTCCTTTTCTTGAGGTATCTGCTACTTTTGACAATGCGCTAGATGGTCTTGCTTATCTAAAAACCAACAAAGTGGATGTTCTTTTTCTGGACATTAATATGGACGAGTTAACTGGTGTAGAATTACTGGAAAGCTCAAAAATAGAAAGTCAAGTAATTATTACTACGGCCTATCAAGAATATGCACTTAAAAGCTATGAACTCAACGTTACTGATTATCTACTAAAACCGTTTACATTTAATAGATTTCTTCAAGCAGCCAACAAAGCATTGGACAATCTCGATAAAGTAATGACAAACATTACTCCTGAATTTCTTTTTGTTAAGACAGAGAATCGATTAGAAAAAATTAATCTTCAAGATATTCTGTACATTGAAGGTATGCGTGATTATCGCAGAATACATACTGTTGAAAAAAGGATTATGACTTTACAAAATTTCAAAGAATTTGAACAAATTATACCGCCCAACTTGGTATGTAGAGTACATAAATCCTATATGGTTTCCTTAAGTAAAATCGATTCCATAGAAAGAAATAGAATACGTATTTCGGGCCAACTGATTCCCATTTCAGAAACGTATAAAGCTAATTTTTTTCAATTGATAAGCGCTACCAAATGGTAGCGTTTTTAAGTATGTATTACCATCTTTTCTGTATGCCTTTTTAAGGTTTAGGTTACTTCAATTACCTCCCATATTTCAATATGATTTTCCCACTATTCTGGTTTTGGACGCAAAGTCCAATAGAACTTAAAACAGATGATAATTAGTGTTTTACGTAGATTCTGTCCAATCATTTCGCAGATTGAACAGAGGATTATGCAGACATATGTATAGGCATTGCATATTAAAATTTTCTCTCTATTCACTTCCCATGATATTTGCCTAAGTATTAATTGTTTAATCCAATAAAAAAGAAATAATGGGCACTTCAATTAAAATAATAACATTAACAATTTTAGCATCCTTTACGTTGGAAGCACAAGTGGAAATACCTAACGGTGATTTTAATCATTTTGAAACTATTCAAATTGAAAAGTACAATTACGATTTACCTGTAGGCTGGAAAGAGCATCAAAAAAATGAGGCTAGCAGGCAAGGCGATGGAAGCGGTTTTGTGTACAAATATGATTTACCAGATGCCAACGGAAATGCGCTAGCATTACACAGAACCTACTCTGCAGAAACCAATACAATAATAACAAGTTTTTCAATTCCTGAAAACAAAGAAAACCTCCGATTGGTTGGGCGTTATAAATTTTCAGGCTCAGATATTGATACTGCCAAGGATACCCTACGCATCGCAGTTTTTTCTTCTAAAAAGTCAATAGATGATATTCCCAATACACTTCCTAAAAATGCTACAGTCCTAAACATAGCTGAGCCTGAAGCACAATTTGAATGGTTTCATTTGGATATAAACGAAATCCAAAAGAACAATTATGTAACCATTGTTATTCAATTGATATCTGGTAGCGATGATAGTTATTATTGGGGGCAATCAAATGCCGTATTAGATGATTTAAAATTTGCAACCATTCAAAAATCAGCACAAGTAAATTAGAAGTTTTCACTTAACAACTTATAAAACAATTTCATTATGAACGCAAAAAAAACAGACCCAAGAGTTCTACTATCTACCTTATGGATTGTTATACTGTTCAACATGATAGTAAGAGACCTGCATGAGTTTTTACGTGAAGGGTATTTACATAAACTGACATCTTTAAATATTTCAGAAGAAACCGTTCTACTTTATGGTTTTGCAGCCCAGATTCCCATTCTTATGATACTCTTGTCAAGAACACTAAAAAACGAGGCCAATAAATGGTATAATACTATTGCTGCTGTAATTGTTTCACTTGGTTTTCTAAGCACCTTACCAACAGCTGATATGGATGATATTTTCTTTGTCATTATTGAAAATATCCTTCTTCTCTTCATTTTACGAATAGCGTGGAAATTACCAAAAACTAAAAAAATCACTCCCTTTAAAAATCCGTTATGATTACTAAAATCTATGTCAAGGGGCTGATCATATTAATGAGCTGTTTTTCGAGTAATCAATTTGATACTCTAAATAGCACATTGGATTCTGAAAGGCTTAGGGAGCAGTTAGCAAAGGACTTCAAAGAAATTTTTGGCTTTTCTAAACAAATGAAACGCTATGGAATCACACCTGAAAATTTTGAATCCTTTTTCCAGAGAGGTGCTATAGAATCCTTCAATTTTCATCAGTCCTCCCATTATATGAAACAATCTGATTTGAATCGAATGATTGAACAGAAACTCATTAATTACCAAGATTTAAAACACCCTTTGAAGGAGCCATCCAAGAGCAACTCCAAAGGTTCAAAAGTCCAAAGTATTTTAAATACATTCTCTGGTGAATGGAGTGGAAAATGGAAAGAGACGCCAGTAAGGCACCTTTGGCTTCCATTCAAAAAAATTAATCTTAAAATTAATAAATCGTTTAAGATAATCGGTTTTCAAACTTGTTTTACTGGAGATGGGTTTGGTTGGAATTATTTACTTCAGAAAGGGAAAAAGGTAATCATCTTGGGTCACGTATATCATTTTAATTCAAAAGGAGTATTGGATTATGAAAATCCGCATTATGCATTTTTAAATGACCAAAACCAACTTACTTGGGTTTCAGATAATCACGTGTACTATGAATTTGTATGTGAAGATGAAAAATGTACTGATAGTAAGCACTACGTTATTACGGCGATACCGTACTCAAACACTAATGAATTAAATTTTGGAACTCCCTTTCAAGCTATTTATACATCAGGAAATAATTCAAGTCAGTAATAACAGATTTAATAATCAAAAAATAACGAACGTACAATAATGTGTATAGTTAATTGCTAGAGTATGCATGTACGAATCGGAAAATTCTGCCAATTTCCCTCAGACTCGTTTCCATTTTCTATCTTAGTCGCTAATCGCAACTAAACATATATAAATACGTTGGTAATAATTTGGAGGTGATTCATATTTGGTGTAATTTTACACCAAATATGAAATTATGGCTAGACAAAGCATATCCTTTACAAAACCAAATGATGAATGGCTAAAAGCCCAAGTAGAAAATAATGAATATTCAAGTAAAAGTGAATTGATAAATGACTTGATTAGACAAGCCCGAAAGCAACAAGTCCAAGTTGACTGGATTCGTGCTAAACTGGAGAAAGCTGAAAATAGTGGATTTACAAATAGCAGTAAAGAAGATATTTTAGCGCATTCAAAGTCGTTGTTAAATGAATAAATATCGATTAAGCAATGAGGCTAAAAATGACTTGATTCGAATTCATCATTACGGAATTAAAAAATTTGGAATCACTCAAGCAGATATCTACTTTCATTCATTTTTTGAATATTTCGATATTATAGCTCAAAGACCCTTTTCTTTCGAATCTGTGGATTACATAAAAAAGGGGTATCGACGTTGTGTCCGTGGAGTTGATAGTATTTATTTCAAAGTAAACGATAATACTGTGGAAATAATGGCTATTGTGGGGAGACAAGATTTAGATGGGGTTTTGTGACTTATTTAAAAGGTAAACCTATTGCCATCAAGATGTAAAACAGCATTAAAACCCTTTTTACATTAAACGTTATGTGCAATTCAATAAAATCTTACAATTAAAATTTTTCAAGTTTAGCAAAACCAACTGTCTTTCTATAATTATCTGGAGACACGCCTACTTTCTTTTTGAAAAACCTACTAAAATAAAATTCATCATCGTAACCCAGATTTGCTGCAATTTGTTTCAAAGGTTTTGAGGTTAAATAAAGTTCGCGTTTAGCTTCTATTATTATTCTATTGGAAATTAAAGAACTAGGTGTTTGCTGTAAATACTTTTTTACAATTCCCGCCAAGGTTTTTGCGCTAACACACAAAGCATCGGCATATTCTTTTGGAGAATGTAACTCGCAATAATTATTCTCGATGGAGTCTACTAAATTTTGTAATAGTTCAGATTGACTATCAGAAAATTTAGGCATTATATCTTTATCAAATTGTTTCTTCTGCCGCACTGCTTCTATTAAAAATATCTTTAAAAAAGCCACGAGAACTTCATGTTGAGCAATAGAATCTCTATCCATCTCTCTCCAAATTTGATCGATCAGATTAAAAAACAGAGCTTCTTCAGAAATTTGAAAATGTGGCAATCCCTGAAAATTGTTAAATAGAATTCCTTCTGTTTCAATTTCATTTTGATGACGATAGGTGCAAAAAAAGTCAGGGTGAAAATTTAATAACCAGCCTGAACAAGATGCTTCAGAAGAAATCATAAATGGCTGATAAGGCGACAAGCAAACCATTTGGTAATCTTGCAATTCATAATTGGAAAGATCTACACTTAACCTATAATTACTTCCATTAAGTAAAATAATGGAATAGTAATTTTTTCTCTGCAAATGATCAAATTGATCAAGATGGTCAAACTTTTCCAATCTAAAGGCTAGTTCGCCATTTTGTTTATCTACAATAATCTGAGCCATACCTGTTTATTTCTTCTTGTCTATTACCAATTAAAAAGAAAGGAGTGTAGTAAACACCCCTTTCTAAAGATATGAATTACTTCGAAGCTATAATATCTATTTTTTGAATTGCCGATGCTTCAAAACCGTCTAATAAAACAGGGGCATTTTCCATAAGTGCTGCTGCTACTTTTCCTGTTAAATGAGCATCTCTGCCTGAATCATCTACAAAGGTATCAAAGATTGCATAAGTAGTTGCATCTATTTTTATCGCATACCAAGATAAGGTCTCAGGCTCCTCACTTACTAATTGTCTCCCTATATTAAGAAAATTCTCAACATCTGTTGTCGTTGTTTCTTTAGATTTCATAGTAACAAACAAGCCTTTGTTTTGCAGCCCAGATTTATGATTAGTGGCTACTACATCTATTGTTTGAATATCTGTGCTAGGATTAAAATTCTCTAATAAATCCCCAGCATTAGCTAATAATGCCTTCGCAACTTTACCTTTTAAATGCGCTTGTCTACCTTCTTCTACTTCGAAAGTATCGTATATACCAAAGGTGTTTTCATTTATCTGAAAAGCAAACCAAGATACGGTTTGAGGTTCTTGATTGACAAATTCCAATCCACCAAGCAAGAATTTTTTAACCTCTTGCTCTTTTCCTTGTTTTGCTTTCATAATTACCAATAATCCGATAGTTTCATTTTTTGTACTGTTCATAATGTGCGTGTTTTTAGATTTTGAAAATGTTTGAATTGTAAATCCTAGCAAAAAAACCAGGAGTGCTAATTTTAATGGGACTGTAATTTTCATTTCTTCTTGTTTTTTGTTACCCTGCAAATTTGAGGCGAAGCAAGTGACCATGGAATGGACGTTTAATACTATAGCATGGACAATTTTCAAAAAAGTATTACTATTGAATCCCGTATGCACAGAACAACCTATATAAAAAATAGCTGCTTCGCCCAACCCCTATGGTTTTGGGCTTTTTTATTATCTTTCCTCTAACTGAAGGGTGTTGCAAATGAAGTTTGCCACTTTTCATATACAAACCGTTGTGCTCCATTACGACCAATAATGCTATAACCGATGAAGATTTTTAGAAAAACTCGACAAAATTTGCTTTCCATAGGAAAGCTTAACAAGTATTTTAAGTACGCCGTTGGAGAGATTTTATTAGTGGTACTAGGGATACTAATTGCCGTTAAGATCAACAATTGGAATATTGCCTTTCAAAATGAAGAAAAGGAGATACTCTATCTCACCAGACTTACCACAAATTTAGGCTCTGACAAAAGACTTTATGAGTCGATTATGAGTAAAGACAGTTTACTTATAGCTACCCTAAATGAGGTAAAAATGAACTTATCAAATTATGCTATGTCCATGACTGGCAGTGTTAGCGATTTCGACTTTTTAACTACAGGATATAAGTTTAGTTCCAATACCACGGTGATCGATAATCTTGTATCATCAGGGCAAATAGAATTATTGAGAAGCAATTATCTCGTAGAAGACATTTTAGTGTACTACAGACAAACAAAACTTTTTGAAACAACAATCGATGCCGCAATACTAGCTCAAAACAAGGAAACCATTAATAACTTGATATTAAAATTTAGCGCAAAGAATAAAACGGATACGGATTATCTAGAGCTGCTTCAGAATTATATCAATTTTAGAATCCACTTAATTGAAAAACAAATCAAAAGTTATAATTTTCAAAAAAAACGCGTAGAAAAATTAATAGATAAAGTGAATGAGGAAATTGTTTTAATTGAAACTGTGTACTAGAAAATAAACTTAGGATGGCTATAATTCCGTGCTAACACCCTTCCAAAAAGAATATTTACTACTTTTAATAAAAAGACAACACCAAAAGGAATGATTTCGTCTTTCGCTCACCAAGCCGCCAAAAATGCACCGAAATCATAGCCGATACCCTTAGTCACAATGCAAACCAACTAATGAGTCAAAAGATAATTACAATTATGATTTTATCCTCTATATTAGGTTTTTTTGGATGTAAAAAGCAATCTGAAAAATCTAAAGAAGAAACAGAAATGGATGCGATTTTAGATGACTGGAATAATCGAAAAATTTATAAGGTCCTGACACCTAAGATTATTAATAGTATACCCGATGAGAATCTTGAACAAGCTATTTTTGACAATATTTATGAAAACATAAAAAATGACTTTGATAGTGAATTTCAGAATATAAAAAAACTATCTAAAAGGCAACAATCATTTTGGTCTACTTGGGTATTAGAAGGGGAAGTTAATAATGGCGGATTTAATCAATTTTACTTTAATTCCAGTGGTCAATTCGCAAAAATGGCAGAAACTGGATTTAAAACATTTGGAGCTGAAAAATATGCTGAGTTAACTCAACGTGCAAATAAAATTTATGCTGAAAATAAAAAGAGATTAGCAGAGTTTGATGATGGAAGTTTAGATAGTTTTAGTGAATCCTATAAAGACAATTCATTAAATAAACTTGATGATGAATTTTATGACTTAGGAGATGAGGAAAATATAGGTGAATTACGAATTAAATATATTCGAGAACACCTAACTGAGTTCGTAAAAAAATAAGGCAAAGTGGCTAACGATGTATAAGAAAACGGACATGAAAATTGAACTAGACGAATATTGCCCGAGTTGTGATTACAATACTTTCAAAAAAAGTGAAAGATTGCAATATTCAATTTGTCCAATCTGTTTTTGGGAAGATGATCCAATTCAATTTGAAGAACCTGATTGCAAAAGTGGAGCAAATAGGGTTTCTTTAATTCAAGCAAGAAAGAACTTTATTGAATTTGGTTCTTGTGAAAAAGATATGATTAAGAATTGCCGAAAACCGAATAAAAAAGATATTAAAAAACCATTAGTGAATGGATGAAAGAGCTTTCAAAACGTTGACTGAATACTTAGAAAGAGTTCCAGCAATAAATTCACCAATAGCAACAGGAAGTGATGAAGAAGGACTTTGGTGGATTAAATTCCAAATAGATATTCACAATGAATATGCTTGGAGTGTAGTTCAAGAATTGGGTTGTGTAGTGAATTACTTATCAATAAATGAAAGGTTGCCGACAGTTTTTTATCCAGTTTCTCCTGCACCATACATGAATGGCGGACCAAGAGATTTTCTTTCTTGGGTAATAGAAACCAAGGACAAAGAATTCAAACCGGGGACATTGAAAAAATGGTTAGAAGGAAGATTGCCAAATCCGCTAGATGATGTAGAGCAATGGAATTTGGATGAATAATAAAGATAAAATAAAACGGGTTACAACACGGCACATAACAAATAGGACGTTCGGTGAAATACGAAGGTTCAGTACTATTTAAGAACGTAATCAAATTGCTGATTTGGTTATTAAATGGAAATTAATAGTCCGTTGGACAAGCACTCAAGTGTTTCGATCGTGGACTGCTATTACCTTCCTTTTTTCTTGCCCAAAGAAACCTTATAGTCATCTATGTTTCCCCTAACCTTTAGATTGAGATACTTTATTTTTTTGCTGGGATCCACTTCTACGATTTCATCCTCTTGCTCCTCACTAAGGACCTCATTTTTCTTCTTTCCAAATAATTTATGCCAGGCCGCTTTTCGTACCGTTTTCCAGGGAATACGCAAATAATAATCAATGTTTTGATCTTTATCGTGCGTCCCGGATAATTCCATATGCCCTAAAGTGGATTCGATCGTCATTGCCGGAATATTAATCTTTCCTTTCTCTATATTCAAGCTATTTTGCAGGGTATCAAACTTAATGTTCTTCAGGTTTTTATCGCCCATATAATCTGAAAGGGCCAACATGGGGTTGTAGTTTTTTAGTCTTCCATTCAATATTTTTACATCCATTTCTAGGGTAGACTGGTCCAAATCTGGCACTAAATCTGGGTATACTCTAATTTTCCCTTTAATACTAGAAGTAATTTTCCCTTGCAAATTTTCTGAAACGAGGTGGTCTTGCCCAAAATTTTCAAATTTGAACAGTAATTTATCCAAATCAACATTGGTCATGACCAAATCTGGCTGCATATAGATATGTTTTGGATCGCTCCCATTGAAATATCCATTTAATCGAATATTCCCCCCTGCAGCATCCATCTGTAATGTATCTACATAAATGTAATGACCGGGTGTTGTTCTTAGATCCGCTTTGATGTTTTGAAGATCTATTCTATGGTATATAAAATGAGCGATATCTGCCTTGAATTGCATATCCGTAAAGGGCAACTCATATACATTAAAAGCATCTGCATGTGCTTTTACATCTGCAGTTTTTGAAGCTACACTTTCTGTCGATTTTGGGGCATTTAGATCAAAATTAAAAAGCGCGTCAAAGTCGATATAATTTGCCTTTAATTGGAAATAATTATCTCTTTTTCTTATTTGTGGATCTTCTCCCAAATAGTAATTCAAATCGAAATTAAAATTGGTGGCCCCAATTTCCCCATGGAAGTCATTTATGACCAAGTGTTCCTCTTCATAATGTATGTTTCCTTTAAAGTGATCAAAGCGAAGCGGATGCAATTTCATCTTTGTATCCAATTTGTCCAACGTCAAATCAATGGAATGTAAGACCGAATCTTTATAATGCATACTGGACGTAAAATGCAGTGCCAAATCATCAAAAGTTTCATGTCGGTATTCTTTTGGAACATAATTTTCCCCCTTGTACGAGAAGACATCTTCCAGTCTCAAGGTATTGGAAGTAAGATTGATATCTAAATTGACATCCCCATTAAGCTGGGGTTGCATCCAAAAGGCATACTCATATATCCGTCCATCAAAATGAAAATCACTATCATCCACAAAACCTGTAAAATCTACGATTTCCAAATCGTTGTCATCGATCAATATATCGGCATGAAAATCATGTAGTTTATGCGGATAATGTTTTAAGTCTGCATACAAGCTATCGATAAAGAATTCTCCTTTGGGGAGATATTGAGATGCCGTAAAATCTTTCGCAGAAGTCTTAAAAGAAAGTCCCAAACTCAGGTCTTTTATTTGTTCATCGACTCCGATTTGGACAGTATCCTGTTTTGAAAAACCTGTTAATTGCGCCAGATCCAAATTCTTGGAGGCAATATCCAAATGGGCTTCTACAGGGATATTGGTATGATGCACAATTGCAGGTAAGTCCGAAAGATATCCTTTAAGGGATAGGTCCGAATTTCCCATCAACAATTCAAATTGGTTTAGGGTCGCTTCCGTGCCATTCATTACTAAATGTGCATTCAGATCATGCAACGGAGCAGGGAGTTCTTTTGCGACTAAACTCAGGTCTTTTACGAGCAATTCTGCAAAGTAGGCTTGATTGAATTTTTGTAATACCATTTCGGGTTTCCCAATATCAATGATATCGTGAAAGTTCATTTTGAGCGAAACTTGTCCAGAAGCCTCTTGTACCTGCTCCAATTCACAAAAATCCGCTATAAAACCCAGATTGAAATTCGAGTCTATCCTCATATCCACTTCTGGGGATTCAAAATTCTTTACAAAAAGGGCCCCTTTAAATTCTCCTTCTTCCAAAGAGGCCGTCATATTGGTCAGAGAAAATTCCATGGTACTTGCATTCCTGTTTTTTCCATTGGTAAAATGACCGTTGAAGCCCATATTATCGATCTTCTTTCCTCTATTTGTATTTTCCAAAAAGGCCTTTCCAGCTCCAAAATCAGCCTTGATAAAGGGTCTATTTCCTTTGTTTGCAGGTCCTTGAATACGTGCATTAAAATAAATTTCGCCTGCATTTTTGTATTTCTCCAATACGGGTATTACATCGGTTGGAGCAAAAGCAAAGAGCATATCAAAATTGGGCTTTGTTCCCTTTATAAAAAGATCTAGATCAACATCATTTTTTATATCTATACTCCCTTCCAATTCAAAATCCCCATTTTCCATTTGAATACCTGAAGGTTGTATCTCAAGAATGCCCGTGTCTTCATTAAATACCATATCCGTATGCACTTCAAAATGTTTTTTATGGATAAAGGTGGTATCGCCATCTTTGATGACATTCAACTCAAAATTGGTATCTATATGGCCCGCAATGATACTATCTTTCCGGTTAAAACCCCCTGTTCCCTCATAGATGAATTTTTCAACATCGGTATTCGTGGCTTCATCCAAAGTATGAACATCTAGATTTTTGAATTGAATCTTTTTTAAATGAATGTTGGTGGAAGGTGTTTCTGTTTCAGAGGTACTCGCTAGCGAATTTTGAATATTGGTGGTATTATTTTCATGGATTACAAGATTGAAAACGCCCTCCTCCACAAGTAAAGATTGAATATCGTAATTTCCTTTTACCATATCCCAAAGGTTAAAACCTACGTATATATCTTCCACTTGCATGATGATGGGGGCATTGTCCTTTTTTGTTTCCAAGATTTGCACATCATACACCTTTATGGAGATATAGGGGAAGTTGTCAAAAAGGGACAATTCACTTTCACCAATGCTAATAAGGCCCTTATGTTCCTTATTTAGTTTTGAAATCTCCTCTTTAATAATTTCAGATTGGTTGCTCTGAATATATAGTATTCCCCCTCCTACCAGCAAAATTGGCACTAGGATCAGTACTACTAAAATTCGTTTCCAGAATTTTTTAATCTTCAAGGCAACTGTTTTTAAGGTTCAGAAAGGGGTTTCCTCTTTAAAGTAACGTAGGAGTATGAGGAATTCTTATTTTAGCATGCCATTTAGTTTTCATCCAAGGGAGCATCCCCGTTGCTTAAGAAGGTTTTTGCGTTAAACTAAGTTTCGGCAATCGATCATTATGCTGCTTTTTTTGTTCCTGTACTTCAATTCCAGATTCAGTTGAGTTTAACTATCCAATTCGTATTTGATGCTTCTTCAGAAATGCTATGAATATCCGAAGGGTTCCCATTAAAGAATGGATCCTAAGACTTAAAATTTCGACACACGGAACATCTCTAACAACTCAATTTATACGCCATAAACGGCAATTCCATATTCAAAATATGATCAGAGTGTAACAAAACTAAATTTGTTTGGTCTTTAAACAAATAACTATACTACCTATGGAAAAGAAAGCTATCTCACTATTCATCCTATTCTTTGTACTTTTTTCAACACATTCCTATGCTACTTGGTCTATAATTGCTGTGGATCGTAAAACCGGTGAGATTGGAATTGTAGGTGCTTCCTGCACTTTTGATGTGTCCGGAATTGCGTCCATTGAACCAGGAAAAGGGGCCATTGTAGTACAAGCATCAAGTAATTATTTTGCCCGTATGAGAGGCGTTTCGCTTATGGAAAATAATGCTTCTGCCCAAGAAATCTTAGCTGCCATGAAGGCAAAACGTTTTGAACCAGAACAACAGCAATATGGGGTAGTGTTATTGAAAGAAGGGACAAGGCCGCTGGTATATTCTGGTACTGAAATTGCGGATTGGAACGGCGAAATGATCGACGAAGATTTTGCAGTAATGGGCAATATACTTTTTGGGGAGCAAGTGGTTAAAAAAGCCTATGATGCCTTTAATCAAAATAGGGATAAATCTTTGGCCGAGCGGTTGATGCTGGCACTCAAAGCCGGAGAAGAAGCTGGAGGGGATAAAAGATGTGGCACACAATATGCAAGATCAGCCTTTATCATGGTGTACAAACCCAAAGATGGTGCTATTTTAAAACTAGCGATACAAGGAATAGAAGAGGGTGGAAAACCTGCGGTAACTTTACTACATAAAAAATTTGAATTTTGGCGTAAAGAGGAAAAAGACAAAAAATAACGACCACTAACAAGGTGCATACGTCATAGCGGTTTGAGTGTTCACTTAGACCGCTTTTCTTTTTTATTATGTATATTACCAATAGAAAAATAGTTTCTTAATTCCGCTATTGTTCAAACACTAGACTGTTGTGCTTCATCATAACCAACCATTAACCAATGATTAAATTCTTTAGAAAAATCAGACAGAACCTGCTTTCAGAAGGAAAAACTGGAACGTATCTTAAATATGCTATTGGAGAGATTGTACTTGTCGTGATTGGAATTTTAATTGCACTTCAAATTAATAACTGGAAAGAAAACAGCAAAGAAAAAGATTTAGAACAAAGTTATTATTGCCTCCTACTGGATGACATTAAACAAGATAAACTACAAGTCAATACCTTAAAAAAATTGGTGTCTGAAAGAATTACATATTCAAATAAGGCCATTTCTGAAATTCAGAAAGAAAATTCAGATGCCACAGAGGTCGGAGTGAATTATAGACTTTCTATTCGATTAGGGAGCCGAACATTTCAGCCTAATGATGCTACTTTCCAAGATATTAAATCGAGTGGAAACCTTGGAATTATTAGTGATAAGATTTTGCTAAAGAGGTTAAACAGCTATTTTAGAAATGTTGATGGGTATAGCGCAACAATTCTCACAAATGCCAATTTTGACTTTGAAAAAGTGTCTAGCTTTAAAAGTTTATTTGACATCGGCTTATTTAACTCCAATGATTATTTTTATAATACGATATTCACAAAAGAAATACGAGCTAACATCCAAAAAGACCTTCCGCAATACATTCCTAAGCATATAAAGCCTGAACTATATAGTACTGTGGTAATGGTAGGCCTGAACAATCAAAGACGCCTTGAATTATTAAAGCTTATAGAAAATGAAATTGACAAAGTATATAAAATTATAGCCAAAAAGTGTACTTCAAATACATAACGAAAGCACATAATTGCTATCATTCATTGCTGCGGCATGTTGCTAAGGAACTATTACACAAGGAACCCTATACAAAACCATTGTCCACAATTTTAACCAAGATGCTGAATTACGTATAAATGACATTCTACGAAGAAAAACTAAGACATCTTAAAAATAGCTGTTATTCCAATGATAAACAGATTGAAGTTATTATAGAAACACGTCATTTCATTGATACTAATTTTGATAAAAACCTGAAATTAGATTTTTTATCCCATACAAGATTTGTTTCTAAATTTCATTTACAACGCCTGTTCAAAAGATATTATGGGCAGACACCGCGACAATACTTAATCGATAAACGGATTGAGAAATCGAAAGAGAATTTAAAAAAAGGAATGACGGTTACAGAAACTTGTTTTGCTGTTGGTTTTGGAAGTCTAGGTTCATTCAGCACATTATTCAAAACAAGAACAGGAAAATCTCCAAGCCAATTTCAAAAAGAGCAAGTTTCGAGAAGCAAATAAGGTTCAGATTTCCAAACTTTGGAAAATGAATAAAAAATTAAACAAAAATGAAAGTAACACTTATTAGCATACCGGTTAGAGATCAAGAAAAAGCTTCAAAATTTTATACCGAAAAATTAGGTTTTATCATAAAAAAAGACGCTCCATTGGGGGATGGAAATAGATGGCTGACCCTGGTTTCACCCGAATGGCAAGATGGACCGGAACTATTATTGGAACCTGCGCCAAACCATTTTGAACCTTGTAAAGTTTTCCAAGACGCTTTGATGGAAGCCGGAATTCCCTATACGCAATTTGATGTTGACAATGTTGATGCGGAATATGAACGACTCGTCAAACTTCAGGTGGACTTTAGTGTAAAACCAACGGAAATGGGAACAGTGAAATTTGCTGTTTTCAATGACACCTGCGGGAATAACATTCAAATTGTAGAGACCTTGTAAAAGAAAAACAGCGACTATATGGTATAGCAGTGGAATTACCCCTGTTTAACTTCCTACCATGTTATGATGGTCTGTTATCTGGGAATCGTCCTTACGAACCGTTCTGTAACGAAACCGTAACCTACCCCTTTATAAGGCATACCACCCATAAACTCTTGGGAACGGCCAAACCGATATAGCCCTAAGGACGTGTCGGCCACTCCCCTTTTTTCCCTTCAATTCCACTACTACAACAACTTTTTGCCGGAGCCCGTCCGGTCTTTTTTCAAACCAAAGGTTTTGTTATCTTAGTTCTGCACATAAAAGATATATAGATCATACAATCTATATTCCCATGTTGGCATTCATTTCTAGGACCAAAATAATATGAGAAAATTAAGTGTAGCAATATTGATGATTTGGACTTCAATAAGTTGCAATTCACAAACGAAAAGAATGGAATCAGATTATACCATTTCAACTGCAGGTGAGAGTGATGAACGAGCAAAACAAGTTTTGTCATTTAAAGGTAAGGAGGACAAAAGTGATATTCTAGAACTTAATATTAGACTTCCGAATTTACCTGAAAAGCCTGACTCGATTAAGTACTTTGCCAATAAGAAATATGATTGGATAATTACAATTGAAGCAAGCCCCGCCAACTTGTTTCATAAAGACTCGATTAAAAAATATATAAACAAGGACTGGCGGAAACAGCTAATGTATCCTACCGTTTATTGTCTTCCCGAAAAAAGCAACAATTGGACCTATTTATTCGCTGCAAACAATGAGGATGAAACATTTAAGAAGATTGCCTTGACCTGGAAACTATATGACCCTATAGAGGATCCTCCGACAATATATAACGAAAAGACACTTTCAGAAATTAACAAGGCCGTCAAAAAGAAAATAAAAGAAATAAAAGCAGATAAAATAGAGTACAACTATTCAATTCAAGAGGCTTCTTCGGTTTCAAATGGATTATCTGATTTTGTAACTGAAAATAACCAATGGGCCATTATAGTTCTTAAAGCGGACAAGAAATTTGAAGGTAAAGAAATTTGGGATGTAATGATGTCTCTTGGTTTAAGGTGGGGTGATATGGATTTATTTCACTGGAGCAATACCGACTTTGAAGTTGGAGACGACCAATTTTTAAGCGTTTGGACAAGTACAGAACCAGGGTATTTTTTTCCTGAAGAAATTGCAGCTGGCAATGTTAAAACTGAGGATTTAATTTTTGGATTTTCTATACCACGTTCAATTGCACCACAGAAAGTCTTTAAAGTAATGTGCGAAGTGACGGAGTATGCTCAAAAACGATTAGGAGGGCAAATATTAGATGGAAATGGCAATAAACTTAACAAAAAAATGGAGTTAGATAGAATTGATCTAATTCTTAAAAATTTGGGTAAAGAATCAATCAATAGTGGAATTGGAGATGCATTATATTTATTCCAATAAAAAACGATATAATTGCTGATGCGTCTTGTTTGATTAAGTGATATTTTAAAGGACATCGACGTATCATTAAAACAAGAAACTTTTACTTATCATAATGATGATGTGAAGAAAATGCGTAGGGTCAACATTAAGGAAAAACCAATTTCAACAATAGTAGAAAAAGTAACACTTTTTGAAAAGATTGGAATATATATTTCCGATGAAAATCGCAAATTGATGAATGAACCTATGGACAAGATGTATGGTCAATAGGGTATTTACAGATAAAACAAAAGTTTTATTCCTAGATTAGGCAACGCGTAAAAAGAGTTTTGACGTTTAACAGAAAGAAAAATTAAAAGTAAAAACGTTTGTTTTGGCGTAGTGGCAAATCGAAAGTGAAGTGCTTCAAACCTGCCCTTCTGTCTATACACAAAACGTTGGCATCCATTTCCAAAGCTTCCATATAAAAATGAAAGAACTTAATACGCTAAAAGAATATAGAAAAGCAAGGAATTATACCCAAGAAGAATTGGCCAAACAATCTGGGATATCCATTAGAACTATTCAACGTATTGAAAAAGGCTTGACCAAAGGAAGTCCCCATACCCTACGAGCATTAGCAAAAACACTTCATATTGAAAGTACGGATATCTTAATTTCAAATGAAGAGAACGTTAGGGTTCATGATGATTTTCATAAAGTAAAACTTATGAATTTTAGTATACTCTCCGTATTGCTCATCCCTTTTTGCAATATTATTCTTCCGACCCTTATTTTTCTCGCCAACAAATCAAATAAACATGTAAACAGCATCGGCAGAAGAATACTTAGCATTCAAATATTAAGTACTTTTCTTTTATCTGGTCTCGCTATTAGCCTCTTTTTTATTATTGGCCGAGGAAATGGCGCTATTCCCAAACCCGTCCCAATTATTTACTTTATATATACATCGGTAAACATCATCATTGTAATTCATACTTCCATTGCAATAGATAAGAAAAAACAAATCTTAAAATTCTTTCCAGACTTGATATGACCGCGTCATTGTCATAAAAATGTCATAAAAATTGCAGACGACTTTTTTATTCATAAAGTCCATATTCGAATAGTTTTGAGTCCAATCAAAATAAAGCGAACATGAAATTACGAACACTCTTTTTTACACTGCTCATTTTAATTTCCGGTCATACCTATTCCCAAGATCTGAATTCAAAAAAACTTAACGAATTTTTTAACGCACTTGAAAAACGAAATGAAGCCATGGGTAGCATTGCGATTTCCAAAAATGGAAAACACATCTATTCCAGAGCCATAGGTCATAGGACTATCAAAGGAAAAAATACGACGCCTTCAAACACAGCTACGCATTTTAGAGCTTGGTCCATTACAAAAACATACACCGCAGTTATGATTTTGCAATTAATTGAAGAAGGAAAATTATCACTCCATACGACCTTAGATACCTATTATCCTCAAATACCAAATGCAGAGAAAATTACAGTGGAGTTGATGCTAAAACATAGAAGTGGCCTATTTGACTATGTAAACGATACCGATAACCCCATAAGCCTGCAGGGTATTGCAGATAAAGATTCAGTTGTAGCAATTATCTCTGGACTTAAACCCAATTTTGAACCAGGGGAAGATTTTAGATATAGTAACACGAACTATCTGCTTTTAGGATATATTATTGAAATTCTGGATGAAGCTACCTATGAAACCTCCTTATTTAAAAGAATATCTTCCAAGTTAAACCTCAATAGCACCTATTTCGGCACAAATACCATAAGTAAACTTGAGAATATTGCTGAAACCTATCACTATGATACGAACTGGAAACCAGTAACGGGAGAAGCGAATTACAACAATCATCTTGCAACGGCCGATGGGGGTATTGTAACTACACCTGAAGATATGACGCTTTTTATTGATGCACTATTTAATGAACGCTTAGTTTCTAAGCAAAGCCTTAATACCATGCTTCAGGGTGAGGAACTGTATAGATTGGGTGTAATGAAAAACCAATTCGAAAACTATGAAGGATATGGTCATACAGGGGGATGGATATCTGAATCCAGTCTTTTTTATTACCCTGAACACAAATTGGCCATCGCTTATACCACCAATGGCATTGTTATTAGAAAAGAAGATATCCTAAATAATGTATTAAAAATTGTTCATAATAAGCCCTTCGCAGTTTCCATGAATAGAAATCTACAAGCACTTTTAGTATTCGGAATTGGACTATTGTTATGTATAGTGGGTAAATTAAAACTCAAAAAATTTCTAAACACGGCATATCCACTTTACTTAGGATATAGTATTGCCCTATTATATTGGGCAGGAACCATTATCTCTGGTTTTTTATATGGCAATAACTATAGCCATGTAAGGGACGGCATACCCGTATTAGATACTTTTTACTCGAATTCTGGAACTTTTAATGCAAGTATTCAATTTACAATTGCTTTGTTATCCATTTTGTTTATCTATAGACTATATAAAAGTTCTAAGCGACTTAACATTAACTTTATTCCTCTATTACCCTTGATTTTCATTCCGATCTATTTAATAGGATCTTCCTTGTTTCCGTCTCCCAATGTCTTATATTCATTTTTTGCAAACTGTATTATCCTTAGTATTCTTAGCCCACTATTAGCTATTGTTTTATGGAGAAATAAAAGTTTATTAAAAATTAGACGAGGCGCTGTTATCAGTTTGTTTTTGATGATAGTTTCAATTTGCTTTATTATAAGCA
This sequence comes from Spongiimicrobium salis, assembly GCF_043678055.1. Taxonomy (NCBI): domain Bacteria; kingdom Pseudomonadati; phylum Bacteroidota; class Flavobacteriia; order Flavobacteriales; family Flavobacteriaceae; genus Spongiimicrobium; species Spongiimicrobium salis. The sequence continues at coordinate 110,994 of NZ_JBHEQA010000001.1, forward strand.
GATCATCTATTCCCGAACTTGTGCATACCTATTGGGGCATTATTCAAAGACTATTGTTTTTAGGATGGACCTCATGGCTTGTCTTCTTAAGCTTTTATTTTATAGAAGTCTCAAAGCTAAAGCTTCATGCTAAAAGTAAGCTAACAAACCAGTAACGAAATGCCAACAAGGCGTATCATCAATTACGGACTGTTAGTTATACAGACAATCATTTCTTACAAAACACTATATTAGTACAAGGGAACAATCCTATGGATAATTCCACGGCCAAATCATAGCCCAGACCCTTAGCCACCAATATAGAGTTGAACAACAAACAAAATGCAATGCTTAAAAAGATCCTTTGGGGAATACTCTTTATTGGTTTACTAGGAGGTGTTTTTGTATATCAAAAATATACGGTGATACTGTCTCCCAATGTTCCTGATGATTTAGAGAATACCATTGTTCATATTCCATCCCATGCTTCCTTCAAGGATGTCGTTGAAATGCTCTATAGGAAGAATCAAAACGAATAAATGAGGACGGAACGGAACAGAGTTTGTTTTCTTTAAAGTTGCCGACCATTGGATGATTGCTCCTCTTACCTATAAAGCATTTGAAGCAGCTCCTTAACACAAATTAAAAGGCCACATGTAACCTTTCCTATTATTTTTTGTCTTCATGATATAAGAGGTGTTAAAAAACGTAAACCATTTATCATGAAGACCATTACAACAAGAAGCCCCTACAAGGGTGTTTTTTTCATAAACCACAATACGATCCACAAAATAATACGATTCCTTTTTATGGTATCCTTTTGTAGTATTTCGGCCCAAAACACAGCCGAGGTCGATGCGCTCTTTGAAAAATACAATAGTACGACTACGCCCGGTATTGCAGTTTCGGTAACGAAAGAGGGTAAGGCCCTTTATCAAAAAGGCTTTGGTATGGCAAATCTGGAATATGGGATTCCGATTAGCGAAAAAACCAAATTTCACGTAGCCTCATTGTCCAAACAATTTACGGCCTTTATGATCCTGAAGCTGGAGGATGAAGGTCTATTGTCGATCAATGATGACGTACGGAACTATATTCCCGAGTTGCCAGACTATGGCAAGACCATCACTATTCATCATCTATTAACACATTCTAGCGGAATACGAGATCAATGGCGACTTCTGGAATTGGCCGGTTGGCGATTGGACGATGTAATTAAGACCGAGCAGGTTTTTAAATTGATCACCAATCAAAAAGAACTCAATTTTTCTCCCGGGGATAATTTTAAGTACTCTAATTCTGGATACACCTTATTGGCCATTATTGTTGAACGACTCACCAAAACATCATTTGCCAACTATGCCAAGCAAATCATATTTGAACCTTTGCAAATGAACCATAGCTTTTTTTATGACGACCATGAGGTCATGGTACCTAACCGAGCCTATTCCTATAAAAAAGTGAACGACCAACTTAAAAAGAGTAATTTAAATTTTGCCACAGTGGGTCCTACAAGCCTGTTTACGACCATTGAAGACATCAACAAATGGGCACATAATTTTAAAAGCAAGATTGTTGGCAATGAACGCATTTTTCAATCGATGAACCAAAAAGCGCAAAAGAACGATGGGTCCGTCTCAAGCTATGCCAAAGGTCAATTTGTAAAAAATCACAAGGGCCTTAAAATGATTTATCATTCCGGATCAGATGCCGGATACCGCTGCTATTTTGCTAGATTTCCAGAGCTTGGCTATGAATTTAGTGTTTTTGCGAACGCATCCTATATCAGTGCTTATGATGAAATTTTTAAGCTTATTGATCATTATTTGCAAGATTACTATCCCGCCGATGAGAACAATGCCCAAGCGAATGAACCATTTCAGTATAACGATGACCTCTTTGTAAAGCTCTCCCAGGCCGAAATGAAAAAGTTTGAAGGCACTTATTTTGACCGGGAAGAAAAAAACTACTGGAAGGTGCAATTCAAAAATGATACGCTCTATTGTACAGGAGGGATTTTACCAGAAGACATTAAACTACATGCCGTTGGAAAAAAGAATTTTAAAATAAAGGGAACCCCTTATGACATTTCGGTCAATTTTAAGGAAAACGATTATAAGGAACCTATTCTTGAATTTAGAATTCCAGACATCATGTGGCTGTGGCTTACAAAAGTGAAAGCGGTGAATACATCAGATTACTTAGGAAGTTATTACAATGAAGAATTAAATGCAGAATATCACCTGATAGAAAAGAATAATGCGCTGTACTTAACGCATCAAGAATTGGACGATATAAAAATTATACCGATCAATGAGGCCTATTTTAGTTCCAATAACCGCAACTTTTCAAACATTCGGTTTAAACGAAACAAGATGGAAAAAGTAGTTGGATTTTCCATATCCAACGGCGGTATAGAAAATATTGTTTTTTCAAAAAAATAAAACCTATTGGAGAAAAGATCACGGCATGCAAAACCAAATACTTTGGTGAGCAATGCGCTAATTCCGCTTTACTTTTCTCCTAAAATGAAAAAACATTAACTTTAGGGAACAAACTCAAGTGCAACTTGAGGAATCATATTCAAACCGTTAGCACCTGTTAAATTGATCCTTATGAAAGTTACTACCGAAAAAAATGAAAAGGTTGCCAATATGATCTTTGCATCCATTTACCCACTTTACCTGAATAGATTGAAGAAAAATGACCGAACAAAGGAAGAGCTCGATCAAGTAATTCAATGGTTCACCGGTTTAGACCAAGGTGCTTTGCAGGCACTCATAGATGAAAAAGCAACCTTTGGAACACTTTTTCAAAAAGCCAAAATACATCCAAACGCCCACATGATCAAGGGGGTGGTTTGTGGGTATAGAATTGAAGAAATAGAGGATGAATTTGAAGTGTACAAGCAATGTAGACGTATGGAAAAACTGATTGATGAATTGGCAAGAGGTCGTAAGATGGAGAAGATTCTGCGTGAAGAAAAAAAGTAGAAACCAGTCCTACCAAAACCTAAATTCCATCGAGACACCATTTAGCCGGAATGGCAGCCACAATTAGCTTCTGGTTTCTTACAATATAGTACGAGCCCTGCCGTCTCAATGATCCTCAAACATGGATTTTGCCATTTTCTTTGCGATCTCAACTGTTGATGGCGCGGAAAAGGGCTTTTTAAATTCTCTGATCCAATAGATGATGTGGTTCGGTTTTTCTTCCGGAATGAAATGAGAAGACCCGGGCAGCACACATAAATTTGCCATGGGCAATGCTTCAAATATTTCCATCGTATGCTTCATGGGAATAGCATCCCTATCGCCTACCATGAGCAGAACGGGCACATTGATTTTTTGAATGCTATCCATGGGTATTTCTTTCTGATTGGCCATGAGCGCAACATGTTTTTGCATCTGCGGATCGGGTATCTGATGGTATTGCTTTACAAAAGTCTGTAATTCTGGTTCCAATCCGGAAAATCTAGTATTGGCCCCTGATAGGATCATCCTACTTAATTTGTTGGTGGATTTATACCCTATAATCAGGCCTAAAATACCCCCATCACTATGCCCCCAAATAGTGTATTTTTTATATCCTAAATGTTCCATCAGGGCAATGACATCATCCGCCAGATCAAAGTAATCCAAATCTCCTTCAGGACAGCTACTAAGCCCATGACATCGGTTATCCACTGCAATAACTTGATGATCTTCCAGCAATTTGGGAATCATAGCATACCTACCAACGGCAGAGCCTCCATTCCCGTGAAGCACTAATAAAGGCTCTCCTTCTCCGAATACCTCATAATTGAGATTGCCCCAATCCATCTTTAAAAAAGTCCGTTCCCCTTTTATTCCATTAGGCAATGTCACCTCTGTTTGCGCTTCCATTGTGATTAGCACAAAGCCCATAATGACAAGTAGCATCTGTTTTTTCATCCTAAAATTTTAACTTTATACAAACCTAATGCGGTCTCTATTTAAATAATTGTAAAAATTAGACAAAATGATACTTATTGAAAAAGATCCTGTCTTGCCAACAGTAGCGAAATATGTTGATCGGTATCAGTTATTTATTACCAAAGAACCGCTATTTTTCAAAACTATCCCCAATGGTAAAATTGAATGTTACTTTGTAAAACAGGGCCAATTTAGTAAGTGGGATTCAGAAACGGAATCGTTTACTTTAAGTAATTCATCAGGCATTTTGCCCGCTACGAATGAGGCCACGTTTTATCATATTCCTGCAAACATTATCTGCTTAAATATAAAATTCAAACTCCATATTCTCAGTGTATCCCTATGTAAAGGTTTACTAACAAATTGGAAAGACTTTAACCCTATCCAACTAATTTCCAAAATCGACCAAGAGAATATGCTTTCCTATATTACTGAAGAAAACCCTATCATACCTGTTGATCAACTTGATAGCAGTATTGAAAATTCGCTCCGACAATATGCTGTTGATTTGAAAATAGATACTCTTATAACCCTAATAGAAGGGCAAATAACAAATCCTTTAAGGGTTGTAGACCTTGCCCATAAGATGAATATGTCCCAAAAATCCTTGGAACGTTGGGTTAAAAAACAATTCAATTTATCTCCTAAAGAACTATTGCAGATCTTACGTTTTGAACAGGTTTCACACGACCTAAAAAACCAACCCCATAGCAAACTCACAGATTCCATAGCCTATGGGTACTATGACCAATCCCATTTCATAAAAGAATGTCGAAGAATTACCGGCTATGCCCCTAAAGATTTCTTTGCCAGAATGAAACTTCCTACCAATGACATTGTTTTTGAATAATTCGCTAATCATACCTATAGTTCAGTTTTACTTTTCTTCTTCCTCTAAAAGCACTAAAAAAATAAGGTCCTACACGAACACCTATATTCCATAGATCTTGCACCTCCATAGATAACTACTTCTATCAATTTTGAAAAATCTTTAGTTGAGTTTCCCTCTTATCATGCTCCAATACCTATATTTAACCTTAGTAGTAAAATGCTCCATGAAACGAATACGAGTAAAAAGAACTTCAGATACACATTTCCAGAAAGCTTGGGAACTCTATGAGGAAGCTTTTCCCTTGGAAGAACGAAGATTGTTAGACGATCAAAGCGCTATTTTAAAGGAAGATAGTTATCATTTTGATGTTCTTCTTCTGAAAAATGAATTCGTTGGATTTATCTTGTGGTGGGATTTTAAAAGGCTTCGATTTATAGACCATTTTGCCACCGCCGTACAACAGCGAAATAAAGGCTTGGGAAAAATGATTTTGAATTCTTTCATGAATGCCAGCAACAAACCTATTTTACTGGAAGTGGAACTGCCTATGTCTCCTATAAATCAACGAAGAATACAATTTTATGAAAGAACGGGCTTTCAATACAATCAGCACAAGTATCACATCCCTGCTCCGCAACCGCACCAATCGCCAATGCCATTAGCATTAATGTCTTACCCGGATCCAATAGCTTCAGAAGATGTTGATTTATTTGTGAAAGAATACCATCCAATCCTTTTCAAAAGTGAATCTTCTCAATAAACTTAAAACACATCCAAAACAAATGTTCCTTATGGATGCCCTAGGTGCATTGGCCACAACTCTTATGCTATCTGGAGTATTCCCGTTATTGGAGTCCTATATTGGAATGCCAAGCAAAATCCTATATCTATTGGCCGCCATTGCATGTTGTCTATTCCTATATTCTTTAGGTTGTCATCTATTCATAAAATCCAATTGGAGGCCTTTTCTAATAGGGATAGCATGTAGTAATTTAATCTACCTCATAATTTCAATAACAGTGATCGCTATCCATCATGAAAAAATACAGGCCTTAGGGTTCCTGTATTTCATCCTGGAATTCACCATTATTGGGGGAATCATTTTTCTAGAGTATCAATGTTATCAACATCAAAAGTAGGGGCTCACTAGGACAACTATTGAAAACTTGCAGAGCTGAAGTCGATATCAAATTGAAAACACCATATACTAAAGCTATTGATATCATCCAAGCTGGTGTTTTCCGGTAGAAAAACGGTCAAGGTCTCTCCTTCAAACCTTCTTCCCTGTATAGGTTCACTCAAACTAATTCCATCTATAAAGTTGCTATTGTTCCCACCATAAACACTCACAGCCGGGCCCAAACCATTATAAAAGAAATTGGAAATCTCAATTTCACAATCGGAAATAATAGTGACCGTACCACTGATCCCGTATTGGGCACTCCTGCGCAGCTCTCTTGATTCTCCCACCAAAGCATGGGTCGAAGGACAATCCTGGGCTTGTGGCACGGGGTTGGGCAAAGCCACAGATTCTTCATCACTACTACAACCGATCAAAAGAAAAGTCAATACTACAACATAAGGGATAAAGTTTTTCATAAAAGCAAAGGGTTTTAAATAGGTGTTATTACCCATATTTCGTCGTAATAGTTGTATTTGTTTACACATATAGTCCGAATAGCCTAGGAGCAGGTAATTTTTCAATTTTAAAACTCAATCTTTAAAATGCTCAATATCAAACCAATACATAACTGGACATCTTTGCGGATTTTCCACGTCAATTTTCCAAATTGCATCCTTTACAAAATCCCAGAGGTTGGCATACTATTTGTGCCCCAATACAAAAACAAGAACAAAGCATGAAAATGAAATTCTTACCAACCACCTTAAGTCTGATTATGGGTATCCTTATAGGGTTTTCCCAGAATACAGCCTCCTCTAAATCAACTTTCCAATTAGTTGGGACATCTACAACCGATTTTTCGGGTTATGTGTATTTACACTATGGGAATCGCATAGATAGTACTCTAGTAAAAAACAAAAGCTTTTCATTTAAAGGTCAGGTCAATTATCCTACGGAATCCTTTCTTTCCTTAAAAACCAGGGGAAGCGCCAGCAATCCATTTTATATAGAAAAAGGCCAGATGACCATGACCGTGGCAGCGACCGATAAATATATAAGAATACAGGCCATAGAGGGGAACAAAACCGCTCTTGTAATGAACGACCTGCAACTTTATTTTCAAAAGATTGAAGATGACGATGATTTTGTCGCAAAGTTGTATAAAAAATTGGATACCATAATTACGGAAAATCCCAAAAATCAATTTAGTGGAATGGTATTGTCCGATATCATACTAGATCCCATATTCAGTCATCAACAGGCACTGCGCTTATTTAATAAACTGGATCTTCCTTCACAGAAGGAGGAATATATAGAATCCCTTAAGACTTCCTTGTCAAAACTCAAAAAACTAAAAATAGGAACCACCCTTAAAGATTTTGAACTTCCCAATAAAGAAGGCATAGTGAAGAATACCAAAGCCTTTAAAAAATCACTTATGCTCATAGAGTTTTGGGCTTCTTGGTGCGCTCCTTGCAGAAAGAGCAATCCCGAATTAGTTAAAATTTACAATACGTATGCCACTCGTGGCTTTGAAATTTTTGGGGTGTCTTTGGATACCAAAAGAACAGCTTGGATCAAGGCTATGGATAAGGACCAATTGAACTGGACCAATACCTTTGCCGAAAATGGTTTTGAAAACAAAGTAATACAACGCTTGGGCATTCAACACTTACCCTCTAACTTTTTGGTGAATGCGGATGGTAAGATTGTGGCCATAAATATTAAGCCCTTGGAATTGGAAAAAATATTGGCCGAATCCTTAAAAAGATAATATAAACCGATTAGCTCCTATTTTGGAGCGAATAACGGCTGTTTGCTATAAGCATTAGCGCTAAATTATGTGCTGGGGAACTTCCTTTTAATACCCTCAAGAAAATCTTATTTTTCTTTAAGCGATAATCTTAGGAGAAGAACACCTGTTCCATGACCAAACGCCCTGCACATTCTCCATAAATTTACACCCTTTTTATCAATCAACCCCATTTCAAGGAATTCACTGAACACAGAGAGGATATTTACTACACCTTAATTATCACAAAAAGATCACATTTAAAAACAAATTGATCACTTTTTCAATGAAATATCATCGAAAAATAACCCCTTATTTATTTAATTTTTTTTTAACATTTTAAAAATTATATTTTAAATAACTGATTATCAGTTATTTATAAATAAAATATCAGAAAACACAATTTTAAGCGGTTAGTTTTCTGAAATTATCGTGTCTGTATAGATGTAAGTTTTTTGCTCTTGCTGGCCAGCGAATAAAAAACGCAGAAATTTTCGTACATAAAACGAATAGAAAACATTTAAACCTAAAAAAAAGGAAATGAGAAGAATAAATTTATTATTTGTAGCAGTCTTATCGCTAGGTGTATTATTCACAAGTTGCGATGGTGAAGACGGAAGAGATGGTATTGACGGAATTAATGGTGTTGATGGTGTAGACGGTGCTGATGGTGCCGACGGAGCAGACGGTGCTGATGGTGCCGATGGAGCAAACGGTGTTGATGGTGTTACCCCAGAAATGGTTGATGCCGCAAGTTTATTGTTGGCTAGTATTGAAGCAGATGGAGGTGTTCCTTATGACGCCAGCAACCCTGCATTGACGTTCACAGAAGAACAAAACGTATTTTTACCTAGTATTTTAGGTATTGATTTCCGTACAGATCGATCTGTAGTACCTGCAGGTCCAACAGCTAGATTCCCAATGTTCCAAGGATGGGAAACTTTGCCAAACGGAGATCGTAGAGAAGGATATTATGTAATTACTGAAGCATCTGACCGAGGTTTGGCAAGATTGTTAGGGGTTATTTTTTCTCCAAGAATGGCCGACGCTATAGGTTCTAACGGTGAGCAGTATTCAGAGTGGACCGATGATGGAAGACTTATTTTCCAAGGGTCTGTAGATTTCTCTCCTACAAGATCATTGACTGCTAGTGGAGCATCTTCTGACGGTCTATTGGTTGGATTCCCTCCAGCAAACGTTAGCCCTGGTGCGGTAGCCGATGAAAACTGGTCTTCTTATGTTGTACTACCTGGAACTGATGTTGTGATCAATGCACAATTGGTAGCGAATAGCACTGGTATCCATGATAGAATTCCTAATCCTAATGGAAATAGTCAATCAGATGAGGATGATTTAAACAATCCTAACCTATCTACCAGTCAAGCTTCTGTAGTAATGCAGCTTTTAGATGGATGGCATGATAACAGACAGTACTACTTCCACATTGTTACAGATACTTCTGACCCAGGACCTGCTGCTATCGAGTTGGGTGTATATGCGCCAAGATTGAACAACTTGCCAACATTTGGTCTATTCCCAGGCGGTTCTATGTTACCTTTTAGCCCAACAGCAAACGGTAGAACTTTTGATAACGGTGATGGTTTTGGTGTACAGGGATTGAACGCTGCCTCTTTGAGCGACAGACAAGTACAAGATCCTACAAACACCTTCCCTATCGATCCATTAGATCCTAACTATGCTCCAATGTGGGATGCCCATATCACAGAATCTACTATCGCTAATGAAGCTGATCGTCCTATCTTAAGAAGCTTCGATCAAATTAACGATCTTTTGGTAAGCGGTGACTTGATTCCTTTTAGAGGAAACGGAAACTCTCGTCCATTGGCTAATTCATTGTCCAACTTATTGACTGCTACAAGAGCAATCATTAACTGTCCAGTAATTACGCAGCCAGAAGCGAGTGTTATTGGTACTCAAATTGGTTCTCCACGTAACTAATAAAAACTAACACTAATCTATTAACGGTTTTAATAGCTTATAATGTTATTTCGGTGCCAGTCTATAAAATAGGCTGGCACTTTTTTTATGGAAAACCTTTATAAAAAATGGAACCATAGTATCGCGAGTCCAATAGCGATAACCTCTGGAAATGATTTCTGTATATACTTTATACCGTAGCCTGGTATTGAACGTCTTTACATTTCATTCCAAAAGACACCCACCCCCTATTCCTTATCGCCTCTATACGTTTGTTTACATGTTCGCCTAGAACTTCCATGAATTTCAATGCTGTTCAAATAGCTTCCTAGCAGGAATTCCTAAAGTCCATAGTCTTCAAAAGAGCAGCATTTTGTGCAGTAAAAAGCCTTCCTGAAAATGAGATTGCCGTGCTCAACCGAGCTGACCATAAGGCTTTGTTGCCTTTTATCAACTTAAAAATCAATGGCATACAGCGCCCTAATAAGAAATTTCCATTCAGAATTTCATGTTAATTTTTCACAAATCTTATAAAATTGTTTAATCTTTATGTATTTTTGTTAAACAAAATATTCAACCTTAGCTAATCCATCATGAAATCACTTCTCTTTAAATGTAGTTTTCTCTTAGTCTTTTTACTGTTTTCCTATACCCCTGATGTACAGGAATTTTATGGTCAGGCTACCTATGTTTCAAAATCCACTATGGATTTGGGACGTTGGGGGGCTCGGATGAGCGAAGCCCAAAAGAAACAGGTCCAAGCCCGCCTTAAGAATAGATTGGAAAAAACATATGTGCTGAGTTTCAACAAAGCAGCCTCTCTTTTCAAGGAAGAAGATAGACTGGATGCCACATCGGGTGCCACGGATTCTTGGGGAAGCAATTTCTCCAGGGGGAAACAATACAAAAATGTGAAAGAAAATGCCCTGGTCCAAAGTCAAGAATTTTATGGCAAACAATTTCTGGTTAAAGACAAATTACAGGAGATAAACTGGAAAATGGGTAGCGAATCCAAGCAAATAGGACAATATACTTGTTTTAAGGCGACTGCATCCGTTCCCTCCAAAGAATTGGCATGGTATAGTTTTTCATGGAGCGACTTAAGGCGTAATACTCCAGGACAGGATGCAGCAGCAGAGCCGGAAATTAGAATGACCGAAGTGGAAGCATGGTACACCCCTCAGATTCCTGTTGGGCATGGACCGGGAGAATACTGGGGACTTCCCGGACTTATTTTAGAGGTAAACGCAGGGAATACCACCATGCTATGTTCTGAAATTGTTATGAATCCACAAAAGCAAATTAAAATTGAAGCTCCGAAAAAAGGGAAGGAAATTACCAAAGATGCTTACCAAGCTACCATTTCCGAAAAAATGCAGGAGATGAGAAACAATAGAGGAAGAAGACGCGGCTAAGAATCTTTCCTATTAAAATAAGGATGAAGCACCCAACCAATATCATATCCTTAAAATGTGCACTCCAACCCGTATGCCCTATTGGGAAATGGTCTATTGTTAATTTTTCAAAAGCATTAAACCTTTTGAAACTTTAAAAGTCATACCCAAGTATACTTGGGTATTCCTTAAAAACGTATGGTACAGCTTTTCGTTTTTATACCTGCTTATTAACCAAAAAGTAATTTTAGTAATTCGCATGAAAACAATTTTATTCCAACTCCGCATACTCCTCCCCTTTTTGTTATGTTGTTATGCCGCTAGCGCCCAAGAATTTCAGGGACAGGCCATTTATCTTTCTAAAGCTACACTAGACTTAGGTAATAGAGGAGCAACATTGAGCGAGGCACAAAAAAAACAGATACAGGCACGCTTAAAGAACCAACTGGAAAAAACGTATATACTGGATTTTAATAAGGAAGCCTCGGTTTTCACTGAAGAAGAAAAACTAGAGGTTAGCTCCTCGGGAGGTCGGAATTTCTTTGGGAGTAATTTTTCCAGGGGCAAACAATATAAGAATGTCAAAGAAAATGTATTGGTGCAACATCAAGAGTTCTACGGGAAACAATTTCTGATTAAAGATGGATTACAGAAGATAAACTGGAAAATGGGAACCGAAACCAAGCAAATTGGGCAATACACTTGCTTTAAGGCGACCGCCTCGGTTCCTTCGGCTGAATTAACCTGGTTTACCGTATCTCGCGGCAATTTTAGGCGTGGAAACGGTAGACGTAGACAAGCTGAAGAACCACCAACTCCGGCAGAAGAAACAGCGATAAAAATGACGGAAGTGGAAGCTTGGTATACCCCTCAAATACCTGTTGGGCATGGTCCGGGCGAATATTGGGGACTCCCAGGTTTAATTTTGGAAGTAGATGCCGGAAATACTAAAATGTTGTGCTCTGAAATTATCCTAAATCCAAAAAAGAAAATCAAAATTGAAGCACCCACAAAGGGAAAAGTGATTACAAAAAGTGCCTATCAAGCCACGATTTCGGAAAAAATACAGGAATTGAGAAATAGTCGTGGAAGAAGAGGACCAGGAGGTCGAGGTGGAGGAAGACGCGGTTAACCATCTCTCAACGTAAACATGTTTATCAAACCCACAACCCATACATTATCATGAAAAAAATTAGTTGTTTCCTACTACTTCTTGTAGTCAGCATGTCCTATGCTCAAATTAAACTAGAGGGTGTGGTCAAAGATAGTTTGAACAATCCGTTGGAATTGGCAAATGTTATTGCGATCAATCAAGGAACCAGTGCTTTGGAATCCTATGGTGTAACCAATGTTCAGGGCAAATTTAAACTGGATTTGAAAAAGAATAGCCGCTATACCATACAAATCAGCTATGTGGGCATGAAAATGTATATAGACTCCCTTATCACAAAAGAAAATGATATTACAAAAGACTATATTCTTCAGCCCGATAATGCCCTTGACGAAGTAGAAGTAGTCTATAAAATACCCGTGACCATAAAAGGAGATACTTTAATCTATGATGCAGATTCATTTAAAACAGGAACTGAACGAAAATTAGAAGATGTCCTTGAAAAATTACCGGGTGTGGAAATCAATGAAGACGGTCAAGTGGAAGTAGAAGGCAAAGTGGTCAATAAGTTAATGGTCAATGGCAAAGACTTCTTTGATGGGGATACCAAATTGGCTACAAAAAATATTCCGTCCAAAGCGGTAGATAAAATACAGGTATTACGGAACTATTCCGAAGTGGGACAATTGAGAAGTGTCACCAATAACCAAGATAATGTAGCGCTGAACATTAAACTCAAAGAGGGAAAAGAAAATTTCTGGTTTGGAACAGTCACCGCAGGAAGCGGGGCTTCTCCCGATAATGCGCTTTATTTGGTGAAACCGAAACTGTTTTATTATAGCCCAAAATACAGTCTTAATTTCATTGGAGATCTTAACAACACAGGGGAAGTGGCATTGACAAGACGCGATATTCGTGGGTTCAGTGGTGGATTTAGATCTCCTAGTCGAAGTAGTGGCACTACGTTGAACCTAGGGGACAACAGTCTTAATTTTTTGACCAATCAGGGAAATGCCTTGGAAATTGAAAACAAACTCGCCACTGGGAATTTTAGTTATGCCCCAAATTCAGCATTAGATCTAAGTGGTTTCCTTATTTACAACTACAGCCGTATCTTATCAAGAGAGACCAGCTTTGTACAATACACCAATCCGGATTTAAATATTCCCGATGAGGCAACGGAGCAATCCAGCACGGAACGTTCCAATCAAGGCTTACTAAAACTCAGTGCTTCATACCAGCCCAACCTCAACAATCAATTGGATTATGATGTTTTGGTAAGAAGCTCGAGAGATACCCAGGATCAAAACGCCTTTTCCTCTGTCATTGGGAACACCGATCAATTGGACGAAGTATCGCCTTATAGCATCAATCAAAATCTCAATTATTACTATACGCTGGACGAAAACAATATTTTTTCCCTCGAAGCGCAACACCTACTGAAGAACGAAGACCCTTTTTACAACGCCATCTTGGTCAATGATCCCAATGATACAGATGCTTTTGATAATACGGCCGAGGCTTTGGGCCTAGATACTTCTTTGACGAATTATAATTTAGGTCAGAATAGGCGTGTTAAATCCAATCAATTGGACGCTAAATTAGATTATTACCATATCCTGAATGCCAAAAGCAACCTCAATTTTACGCTTGGAACCATTCTCAGTCGTCAAGAATTTAATTCAAACATATTTCAATTCCTGGATAATGGGACCCTCTTTGATCCCATTCCAACCTTCAATAATGGTAGGGTTACCAATGATACGGAATACAATTTCAGTGATATTTATTTAGGGGCGCATTACCGGTTGAAAACTGGAAAATTCACCATTACGCCCGGTTTTTCATTACATGCCTATGGCAATGAAAATGAGCAATTCGGGGAAACTTTTGAAGACAATTTCTTCCGCTTTTTGCCCGATTTTGAAACGCGGATTCAATTTAAAAAGAGTGAATCCTTAACATTCCGGTACAATATGCGAAATCAGTTTACCGATGTCACACGATTAGCACAAGGTTTAGTCCTGAACAATTTTAATAGCCTTCAATTTGGAACGCCAGATCTTCAGAACGCCTTATCCCACAACCTCAGTTTATTGTATAACAGTTTTAACCTTTTCAATTATACCAATGTCTTTGTAAGAGCTGCGTACTCCAGTAATATTGACCAGATACGGAGTTTGACCAATTTTGAGAATGTCATTCGTACCAGCACTTTTTTCAATTCTAATTTTGCTGATGAAAATGTAACAGTTAATGGGCGTATCCAGAAGACCTTTGGAAAAATAAGAACGAGCTTGAACGCCAGTTTTAATTATAGTAAAATCAATCAATTCATACAGGGACAACAATCATTGAATGAAGGCTATACCCAAACCTATACGCCGGGAATACGAACCAATTTCAGGGATGCCCCAAATATTAACCTTCGGTATCGCTATAGCAGAACCAATAACAATCAGGGGGGAAACAATACCACCTTTGAAACCCATGCCCCCTCTGCTGAATTTGATGCTTATATATGGAAGTCCGTCACATTTCGCACCAATTACACCTTTACCAATCAAGATTTGGGAAATGGGGAATCACAATCGTTTCAGAATTGGGATGCTACACTTTCCTATAGAAAGAACAGGGATGCCAAATGGGAATATGAAATAAAAGCCACGAACTTATTGAATATTGACTCCCAAGTGCGGAACAATGCCAATAATTTATCGGTATTTACCTCAGAAACCTTTATTCAACCTCGTTTTGTAACGTTCAGGTTTGTGTATACCCTCTAGTTATTTCTGCCATAGAAAGTACCCGAGAATGCAAATACAAATAAGCAGCAAGACAATAAGATAGTTTTTCAGATTGGATGTACTATTCGTTAGCATATGGCTTCCCTTATACGGTTTTCGTATTTCCGATCTGTCCGAAAAAGAGGCTTCTTTCACCTTCGATATATAGCCCCTACCATCGTAAAAATCAGGATCATCCTCTAGCTTGTCTGCAATATCTTTACATTCCCTTAAACTAAGATTGGTGTTATCCTTAATATATTTTATAGCCTGAAGTTTACCGTTATTGTTCAGTAAAGACAGGATTTCTTCTTTGTTCAATGGAACCTTATTGATTATTAGGGTCATAGGTTAGCGATACTATTGGAAAATATTTTTTTATGGTCAAATTTTAGCTTTTCTGCATTCCGAAAGATAAGAAGTGTACGTTTGGAATCAAATAGCAGGGCTGTAGTTTTGGCCAAATTACCCTTTTTACCATAGGCCTAATTTTCAATTTCATCTTTTAAAATTTTACGTTCTCTAAGCTTTTTTCTTGCTCCAATAGGCCTTCCAAAGGGCATTCCATTCTTGTCGAGTTTCTTTCTAATATATTTTATGGCCTATAAAACCATCCCGGCATGTTCCCATACGCATTCTGGTCTTAAACATCAATTACTGTGCAGCTTTTACTGTATACCCTTCTTTCCTAAGCAATTGAATTACACCGAAATCTCCAGGCAAATGTGCGGCTCCAACCCCAAAGAAAGTAGGTTGTTTTTTGGCATGTGCTTCAATTTTTGCAATCCATTTTTTATTGCGGTCATCCAATATCACATGACGATGCTTTGTAGTACTAGCCTCCTTTTCTTCTTCCATTAAGGCCATCATTTTATTCAAGTCTTTCTCTTCATAGATTTGAAGCATGCGCTGGAATAATTTTTTATCATAGTCCAGATCTGTCTTGGCCGATTTCAACAAATCCTGTATTTGATCGCTATAGGGAATATCATCAAATATCTGTAATTGCTCGGCTACGGTTTCCAATCCCAAAACTTCCTCATTTTGGGCATGGGCCACCTTCATCAACTCCTGTTCGTACGACTGTAAAGGGCAATCCAATAATTGGTTATAGAGCATGGAGCTGATAAAAAAGGGTTTGAACGATCCAAAATTGGCCAGGGAGAGTCCGGTATATTTTTGAATAAATTCATCGAGCATTTCATATTCCTTTCGGGTCGTTAGGCCCTGTATATTGGTTCCTTCTTTCATTTGGAGCCCTTGCATCATTTTGTTATTCATTTCTGGGTCGTCCATATCCAGTTCCAAAACCAAAAGCGAGGTATTGTCCAACGCTTTTCGTGTCGCATTATCCAAACTGGCATCGCAGGTAATATGTACGGTTCCATAGAGGTAAGAAGGTTTTTCCAAACCATTTCCCGAAATCTCCCATAAAAGTGAATTTTTGAGTTCTTGGGCTTTAACGCCAGATATGGAGGCTGCAAGGCCCAGTAAAATCATGCAAAATATATGCTTCATCCTAAGAGTATTTTTAAGATTAGAATATAAAAAGCAGATAATGTTACAGGAAGGCTCTTTTTATTTAAAAAAGTGGGTATTGTCGATCTTTATAAGCCAGGAAAAGATCCATCCTTCATCCAATAGGAATGATAGCTCCCTTTATTCGTACAAATCTTTTACATCTGTCCGGGCAATCTCATAGAACAATTGCCCCATTTCTTTACAGATTGCCTTAAAAAACCGTGCACCTTTTTCTTTTGTAGATGCTTTGGGGTCACCCACCCCAGTATCTTCACTGATGGTAGACCATGGTCTTTCTGTCCATGCCCATCCTTCATTAAAGGCCTTGATCTTGTTCTTTTTTTCTGCCCCACTGCCCCAATCTTTTTGGGGCAACACCAATTCTGGTGCTAAATGGAGCACTAGGCTTGTCTCCATTTCATCGGCATGATCGCCCGGATCATCGAAATAGTCTTTTCTATTCACGATATGGACCCATTCCCCTACGCATAAAAACATCTTGGGATACAGCAACCCCAATTCCCGAACTATGGATTTCCAATTGTTACCGCCATGACTATTTAGAATCATAAATTTCCGTATCCCTTGCCGGTCTAGTACCGCTAGAATATCCTTAAGGATAGCGAATTGTGTACTAGGGTTCAAATTCATATCCAAATAAATATCAGATTGTCCGGTATTCACCCCAAAAGGGATGGTTGGCAGAATAATTACTTTAGCTCCTTTTTCCCAAGCTTGTCGACCAGATTCTTCCGCGATTGCTGTACCTTCAATTACATCGGTCGCATAGGGCAAGTGGAAATTATGGGCTTCGGTGGCTCCCCAGGGCAACACGGCCAAATCAAAATTTTCATCCTTAAGGTGTTTCCAATTGGTATCTGCTAAAACATAAGGTCGTATCATTCGTTTTCCAATATTTTGAATGCAATGCTATTTTTCTCTTGGGAAAAGTACAAAATATCCATGGGATTACAGAAAGGACATCTTCCAGAATGGCTGCTGTAGAAATGCTTTAATTCTTCCCTAGGCAATTTTTTAAATTAGGTGGGGATAACAGTTTAAAATATTAGTTTTTTCGTGCAATCCTATCCAAAATATGTGCGATACGTTTGGCATTCCCTTGGTCATTTTGATCTAGCAGTGCTTTGGCTTTCCGATAACTCTCCGCTGCTTTTTCGTAGTTGCCTTGAAAAAAATAGGCTTCTCCCAAACTGTCATAGACATTCCAGGCCTTGGGATATTGACTGATGTTCAGCTTAAAAATGGCCATGGCGTTTTCATAATCGCCTTGATTGAGGTACGAATATCCCATGCTGTTTAAGACATACTGAAAATCGGTATCAAAAGGAGTTTTATCCATTTGGGCATATGATTTTATAAAGCCTTGGACATCATTTGTTTCAAGATGTTTCGCCATAGGTTTAAAGGCCTTGGCTTTCTCTTCTTGATAAATTCTGGATACCCGATCAATAATTTCGCTAGGGTTTACGCCCTGTCTTTCGTAGAGGTCATTTGTTTTTACGATCAATACCGTATTCGACTTTGGCAATACCGTTATGGTTTGGCCATAGGCACCATTTGCCGTATAGGCTCCTTCCAGGGCCTCGTTATCCGGGTGCTCCCAAAGCCACCACATATAGCCATAGCTATGCCAAGCCCCTGTTTCTTTTAGGAAGGGCGCTATCGTATCCAATTCTTCAAATGTAGACTTTGGCGTTGTCATTTCCTTTACCCAGTCTTTAGCAATAAGCTGTGTTCCATTCCATGTTCCGTTTTCGAGCATTAAAAGACCTATTCGGGCCATATCCCTTGCCGAAAACCACATATGATAGGCCATAACATCAGAAGCGAGTTTATCGCCAGATTTTTGTTGTAAACTTCGGTTCCAATCCTGCATTTGAAGGGGAATGGCCAATTGCCGCTCAATTTCATCATAAATGTTCTGTCCTGTTTCCTGCTCAAAAATATATCCGGCCATATTAAAGTCCCAATTGCTGTACAACCAAAAACTTCCCGGGGCCACACTGCCTCTTTCTGGGGCCAAGTGTAACATATCTCCCCCATTGGAAGCTGGCAGGAAAACCCCTGATCGAGACGAGAGGATATCTTTTACCGTTGCTTTTTTCTCCATAGCAAGTAGAGGTTCCACTTGACCTATCTGTAAACTTTCCAGGGTTTTATTGAGTTTAATAGTGCCATTTGCCACATATTTGCCGTAAAGCATTGCCATTACACTTTTTCTGCAAGAAGCGATATAGCTGTTCTCACTTAGGTTTCCGTATTCAAAAATGGATTTTCCCTGATGAACAATCATCACTGCTGTAATGGCTGTACTGTCTGCAATATAGTTGCGCAGGTCTTCCATTTCATTTTTATCCCACCCTTTAAAAGTGGGATACTTAAAATGGTCCCATGTGGAACCCGGAAAGTCTTGGCCCAAAAGGGCCATGCTGAAAAAGAGAAGAAATATGAAGGTGAAGTTTTTACAATGGTAATCCATAGTTTCTATTGTTGGGTATTGTAACTCAATAGTCCTTGGAAAACAAAAAATGTTACCCTTTTTACCTTTTTTTCTTAAATAGCGGTATTAAAAAAACGGTAATTGCCTGTCCAGGGTAATACTTCTACTGATTGTGATTAGGATAGTTTTCTTTTAAAAAGTGGGCCACACGATCCGCTATTAACTGCGAGGCATGGGTCATACAATAGGCATCGCTATGAGTACCATCCTGTAATGCAAGTACGTGATCCAGTCCCAATTCTGCTACTCCTTTCCCATTTAAATCTAGTTTCCCGCAAATTGCCGCAATAGGGATGTGATGTTTTCTTGCCAAATTGACCATTCCTCTGACCAACTTCCCATTTTTTGTTTGTCCATCAATTTTGCCTTCTCCTGTGATAATAATAGCTATGGATTCTTTCTTGAGGAGTACCTCTATTCCTGCTAAGTGGATCAGGAATTTGGTTCCACTGATGAACTGGGCATCAAAACAAGTTTTTAGTCCATAGGCCGTACCTCCTGCCGCGCCAGCCCCTGGAAGGTGACCATAATCTGTTTTCATTTCTCTTGAAAATAAAGCAGCAATATCCTTAAGACCCTGATCCAATTGTGCAATTTCCGAAGGACTTGCTCCTTTCTGGGCGGCATAAATATATGCTGCTCCTGAAGGTCCATACAAGGGATTATTGACATCATTTATCGCATAAAAAGAGACCTTTTCCACTTCAGTCACTATAGTTCCTCGTTCTATTGTCTTTATGCTATTTAAATTGCCGCCTTGGGGAGAAACTTTCTTTTGGGTCCCATCTTTAAAAACAAATCCCAAAGCCTGGGCAATACCAAGTCCCGCATCATTGGTAGCACTTCCTCCCAATCCGATATAAATGTGTTTTGCCCCTCGATCTATAGCATTTCTGATCTGAATCCCTGTTCCCAAAGTAGAGGTCCGCAACGCATCCCGTTCCGTAATTTTCAGAAGTTCCATTCCCGAAGCCTTGGACAATTCAATATAGGCAGTGGCCCCTTTTTCATTAAACAAATATGGGGCTTCCATTTCCCTTCCCAAAGGGTCTACGGTTTTTACCCAAACTTCTTCCAAGTCCCTATATTGGGCCACTGCTTCCAAAAAGCCATCGCCACCATCGGAGAGTACAAATTCACTTGTTTTGAATTCAGAAGAAACATGAGATATCCCCTTTTGCAGGGCTTGTATCACCTCTTTTGCGGTCAAGGAGCCTTTAAATTTATCGGGTACTAAGAGAATATGCATTTTGCTTTAGGTTAAAAAGTCTTTTATTCCTATCGAAACTAATACAATCAGCATGAAAAATGCAAGGAGGATGTCGGTTTCTTTCTTCCAGATACTACTCACTATGTACGCTACCAAAATGGTCACCCTACTTAAATCCCCAAGCAATTGTTATCACGATATAATACTATGGTTTCATCTGTTCCAAAGCCCGTTGGCTTCAGTCCTTTGAATCGTATGCTTTTGAATCCTTTATCCAGATAAAACTGAATGCCTTCTTGGTAATACTTCCTATAGGTATCATCAAAAATAAGTACTCCTGAATCGGACAAATGATCGAATCCTATCTTCGCGCATTTCACCCTTTTTCTTCCGTCAATTACAAGAATATCGCATTTCTCGCCTTTCAACTGTTTTTCAATGGCATACGGATAAGTAGCGTTTAACTCCTGATAATGGACCTGAGCGTTACTTGTCTTTTCTCCCAACATTTTCTTTACTTTATGATACCATTCCGAATTGTATTCCACAGATGCTACTCTTTTTGTTCTCTGAGCAAAGAAGAGTGTTGAGTATCCAGAACCATATTCGAAGACCGTCATATCCTTATTCAATTTTTCTTCCAAAAAATCAATTAAAGGGTAATTCATCCAAGGCAAACATGCTTGCTTTCTATCCAGTAGAGAATAGTCCAATCGCGAATCCACATAGCCTGTTTGAACCAGGTACGAATGTTCAGAAGATACCAATGCATAACCCAATTTCATTCTTCGAAGTGATTTTTTGTACTTTTTTGGCGTAAAAAAAGACACCACCTTATACAGGGTATGCTTCATATTTCTGGTTTATTTAAGATTAAAACAGTAGTATCAGCGTATGTATTCTTAGTCTTAAAGATACAGAACTCCAAATTCATAGACATATTCCCCCTATGGTTCTTCCGCAAAATCTACGATCAAAGGAGAATGATCACTTTGTGCTGCCCATTTTTTATGGCTCCCCACCTGTACTTTTTTCAATTGCCCCATAAAAAAGGAAGAAGCAAAGCAATAATCCAAATGATAGGGCTTTTTTTTATTTCTATATAAATAAAAGGTAGCTTGCCTTTCTTTTCCCTGGGCTTCATTCCGTAAATAATGATAGGTGCTCTCAATACCATATTGTTTCAATTTTTTAACGATATTGCTATGATTGGCCTCCCTTCCTGGTCGATCCCATATGGTATTGCTATTAAAGTCCCCGACAATGAGTAGTCTTTCATTTTCCAAAAGTTTGGAGTAATACTGGATGGCATTCCATAATTGAGCACCATAATTGGCTCCATTTTTAGGTTTTTGACACCATACGGCCAAAAGTACGATCTCCTTTTGATTGTCCTTTAACAATAGCGGAACCACATACTTAAACTCAGTTTGATGTTCTTTTAGAGGTATGATCTTAAAATTGCCATAAGAATATACTCCCAGGCCTTTATGAATATTATCGCCATACCAAAATACATCATTCGGAAGTCGTTGCCCACTTTTAAAATTAAATTTGTCCGGATGTTCACTTTCGGATACGACAATGATATCAGGTTTTTCCTTTAAAACGTATTTTGCTTTTTTGCGAAACGCCATATTACAATTCCACGCAATAATTCTCATATGTCGCTTTTTGTGCTATACCTCTGGTCCAATATTATTTAACCCTTTGAGCGTGTCTGCAGCAAACCTTAAAGTCTCCTTAATAATTTCCTTGGCCGGTAATCTTTGATTCACAAGTCCAGCAGTCTGTCCGGCATATAGGGCCATAGCTTCCAGGTTTCCTGTGGATCCCTTAATCGGATTATTATCGGAATACCTATAAATTGGGTTTTTATCTGCGGTGTACCCTACAATTTCCCCTTCTCCCGGTCGTTCCCCAATCACTGGCCTGCCTTGGTGCTCCCAAGCTTTGACCGTGCTATTTCGCAATACCCTATGTGGCGCATTTTCCCAGCCAATATGAAACAAGTCTTTGGCATAAATAGTATCCTCTTCCGTGGCTGCTGCGATTAAGTTGGCATACTCCTCTTCTATCTGAGCTTCTTTACTCATTAAAAAACGTGTCCCCATACTAATTCCAGATGCTCCTAAGGCAAGTGCGGCTACCAGTCCTCTTCCGTCTGCAAAACCACCTGCGGCAATTATGGGTAATTTCACTTTATCGGCAACAGCCGGAATTAAAATAGTATTGGCAATGGTTCCTTGAACATGTCCTCCGGCCTCCCAACCCTGAACGATGAGAAAGTCCACTCCTGCGTTCTCATACTTCACAGCCTCTTGTACATTGGGTACGGTTTGACAGACTTTGATTCCATGGGCCTTTAATGTTCCGATATATGGCGAGGAATCACCCCAAAAGAAACTTACTACCGCTACCTTTTCAGCAATACATAGGGCCACACGTTCTTTTTGATCCCGATCCAATACCAAGTTCACCCCAAAAGGGCGATGGGTGAGCCTTTTGGTTTCACGGATACTATTTTCACAATCCTTGAGCGATTTCCAAGATAATGCCAACATTCCCAATCCTCCAGCATTGGATACTTCACTGGCCAACTTGGCATTTGTGGCACTCCCAATGGGCGCTTGTACAATGGGACAATCTATTCCCAATAGAGTGGTGAATTCTGTTTTCATATACCTTAGCTTAACTTTTATTTTGGTTCCAGGCCCATGACGTAGTCGTAACTCTCATTCAACAACTTTATCATCCTAGGCTTGTCTTGCAGCAGTTCTTCAGGAATTAAAATATAACCTCTCATGGTGGCCCCATACGATTTGTACAAGCTAGTTTGCAATGTTTCCAAGTATTTTTCCTGAACCTCTTTTGAAAATCGAATCCCGATCTCCCCAGCTTTGTTGAGTAATGAAAACATATATCCGTTAGCCGAAGTATAGGGCATTGTTTTTCCTTTTCGTTCAAACCTTGAACATTCCGCTACCAAGGCATCATAAATTGCCAAACGTTCTTTCCAAATCATAGCTGCTTCGTTTATTTTTTTATTTACAAGGAGTTTCCAATATACAGAATTTAGAATCTTTAATGTAATAAATTCAGAGGCGACATCCTGGTCTTATGGTAAAATCTTATGGAGCAATTGGTTAAACAAACAAAACATAAGGATTTGTCCTTCCGTTGAACCTAAAAAGGGCGGCTTAGTTCCCTAAAAGAGGTACCTAACTTCTTGATTATCTATAGGGTGTTCAAAACTTTAGGTAAAAAAATTTCCATTGTTTTAGTATAAATTGTAGATTTGTTTAATCTTTTACACAAAACAATGAACAATGTAAAACAGTTTTTTAGTATAAAAGATCTCGAAAACCTTTCGGGTATTAAGGCACATACCATACGTATATGGGAAAAGAGATATGCCTTACTTTCACCACAGCGGACGGATACCAATATTAGAAACTACAGTTTAAGTAGTTTGCAAAAGTTGTTGAACGTCACCTTATTGTACAACAATGGCTATAAGATTTCTAAAATAGCTAAAGTTCCCGAGGAAGAGATTCCGTTAAAAGTACGGGAAATTGTGGCCAAAAATAGTAATAAGCATCATGCTATCAATGCTTTTAAGTTAGCCATGATCAATTTTGATCAAAGTTTGTTCTTTTCCACCTACAATGCGTTGTCCGATGAAAAATCTTTTCGACAAATCTTTAAGGAGATTTTCATTCCGCTATTGAACGAGATAGGCTTATTATGGCAAACAGATACCATCAGTCCTTCCCATGAGCATTTCATTACAGGATTGGTGAAACAAAAAATATATACCAATACAGAGAAATTACAATTGACGGCTCCCTCAAGAAAGGACAAAACTTTTGTGCTTTTTCTACCAGATAATGAAATCCATGAAATAGGTTTATTGTATTTGCATTACGAAGTCACCTTAAGGGGGTATCGATCGATCTACCTTGGCCAAACCGTACCAATCAATGGACTTAACGATCTTCTTAAGTATTATGACAATTTACATTTCCTATCTTATTTTACAGTACAGCCAGCTAAAGATAAGATTCATAAGTACCTATTGGACTTGAGTACGCAAATCAATATTGATCGTAACAGTTCAAAACTATGGCTTTTAGGCCATCAGGTACAACATATTTCAACGGAAGCTTTATCGCCATCCATAAAGGTTTTTCATTCTATAGACCAGGTCGTACATGACCTATAACCAAAAAGTAACTTTTTTGCCCCATTAACAAATGAATAAAAAAATTGTTGTCATCGGTTCCGGATTTTCTTCCCTGTCTGCTTCATGTTATTTGGCAGCGCAGGGTCATGAGGTATCCATCCATGAAAAAAATGAGAGTGTTGGGGGTCGTGCACGACAATTAAATAAGGATGGTTTTACGTTCGACATAGGGCCTAGTTGGTATTGGATGCCGGATATTTTTGATAAGTTTTTCAACGATTTTGGCAAAAAAACCTCGGATTATTACACCCTGGATAAATTAGATCCTGCCTACAAAATTTTCTTTTCCGATGATGAAATTACCATTGGGGATTCCATGGAAAAGATTTGTGTCGAATTTGAGCGTATAGAAAAGGGAAGCGCCCAACAACTGCGAAAATTCATTGCAAAAGCCCAAAAAAATTATGACATCGCCATCAATAAAATTGTTCTGAGACCTGGTGTTTCTCCTTTGGAGTTGGTCACCAAGGAAACCGCGCTACGCGTTGATCAATTTTTTAAAACCATTAGTCAAGAAGTGCGAAGAAGATTCAAAAATCCCAAGCTCATCTCCACTTTGGAGTTTCCGGTACTCTTTTTAGGCGCTAAACCCAGTAAAACCCCATCTTTCTATAGTTTTATGAATTTTGCGGATTTTGGTTTGGGCACCTGGCATCCCAAAGGCGGAATGTATCATATCATTAAAGGTATGCGACAACTTGCGGAGGAATTGGGTGTTGCCATACATACGGATTCGGCCGTTACTAAAATTAAAGTAGAAAATGGAAAAACCATTGGTATTGTTGCCAATGAAAAAAATATTGCGGCCGACATTGTGGTCAGTGGTGCAGATTATCACCATTCTGAAACACTTTTAGAAAAACCCTACCGGCAATACCAGGAAGCATATTGGGAAAAGAAAACCTTTGCCCCTTCTTCCCTATTGTTTTATGTAGGCTTTGATAAAAAACTAAAGCATATTGAACACCACAATCTGTTTTTTGATACGGATTTTGAACAGCATGCCCAAGAAATTTATGATCATCCCAAATGGCCAGAAAACCCATTGTTCTATGTAAATTTCCCCTCGATTACTGACGCCTCTATGGCTCCAGAGGGCTGTGAAACAGGTTTCTTTTTGATTCCTATAGCCCCAGGACTCAAAGATACTCCTGAAATGCGTGATACCTATTTTGACCTTATCATAAATAGATTTGAAGCACGAACGCATCAGCAGATCAAGGATCATATTATGTTCAAGGAATCTTTTTGTGTGAACGACTTCATTGAGCAATACAACTCCTACAAAGGAAATGCGTACGGCATGGCCAATACCCTATCCCAAACTGCATTCCTACGCCCTAAACTAAAGAGTAAAAAAGTGGAAAACTTATTTTTTACAGGCCAGCTCACCGTACCCGGACCTGGAGTTCCACCTGCACTGATTTCTGGAAAATTGGTGTCTGATTTAATCCATAACAATATTAAGAATTAAAGATGAAAAGTATTTTTGACCATGTTTCTCGTGATTGTAGCAAGTTAGTAACAGAATCCTATAGTACTTCCTTTTCACTTGCCACAAAAATGCTGTCCAGCTCCATCAGGGCAGACATCTACAATATTTATGGCTTTGTTCGCTTTGCGGATGAAATTGTGGATTCTTTCCATGATTATGACAAGGCGCAATTGTTTGACAAATTTGAGGCAGATTTGGAAGATGCTTTGACTCAAAAAATTAGCCTAAACCCCATTCTCAATTCCTTTCAGCACACCTATCATGCTTATGGTATTCCCCATGAATTGGTCACCGCCTTTATGAAAAGTATGCGTATGGACCTTACCAAAAGTGAATATAAAACAGAACAAGAGTACAAAGAATACATTTACGGTTCTGCAGATGTTGTAGGTCTTATGTGTTTAAAAGTCTTTGTAGGGGGGGATGAAGAAACCTATAACCGCTTAAAAGAAAGTGCTATGGCTTTGGGATCCGCATTTCAAAAGGTTAATTTTTTAAGGGATTTAAAAGCGGATTTCGACGAATTGAACCGTACTTATTTTCCCAACACCGACTTAAGACAACTTGATGAAGCTTCTAAAAAAAGAATTGTAGAGGAAATTAAAGCCGATTTCGAAAAAGGCTATTCGGGTATTGTCGCTTTGCCCAGTGAAGCTAAATTTGGTGTTTATACTGCCTATAAATATTATTATAAACTATTACAAAAACTCCAAAATACACCACCATTGGAAATTAAGAATGCTAGAATTCGGGTACCGAATTACCAGAAGTTTGGTTTATTGGCCAAATCTTATGTAAATTACAAATTCCAGTTATTGTAGTTGTTATGAAAATATTTTTTTGGATCCTTATTTTTATGGGAACCTTCTGTTTTATGGAGTTTATGGCTTGGTTCAGTCATAAGTATATCATGCATGGTTTTTTATGGAGTTTACACAAAGACCATCATAGGAAAGATCACGACTCATGGTTTGAACGCAATGATGCCTTTTTCCTTTTTTACGCCGTAGTAAGTATGGCATTGATTTTTACCGCAGTGAATACTTCGTTTTGGTATGGGTGGCCTTTGGGTATTGGTATTATGGCCTATGGTGCCGCTTATTTTTTAGTGCACGACATTTTCATCCATCAACGCTTTAAACTATTTCGAAATGCCAATAATCGCTATGCAAAAGCTGTACGGAGAGCACATAAAATGCATCATAAGCATATTGGAAAAGAAGATGGCGAGTGCTTTGGTATGCTCATTGTACCTTTAAAATACTTTAAGAAATAGAAAAGAACCTTATTCCTTAAGCAGACGATCTAGTATTTTTTTGAACTCCTCAGAATTCCAATCGGCTACCATGGTTTCTTTCAGCACGATATTTCCAGATTTATCAATAAGGTAGGTTGTAGGTATGGTAGGGTGTTCCAGCCCAATGGGCGTATTACTTTTAGAAAACCATACGGGAAAAGAATATTCCTTTTTTTTCATAAAGGTATTTACACGATCTACTTCATCATTGGCTACAAACAGGAAGGAAACCTTGTCCCCATAGGCATTGTACAATTCCTGTAAATCTGGCATTTCTGCCACACAGGGAGGGCACCAGGTAGCCCAAAAGTTTATAAAAACAACCTTCCCTTCTTCGGCACTCAAATTCAAAGCTTGTCCATCCGTATTCAACAAGGACCATTGATAGCTTGCCAAACGCGTCTGTTCTTCACTATCTAGTTCGGCAGGTGTCGCAAAGGGGGTATAGGAAATTAACTTGCTCGTAAATACCCTAAGATGAAATCCAACCGGAGTAAAAAGGATAAGCGCTATTGCTACAAGGAACAGCACATTCCCCAACTTCTGTTTTGTCGTCTTTTTCATTCTGCAATCAATGAATCCAAAAGTTGATCAATTTTTTGGTTATCCCAATCTGCTATGCCTTCTTCTTTATGGACCACAATGTTTCCTTGCTTGTCAATAATGTAAGACGAAGGTACTTTATCGGAGTCTATAGGCATCTTCTCTCCAATGATCAGGTAAGTGACCGGGAAGGTAAATTCATGTTTTTCCATGAATTCTTCAACGGGGGGACGTTCTTCATTGGTAATGATATAAAAATCCATTTTCCCCTGATATTTATTGTATAAACTTTGAATACTCCCCAATTCAGCTTCACTGGGAAGTCTCCATGAAGCCCATAGGTTAATAAATATCACATTGCCTTTGGATTTCTCAAAGTTGAAAAAATTCCACTCCGCATCCTTTAATTTCCAATCATAGTCCGTGATGGATTTACGTTCCGCAACGGGAGTGATATCCGCACTAAAAGAGAAGATCTTATTTAGCCAAATTTTCCCATAATATCCTATATCCGTTACAAAAAAGGATAACACAAAGCCAATGAGCAATACATTAAGAATCGTCTTTTTTTTGACTTTCATAGGATAGGTACTTCAATTAAAAACTCCTGAAAAAAGCGATTCAGGAGTTCTTAGTATGTTTACGCGCTACGATTAAATGGCGTTTTCTTTCTTGATAACATTTAATGCCGACCCTTCGTTGAACCAATCAATCTGTGATTGATTATAGGTGTGGTTTGCACTAATTTCTTCTTTACTTCCGTCGGCATGTACGATTTCAATCGTCAAAGGTTTACCTGGTGCAAAGGCGTCGATATCAATAAAATTAAAAGTATCGTCTTCCTGAATACGATCATAATCGGCTTCATTGGCAAAGGTCAATCCCAACATCCCCTGTTTTTTCAGGTTTGTTTCGTGAATACGGGCAAAAGATTTCACCAAAACTGCAGCTACTCCCAAATGTCGAGGTTGCATGGCGGCATGTTCCCTGGAAGAACCTTCTCCATAGTTGTGATCTCCCACTACAATAGATCGTATTCCTTTGGCCTTATAGGATCGCTGCACATCTGGCACTCCACCATATTCTCCAGTCAACTGATTTTTTACAAAATTGGTTTTCTTATTAAACGCATTTACCGCTCCGATCAAGGTATTATTTGCAATATTATCCAAGTGTCCTCTATAACGCAACCAAGGTCCCGCCATTGAGATATGATCTGTTGTACATTTTCCAAACGCTTTGATCAGCAACTTTACTCCCTGTAAATCTGCCGCTTTCATAGGGACAAATGGCGTTAGCAATTGTAGGCGTTCAGAAGTGGGCGATACTACTACTTCAACATCGGATCCATCTTCTTTTGGCGCTAAATATCCGGCATCTTCCACAGCAAAACCTTTTGGAGGCAATTCCCATCCCGTTGGTTCATCGAACATAACTTCTTCCCCGTTTTCATTGATCAAGGCATCCGTAATAGGATTAAAATCCAATCGACCGGCAATAGCAATGGCTGCCGTAATTTCAGGAGAAGCTACAAAAGCATGCGTATTTGGGTTTCCATCTGCTCGTTTTGCAAAGTTTCGGTTAAAAGAATGCACAATACTATTTTTAGGTGCATTTTTAGGATCTTTATACCGTGCCCATTGCCCAATACATGGGCCACAAGCATTTGTAAAGATTCTAGCGTCCAGCTTTTCAAATACCTCAAGGATACCATCGCGTTCAGCGGTATAGCGTACTTGCTCAGACCCAGGATTGATTCCTAATTCTGCCTTCATTTTTATTCCTTTATCCAATGCTTGTTGTGCAATGGAAGAAGCTCTTGATAAATCTTCGTAGGAGGAGTTCGTACATGATCCGATCAGCCCCCATTCTACATCAATAGGCCATTCATTGGAAGTTGCTTTTTCCGTCATATCACTTCCAACAGATGTCGATAAATCTGGGGTAAATGGTCCATTTAACAAGGGCCCTAACTTGGATAGATCGATCTCTATCAATTGATCAAAATACTGCTCAGGATTTTCATACACTTCGGCATCTGCCGTTAAATGCGCTCTTACCTCATTAGCAGCATCTGC
The DNA here is from genome assembly GCF_043678055.1 of Spongiimicrobium salis. NCBI lineage: Bacteria > Pseudomonadati > Bacteroidota > Flavobacteriia > Flavobacteriales > Flavobacteriaceae > Spongiimicrobium > Spongiimicrobium salis. The sequence continues at coordinate 140,813 of NZ_JBHEQA010000001.1, forward strand.
GATATCTGCACGTTCCGTGGCTCGCAGATAGCGTTCCATGGAATCGTCATATCCAAAAGTTGAAGTAGTTGCTCCAATTTCCGCCCCCATATTACAGATGGTTCCTTTTCCTGTACAGGATAAGGCTGTGGCACCAGGGCCAAAGTATTCTACAATAGCTCCTGTTCCTCCTTTAGCTGTTAAGATTTCAGCTACCTTTAAAATCACATCTTTCGGGGCTGTCCATCCCGATACTTTTCCGGTAAGTTTAACTCCGATAAGCTTAGGGAATTTTAATTCCCATGGCATTCCTGCCATCACATCCACGGCATCGGCTCCACCAACTCCTATGGCCACCATTCCCAGACCACCGGCGTTTACCGTATGGGAATCCGTTCCTATCATCATTCCTCCTGGAAAGGCATAATTTTCCAAAACCACCTGGTGAATAATTCCGGCACCTGGTTTCCAAAAACCAATTCCATATTTATTGGATACTGATTCCAAAAAGTTGAATACTTCTGCACTAGTGCTATTCGCGGTTCTTAAATCCTCTGCAGCACCGCTCTTTGCCTGAATCAAGTGATCGCAATGCACTGTAGTTGGCACGGCAACCTTAGCCTTTCCTGCCTGCATAAATTGCAATAAGGCCATTTGGGCCGTGGCATCCTGACAAGCGATACGATCTGGCGCAAAATCTACATAGTCCTTTCCTCTCACAAAGGCCTTATCGGCTTTTCCGTCCCATAAGTGGGCGTACAATATTTTTTCCGAGAGTGTTAAGGGCTTTCCTGTAATTTCACGAGCTTTTTCAATTCGCTCCGCCATTCGGGCATAATGCCCTTTAATCATATCTATATCAAATGCCATATATGGTAATTTTTAAAGTTGATGTTGTTCCAAAATTCCAATTTTCCCAAAAATAACACAATCCCCAACACTAATAAAATTTTTGGTGACGGATTGCATTTTTTTTGCGAAAAAAGAAATTAAAATATCCTTCGGTTAAGAAGTCGTTTTTTTCTCTCGAATTTTACTTCTGTCCTTAAAAAAATTTGGCAATAGTTAAGAAAGTAGCCTTATAATAACTTCTTGATGATCTCTTCTTCGGAAATCCCTTCGGCTTCGGCTTTGTAGTTTTTGATGATTCTATGTCGAAGAATACCAATGGCAACGGCCTTTACGTCTTCAATATCTGGTGAAAACTTACCCTGTACGGCAGCGTGGGCCTTTGCTCCTAAGATTAGATTTTGTGAGGCTCTAGGACCAGCTCCCCAATCAATATATTGCTTCACATATTCTGAAGCCGTTTCTAGATTAGGGCGTGTACTGTTCACCAATTTCACAGCGTAGGAAACTACATTGTCCGGCACCGGAATACGGCGGACCAATTGTTGAACTTCTATAATTTCGACCGCATTGAATAAGGCACTCACTTCTGGTTTAAGATCCGAAGTAGTTTCTTTCACCACCTTGATCTCTTCTTCTACCGATGGGTATTTTAATTCAATGGCGAACATGAAACGGTCCAACTGGGCTTCCGGCAAGGGATAGGTACCCTCTTGTTCAATGGGATTCTGGGTTGCCAACACAAAATAAGGCAATTCCAGTTGATATTGATTTCCTGCAATGGTCACAGAGCGTTCCTGCATGGCTTCTAAAAGTGCTGCCTGCGTTTTCGGGGGTGTTCTATTAATTTCATCGGCTAGAATGATATTGGAAAAAACGGGGCCTTTAATGAATTTGAAATTGCGGTTTTGATCCAAGATTTCACTCCCTAAAATATCACTGGGCATTAAATCCGGGGTAAACTGAATACGCTTAAAATTAAGTCCCAAAGTTTTGGCAATGGTATTGACCATTAAGGTCTTTGCCAATCCTGGCACACCAATCAATAGGGAATGCCCTCCTGTATAAATCGATAATAAAATCTGATCGACGACCTCGGTCTGTCCTATGATCACTTTAGCAATTTCCTTTTTTAAAGCCTGATGCTTCTCAACTAAATTGTTGATCGCAGTAACGTCTGACATGCGGTATTATTTTTTTAACCAGTTATTCTGAAAATCGCATCCTCTATTACCTTCATTTACACTGATATAGGTGTCTTTTATATGCTCGACCATCCATTTCCGAATTGTCTTTAGCTGTTTTTCCCTCAGTGCCAATTCTTGAATTTTAAGATAGTCATTGGAAAAATCCGCCACATGTTCATCATATCTATTGGTGATTTTCAGAATCTTATATTTTGTTCCTTCTCTTGGATCTTCTTCTAAAATAGGTTTTGAAATCTCGTCATCTTTGATTGTCCTCACCTGATTATACAAAGAGGGCTGCATTCGTGTCAGTTCAAAACGCGGGCCAAAATTAATAGGGTTTCTCAATTTCCCTTCGTCAAATTTGGTTTGTTTGTCATCGGAAAAATTTAAAGCAGCCTCGCCAAAAGTAAACTGCCCATCCAAGATTTTCTGACGGATACTATCCAATTCATTCTTGGCAGCATCCATAGCCTTTTTGGAAATTTCAGGTTTCAACAATATATGTCTTAAATCGAGTTCTTGTCCTCTGATCTTTTCTATATAGATAATATGATATCCATATATCGTTTCAAAAGGATCGGAAATCTCGCCTTCGCGTAAACTAAAAGCAACATCTTTAAACTCTTTGATAAAACCACTCTTTCTTGTAATTCCGGGATAAAAGCCTCCCCTGGACTTAGAACCATCATCTTCCGAATACAAAATGGCTTTTACATTAAAACTGGCCCCATTCTCTTCAATATCCGCTTTTATCTTATTAAGCTTATCTATAGTCTTTTGTTTCTCTTCTTCGGAGGCTTTAGGTTCTTTTATAATTTGGGCAATTTCAAGTTCTGCTCCGAAAACCGGGCGTTCTTTTTCTGGAATATTATTAAAAAACTGGCGTACCTCTTCTGGAGTGACCTCTATCTCGGCAACAATTTTTTGCTGCATGCGCTCTGCCAACAAACGTAATTTATTAATAGTATACAATTCATCCCTCAAGCTCTCTTCGGTATCTTTTTTGAAAAAGGTCAATAACTTTTCCATGGAGCCCAATTGTTGTACAAAAGTTTGTATCTGACGGTCACTATTGCTATTGATTTCACCATCTGAGACCAAGATACTATCCTGAACGGCCTGGTGGGCATACATACGGTCTTCCATTAATTTCCCCAAAAGGCTACAGCGATCCACCTCATCATCGGAAGCACCTTGATTTTTTAAATCGATCAAGGATTTAGTGATATCCGATTCCAAAATCACATAGTCTCCAATTACTGCTGCTACACCATCTAACTTTACTCTTCTGGTCTTTTTCAAAGAATCATTCTTCGTTGCATAGGCCTGATCCGAAGATCCATCAGCGGTCTGCTGGGCAGTACCTAAGGCCGTACAGAGCAAAAAAGAAAGAAAAAAGATTCCTTTATTCATCTTGTCCATATACTTCAAATTCATTTTCTTTAATCGCTTCATCTATTATTTCGGTTTCCAATCTACGAAGATAATCCAACTTTCTTCTATTCAACAATACTTGCTCAATACTGGGAGCAATGTACTGTAAGGGCGCAATATCATTTACTTCTAAAATATCTGATACTTTAGCCAAATATACCCCTATTGAATCCTCTAATTCAAAAAATTGTGATTTTTTTAAGTACTTGTCTTGATTTTCAAAGGTTAAGGGCGGAATCTCTTCCAGAACCCGAGACATTGGCACCCAAATAGAGTCGTTAAAGTGCAATTTCTTGAACTGCACGCCTACAGAATCTAGATATACCCTATCATTTTTAGTGAAGCTTTTTAATTTCTCTATGACCTCGGATTTGTTCAAAAAAGGTTTTGGTAACGCTATAAAACGCAACTTCACTAATTTTTCCTTCAATTTAAAGTTTTCCTTTTCTTGCTCATAGAACGCATTCAATTGCGAAGCGCTCACCACTGTATCCTGACCTTTTTCCACTAAAGCTTCTTTATACGCCCTCGTATATAAGTCAACACGATAATTGGACACCAACCGTTCAAATTCGGCCAATTTTTCCTCGGGTAAATTAATTTTGGATTTGGAAAGCAAGAGCTGCTTCGTTGCCCAAATATTAATGTAATTGGTTACAAAGGAGATGCTATCCTGTTTTGAAATACGCTTGCCCAACAAAGGAGCAATATCCTCTTTATACAGAAAGACATCGCCAACTCGTGCAATGGGCTCCTTCTCTTCCTTCTTTTTTAAAATACCATCGCAACCCCCAAGTACTATTAGCAATGGAATTGCAATAAAACAATATATCGATTTCAAATGGGCAGTTTTTAAAAAAACGTAAGGTACAAAGTTAACAAAACCATTCTCTTTGACAATGACAAGGGGTATTGATTAACATTTCTCATTCATACCAAAAGCTTAGAATTTACTACTTTAGTAGGGCAAATACGCAAATAAAGGATATGTTGTTATTCTTGGTGGGAGTGCTATTCTAGAGAAAACACTTCAAGCTTTTAACCGTAGTACGTGCCTTTTGAGTTTTGTAAAAACATCCGTTAAACTGAAAAAGTGAGCAGAAAAATAAAACTAATATGGGATTTTAGGGGTCCCGCCGCACAAAAGACAGCAGAACACCATGTGGTTCACCTTAAAGAATATATTGCTTTGGAGAAATTAGCGCTAAATATTAGTGGGCATACCTACTATAGCGATATGTACAGCATTGCCTATATGGTGGTAGAGGAATCTGAAATGATATCGGTACGCGATGCATTAAAACCCCATCGGGGCGAGGTATATACTCCCTGAATTGCCCCCTTGTAAAAGTTAGGTGATCCTAGCTAAAATTGATAACCAAACCCATGATAAAAAAACCAATTCTTTATCTAGCACTAATAGTAACACTGGGAAACTCTTGTGCAGAAGAACAGAAAATTGGTGCTCCCCTTGAATTCATATTAGCATCTGACGATCCTAAAATCAAACAGGTAATGGACAGTGTGTCTCCATACGAAGTACAGATTAGGTACACCCAAGTAGAACGTCAAAATGATACCCTCTCCTTTATTGATCACTGCTACAATGTAAAGGCCAAAAAATACTTTTATCCCGCAAGTACCGTAAAATTCCCTATTGCCGTCTTGACGCTGGAGCAATTGAATACGGATGAACGCTTACATCTTAATACCAGATTTTATGTAGAAGGAGATACGGTAGAGACTTCCTTTGCCGAAGCAATTTCCAACATATTTGCGGTAAGCGACAACAGCTCCTATAATAGATTATTTGAATTCTTAGGTCAAGATCATATCAACACACAGCTTGAGGCAAAAGGTGTGGCCCCCATCAGAATTTCCCATCGATTATCTGTAGCCGAAGCGGATGAAATTACCACAAAACCATTGATCATATACCTCAACGATAGTACCACTACCATGCTGGAACCCACCATCAACTCTTCCGCCAAAGCATTGCTTTTGGAAGGTATTCAGAAAGGAAAAGGATTCTACAAGGACCATGTTTTCGAGGAAGAGCCTTTTGACTTCAGCTTAAAAAACTATTATCCCATAGATAGTCAACATGAGGTTTTAAAGCGGGTTATTTTTCCAGAAGCCTACCCCAAAAATGCGCAGTTTAACCTGAGTTCCAAGCAGCGCGACTTTCTGTTGAAATCTATGCATACCTTACCCAAGGAATTGGGGTATGATACCAAAGAATACTACGATAGTTACGTAAAGTTCTTCATGTATGGCGATACCAAAGATCCTATTCCGGAACATATTAAAATTTATAATAAAGTAGGCTATGCCTACGGCACCCTAACGGACTGTGCGTATATACGGGATACAAAAAATAAAATTGAATTTTTACTGACGGCAACTATCCTAGTCAATAAGAATGGAATATTCAACGATGACACCTATGAGTACGACACCATAGGCATTCCATTCCTAGCGGCTCTGGGAAGAACAATTTACACCTATGAACTGAACGCTAAACTTTAAATCATGAAAAAACTGAGTTTTGACGCATTTACAAAAAAAATTCACATTAAAACGTCCATGGAAAAATTGTACTGGGCTTGGGGCACAGCGGAAGGCATAAGCAGTTGGTTTTTAAAAAAAGCCACCTATAGTACTCCTTCCGGCAGTTATCGTACTCCCTCAGAAAACATTCAAGCTGGAGATCAATACATTTGGGAATGGCACAATTGGGACGCCAATGAAGAGGGAAAGGTGCTCCAAGCCAATGAAAAAGATACTATTGAAATTTCTTTTGCCGACCAATGTAAAGTCCTCGTTACACTCAAAGATACCGGCAAAAGCATATTACTCTCTTTAACACAATACGAGATTCCCACAGATGATGAAAACAAATTGAACATTCATTACGGTTGCAGCAATGGATGGACTTTTTGGCTGACCAATCTAAAAGTATTCTTGGAACATGGTATCCTGCTCAATGAAACCGAAGAGGACCTTAGAGGAATCCCTTTGGCCGGATTTGAATATGTAAATATGTAACCCTAACACTCCCTTACCAACAACATTAAATAAAAGTATCCCATGAAAATTTTCACTTGCCTTTGTCTCCTAATGACATTTTGTTTTTCCGCTTCTTCGGCTCAAGAAGCTTATTTTATGAAAGACCCTACACTGACTCCCGATGGAAACCATGTTATATTCAGTTATAATGGCGACCTGTGGAAGGTAAGCTCAGAGGGAGGAGAGGCCCTACGGCTCACCGGAATGCAAGGTGAAGAAAGCTTGCCCCGTGTTTCTCCAAATGGGAAGTGGCTTGCCTTCAGTGCAGATCAATACGGCAATAGGGATATTTACATTATGCCCTTAAAAGGAGGTGAAATACAACAACTTACTTTTAACGATGCCTCAGATGATTTGGATAGTTGGGGCTGGGATTCCAAAACACTGTATTTCACATCCAATAGGGCCAATCGTTTTAGCGGATATTCCATTGCGATTACCGGGGAAACCCCCAAACGGCTTTTTGAGCATTATTTTGATAACACGCACAATATAGTTGTTCATCCCATTAGTCAGGCCATTTACTTTAATGAAAGCTGGGAAAGTAAAAACTTTGCCCATCGGAAACGTTACAAGGGTGATTACAATCCGGATATAAAATCCTATAACCCCAAAACCAAGGAATACAAGGAGTACACTTCTTACAACGGTAAAGATTTTTGGGTAACTATTGATAAAAACGGCAAACGCTATTTTGTTTCCGATGAACAGTTTGGGGAGTATAATTTGTACACTTTTGAAAATGATGCCAAAAAAAGCCTGACCAGTTTTAAAACTTCCATTGGAAGGCCACAGGTAAGTGCAAATGGAAAAAATGTGGTCTTTACCAAGGATTATCAATTGTTCCTATACAATGTTACTTCCAAAAAAACCGCTAAGGTTGCAATCTCCATTGCTGCAAACAACACCCTGAACAAGGCACAGGATTTTAAGATCAGTGGAAATATCAGCAATTTTGATATCTCTCCCGATCACAAAAAAATAGCTTTCGTATCTCGTGGCGAACTCTTTGTTTCCGACATCAAAGGAAAGTTCATAAAACAGCTCGCTACCCAAAAAGAGGAGCGCGTTTTGGAGGTAAAGTGGCTTAAGGACAATGAAACGCTCTTGTTCAATCAAACTTTCAAGGGATACGCAAATTTGTTTACCATTGCGGCTTCTGGGAAAGGCAAAGAGAAACAGTTGACCAAAGATGCCAGAAACAATGTAAATATTATCCTTGATCCCAACTTAACCCAAGGTGCATATATTAGTGGAAGGGACGAATTGCGTTTAATTGATCTAAAGAGTCTTAAAAGTAACGTTCTGGTAAAGGATGAATTTTGGTCACTTTATGCACCACAAGCACAATTCTCACCAGATGGAAAATACCTTACCTACAACGCCATCCGCAATTTTGAAGCCGATGTTTTTACCCTGCATATTCCTTCCAAAAAAGTTACGAATCTCACGAAAACCGGCGTAACAGAACGAAATCCCATTTGGTCTCCCGATGGCAAGTACATTTATTTTGGATCCAATCTCACTGCACCCAGTTATCCATATGGTTTAAATGAAGCCCATTTATATAAGATGGCATTGGACAATTACGAAGCCCCATTTTCAGCGGATAAATTTGATGCACTCTTTGAAAAAAAGGAAGGAAAAGAGGTTAAAAAGGGGCAAAAAGAGGAAAAAGAAGAAAAACCAGCCATTAACATTCGTATCAAAGAAAAGGGTCTCATGGATCGTCTGGAGCGCTTGGGACCTTCCTTTGGGCTGCAACGCAACGCTTATGCCACCAAGAAAGGAGAATCTACCTATATTTTTTACATCTCCAATCACAGTGAGGGCAATTCCCATTTGTGGAAAACCACCCTAACTCCTTTTGAAAAGGATAAAACCGAAAAAGTAAGTGACAATGTTCCTTTTTATCAAATAAGCGTGGCAAAAGACCACTATTACATTTTAAAAGGTGGAGATATTCATTCCTTGGATATTAAGAGTAATGCCATAAAGAAAATTGAACTATCCCATACCTTCCGTAAAAACTTGTCCGATGAGTTTCAGCAAATGTTTTATGAAGCCTGGGCCGGGTTTGAGGAAAACTATTACGATGGGGATTTTCATGGAGAGAATTGGCAGCAATTGCGAAAGCAATACGCCACTTACTTGCCACATATTAGGGAACGTGCGCATCTACGTACCCTCTTCAATGATATGCTGGGAGAGTTAAATACCTCCCATTTCGGATTCTACTCCAATGGTCAAGAAGAAAATAAATATTACGGCACCCGTACGCTGGCTACCGGCATTGTGTTTTCGGCCTCTGACCCTTATGTCGTAGCAGGTATTGTAGCCGATGGCCCTGCAGACGTAAGTGGGAAGAATATCAGGCCAGGGGATCGCCTGATTGCTGTTAATGATCAAAAAATAGATCCTAAAAGGAATCGTGAAATGTACTTCGTACAACCTTCTATGGATGCTGAAATGCGCTTGCAATTTTCTCGAAACAATGAAAAAATTGTCGTAGACCTGCACCCTATTCGCTCGGGCAATTTGCGCAATTTGTTGTATGATGAATGGGTAGACGACAACCAAGCCTATGTGGATCTAAAAAGCAATGAAGACATTGCTTATATCCACATGAAAAACATGGGCGGGGGAGAACTTGAAAATTTCAAGCGGGAGATGGTTTCCGAAGCTTATACAAAAAAAGGGTTGATCTTAGACCTACGTTACAATACTGGAGGAAATGTTCATGATGCCGTATTGCAATTTCTTTCGCAAAAACCGTATTTGAAATGGAAATACAGGGATGGCGCGCTCACTTCACAGCCCAATTTTGGACCGGCTGCCAAGCCCATTATCATTTTAATCAATGAACAAACCCTAAGTGATGCTGAAATGACTTCTGAAGGTTTCAAAGCCTTAGGCTTAGGCAAAGTTATAGGAACTGAAACCTACCGGTGGATCATTTTCACTTCGGGCAATGGTTTGGTCGATGGTTCTTTTTATCGCCTTCCCTCTTGGGGCTGCTATAGCTTGGATGGCAGGGATTTGGAGGTATCAGGTGTAAGCCCGGATATGTATGTCAAAGAAAACTTTAAAGATCGTATTTCAGGAAACCAACCCCAATTGGACAAGGCAATCGGTGAGATCTATAAAATGCTTGACACAGAATAAAGACATACCTTTTTTGCATAAATACCTAACCACCTTTAGATGAGCAATACCCAAGATAAAATAGAAGAACTCAGTAGAAAACTCGAACAATTGCTGTCCAAACAGGAATTCTTTGCCAAGGAATTAATGCAGCTCTATAAGGAAATTGATCACCTGAAGAAATTTGGACTTCCTGAAGAGGAAAAAACGGCTTCTCCTCCACCAATGGAAGAGGCCATTACAACTAAGGAAACTAGCGCTATTCCCACGCCTTCCAAAGAAGAAAATGTGGTGAAAGAAGAGATTCCTTTGGCTACACCCGAAGCTGTAGCCCAAAAAACTCCGTCGGCCCAGGCACCCAAGGTGAAATCTAGTTTGGAAAAGTTTATTGGTGAAAACCTCATCAACAAAATTGGAATTATCATTACTATCATTGGGGTTGCCATTGGAGCAAAGTATTCTATCGAAAATGAGCTGATCAGCCCGCTAACTAGGATTATCCTAGGCTATATCGCTGGAATAGTGCTTTTAGGTGTGGGCATCAAGCTTAAAACCAAGTATAAGAATTATAGTGCGGTACTGGTCAGTGGTGCCATGGCCATTATGTATTTCATTACGTTTTCGGGCTATAGTTTCTATGCTCTATTTCCACAGAGCATTGCCTTTGCATTGATGGTCATTTTTACGGTATTTACCGTGGTGGCCGCCTTGCACTATGACAAACAAGTAATTGCCATTATTGGATTGGTAGGCGCTTATGCTGTTCCATTTTTCCTAAGCGATGGTTCTGGTCAGGTAATCGTACTATTTAGCTATATGGCCATTATCAATATTGGAATCCTGATTATTTCCTTCAAGAAATATTGGAAACCCTTGTATTTTGTTGCTTTTGCTCTCACTTGGCTTATTTATTTCTCTTGGTACGCCCTGTCTTATCGACGCGAGGAGCACTTTTCCATAGCTTTGGTTTTCCTAGGCCTATTCTTTATATTGTTTTACCTCAACTTCATTGCTTATAAGCTAAAGAAAAAAGAACCGTTTGGCAGTTCGGATATCGTTCTACTCTTGTGCAATGCCTTCATCTTCTACGGCATTGGGTATGGTATTTTAAACGATCACGAAACTGGCGAACAACTTTTAGGGATATTTACTTTGGGTAATGCCATCATACATTTTGCATTCAGTGCGGTCATTTACAAACAAAAACTAGGTGATAAAAGCCTTTTTTATATGGTATCAGGCCTAGTATTGGTCTTTATCACCATTGCCATACCCGTGCAGTTGGATGGTAATTGGGTGACAATGCTCTGGGTTGGGGAAGCCGCCTTACTATTTTGGATAGGGCGGGACAAAGGCATCCCTGTCTATGAAAAATTGGCATATCCATTGATTGTTCTGGCATTTCTAAGTCTTTTACAGGACTGGGGCGGAGGCTACTTTAATGATTCAGATTACACTTTTACCCCTATCTTAAACCGCGGTTTTCTGACTGCAACCCTATTCCTTGCCGCATTTGGTATTATTCTGTGGCAACAGAGACGCACGGCAACTGTCCTGAAATCCCAAACCTGGAACAACTGGTTTACCTTGTTGACTCCTGCCATTTTCTTATTTGTGTTATACTCCTCTTTTTTTATTGAGATCGACCGATATTGGATACAACAGTATGACAATGCCATACTGGATCTAGGAAGCTCGGAAACGATATATTCACAGCAGAACACCAATCTTCTGGATATAAAAAGTATGTGGTTGATCATTTATACGGTCGTCTTTTTTGCCTTATTGTCTTTCATCAACATCAAAGTGTTTAAAAACGATCGTCTCGGCAGGTTCAATCTTTTACTCAATGGCCTCGGCATCCTGATTTTCCTCGTAGGCGGATTATACACTTTGAGCGAACTCCGTCAACATTATATCAATCGGGCTTCGTACGAATATTTTGAAATTGGAATATTTAATATTGTCATACGTTATATTTCCTTTCTGGCACTCGGCGCTTTATTCGTTGTTTCGCATTGGTATACCCAACAGGAATTTATGCGAAGGCGATTTCGTCTTCTCTTTGAGATGGTATTGCACATCACCATACTCTGGGTCTTAAGCAGTGAATTATTGCATTGGATGGATCTGGCCAATTCCGATCAATCCTATAAATTAGGACTTAGTATTTTATGGGGACTCTATGCCGTAATGCTTATTGTTTTGGGAATTTGGAACAAAAAGCAATACTTGCGTATCTCAGCGATGATTCTATTTGCCATTACCCTGATCAAATTGTTCGTTTATGATATTGCATCCTCCAGTACGCTATCAAAAACTATTGTTTTTGTGGCATTGGGCATTTTGCTTTTGATCATCTCATTTTTATATAACAAGTACAAAAATCTAATTTCAGAGGAACATGAAGACGATATTAAGTAGTATTTTAATCCTTTGGGGAGGAACCTTTTTATACGGGCAATTATCATCCTATAATCACAAACGGAAAATCAAAGGTATTTCGGATACTTGGCATAGCCTCACCTTACCTGATGCCCTCTATGAAAAAGTAAATACCGACTTATCAGATATTCGCATTTATGGGATTACTGCTGCCAAAGACACCCTTGAAGCTCCTTATCTCTTAAAACTAAACGCACCTAAAAGACAGCAAATTAAAGTCGATTTTAGGCGTCTTAATCAATCTCAGAATAAAAGAGGATATTATTTCACTTTTGAATTGACTTCGCTTGAGGTGGTAAATCAGATCATACTTAATTTCAATCAACAAAATTTTGATTGGAAGGTACAGCTTGAGGGTAGTCAAAATTTAAAGGAATGGTTTTCCATTATTGAGGATTACCGCATTCTTTCCATAAAAAATATCCATACCAACTACAACTATACCACCCTAAGCTTTCCAGATTCCAAATACCGTTATTACAAAATACTGGTCAAAGCGGATGAAAAACCACGTCTGAATCGGGCTTATCTTCAAAAGCAAGTAATGTTAGACAGCCTACATCCCTTAAAAGAGTATCCCATTAAAAAATTTGAACTCGCAAACGATAAAATAACAAAACAGACGCAAATAGCTATTGACCTGGATTTTGCAGTGCCCCTAAGCGAACTGAACCTGAATGTTTCCGATGATATTGACTATTACCGTACTTTACAGATCAATTATGCCTTGGATAGCGTGGAAACCGATAAAGGATGGAAGCCTATATACCAATCCTTATTTTATGGCACTCTATCTTCCTTACAAAAAGAGCCTTTGCGCTTTAAAACCACCATTGCCAAAAAACTACGGATTCTTATTGAAAATAATGACAATGCGCCTTTAACCATTGACCGTGCAACACTAATGGGCTATTCCCACACATTATCGGCGCGTTTTACAACACCGGCCACCTATTATCTTGCTTATGGCAATCCCCAAAAGAGAAGGCCCACGTATGACCTCAATGCCATTGCCTCCGCGGTTCCTAAACATATGTCCCCTGTGCGTGTTGATGAAGAACAAGATATTCCTCAAGAACAGGAAGACGGGAAAGAAGCTTTATTTACCAATCCCATATGGCTTTGGAGTATTATGGGTATTGTTATATTCCTATTGGGTGGATTGACGATAAAAATGTTGCGTAAAAGTTGAACATTATGTAGCATAAAGAGAGCGATAATACCCACAAGACTATAATTGACCAAAGACAAGCTCGGCGCGCCACATTTCCATTACTCCTTCGTCTTTAAGTAAAAAAATGACTAAGGACATTACATATTTTAAAGATGGTTCGGTAAAAATAAGTCGGCAAGACTATATGGAAAAACAGAGTGACATGCGCCTCCATGATCATGATTTTTTGACCGTGAGCCTATTGCTTACCGGTACGTTGATCGAACATACTTCTACAGGAACCCGAGTAGTGCGACCAGGCAACGCCTTGATTAAGCCTGCAGGCTTATTGCATAGTGATGTATTCACGGAAAATTGCTCTATTTTGTCTTTTAAAATTTACGATTGGGAGTACTACGATCACCATTGGGACAATTGGAATATTCTGCAGCCTTCCGGTTTGCTTCCCTATTTTTTGAAGGTGGTTCACCAGCCCGATAAAAAGGAGGCCCTAACGCATTTAAAAAAGAACATAACACCGCTATTATATCCTAAAAAAACCGCAATTGCCATCCCAAAACGCATTGAGGAGGCCAGAAAACTGGTTGATATCCATTTTCGGGAATCCTTTAAAATTTCAGATTTGGCCAAAGAAATAGGACTCAATCCAGTATATCTTGGCAAGGCATTTAAGGATTGCCATGGCATTGATATCAAGTCGTACCAACAACAACTGCGTCTACATTTTGCCATGTCCGGAATGTTTGCTCAAAATGGAAATCTCACAGAACTTGCCCATAGCACAGGATATGCAGACCAAAGTCATTTTTCCCGGGAATTCAAAAAATCTACCCAACTATCCCCTAAAAAATTTGCTGCCCTACTCCACCTTTAATTTGTTCAAGTTTTTGGCAAGAATAATAGTTTAGTTTGTATTTCAAAAAAATAAAGGATGATGAAAACATGGTATTTATTGATTATAGCCGTTCTACTAAACAATGGCCTAATGGCTCAGGAAAAAGCCAGTTTCCAATGGCCCAACCACAAGGCTACGCGACTATTTAAAGCGTTTATAAAAACATATAACAGCAATAATGAAAATGAATTGGCTGCTTTTGCAAAGGAACATTGTTCTGGAATCGATCCTAAGGAATGGGCTTCCTACTGGCCTGGGGTTTTTGCCGATTTTGGAAGTGTTGAAGTCTATAAAAAAGTGGAAGAATGGACCAATGAACATCGATTGGCCCTTTGGTTTCAAGGGAAGGATACCAAAGGTTGGGTTGCTATAATCCTAAGTATGGATGCAGGAGGCAAGATTATCGGAAAATCTGTGGCCCGAGGTTTACGCCCATCGGGCACCTTACCTCCATATAGCGCCTTAACTGCCCCTGAAATAGCACTACAAATGGACGCTTACCTTGAGAAGTTAAGTCAGTTGGACTATTTTTCTGGGACTGTATTAATCGCTAAAGGAGAAAATATAGTATTTGAAAGTGCTTATGGCATGCGGAATTACAGCACTCAAAAAAGAAATAATCTACAGACCTCTTTTTGTGTGGCTTCCACTACCAAAACCTTTACTGCCATGGCCATTCTTCAACTAGTTGAAAAAGGGGTATTGCATACTTCTGACCCTATAAGTAAATATATTCAGGAATACCCCAAGGATATTGCCGATCAGGTGACCATTCACCATTTACTCAACCATACCTCCGGGATAGAATTGGACGATTACAAACCTTATAATAAAGCAGAAAAAAAAGCAAAAAACCTGGATGACCTATTGGCAGCACATATACAATACCTGGATTCCATGAATAATAGCAGGAGAAACAATTTCAAAGTGTTGGGAAAGCATGACTATTCCAATGAAAATTATAGTTTATTGGGAGTTATTATAGAACGGGTCAGTGGCATCACCTATTCCCAATATCTAGAACAATATATTTTTAAACCTCTTGGCCTGACACATACATTCAGTGATTATAAAAAATTGAAAAACCATTCCAATAAAGCCATAGGCTATACCAACAAGGATAAGCAAGGTCATCTTTTAAAAACAAGATTGAAAAACACCGATTCCCTATGGCAATTTGCCCTCCCTTCCGGAGGTGTTTATGCTAGTGCAAAAGATCTTTACACCTACTTTAAAGCGATTAACGGACATCTCCTTTTACGTAAAGAAACCAGGCAATGGTTATATGAAAAAAAAGAACCTGTTTTCAATTTTTCGGATTACTCCAGATCATACAGCTATGGTTTTGCCTTAGAACAAAAGGGAAAGGCCTTTACTATTGGCCATGGTGGTTCATTTATCGGTGTAGGTAGTGCCTTTGAATATTATCCGGAACAGGATTACTATGTCATCGTACTGAGCAATTACGGATCTATGCCCGCCCAGACAGTTTCAAATTACATTAAAGATCTTATAGCACCCAATGATTGAAACCATGGTGCCCATGGATAGGAAAAAGCTACTACTCCGTCTTTCCCTTATTAATGTATCTGTTCATAGGGACTCACAAAGGTCTTTTTAATCTCCAAATGTACATCTACCTCAACATCGCCATGAATTTCCTTTCCAAAACTAACATTAATTACATATGATCTATGGTACAACTTTAGGAGTTTGTCCAGTTTTTGTTTTTGTCGTTTGGTCAAAGCAATATCCCTTTGATAAGTATTCAAGGGCCCAAAAGCCATAGCGAGCACTACAAGCCCGACAAGCATAATAAGCAAAGGCACAATAGAAATTACGCCATTATCAAAAACATAAGTACCTAAGAGGTAAGCACCAATTATTGTAGCAATTCCAATCAATGAAAAAACAGTACTGTACACAAAGGTTACTGTTCTAGTACGTCGAACACGCTCATAAGCAATGTTGACCGCTTTTATTTTAGCTGTTAACTTTTGTTCCAATTGAATATCCGGGCAAGTTCTTTTAAAATTTGGTTTTGTTTGGGTAAGAGCGCATCTAGCGCCCTCTATATAGTCCATCTCTTGCAGGCTGCACAATTCACAATGTTGGACAAGGTTCATAGGAGAAGCTTCTATAAAATATAGCGTTTAAAAATATCTTCCAATGCCTTCTCGGGATCATGACATAGACCGGAATGGGTTTTGGAACTTTGAATGATGGTACTGCGTGTAGCTACTAACCATCGGAAACGATCGGCCAATTCAAATTGCCCAATAAAGCCTCCTTTAGGCCCTCCTTCACAAATGTGTTCCCAAGCCTGTAAATAAGCTTCAAACGTACCCTGATCGATCTCGGTTGAAAATGCAGCAATTTTTTTGGAATCAATATGATACTTCATCCCTAAGAATTTTTTTCGTTTTGAAAAAAGAATCACCCCTACATTGAAGAATTCTTCGCGCTCCACTTTAGGCACGATGCGTATAATAGCATATTCAAAAGTACATCTATCTTGCATTTTCTGCTTCTTTTACCAAGGCATCGATCATTCCTAATTTTGCAAATAGAAAATCCATATATGCTGTTCGCATTTCTTTGGGAGTCAATACATCCATTTCGTGGATCAACCAATCTTCAGGTACCTTGGCTATTATTTCTTCTATTTTATTTTGATGCAATGCGTTTACAATCTCTTCAGCAGCTTCCTTCAAATGATGTGCCTGTTCCAAAAGCACATGGTCTTTGATCAAAGGAAAAGTTCTTGTAAGATGGTGTTCCCAACTTCCCCAATTGTGATGAAAATAGAAGCTTGCTCCATTGTCAATAACCCAGAGCTCATTATTCCAATGCAATAAATTGGTGTTTTTTGCCGTCCGATCAATATTACTGATCACACTATCCAACAAAACTACTTTAGAAGCTGTTTTAGAATCTACTTTGGCTACCAGGGGGTCAAAGGTAATGGCACTGGAAAGAAAATGAAGTCCCAAATTAAGGCCAACACTGAATTTCAGCAAATCCTGTATTTCTTCGTCGGGTTCGGTTTTACTGAAGGAGTCGTCCAGGTTCATAAATACCAGTTCAGGTACTTTTAATCCTATGGCTCGGGCAAGTTC
Source organism: Spongiimicrobium salis (assembly GCF_043678055.1). Taxonomy (NCBI): domain Bacteria; kingdom Pseudomonadati; phylum Bacteroidota; class Flavobacteriia; order Flavobacteriales; family Flavobacteriaceae; genus Spongiimicrobium; species Spongiimicrobium salis. The sequence goes on from NZ_JBHEQA010000001.1 coordinate 158,111, forward strand.
CCCTCCTATGAATTCGGCTATCAAGGCTTTTTTGCCCTGCCCCGCCCCTCGAAATTTTAGGACATACAAAAAATCATCATCCGCCTTTACAATAGCCGGTAAGGAACCTCCTTCCCGTAAAGGTTTTATATATTGCACGACATCTACCGTCCTGATTTCTATTTCATCCATGAGGCCTAAGATACTACCTTTCTCTCTTCCATTCCAATTGCAGTGCTTTTTAAGGAATAGCAGGGCAGCCACTGTACTTTCTCCTGTTAAAAAAAGAGAAATTGTTCTCTTTTTCCATATCTTTAATGATATATCTGTCAATATATCGTACTATGAAACCCTATGGACTTCTTTTAAGTGTTTTTTTCATAACTCCTTTGGTGAGCGCACAGCAATATGAAAAGTTGAACAACGACTCCCTTGGTATTAACAACGCCTGGCAAGAACGCAACTTACCAACAAAGAATAGATTTGATAAGCACCTTAGTCGCTTTCCAAAGCAGCATGGAAGGACAACAACCGGGATTAATAAAACAAAGTCCGCATTCCCCAATTCCATGCCCATACATTATCCCTCTGGAAATTTTAAAATGAGGGTAGTCCCCATAGATACGCTACAAAACAGCTATTTAAAGGTGTACCCCATAAAATAAAAAAGCACCGCCAAGGCGGTGCTTTTCATCAAGAATCAGGAAATACAACCTATTTGGGCATTACTACAGATTCAATAGCATGGATAACGCCATTGGATGCAGCCACATCAGTAATGACCACTTGTGATTTTCCTCCTTTTGCATCCATCAAATACACTTTTCCATTCTTCATAGAGGCAACCAACTCCTGTCCTTGCAATGTTTTTACCATAAAACTTCCTCCATTGGCTTTAATTGCTTTCACAATGTCCTTGGCCATAAATTTACCGGCAACCACATGATAGGTCAATACGGCGGTCAACGTTCCTTTGTTTTCCGGTTTCAACAGGCTTCCTACAGTACCTTTGGGCAGTTTTCCAAACGCATTGTTGGTAGGGGCAAATACGGTAAAGGGGCCATCTCCTTTTAAGGCACCTACCAGGTCCGCTGCCTTTACTGCGGCAACCAAAGTGGAGAAATCATCTAAAGAAACCGCAGTGTCTACGATATCTTTCTTTCCTTGTGCTGTTACTGTTTGAGCAAATGCCAAAAAGGCAATCATTGAACTAATAAAAATTACTTTTTTCATGACTTACGTTTTTACTTTTAATATTTTGTTGTTTCTACTCTCATGTACACCACTTTTTTAAACTTGGATGAGGATGCCCTATTTTTTTTTTAAATTTGATATGGTAAACCTATTCCGTGCAAGACGATTTAGAACTTATTAAACTACTACAGGAGAAAGATGACCAAGCGCTTTCTGCCCTGTATGATAGGTATTCAGGCGCTATTTATGGTGTTATACTCCGTATGTGCCATGAAGAAGAAATGGCAGAAGAACTTTTGCAGGAAACTTTTTTAAAAGTCTGGCAAAAATCACATTTGTACGATCCTGAAAAGGGGAAATTTTATACTTGGGTCTACCGTATTGCAAAAAATAGCACCTTAAATGCTTTAAGGCGGCCAAAAAAACTCATCCAAACGGAAGAATTGAGTGTATATACCGATAAGAGTGTTGATGAATCCCAAACAGATCATACGGAATTACAAGGGGCCGTACAAAAATTGGAGCCCCATCACAGAGAGGCCATAGATCTTGTTTATTTTAAGGGATTGACCCATAGGGAAGCTCATGAAGAAATGGGAGTACCCTTGGGCACGTTTAAATCATATATTCAACAGGCCATAAAAGGGTTGCGCAAAAATTATAAAAGTGCCATGCTATGCTGTTGGCTGTTAATTGAAATCGTGGGATAATGGATAAAAACACCATAAAGAAAGACGGAATCTTAGAGCAGTATTTGTTGGGGGAACTCTCCGAAGCAGATTCTCTTGAAATTGAACGATTGCTCAAAGAAGATGCCGAATTACGCGCGCATTACCGGGACCTGGAAGACAATTTTGAACAAATGGCCCTGGAAAATGCCGTGATGCCACACCATCGCGTGAAGGAAAAGCTCATGACAGCGATTTCTTCAAAAGCTTCGGAAAAGAAAGAGCCCATTCCCCTGAAACCTAAAAAAGCCCCTAATCGTTCTTTTCTTGTGGCCGCGAGCCTTGCCGCACTTTTATTTCTTAGTTCCTTCTGGTTCTATACACAATGGCAACGTGAAAAGGATCGACTTCAAATAATAGAGGGCCAAACGTCTACCTTAAAAAATAAAATAGATGGGCTGGAGAAACGATTGAACGATACTGAAGAATGGTATGCCGCCATTAACACTCCAAATGTTACCCAATTGGTACTTAAAGGCAATGCCATAGCTCCGGCAGCTACTGCGGTTGCCTATGTGAATCATAATGAGAAACAGGTTATTTTAAATGCCGAAGGACTACCACAGCTAGATGCGGATCATGACTACCAGCTTTGGGCCGATGTGGAAGGAGTGATGATCAATATGGGCGTCATTCCTAAAAACGAAACCATGGTCCATATGGAATACATTGATCATGCCGAGTCCCTTAATATTACCATTGAACCTGCTGGAGGAAATGATCACCCCACTGTAGAACAGTTGATTTCCAATGTCACCTTATAACTACAGACATTCTTCCTATATTTTGTTTGTCCTTATTCTGTTATAGAAAGCATACTGCTTTTCAAAATGTCCACAGCTATAATTCGCTTCCTTGGTGTACTAGGATTGTGAACTTTTCTTAGACCACACTCTAAAGGTTTCAAAAGAGTAAATAAAGAGAAAAAAAATGGCCCAAGTTTTGGACAGGTCCTCAAAAGAAAGGCGCAGCAGGCCTTCTTTGGCGCCAAAAGCATCTATTAAAATCATAATTCCAAAGCACAGTCCCCCAAGGTATAAAGCGTAACTTTTTAGGGTATTGTTCCAAAGCAACTCCTTAAAATAATACAATACCACGAGCTCTCCCACTCCTACCAAACCAAGGACATAAGCGTCATCTATCCCTAATTTTCCCCCTACGCGTTCATGAACCTTAAAGCGCTCATCTAAAGCAAGGTAAAGAAATATTAGTGCTTGAATTATGAAAAATAAAAGCTGTAGGTTACGGCCTTTTTCTTTTTTGTGATATCGCAGTGCACAAAGTATAAAATTATAGGAGGTAAGTGTCAACAAAATGGTGGTAAATGTGGTATTCAATCCGTAAAAAGGACCACTTCCATTGATATCTGTTAAATATTCCCTTACTCCGGTCTGTCCATATTGCAGCTCAACAATAACTATGAAAATACTATACAATAGTAATACTGGTACTCCTAGCTTAAATAATACATTTTTCATAGGCGCTACGTATTGTTCAGTCCTGGTATATATTTTAAAATTTATTTTGAAATATACAATTTTATAGCGTCTCTTTCAATGCCCTAGTATAATGCTAATGACAATCCTCTGACATAACCTATGGGATATTTAGAATACATCCAAAATTCCCCGTTCCTTTTGAAAAAAGTTCTGAATTGTATTTATGTTTTTTTAGTTAGGATAGTGGTTCTGCATATAAATCAAAATCTGCGGCCTCAATAATCTTCAGGTCCACAAAATCGCCCTGTTTTAAATAAAACTTAGAAGCATCGATCAATACTTCATTATCCACATCCGGAGAATCAAATTCCGTACGCCCAATGAAGTGATTTCCTTCCTTGCGGTCAATCAAGCAACGAAAAGTACTTCCCACTTTTTCTTGGTTCAATTCCCAAGAAATCTGGGATTGTATTTCCATAATTTCTGCAGCACGTTGCTCTTTCACTTCCTCGGGCACATTATCCTCCAAGGTATAGGCATGTGTATTTTCCTCATGACTATAGGTGAAGCAACCCAAGCGTTCAAAGCGCATCTCTTTGACCCATTCTTTTAGCGTTTGAAAATCCTCTTCGGTCTCTCCGGGATAACCCACGATCAAGGTAGTTCTGATGGTCATCTCTGGAACGGCAGTCCTAAAATCCTTTAATAATTGGGTGGTCTTGGCCTTGGTGGTCCCCCTTCGCATACTTTTTAATATGGTATCGGCGATATGTTGCAAGGGGATATCGATATAATTGCAAATCTTTGGTTCTTCACGCATCACTTCCAAGACATCCATAGGAAAACCTGTTGGAAATGCGTAGTGCAGGCGAATCCATGAAATCCCTTCCACTTTGGCCAAAGCCCGAAGTAATTCTGCCAGATTTCTCTTTTTATACAGATCTAATCCATAATAGGTAAGGTCCTGTGCAATCAAAATTAATTCTTTTACCCCTTTCGCCGCCAATTTCTCCGCTTCAATGACCAAATCTTCCATAGGCTTGCTACGATGCTTTCCGCGCATTATGGGAATAGCACAAAAAGAACAAGGACGATCACAGCCTTCGGCTATTTTCAAATAGGCATAGTTCTTTGGCGTGGTCGTAAGGCGTTCTCCAATAAGTTCATGCTTATAATCTGCTCCCAATGCCTTCAATAAATTCGGCAATTCACTTGTTCCAAAATACTCATCCACATTTGGAATCTCTTTCTGCAAATCTGGCTTATAACGTTCACTGAGACAGCCTGTCACAAAAACCTTATCTATGGCTCCCGCTTCTTTCTGCTGTACATACTCTAAAATCGTATTCACACTTTCCTCTTTCGCATTGGCAATAAAACCGCACGTATTGATGACTACCACATTTCCTTCTCCCTCGTGTACCACCGCTTTATCATTGGCCCGCAATTGCCCCATCAATACTTCTGAGTCATAGACATTCTTAGAACAGCCCAAGGTGACTACATTGATTGTATTTTTCTTTAGTGATTTTGTTCGCATGATTCCTAAATAAGCTGCAAAAATACGATTTGAATGAGGAAGAATGTTGTTTTTAAACGATTTCTTACATTTTTACGTTAAACCTTTTGTACCCAACTGGAATCTTACAGTAAAACCCATAAAATGAAATACTTAAATGCAATCTTAGGCACAATCCTTTTTACTTTTTATTGTAGCTGCTCGGATAGTGACAATGAGGAGTTCATGGGAGCAACAGAAGATATGGACCCCTTCCCTGCCACCGCCTATTTTCCTCCCGTAGGTGCCGACATGTGGGAAACCATCTCGTTGGAAACCTTGGGCTGGAGCAACAGCGCAGCGCAGGAACTTAGCGCCTTTTTAGAAGAAAAGGATACCAAAGCGTTTCTTATCGTAAAGGACGGGCGTATTGTCCTAGAGTATTATTTAAATGGAAGTAATAGGGATGAACCTCATCCCTGGTATTCGGTAGGCAAAAGTGCCACAGCCTTTACCGCGGGGGTAGCGCAAGCCGAGGGTCTCCTATCTTTACATTCCCCTTCCTCCACCTATTTGGGCGAGGGTTGGAGCAATCTCTCCCAAAATGAAGAAATGACCATTCAGGTTTCGCATCATTTAAGCATGACCACAGGGCTGGACTATACGGTAGGCAATCTCAATTGCACAGAAGCCCAATGTTTGCATTTTTTAAATATACCAGATAGCTTTTGGTATTACCACAACGCTCCCTATACCTTGACACAGGATATCATTTCGGGGGCTACAGGCGTTAATTTTGAATCTTATTTTGATCGTAAAGTTAAAGATCCGATCGGTATGGATGGACAATGGTTGCGGCTTGGCTTTGCCAATGTCTATTTTAGTACGGCACGAAGTATGGCGCGTTTTGGACTCTTGAATCTGAATAAAGGATTTTGGGAAGGCAGTCCGATTCTCAATGACAATTCCTATTTCAATGCCATGACCAATAGCTCTCAGGATATGAATAAAGCATATGGGTATTTATGGTGGCTCAACGGGAAAGAGAACTTTCGGGTTCCTGGCTCGGAAATGCAATTTCAGGGAGCTTTAATCCCCAATGCCCCACAGGATCTTATTGCCGGCCTTGGAAAGGATGATCAAAAACTATATATCGTTCCCAGTCAAGATTTGGTCATCGTACGCATGGGCGATGCTACAGGAGAATCCCTATTGGGTCCCTCTTCCTTTGATATTTCCTTATGGGACCACATCAATGCCCTATTTTAATAAATAAAGACCCATTTATGTACAAAATGGGTCTTTTTTAGCTATTCCATAGTACTCCTATTCGTATCCCTTCGGAGCTCGACGCACCTGTGTGGCCTGTTCATAGGCATGTCCCAATTGTAACAGTTCCCGTTCTTTGAATTTCTTAGCAATGAAAGTCAAACTAATGGGTTCTCCATTTGCTTTATACCCCATAGGTACCGTAAGTGCAGGATATTTGGCTACAGCTGCAAAGCCGGCATGATAATTATTGATAGACAATATGGCATCTAGTTTATGGGCATCCAGAGCCTCATTAAAGTACTTTTGACCATTGGCCTCCAAAGTTTCCTTGATGTTCGCCAAACCTTCGGCCGTAGTACTGTCTGCCATAATACCTTCAAACAATGCCTGACCATACGGAATTCGCACCAAAGAATCTTGTGCATTGAACGTAATGGCATCTGCAATAGAGGTAATAGATACCTTAGTAGGATCACTGTGCTCCTTCAAATATTTTGGCAAATCGTTTTTCATATCTATGTTCAGGATGCTCAAGAACCCATTCATTTGTACTTGAGGTGCATCAAAGGGAATGATTTCAGCTCCAATACTCTCCAATTCTTCAATGGTTTGCGCATATATAGAATCGTTTTCCAAAAGATTCTTAAACACACCTAAGCGTTTCCCTTTTAAACTCTCTTCTCCCTTAAGTTCCGCATAGTAGGGTTGTTTGGCCCATCGTGTATGGACAGAAGCTTCATCCTTTGGGTCGATCACGGCCAATGCGTCAAATAAAATAGCATTGTCCACTACATTTCTTGTCATGGGACCGGGCGTATCCAGCGTACTGGAAATAGGTACAATACCTGTTCTACTCATTACCCCAATGGTAGGTTTTAGTCCAACAACAGAATTCTGACTGGATGGAGATAAGATAGAACCCGATGTTTCTGTACCTACTGCGGCCACCGCATAAGAGGCCGCCATGGAAGTACCACTTCCGGAACTAGACCCACCACTTTCAAAAACCCTTCTTCCATAAGGATTCAAGGTTTGTCCGCCAACGGCACTATATCCTACAGGACAACCGGAACAGAGGAAATATGCCCATTCACTTAAATTTACTTTCCCCAAAATCAAAGCTCCACTTTTACGCAATTGCTTCACAATAAAAGCATCTTCCACTTCATTATCTTGCAAAGCAATAGCACCTGCAGTGGTAATCATTCCCTTGGTATTAATGTTATCTTTCAATAAGATAGGCATCCCAGAAATCGGGTGACGTTGCTTTTTGGGTGCATCGATCATGCTCTGGTCTAAGGCTCTAGCGTCTTCCAATACATCCTTGTTTAAGGCAATAACCGTATTTAGAGTGGTAGTATTATCCAGTTCATATTTATAAATACGGTACAAAAAGAACAATACCAATTTTTCATAGGTCAGTTCTTTTTTTAGAATATGGGTTTGAATCGTCAAAATATTTTGATCCAAAATCAAAGGTTTTAGGGCTTCATAGTCCGCTTCGCTCATTTTGGAAACCTCATCGTAGAGCGGCTGGAACACTTCATTCTTATCCAATACCTTGGATTGAATTAATTTATAACGCATTCTTCCATTCTCGTGCTCTTGATTTGCAGCGACTTCTGCGGTATCATCATAAGCTTCCCAGAGGATAACCGCTTCTTTTTTAGTGCTATCTTCCTTGCAAGCAAAGGCCAGTAAGACCATTATTCCCAATACTATTCTTTTCATTTTTTTTGACGTTTAATTAATTCTTTCCAGTATTCAATATTTTTTTTATTCATGCGTACAAACTCGTCTTTTTCCTCTTTTTGTGCCAGCAACAAAGATTTCTCTGCTGAGTTTATCGCCTTTTCGTAGTGTTGCATTGCAGCTTCCACCAAAGATTTCACCCGGTGAAAGTAATAGGTGTCCCCTGCTAAGGCGATAGCTTTTTCTAAATACGATAAGGCTTCCTGATAAGATTGCCCTTCTTCCTGTAAATACCTCGCCGCTTCATAATAGGTCTGCGCCGTAGGTTTATTTTGTAGGGCCTCCCGTATTTGTCGTAACATTTGCGCTTTCGTATCAACCCACATTGAAATACTTACTTTCGTATGTGCCCAAATCCACTGCATCTGTACAGAATTATGGGTCAATGCATCAAAACTTATCAAAAAATTTTCTTGAAAGTCGGCAGTTTTTTCCGGCACCACTGTGATTCTAAACGCATCTTCTTGTGGATTATAGGCTTTTCTACCATCTCCCCAATGTGTCGTATTTTTATGAAATACAATTTCCCATTCTTTTTCATGGGGAAAAGCATAAAGTGCATAGGTTCCCTTGGGCAGATAATTGCCCATAACCTCCATATCCGTGTCTGTTGTGATTTTAGTGGATTCATTAGCGCCTACCCTCCAAATGCGACCGTAGGGCAATAGGTCTCCGAATATTGTTCTTCCTTTGACCGCTGGCCTGGAATAGACGACTTTTATTGTAGACAATCCCACAGATTGCTCTACCGTAGCCAAGGGACTTGCTTTTGGGTGATCGATTTGGGCATTGATCGAGCCCAAAATGAAAAAAAGTAGTATGTAGAGGGCTAATCTCAATTTGTCCCGCTAAAAAAAGAATCTACAAATTCATATTTATTAAAAACCTGTAAATCATCGATTCCTTCACCAACCCCGATATATTTCACGGGAATCTGAAATTGATCCGAAATCCCAATGACCACGCCTCCTTTAGCGGTACCGTCCAATTTTGTCACGGCCAAACAACTCACTTCTGTGGCCTTTGTAAATTCCTTGGCCTGTTCAAAAGCATTCTGCCCTGTAGAGCCATCCAACACCAATAGAACATCATGGGGCGTATCTTCCACCACTTTTTGCATTACACGTTTCACTTTCGTCAGTTCATTCATTAAATTCACCTTGTTGTGTAATCTTCCAGCCGTATCTATGATCACCACATCGGCATCTTGGGTCACGGCCGAACTCAAGGTATCAAAGGCAACAGAAGCCGGATCGCTCCCCATATTTTGTTTTACGATCGGCACATCTACACGATCTGCCCATACTTGCAACTGATCTATAGCCGCGGCTCTAAAGGTATCCGCCGCACCTAAGACCACTTTTAATCCTTGGTTCTTAAATTGATGGGCCAATTTCCCAATGGTCGTAGTCTTTCCAACCCCATTGACACCTACTACCATGATCACATAAGGTTTTTTGTCCTTGGGTATGCTAAACTCGGTCTCTTCCCCTAAATTCGTTTCGGCAAGTAAGCCCGCTATTTCCTCTCTTAAAATAGCATTGAGTTCATCTGTACCGATATACTTATCACGCGATACCCTTTCCTCGATACGGTCAATAATTTTTAAAGTCGTATTCACGCCTACGTCCGAAGTTACCAATACTTCTTCCAGATTATCCAATACGGCATCATCTACTTTAGATTTCCCTGCTACAGCCTTACCTAGCTTTGACAAGAAACTGGTTTTGGTCTTTTCCAAACCCTTATCCAAAGTCTCTTTTTTCTTGGAAGAAAATATCTTTTTAAATAAGCTCATATCCTACAAAAATGGTTTTTTCAAAGATACTAAACCAACCTTAATATCTATCAACTATTTGGCAATACTGAACCTCAATAATTAGAATTATTAGTATTTTTAGAAGCCCAAAGCACTTCATGCTCTTTAATCATGAATTATTTTGCTGAACCCTTCCTATGAAGACACCGTTACTCTTGTTTAATGACAAAGGCATTTATTGCACACAGGCACAAGTATATATAGATCCTTGGAAACCTGTGAAGAAGGCCATTATTACCCACGGCCATTCGGATCATTCCCGCTGGGGGCATCAACAATATATTACCCATCACCATAATGTTCCCATTATAAAGCATCGCCTTGGTGCCATCACCGTCAGTGGCAAATCATGGGGTGAAACTTTTGAAATCAATGGGGTTCAATTTTCCTTACATCCGGCCGGACATATTGTGGGATCCTCTCAGGTTCGGGTAGCCTATAAAGGAGAGGTTTGGGTGTTTACCGGGGATTATAAAACGGAAAATGATGGTTTATCTACCCCTTTTGAACCCATTCCATGCCATACTTTTATCACGGAATGCACCTTTGGACTTCCTGCCTTTAAATGGACACCACAAGAACAGATTATGGACGATATCAATAGTTGGTGGGCGCAAAATAGGGCCAATGGGCAAACTTCCGTGCTTTTTGGATATTCTTTGGGAAAGGCACAACGCCTGTTAAAGCATCTCGATATAGACAATGGCCCTATTTTCACCCATGGCGCCATTGAAAAGATGACGGAAGTAATACGCCCGCTGGTTTCCTTACCCAAGACTACCTTAATTACCAAAGACACTACAAAGGATGCACTGAAAGGCGCCATGGTTCTGGCCCCTCCATCGGCCCACGGGAGTTCTTGGATCAAAAAAATGGTTCCTTATGTTACCGGCACGGCCAGCGGGTGGATGGCCTTTAGAGGAGCAAGACGCCGGCGGGCCATAGACAAAGGCTTTGTTTTATCCGATCATTGCGATTGGACGGGACTCCTAGGTAGCATACGCGATACCGGGGCCGAAAAAATCATCTGCACTCATGGATATACCGATATTTTTGCGCGCTTTTTAAGGGAAGAAGGTTATGACGCCAGGACTGCCGACACGCAATACGAGGGAGAATTGGCAGAAATTGAAGGAAATCAAAAAACGGAGACTTTGACATGAAACGTTTTGCTTCGCTCATCAAAGCCTTGGATAGTACCAACAAGACCACGGTCAAAGTAAATGCACTTGCCCAATATTTTGAGGATGCCGAGGATACCGATAAACTTTGGACTATTGCCCTCTTATCCCATCGTAGACCCCCAAGACCTGTAAATACTACCTTGCTGCGGGAATGGGCCACAGAATTGGCAGAAATCCCTCCTTGGCTATTTGAAGAATCCTATCATATTGTTGGGGATTTGGCAGAAACCATTGCCCTCATCCTTCCCAACTCCAATGAAGAAACCCAGATGTCATTGACCACTTTTTTAGAAGAAATGATCGCTTTAAAATCAAAAGAAGTTTCAGAAAAAAAAGCCTACCTACAACATCATTGGAAAAGATTAGGCTATTACGAGCGTTTTGTATTCAATAAATTAATGACAGGAGGCTTTCGAATAGGGGTAAGTCAAAAACTAATGACACGAGCCCTCGCTAAAGCTACGGGTATTGATGAAGATATCTTGGCCTATAAATTAATGGGGAATTGGACACCGGCCTCGACCACTTTCCAACAATTGATTATGGAGGAACGTCCTTCGGACTATCTCTCAAAGCCCTACCCTTTTTATTTAGCGTATGCCCTGGAAGGAGCAGCACAAGATTTGGGTGATTGCAGTCTTTGGTTTGCCGAGCACAAATGGGATGGCATACGGGCTCAGGTGATTCTTCGGGAGGCACAAATCTACATTTGGAGCCGTGGTGAAGAATTGGTAACCGATAAATATCCAGAACTACATCTTTTAACGCAACACCTTCCCAGTGGTACCGTTTTGGATGGGGAACTACTGGCCTATCCCAATGGTGCCATAGGAAATTTCAACGATCTGCAGACTCGTATTGGAAGAAAAAAAATCAGTAAGGCACTATTACTAAAAACACCGGTTATCTTAAAAGTTTATGATCTCCTGGAATGGCAAGGAAAAGATATTCGTTCCATGGCCTTTTGGAAGCGTCGGGAGATTCTGGAAACTTTAGTCCAAAACGCTGATCTAAAGCAATTGCAACTTTCCCAAACCATGACTTTTGATTCTTGGGACGATGTGGCAATGGCACGTAAAGAAGCAAGAGCAGTAAAAGGTGAAGGGCTAATGCTCAAGCGCAAAGATTCTCCTTATCTCGTGGGAAGAAAAAAAGGAGATTGGTGGAAGTGGAAAGTAGATCCGCTCACTATTGACGCAGTTCTTACCTATGCGATGCGGGGCCATGGAAGACGCAGCAATCTATTCACTGATTATACCTTTGGATTATGGAGTACCAACGAGAATGGAGAACAAAGCCTGGTTACTTTTGCCAAAGCATATTCTGGATTAACAGATAAAGAATTCAAAGAGGTGGATCAATTTATTAAAAACAATACTCTGGAACGTTTTGGCCCGGTCCGCAGCGTTATTCCGGCCTTGGTTTTTGAAATTGCTTTTGAGGGCATTGCGCTTTCAAAACGGCACAAAAGTGGTGTTGCTACGAGATTTCCGAGAATCTTACGTTGGCGACGGGATAAAAAAATAGAAGAAGCCAATAGCTTAACTGATCTTAAACAATTGATTCCATGAACAGAAAAGCATTGCTACAGCTCGCAGAAGCCTGGTTTTTGAAACAATCCTGGAAGCCTTTCCCTTTTCAGAAACAAAGTTGGCTTGCTTTTCTTCAAGGAAAAAATGGCCTTCTCAATGCACCAACGGGCAGTGGTAAAACCTATGCTTTGTGGATTCCCATAGTGCTGACCTATATAAAGAAGAATCCTGAATACCGCAATAAACACAGAAAAGGTTTAAAAGCCATATGGATCACCCCTTTACGAGCCCTATCGCAAGAAATTAAGCAAGCTGCCGAGCGGGTTGCCCATGATCTTGATACGCAACTTACTGTGGGCATTCGCAGCGGAGATACTTCACCATCGGAACGTGCACAGCAAAAAAAGTCCATGCCGGACCTGCTGATCACAACCCCGGAAAGCATGCATTTGTTGTTAGCCTCCAAGGGATATGATCAGGTATTTAAGGATTGCTATGCCATTGTAATCGATGAATGGCACGAATTGCTAGGTTCCAAGCGTGGCGTTCAGGTAGAATTGGCCTTGTCCCGATTAAAGACGATAGCTCCTGAGCTACGTATATGGGGCATCTCCGCAACCATAGGCAATTTGCAGCAGGCCCGGGAAGTGCTCCTTGGGCCGCAATCGGTGGGTCTAGAAAATTCTGTATTGATCAAAGCCCATATTCGGAAGAAAATTCGCGTACGGAGTATCTTGCCCGAAAGCATGGATACTTTTCCATGGCGCGGCCATTTGGGGCTTCACTTATTGGAGGAGGTCCTGCCCATTTTAGAAGGAAGTAAAACTACCTTGCTTTTCACCAATACTCGAAGTCAATGTGAGATCTGGTTTCAAAAATTGTTGGAAAAAGCGCCACAATTGGCTGGGGAAATTGCCATGCACCATGGCAGTATGAATAAAGAAACACGTCTTTGGGTAGAAGGGGCCATTAGAAATGCTTCTTTAAAAGCAGTGGTCTGTACTTCCAGTTTGGACCTGGGAGTAGATTTTGCCCCAGTGGAGACTATTATTCAGATTGGAGGCCCTAAGGGCGTTGCCCGATTTTTACAACGCGCCGGCCGAAGTGGCCACCAACCGGGAAAAGAAAGTGCCATCTATTTTCTTCCCACCCATGCCATTGAGTTAATAGAGGCCGCGGCCTTGCAAAAGGCAGTTAAGGATCATGTGGTAGAAGACCGCTTGCCTTATTTAAACAGCTATGATGTCCTAGCGCAGTATTTGGTGACTTTGGCAATTTCGAATGGATTCCAAGCTGCGGAAATTTTTCAGGAAATACGCACCACTTTTTGTTTTCAAGCCATTTCCAATGCACAATGGCAGTGGTTGCTCAACTTCATTACTTTGGGAAGTCAATCTTTACAGACCTATGATGAATACAAAAAAGTAATTGTCGCCGACGATGGTCGCTTTGTGGTGACCGACAGGACTGTTGCTATGCGGCATCGCATGCAAATAGGGACCATTGTCGGGGACGCCGATATTGTCGTAAAATATCAAAAAGGAGGTTATATTGGCACAATCGAAGAATTTTTTATCTCCAAATTGAGTCCTGGGGATGTGTTTACCTTTGCCGGGCGTAATTTAGAGTTGATACGGGTAAAAGGGATGCAGGCCCATGTTCGCAATTCCACAAAGAAAACCAAGAAAGTACCCAGTTGGATGGGTGGTCGTATGAGTTTTTCTGCCCAAATGTCGGAATTATTGCGATCTGAATTGCATTTGGTTTCTTCTCCACATAAAAAATTGGGCAGGGAGTTAAAAGCACTTTCAGGAATATTTGCGCGACAGCAGTTAGAAAGTATTGTTCCCGGACCGAACGAATTTTTAATAGAGACTTTTAAAACCCGAGAGGGGTATCATTGTATTTTTTATCCTTTCGAAGGACGTTTTGTACACGAAGCCATGGCAAGTTTATTAGCTTATCGTATCAGCCTTTTGCTTCCCATAACATTTTCCTTAGCCTATAACGACTATGGGTTTGAACTCCTATCTGACCAAGAAGTTGATATTGAAGCTATTTTAGACAACGATCTTTTTACGTCGGAATATGCCACATCGGATCTTCAAAAAAGTTTGAATTCTACGGAATTGGCCCGTCGTAAATTTCGAGATATTGCCGTCATTTCTGGCTTGGTTTTTACCGGATACCCAAAAAAAGGCATAAAAATGAAGCATTTACAATCTAGCTCCCAGCTGTTTTTTGACGTTTTCCGGGATTATGAAGCGGACAATCTGCTCTATCAACAGGCCTTCACGGAAACTTTTGAACATCAATTGGAAGAAGGCCGACTTTTATTAGCTTTGGAACGTATTCAGAAACAACAAATTGTATGGAAAGCCTGTACGAGTCCTACACCATTCAGTTTTCCCATTATTACCGATCGTCTGCGCGAAAAACTATCCTCTGAGAAGCTCGCAGATCGTATCAAAAAAATGACTGCTATTTTAATGAAACGAAAATGACCCATACCCTTGTGTTAAAGAATCAGCATTTTGTTTTACATCCCAGTGGTGCCGCTTTTTGGGAAGAGCAGCATATGTTGCTCGTCGCCGATGTGCATTTCGGAAAAATCACGCATTTCAGAAAATATGGGAGTGCAGTACCCTTGGAAGTTGCCCATAAAAACTTTGAAAAACTCAACAAGCTTATTGCAGATTTCAATCCGGGGCGCATTTGTTTCTTGGGAGACCTGTTCCATTCTTACATCAATTCGGAATGGGATATGTTTGCCAGATGGACACAAGAGATTTCTTCCAAAATTATTCTAATCACAGGAAATCACGATATCATTTCTCCCTTACGGTATCAAAAAATCAACGTTCAATTATATGATGAATGGATAATTGATCATTTCCTCTTAACACACCATCCTGAGGAAAAACCTAAGCTTTTTAATTTCTGCGGCCATATACATCCTGCCATTCGACTACAAGGAAAAGGAAGACAATCCTTAAAGTTAGCCTGCTTTTTTGAAGGGGAACGACAATTGATTTTTCCAGCATTTGGAGTGTTTACCGGAACACATCTCATGGAGATCGGCAAAAAAAACAAGGCATATGTTATTACCGAGAACGAAGTTTTTCCAGTTTGATTCTCTTTAAGAAGAGGTCTTCGGTCTCCGCAAAAACAAATCTCCATAAAATAAGATACCCAGTACCATAAGAATACAAGGAATCAATAGCGTTCGTATTCCCACGGCAAAACCATCTAAAAAACCTTGAAAAACAAATAGAAAAACCAGATAAAGGATAAGTCCGCTACCAAACTTAAGTACGCGTTCCAATCCACTCATCTCTTTGGTCCACCCAATAATAACCACTGGAATCACAAGTCCCAAAAGAACGCCAGCGGCACGGCTGTTTGCATTGGAGGCCCAATGCATTGTAGTGATCCAAAAAACGCACATCAGTGCGAAATTTAATAGGCCCATAAAGAAATAATGCAATAGCTGTTTCCCTATATTCTGTTTCTTGGGAACCATTTCCAAAAGTGAAACTTCCTCGAAATCTAACTTCAAAGCTTCACATAACAATGCCAGAGTACCTCCCCTGGCCCTGGAAGCTCCATTTTCTATACGTTGTATGGTACGCAAATTCAATCCGGCAGTCGTGGCCAATTCTTCCTGTGTCCATCCTTTTGCCTTTCTACATTCTTTTATTCTTCTTCCTATGGTATTCATCTGTATTATTTTTTAAATCTTGAATAAAGATAGTATGGAAAGCCCATATTGATAAGGGCATTTGGACGACTTTGCAGACTATTTGCATTTGCCGTATTTATGCCGTTCCAATATTGATACAGCTCCAGATAAAAATAAGGGTCCATAATACGGTACGCAACCAATTTTGTCTTACCAATTGTACCAATAGTTTTTCCGGATACTCCGCGCTATTCAAGTGCTGATGCAATGGCGCAAATTGAATAAAGGTAGATAACCAAACACTAATTATAAGGATACTGCTTATGACCGTGTAAATTGATACTTCGTGCCATAGTTGAATCCCGGCCAATACCAATTGCCCCATAATGAGCGGTATTACAATCAGGGAGATGCGCAAGGTATATTTTTGATGCCAAATTTTCAGTTTTTCCATAGACAGGTATAAAAAACTGGGATAGGCAATCAATTGAACCATCCATATTAGGATAAGCAGTCCAAAATCGAGCAATAAACGAAGTGTATCAAGAGGCATAACATCAAATATTTTCAAGATAAGTATTGGCGTTATTCAAATGCTGTAGGCGTTTTTCCTCAGGCATCTTATCATACATACGCACCAACATTCCGAGTCTGGGGTTTTGTAGAAAAAAACCACGTTGCTTATCCATAAAACGCCAAAAGAGACCATCCCAGGTATCTTGCCAATCGCCTTTTGGATAATTGCCCATTTTTTTGAGATAATTACTTCCGCCAATGTAGGGCTTCGTTGCAAACAAACCTCCATCAGCAAACTGACTCATGCCATATGCATTGGGAACCATAACCCAGTCATAGGCATCTATAAAAAGTTCCATAAACCATTGGTATACCTCATTGGGATCAAATTCACATAGCAGCATAAAGTTACCCAAAACCATGAGACGCTCAATATGATGGCAATATCCGGTTTTTAGTATTTTTTTTATGGTCTGATCTACAGGAACAATTCCTGTTGTTCCGTCGTAAAATGAAGCAGGTATCTTTCGATCAAAACACCAGAAATTTCTAGTTCTAGCAAACCTGCCTTGACATGTATACATACCCCGAACAAACTCTCTCCACCCTATAATTTGCCGTATAAATCCTTCCTTGGAATTTATGGGCACACCTTGTTTTTCGGCAAAATTTAACGCCTTCTCCAAAACCTCTTCAGGAGTAATAAGTCCCACATTGAGCATTGGGGTAAGTACGCTGTGATGTAATATCACTTCTTCTGCTACAATAGCATCTTCATAGGTTCCAAATTCCATGAAACGGTATTCCAAAAACTGATCCAACCATTTTTTTGCACTTTTATGGTCACAAGGGTACAAGGGAGATTCCGAGAGCTTTCCTAGATGATTTGAAAAAAACTTAGAAACATAAGTTTTCGCCTCTTCAAAATAAAGATTGGTATCCGGAAATTGAATTGGGGGCGGTATTTTCTTAACAGGATACTTTTTCCTGTTCTCTGTATCAAAAGTCCATTTCCCCCCTTCTGGGCTCCCATCTGGGTTCAACATTATCTTGCGTCGCTTTCTCTGGTCCGTATAAAATGTCGTTTGATGGTACTTTTTTTTATCCGGTTTAAAGAAGTGCTGCAAATCTTTCCTTGAATTCAAAAACAATGGGGATTCATAAGTGTGAAGTAAAATATTCAACTTAACACACTCCTTGCTTATTCGCCTTTCCAACCAATCATCAGTGGTAGCTATCGTATGGATTTCCCGTATTCCATTTTGGAACAAAAAAGGAATCAAATTTCGAATATCGGCATGTGTCTCATGGGCATCAATATAGGTAACGCTGATTTCTTTCTTTTTTAGGAAGTCGGCATAATACTTCATACTTGCACGATGATAGGCGATTTTTTGTTTATGAAACTTGTATTGCCTAAAAAATAAAAACTCCTCTATCACATAGCAAGGCAATCCATTTTGTAGCAATGGCCCTTCTTCAAAAAGATGATGTGGAAAAACTATATTTACAGCTGACATTCCTATATTTTCAATCTATTTTTTGTTCATCAAATGGGCGTTATGCTATAGATCAATCTAAATGGCCTTAAACGCTTTTCTTATTTCTTCTACAACGCTCTCCACAATACACAATTTCCTCCCAATTGCGCTCCCATTTTTTTCGCCATTGAAAAGGTCTTTGACATACAGGGCAAATTTTTTCTGGTAAATGGATTTTTTTCATGCTGCCTATTTTTCAAAATCGGGAATCTCATCTAATCGCACATAAGGAAACCGTTCTAGTTTTTCAAGTCCGTAATAGGTATTCAAGCCAGAAATCCCAACTCCTTGTATCGCAGACAGATCTACATCATGGTCCTTGGTCATCGCCTTGTTCATAATGTCGAGAAAGACAACTTCACCTATCATTAATACAGTACCATTTCTTGGAATGGGTATGGCCTCTACGAACTGCATTCCTATTTTTAGCTTGCTCTCTTCAACAAAAGGAGCTTGTATTCCTTCGTAATACGATGCGGTAAGGCCACAAGCCTCAAACTCAGAAACCTTCCTATCAAATTTTGCTGACGTATAGTGCGCATTTTTAATATGCGACTTCGGAATATGGTTAATGGTATAACTGCCATTTTCCATAATATTTTCATAGGTGTGACGTGATATTTCGCCCGTTGGTCTTGAAATAAAACCTAAAAGCGCCGGGTCGCTTCCCAAATGTATTACAGAACTGAATACCGCTACATTGGCCTCTCCCTTATCCGAAATACTACCAATAAGGTTCCCTGGTTTTACTCCTGAAAGGGAATTTATAAGTTTCAATCGTTTTACACGATCCATTTGTTGAATTTCTGTTTGCGTATATTGCATAAACTTAACGTATCATTATTTTTTTACACTTCTTCCAAAAATTGAAAAAAGAAGGAAAATCCCCTTGTAGGGGAAACATCCAATCCCTAGCTTCCTCAATTCCCTTATAATGTCTATTAAAAGGATGCTCTTTATAATACAGTTCTTTGGTTGGATAAGCAATCTGGAATTCCTCAAAATCACCTACGAAAGTCTGTATTCCACTAATATTCTTGGCCAATTGCAGTACAAACTGTAAGCTTCTTTCAGAAATCGGATATTCTTTAAAGTGGCTTGGTTCCAGCAATAACACACGATTTGCTGTTATGTCTTTTTTCCACAGCGGATCCAAATTGTAAAAATTGTACAGTAATACCGGGATTCCTGCATCGATATGCAATGGTTGTACTTTTGGAAGGTGGGTTTTCAGTGTTGGTATAGTAGTTTTGAACAACACTGGAGGGACATCATGAAGAGGAAACTGATCATAAGGTACATCTAGAAAGGTATCCTTTTGATCGGTGAAGCAAAAATGATTGATGTTTTCTTGATTTGCATAATATTTTTTTTTGCTATTGCTACCAGCAACCCATTGCCAACTCAAAGCATTGCTTCCCCAATCTGCATCCAATAAATAATAGTACATCCATTGGGCGGGAAGTTTCCAATGACTTTTTCCAATATTACATGCTATTGAAGCCATATACATGCGCAGATGATTATGCACATATCCTGTTTCATACAATTGTTGTAATCCTTGATCTATTGCTTGAATCTCTGTTTTACCTAAGACAAGATTTTCCGAAACCCCATAATTTTCAACGGCTTGTTGGGTTCGTTTTAGGTCGGTATTGATCCCTGAACCATGTACGCGCCAAACCCGCTGCCAATACTCTCTCCATGCCAGCTCTTGAATAAACTTTTCCATTGCTGTAAAAGCAAGACCCTTCTCTTGTACAGCTGTAAAAATGGTCTTTGTAGAAATCACCCCTCGAGAGATATAAGGAGAGAGATAAGTCACCGCTCCAT
The DNA here is from genome assembly GCF_043678055.1 of Spongiimicrobium salis. Classification (NCBI taxonomy): domain Bacteria; kingdom Pseudomonadati; phylum Bacteroidota; class Flavobacteriia; order Flavobacteriales; family Flavobacteriaceae; genus Spongiimicrobium; species Spongiimicrobium salis. The sequence continues at coordinate 178,080 of NZ_JBHEQA010000001.1, forward strand.
CAAGGTAATTTCTTGTTTTGCCGTATCGCAGAGGATCAATGTCCTCTATTCGCTTTAAAATATCTTGATATTGCGTTGGAAAAACGTTCATACTAAAAGGATCAAAAACCTTATCTCTTACTTATTTTGTTCCCTGAGATCGCTCGTTGTCTTGAGCATTTAAAGCGATTGATTTCAGGATTTCTTTTCTTCAAGTGCTTTTGGCTAACCCCGCTATTCACACGTTTTCTCCATCGCTTAAAGCTATTTTCTTTAAGATAGGTGCGCATGAGCTTAATTACTTCTTTTTCCGGTAGTTTAAATTGATACCTAATGGCTTCGAAGGGCGTTCGGTCTTCCCAAGCCATTTCAATAACCCTATCCAGATCTCGTTCGCTTAAATTAAACTCTGCCATTATAAACCCTCTTTTATGGATTGGATTTTTTCCCACATTTTATCTGCATTCAAACGAAAACTGCCTACAAAATCAAAATTGCATTCATGGGGTGCAATTACCGATAAAAACGCCTCTTGTTTTTTGTCCCGATATAAATGATAGGTTTCTCCGACCAAAGGCTCAAAATTAAACCTGGCGCCGTATACCAAATTATTGTATTCAAACTGCTCCATCATCGCATCGTATTCGGCTTTCAGTTCCAAATATTTTGTGTTAATCTGCTGATTTACTTTGTGAATATTTCTATTTTTCCAAGCTATGGTATCCCCTGTAGTAATTACAGGAGCACCAAGATCTGTCGCATACGGTTTAAGGGAAGCAGTGTACTTTTCACTTTTTTGGTCATAGACTACCTGGTCAGGTTTCTTTTTTTCTTTCATGTACTTCTCTCCCTTTCTTTTAAAAACCGCGTAATCTTAGTACTGGTAGGCTTTGTTATAGAATAAAAAACATGGACGAGTTCTCCCTCAGGATCTACTAAGTATTTTTGAAAATTCCAACGCACTGTGGAATTTAATTTTCCATTTTTCTTTTTTTGGGTCAACCAAGTATATAAGGGATGCTGCTGTTTTCCTTTTACAGCTATCTTTTCTGTTATACTAAAACCAACACCAAAATTACGTTGACAAAAACTCTGGATTTCTTCGGGTTCTCCAGGTTCCTGTCCTCCAAATTGATTACAGGGGATGCCCAAAAGCGTTATGCGATCAGCATATTTTTCATGAAGTATTTGTAATTCCCTGTATTGCTTCGTAAAACCACATTGGGAAGCTACATTGACAAAGAGAATATATTTTCCCGCATAATCCTGTAAATTTAAGGGAATTCCATTACTATCGTTAATCGTTATTCCATATAGAGACTCTTTGGAGAGTTTCGAATTTTTAATTTTCTTGGATGTCTTTATCGTCTTTAATAGCCTCATAATGCCCTATGTTCTTTATTTTCAATACGAATTCATGATGGCACTGCGCTGTAAAATTGTATTCCTACGAAAAGGTATCTGGGTTAACTAAATAGAAATATTTCCTTTTAATCGTTTTTCTATTTTCTTTTTCTTCACCGTCAAGCGTTTCATAATATCCATGACCTCTGTGTTCTTATCCTTTTTGTATAGCTCATTCAATTCTAAAATCAATGCTTTCACCTCTCTAGAAGCAGATACGCGATCACTAGTTGTCATTCCCGACATTTTCCGTTGCTCAAATTCTGCTACTCTTTCCATTAAATCCATATAATTTATTTAAGTAATTGGGGCAGGAAGCTGGGTTCGGAACGCCTAAATTAGTTTATCCAATTGTTTCAGAACTTCCTCCGCTTCGAATACCTTTTCATCGCTAAGTTTTCTATTTGTTGTTGATAGGCGATGCGCTTCCTCCATGAGTTTGCGATATTTCTTTTCTAATAGCTCTTTTTGCGATTTTTTCTTGAACAGTCCAAACATTCTTTTCTCTTTTCAATGATACAGCGCAACATTAGCGCTCCATTTCAAAGGTAAAAATACAAATTGTTTAACAATATTTAAAAAATATTAAACAAAATTATATTTTGATTGTTCTTCCATTCTCCAAGCAAAATATGTAATATATTACGATTTACAGCACAAAAAAGCCACTTTCAAAAGAAAGTGGCTTTATACACAATACTAAGATTGTTTTATTTCTTTGCCAACCAAGCATTTACTGCCTCCGGAGGCATAATGGATTCTGAGAATGTATAAGCACCTGTCTTAGGTGATTTTACCATTTTGATGGCTTTGGTCAATCTTTTTGAACTCGTCTGTAAACTTGCTACCGTTTTCTTTGCCATGACTTATTATTTTATTTCTTTATGAATTGTCATTTTCTTAAGAATAGGATTGAACTTTTTAAGCTCCATTCTATCTGGAGTGTTCTTCTTATTCTTTGTAGTAATATACCTTGATGTTCCAGGTTGTCCTGACGCTTTGTGTTCGGTACATTCCAATATCACCTGAACTCTGTTTCCTTTCTTTGCCATTGTACGCTATTTTTTCAGGATTACTTAATTATTCCGTTATTGCTCTTAGCTTCTTTCAAAACCGCAGAAATCCCTTTTTTATTGATGCTTTTCAAAGCCTTGGCAGATACCTTTAAGGTAACCCATCGGTCTTCTTCAGGAATATAAAAACGTTTCTTGGAAAGATTTACATTAAATCTTCTTCTGGTTTTATTGATAGAGAAGGAAACATTGTTTCCAAACATCGCTCGCTTTCCGGTGATTTCACAAACTTTTGACATTGCGCTGCGTTTTTGTGTTATTTTTAAACAGGGTGCAAATTTATATCATTTTTATGTGATGTACAAGATTCTTTTTTAGAATTTTAAAATTTCTTTTTCCAATAACTCAAACGCCTTATGTACCGACTTTTGCACTACCCTTTCCCTATGGTTTCCCATCATAAATTCTGAAGCAAAACTCCCTTTGGGAGTAGCAATGGCAATAAAAACTTTCCCTATGGGCGTATCCGCATCCCCTTTGCTCGGGCCTGCATTGCCTGTAGTGGCTATGGCGAAATCCGTTTTTAGCAATTCCCGCACATTCGCCGCCATGGCTTCAGCTACCTCTGCACTGACCACGGAATACTGATCCACCAATGCCTGGGGAACCTTTAGCACTTCTACTTTTGTTGCTGTGGCATAACTCACCACACTACCCTTAAAATATTTGGAAGCTCCGGGTATTGCTGTTATCTGTTCGGCTATTTTTCCTCCTGTGAAGCTTTCTGCGGTTGCCAAGGTTTTATTTCTCTCACTCAACATCCTGGCCACAGCGCCTTCGATACCTCCTTCATCTTCTTCTCCATAAATGACATCGCCTATTTGGGCATACAATTCCGTTATTGCCTTTTCTACAGCATTAGTAATCATTGCTTTATCGGCACCCCTTGCACTCAAACGCAATCTAACCTTGCCAAGATTGGGTAAATAAGCCAGTTTAATAAAGGAAGGCAGTGCATCTTCCCAAGATTCAATACGTTCCGCCAAAGCACTTTCACCAACACCATAAGTCATTAAGGTACGATGTAAAATATGTGGTCTCTTAAAAGCGGTATTGATTCTAGGAATGACTTGTTCCGTCATTAAATTTTTCATTTCAAAAGGCACTCCGGGCATTGCCACAAATACTTTTTCATTTTTTTGGATCCAGATTCCCGGTGCCGTACCATAGGCATTGTGTAAGGCTATTGCTTTTGAGGGTACTAAAGCCTGCCTCCGGTTTACCGCTGAAATACTCGCCGAACGAATATACTTTTTGAACAATTCTTCCACATGCTGCAACACTGCTGTATTTTCTACCAGTGTATCTTCAAAATAAGTGCATAGGGTATGCTTGGTAATATCATCTTTGGTAGGCCCCAGTCCTCCGGTTATAATAATGATATCCGCCCTGGTTTCTGCTTCTCGGAGCGCCTGTACAATATGGGATGCATCATCTTGAATAGAGGTAATCTGGTAAACGGAAACCCCTATTTTGTTCAATTCTGTAGCGATAAAGGCCGAATTGCTATCCACAATTTGCCCTATTAAGATTTCATCCCCAATGGTGATGATTTCGGCAAACATTAGAGGTCAAAATCTTTTTTAAGTTCGGAAATTACCTGATGGATATCCTGTTTCAATGTAGGAAAAATGCGTTCAATTTCAGAACTTCCGGAAGCGCTTTTTCCAAGTGTTTCAATATCCAGAGCCGCTTGGCGCGTCTGTTCCATTCCCAAAAGATCTACATTGGGTTTAATTTTATGGGCCAGCTTATATACATTTTCATAATTTCGCTGGGACAAGGCAGTTTCCAGTTGTTCCAGATCTTGGGGCACTTCTTCTAAAAATACTGAGATAACGGAATTGATAAAGTCTTTATCCCCATCAGCCATTTCATTTAATTTATCAAGATTATATATCATTATTTAATTTTTACTGTGAATAGTTCTTTCCCTTCAAGTACACCTGAAAGGTAATCATTTGTACTTATTTTAGCAACTCCGGCCGGTGTACCGGTAAAGATCACATCTCCTTTTTTCAACATAAAAAACGTAGAAACATAAGCGATCAATTCGTCTATTTTCCAGAGCATCAAGGTCGTATTGCCCTCCTGTACCACGGTTCCATTGTTCAACAATTTAAAGTTTAAGTCGTTCAAATCTTTAAAAGTTGTTTTGGGAAGCCATTTTCCGATCACCGCTGCTCCATCAAAACCTTTGGCTTTCTCCCAAGGCAGCCCTTTTTCTTTTAATTGTGTTTGTACATCCCTAGCGGTAAAATCGATTCCCAAACTTATTTCATCATAGTAACTAGGGGCAAATTTAGGGTCGATATGTTTTCCTACTTTTTTAATTTTCACCAGTACTTCCACTTCATGATGCACATCGTTGGAAAATTCAGGAATGTAAAAATCTTGTTCTTTAGGGAGTACGGAGGAATCTGGTTTTATAAAGACTACCGGATCCAAAGGGCGTTCATTGGATAATTCTTCAATATGCGCCGCGTAATTACGGCCTATGCATATAATTTTCATTTACAGATTGTTTGTGTTGTTTATAGTTCTTATGATATACCCGGGAAAGCTTAAAATCTGTTCCCTTGTATATGTTTCCCCACATGTATCCTTTTCTTCTACTGATCAAAAAAAAGAATGGTCCTATACCATTAAACGTATTTACGTCAATTTATTATTTAGCTTGCTCAATTTAATTTGGGTAAGTACTTTCTTGGTGTACAGGGGAAAGTCAGCATTCAATATCCAGCCGAAATAACCAGGCTCTTTCTCCAAAACCTGATCTACTTTTTTCCCTTTGTGTTTTCCAAAAGAAAAAATAGGATCTCCTTCTTCATCGAGCACAATAAATCCAGCAAAATCCAAGGATTGTTTCCGTCTCGAGAATTCCGATAATTTCTTGACATTATTCTCCAGATCCGGATAGCGGTCCAATTGCGACAATAACACTTCATAGGTGGCATGGGTATCCGCGGCGGCGCTATGGGCATCTGTTAATTCTTTGTCACAATAGAACTTGTAGGCTGCGGCTAGGGTCCGCTTTTCCATTTTATGAAAAATGGTCTGTACATCTATGGAAACCGTATTTTTCATGTCAAAATCGATTCCTGCTCGTAGCATTTCTTCCGCCAAAAGGGGAATATCAAAGCGATCGGAGTTAAACCCTCCTAAATCGCTGTCTTTGATCATGGCATATATTTCCTTGGAAAGTTCCTTGAAGGTGGGCTCATTGGCCACTTTCTCATTGGAAATCCCATGAACGGCAATAACCTCTTCCGGGATAGGCATTTCCGGATTTACCAACCAGGTCTTACTCTCTTTATTTCCATTGGGGAATACCTTTAAAATAGCGATTTCCACTATTCTGTCTTTGGCTACATTAACTCCGGTAGTCTCTAAATCAAAAAAGCAAATAGGTTTTGTAAGTTGTAAATCCATAGTCATCTTTAAATTGGGTACATTACAAAGATAACCTATAGGTACGACAGGAAAAATCTATCCCATCTTTATTTTTGATATCAAAATCGATAAAACTTCTGGATTAACGCCTTGTAGAAAACAGCCATGGCAACAGTTGAGGCTCTGCAAAGGCATTATCCCAGCTATTGTGGCCTACATCCGGATATAGGGAATATTTTACCTTTCCCTTGGCCGCTTCAATTGCCTTTACCATGGCACTGGAATAGGTATAGGGTACGGCTTGATCCTTATCCCCATGGAATACCCACCAACTTGCCCCGGTCAATTTGCCTGCCGTATCAGGATGGGCACCGCCACAAATAGGGAACGCTGCTGCAAAGGTCTTAGGGTTACGCCGTACGATCTCAAAAGTCCCCATACCTCCCATAGACAATCCACCTACATATACTTTTGATCGATCAACAGGATAATTTTTGAAGAGTTGTTTCATTAATTTCTGCACCATTTTCATTGCCATAGTGGGTTTGCCTTTTTTATGAAAAATGAATTTCCCCTGAGTGGGATCTGCGGTATTTTCCTTATTGCTCCATTGATCTTCCTTTGGGCATTGGGGAAAAACGACTATGGCAGGAAATTTTTTTCGAACATCTTCCTGAAGAAACAAACGGGCTCCATGCACCAACTGCAATTCATTATCCGTACCCCTTTCCCCAGAACCGTGCAAAAATAACAATAGCGGATAGCGCTCTTCCGGATTGTAGTTGTCCGGCAGCAAAATCCGATACGGCATGCGATCTTTTCCTTTGACAAACACCTCTTTTTTATAGGCCGAAAGGTCTTGCCCCATTACATTAAAAAGACCGAACAGAAACACAATACCCATTGCTATTTTTCCCATATTCTATTATTTGATAAACAATAACTCCCGATATTTGGTCAGGGGCCAGGTTTCATTATCCACTAATTGTTCCAATTTATCGCTATGATAGCGTATTTCTTCAAAATAAGGCTTTACATTATCGCAATAGGCCACTGCTTTTTTGAAGATATCTTTAATGGCATTGGCCCTTTTTCTAGCCTCAGTCATATCGTCCGTTTTCTTTTTTAAGGTGACAATATGCTCGGCAATCTGTTCAATAATGGTCAACTGTCCTTCCGACAACTTCTTATGCGCAGCTCCATAAATATCCTTTAAGCCCATCACATTCTTTATCAAGATATTCTGATAGGCGATGGCTGCCGGTACGATATGATTGTAAATTAGCTCATTGAACACACGCCCCTCTATCTGTGTGTGGTGGATATACGCCTCCAACTCTACTTCCTGTCGTGCTTTTACTTCCACTTCGCTCATTACTTTCATACTATTGAATAAGGCTATGGATTCCTTAGAAGTAAGTACTTTAAGCGCTTGGGGGGTATTTCTATTATTACTGAGCTTTCGTTTTTTTGCTTCTTTCTCCCATTCTTCACTATAACCATCACCATCAAAACGAATGCGTTTGGAGGTTTTTATATACTCCCGCAACACATTAAAAACCGCCTCATCTTTTTTGAGATTATTTTTATCCACCAAAGTGTCCACTTCCTTTTTAAAAGCGATCAATTGCTTGGCTACGATCGTATTCAGGACCGTCATAGGTTTGGAACAATTGGTTTTAGACCCCACTCCCCTAATTTCAAATTTATTCCCTGTAAAGGCAAAAGGAGAAGTCCTGTTGCGATCCGTATTGTCCATTAGGATTTCCGGAATCTTTCCTACCACATTCAATTTCAATTCTGTTTTCTCTTCTGGGGAAAGTTTCCCTTTGGAAACACCTTCCAGCTCATCCAGGACATTACTCAATTGCGTTCCTATAAAAACCGATAAAATTGCGGGAGGCGCCTCATTGGCCCCCAAACGATGATCATTGCCTGCCGAAGCAATGGACGAGCGCAACAATTCCTCATAGCTGTCTACCGCTTTGATCGTATTCACAAAGAAAGTAAGGAACTGGAGATTTTTCATGGGTGTGGATCCCGGACTCAACAAATTTACACCGGTATTGGTTGCTAAGGACCAATTGTTATGTTTTCCGGAGCCGTTCATTCCAGCAAAAGGTTTTTCGTGAAAAAGCACTTTAAAATTATGTTTGTCCGCAATCTTTTCCATCACATCCATTAATAAAAGGTTGTGATCCACTGCCAAATTGGCCTCTTCAAATACCGGTGCCAATTCAAACTGATTGGGTGCAACTTCGTTATGTCTTGTTTTCACAGGAATTCCCAATCGGGTACATTCCTTTTCCAAATCGCTCATAAAGGCCAATACCCTACTAGGAATAACACCAAAATAATGATCGTCCAATTGTTGTCCTTTTGCCGCAGAGTGCCCCAAGAGCGTTCTCCCTGTAATGGTAATATCCGGTCTAGAATTCGCCAATGCTTTATCCACCAAAAAATACTCTTGCTCCCAACCTAAAGTGGCATTTACTTTGGATACCGTTTTATCGAAATATTTTGCCACTGCGGTCGCTGCTTCATCCACGGCATGCAATGCACGCAATAAAGGCGCTTTATTATCCAAAGCCTCTCCGGTATAGGAGACAAAAATAGTGGGGATACACAAGGTAGTTCCGTAAATAAATGCCGGCGAAGTGGGATCCCAAGCGGTATACCCTCTTGCTTCAAATGTATTTCTAATACCGCCACTGGGAAAACTAGAGGCGTCCGGTTCTTGCTGTACCAATTGATTTCCCCCGAATTTTTCCAATGCTCTACCATCTGTATGCAAGTCAAAAAAAGCATCGTGCTTTTCGGCAGTGTTTCCTGTAAGGGGCTGAAACCAATGTGTATAATGTGTTGCCCCCATGGATATGGCCCAGGCTTTCATGGCCTCTGCCACTTGATTTGCAATTTTTCGATCTATCTTGGAGCCAGAAAAAATAGCCCCTTTTACACTGTCGTATGCGTCCTGGGTAAGATACTGAAGCATGCGCTCTTCATTGAATACATTGGTTCCAAATAACTCGGAACGTCTTCCATTCTCTTCAATATTCATGGGTTTACGGTTATGGCTTTCTGCGATTGCATTAAATCTCATTCTAGACATAATAAAGGTATCTAAGTTCGTAGATACAAATTTAGCATTTTAATAATGTAAGCTTCAAAAAAATAATAAAAATAAGATTTGACCCCTAAAAAAATAGGGGTAATTTAATTTCATCTATTTTTTTGGACATTTACACCTATAATATTTTACCCTTATCAATAATTATTTTATTTTTGGACATCTTTTTTAAAAGTTTAAAATTAACTGCCGAAATTATGAGCAAATCTAAATTAGAGTACATCTGGTTAGATGGTTACAAACCAACAGCCAACCTCAGAAGTAAAACAAAAGTAGAAGAAGATTTTAGTGGTAAATTGGAAGATTGCCCTATGTGGTCTTTCGATGGGAGTTCTACCCAACAGGCTGAAGGAGGGTCCTCTGACTGCCTATTAAAACCTGTCGCTATTTATCCCGATCCTGCGCGAAATAATGGATTCTTAGTAATGACCGAAGTTTTGAATGCAGATGGAACAGCGCATGAATCCAATGCACGAGCTACCATTGATGATGGAGATAATGATTTTTGGTTTGGTTTTGAGCAAGAGTATTTCATTATGGACACGCAAACACAGTTGCCTTTGGGCTTCCCAATCGGTGGTTATCCAGGACCTCAAGGGTTATACTATTGCTCTGTAGGGGGTAAAAATACTTGGGGGCGTGATTTGGTGGAAGAGCATGCAGATCTTTGTATTGCTGCCGGATTGAATTTTGAAGGAATCAATCAAGAAGTTGCCGCAGGACAGTGGGAATTTCAATTGTTTGCCAAAGGTGCGAAAAAAGCAGGAGACGAAATTTGGGTAGCCCGCTATCTCTTGGATCGTTTAACAGAAAGCTATGGTTACTATATAGAGTATCACCCTAAGCCGATCAAAGGGGATTGGAATGGTTCGGGAATGCATGCCAATTTCTCCAACACTACCTTGAGAACCTGTGGTTCCCAAGAAGTATACGAAAAGATTTGTGAGGCTTTCAGGCCCGTAACCAAGGAGCATATTGAGGTATATGGGGAATTTAATGATCAACGTTTGACTGGATTGCATGAAACTGCTGCTATTACCGACTTCAGTTATGGAGTTTCTGACAGAGGGGCTTCTATTCGTATTCCAATCATGACCGTGGAAAAAGGATGGAAAGGTTGGTTGGAAGATCGTAGACCAGCATCTAACGGAGATCCGTATAAAATTGCCAGTAGAATTATTAAAACCGTAAAGTCTGCTGACATCTAAATTTAATTAATTGTTGTAACAAGTAAAAGCGCTTTTTGGGATTCCAAAAAGCGCTTTTTTTATAATTTTCAACAATCCCGTCCTTATTATTTCTTTGGCCTTTCCCAAGTACTTACCGCATTGACAGCCTCTTCCGTATAGTCCGAAAATATGCCATCTACCCCGGCATCAAAGAATAAGTGATATTCTACTTCAGGATTTCCCCCACTCCATTGTTCATCTTCATTTCTGAAGGTGTACGGATGCACCAATAGATTGTATTCATGGGCCAAATCCACAAAATTGGTTTCAGCTAAGGGCACTCTTGCGCCATCAACTGTCGTTAACAAAGAAATGATAAAGGGTTTCCATGGGCCGATACCATCAGCGTAAGAAGCTGTAAATCGCATTCCTTCCGCTGTCGTAAAAAATTCATAGGTTCTGCTATCCCCATTTCTAAAAAAGTCGTAGGGAGCACCAAAGGAAACAAAGTCTCCGGCCGGCACATTGTAATCTAGACTACCATCGGGGTTGATGTTATAGGTAGAAATCAATTGCACCAATTTTACGGTAGACAAGGTATTGATGTATTGCAAGGGAGCAACTTCAAAACACTGTACAAAAACTGGAGCATCTTCCGAATTCCATCCTGCAGCTTCCAAAACCGCTAGAGTGGCATCTTCGATCGGCAAGTCCAGATCGTTATGAAAAAGTGGATGTTTCATCTCTGGATATATCCCAACTTCCTTTCCTTTAGTTGTCATTCGGGACTGGGCCAAAGCAACGATTTCCTCGAAGGTAGGCACTTGGAACAGGTCATCAAATTGATCAGAACGGTCGGACCTCGCCTGTCTTGCCCTTAATTGTTTGATTTCCGACAAGGTAAAATCCGAGGCGAACCAATCCGTCACTTCCTTTCCATCCAAATTTTTCGTGCTCCTCAAATGGGCAAATTCTGGTAAATCTGCCACATTGGTCGTTCCGGACATAAATGGTTCGTGACGGGCAATCAACACACTATCTTTAGTCATGACCAAATCGGGTTCAATAAAATCTGCCCCCCAATTCAATGGCGCGGGTGTAGGCTTCAATAGTATGTTCTGGATAAATGGATTGGGCTCCTCTATGGGCAATCACTATAGGATCAGAAGGTTTTTCTTCCGGAGGCCTTCCTCCTCCTCCAAAATCGTCAAGAAAATCACAGGATGAGAATCCTACCATAATCAATAAAAATGCTGCTGAAACCAATGTTGTTTTTTTCATGCTTGTGTTTTTTAGGTTATTTTACAAAACAACAAAGCACAGTTGACCCCAATGTAAATGAAGGTTATTATAATACTATTCCTAGATCGTATTATGCTTAAGGAATCGTAAAGTGAATGTATCTCGCTTAGTTCGTGGTTTTCTTCAAGGGCGTGTTCATCCAATAGGAGTTTGCCTTTTGCTTAGAAATGGGCGCTTTGGAAAGGGGTTGATCTTTATCGAAAAAGGCGGCTCCCTCAGAAACCTTATGATCAAAACGAAGCTCTTGTACAAAAAATTCCCGTAGCTGGTTCGCCGTAATGACCTCTCTTTTGTGCAATTTATTCCCATGAATATCGTACATGGTTTTTATTTTAAACTTATAATCTTGTTCATCTCCTTTTCCAGAGATAAATGTCTCCTCAAAGGTCTTGCCAGCTGTTAACTTAGGGTACAGCAACACCTGTTTTCCTTCAATTTTGATTTGATCCCAGTTGAGTCTTTTTCCTTGGTAGGTCACTTGGTATTTGCTTGAGCGCAAGCCCAAAGGCAGTGCCGGTTCATTCGTAAACTCCACAATAAGGCATCTTTTTTTCTTGTCTACCAAATACTGTACAATCTGAAATGGGGATTCCTTGACAAAAGAGAAGGTATTGTTAAAGGAAATATAATTGAGATACATCTGCCCTCTTTCTTCTTGATACTCCACAGTGACGTCGAAAATGGGTTTTTTTCTTTCCAATCTCGACCCTTTTTTGGGAAGGACTTTAAAAAGAGCATACTCCATGCGGTGTATTGCAAAATTTTTCTTGAATATGTATATTTTACCCTCCGCTTTATACTCTTTTTTTGAAGTCAGAATACGCAATGCATATAACGGCTCCCCATCAAAAGAAACATCTGCCTCCCGTATAAAACGATGGTTATTTTCAAAATTCTGCATAAAATTCTGCACATAGGAGTAGGATCTCACATTGTAATTGCGTATCGCATCATGTGCCCTTAAAATACTAAATTCATTTCCGCCATAGCCTTTCAGCGAAGCATTCCCAATTCTTTTGTTTTTATCATCATAAGGACGTTGCGCCTCTAGATTTCTAGGAAATTCATTGTTCTCTTTATAGGCGTAGAGTTCTCCCTGAGTGCTCTTATAGTCATTATATCCGAAACCTTGATCATAAACCGACAATACGCCCTCATTCAAGTTTACATAGTCTTCGCCCCAAACCTGATAATCCCGATAATACCCTACATATGAAAAAGGGTGATGTGGGAAATTCTCAGCGATGCCTTCCAAAGCTTTCCGTACAATTTCATTCGCCCTCAGACCTTCCGAAGCCCTATTTCTTTCCGAAGTAACCACCACTTCATTCAGCTTTTCAATTTCCGGAACCAACAAAATAATATTGGTTTCATCTAATTTCAGCGTCGACAATAGCACTTCTTTGGATCGATATCCTAAAGAAGACACTTCCAAAGTATCCCCTATTTCCTTAAACTGCACCGGAATTTTAAAACTTCCGTCATCATTGGAAATTACACCGACGGTTTTATTTTTAATTCGGATTGTCGCAAAGGGAATGACATCCCCCACATTGGCGTCGATCAGTTTCCCATTGAGATACTCTTGTGCGCTAAGGGAAGTCATGGAGAACCCCACACAAAAAAGCAGTATTACCAAAGTTAAACGCCTTGCCTTCATCACCTTAATTTAAGTCAAGGTAAGATAAACAAAAGCAATATAAATCCCAAGTAATACGATACCATCCCGCCAACCCAAACGTCTCCCTTTGGGAATAAAGACCAAGGGAAGGATTAAAAATGAGATGCCCAGCATCCAGAAAATATCATTAGTGACCAAACCTTCGTCTTTTACAGGAATGGGCGTTATGGAGGCAGTGATACCTAAGACCGCTAGAATATTAAAAATATTGGAGCCAATTAAATTCCCTAGGGATATGGCTTTTTCTTTTTTGATGACCGCTATAATAGATGCCGCCAACTCCGGTATGCTGGTCCCTACGGACACCACCGTTACCGCAATGATCCGCTCACTGACCCCAAAAGACTCTGCCATACCTTTGGCCCCCATAATCAAAAGGTCCGACCCTCCCCATAAGGCAGTACCTCCCAACCCTAGGAACAATACGATCTTATATAAAGGTAAGGGGGTATCATCTTCTTCAAATTCATCCTCTACCGCTTGCTTTTGAAATTTTAATAGGTATACCAGAAACAAGAATAGGACGACCACCATAATAATACCCTCATATTGCTGTAATTCTCCATCAAAAAAAATGAAGCCAAAAAATAAAAGCGAAGCCACCATCATTACGGGCCAATCGGTGGTATAAAAACTCTTACGGACATCCATACTCCCCAGAAGCACCGTAATCCCCAATACAAAACCAAGATTGGCAATATTAGATCCTACCACATTGCCCAGGGCCAAATCTGGACTTCCGGCCAAGGCCGCATTGATACTTACAATAAGCTCCGGTGCGGAAGTGGCAAAAGAAACCACTGTCATACCAATTACAATTTTAGGGATATCGAGTTTTAACGAGAGGGCTACGGCAGCCTTTAAAAGCCAATTACCTCCCAAAATTAAAACAAGTAACCCTAGGATTATAAAAAGTATGTTTAACATCTAATAAGTTTTGGGCAAATATAACCTAAGATTTTGATTTTAAGATTGCTTTTAAAAGCCGAAAAACCTCTTCCCCTTAAGCACTGAAAAATAATAAAAAGTCACTATGGGTGCTTTTTTTAAACCAAAGTGCCCTTGGGCGAAAAAAACCTTCAAAAAAAGCCCCTTCAAATGTTATAAATTATAATAATATTAAATGTTTTATATTACAAAATGTTACTTTATTGAAGTAGTTAACATTATTTTTAAAATTATACTTATTTTTTTACTTACAATATTGTATTCAATTGTATTAATTCTCTTAAAATCCCTTGGAAGTATGCCTTCCATTACTATATATTGGGTGAACAATCAAAATAATTAAAGCTTTTCTATCAACCTTTTAATACCTAACAACTATGATTACACTCGTAAAACTTTTAATGTTTTTAATGCTATCACTGATCATGATAATCGCATAAAGTAGTCATATAGGCCTATATTATAAAAAGACCGCCTTAGAGCGGTCTTTTTATTTCTATTGTAGTATGTTACAGGGTTATTTTATATTTGTAAAAACCCAACCGATGAAAGCTGCACTATTTAAATTTCTGGCAAAACTCAATAAATTGGTATTGCCCTCTTTTACCAAAAGACGTCTGGACTTATCCAAAGCCAGTAAAATGCAATTGGCTTTAATTGCCTGGCGGTATTATGTAACCACCAATGCCCTTTCTTAATCCAAGCAGGAACTTTTAATAGTGTAAGAGAGATTTTACTTTATAATCTTTTAATTGATTCGCACCTTGAAGAAAATCCAAGGTAATCAGAAAGTTGCATTGCACAATTTCTCCCCCTAGGGCCTTGATCAGTTTACAAACTGCATTGGCCGTACCTCCTGTGGCCAACACATCGTCATGTATGAGCACTCGTTCTCCTTTGACGATACTATCGGCATGTATTTCCAAGATATCTTCCCCGTATTCCAGGGAATAGGTCTCCTTAATGGTCGCTGCAGGTAGTTTTCCAGCTTTGCGTACAGGAACAAAACCTGCGTTTAATTTTGACGCCAAAAGCGGCGCAAAGAAAAAGCCCCTACTCTCCATACCCACAACTTTATCCACAGCCATATCTCCAACCATTTGGAGCAGGGCTTCCGTGGTTTTCTGTAAGGCTTCCGCGTCTTTTAATAGGGGGGTGATATCTTTAAAAATAATACCCTCTTTGGGGAAATCATGAATATCGCGTATATAGTTTTTAAAATCCATTTTTTTCGTGGCTGTAATTTTGTGGTAAAGTTAAAAAGAAATATATTTGCAGCCCCTTATTAGGGAAATTAAAGGCCTCGTGGCGCAACTGAATAGCGCATCTGATTACGGCTCAGAAGGTTACAGGTTTGAATCCTGTCGAGGTCACGAATAAATAGTTCAATAAGAAAAAACGCCAAGCTCGCTTGAGCGTTTTTTTGTTTGGACTATTTTCAAAGCGGAGCTTTGCAGGAGGTGCGTTAGCAAATCCTGTCGAGGTCACTTAAAGCGCAAACCCTGTATGAAAATGCAGGGTTTTGTTGTTTTATGGAGTGTCAAAAACCAGAAGTTTTTGTAAACGAAGTAAAATGACAAAACTGCAATGCGATAGCAATGCAGGTTTGCATTTTCAGGAAGGACCTCAAAGGAACACCGAAGGTAATGCTGTCGAGGTTGCGAATAAATCATAAAAAAGTGAATTGCGAAGCGAGTTTCAAAAAAGAAGCTCGCTTCTTTTTTTGAAAATTGAGAAGTGATTCTTTTTGTGATTTTCAAAACGGAGCTTTGTCTGGATGAATAAGATTAATCTGTCGAGGTCACTAAACGGGATTTTTCACAAATTGAGTGAAAATTCCCTTTGTTTAGCTTTCAACTCTGGCATAAAAAGGTCATACTGAGACTTTGTAATTTAGCCCAACACCACAAACCTTCTTTCTTCATAAGTGCATAAAATTTAAAAAATAAAATACTAGGTAAGCGTACCCCATATTTTAAACTTTACACGCTTTGTGTAATATTATCTTTTTAAACGCCTTCTTTTCTTTTGCCAATTGTTCTTAGATGAATATTGAATTTACTTGTTTCCACTTTTGTTATAACCCTATTTTGAATAACCTAAAACTGGATATTGATGTACCCATTTATTTTGTAAAGACTCGGTTAAAATAAATTCAGCAGTATCGATTCTATTAATTTTAAAATTACCCTCCCCAATTTTCCTATTTTTTATAAGGTAATCTTTACTTTTTCCATTGAGTAGGTAAGTAGGGCGAACGATTGTCCAGTTTATATTTTGTGTATACTGTTCTATGATGGTTTCCATTTTCATCATATCCATATAAGAGTTCATCAGCATTGGCCTAAACAAATACCTATAATACCAAGGTGCTTTTTCGTCATATTCTACACCAGCCGAACTAATTACAATAAGCCTTTTTAAGTTTAAAAAAAGCATTTCCTGAATAATAGTATACACAGAGTTACTGTATAAAGTTGTTGGTGTAGCAGCGTCTTTACCGCTGCCAGAACCAATAACTGATACAATGATGTCACAACCATTCATTGCTGCTCGAACACTGAAAGGATTTTCAAAAGAATAGGGAATTACTTCAATATCTTTTTTGAAATCTTTCATAGATTCCTCATTACGGACGGCTGCACGGATTGAGGCGTTATTCTTTATAGATTTTTTTACTAATTCAATCTCAGTTTGTCCATTTGCTCCAAAGACACATATTTTTTTCATAGTGTTGATTTTAAAAGTCTACTACTATTCCCAAACTTGGTATTATTTGTCCTGTATCGGTATCAATCTCAACTAGACTTCGAGGTTGAGTAATATTACCAGCAGAATTTCTTGCCAATCCAAATTGAGGTGTTTGAGGAGACTCTTGTGCGAGTATATTTTGCGCTTCTGCGAAAACGTTAAGTGACCAATTTTTAAAATTCCATTTTTTATCTATTCTAATATCTAATTGACTAAATATGTCTAGTTCTTCTTCACCTAGACGACTGTAGTCTAAAATCACTTCAGGGTAGTTGGCTAAAGTAGCATCTTGGTCGGTAGGCACAAATGGTGTATTTCCCGCAAAACGATAGCGAGTACTTATTTCCCAGTTTTTTGGCAGCTTATAACCTCCCGTAAAAGAAATCAAATGTCTACTATCCCATACCGACGGAACAAAATTGTTCCTATCAAATCCAGTGAATTCACTGTAAAACCAAGTATAAGAGAATATACCAAAGAAATTATTTGTGAGCTTCTGTTGAAATTGAAATTCAAGCCCATAGCTTCTTCCTCTTCCTACAGTTTGAATTTCTTCACTACCTAATACTTCAAAATCAGCACCTTTATTTGCTAACGAGACTTCATCTAATACGGACACAGGATAATCATCATATCTCTTATAAAAACCTTCTAAAGAAAAGCTAGCAGAAGGATTCAAAAAATATTCCACTCCTAAAACATAATGGTCGCTCAGGGTATACTTTACATTATCATTTATAAGTTCGTTCTGATTGTTTCTAAAACCTAGAATGGTGTAAGGTGGTAATTTATAATATCTTCCAATAGTTCCGTTAATACTCCAATCATCAGTAAGCTTGTATGAGATAGCAGCTCTGGGCGAGAAGGTATCTAATAAATTGGAATCATCTAAAAAAGTATCGTCATCAATTCTAAAACCAAAAGAGACATCCAATTTATCATCCAGAAAAGAGTTGGTCATATTAGCAAATACACCATATTTGACAAAATCAATATCTGTATTAAAAATCTGATTGTCTGTTAGATTAGTAGTACTATTTTCATAATCTGAGTATTGTGCATTAAAACCTGAAAAGAATTTCCAATCTCCGAAAAATTTAGTGAGTTCGTATCTTAATTTAGTTTCAGATTCAGTAGCATCATTACTAAATATAACACCTTGTTCATTCTCCGGGTCACTGAACCGCGTAAACTCATTTACAAGGGTGTTGTTGCTAATGGTTGTTTGCATAAAACCAGAACCATCTTTAAACCTACTTTTCCAAGTTAAACCTATTGCATTAGTACGCTGGTCTATAAATGGGGCTTGTTCTAGTTGTGCTTGTTGTTCAGCATCAAAATCATCTGGAGCCTCAACAGAAAAATCATCTATAGACCCTAAACCTATAAGTGTGATACTGTTGTAATCATCTATCTTGTGATTAAGTTTATACTGATAATCCCAATAATCAGGCCTAAACGGCAGACCGATTGCGTCAAATAAAAATTGTAAATAGCTACGACGTGCCGATGCTAAAAAAGTAGTTTTTGATTCATCATTCTTACCTTTAAATAGTGGTCCTTCAAATGTGAGAGCTGCTTCGCTCGCACTTACCCTAAAGTTTCCAGAAAAATCACGAGGATTACCATTTCGTTGAGAAAATTGAAGGACTCCAGAAAGAGGGTTGTCGTACTGAGCACCAAATGCAGAGCTAGATAATGTGACATCACTTATAAAAGATACATTGACCATACCAACCGGCCCCCCCGCACTACCTTGAGTTGAAAAATGATTAATGTTAGGTACTTCCATACCATCCAAGTAGTACACAGTTTCATTAGGCGCACCACCACGAATTATTAAATCATTTCTAAAGCCACCTATGGATGGGGAAACTCCAGGAAGTGTCTGAGCGACTTGAACAACATCATTATTACTTCCAGGATAATTAGCAATTTCAGCCGCGCCTAGTGATTGTACTGAAAGTGGTGTTTCTCTAGGGCGACTTATTTTACTGGCATTTGAAAGTATAACTTCATCCAATACCGCTGCAGATTCCTTCAACACAAAGTTGTAGGCAATATTTCCTCTTGATTTAATAATAATATTAAATTTAGTTTGAGTTTCATAGCCTAAATAACTAGCAACTAAATTATAAGAACCCGTAGGAGCATTTGATATAATATATTTCCCGTCAAAATCCGTACTTGCTCCTACTTCAGTTTTTTCTAAGTATACAGATGCTCCAGGTATTGGAGTACCTACCTCATCGGTAACTATTCCATAAATTTCGCCTGTTGTTTGTGCATTAATAAACTGCATAGCTAAAATCCAAAATAGGATTAGGCTCATTTGACTTTTTAAATTCATTTTCATTCGTTTTGTTATTTGTCTATTTATTGTGTTTTATTTAAAATAATAGGTTGCTTAATAAATACTATTATTGGTTTATTTTTTTATCCTATATTGCTAAAGTGATACCAATTTTATGTTTTTTTGAAGTTATTTTTTAAATAACTGATAATCATATAATTGAATTGCATTAACTATTTTAATGTGATTTCAAAAAAAACGAATAGTTGTGTATACGCTAAATAAATAACCCAATAATTGAATTTTTTGATGAATGGAAAGGACTATGAACTTCTTCTAGATATTAATATAGCACTATCGAAAACTCAAACTCGAAAAGAGTTGATTCGTTTAATCTTTGAAGAAGTAAGCAAGGTTTTTGTATTTGATTGCCCAGGGCTTTTTACAATAGATGCATGTGGCGAGTATCATACTGAATTATCTGACGCAAATAGTGTGATGGACCCAGTAAATAGATATGTATATGAACATATGGATGGTAATAGTTATCCGCACAAAAACAGCGCTATTGAACATTGGGCTAGTTTAAAAACACCTAAAGTTTTCAATCTTCGAGATTTACACGAAAATATAGCCACACATCCACATTTTCCACATATGCTTAATGCAGGATTGGTGACTGTAATGGCTGGTGCATTGGTACATGAGGGGCAAAGTGTAGGCACTTTATGTCTTAGTAGTAAAAATCCAAAAGCGTATAATACAAAGGATATCCCTAGATTTCAGGCAATTTGTAATCAATTAGCTATAGCAGTAAGTCATATTCAGTCTAAAGATAAAATTCAACTCAATGATTGGTTACATAAGGCACAGCTTCAAATTATAGATGCCTTTCATAGTAATAGTTCTTGGGAAAATAAATTGATACAGGTTTCAAAAACGTTGAGAAGTGGTATTCCATTTGATACAGTCACTTTCAGTATGATGGGCGATAGATTTAAAGAAGTAAATTATGGTGTTCAAAACGTAGCTTCTTACGAGTTTAGAGCGATATCTTTAGAATCCTTTTTAAATATGACTCAATTAGATTTAGATGTTTTTAAAAAATATTTATTAGTTAATACTAGCAATACACCAAGAATATCTAACTTCAAGAAGTATAAAAAAGAGTTAGAAAGTCAGAAGGTGAAGCAAGTAATCAACAAAATATTTCGAATTCAGAGTAGTCTAACTTTTATGCTTGAAGTTAACTCGGAAAAGTTTTATGTTGCTTTTTATAGTAAAGATAAAAATCCTTTTCAAAAAAGACATATTACTCTTTTTGAAAGCCTACAATCTATCTTAATTCAATCACTTGAAAAATCATTACTTTTTAATGAAGTGCTGCGTTTAAATAGGTTGTTAACTGAAGAAAAAAGATATTTAAAGGAGCAAGTTAATAGCAGGTATAGTATTTCTGAATTAATAGGCGAGAGCCTTCCGATGCAACAAGTTTTTGAGAAAGTTAATCTTGTTAAAAACACAGATACTAATATTCTTATTTTAGGAGAAACCGGAACAGGAAAGGAAGTTATCGCAAGAGTGCTGCACGAGCAATCACTAAGAAAAGAAAAACCTTTGATTAAAGTAAATTGTGCCTCGCTACCAAAAGAATTGATAGAATCAGAATTGTTTGGGCACGAAAAAGGAGCTTTTACCGGTGCCTTGCAACAACGCATTGGTAAATTCGAACTAGCTAATGGTGGGACTTTGTTTTTAGATGAAATAGGCGAGTTACCACTAGAACTTCAGCCTAAATTACTTAGAGCCATACAAGAAAGAGAGTTTGAACGACTTGGGGGACATAATACCATAAAAGTAAGTGCTAGAATAATTGCAGCTACCAATATAAATTTACTGGAAGCCGTTGAGGAAGGACGCTTTAGAGCAGATTTATACTATAGGTTGAGTGTCTTTCCAATAACTCTCCCGCCATTAAGAGACCGAGGTCAAGATATTGAGTTGATAACAAACCATTTTGTCAAGATATTTAGTCAGAAATTTGGGAAAGAGGGTATATGTCTTAATAAGTCTGTACAGCAGTTATTAAACACCTATGATTGGCCAGGTAATGTAAGAGAATTGTCTAATGTGATTGAACGGTCAGTTCTTCTTACAGATAATAAATATTTGAAGTTAGCTATGTCACAAAAAACTAAAAGAACTAGTACTACTTCTGTTTTTGAGTTTAAAACACTACAAGAAGCTGAGACCGCACTACTATTAGAAACCCTAGCTAAATGTAATGGTAAAGTTAGAGGTAAAGACGGAGCTGCAGAGAAGTTGGACATACCCCCTTCAACTTTAGAATACAGAATGAAGCGAGCTGGGATTACAAGACAAATGGTTTTGAAATAAGTTATGGATAAATACATAATTTAAGATGATTCCTAATGAACTGGGATATGCACTCATAACCCGAAGGTCGTATATAAACTCTAATAAGAAATACACCTCAGAAATAATTTATTTTTATCTTTTTTTATTTCAATCATAAAATCTTTTGACCTGAGTTCAATTAATAAATATCTAGTTTTCGGATATACGTTATTTTGACTTATTTCAGAATCCCAAGATCTATTACAAATAATAATCGAACTCAAGTTTTTTGCTAATTAGAATCAAGCGTTTCTAACATGAAATGATTTATTGATAATAATTTCAATGTCTTCTCTCAAAAAGTTCGAACTCTGTCCCTTCAAGGTCACGGGTAAATAGTGCAATAAGAAAAAACACCAAGCTCGCTTGAGCGTTTTTTTTGTTTGGACTATGTTCAAAGCGGAGCTTTGCTAGATTGAGGAGCGAAGCAAACAATCCTGCATGGCAGGATGCCAGCTCACCATCTGGCTCCTCACTATCAAAGATCTACCAGATCTTTGATTCCCGTTCGCCCCCCTGTCGAGGTCACTGAAGGTTCGAGGTTTGAATCCAGCAAGATTTAGGTCCAGAACACTAAATAAATCAAAAACCCTTCAAATATCACCATTTGAAGGGTTTTTGATTTTTAACAAGACACTAATCGCAATCAACCTATAAATCCTGATGATTTTGAGACTATTGTTGGTACTATTGTCAATAATGAGCTTCCATTTCACCTTTAATAATGCGGCTTTCGGAATTAGCTCGTGGCAAGACACAAAAAAAATTGACCCGAAGGTTTATATGTCGTTATACAGAATTATATACGAAAGTTAGCTAGCACTTCCTTTTTTAAGCGTACACTTATGGGAATTTCATAATCACCAATAATTATTTCATTTTCTACAATGGTATCTACTTTATATTTAGATACTATATACGATTTGTGTGTTTGAATAAAATCATTCTCGGGCAATTGATCTTTAAAATCCTTTAACGTTATTTGTGTAACTATCGTCTCTTTTGATGTGACTATTTTGATATAATTTTGCATTGCTTTTACAAATAGAATATCCTTTATATGTATCTTTTTAAGCTGTCTTTCATTTTTTAAAAAAAGTATGTTTTTTTCATCACTATATTCATAGTAACTGTTAACCTTATTAACCGCCTGTAAAAAACGCTTATAAGAAATGGGTTTTACTAAATAATCTAAAACGTTGTACCCAAAGCTTTGTAGCGCATATTCCTCATATGCCGTTGTCATAATAATTGAAGGTGATTTTTTTAAGCCTTTTAGCCAATCTACACCGGATAGTATGGGCATATTGATATCTAAAAAAATTAAATCAATTTCGTTGCTTTCTAGATAATGATTTGCTTGCAATACATTCTTACATAACGCAACTACATTTAAGAACGAAATCTCTTTACAATAATCGTTAATGCCTTCTCTAGCGACAGGTTCATCATCTATGATCAAACAATTTAGTCGTTTCATTCTTTTACTTTTTATAAATCTATAGTCAAGTCTACTATAAATCTCGATTTTTTCTTATGTATAATCAATTCATGCCTATCCTCTGGATATACTATTGATAGGCGTTTTTTTACATTTGTTAAGCCAATTCCGCCAACAGCATTCTTAGCAGTTGCACTATCAAAAGTATTTGCACAATGTAGCGAGAGCTTACCTCCTACTTCTTTAATGTTTATTTCTATACTATTGTCATTATTATTAGTGTGATTACTACAGTGCTTAAATGCGTTTTCTATAATAGGAATTAATAATAATGGAACTATTTTTTTTGCGGCATTCTCAAATTCTATAGTGTAGGCCAGCTGAATATCTGAACCCTTTCGGGTTTTTTCCATTTTAATATATTGTAATACAAAGTCTAATTCTTTTTCTAATATAATTTCAGTACCACTTTCATACAATTGATAGCGTAGTAGCTCCGAAAACTGAAGCAATGTATCTTTAGCCAAGGCATTATTTTTACCTATTAAGTGGTACACATTATTAATTCCATTAAATAAAAAGTGAGGATTTAACTGGGCCTTTAGATATTTTAATTCAGCCTTAAATGATTCTTGTATTAGTTGTTGTTTTTCCTTTTCAGATTTTTTATGGGCGTGTCTTAAAATATAATAAAAGCCCGCAATGCTATAAAAGATATTAACAAAAACAGTAAGGCTAAAGTTATCCTCAAATTCATCTGTATCATATATTTCAAATATATCATACAGCATATAGTCAAAATAGGTTTCAACCAGTGAAACTACTATGCATATAGAAATAGAAAGCACATAGTATATTGCCTTTTTTTTCTGCATATAAATTTTTGGCACCAACCAAAACACCTGTATATAAAACAAAAAGAAATTGGTAAAAAGCCCATAGGTATAGGCATAGGCTAAACTATTGGGATCATAAACATTATTAAACCCGTTCCAATCTGAATGGACAACAAAAGCAAACAACCAATAATTTAACCCCCAGAACAGCAGGTGCAGTACTATTTTCTTTATTGATTTGATTTTGTCCATTGGTATGTTTTGTACAAAGAAACCTATTCTTTATTTGTAATTAAGTAATTCTTACGTTCGTCAAGAACTATGCAACGGTCGTCAAATTATTCTATCCCAGAGCGTTTTCATCTATTTCTTTGCCAGGAAATCATAAAAAAATTCATCATGCAAAAAACGTTTTTTAAAATAGAAAATTCAAATAGCTTATCTACGCTTACCAATAAATTTCTAGTTCTACTAGTATCAATAGTTACATTCTCCTGTTCTAATGATGATGATAATGGAATATCTCCTGCAGGTATTACCGAGATATCCCAAAACATTAAAGATTTAATTTATTTCAGAGGAGATGAAAAAGCTCCTACAGTACTGATAGCTGTACCAGGTGGTCCAAGTACCGAATTGGCAATAGATATCGTAGATGACCTTGCACAAGATATTAGTCGTCCGCAAGATATTTTAACCGTAACTGTACATCAGGCCCAAACATTAAACCCTAACATATTAGAAGGCAATGATATAACATTAGACCAAGCCATTAATGTTAATGCCGAAAGTGTAGAGATGCTTTCTGAAGTGATCACTTATTTTAAAGATCAAGGTAGAACGGTTTATGTCGCTGGAATATCATTTGGCGCATTTGTAACGCAAGAGTTTATTGCGCAAAAAGGAATAGCTGCGGCCGATGATTATTTAATTATAACAGGTAGGCTAGACATTAACGATGCGATGTGGCAGGGTCTGGCCGAAGGAAAGGAAGCGTTTTTTGAAAACGGCCTTACTCCTATAGTAGATGATGAACCATCTGAAGATGTATTTAATAGAAATGAAGCTAGAATACTTGCTGGATTAGGAATGAATAGATATACAGAGCAATTTAATACTATTGAAAGCCTATCTAACATAACATACATTTATGGAGAAACAGACATGGCTGTTGGTAGCCTTACGGCCGAAGAAGTTGCATTTTTACAATCGAAAAATGCAAACATACTTTCCGGAAATGGCGGTCATGATTCGCCTTTTGAGTGTTTTCTTAAACAGGGGTTTAGTGAAGCATTTGGAATAGTATTGCCTTGCCCACAATAGACCGTAACACCTCAATTAAAAAGATGAAAAAAATACTATCCTTTTTCTACTTGGTGTTTATGCACTAAATACTCAAGCTCAACAAGGAAAAGATGACAGTGGCGCCTTCCTAGATAAAAAAGAATTTAAAATAGGGTATTCCGGAACCATATTATGGCAAGTGAATGGAGATATGGTTTAACGTATAGACAATAAAATATAGTACAATGAGAAAATTAAAATTAATTGCAATTACAACAGTATTAACATTGCTAACAACTAATGTTTTTGCACAAGAAACAATAAACCAAAAATTTGAAGTAAAGGTAATTACAAGCGTAGAGTCTATCATACCAGATGGATTAGGTAGGTCGCGTTTAATTTCGGCAAACGAGAAAAGGGACTATAAAGAATTTACTTCTACGCAAACAAAAGATGATAATACAAGAAATAAGTCGAAAAGAAAAGATATTAGGGTAAAGGATTTTGAAGAAACAAAATTATTAAACTTTTATAATCTAGGGGGTATACGATTTCAAAATATAGCAGCAAATGACGCCCTAATTTCCTCGAAATTAACAGCAATGATTTCTGAAGGCTGGGATTTGGTATTTGTAACAAGTGCTGTGGAAAGTGATGCCGGCGGGAACGACGGAAATGGCATTTTTATTACACGCTACATCTTTAAAAGAAAATTAGATTAAAAAATACAAACAATTAAATAAAAACATCAATCATGAAGAAAATAATATTAATGACCGTTATTACAGTTTTAGGATTAACTGCTATCAATGCGCAAGAAGTAAAATTTGGAGCTAAAGCAGGTTTAAACTTTGCATTTGTTACAGGAGACGATACCGAAGATTTTACTCCCAATACCGATTTCCATTTTGGCGTTATGGCAGAATGGAAAATTTCAGACAAATTCGCTTTGCAACCCGAAGTTATGTATTCCCGACAAGGGGCAGATACGAACATTGATTCTGAGGGTGTAATTTCATTAAACTATCTAAATGTCCCAATAATGGGAAAATACTATGTTACCAAGGGATTGAGCTTAGAAGCAGGGCCACAAATTGGTTTTTTACTTTCTACTGAAGGAGGTTCCATAAACTTTGAGGATGCTTTAAAATCGACAGATTTCGGAGTGAATTTTGGTGTTGGTTATAAACTTGATAACGGACTCAATTTTAGCGCAAGATATAATCTTGGGTTGTCTAATATTATTGACTTTAATGGGGTCTCCGATAAAAATAGAAATGGAGTATTTCAACTATCCGTTGGTTATTTCTTCTTCTAAAATTAGATTTTATAGCCGCCCAAGTGAATTCACTTGGGTTTTTATTTTTTAAATATTTCAACTTTTATTTCAATCAATTAAACCATATAAAATCATGAAAAAAACAAATACCATCTTTTTACTTCTAATACTATCATTTTCATTGATGAATTTTAGTTGTACTAATAGTGAGGAAGAGTTACTGATTGATGATTTATCAAGCCTTGATAAAGAACTTATGGAAAGAGACTTTTCAGGTGTTGTTTTAATCGCTCAAAATGACAATATCTTATTTAATAAAGCATATGGAAGAAAAAGTAGTCAAGAAAATGGATTGAATGATATCAATACTGTTTTTGATATGTGCTCCATCACAAAACAATTGACTGCCGCAGGAATACTAAAATTGTCCATGCAAAATAAGGTTTCGGTTGATGATAATTTATCAAAATACTTTAATGCTGTTCCTAACGACAAAAAAAATATAACCATTCATCAGTTGCTCACACATTCTTCTGGTTTAAGAGCTGGAATAGGTGGAGATTATGAAACCATAACCGAAGAAGCGTTTTTAGACCAAGTTTTTGATAGTGCATTAATTAGCCCCGTTGGAGAACGATTTAATTATTCTAATGTAGGCTATAGTTTACTTGGTTTAATAATTGAAAAAGCCAGTGGAATGGATTATGAGAGCTTTTTAAATGTAGAGATTTTTGAACCTTCAAATATGGACCATACTGGTTATATCATTCCAGATTGGCAACAAAATGAAGTGGCCAACGGTTATTTGAATGGCGTTGAAAATAATAAACCAAATGAAGAGAATTGGAGTGACAATGGTCCGTATCTCAATCTTAAAGGAAATGGAGGTCTTCTAACACGAGCGAATGATTTATTACTCTGGAGCCAATCAATAATGAACAATACGGTACTAGATGAAGCAACTACATCGAAATATCTTTTTCCTCATTTCCAACCCACAAATCTATACGATAGCTATGGATATGGCTGGGGAATTGAAAACAATGATTCGGAGAATAAATTAGTGGTTCATGGAGGTGCGAGTACTTTGTTTACCTCTGATATGTGGATCTACCCAAACAAGGGAATTACAATAATCGTGCTCAGTAATGAATTTAAAGCATCTGTATACACCATTGCAAGAGGGATATCAAATTTTTTACTAGCAGAGTAACAGTAGTATCTACAACAGTGTTCATGTAGCGTAATAAAATCAAATTCTAAAAATTTTAAAATAAAATGAAAAAAACAAACGCAATTCTATTGCTTCTAACGATGTCTTTGATACTAGTAAGCTTTAGCTATAAAAGTAGTGTCAAGAATAGTGAAATGGTAACTAGACACGATAAAGAAGATTCCGAATTTATCAAACTTGCCGAGAAATTTGAAAAATATATGTGCCATTTAAACCTACCTGATTGTGAAGGTACAATTATAGCAGATCAATGGGCTTTAACAGCTGCGCATTGCGCTATAGAAATTGTAAATAAATTCAGGGACGGAAAAAAGCATTTTGTAATCATTAATGATATCGAAATTGAAGTAGATAAGGTAGTAATGAATCCTTACTGGATTGAAAGACAAGATGAAGATGCTGATATCGCATTATTACATTTGAAGCAAAAACCTCTTGGTGCATTAAACGCAAAATTATACACCGACAATGATGAACTTGACAAATTAGTATATATGGTAGGAGGAGGCGACAAGGGAAATGGACTCATTGGTGAAAATGGTAACGACGGCAAACAAAGAGGTGCCACCAATAGGATTGAAAGAGTAGATAAAGAATGGCTGTATTGGACATTTGATCATCCCGACACCAAAACAAAGTACCTTACTGAATTTGAAGGCATTAGTGGTGCAGGTGATAGCGGTGGACCCGCTTTTATTTTAAAGGACAACGAGGTATACCTTGCAGGGATTAGCTCAGGGCAAGATCCAAAAGGTGGTGACGATGGACTGTATGGTGTAGAAGAGTTTTATACAAGAGTATCACAGTATATACAATGGATAAATGAAGAAATAACTGGAAATGGTTTAGTTTCAAATGCAAAATTTAGAATAGAACCCAAAGCTGATGCCATAGATGATAGACCTAAAGTCATCCCTATAGATCCGGATATATTCAAGCAATATGTTGGTGAATATAAATTAAAAGAAACTACCATAAAGATTTACACAGAAGATAATGGAACAAAACTTTATGTATTCGTAGCAGACCAACCTCCTTACGAACTAGTCCCTACAGGAGAACACCAATTTACTTTTAGAATATCCAATGCGTTTAAAATTGAATTTAAGAAACCCAAAAATGGTGTCTTTCATGAATTAGTTGCCATACAACCTGATGGAACCTATACAGCGACTCGTAAATAAAACCATAGAAACTAAAACAACTACAGTTTCTATTAGATTAGATATTGTTTCTTTTAAAAACAACATTACTTCTTGGTATCCCTTTTCAAAATTTGATTGTCATTCAGATTTGGAAAATTGCGTTCTTCTTTCGGGCAGTCCTCTTTTGGTTTACTTCCCATTGAGCCTTCGTTATTACCTTTTTTGTAATCAATATTGTCTTGATAACTTAGAATCTTTATTAGCGGGAAACTCTTGTTTGTAACGGAAGAATATTATCATCATAATATCGATCTATTAGTAAATGTCTAGGGTCTATAGCCACTTTAGCCGGAACGCTATCTAAGGCAATACTTAAACTGGTAAACTCCTTGTTCAATTTTATTTTTTTAGTGTAATACAGTTCTCTTTCATCTTCATCCAGAAAAAAGCCAAGTTCCACCCAATCATCCATACCAGCTTCAACTTCGTTACCCATACTATCTGATGCTATTTTATGGGATTCAATTTCTATATCAATTTGGTACGTATCCCCCTGCTTTTTATATGCTGCTTGTTTTATTCCTATATCATAAATAATATTCTTTTTAAAACTTTCCTCAACAAAAGAACTCAGGGAATCAGGTACCATGGCATTCAAATGATCTAAAAAATCTAAGGTGCTGGGATAGGGCGGTTCTTTATATTTATAGCGATTCAAAAAATCACTAAGTGCCATATTGATCTTTTCTTCTCCTATATACTCTTGTAAGGCATAAAAAATGAGACTCGATTTGCCGTATTGGATATGTCGTTGATTTTCCACTTTGTGCAAGGACGGTTCTATACCGTTATTATTACTTCGCCCTGTTAGATAACGTTGATGGTCATAATCCAGAAAACGACGCAATGCTATTGGATCTCTCAACTGATTTTTAAGGACCATTAGGGTGGAATATTCTGCCAGCCCTTCACTCAACATTGCGTGGCCTTGCATATTGGCCCCAATAAGCTGGTGCGCCCACCATTGGTGTGCCAGTTCATGGGCAATAACGGCGTCAACCGGGTTCACTTTGGTATCCTCTTCAATGTTCAGGATAAAACCAGCACTTTCATTGTACAGCATAGTGCCAGGAAATGCCTGTCCTCCAAAGCTAACATAACGCGGTACTTCTATGATTCTACATTGTTTATGGTAATAAGGGCCAAAGTTTTTGGTGTAATAGGTTAATGAGCGCTCCATGGCATCCAAGATCTTAGCGATATTTTGGGGATGCTTTTTATCAAAATATACTTCCAAGTCAATGCCATTCCATTTACGATGTGCCTTTTCATAGCGTGCCGAATTAAACGTATGATAGTTGATTGAAGGGGTATCCAAAACATACTGATAGTAATTCCGATTGTTTTCTTGCCATTGTTTTACGAGACTTCCAGGAGCTATGGCCACCTGGTCCGCAGCAGTGGATATGATCGTCTTGGCCGGGATAAAATTAGAGGTGCCACTACCTATCGGATGTTCCATATGATATTTGGACCGCTCTTTAGTGAGGGGAGGTAAGCCGTCTTTTTCAACAAGGCCATATTCTTTTCGGGCAGCGTTATCCTGAATTTCAAATCTTGGGTTATAACCCAAATAGGGAAGAAAATTCCGATTTTGGATCATGGTGCCATTTTTTACCACCCTGGTATTTCCTCGTTCATTTTCAAATCCTTGGGTTCCATACGAAGCCTTTAAGGTGATTTCTAGGGAAGCATTGGGTGGCAAAGGTTCCATTAGTCGATACGACCTAAAGAAATGGGTATCGTCTTTAACTAGTGATTGGGCGTTGGGAATGTATAATTCGCTTTCCCATCCCGGATTCATAGTAAAATATAGGATGTCTATCGATTCTTGCTCCTCATTGGTAAGGGTGAGTTTGGTTTTGGCAGTAACCTTGCGTTCATTAGGAAAAATAGCAATATCATAGCTAATATTAGTGATTTTTGGCAACGGCTTTTCAGCATACTTTTTGTAGCGCGTCTCATAAGATGCAGAAATTTCCTGCTCTTGTTTTCTACTGCGATTGGTGTTTATTATTTCAGTATTGTAAAAAATAAAAGCCCCCACTAAAACCCATAATAGCGTACTACCTAGAAATAGTATGAAGTTATTTTTTGACAATACTTTCGGTGTAATTTTAATGCGTAACAGCAATGATTTTTTAATCCCACGATTCCATAATGCACTTGTTATCAATACACAAATAAAAGCGAATAGCAACCAATACCATTTAAACCATAATGCCCCTTCCAGGCCCGGCCCAAAAGAATTAAGATCTGAGTATTGTAGGGAAGGCCCTCTAGCTATGGCCAGTAAATGGGTGGACACGTCCATAATGCTCAGCAACCGTTCCCAACCAAAAAATAGGAGTAGCGACACCAGGTATCCCAAATACTTATGGTTCAAAAGTACCTGGCACAGCATTGCGATAGCAGCATATATGATATAATTGGGAAAGGGTTCCAAAAGGAAATTGGTTAGATACTGATCGATTTCCACACGGCTGAACCCATTCCATAGCTGATACGAAATTCCTATACAGATAAATACCAAATGGAGGATGGAAATAATACTGACAAGCGATACCATTTTTGCAAGAACTGACACAAATGCAGTGTACGGTGTGGTATCAATAATCTCATCCAAATGTTGGTCTTTATCCCGCCACACCAACTCTCCGCTATAGAATACAAGCAGTATGACCAACAGTATGCTACTAAAGTAATTGATAACACCGATGACCAAATAGGTTACGGGATAGGCCCTATGACCCCATAGGCGATTCCCTGAAAAAAGGTTGATCAAAAGAAAAGCGCTGCCAAGAACCAAAATAATCTTAAAAACAGGTGATTTAACAATGTTGAGAAAACCAATAAAAAAGAAGCTTTTAAACTGGCTCCAGGAGGTTTTCCTATTTTTAACAGCAGTACGCATTGGTTCTATAATTTATGGATGTTTCTTGCTTTTATTTTTACGCATTGTAAAGGTGCTGTAGGAAATGAATAGCATACCTGCCGCGGTTGATATCCAAATCAACCTATTCCAAAAAATTTGTTTGGAATAGAGCATTACGGAGGTATGTTTTTCTGTGATGTTCAGGTATTTTGAAGCATTTCTAAAAGCGGAAACGCCCGTCATATCCAGAAAGCCGGATACCGTTTTTTCGGTAGGGTCTACTTCCAGTACTTGGGCAAGAACAGACATGCCTATGAAGAATACAATAATTAAAAGTGCCGCAGCACTATGTTTCCATTTCATGGCTAAGGCATACATCATACTACTTAGGATAAAGGCATTAGGAAGAATAAAAAGAAAGTAGTTGCCCAAGAAGGTCTCTATATGAAAAGGACCAAACCGTTCGGGACCGGCCCAACCAAAAATAGGGGCTAGCCAACTCCCTATTATAAAGCCCAGATACCCCGCCACTGCGGGAAAAGTGGCTAAGAATACCACAGCAAAGAACCTACCAAAAAAATAGCCAGATCGCTTAAGCGGGGTCGTAAATAGAATTTCATCAAACTTATTTTTATAATCTTTAAGCGCAGTTTGATTGACAAAAGCAAAGACGATAAATAGACTAAAAAAACTCAGTTGAAGTATTTGATGATGTAGTTGATAAGGCGCATTTCTCAGTACCCTTCCCCCTGCATCCGGATTCAATACAATGGCAATAAACTCTATGAAAAAGAAGATAACTAGGTAAACATATGTAATAGGTTTACGCAAGTGATACTGGAGCTCTGATTTAAAGAAAGTTTTAAACATCCTTGTAGATTTAATAATTATGACGTGGATTTGGAACGATTGATCTTCAGAAAGAAAACGTCTTCCAGATTGGGTGAGGCTACTTCAAAATTTTGCCCAGGACGAGTGTCGCTATGTGTAAAAATATGGAGATGACCTTCTATCATTCGGGTAGCGATGATATTATGGTCCTGGGAATAGGTTTGAAGTTCGGAACGTGCTATCTTCTTTTGGTATATTTTTCCCTGAAGTTCTTCTACTGCTTTGGAAGGCGTACCCTGATAGATGACCTTACCAAGGTTCATAATGGCCATATCAGTACATAGTTCTTTTACATCTTCTACGATATGGGTGGAAAGGATCACTATGACCTCACTGCTCACATCGGCCAAAAGGTTATAGAATCGGTTGCGTTCTGTAGGGTCCAAACCTGCGGTAGGTTCATCTACAATTAAAAGCTTAGGATTCCCTATAAGTGCTTGAGCAATACCAAAGCGTTGTTTCATCCCCCCGGAAAATTTCTTAACGCTTTTATTGCGCTTTTCATAAAGGTTAACTTTATCTAACAAATAGGCTACCATCTCCTTGCGTTCCGAAGCTTGGGTAAAGCCTTTTAAAGTGGCAATATGATGAAGTAATTGTTGGGCCGTTATCCTGGAGTAAACGCCAAACTCTTGAGGTAGATATCCAAGAACTTCCCTAAGCTTTGCTGGCTGCTCTATGATGTTAATATCATCAAGTGTAATACTTCCTGTGTCTGCTTCCTGTAAAGTAGCTAACGTCCTCATAAGGGAAGATTTACCAGCACCATTAGGTCCTAAAAGGCCAAACATACCATTGTGCAACTCAAGATTGACGTTAGCCAAAGCTTTTACCCCATTGCTGTAGGTTTTGGATAGGTTTTTGATACGAAGTATGCTCATAATTTTACGTGTGTTTAGATTAAAACGAACAGGAAACATTCCCGTTACAGCGGTTGGCATAGAAAGTGAGCAAATGCGATATATATGGGACGAAATCCTGTTTAGTATACATAAAGAATAACTTTTGCTTTTTTGTTGGCAGCAATCTGAAATGTGAAGACAAGTAGCGTTGATATCAATTTCAGGACTGTTTCGTATTGGTTTGTTTGCATGGTAAGTAATGATAGTAGTCTATCATAATTTCACTTTCTTTTACTGTTTTAGTACTCAATCTTTTTGGCAGTAACTCCTGGTCCAGGGATAGTATATAAAGTAAGGTTTTGAGGGGCTTTTTCATTGTCTATATTAAAAACACAACGAGTATTCTCGCCTTCTACCCAAAACTTGTTTTGTTCATAAGGTAATAACCTCATTTTCCTTCCAGGGGCATCTAAGCTGCGCGTTGGCTCCAAAATAACTTCTTTATCTCTCCTGAAAATCTTAAGAAAGTTTTTATCATTAATTCTATATGAACCAACATATCGATTTAATACCTCGCTGCTTAGTTTTATCGTATGTACTTCTGATAGCCCTTTGGTTATATATTCTGCTTCAAATACATTTTTACGTCCCTTATAAAACCCATCTTCGTTTACCTCATACCAATTGGCATTCGTATCAGGACTGTAGGCTGGTGTAAACACATCAACCAATTGAGTTAATTCATTTGGCATTATTGAATGGATATTTCCTTCATGTGCAGTAAGAATGCTAACATCTCCTCCCTTAATAATTTCATTCTCTACTTCCCTGATGACGCACTTTTGCAATACTTCTTTTCGACCCTTTTTTATAACTTCTCTTGTTGTTGGGAGTTGTTCTTCTATTGAATAATTTTTGGTCAATAAGCTTCCAGAAACAACATTTATTACTCCAGTCATATCTGGATGGTCATGGTGAGGAATATATTCACCTTTGTCAAATTGAAATAGCGATACTTGAAAATCTACTTCCTTATGTAAACCTGAGGCTTCAATCCAGTTTTTGGTATTATTTGTAAAGTCGTTCAATCCTTTTTTGACATTTTCAAATTCTGGAAAATTGCACTGAAGAAGTAATTGTTTTACCTGTTCAGCATACAGTTTTTGGTTCCAATGTGATTGATGTTGTGTTTTGGCCAATTGGGTAATACGTTCTAAAAAGGCATCCCAATTGAGTAGAGTATCTTTATTCCATTTTCCTAGATGAGCGTTTGCCGATTGTGCATATAAGGAAATGGAATTAAGCTGTAAAGCAATGTTTGCAAACCCTAAAGCGCTTAGTTTTATAAATTCTCTCCGTTTGAAATCATTCATACTTTCCCATATTCAAAAATTCTCTAATTACATCTAAAAGCGTGTTGGCGGCAGATACGATTTATTGTTGAGTTCTAAGTTTTTCTATCACCTCTGCACTTACCCAAAAAATGTCTACATTTTCGTATTTTTTTGACCCCATATTTCTATTGAAGAAAAGATACTTTCCATCAGGGGTTACACTAGCGGAAGCTTCCCACGCCTCTGTATTTATATCAGCTCCTAGATTAATGGGGTCACCCCATTCTCCATCTTGTTGACGATAGCTGATATAAATATCAGAATCCCCATATCCACCTTCTTTTTTACTATCAAATAGTATATAAGATTCATCCGGAGCTATATAAGGGTGAAAGCTTCCGCCAGTATTGATTTTTTCATTGAGTAGTTTTGGCTCTTCATACTTTCCATTTATGAGTCGTGAATAACGAATATCTCCTGTGAAGTCGCGTTTGAACTCATCAAAAAAATAAGTGCCTTTAGAAGAAGCAGTAAGGCGCATAATGGGTAAACTGTCAAAAGGATGTTCGAGTTTTTTTATTTCAGACCATTCGCCGTTATCCATCCGTTCCATATAGCGGCGACCCAAGTGCAATGTCTTACCATCCGGGGATACAAAAGGCTGTCCTTTGCGTGGAGAAATCACGGTCTCGGTCCAAGAATCCCCCTCATTTTTATAAACCACAAATTCCTGCTTCTTATTAGTTTCTCCAACTTGTCTAAGAAAATAAAATTCTTTCATATCTGGGCTAAAGGCTCCGCAATTTTCCCAGCCTGCCGTTGTAACCATATTGGGAGCGAAGGCTACAGGAATTAATCCTGGAGGTTCTTGACCGAGGTAAAAATTTACTTTGGCTGAAGAATCATCATCTTTTTTGTTTGATTTATCTGTTTTACAAGCGCTTAAAAGTAGAATAAATGCTAATACTGAAATTTTAATCATGTGTTCTTTAATTGATTTCACTGTGAGATAATTTATGCTATTATTAACCCTCTTTTAAATATTCATTTATATCTTTTTGACAAACCTGTCAGTACTAGAATGGCTTTTTTAGCATTTTTTTTATCCACAAAAATGTGGTCATGGTAATATGCCGCAATAACATTGCAGCTTATATTATTTTTAGCTAATTCACCAGAAAACAAAGCAGTGAATCCTACCGCTTCTAATGAGGAGTGAATCTCTAGTGTTATCCAAGATGCTATATAATTATACTTTAGATTCAATTTATCTGCTTTTTTACGCTCAATTATAATAGTAAATCCTGCTTTTTCTTTGAATTCACAAACCGTATCTTTTCTAGGAATTTCATCTATTTTCTTCACTGTTGAAAACACATACTCTCCTTCATTTAGTACTGGGTTTATTTCTTTTACCAATTCAGATAGATTTATTTTTCCAGACATGTCTATTCAAGTAAATCGATTATATATTGTTTTCCTAAGCATCACTTGTTACTTGCCTTTTAGTCTTCAAGAAAAGTCCAATAATTGAGGCAACGAACAGTCCTGAAAAGAAAGTCGTTATGAACTCAATAACCGTCATAATGCTTACTTGCATAAAGCCCTTTCCTTCCTCAACTTCTATTGGTACATCTGAATGGTGTATTTTAAATAACCGCACACTTTCTTTAATAAAATTGGGATCTATAGACGTTATTAATAAGTATCGAAATATGCCCATAAGAGTACCTGCAATTAAAGCTACTCCAAGTCCAATTTTTATTGCATCTCCATAAGTCATTAGGTTATCATTCAAGTTTTTAAATGCCTTAAAAGCATAAACAAAAATTAAAACATTGGCTAAAAAACCAAGTGGACTATACCACCATGGAGGGTCTACATACGTATTCATGGCATAGCAAATACCAAATATCAGGAGCAGTGTTATAGTGAGTAATACTCCAAATTTTAAGATTGTATTTTTCATTGGTTAATTGACTTGTTTTAGAAATGATTTGACAGCGTTCCAATATTCACCGCTGCCTTCTTGCCCTTCCCAAAGAGCACGTGAACCGTGAAACCCATTGGATTCTGGTATAAATTGAAATTGGTTCTTTTTCAATTTTAAATTACCAATTAGTGCCTTCAAAGTTTTTGCTTCATCTTTTGAGGAGGTTACGAAGTAAGGCTTATCTATTTCTGAAAATACGTTACTTAGTGATGGTGCAGCATCACCAAAATAATCACCAGGGCTAAACCCAATAATCGCTTTTACTTTATCGTTATTATAGCCTTCCAAAAGAGCTAAACTCGATGAAAATGAACTTCCCCAAACAATTACTTTTTTGCTGTATTTTTCATTCAGATAATTAATAGCTGCTATTATATCTTTTTGTGCATCTATCATTTCATTTGATAATTTTTTTTCAACGGCTCTCACTCTTGTTTTATTCGGTTTACCTGCTAATGGGCCACCTGCACGTAAATCTACAACCAAACAATTGTAGCCCATTTCATTAAGTTTAGGAGCAATATCCGCATACTCAATTCTGTTGGAATTTGCTTGATGCATTAACAAAACAATAGGCTTTTTCTTGTCTATTTCGTAAAGGTTTGCATTAATAAACAAACCATCCTGCGCGGCAAACTCAACTTTCGTAGGAATATATTTATCTCCCAAGGCTCCTGGATTTGGCAATTGGACTCCTTGTTGCTGCCGCCTTGCTTCTGCCTCTTGTTGGATCAAATCTTCAACGAATTGAATCTTTGTGATTTTACCTTTTTTATCAAAATAAATGTAAGATTCGCTTTTTCCTAAACCCTCAAAATCATAGACTACTTTTGCTTTACCATCTTCACTATCAATAATATTCATACTATTTAGTTTTGGAAGATTAGTCACTATATTTTTCATAATAGCAGGGCTATTTTTTTTTGGAATTTCACCAAACTGTAAATCCATGCTTATGTAGGGTAATAAGGCTTCGGTGTTTTTATCTGCAAAGCTTTTACTAAAAGCTTCGATAGGTTTAGAATAATCTTGAGCAAAAATGGTTGTTGATGAAAAGAGGGAGAAAATGATTAACACTATTCCCATTTTCTGGTTAATGTTGGTATTTTTACGATAAATTGCATTCTTCATTTTGTTTTGTCTTTATATTGTGTGTTTAAATAGTGTTATGTGGAACTACAGGGATTCTTTAATTTTTATAAATTTTCTCTTCAGTTTTGAAAATTTCGGAATCATAAAGATTGCTAATCCAACATCAAAGAATAGTAATTTGTAGTACCAAGGTTTAGTATCCGGTACCACCAAAAATGTAATAGTCATAACAACTATGCCTATTATTTTAAAAATGATGTGTATATTTTTCTTCGACATATTAACTCTTGTATTAGGTTTCTAATTATTTAGTGACAAGAGTTTTAAAAATATGACAGCAACAATTACTTTTCTTTTTCTTTTAAGTCTTTGATGATGCTATCTACCTGGTTTATAAGTGGTTTCCAGTTTGCTTTTGCTGCTTTTTTATTTATCAATCCTACATATCCAAATATCAATGCGAAAATTAGAGTTGCAATTAGTTTAAACTCCCATTTGATAGTAAGTTGTTCTAATATAGTTAGTGGTTGTTCAGATTTTGAAATACCCCAAATTAGCAAAGCATTGGCTATAAAAATTGGTATTGAAATCCAATATATTACAGTATCTAATAATTTATGTTGACTGAGCATAAATTGTTTTTGACTATTCAATTGTTCTTGAATGGATAAAAATAATTTCTGAACCAACTTACTCTTTCGGTTGTTTCTTAATTTAATAACGATATAAACTAAAGCTACCAGTCCAGTTATAGCACCAATACGAGAAATCACGTAAGGGTATGCATAAAAGGAATATCCAAAACCGATAAAACCTATTGTAGCCCCTATAATTTCTCTTCGGTCTCTCTTGAGCACAATACGCTCTCTATCTTCCATCCCAACTTTAAAATCTTTCAGTAATTGGGATGTGTTTATATGTATCTCTTCTGTTTTAGAAGAATGCTTCCAGATGTTTTTAAGTTCTTGTTCTTCCATTTTAGTTTAGTTTAGGCTTAATACATTCAAATAATTTCTTGCGAATGCGTTTCATTTTAACAGCAATATGATTTTCTGTTAAACCTGTTACTTCTGAAATTTGTTTATATGAAAACTCTTCAAGAAACAATACTAATATTGATGTATCACTTTCATTTAAGGTTGCTATACACTCCTTTAGAAAACGATATTTTTCATCATCCACATCATTTGAGAGGTGTTCACTTACTCTAAATTCAATGGAGTCAAAACGGTCTGTTTTAGTATTATTCCTTTCTAATTTTAGTTTAGAGCGCATGCATACATTCAACGCAATACGGTATACCCAAGTATCTATATTGGACATGCTTTTGAAGGATGGTAACGATTTCCAAATTTGATAAGTTACCTCTTGAAATAAATCTTGAGGTTCAATAGGGGATACGGCGTACACTCTACAGATTCTGTATATTTTTTCTTTATTGATTTCAAGAACCTGTTCGAAATTTAAATCCTGCACGTAATTTGGTAGTCTCTTTTTATATTTAGTGACATAAGTTGAAGAAATATGACAAGAATTATTAATTTTTTAAAAGCACCTATTAATGCTTGAAAATAGACTTCACATGGTAATAAATCTTTTCAAAGTTATCTTTTAAATCTGCATCAAAATACTTCCTTTTTCGCTTTGGTAATCGCTTCTCAATCTTAGCTAGCTTAAATCGCACTTTTTTGTCCTTACTATC
This sequence comes from Spongiimicrobium salis, assembly GCF_043678055.1. Classification (NCBI taxonomy): domain Bacteria; kingdom Pseudomonadati; phylum Bacteroidota; class Flavobacteriia; order Flavobacteriales; family Flavobacteriaceae; genus Spongiimicrobium; species Spongiimicrobium salis. The sequence continues at coordinate 217,629 of NZ_JBHEQA010000001.1, forward strand.
AGCAAATGTTATAAATTCTCCTTGCTTTAATCTAAAGAAGATATCTACTCTATGTTTAGAAACTTCCTTTTACATATAAATACCTTAATTTCTGTACAAAAGCCTTTTATCAATGACAAAATGATTTTATCATTTAATTGAGGTGTTTATCCTGTTCATGGCTCTATACCCTGAATATAGGATACATTTGTTAGGCGTTTGCGGCATCAATACTAAAAATCACGAAAAACAAAATAAGTCCTCTGCCTGCAATACTTCGATCATGAATCTTGCAAGCTTATTTAGAGAAATCCTTAAAAATACGATCCATGAGAAATTACAACAGATTTGGTTTAATACTTATATCGACACTGATTTTAAATGCTTGTAATTCTAAAAAAAACAAAGTACCCGATGCTGATTTCCCACCCTTAGAAGATCCTTTTTTCGCGCAAAAACCCCCAGGTTCCATCCCAGAAATTTTTGCTCCCCATGTTGTTTCTACAGCACAAAGTGAACAGGAAGCTGCTTTTTCACCCAATATAGAAGAGATTTATTTTCGCAGAACCGATGAGGAATTGGAAAATCATGCCTTGGTTGCCATTCAATACCAAGATAATGTATGGACGGAATCTTTTATGGTACCCCAAGGGGTTTCTCCCGACGGTAAGATTATGCACATAGGAAACGAATATAGGGAGCGAACCCCTTCGGGCTGGTCGGAGGTGAAAAGCCTGGGAGCACCCTTTGATTCTATTCCCATTATGCGCCTTACGGCTTCATCCAATGGAACTTACTATTTTGATACGTCTCCCTTTTATGATAAATCATCTAGAGTAGGAACCATTAGTTATTCCCGACTAATAGACGGCATACGTGAAAAACCCAGAACAGTGGACATGGATATGGGAATGAGGAAATTCCACCCATTCATTGCTCCGGATGAGTCCTACCTTATTTTTGATAGTCAAAGAGAAAACGGTAATCTTGATATGTATATTAGTTTTCGTCAGCAAGATGGTTCATGGGGCGATGCCATGAATTTGGGAGTTCCAATAAATACAGAACTTCCAGATGCCTCTGGCAGTGTAACATCCGATGGGAAATACTTTTTCTTTACCCGCTTTCTTGGCGACGGTGAGAAAAACCTAATGTGGGTAGATACTGGGTTTATTGAGGCACTCAGACCCAAATAAAGCAGAACGTCTTGTAAGCCCCCTTAAATTCACTACCGTTTTGTCTGTAGAAGACTTTGTATTTTAAATAAAAGGATCTTCGCTCTATGGTTTGTTTTGTTCCTAATTCAGGAATTAGTTTTTAACTCTTTCCCCTTTATAAATCCTCACTCCAAATTGGTAAATATAAACGGAAGTATACCTTTCTTTCCCTGAGGAAGAAAATTCAACCTTTAACTCTTCATCAATCTGGAAGATCGTATTGGACTGTGGCACTAGCCTAAAAAGTGGTTGTCCCGGAATCGCTAAATACAATTCACCCACTTTTTCCACAATATCAAAGCTGACATTTTCCTTTATCTGAAAACGGCCAAGGTAGTTTGCTAATTGCTGTGGAGAAATGGTATATTTTGGTGTAGGAATCAATTTTTTATTCTTTATTTCAAAAATTTCCTTTCCTTCTGGAAGGTAGGATTCCACCACCTTTTGATAGATTTCAAATCCGCCATCCCCATTGGTAAAGACCACTATTCCTCTCTTGGATTCAGGTAAGAGAATGACCATGGTTGAGATGCCATTTTCATTTCCCGGATGCATTAGGACGGTCTCCTTATTTGTGAGCGAAGGAATAACTTCCCAGCCTAATCCGTAATAGAGATTCTCCTTTACCCTTACTTGAGGCCTTGTCATTTCATCAAATAAGGACTTGGAAAGGCCGCCTCCTCTCAATACATACGCACAAACTTCTGTATAATCCTTTATCGTTGTTTGCAATCCTGCCGCCGCATTTAATTCGGTTCTGGGTGCATATGCATATTCTTCCAAATTGATGTTATACGGATAGGCTACTTTTTCTATATCCCATTTGGGGTTCCAAGTGAAAGCAATATCCTTGAGACCAAGGGGGTTAAAAAGAACCTCTTCCGCCCATTCTGGTAAGGTCTTGGCCGTTTTATTGGTAAGGGCTTTTCGTAAAAATTCAAAACCTTCCCCAGAATACAGATACTGACTCCCGGGTTCAAAATTAAATTCAAGTTTTTTGGTTGGACTCATATTTCTCCAGTTCACAAAACCTGATTGGTGGCTTAGTACGTACCTGGCATTTAACTTTTTGAGGTTTTCATTTACGGTTAAATCTGGATCAATATGATATTTATAAAGGGGCTCATCCAATTGCAATTTACCTTTCTCGATGAGGTTGAGTGCCACTATCGAAAAGATTGGTTTGGTCAGGGATGCAACGGTAAAAATGGTTGCATCGCTCGCCCCCCTACCCTTTCTTTGCTCCCCAAAAACTTTAGTATAGGAGACTTGTCCGTCTTCAATGATCCCTACAGCAACGGCAGGTACGTTGTGCTCTACTTGCCATTTAGGGATTGACTTCTCCAAATTTGAAATGGTATTCTTTTGACCCTGGGCATATAGGGTAAGAAACAATAGGACGAACTTCAGATTTTTCATGAAATATGTTAATTTTAGGATTTGACCAACCTCTGAATCAAAGTTTTTTACTTGGTGCCAATTGATAGATGGAATTTACTTCTATTCCCTTGCTTAGGATATTCTTGTGTTTTGATTTCATATTTTGGATTACTTTCTTATTCATATGAGTCAATTCCCTAGTAGTATCCAATGGATTTCCATGAACGGAAACATCCGTAAGGCCATCCAAATGGTATAATGGCCAGAGGTTATCTATTTTATTATGATCCAACAATACCCAATCCATATTTTTCAAGGACGCCATGGGAAGAATTGACTTTATGTGATTCCCTGATAAGAACAATTTCTTTAACCTGCCCAGGTTTTTCAAGGCGTCAATAGTGCTGATTTGGTTTTCCCTTAGGTCTAGCCATTCAATATTCGTTAGCCCTTCAAGGAATTTCAATTCTTTTATTTGATTTTGCCGCAGTACCAATACGCCTATATTTTTGAGATTTGATAAGGGCCCAAAATCTTTCACCTTGGTATTCATAAGATTCACCTGGACCAACTTAGTGAGGCTTTTCATAGGGGAAATATCTGAAACAGGGTTCTTTTCGAGTATTAGTATTTCCAGTTCTTTGAGTGAAGATACGGCCGCAATCGATGCTACGCTATTATGTGGAATCCAAATTCCCTTGAGTGTTGTTAAACCTCTTAAAGCTGTAATATCGTCCAATTGATTAAATGCCAGATTAAAATGTGTCAACTGCTTCCAATGTTGTGCAACTTCTATACTTCTAATTTTATTAAAGTTTCCTGAGATACCCCTGAGTTTCTGTAACCTCCATAACGAACATATACTTGAGACCTCGTTGTTGTCAAAAAAAAGGTGCTCCAGGTTAATGAGATTTTCAAGTGGCTGTAAAGTTTCTAGTGCATTACCATTGACCCCTAGGACCTTGAGTGATACTAATCCCGACAAGGGGCTTAAATCATTTATATGGTTATTATCCAAGCGTAGGGTGGTTAAATTTTTGGCATATTCCAATCCTTTTAGGGAAGTGATTCCTTTTCCTATAGCGATAAATCGCGTCAAAGATTCCAAATCCGTTTTGGTCAATTCCCCCGTAGGCTTGTCTATATATTTTCTTATGGCCAGGTCCAGGTAAAAATCTTCAATGGTAAGGGCATCTTCTTTATACTGACCACTGGCTTGTATCCCTAGACCAAGAATAAGAATTACTACTATTTTTTTTAAATGATGTATCATAGGAAAAATAAATTTCTTTCAAAATTGAATGATTCCATGGAATAGAAAAAAATAAAACCAGATGAAAAAGGTTCAAATTATGTTATGAAACTTTTTTGTTCTTCTTAAGTTGATCCAGGTACGCTTTGGGGGTTTGGGAGGTATGTTTATGAAAAGCCCTATAAAAAGTAGTTTTAGATTTAAACCCGGATTCCCTGGCAATAGATTCCAAGGTAAGGGTATGGTGTGCCCCCTCTTTAAGTTTATCTTTCACCTCTTGTACCCTATATTTATTAGCGAAGTCGTTAAATGATGTATTCAGATGATGATTGAGTAAATTTGATAAGGCACTAGGATTAGTTTGTAATTGCTTTGAAAAAGTTGCCAGGGAAAAATCGAAGTTCAAAAAAGGTTTTTCCGCTTCCATTTTTCCTAAGATCTCTTGCAGTTTTTCATGTAGCACATTTTCATCAACAATTCCGCTCTCTTTTTTAAAAGTAGAGTATGCTAAATACCCCATTAAAGATATTATATAAAGTATCACGGCATTATAGACCTTCACAATCATGGTAAGTGAAAAACCAAGCCATAGATCTAAAGGAGAGCTTTTCCAATATCCATAGATTTTGCCTAAGAGTGCCGAGACCAACTCAAAGGCCGCCCCCATAAAAAAGAAAACCAATAAATATGTGATCCATTGTACATATTGATGTTGCTTATTCAGAACTTTCTTTTTTCGTAATTGTACAAAAGAGATTAGCGAATAAATACATGCCAAAAGCAATAATGCAATATGCTGCGCCAACTGCACTTCAAAATATCCCATTTTTAAAATCCAATCTCCCTTTCTTTCCGGAACACCCCATAGACTCCCCAGCCAAATAAAGAGGGAATACCCCCAAAAGAGTACCGGCACTAACAAATGAAAACGATTTTGACGGTTGAGCCGAAATGTCGTGTCAAATAATGATTTAAAATAAAGGTACAGTATGGGAAAAATAAAAATAACCAGATGAAGTGGAATAAATCTAAGGGAATCATAGCGTTCAATAAAGCCTGAATGTCCTAAAAAAGTAGGCACTAATGACGAGCCCATGACAAGCAGAAGCGCAAGCAGTAATTTGTTTTGGATAAGGGTCCATTTTCTATTCTTAACGATTAGAAATATCATGATTCCACTTTGAAGGAGACCAAATAGGATTAAAGTAGCGCTAAAGTTTAGGTTCATTGTTTCCATGTTCACGGCATGTAAATTTAATTATTTCAACAATACTGACTGAAGTGTCTTCTTTTCTTGAATTGCCTTATATATTGCCTTGTTCTTTTTTCTTAATTTTAAGGAGGAAAAATGACCCGGGATTTTATTCATATCAACGATTTTGTCATTTTGGTGGAAGAAGCGGATTCCACTAAAACAGAAGTTGATGCGTGTTGTTTTGAAGAACCCTTGATAGCAGTTGCATTTTATGGCTCTGGCAATGTAGACTTAGCCGTAAAATACGGTAAAAACCAAAAGGATTTTCAATATACCAAAGGCCTATCCCTCTCCTTTTATGCCGATGAACAGGTACAATTTGAACATAGGGTAAGCCCAAACAAGAGCTTAAAGTGTATTGTGGTGGCTACTAAGCTGAGTAATCTAGAACAGCTACCGAATCAGGAAGGGGAATTGTTTTCCGATCTATTGGAGGAATTGGTACACCCTAAAGATCATTATGTGGAAGGCCCTAGCTTTTTCATGACCCCGGAAATGGAAAACATTGTGGATGCCTTTTTCACCAACAGCTATACCGGGAAGACAAAAATGATGTTTTTCAGAAGTCAGATTACGGCTTTATTGTCTCACTTTTTCGGTCAACTTGCTTTAAAACAAGAAGCAACTTCAAAACCAAATCACAGCGCGCAACTGAACAAAGCAAGAGATATTTTATTGGAAAATTTGGAGGACCCACCGTCACTTTTAGAACTCTCCAGAGCCATCGGATTCAACACCACTCGACTCAAAAAGGAATTCAAGGCTATTTTTGGGGTGCCGGTTTTTAAATACCTTCAAAACGAAAGGCTTGCTTCGGCCCACAAACTCATTAGTGAAAAGGAAGCTACGGTGCAAGAAGCAGCATGGCAAGTGGGTTACGACAGCCTAAGTTCCTTCTCCAACGCTTTTGCAAAAAAATTTGGTTATCGCCCTAGTCAAATAAAATAATCGAAATGTATTTCCCTGTCCTTTTATTTAATCAATTGGCAAAAACGTCAGACTAAGAAAGCACATATTCGTAATCATATGTACTAAAAGTGGGTATGGAAACCCAAAAGCTACTCGCGTATATCCTGCAATAGTTGCACTAAACAATTGTGGTAAGGTTAATATGGGCATCCATAGAAGGTTAATTAAGCTTAACTCAAAATTAAAAATGTGTAGCCAAGCGAAACTCATACAAGACAAGTAGTATATCATTCTGAAATGCTTCCTGTAAAATCGCTGGGCTTTTGCATTGACCCTTTTTCTGCTGTAAAATGTATACGTAATCAAAATAATAATGATGGCGCTAATTATTCTGTACCAAAATGTTTCATCCACTAAAGATAATCTGCTTTTAAAAATGGCTTTAGTGAGTATATAGTAGGTAAATCCACCTGTGGTTAAAGAAAGGTAAATGGGTTTAAATTTTAACGATACTCTAAAGGTGATTTCTTCAAAGAGCGGCAATACGATTCCACCAACCATTAGTAAGGCCAACGGAGAAAATCGTGCTGCCATACTTTTCGAAGTCAGATTTTCGGGCTCATAAATAAATTGCAATAGCGACGCCACTACTATGGAGAATACCACTTTCATCACAAACAGACCTATGGTGTCATAGATTTTGCCTCTTAGGCTTTTGTTTTCAGCGATTCCACCCCTTGGAGATTTCATGAAATTCACCAAATCCCTTGTAAGAGATGCGTAGTATTTTGGTTTGATCAACGGATAGGATGGTAGCATTACTTGAAGACTTTAACGGTTATTTTTCACACTTCTCATCAAACCAATCGCCATTAAGAGAATCAAAATGATACCTAAACCCATAAGCATTATTTGAATCATTTTTTCTTGTTGCATCACAAATAAGAGCACATCTATCTTTCCTGTTTGAAGAAATACCCAGTCACTGGCTATTCTTGTAGCAAAATCCGTGCTCCCTGTTGTTAGGATAATAATTCCACTATTTGCCACAGGGTTATATCGAAAAGCAGTGTTAATCGGTGGATTGTTCTTCCCGTCGTGACCAATCATAAATTCGCCTTCCTCTACTTCTGTAAATAGAAAAGTTCCCAATCCATAAATGGGTGTGCCAAGGGTTTTCGCTTCAGCCTTCCTCATCATTCGCTTAAATTTTGAATTTAAAGGCCCACGATCAGCATTGTCTTCATCCAAGAAAAAAAAGAGTTTTTCTAAGTCTGCCAAGGTAGAATACAGGGCGCTGGCAGCTTGTGCAGTGTAGTAACGATGTATTGCTTTAGAACCATCACTTTCATAAAACCCACTTAGGCTTTCGCGAAAGCTCTCATCCCATTGATAAAATGAAGATGTCATTTGTAGGGGTCCAAAAACTTCAGCTTTCATATATGCATCGAAAGTTTGACCGCTTACCTCTTCAACAATAAGTTGAAGTAAAGTAAAACCACCACCAGAATAGCGCCACTCGCTTCCGGGGGCTATCCCTACTTTTAATACGCCATTACTACCAGGGTCTGCATCTATAGCTTTGGTTAGTGACGCTTCTAAAGACTGTATCTTATCAGGATTTTCAAAACCGGCATAACCTAGTTGATCTGTTAAACCCGCTGTGTGACTTAATAGTCTTCTAATAGTTACTTCATTCCTATCAAAATCGCCTTTAGGTAATTGCCATCTGCTTAGATATTGACTTGCGGGTGCGTCCAAATCTAAATTCCCCTCTTGTACAAGCTTCAATACCCCTATAGCCGAAACAAACTTTGATAGTGATGCAAGCTGAAAGACCGTATTTCTATCCACCGTTTTACCTTTTGAGTAAAAGGATTCCAATGCCAGTTTCCCATCCTCAAATACTGCAATTGCCATATTACCAACAAACTCCTTTTGAAGTTCTTCTTGCACTGAAGCCATAAATGTATCGGCTGCTGTTTCCTGAGTAAATGGTGTATACCACCAGCCTTTATCCGTTCCAAAGAATACCGTTATAACATAAATGCCCATCAGTACGACGGTAAGTGTTAGATATTTTAAGAATCGTTTCATAGGTTTGGTTTTAGAAGATTATTTCTCGTGGTAAAGGCCCTTCTGGAATTCTCTTTTCAGGAAATAAACGCAAATGGAAATCATGAGAATGGCACTCGCAATTACTAAAATGAAGTTTGTTGTGCCGCCTACAGATTCAACATAAGACGTATCTATCGTTGATGAATCAACAAAAAATCTTAAGAAGTATGCGCTAAGATTCGCCGAAGCGTGGACTATTATAGCGGCGAATACACTTTTACTTTTATAATAAACCCACCCTATGAAAACACCCATAATTAGTCCTGTAACAAATTGCCAAGGATTTAAGTGAACGATCGCAAATAGCACACTAGACAGCAGTATGGCTGTTATTGCAGAATATCTTTTTAGCAGGCCATCTAAGATAATTCCCCTAAAAATGAATTCTTCTAAGATGGGTGCAGCAACTACCATTAAAACAAAGGTCAAAACACCTGTTTGACTTGCAGCCTTAACATAGGCTAACTTCATGCTTTCAGGCATTGGTATGAAGTCGGTAATTGGCCCTACAATACCTAATAAAAGGGTAACCCCTGCAAGGATTAAAAAAGGTATTATTCTTTTATTTTTTAAAGTTAGGCTAAATGGTTTTTTACCCACTTTTCGTTTTTGGATGCCACGTACTATTAAAAATGGAATTCCCATCGCTAAAATTTGGAAAAGAAGTGCAGCACCCTCGCTACCAACCCCTTTTTTGAGTGTGGGAGTTAGGAGGCTCAAAAGTATCATTACAAGAATAATGATTCCAGTAATCCCAAAGCTCTGTGCTATACTTGGATATGTATTTGGTTTAGAATTTTTCATACTGTTTAGGTATTAGGAATGATGATTAGTATTCGTATGCTGTCGTGGTGTATTGCCCATTGCGAAAAGCGATTGTAATTTTTCGCAACGAGCTATACTTACTATGAACCAATGATTATTCTATTTTGACAGGACTCCAGTTACCTGCCGCTGCTACTTTTGCAGCATACTCCGTAAAATCGATAGGTTTTCTACCTAAAACCTTCTCCACATCATGTGACACCTCTTGGTTATCTGGATTTCCCAACACCTCCTTAAACAAGTAACCAAAGAGCCAAACATAAGAATCAGGCAATCCCGCTTTTCGCATTCCATCTTTAAATTCTTCAATAGAAATAGGTACAAATTGTAGTGGTCGATCTATAGCTTCTGCCATAATGCCTACAACTTCTTCAAAAGTTCTCATTTCTGGACCCGTTACGGTAATGGTTTGTCCGTTGTACGAATCATCTACTAAAACTTTAGAAACAACGTCTGCAATGTCATTGGCATCTACAAAAGGAATTCTCGCTTCTGGCATAGGTAGTGCGACAACGCCATCCAACACAAAATCTACAAATGCACCTTCGCTAAAATTTTGGTTAAACCAAGATGCTCTTACTAAAGTGTAGTCCAAGCCAGAATTAGCCACAATCTCTTCACAAGCTTCCGCTTCAGTTTCACCTTTACCAGAAAGTAAAACCACTTTTTTGAGACCAGCTGCTTTGGCTTTTTCCGTTAATGCTGTGATAGCATCTCTAGAACCTGGTACTGCCAAATCGGGATAATACACGATATAAGCCCTATCCATACCTTCTAAAACGGCCTCATAGGTTTCTGGATTTTCCCAATCCAGAGCGGGATTCGTTTTTTGCCCAACAACGCGAACATTGTATCCTTCTTCTTTTAAATTTTTTGCCACTCGGCTCCCCGTTTTTCCGGTCCCTCCGATGACTACGATGTTTTCTGTTTTCATTTTTAGTTGTTTTTAAATTGACATTAATATTCATTTCCGTGAAGACGGAAATTTTGTGTTTTTCTTTTGCTATACACCTTGATGTACCAGTACAAAGTTGCCGTTGCGATAAATTCTAATCCAATGAACCAAAAGCCAAAATCGACGAAGAAATCGTAATATGTTCCTCCATAAGGAAGTATGGTAAACGGCACTGTAATGAACGCATCTAAAACGCCAGATATGGCAAAAAATAGTATTCCTAACCAAAGTCCGTGAGCCCCAATATGGTTTTTATAGTACAATTTTGCTCCAAACCAAACTATAGGAATTATAACTATGGATAACCATATATTGGCTTGCTGCTCTGCATCTTCTAAAAGTTGTATGTAATAGGATGAGGCATATAAGCTCACTCCGATTATCCAAATAAGTACTCCGATACTAATTGTTCTTGCTAATTTCATAACTGTTTGTTTTTACTGATTATTTATTATAAATGATGCCTATAAGTAATAGCGAAAAGGCCATAAATGAAGCAACCGTACGTTGCATATGCCAGCGGTTCCAAGGCCGCTCGAATTTCACACGTAACTCTTTTAACTCTATCGCCGAAAGGTTTTCCAATACGGTTTTATCCAGTATTTCGTTGAGTGGTACATTTTTAAAAACCGTGATAAGACCAATGCCGACAAAGAACAATATTGCTGCTATTAGAAAAGACCAGTAGGTCGTTGGATGTGCATTGCGATGCAAATACGCATTCATAAATAGGAGCACTCCTGGGCCAAAAAACGTAATGAGAAAACTAGGGTTAATGATAGCGCGATTCATGGCTTGAAACGCTTGCAGGAACCCCAAGTCGTCCAGCCTTCCAATTCCTGGAGTTATGGCGTTAGACCACGTAAAACACAATCCTGCCGTAAGTCCTGTACATAAAATGCCCAACATCAATACGATAATTTTAAGATTGATTTCCATTTTTAATTGCTTTTTAAGGATGATACCCAGCTCAGTAAATCTTGATATTCGTCACTGGTTCGTTTTATCTTCTTGCCTTTGGGCATTCGTTTTTTTATGAATAGTTTTATTACAATTGTCATCACACAAATGGTTTAATGATGACACAAATTTCTGCAGATATACCACCAATCATTTACTCGAGCGGAAGTATGATTTGTTCGAAAAGTGCATTATGCAATAGCAAAATGGGCAAGGCTTTGAGAAAAGCTAGAAAGCCCCTTGCTTTTTAAGGAATTTGCTACTATAGTTTTCATCATATTATCTTAGAAAATGTAGCTACTTTAGCTTCCAATGCATTTTTAAAGTTCCCTTCTACGACTTCACCTTCTTTAAAGTGGTCATAAAACGACGGCAGCGAATAGGTTTCTATAATTTTTGCCCCCATAAATGGAAAATAAGCACTTGCTGCTTGTAATACTGTTGCTCCACCTCTTCCACCAGGGGAAGTTGCCATTAATAACATCGGCTTGTTCCTCCATATTTCCATATTCACACGAGATAGCCAGTCTAACATGTTTTTAAACACTGCCGCATAAGAACCATTATGCTCGGCTAATGCTATTATAAATGCATCTGCTGTTTGGATTAGTTCATCCAATCTTTTAACTGCCGTTGGTATTCCATTTTCAGCTTCAAAATCAACCCCATACATGGGCAGCACATAATCGTTTAAGTCGATTGAGACAATCTCTGCATTTTGGAGTAAACCAGAGGTGTAAAACAGTAAACTTTTGTTGATAGATTTCTGGCTATTGCTTCCAGCAATTGTGATTATTTTTTTCATCTTTTTATTTTTTTGAGATTAAACCATCTATGGACCATTTTCCACTTCCATTGACTAGTATTGTTAATGCTAAACCAATTATTAGCAAGGAATATTCGTAACCTTCACCCGATTGATTACCATACCAATTCATAAAAAAGCCGTGTTCTAACTGTGCAGTAATTATGATGCCTGTAAACATCCCTGCAAGAGATAATGCCCAAAACCTGGAGAAGAGTCCAAGGACCAATGAAATGGAGCCAAAAAACTCAATCATGATCACTGAGAAAGCTACAATAGTAGGCAAACCCATTTGGGTAGTCAACGATTCCATTGTTGCGGAAAAGCCATATCCACCAAAGCATCCCAATAACTTTTGTGCACCGTGTGGAAATAGGACCAAACCAAGGGTTAAACGTGCAATACTACATCCCGGATCAGGGGGTGTTGTCATTAATTTTTTGAATAGATTCTTCATGATATTTACGATTTATAATGTTTTACGGTAATAGCATCCGAAAGGGGATTTTTGAATAGGTTTAGATCCATATTGCTCAAAATCAGCTCCAAGCCCTAATGGATGTCTTTTGTAGTATAGCCCTAAGCGTAATTGTTGGAAACTTATGGAGCGGATTTTAAATTTGTCCCAAACCGCTAGAAATTGAGCAAATAGGGCTGCGCTACTTGCGTGTTTCTTTTTTGAATATGTAACAGTTGGAATGACAATGAATACATCTTTGGAATTCTTTGGCGTGAACTTGGCCGATAGCCTTTCTGAAAATCCTCCAAAATTCTTATCATAGCATGAAGGTCCTATGGATATCATCTCGTTACTATTCCAGAATAATGTAGGATGTACACCTACTTCATCAAAAATTTGACGCTCTTCATTCCTAAATTTTTGGAAGAAAGCTAAAATAGAAACACTTAATGCAGTACTATTATGTATTAAACTGGAAAGTAAGGCGAAGTCTCTTTTCTTGAATCCTGAAAACAGTCCCGGTTGATCGAATCGCGCCTGTAAAGTTCGTACAAAACCAATTCTAAAGACTACTGATATGACTTCTGCTTTTTTCACACTTCAAAATTCCGATGGGGAAGCGTGAAAAAAAATGAACTAGTTTAAGACTTTTACTCGATAATCGAGATTTGAAATACTCCAATGATTGCATCAAAATTAATGCAACTTCTTCCTTTTAGTGTATCGCGGGCTTATCCTGAGTTTATTTACTTGCGATTAACTTTTGAGATAGTTTTACTCATAAATTCTGGTGTAATCCCTAAGTATCCTGCCAAATCTTTTTGGGTAATCCTGTTTACAATTTGGGGATATTTCTTTTTGAAATCAATGTATCTTTCCTCGGCCGTTAAGGATATGCCCTGATTTGAACGTCTGATATAACTCACTAAAGACCTTTGATATAACATACGATAAAAACGTTCAAATTTTGGGATTTCTTGAAACAACAAATCATAATTTGCCCTGGAAATTCCCAGCAATTCCGAATGTTCAGTAGCTTTAATGTAATACCCAGACGGTTCTTTTGTTATAAAACTGGACATATCTCCAGTCCAATAATCCTCTATGGCAAACATTGAAATATGAGGTGCACCATCCTCATCCAAGGTATATACCTTTAGGCATCCTTTGGTAATAAAATATTCATACTTGGCAATGTCACCCGCTTGCATAAGGAAGCCCTTCTTATCCACCTTAATTTCGGTCAACAAAGAAATGTATTTCTGTTTTTCCAAGTCCGTCAAATGAATAAACCTAGATATGTTATTAAGTATAAGTGTATATGATTCTTTATCGTTCAATTCTTATCGTATTGGATGGAACATAATTTAAAGAATTCATTTTGAATTTTCAATTAGGTAATTTACGAATTTATACGTGTTAAAAGAAGGCGTTGCTTGTGAGATACAATATGAAAGTACCGTTTTGGATTCCGGACTATACCCAATATAAGTACCGTAAAAACCATAATGTCCGTAAAACGTATGACCATCATAGACAGATTGATATACTCCTAATCCATAAGGAAGGTGGGTTTCTTCTGTGGGTTGTACCGTTATCATTTTCTGCAATGACTGTTCCGAGATAAGTTTACCCTCAAAAAGAGCTTCGATAAAAACAGCCAAATCTTGATGGGTGCTCACTAATCCACCACCAGACCAATCAAAGGATGTGTTTATAGTATTAAAATCTGTATTACCAACATATTGATGAATTCTTCCATTACTGGAATGTGTCTTCTCATAGAATTCGAAGTAAGTATCTTTCATCTTTAAAGGGTATAAAATCCGATCACGAATGGACTGTGATAAGGATTTTTGGTCCAATTTTTCAATCAACAACCCCAATAAGACATAGTTCATATCAGAGTAGTGCCAACCTTCCCCTGGTTTAAATTTGGCTTCTTTGTATAAACCGAGTTCAAAATATAAATCGACTATAGTTTTAGGTTGATATTGCAACTGCGGATTTTGCATCACACGTGCAAAGAAAGCCTCTTGTTTATCATTGAAAATATCGGCTAGACCACTTTTGTGTGCTAATAGTTGTTCAATATTCATTTCTTTCGCGAAAGCTAAGCCTTCATAAAAATGAAAATCATCCAACCTTAAATACTCAATATTCTGTAAATACGGATAGATGTTATCAGAAAGGGTAAATACTCCTTCTTCCTCCATTTGCAATATAATAGTCGCTATAAAAGTCTTTGTACTGCTAGCTGTTCTAAATTGGTCCGTTGTTTCAGCTTTCTCTCCATTTTGTTCCCGTAATCCAACCACTTTATCAATAAGAGTACTGTCGTTTGTTTTTATAAGTAAGGAAATGCTATTTACGGGGTTTTCTGATGTAGGATCTAAATGGCCCAACAAAAGTTGATGTACATTTTGAGCATTGGCGCTAAAAACAGCACCGAATAGAATTAAACAGATATATTTCATAATAATAATAGTAGTATTATATGGTGTAAGATTTTAAATATCCTCGGTTTTGAAAACCAAGTTTGTAATAAATAGGCGCACCCAATTTTGAAGCTACTAGATGGACGTATTCACTATCGTTTGTCAAAGCAATAGAAAGCAAATGTTCGGTCATTTTCTTTCCTAAACCCAATCCTCTGTATTCCTTTTTGGCACCGATCATATGAAGTCCAGCATCGCCATTGGAATCATGGAACAGGAGACCACAACTTACATATTGATTTCTGTATTTTCCTAAAAAAAGGTGAATTTTTGAACTTGATAGCAATGATAGGATTGTGTTTGGATAGATGACATATCCAAAAGCCTCTGAAGCAATTTTTGCGAATATTTTTGCACTGGACACTTCGGTTATTTTTTCAATCTCGGGATACGTAGCATATGGTATAGTCGGCCTCGCATTCATGGACATGGCAGCCACGGAAGAGGTTTGGGTAAAACCCTCTGCTCGTAATAGGGTTTCAAGCGTTTCATTTTCCGCTAGGGCCACTGATTTCGCAAGATGATATGTCGCTATATGAGGTTTTAAATCCCTTATGTGATTCTCCTTAAGGTCGAATATTTTAGAGGGCCAAGTAGCGTCTTTGGGGGAAAGACTGGAAAATCCATCATATTTATGGAAATATCCGCCCACTTGACCAATGTGGCTCCAAAATTCAAATTGATGTTGTATGGCTTTTGACACCATCACTATGCAAATTCAACCGTGGACGCTTCAACAAGCGCAGCAGAATCTTCGTAGAAACGATACTCTTTTATCATCTCATCTTCAACAACACAAAGCTGCACCCAATGACTATTGAATAGTTTCCCTGAGCTCTTGACCAAATGTGAGAAACTGCCTTTGGCAATCACAAGATTATTCGATGCTTCCACAATGGTTTCCACTATAAATTCCTTGGTTTCAAAAAGCGACACAATGTTGTTTAGAAATTGTCGTGCTTCCTTTCGACTGCGATAAATACCGTGCAATTGCTCTTTTAAACGCTCTTCTTCTTTTACACTCACAATATAACAATCGGGATGAAAGACATTCAGCACCCCATCCAAATCTCCTTGTTGAAATGCATCAAAATAGGCTCGTACTACTTCTGTATTGGTTTTCTTTGGTTTGAATTCCGCTTCTGCGAAAGTGTAAAAGGCTTCATCCAATTTTTTTATTTCTTCAATATTGTTAATAGTAGTTGTCTGAAGGTTAAAATTATCCTGAAAACTCCCCAATGAATAGGTTCCTCTTACTTGACCACCCCATATGGGCACCAACTTTTCTAACAATGCCAGTTGTGTTTTTGCTCCTGTGGCTCCAGGAGAAGTACTTAACAGAAGGACTGGTTTTTCACCAAAAAACTGCTGGGTGAAGACGGATAGCCAATCCAATGTATTCTTTAAAAAAGTAGTTGGTAGACCATTATGCTCTGGTGAAGCGATGATGAAACCATCGCTGTCCTTGAAAATAGCATACAAATCTTGAATTGATTTTGGAATACCCGTTGCCTGAATGCTTGGCGCATAAATAGGAGCTTCGAATTGCTTGAGGTCTATTAAATTAATCTCATACTCTGGATATCTTCCGATTACAGATTGAATTAATTTTTCATTAATGGATTCTGGACTGTTACTTCCAGAAAAGGCTAAAATGTTTTTCATTGTGTTCTATTTTTTAGTTAATACCGATTCAAATTTGCTCATGTCTATGCTAACATATTTGTTTGAGTGGAAATCTGATTTGTTCTAAAGGCGCTTTTTTTTGATTTTCAGCTCACCCTGACTCCTAATTGATTTACTTTAGCGAGCCACTGTAAACGTTGTTTTTCACTAGAATCTTTTACTACAGAGAGATAGGTAACCTTCACGGGGCTTATACCGCAGAATTCAAGAACTCCTCTTTTAAATTGATTGATGGCTGGATTTTTCATGACCAAACTATTATACCAACTCACCGTATCAGCGGTTACAATAATTCGAGCCGTTTTGCCTTTTAATAACTTATTGGGAAACAACTTCCCCTTTTGGTATTTAAAGGTAATCCCAGGCAGGAAAGTACGATCGATAAAGCCCTTCAGTAAGGCGGGAAGACCATACCACCACATCGGGAATACCCAGACGAGATGTTCCGCTTCCCTAATCTTTTCTATAGCCATTTCTAAATCGGGCTCTAATGCATAGGGAATTCTATAGCCGTACTTCAGATTCGGATCGAATTGAAGTTCCGAGAGATTTAAGGTCTCTACCAAGGCACTTTCCGACATCGCACCTTGCTTATAGCTTTCGGCCAAAGCCCAGTTAAAACTTTCTTTGTCCGGATGTCCGTTGATGATGAGTACTTTTTTCATTATATATTTGTTTTTTGATGCTTCGACGAGGCTCAGCACAAGCTGATGGTTTTAATTTTGAAGTATTACCGAGACGTTTCCCCGTTTTCTACCCGAATCCACATAATAATGGGCTTCAACCAGCGTTTCTAAATTGTATTCTTTATCTATACATGGTTTAACCCTACCACTATCCGCAAGTTGCCGTATTTTAAGAAGTAGTTCGGTACTTTCTTTGGTCCACATTTTTGTGGAAACAAATTGACCTCCACGCTTTAAAATTTTTTTAGCTTCTGCCTTCGTGGTTTTGCCCACGGCGTCAAACACCATATCATAGCGTTCGGATGATTGGGTATAATGCTGTTTTTTATAATCGATCACGACTTCCGCACCTAATTGCTTCACCATCCCTATGTTAGGTGTGCTACAAACCCCTGTGACTTGTGCCCCAAAATGATTGGCAATCTGTACCGCATAGGTCCCCACACTACCCGAAGCACCGTAAACAAGTATTTTCTGGTTTCTTTTAACATTCCCTTTTCGCAATAAATACAGAGCAGTCATACCACCAATGGGCAATACCGCAGCTGCTTTATGGGGCAGTTGCTTTGGTTTTTTGACAATGACTCCTTGGCGCCAATATTCGGGAAGGCACAGATATTCTGTGTAGGCCCCTGTAGGCAGCATTGTAGTGGTTCCAAATACTTCATCATTCACTTTAAACTTTGACACTTTATTGCCTATTTGTTCAATGACTCCCGACCATTCGTGGCCCAAGATTTGCTTTTTGGGACGGAACAATCCGAACATCAGGCGGGCCAGTAACCAAATGAATGGTGGAAAATCAGATGCCCGCAATCGAACGTCAGCTGCTGTTACCGAGGTGGCATATACCTTTACCAAAATTTCATGGGGTCTCGGTGTTGGTTTTTCTAGCTCCTTTTGTTGTAGTACTTGTGGTGAACCATATTTGGAATACACTACTGCTTTCATTTTTAGAGGTTTTAGTGATGAATAAACTGGTATAATTTGATGTTATTAAATGCGATTGACCCAGTTGTTTATCGTTTCTTAATGCAATGCCAAACTGCTTTAGATTCCTTTCAAAAGGTATATCCATATAATGCGCGATAAGCGAATATTAAAAGACGACAACAAAATAATCGTGGTAGCTATCCACGGAATAATCCGTAAATCGAAGGTGGCCTCAAAAAAGAATGTTCCAATGATATATACCGCTATCGCCTGTGCAATTCCCAAAGCATAACTTACATACATCGCCCCGAAGAAAAATCCCGGTTCTTTCTCAAAAGTATAACCGCAACACGAACAACTTTTGTTCATCCTTGGTTTTCTAAAATTGAAATAGATATTCTTCTCCCTGTAGATATGCCCCTTACTACAGTTAGGACATTTATTGTTTAATATTTTCTGTATCATCGCTTTAGATTTTAATTGGTTTTTGCTTCTACGAAATAGAAGTCTTTTAATTTATGGGTTCCATAGCGCATTGCTACATTATCATTGGCCATCAACGTCAGAAAGAACTCGATCGGGCCATACGTTTCAACAGAAGTGAAGCTACGTACCGACCAAAGGGTAAAACGCCTTACCCAATCGGGCAAATACCAGATATTTGGGACCCTGCCCAGAGCATCAAAAGCGAGTTCCGCAATCTCGTTTTGCGTAAGTACATCCGGCCCACCTACAGCACATTCATGGGTAGGGTCATCAATCATATCCAAGATGATTTCCGCCAAATCAGCTCCATGTATGGGATTCATCAATTGCTTTCCATTTCCAAATAGGAATACACGTCCTTTTCCCGCCATTTGAAGAAAGTCCCTCATATCGGAGAAAAATCCGTTCGGCCTGATTACTGTGTATTCAAGCCCTGAGGTTTTCAACTCATCCACAAAGGCTTCTTTAGCCTCAAAAATCTTTAAGTCCCGGTGCTTATCGCCATTAATGGCAGACACGTAAATGAATTTTCGCACACCTGCTCTTTGCGCTTCACGCAACAGATTTAAATTGGCTTGATAATCTACATCCATATAAGTGAACCCGTCTTTTTGGCGTGTGATGCCTATGGTAGATATCACTGTATCAATTCCTTCACAACTTTTTGAAAGCGTATTAGGTTCGGTCACCGTAGCTTCCATAATTTCTATGCTAGAAGACTCATATTGTTCCAATTTGCCTCTCTTTCGTGTAAGCAGTCTTGCCGGGAGCCCCTTGGCCATTATAATCTGCACAATATGATTTCCCAAGTATCCAGTGGCTCCTGCAATAAGGATGCATTTATGATTTACTTCTCGTAACATCACGATTTTTTTTCTTTGATTAATTATTTTGCAAATACTCCTGAACACCTTCTTTTATGAGTTGCAGTACGGCTTCCCATTTAGGGGCGTTCTCAGAAAAAGTAGCGTCCATATTGGCAATGACAAAGAAACCTGAACTACCGTCCGCCCTTATTTCCATATGGCTGGACACCCCCAAACTATTCCCGCCATGAACCCAGCTATTTCCTTTTTTGTACCAATACAAACCATGGTTTTCGGCAAAGCTGTTAGGGACGATACCGGCATTGAGTTGCGGCGTAAACAATAGTTTATAGAAGGCCGTTCCAAAGAGCGTATTGGATTGCCCTTTAATACCTTTGGTCATATCCAAAAGGTAATTGGCCAAATCATCATTCGTAGTGTGTATACTTCCTTCTGGATAGCCATGATTTCCATAAAATGGCAGCGGTGTATTCTTATCCAAATAAGGAATGGCCCATTCTTGTTGATTCACCTCTGTCACATTAAAAGTGGAGTTGTTCATTTGCAAGGGCAACAAAATATGTGTCGCTACATAGGTGGCAAAATCCTCTCCCGTAGCGGATTCAATAACAAAGCCCATCAGGGAGGTTGCTACGTTGGAATACGACCAAACTTCACCTGGTGCTATGGCTATGAAGTTGGAATCCCCATATAATACTCCATCTTCTAAAAAATATTCTCCCAAATAGTCATCAAGGGGAATAGGTTCCATTGCTTCGAGTCCTAAAGATCCTGTTAAGATATGGGCCCCGACGGTACTCATATCCTGATCGGGCAATACAAAATAGTTGGCCTGAAGGTAAGTACTTTGGTCATCTATTATACCCGAGGTATGGGTCACCAAATGTCGCACACGAATTATAGCATCTGGGTTTTCAAGATTTACAATTTCCACGGGCAGCACGGCATTGATAGGTGTATCTAAAGAGAAGTGACCCTGTTCAATGGCTTTGGCAGTGGCAGCTCCTACAAAAGATTTGCTTAAGGAAGCAATATTAATAACCGTTTGGTTATTAAAACTTCGTTCTGCTTCAATATTTTCAAAACCAAAGGAAGTCTTGTAATCAATAGTATTTTCTGTTACTATGCTTATAGCAAAACCAGGGATTTCTTGGGTTTCAATGACTTCTTCAAGGTATATGGTTAAATCTTCCTTCGTTTGAATTCCTGTAGGCGTTGGCGCAATGGTAGTTTGATTATCATCGTTTGAGCATGATGTTGTAACTGATAGTAGGATTGCCAATACGGTTGCTGGGATAAATCTGATTATTTTTGTCATAATTGTTCCATTTTTACTCCGCATCCTTGCGAAGTAGGTTGATAAATTTTTTGATGGTACAAAGATGATATGGAAAGAAAAGGCAATCGTTCTGAAATGAAAATCAGAACCTATACGGTGAGAATCAGAACTTTTTAACCCCTGATAAAGTGACAAAAACTATGGAAACTTTCTTAGGTATTGTCCCTTAACCATTGCTTTGGCGTCATTCCTGCTATTTTTTTAAAGTAGGTATTGAATACCGTTTTAGAGTTAAATCCACTTTCGTAGGCCAATCCCAGTAGGGTTAAATGGCTATTTTCTGGAAGCAAGGCTATCTTTTGAAAATGTTTCAAGCGTCTTCCGTTGACAAGCGTAGTAAAGTTGGTTTGAAGATCATCATTGATAAATTTAGATAAGCGATTGGGGTGAATGACCAATTCTTCCGCTAAAGAACGAAGGGATAAATCGGACCGAAGAAAAACTTGCTCGTCACCCAAGCTTTGTTCCAGTGCATTTTTTAAGGCATCGGATTCTTTTTGGGTAAAGGAGGGTGCACTATCCGTTTTTGATGCTTCACCAGAGAAGCTTGTTGTTTGGATTCCTTTAAAAATCGTTTTTTTTAATGATTTAAAAACTTTGGTGCCTCGTAAAGGCACTAAAAAGGGATCAAATTGAAAATTAATGATTTGCCCGATACGTCCTTCAACCATTTTCTCCAAGTGTTCCAGTGCAGTATCCGTTTTTTGACAATGTACCAAATAATAGAAATCCCAATACACCATCAAGTTCAAATTTTCTGACACCAACGTTTTATCGTACACTGGAATTTCTTGATGGTGAATGGCTCCATAGATGGCCTTGACGATCGTTACAAAATGATCATTTAAGAAGGATTTGGCATAGGTTAGCATGGCATCTCTCTCCTCCAAAAACAGTAAACAAGCTACTTTTAGATGTCTACTCAATGTAAAACTACTATCGAGCTTGAGGGAATTTTCAAAGCTGGTCAAAGCAGTTCGATAATCACCCTGTAAGTAATGAATATTTCCTTTGGTGTAATAATGATTGGGCGATAATGGATTGATCTTTAAAATTTGTTCCGTTTGCTTCAATGCCATATCAAAAAACCCTGTAGCGGTAAACAATTCTGCAAGGGCCTCCATACCTTCAGAGAAATGCGGGTTTATTTTGAAGCAACTTTGGAGGTCCTGATATCCTTCTTCAAACTGCCAATTGCCCCAAAAATGTATCGTAGCCTTTGCAAAATATCCCGTATAGGAATTTGGATTCATGGCCAAGCCTTTGTCCAGATACTGGCTGGCTTTTTTTAGTCCATCCTCTCTATCCATATGTCCCCAACTCGCATTAATGGCATAGCACCAACCAATAGCAATAATAGGATCAGCATAAGAGGCATCAAAGTCCGCCGCTTTTTGATAAAAGCCAATCGCCTTTTCAAGATTCGGCAGATTCCAAGTCAATTGAAAATACCTTCCTTTGAGATAAAGCTGATATGCGGTTAAATTCTGTGTTTGTATGTTCGATAAAGATTCGTCTATCTCAATATGTCCAAAATTCTCACGGATTTTGTCTGCGATCAAAAGGCTGATTTCATCTTGAAGGGCAAAGACATCATCCAATTCTCTATCGAACTTTTCGGACCAAAGCAGAAAACCCGTATCGGTTCGTGTAAGTTGAGCAGAAATACGAATTCTTTCTTTCGCAATACGAATACTTCCTTCCACAGCATTGGTCACACCTAGTTCATTGCCAATGATCCGTATGTCCGTTGCTTTGTTTTTGAACATAAATGAGGAGGTGCGGGCAGTGACTTTGAGTCCTTTAATCTTGCTAAGCGCATTGATTATTTCTTCGGTAATACCATCAGAAAAATAATCGTAACCTAAATCTCCGCTCAAGTTTTTGAACGGTAAAACGACAATGGATTTGTCTATAGATGATATATTAGTATGCGATAAATTCAACTGTTAAGAACACAACTATAAATTTATAAAAGTGTAAAGAAAGTTGAACATTTTCAAGAAGAATTTTAAATTCTTCCTTAAAGATATGTTACCCTCTAGCCGATAAAACTAGATTACTTTTCGTAGCGATAGCATCTAAGGGCTAGGATAATAAAATTCTGTAGAAGTCACAGAGTATAGGTCAAACCCTTCTCCAAGAAAAGAGAATAGTTCAAACATAGTTATGTTCATTAAAGGCTATTTCAAAATCATGTGGCTTTTTCCGCCTGGATTTGGGAAATCAAGTTTTTTAATAGATCCTCCACTGGAGGTTTTTCGTAAACACCATCCATTCCAGAGTTTTTGGACCGCTGGTGTACCTCATCATTGATGAATCCCGTTAAACCAAAAATAGGGATATCCAAGCCTTTGTTTCGCATTTCTTTGGCCAGATCATATCCACTGATTCCAGGCATATGGATGTCCGTAAAGACCAGATCGGGAGCTATAGTCTCTACTTGATCTAAAAGCGTGGCACCATCTTCCAATAGGATAAGGTTTCCCTTGATCTTACTAAATACCACCTCTATAATGGTTCTCATAAGGATATCGTCATCTACCACGACGATATTTAGGTCTTCTTCATTATCTGCATCTTTATAAACCTCATGGCTCTCTTGTGTGCTATCCGCAAGTTCCAAGCTTTTAATGGGCAGTTTTATGGTGAAGCAAGACCCCACACCTTCTTTACTCGTCACTGTAATTTGGGCATTATGGGCCTCCACTATTTTTTTGACGATCATCAGTCCAAGTCCGGTACTTTTTTCACCGGCGGTGGATTTCACGGATTTTTTGGAAAAGGGGTCAAAAATATGTTCTATTTCATCTTGGGGAATCCCCTGCCCTTCATCTTGAAGGGACATCATGAGATAGTCATCTTCTATGGCCGCAGATAAATGGATGGAGGTGTTTTGGTGTGAAAACTTTACCGCATTGGTGATTAGATTATTGAGTACTTGATTGATCTTATTCTTATCCAAAGCAGTCTTAAGATGACCAACATTGATGTTCCCCAAAAGCTTGATGTTCTTTTTGGTCGCAAAAACCTGATTGAACCTGAGGTTCGTATTCAGAAAATGACCGACATCTACCATTTCTTCGCTCAGCTCCACATGATCCAATTCCATTTTACTGATATCCAAGAAATCATTGACCAAATGTTGGGCAAACTTGGCAGAAACCGCGATACTCTCCAATTCCTGGATTCTCACAGGGTCTTCCAAGGTCGGTTTTAACGCTGTCAACAAGGATTTGGAGTAAAATTCGATAATGGCCAAAGGGTTTCTAATATCGTGCGCCGCCATGCCCAAAAACTTGTTTTTGAGTTGGTTTAGGTCATTCAATTCTTGGTTTTTAACCTCCAAGGCCCTTTTTTGTTGGTATAGGGTAACAAAAATATCCACTTTTGCACTTACAATATTTGGATCTAGAGGTTTATAGAGATAGTCTACGGCACCTTCCGAATACCCTTTAATGACATATTGTTTCTCCTTATTGATGGCTGTTGCGAATATGACGGGAACCTGTTGGTTTTCTTTTTTAGATCTAAAAATTTCCACAAACTCAAAGCCGTTCATTTCTGGCATTTGCACATCGGTAATCACCAGGGCAAACCTATGGATTCTGGCCAATTTCAAGGCTTCATTTCCACTCGTGGCCGAAATAATTTCTCGATCTTCATTTTCAATGATCTGTTCTAGGGAATACAGATTTTCCACCAAGTCGTCTACGATAAGAATTTTGGCTTTTTCCATTTTAAAAATATTTGGCTACTGTGTTATACATATGATGTGCAGGGACAATATCGTCCACTTCTTGTAATGCCTCAATGGCTGCACTGGGCATGGCTTTGGCAAAAGCGTCTATCGGATTTTGGACAATGACCAACCCCCCTCTTTTCCGTACCCATTTAACCCCCTCCGCGCCATCGGAATTTGCTCCGCTGACAACAACGGCAATCAAACGTTCGCACAGATTATAGGAGAAAGACTCCAATGAAACATTGGCCGAAGGCCTAGAGAACATCACTTTGGCACTTAGATCAAGACTCAGGGTCATATTATTTTCTAGAAGGCAATGATAGCCCGCTGGAACAAGGTATACGGTACCCTTTTCCAATGGGGCACCGTGTTCTACCGTGATCACCTTCGCTCTTATTTTTTTATTCAAATAGCTCGATAGATAATCCTTGACACTTACTTTTCTGTGCAGGACCACCACCACGGCCACTTTGGCCATCTCCTCGAACGGATAAAGGAAATGTTCCAGCACATCGATTCCACCGGATGAACCGCAAAAAAGAACCACTTTAAAATCTTCTTGCATCCTATTTTTTTCTATAGATCTTGAGTTTCCCATTGACGACTTCCAATTCGTTTAAAACAGGCGAAAAAATCGCACTTTCTTTTGCCCCCAACACTAAATATCCCCGCGGCATTAGACTATCTACAAACAAGCGCAGGATCTTGTTCTGCTGTTCCGTATCCAAATAGATAAAAACATTGCGGCACATGATCATATGCATTTGGTTGAACGATGATCCATTGACCAGGTTATGTCTGGTAAACACCATATTCTTGCCCAATTCCTTGTTCATTTTCACCTTTCCATAATTGACCACATAATAGTCGGATAGGGATTCCCCACCCCCCGCTTTTATATAGTTGGTGGAATATTCTTTCATGTCCTTGAGGTCAAAAATTCCTTTTTTGGCCCTATCGATCACCTCAGAATTGATATCTGTACAATATTGGATGGACCGCGCCAATAATTTTTGTTCTTTCAATAAAATAGCCAGACTAAGGGGCTCTTCTCCCGTGGAGCATCCGGCATGCCAAATATTGATCCGAGGATAGGTTTCCAAAACATGAAATACCTCCTCCTTCAAAAATTTAAATACCTCAACATCCCGGAACATTTCTGTGGTATTCACGGAGATTTCATTTACCAGCTCCTCATCACTTAAACTTTGATTGGCCAGGACATATTTAAATGCGGTAAAGGAATCACAGTCTCTGATTTTCATGAGCCGCAGTAATCTTCTTCGCAGGGATTCTTGGGCATAGCCTGAAAAATCGATACCATAGAGCTTGTGGGTGATCCGTACAAAATCATCCAGTTCTTCCTTTGTAATTTCCAAGAGTACTTCCATCAGTTATATAGCCATACTTTTAATAGTGAAATCAGTTTTTCTACATCCAAGGGTTTGGACATATAATCATTTACCCCGGCCTCTAGGCACTTTTCCCGATCTCCTTTCATGGCTTTGGCGGTCAGTGCAATTATGGGTAATTTTTCATAACCCAGCTCTCTGATTTTTTTGGTGGCCTCATAACCGTCCATGACGGGCATCATGATATCCATCAAAACCGCATCGAACTCCCCATTTTCAACTTCTTCCACTGCTTCAGCTCCATTGGTGGCCACGGTAACCTGTACTTCCTCAGCTTCTAAAATCGTCTCCAAGGCGTAGATGTTCCGCATATCGTCATCCACAATCAAGATGCGTTTGCCTTTGATGATATCTTCAGACGTAAACTCCTTGGGCGGTAGCACCGGATATTCTGTTTGGGTGGAGTTGAGCATGTTCAAAAAGAGTTCGGTTTCTTCCGAAAGTCGCTCATACGATTTATTCGTCTTCAAGACCACCGAAGTATCCTTATGCCGTTGAATTTTTTTGAGTTCCGCTTTGGTCAATTCACGTCCGGTAAAAACGATCACGGGAACCTCCTTTTTTTGCGTTTTAAGCTCTCCTAATAATTCTATTCCATCAATGTCCGGTAATCCAAGGTCGAGCACTACCAAATCGGGATGTTCGTTTTTAAACAATTTTCGGGCATCTTTTGCATTTTTGGCGGCTACGGCCTGGAGGTCCTTGCTTTTGACCATTTCCTGCAATGCTTGATTATTGGATTCATCATCTTCTATGATCAATACCTTTTTCATATCCGTATCTTCCATTGCTTTGGAAATGGTGGAAAAAGTATTCTCAAGGGTATCTATGGAAATCGGTTTCACCAAATATTCCACCGCTCCCATCTGAAGACCTAATTTTGTCTTGTCCATTCCAGACATAATATGGACAGGGATATGTGCAAGATCTTCATGGGCCTTGAGTCTTTTAAGCACGGTCCAACCATCCATTACCGGAAGTTGCATATCCAAAATAATGGCCTTGGGGAGATAATGTTCAGCATGTTCCAAGGCCGTGTCTCCTTGATTTGCGACCAGTACCTTGAAACCATTTTCTCGGGCTTGATCCAATAGTATTTTTGCAAATTGCAAATCATCTTCAACCACTAAAATTACCGTATCACCTTCGGAAAGTTGATCACGATCATCTGCTATTACGGCTTCAAGGTGTTTGTTCCGTATGGGTTTATTGGTTTCGGAAGCTATTGTCATTTCCTTTGTTTCCGATGCTTCTATTGGAGGTTCCACTGCTGTATGGCCGGTCTCCTTTTCCGTTTGCTGTTGTACAAATTCGGAGCCATCAAAAGGAAGGAATACAGTGAAGGTAGATCCCGTTCCCAGCTCACTTTCCACAGCGATTTCCCCGCCCAACAATCGAACCAGTTCTTTAGAGATGCTTAAGCCAAGGCCGGTTCCCCCATATTTCCGTTGTGTAGTGCCATCTTCTTGTACAAAAGCCTCAAAAATGGAACTTAGTTTATCCGCTGCAATACCAATACCCGTATCGCTTACCGAGATTTGAAGTACGCTTTCATACTTCAACAGGCGAGGATCGACAAATTTTGGGAGGGTCTTGGTATTTTTGAAGGTTAAGCGCACCGTACCTTGTTGTTCTGTGAACTTAAAGGCATTGCTCAATAAATTTTTGACCACTTGATTCAAGCGCTGATCATCCATAATAAAAGTGGAGGGAAGGTTTTCATCAAAATGGAGTTCAAAGTTCACCTTTTTATCTTCTGCGATGGCTACGAACCTCTTTTTACTTTCTTCTGCATAGGCACGCAGTTCGTGCGTTTCCATTTCCAACTCTATTTTTCCCGATTCTACTTTCGCCAAATCCAATACTTCATTGATCAGACTTAGCAGGTCTTCTCCTGATTTATTGATAATCTGGGCAAACTCCACCTGTTTTTCGGTCAGATTACTGCTTTTATTTCCCTGCAAAAGTTTTGAAAGAATAATCACGCTATTGAGCGGCGTGCGCAATTCGTGGGACATATTGGCCAAAAACTCGGATTTGTACTTTCCGCTTTTTTCCAATTCTTCGGTTTTGATCAACAAGGCTGCTTGTGCTTGTTCCAAGGCCGTATTTTTCTCTACCATGTTCAAATGTTGTTCCTCAAGTTGCTGGGCTTTTTCCTCTAATAGCACATTGGTCTTTTCCAATTCTTCCTGTTGTTGTCGCAACTCCTCCTCCGAAGCCTGTAACTGGTTGGCCTGCCTGGTCAGTTCTTCATTGCTCACTCGAAGTTCTTCTTCCTGAGCTTCTACAACTTCCTTCTGTCTTTGTACCTCAAACTGAAATGTTTTCTGTTCTGTAATGTCCACAGCTATCTTTAGAATTTTATAGACCTTTCCATTGGTATCAAATATGGGATTGTACGATCCTTGGATCCATATCTTTTTTCGCTCCTTGTCTCTCCGTTCAAATTCTCCTTGTTTAAATTCCCCATTTTTCAGCTCTTCCCAGAATTTTTCATATTCTGGGGTTTCGGAATATTTCTTTCCTACAAAGAGTTTATGCTGCTTTCCTTGAATTTCTTCCAAAGTGTATCCCATAAGGTCCAGGAAAATAGCATTGGCAGTGAGCACGATGCCATTCATATCGAACTCTACGGCGGCATTGGAACGGTTAATGGCGTTGATTTGATTGTTTACTTCAACGGATAATTTCTCTGTTTCTAGCTGTTGTAACTTCTGCCGGGTAATATCAACAGCTACCTTAAGAATCTTATACGCTTTTCCACAGGGAGCAAATATGGGATTGTATGATCCTTGGATCCAAACAGCCTTTCCATCCTTGTCCCTACGCTCAAATTCCCCTTGTTTGAAATCCCCGTTTTTAAGCTCCTCCCAGAATTCTTTATATTCTTGAGATCTGGAATAGTTGCTCCCTACAAACATTTTATGATGCTTTCCTTGAATTTCTTCCAAACGGTATCCCATGAGGTCAAGGAAAATATCATTTGCCGTAAGCACTGTCCCATCCATATCCAACTCAATGGCTGCATTGGAACGGTTAATGGCCATCATTTGATTGTTTACCTCAATGGAAAGCTCTTCGATCTTGGTGCGTTCCACCGCACTTTTAACGATGATTCCTATGGAGGAGAATATCTCTTGAATGAACTCATGTTGCGTGGGATCAAAGCCCGTGATCGTGCCAAATTCCATCACTCCAATAACTTTTTTGTTGTGTTTGAAGGGAATAAGTACCATTTCCTTCGGAGCGGTTTCACCCGAACTAGAGGTAATGGACAAATAGTTTTCTGGAATCTCCTTTAAGGTGATAATTTCCCCATCCAACGCGCATTGTCCCAAGAGTCCTTCCCCCAATGCTATGGTCCCCGGTAAATTCTTGTTGTTTTTTAGGGCATAGCTCCCATATAATTTTAAGTCGTTAGAGGTTTCGTCAAAAAGATGTTCGCTCAAATAAAAGGTACCTACGGATGCTTTGAGCAATTTGCTAATGGTTTTGCTTAAAATCGTGGTCAGTTCGCCAATGTCTTGAACGCCTTTGACGGAATCATACACTTGAGATACTGCCGTTTTTATCCAATTCTGTTTTTCAATTTCTTCTTGTTGTTGAATTTCTTCTGTAAGATCTCTAAAAACTCCAGTAAATATGATAGTATCGTTTACATGGACTTCCGTTATGGACAAGAGTGCAGGGAACAGGGTCCCATCTTTTCTGAGACAACTTACTTTTTGATTCTTACGGCTAAGTTGAATATTTTCCAGCGCTTCATTGGAAGCATTGGATTCGCTGGACAATAGCATCTCTATATTTTTTCCCTTGATCTCCTGGTACGGATATTGAAAAAGATTTTCAGCGGTCCTATTGTATGAGGAGATGGTCCAATCTGCTTTTAAGGTGATGATGCCATCGGAAGCGTCTTTAAGGATGGCTTTGTTTTTCGCATCGTTTTGTAAAAGGCGCTTTCCTGCCCAAAACATTTTTCTAATACTTTTATAGGCAAAGGTTCCGGTAATGAGAATAGCTGCTAGAATAACAGCGGCCACTATCCAAGTGGATGGCGTGAATTCACCTTGCCCCAACCATAAGATTAGGATCGATAAAAGCGTGAATGTAGATAGGCAAGTGCCCACAATCAAAGCCACTGATTGTTTCAGCCTTTTTTGAGAAGAAATTGTTTTGTGCATGGAATACGTATTTATCGCTATTATTTTTTTCGTTTCTCATAGGTGTTCCGTAATCCAATGAAATTTTTATTAGGTTAAAAACTTTATTTTATGTCAGTTTTTACTTACAACGTAAAATATGACATAATGGTATATCTGCAATGATTGTTTTATGAATTCCTTTTACAAAAAGAGAAGACACTGATTGGCTGGCAATCCAAATATAGCATCTGATAGCATCAGGTTAAAAGTTTCATATTTTAACATTTGGAGTATTGGAAATATAGATATTACCTCCATTAAACTTTATTCCTTACAAAGAGGCTAAAAATATGCTTCTAAATCCGAACAGTTCCGTTTCCGAAACCGCCTATAACTTAGGGTTCGAATATCCGCAATACTTCTCTCGTTTATTTAAAAAGAAGACCGGAATGAGCCCTAAAGCCTATAGAGAAGCCCATTTTAACTAAGGGCATCTAAGGGAACAAACCTCATGGTACCATAGCAGATATCTCTGTGTTTGAACCCTTTTCTACTATGTATTGATAGCCTATTGATTTCCCTTTGTTTTTATGAGCTAGATCTTAAACGACACCATACCGCAATCCATGGGGAATACCTGTCCTGAAAAAGAAGCTGCCTTTTCAGACATTAAAAATTGGGCGGTAGCGGCCACTTCCTTAGGACTCAAGAAGCGTTTTAAGGGGTGGCGTTGGGTGATGTTTTCAATCATTTTTTCATTGCGTAACAATTTGGCGGCCAGGGAGGTATCCGTTACCGTAGGGGCAATGGCGTTGACCCTTATGGTAGGTGCCAATTCAGCGCCCAAGGACTTTACCAAACCTTCAACAGCTGATTTTGAAGTAGCCACACTGGCATGAAAAGGCATGCCCAAGGCGGATGCTACCGTACTAAAGAGTAAAATGGCCGGGTTGGTCCCTTTCTTAAGCTGTGGCAAATATTGCTGAATGGCCTTAACAGCACCCATAACATTAATTTCAAAATCGGCCCGGAAATCCTCCATGCTCAACCTGGAAATTGGTTTTAAATTAATACTTCCGGGACAATAGATCAGTCCGTCCAATTCATCAATTTCGGGCAAATCATCGCTCAAAATATCACAGGAATAATGAGTGACATGGGCAGGGATTCTTTCGGGTTCCGTTCTACTGATATTAAAAATCTGATCGGTATCGGACAATAGTTCCAGAATGGCATTACCTATACCTTTACTTCCTCCAATGATGGCTATTTTTCTCATGACATCTTATGAATTTACATAATTTTGTAGTTCCGCTATTTTATGGGGCGTATTGAACTTACCGCCATAAAAAGAGGTCACAGTGGCAGAGGTATCGTCTTTTATACCACGGGAAGACACACAGAGGTGTTTTGCATCGATAATGACCGCTACATCTTCCGTATCCAATATGTTGATCAGTTCAAGGGCAATCTGATTGGTCAAACGTTCTTGTACTTGAGGTCTTTTTGCATAATACTGCACAATGCGATTCAGTTTGGAAAGTCCAATAACCTTACCGGAGGAGATGTAGGCCACGTGCGCTTTCCCTATAATAGGTACAAAATGGTGTTCACAGTTGGAATAAAAAGTGATATTTTTTTCCACCAACATCTGATTGTATTGATATTTATTATCAAATAGGGCAATTTTAGGTTTGTTGTTCGGGTTTAAACCGGAAAAAATTTCTTCGATATACATTTTTGCCACTCGGTTGGGCGTCCCCTTTAAGGAATCGTCAGTTAAATCTAACCCCATTACCTCCATGATCTGCCCGAACAGATCCGCGATTTGTACTTTTTTTTCTTCGTCGGATAATACAAAAGCATCGCATCGCATAGGGGTTTCCAATCCTGTGGAAATGTGGTCATCACCTATTTCTTCATCCGTAAACCCATTTAAGGATTTGTTTTCAATAAGGGTATTCAACATAATTTCTTGCTGTTTCGTTCAACTTAATCTTTAATTCCAAATTTGACTCAATTTCTGCTCGTAATAAGTCGTAAATGACTATGGCAATATTCTCTGCAGTCGGATTTAATTCCGAAAACTCTATCGTATCCAGGTTGAGGTTTTTATGGTCAAACCTTTTTATAATTTTTTCTTTGATCAGATCTGATAAGATTTTGGCGTCCATGACATAACCCGTTTCTTCATCGACCGTACCGATGACCTTAACCTCTAGGTCATAATTGTGCCCGTGATAATTGGGATTATTGCATTTTCCAAAAATGATTTGATTCTTTTCCTCACTCCAATTTTTATTATGCAATCGATGTGCTGCATTAAAATGTTCGCAACGTATTATGGCAACTCTGTTCATGCTCTTTTTAGCTTTTGGCATACAAAAATACTCATATTTTGTTTAATAAATAAGTAAAATTATTAAACAATAATTCAAAACCTATACCTTTGCACAAAGAATCCAGTAGTATTTATTCGTAATCTATGGAAACAACAAAACAGAAAATACATATTGTAGGAGCCGGCATCAGTGGTTTGATAGCCGCGCGGGTCTTAGAAGAAAACGGATTTTGTCCTATAGTGCTGGAAGCATCAGAGCGCGTAGGTGGGCGGGTCAAAACAGATGTTTTGGGAGGATACCAAATGGATCACGGTTTTCAAGTATTATTGACGGCATATCCTCTTTGCACCCAATATCTGGACATGGATGCTCTGGAATTACAAAAATTTAAGCCTGGTGCCGTTATTTTTTCCAAAGGGAAGCAATCTATTTTAGGAGACCCGATGAGAGATCTGTCTTTATTATTTTCTACCCTATTTTCCAGTGTTGCTACTTTTTCCGATAAAATAAAGACGCTCCAGTTAAACTCAGCTTTAAAACATAAAAGTGTGGCCCAGTTATTTTCCGAAGAGGAAAAGACCACCTTGACTTATCTCACCAACCTAGGGTTTTCCCAAAAAATCATACAAGGATTCTTTATGCCTTTCTTTGCGGGTATCTTTTTGGAAACCCAACTTGACACCTCCAGCAGGCTTTTCAACTTTATTTATAAAATGTTTGGTGAAGGTTATGCCACACTTCCAAAGGCCGGAATGGGAGCCATCCCCGAACAGTTGGCCAATCGGCTTTCCCAAACTACTTTTCGATTCCGTACCCAAGTAGCCGGACTAAGCGATGGAACAATACAATTGAGCAACGGGGAGACGCTTTCAAGCGACTACACCATCGTGGCCACAGAAGCCCATAATTTGGTGGAGGGTTTACAGGGAGAGCCCACTCTGTGGAAGTCTTGTGAAACTTTATATTTTGAGACCCAAAAGCGAATTATCCAGGGCCCTCTAATCGGTTTGATTTCCCAACCCGAAGCATTGATCAACAATATCTTCTTTCATAGCAGTTTGCCCATGGTCCATACCACCGAAAAAGAATTGTTGTCCGTTACTATAGTCAAAGTTCATCAGTTGTCAGAGGAAGATTTGATCGTACAGGTAAAAAAGGAATTAAAAGAATATTGTGGTATTGATTCCTGCAACTTTTTAAAACGGTACAAGATTCCGCGAGCGCTCCCGATCACCACTAATGTGCAATATGGGATGACACCTTCCAAAACACGGTTGACCGATACTATTTTCTTGGCTGGGGACACCCTACTCAACGGTTCTTTGAATGCAGCAATGCTCAGCGGAGAGCAAGCGGCCTTGGGTGTTATACAAGCCATCAATGACGCTATGGTCAAAAAATCTTAAAATAATCTTAATCTGCTTATGATTTTAGGCTATTAAATTTTGTTTAACTATTTTTATATAACAATTAAACAAAATTAAACCTATGGATATTTTAAAAGAAGCAGAGGTTTTTGAAAAGGCCAAAATGAGCCATATGTCCACCAGTGATCGTGTGGTAGCCTCCAGGGAAGCCAAGAGACTAGTATTGTCCATTAATGAAATTTATAAAAAGACCAAAGATTCCAAACTCATGGAAATCATGAAACGGATTACGGTCAAGAAACGAAAAATAGAAAAGCGATTAAAGGGCATGCCATCGGTCTGACATCCTATTGGTAAGGAACGTCCTTAGGGTATACTGTCACTATAGTTAAAGGTTGTTATGAAAAGCGTTAAGCTTTGGTTATTCCATACCGCAGTACCTCCAGGGCGTTCTATCTTTTAAACCTTTTTAAAGCTTAGATCATTATTCCCTTAGCCATCAACGGGGCCTTAAGGTACTGGGCGCACTTTCCATACCGCTAGCATTGATAGATTTTACGACATAGGTTGCGCTCTGATCCAGTAATTTACTCCGAAACTTTGTACCGTGAACCCTACGTATGAGATTACCATTGCTGTAGATGTTGTATCCCACAACCCAACTGCCTTTGGTATCATCCATTGCGGGATTCCATTGTATTGCCCCATCAACCGTCCAACCTAAATTTTGGGGTGCGCTTGGCGGGGTTTTGTCAATTTTGGGAACTTCTCCCATCATCAAACGTTCTATTTCACCCGCTATTTGATCATCTTCCCTAACCTTTTGGATATGCCCCTGAATACCCTTTTGTTGTGGTATCCATGTACATTCTCCAGAAGGGGTTAGGGTTATTTTCCCTGAAGTAAACGCCTTGTAGTTCTCCCCTTCCCCCCGAATGGCATAATGTAGTGCAATTTGATCGTTACTGTGTCGATCAATGTCTTCCGCACCTCCACGATAGGCAAAGTGTTTCTCATAACTGACTCTCGCTATATGGTTCTTTGGAAGTTTTTTCAGGCCTTGGCCCGTCATCACATTCCCATTATTGGCATTGTAATAGTCTCCGTTGCCATTTTCCCAGCCCGAGGCTACAAATGGCGCAGGGCAATTTTCAATGACATAGCGGCACATGCGGTTTCGTTCTTCATTGAGGCAAGACCATTCCGTATATGGACATAAGATTTCGGAACCACCCCAATTGGTGCGATCCAAACCTTTATTCTTCAAAAAATTGCCGCCCATAGTAACCACCTGTTCTACCTTTTGTTTTACCAATTCCCAACCGGTCTTGGCACTCAATTCATCGGGTTGCGATTTCAACAAGCCATAGAAATTGTGCATGGTGCCAATGATGACCACGGTAATACTACTATCTTTGGCACTCTCTAAAATTTCGCGATAGAGTTTTACCCCATCCAGGGATTCTTCCCATTTTTTCAGCGACCTAGGATAGTCTTTGGCAATATGAAAATCATAGGTATTTTCATTCGCGTGAATTTTATTGGGGTATCCTTTGTAGTCTCCCACTGGAATAGCCGGACGATTATAAAAGCTGTTGATAGCGCTGATCGAAAGTGCCGACTCCTTTTGATTGGTGGAATTGACGATTGCCAAAATATGGCATTCATCATTGGTAGCCATGTGCTGTAACATGGCCATACAGCCTACGTCATCAGGATCAAAAGAGGGATCTGTATCCAAAATAACCTTCTTTTGGGCAAAAGCAACACTAATATATAGGAAAAAGGTCAGAGCCAATATCGTTTTTTTCATCACCATAACCTTAAAAATTACCCAGCATAAATTTCTCCAATTCGGCCTCCATTTTTGCTTTGGGCCATTTCAGCACGAGATAGGATTGTTGGGATGAAGCTACTCTTTTCCAACTATTTCTCCCTTCGGAATCGGGTACACAAATACCATTTGAAACTCGACTCCAATACGTATCTACGCCCCCTCGGACCGCATAAAGTACAGCGGTTTGGTCATAGGTGGCATTGTCAAAAATTTTTCCTTTAAATTGATGGTTCATCCAAGGTGCATATTTGCTAAAGTGATAAAATCCAAGATACAAGGGGGAGTTTTTATCCAAATTATTGAACACTTCCCCAGTTTTAAGGCTTACCCCTATTTCATATCCCAAGAAAGTGATGGGAACTTCTAATTTTTCCAACACATATTGCGTAACCCCTGGCATGTTTCCATCAAAATTCCATTCTTTTCGCTCTCCTTTGGGGAATTGTCCTCCCATAATGACAAATTCCTTGACTTTTGCCTTGATCAGTTCCCTTCCGCTCAAGGGGGAATATTTGTCTGCCTTGGAATTTATCAACTTTTTGATGTTCATTAGGGGACCTACGGTTACAATGGTTATTTGTTGATCTGGAGACCCGGCCAAAAGTTTTCGATACAGTTCCGTAGCTTCCGTTGCGTTTTTACGAGAAACATCATGGGGAAGATTATCGGCCAATACTTTGGAATGGTTCCAATCGACGATTCCAATTTCGCTCTGCCTAAAACCTATGGGAATATCTGGATTACCATAGTAGGTATTGACAGCATCAATAGCGCTTACGGCATATTTTTCTGCATTCCAGCACATCACGCCCATAAGTTCAATCTCTTTCTTATTCTGAAAATGATTGAGCATGGCCAAGGCTCCAAGATCATCGGCATCTCCTCCAAAATCAGTATCAAAAATGATATTCTTTTGTCCAAAGAGATTTCCGGTCAAAAGCATTGTCAAGATACTGCAAATGAGGGCTTTCATTAATTTTTTACTACGCATTGTCCTTGTTTTAAAATGTTTTTAAATCGTTGAAGGTATTGGCATTCCCTCTCCGTTTGGGCCATGGCCAACTCCTTCTTAGTACCATGAATCATTGTATTTCGGAAACCGAATCACGTTCAATAAATAAGGGTTTGAGCATCTTAGGTGCAACACTTCTTCCCTCCAATAATTCAAAAAGGCTTTCCACTACAGCTGTACCAATAGCGTGCATAGGCTGCTTTACAGCGGTAAGTGCCGGCGATAATAATTCAAAGTACGGCTGTTCGTCAAAAGCAATGAGCGACATTTGTTGGGGAATATGCCAACCTTTTTCCTTTAAGGCTTTCATACACCCCATGGCAATTTGATTGTTCAGGGCAAAGAGGGCGGTAGGAACATCTTGTCTTGCCAACAGTTCTAAAGTACTTTTATACCCATTTTCCACACTATAATCATCCCCTACTACCACAATACCTTCTTGCGCATTGTGGTCTTCCATTGCTTTTTGATATCCTTTGACTCTATTTTCATTGGATGTGGTTCCTGCGAGTCCCTGGATGCAAGCTATTTTGCGATGTCCTTTTCCTAGGAGAAAGGAAGTAACTTCATGGGCCCCTAGGAAGTTATTGGTACTGACGAAAGGAAGGTTTGACCCCTCAAAATATCGGTCGATCAGGACCACGGGAACAGGAGCATGCCCGACCAAATGTTGTGATTCTCTACCCACAGGCGCAATTAAAATGCCATCTACTTTTCTACCCAAGAGCAAGGCTAGGGATTCTTCTTCTATAGCGGTTTCATCCTTGGTATCGCAAAGCAACACCATTTTCCCTCTTTTGCGTAATTCCAGCTCCACCGTTCTGGCCAAATTGGCAAAAAAGGGATTGGATATATCGGGAATGATCAACCCAATGGTATTTGTTTTTTGCAAGCGTAGGTTTCTCGCAATTTGATTGGGGGAAAAATCTAATTTTGAAGCTACCTCACGAACCCGTTTTGCCGTCTTCTCGCTAATTCTATACTTTTTTTCCTGCCCGGTAAGCACACGTGAAACCGTCGTGGTAGACATCTGGAGTTCCTGGGCAAGTTCTTTTAAGGTCATTGATCGTGCTTTTAAGCTTGCCCATTTTAAGAAAACTTGGTGGTTACAATTTTAATTCTTAATTTGCGCAATCGTTTGTGCAAAACTAAATATTTATTTTGACATATTAAAATGAAGCAACAAAAAATCATCGTAATTGGGAGTAGCAATACTGATATGGTGCTTAAATCCAGTCATTTACCATTGCCTGGGGAAACGGTCATCGGAGGCAGGTTCACCATGAATCCAGGGGGAAAAGGTGCAAACCAGGCAGTTGCAGCGGCTCGTCTCGGAGGCCATATTGTTTTTATTGCCAGAGTAGGCAAGGATCTTTTTGGAGAACAGGCCATTCAAGCTTTCCAAAAACATGGTATAGACACCCGTTTTATTAGCAAAGATGAAAAAGAAGCCTCAGGGGTTGCCTTGATTATGGTGGACGATCATGGTGAAAATTCCATTGCCGTAGCCCTAGGGGCAAATGGAACACTGAACAAAAAGAACATTACACCAGCTTTGCCTGAAATTAAAGAAAGTGCCTTTGTGCTGACCCAATTGGAATCACCCATGCAAACCGTGGAATACCTGGGAAAACTTGCCCAGAAAAACGATTTGAAATTAGTCCTAAACCCTGCTCCTGCCCAACCCTTGTCCGATGAATTACTGGCTTCCTTACATATCATAACACCCAACCAGATCGAAGCAGAACTCTTGAGCGGCACCAAAGTATCCGATGAATCCTCTGCACGAATTGCCGCTGGGGCTTTGCGAAAGAAAGGGGTGGACATTGTTATTATTACCATGGGAAGCAAAGGGGCTTTTGTACAGTCCGATACTATAAATGAACTGATTCCATCACCAAAAGTACAGGTGGTAGATACTACGGCGGCCGGCGATACTTTCAACGGGGCGCTGCTGGTTGCCTTAGCCGAAGGAAAAGACTTAAAGTCTGCCGTGGCATTCGCCAACAGTGCTGCGGCCTATGCTGTAGGGATTTTGGGGGCACAAGCCTCTGCTCCCCTGAGAAAAGATATTAAAACAAGCACCAAAATAGATTAGAAATGTTTATACCTGCCACCTATTCCCTTGCCGTTATACTTTGTGTTATTACCATGTTCTGTTGGGGTTCTTGGGCAAATACCCAAAAAATGACCTCAAAATCATGGGCTTTCCCGCTTTTTTATTGGGATTATGTTATTGGGATTGTACTATTGACCCTCATTTTTGGGTTCACTTTAGGTAGTACCGGTGCACATGGACGGGCTTTTCTTGAGGATTTGGGCCAAGGTAGTTGGGACACTTACATTTCCGCTTTTCTAGGAGGAGTGGTTTTTAACATTGCCAATTTATTGATCGTAGCGGCCATTTCTGTGGCTGGAATGGCGGTTGCTTTTCCCGTAGGTATAGGGATCGCTCTGGTTCTAGGTGTTGTGGTCAATTATATTGCCAACCCCCTTGGCGAACCTATTATGCTATTTTTAGGCGTTGGTCTGGTCGCTGCTGCTATTGTTTTGGATGCCATTATCTATCATCGTCTACCCAAAAAGAAGAATACTTCTGTGCTAAAAGGACTATTGCTATCTATTGCAGGGGGTATTCTTATGGGTTTCTTTTTCCGTTTTGTTGCTGCATCGGTCTCCACCGATTTTGTACAACCGGAAATTGGGCTCTTCACCCCTTATAGCGCCGTTTTTGTTTTTTCCTTGGGTATTTTTATTTCCAATTTTTTGTGGAACAGTTGGTTTATGTATAAACCTATTGAAGGTACCAAGGTTTCCTATAAGGACTATATTACATTGGGTACTCCCAAACTCCATCTGATCGGAATTCTTGGTGGTATTATATGGGGTATTGGTATGTCATTGAGCATGATTGCTTCAGAAAAAGCTGGTTTTGCTATCTCGTATGGCTTGGGTCAAGGGGCCACCATGGTGGCAGCAGCTTGGGGTGTTTTTGTGTGGAAGGAATTCCGAGCCGCTCCAAAAGGCACCCATACCCTAATCACTTTGATGTTTTTGTTATTTCTTCTAGGGCTTGGACTGATTGTATACTCCAGGATGGCCTTGTAAACACAACGCCCCGCTACTGGAGGTGTTGTAGTTTTGGTAGTCTCCAAACATCATTTTTAATCGATTTAACTAAATTTTAATGCTAGCAAATTTTTAATTGTAATAATTTTTGTTACATTTGTGTCATGATTAAAAGTAGTTTGTCCACCCATTTACATATTATGACATTGCTTTCCATTTATGATAAGGATTGGAATAGCTCTAGTGATATTGCCGGCAGCATCAATATCAACCCTGTTTTGGTACGTAAAGAACTAAAATTGTTAAAACAAGCGAACTTAATTGAAAGTAAAGAAGGGAAACACGGTGGTGTCCGTCTGGCAAAATCTGCTAAGGACATTTACTTATCCGATATTTTTAAAGCCATAAAAGATGCAGATCATATTTTTGAATTCAGAACCGAATCCCCTAATCCATCCTGTTTGGTAGGGCAACAAATTAATACACGATTAAGTGAACTGTTTGAATCCATAGACCAAGCAGTGATAACACAACTAGAAGGCATGTCTTTAAAAGAATTTGCAAATAGGTTTTAAAAAAATTTATCTAATACTGTAACTAAATTTATTACAATTAAATAATCAAAAATGAAAAATATAATCAATTACATCTTCCTATGGTTGGCGGCATCTATATTACTTGGATGTAGCCATAAGAATCCTAAAAACAAACAGCTTATCCAAAACTCGGAAATGACTTCTAAAATCAGCCATAAAATAGCCACTGTTAATGCTATCGATATTTTTTATCGCGAAGCTGGAGACCCGAACAAACCAACCATTTTACTGCTACACGGCCTACCTTCCTCATCGCACATGTTCAGGAACGTGATGACCTCGTTAGCAGATGAGTATCATCTTATTGCACCGGATTATCCTGGCTTTGGATTCTCCGAAGCACCTACCATAGATGAATTTGAATACAGCTTTGACCATATCAGCATTTTAATGGAGGGATTTATCGATCAAATGGAACTCACTTCCTTCTACCTGCTCATGCAGGACTATGGAGGTCCCATAGGAATGCGAATTGCCACAAAAAGACCAGAAGCCATAGAAGGACTCATTATTCAAAATGCCAATGCCTATATGGAAGGTTTGGGCGAATGGTCACAAAAAATAGGAGGCTTTGTCCAGTCCGAAGATTTCGAAGGTCTTATGGATTACAAAAACTATCTGTTTTCACCGGAAGGTATCAAAGCCCAGTATACTACAGGGGCAAAAAACCCTAAGGCCATAGATCCTGTATCGTATTTGACAGATTCGGCATTCATGCAACGCGAAGGAATCAATACTGTACAAACGGCCCTATTTATGGACTACGGAAACAATTTTCCAAAATATCCCGAATGGCAACAATACCTGAAAGAAAAACAACCTCCTACCCTTATCCTTTGGGGAGAAAACGATAAGTTTTTTCGTAAAGAAGGCGCTCTAGCCTACCGGAAAGATCTAAAAAATGCTTCCATACATCTTTTTGAAAGCGGGCATTTTATGCTTGAAGAATACGCAACTGAGGCCGTAGCCCTCATTAGAAACTTTATCCAATAATTGAACAATAATTTTTAATACCTAATTTAAAATGAAAACTGTAACAAAAAAAGTAATAGTATTGACGTTTATCGCAGCAGGATTAACGCTATCCTTTAGTAGAAAGTCCGACCTGGACGCCTTGAACAAAGGTCAGATCAAATTGGCGAAAAAAGCCATGGATGCCCTTTTTAAGAACTACAATGCCAAGGAGGTAAAAAAATACCTGAAGAAGGATTATATACAGCACAACCCCAACGTGCCTACTGGGAGAACTGCAATCATAGGGTTTCTGCCTGCCTTAAAAAAGAGCGGAACTACCTATGAGACCCACCGCATCTTTACGGACGAAAACTTCGTGATCTTGCATAACACCTATAAAAACGCCCAGCCCTTTGGAGCTGAAGAAATGGTCGCTTTCGATATTTGGAGAATCGAAGATGGTAAAATAGCGGAACACTGGGATGCCGTGACCCCAAAAGTGGAGAAAACGGCCAACGGAAGAACCCAAGTTGATGGGGAAACGCTATTGACCGATTTGGACAAAACCGATGCCAACAAAGCTTTGGTCAAAGAATTGATCGAACAGGTGTTTATTGCGGGCAGATCCAACACCATTACCAATTACATCAGCACAACCCAATATGACCAGCATAATCCTATGGTAAAGGACGGTCTATCGGGGCTTTCAGAAGCCATTACCTATTTGAGTTCCCAGAACAATATGTTTAAATATTACAAAATACACAGGCTTTTAGGCCAGGGTAATTTTGTATTGGCCGTCGTGGAAGGCGAATGGAACCAGAAACCCCATGTTTTCTACGACCTGTTCCGCGTAAAGGATGGTAAAGTAGTGGAACACTGGGATGTGGTCAATGAAATCCCTCAAAAAATGGCGCACCAAAATGGCTTATTCAATTTCTAATCCTAAAAATTAATATTACATAAATACAAATATGAAAGTTACCATAATTGGAGCCGGTGGAAACATCGGACAACGTATCGTAAAAGAGGCAGCATCAAGAAATCATAAGCTGCAATTGATCAGTTCTAAAAACAAAGAATTTTTTGATCTGAATAATGCCGACATTCGTCAAGCAGATATTTTTGAAACAGAGGCATTGGCCGCATTGTTAAGGGGAAGTGATGTGACCATCAGTGCTTATGCCCCCCCGCACGAAAACACAGATCTGATCGTTGATGCCTCTAAATCCCTAGTGGAAGCGGCAAAAAAAGCAAACACCAGATTGATTGTTGTTGGCGGGGCAGGAAGTTTAAAAGTAAGTGACGATATCGTTTTGGTCGATACGCCGCAATTTCCCGAAGCCTATAAAGCCATTGCTATTTCGCACAAAAAAGCTTTGGAAGATGTTTTTTTGAATGAAACGGAACTGGACTGGACCAATGTATCCCCATCGGCCTATATTTTTGAGGGAGAGCGCACCAACCAATTCAGAATTGGCGAAGCGTATTTA
The DNA here is from genome assembly GCF_043678055.1 of Spongiimicrobium salis. NCBI lineage: Bacteria > Pseudomonadati > Bacteroidota > Flavobacteriia > Flavobacteriales > Flavobacteriaceae > Spongiimicrobium > Spongiimicrobium salis. The sequence goes on from NZ_JBHEQA010000001.1 coordinate 260,171, forward strand.
TTGACCAATGAAAAAGGAGAAAGCGCCATTTCCATGGAAGATTTTGCGGTTGGGATATTGGATGAAGTTGAAAATAAGAATTTTTCTAAAAAACGCTTTACTATAGGGTACTAGTTGGTCCACTATACCTCATTCCGGCAAGAGAATAGCGGTTTGCTTTCTACAAACCGCTATTTTTATTACTTACAAGAAAGGCCTTTTTATGTTTTCAGGAGAAAAATCTACTCCAATTAAAAAAACCTTGCAAAATAGAATATGCTGCAAGGTTTTAATGGTTCAAAAGGCAGAAGAACTTTTTTCATCCATTTTACCCAAACCTATTATTTCCACTTATTTCCAAGTTACTTCAGTTGCTTTAAAAATCCGGTCACCGCAGTCCAATACTCCCCAGCCCCTTCTTGTCCTTCCCAAAGCGCCCGTGATCCATGAAAGCCGGCAGAAGCGGGAATAAATTGAGATTGGTTCGTTTTCAATTTTGAGGCTCCAAGGAGTCCCTTAAGTCCTGTAGCTTCTTGCTTGGAAGAGGTAACCCAATAGGGCTTTTGGATTTGGGAAAATACGGTAGCTAAAGAGGGAGCCGCATTTCCAAAATAATCCCCGGGGCTAAAAGCGATGATAGCACCTACTTTAGGATTATCGAAGCCTTCTAAAAGGGCTAAACTCGATGAAAAGGAACTTCCCCAAACAATGATATTTTGATCGTATTCTTGGTTTAAATAGTTGATCGCTGCCGCAACGTCCTGCTGTGCATCTATCATTTCGGGCTGCTCTCCTTTTTCAATGGCTTTCGCATTTGTTTTATTTGGTTTGCCTGCAAAACTACCTCCCGAGCGCAGATCCACAGCAAGACAATTGTAGCCCAATTCATTCAGTTTTGGAGCAATATCGGCATACTCTATGCGGTTATAGCCTGCTTGGTGCATTAATAAAATAACCGGCTTCTTCTTGTCAATTTCATAGAGGTTTCCGCTAATGGTCAATCCATCGGCAGCCTTAAATGTTATGTGGGTAGGCGTATACTTTTTTCCTAGCTCCCCGGGAGTTGGCAACTGAACACTTTGTTGCTGTTGACGACGTGCTTCCGCTTCTTGTTGAATTAAATTTTCGACCAACTCAATACGTGTTATTTTTCCCTTAGCATCAAAATGAATATGGGATTCCCGTTTTCCCAAGCCCACAAAATCATAGGCCACTTTTGCCTTCCCTTCTTCACTTTCCAGTATGGACATACTGTTCAGCTTAGGCAAATTCTGTACAATATTTTTCATAATGGCTGGTGTATTTGCCACCGGGATTTGACCAAATTGCAAGTTAGGACTCATATGGGGTGCTATGGCCTCCGTAGTTTTATCCGAAAAACTTTGGGTAAATGCCGCAATTTGTTTGGAATAATCTTGAGCAAAAAAACTAGTTGATGAAAAAAGGGCAAAAACAACAATAGCCATTTTTGTCCTACCTTTCCTTAAACATCCTGGGACTAGGTATAGTAATGCTCCCGCCAAAAACATATAGTTCCGCAGATCATGGGTGGTATAGTAATCCCAGGGCAGGACATCTATCAGGTGTAGGAATGTCATCACTCCGGCCAATAGCATTAGGGCAGTTCCTATTTTTTGAATAGTGTTTCTTTTTTTACGGTATTTTAAATGTTTCATGTCATTGTTTCTTTAATGGGTATGTTAAAAAGTGTATTGTAGAATTACAGTTTTCCTTTATTTTTTCACCAATTTCCTTTTCCGTTCCAAAAGCTTTGGTTTCGCAGAAATTATACAGCAACTGCTTAAGATCTTACTCCTTTGGTGTTTTCCATGCTAGCTTAAAAGCGCTATCGTGTATCCGTACTCCTAGATCGTTTACAACAATCTGTGCTCCTTTCTTTGGGTCGCTATTAGCTTAGTGACAAGAATGATGAGAATATGACAGGAATGATAATTTTACGCTATGGATGTATTGAAATGGCTGTACCGGAGCTATAATTGAGGTGGCGCTGGGGATTGATGCGCCTTAACGTGTAAAGCAGAAAGCCCAACCTGAACGCTTTCATATTGGGTTTTAGCAACTTTCTAGGGATTAAAAGTGAAGGCAATGCCCTAAAAGCACTTAATTTTCTTCCTTATCCAGGTTTTCAATGATCGCGTCAATATCCTTAATAAGTGGTTCCCAGTTGACCTTGGCCGCACGTTTATTCATTCGTACGATGTAGATACCATAAACCAGTAGAAAGGCCGTTCCTATGATTTTAGCCAATGATTTTCTGATCAAAATAAACTCTATAACGGAGTCATTATCTTGTTCAACAGCGGCATCTCCCCAGACAAACACGACAAAGCTTATAAATACGGGAATGAACATCCAATGCACTGTTCTTAATAAGCTTGCTTGACGCAGCATAAATTCTCTTTGTTGTATTAATTGTGCTTTAATGGGTAAAAATAGGTGGTGGGTAAACTTGCTTTTACGGTTATTGTACAATCTGCCTATGAAATAAATCATGGAAACAATGACTAAAAGTGCCCCTATTTTTGATATGGACCATGGTAGTTCTATGAAAGCATAGGTATACATCGAAATCCCAAAGACGCCGGCAACGTACTCTTTTAGATCTCGTCTACGTACAATGCGTTCCCGTTGTTCCATTTTAGATTTAAAATCACGCATAAGCTGAGTATTGTTGATTGTTATATCTTCATTTTTAGAAGAACGTTTCCATATGTCTTTTAACTCTTGTTCTTCCATGTTAATTGAGTTTTGGGTTGATGCAATCGAATAGTTTTTTTCGAATGCGTTTCATCTTTACCGCAATATGGTTTTCGGTCAAACCCGTGATCTTTGCTATTTGTTGATAGGGCAAATCTTCTAAATACAACACTACAATAGAAGTATCGCTCTCATTCAATGCGGCAATGCATTCCTTTAAAAGTTGATACTTTTCATCATTCCCTTCCTGTGCCACAGTAGCGCTCAACTTAAATTGAATCGCATCGAATCTGACCGTTTTTCCCTGCTTTCTTTCTAATTTTAACTTTGAGCGCATACAAACATTAAGGGCAATGCGATAGACCCAAGTGTTGATATTGGATTTTCCTTTAAAATTCTTTAGAGATCTCCAAATTTCATATATCACTTCCTGAAACAGATCTTGTGGCTCTATAGGAGATAAAGCGTATATCCTACAGATACGATAGATCGTTTCTTTATTGGTTTCAAGAACCTGTTCGAAATTGGGTTTTTGCACGTATTTTCTTGTCGCTTTCTTGCTTAGTGACAAAAGTTACGGAAATATGACAGGAAAGCGATGTTATTTTTTTGGACTATCATCCAAAGCATCCATATCCGAAATACAATCTTCAAGATTTTTAACAAAAGAACCAAAACGCTGTTCTTGTTGCCGTTTTGACACATTTCGGATACACAAAAAAGTGATTACTGTACCCAACACGATGTACAAGACCCTACTGTCCAATAGAAAAGCTTGGTCTCCAAAAAAGATCCGATACAATACCAAGAATGCGATAAGGGGAACTACGGTAACATCTAAGATAATAGTGAAGTTCATTATTCTTTTTAAAAGGTCTTTCACCTTTTTTAAAGTAACTTTTAAGCCGTCCGAAGTGGTTCTTTGCCTTTTTACTTTTTTATAATTTACATCCAGAAGAATGCATAAGAAGATCAGGGAAATCCCCAATAAGAGCATAATGCCAAATATTTCTAATGTAGAAAGCAGGTGGTTCAAAATATAGTTGGAATCTTCTTTTAAAAAGAGGTAGGCCGGTGAAAGCAGTATAGCCAACCCTCCGGTAATACCAGAAAACCAACGCTTATATTTTAATTTGCGCTCTACTTTGGCCAGCACGGTATTCGATTTTTGATGAATCATTTCTTGTACTTTATCCTGGTTGAACTCATACTTAATGTGTTCCTCATTAACCACCTTGGTCCAAACCGATTTTAATTCCTGTAGTTCCATGGCGTTAATTTGTCAGTGTTTTTTTTAATTTACCCTTAATGCGATTCATTTTTACGCGCACATAATTTTGGGTAATCCCAATAATTTCAGCAATCTCTTCGTTGGATTTGTTGTCCAAGTATAACATCATAATAGCTTTCTCTATTTTACTGAGATGTGAAATTGCCTTATGTAACAACTTTAGGTTTTCGTCAGTGGAAGGATCTGTTTTTTCTTCTAAAATGTCTTTGAATTTTTCTGAAGGACTAAATAGAGATTGTGCCTTCTTTACTTTTCTCAAATCTTGAATGGCTACATTAAGTGCTACGCGATACATCCAAGTAGAAAACTTCGCCTCTCCCCGAAAAGAGCTATACGATTTCCATAACTGGATTAAAATTTCCTGAAACAAATCTTTACGGTGTTCCTCATCATCACAGTACATTCTACACACTTTATGTATAATACCCTGTGAATCTGTAATTTGCTTTATGAATAATTCTTCTTGACTTTCGGTATTCAAGGTGCTATTAACTACGTTCTACCCTATAGGTTAATATACCTAGCGTATAATTACAGTTTTCTGGAATTATTTTTTTGGCCATTCGCAATCCCATATTGATTGGCAGTTGTTGTACTTTGAATTTTTAAAGCCGAGGAATCCTCCTATTGGGCATTGAAACTGATCGTAAAGGGTAGATAAGCTTCTTGAGGCTGATTCAGATTCTGGGTTTGCATGCTAAAAAAGGTTTTTGAAATCGAGAAATTGGACTGGTAAATTTAGGCCACTAATGTTCCGAATCAAGAATCAGAGCATTCACTTTGCGCAGTGCCGCATCTGTACCTCTTTGCATATCTTCAATCGTATTCCGAACCTCATATTGCGGTTGAACACCATGCCCTGTGTTTTTATAGGACACCTGTGTCGTGTAATTTACCAAGCAGATCAAAGCTCTATTTTTAGAATGTGGTAAGGTCATAAAGGTTTGTATACCGCTTATATTGGTCACGGGGTTACCTCCTGTTTCTTCCCCAATGAAAATGGCATCTTTTCTATGTTCTTTTAAAATACCGCACACTTCCCCAGAGGCGGAGAAGGTCCATCCATCAATAAGCACGTAAAGTTGTCCTGTAAATACGTTAGGGGAAGGTGCCTGTGGTTCTTTCTGAAAACCACGTCTTTCCTTCATAGGATAGACCCCATTTATCTTTTCGTTGACAAAGTCTTTGTTGAAATCCGCTTTTGAAAGCAAATCAAACTTATAATATTGGGGATTGGGCAATTTTCTTACCTTGGCGTGGACATCCTTGTATAGATGAAATGGGCTTGCCACCAAATGCTTTAAGAGTTCTAGTTGCGGTTTTACGTCTCCTCCTTGATTCCCCCTTAAATCCAACACTACATTTTTAACGTTTTCACTTTTTATTTTTTTGAATGCCGCTTTTATAAAGTTTCCAAAGCGTTTTCCACCTGTACTTTTGACCCCATTGCTAAATTGAGTGACTTTTAAATAAGCCGTATGGTTTGTTATGAGAAGGGATTGTGGTTTTGGTGCTCTACGCCACCAAGGCACATAGGACACCCCATACTTTTTTTCCAATCTCTTTTTAAATACGGTTTCTTTAATTCCCTTGATGTTCAATACTTTTTCTTCGCCAGATGGAGTTCTCACCTCAATAGTATAATGGGGTGTGGCTCCAAAAAAATGAGCGTACAAGATCCTAAATTCTTCTTCTACAATTTCACGGGGCCTCGTAAGATTATAACCATCTTTAAACCAGCGGTTCACCATATGATCAAAGAGATGAGTGGCCGATTCTCCATTGACAGTTTTCAATATAGATCCTTCCTGAACCTCATCATTATCGGAAACATGATGCAGTATATACAACTGCCCTTTATGGAAATATAGGTTTAGGGGCAGTAAGTCCATGGTAGTAACTACTTGATCTTCCCATGTTGAGGAAGGTACTATAATAGTATGACCATTTCTTATTTTATCGGATAAAGGAGCTATTAATTTAAAGAAGTCAATGCTACTCATGTCTTCATTGATGCTGTTCTTGATTTCTTCAAAAATGGCATCCATTTCCACTTTGGAGGTATAATTATACAATCCTGGCTGTACCACTTCCAAGTTATGCTTTAGGATACGTAGGTCCTCTAATAAAAGGTGTTTTTTAATTTTAGGGTTTTCTGGTGGCTGTGGGGATTGCCCTGAAACGAGTTGATGGATTACCAGAATCAAAAAAACAACTAAAAAAACCTCTTTCCTATGGAAACCGGAAAATTTCCGTAGCGAGTGCCTATACAACTGTCCCGTATCTACCTTAGTTTTTTTCATGGCGATTATTTTACTTTAACAATATTCATTCTATAAACGCTTATGACAAATTATAACTCCCTTACAATTCAACCGGAACATCACTTTCCATACTGATCATAAATTTGTCTTCATAAATTGACTTGTAATAAATTTTAAACGAAAAGCTATTTTTCTCTAATTTTCCCAAAAACTCACGAGCTTCGTTATATTCAGTTTCCGAACCGCCAAATTGAACCACTAGGCGTTCAGATTTTGAAGGAAAGGGCATTCCTTTGTTCAAACTAGTACTGGCTAGAATGCGAACACTATCGTTTTTAAAAAAGCTCAGTTTCATGAAATCTTCAAAATCCATTTCATAGGTTTTTCCCAAATAATCAATCTCTATCTTTTCTAGGATTGCGGGTCCCACCCCATGATTGTTTATGGTAAAGGAAATGGTATTTGCCTTGGTGTCATAGCCTGTTTCTACATAGAGGTAGGGCAAAACGGATAACCTACTTTGTTTGGCAATGATTTGTGTTTGTTTGGTAAATACCAACAACGTAAAAAGGCTGATGCCAATGGCCAGTATCGTGACGATTCTATCTCCGGTTATTGACTTTTTTTTGAGCTTGGTCATGATTGCAAAAAAAATGTATTACTGACTATTTTTTGAAAATACGGCTCCTAGTTTTTACTTGTTCTCAATGTTATTTTTAAAGGGTTCTTTTTACTCTTCATTACCCTGGATCCTTATCGTTTTAGCTCATGAATTTGCACCAATACCCCTCAGGTTTTTTCAATGGTCAAATATTTAACCAGGCCGTGACCTTCCGATTTCCAGGTTCCCTCTAGATCTTTTGGAATTACAAAAAAGTCGCCACTGTAAAAGGCTTTTGCCATTCCTCCGGGAATATTAATGGTCACCTGTCCTGAAAGCAATTGAATCAACCGCTCTTTTGCTGCTTCTATCTTCCATTCAGCTGGTTTTTCCGCTTTTAAACTCACCGTTAACTCTACGCCTTTTTTTAAAATTTCCGAGTACTTCCCGTCATGATCTAGTTGAATCTGCGTTCCTGATAAAGTAGCTCGGTCAAATAGCTGATGTGATAAGGCTTTTGATGTAATGGTTGAATCTGTTCTTTTTGTAGTAATTACCGATAATTCATAATGCAAGTAGTTTCCGGCCTTGATCTCCCACGCACCCGTATATCCCTTAGGGGCAAAGAAATAATCTCCTGAGTGAAATCGTTGGGCTTTCCCATTTTGTGGTTTCACAAGAGCTTCGCCATGATACATATACACAAATTCATCAAACCAAAAATTTTTAAACTCATTGTTCCAAGTATTCGTTGAAACCACATACACACTAATGTCCTCGCCTCGAAATAGTTGTTGCTGATAAAATTTCTTTTCCGGTTCATCTTTCAAATCTACTTTCTGTAGGCCAACACCAGATAGTACTGATTTATTCAAAAGTATAGGGGATAGCGGTTCGTTTTGCGCGCTTAGGAAGCTAAATGCGAAAAACAAAAAAAATGTTATCGAGATTTTCATATCGTATCTTTTAGTAGTACAGCTGTTCCCTTTCTAAAAACAACTTTCGAAAATGGAATATTAAACATGAAGACGGCCTAAAATTAGGCCAGAACATGGTTTGATCACTAATTAAACTCAATATATAGGAGCATTTCTAAAATCAGGGTGAAGCTTTTACGATGATCAATTCTACTTTGTAAAGCGTATGAACCCCAAAAAAGCTTATTGCAGGAGATTAGGCAGGATGAGCACTACTTTTGTTCCCGCATCATTGCCAGCTTGGTCATTTAAGTCAGTGATGGTAAATCCCACTTCCAATTGGTGTTTCTCACCCAAGATTTTTAGTCTTTTTTTAATCGCCTTCAGAGCGTAAGAAGATGTAGCGACACCTTGTCGTTTTTGAATTTCCCGAGACCGCGAACGACCTACACCATTATCCTTTATGGTACATTGAATGCCAGAAGGATGCTTTATAAAATCTATTGATAATTCTTTTCTGCCCTCTTTATGGAACAACCCATGAATAATTGCATTTTCCACAAAAGGTTGAACAATGAGTGATGGTAACTTAGCTTCCAATTTTTCACTATTAATTTTGAAGGTAAACGCATCTCCAAATCGCAGTTTTTCCAGTGTTAGGTACGTTTCCAAGAACTTCACTTCTTCCTCCAAAGTGATAAATCCTTGTTCGGAATACGTCAAGGAATTACGTACTAAATCCGAAAACAATACAATGTAATCATAAGAGGCATCGGTGTCTTCTTTTAGGATCAGATCTTGTATGGAATTTAAGGAGTTAAAAATAAAATGCGGATTCATCTGTGCACGCAATGCCCGTAATTCAGATTCCAACGAATTCGTTTTTAGTCGTTGTCGCTCTAATTGCAAGTGATTTTTACGTGCTATTTTTTTGTTCCTTAGCCTGTAATAGAACATCACGGTCAATATGGCGCCCAGCAGTGAAAAAAGATAGAATGACCAGGTTTTCCAAAATGCCTTTTTTATGACGAAATCATACACGACAGGCGCACTTTCATTATCCCTATACACAGTCTTTAGTACAAATGAATACGCTCCTGGGGGCAAATAATTATAGGTTATTTTTGGTTTTAAGACCGATACCTGTTGTTCTACTTCATCAAAGCCTTTGAGTTGATACTTATAAAATGCTTCTTTCTCATAGATGATGCCCTTAAAATTTAGGTAGACCTCCAATTTATTTTTTTTGTGATTGAGGTTCGCCTTGCTAAAAGGAAAGATAGATTTTCCGGACACCAATAAGGAGTCTATATTGATCTCCATGTTGAGTTTCGTCTTTTGTTCCCGTTGTAATGGGATAGAAATAAGTTTATTATTGGACAAAAACCATATATAGTCTTCGCTTATCGTAAAATCTTTGACACTTCCATTTTCCACACCTTCGGCCAAACCTATAGTCTCCCAACTTTCATTCTTTGTATCAAAGATTTGAAAACCACTTTTATGGGAAATGTAAATGTGTCCCTCTCGATAGACAATTTTGTCCACAAAGTCTAACTTCGGACTTAAGCTTACCGGGGGTTTTCCTGTTTCAATGATCAATATTCCATGATTTTGTGTAGCGGCCCATAGTTGATCTTTATACCACATAAGATCATTTGCTATAATGTTGCTCCCTTTATACGTAAGCACCTCTTTCTCTCCATTTTCCTTAAGTTTAAAAAGGGAAGTAATCGCCGCTATATATATTGAATTTTCATTGGGAGCATATACCGCATCTTGGCAGCGTACATTGCTATCTTTTAGGCGAAAGTATTCCTTTTGAGGCGCTACCCTTTCCCATAAGTGATCATGCAGCAATAGGTTTGCGCTATTGGTATAGACCCCTTGGGAAGTGCTTATCAATACCCGAGTATCATCTATAGGATCAATATTCTTTAAAGCGCCTTGAAAACCTGGGCCGTAAAATAAGCCTTCTGTATTGCTGCGTCTATCTGCGTGTTTTTTTAAGTAAAAAATGCGTGTGGGGACATAATCAAAATCAATGGCTACTTTTTTTACTTTATTATCCTCATATTTAAGGATACCCTTTGTTTTATCGGCTAGAAAAATGCTGTTGTTCTTTCCTGCAACAATAGAGGTTATCGTATTGTCCAGCCCTTTTAAACGATGCTGCTCAATGTCCTGATCTGGTACTACGATCAAGCCTTTTCCAAAAGTACCCAAGAACAGTTCGCCACTGTATCCCTTGGCAATATCAGAAATAAAGAAGTCGGTAAAAAACTGATGGACGACCTCAACCTTTCCGTTCCTTTTTTCTAAGGTTTCTATTCCTGAACTGTTTCTCCTTCTCCAGATTTCTTTAGGGGTAAACTGCACATACTTGGTATCTGAACTGTATTTTCTGTTTTGTACGTCCTTTGAATACACTTGATTCAAAAGATGGCTATGCACTAATTTTCCATCTAAAGCATAGATAAAACCAGTGGGAGTCAATGAAGTATTATGAAATGGGCTTTTCACTCTTTGAATTTTACCCTTCTTGATTTGGTACAATGTGTCCAGGTTTTTTTTAGCGATAAAAATCCGATTGTCGGGAAGTTTTGACAAGCCTAAGAAAAACTCTTTATCTCCCGATATCAGAACATCTATTGCCGTACGACTAATACGATAGCACCCCTTTGATTTAAACAACAAATTATCCTGCGCATCAAATTCCATAGACATATGAGGAGCTAACATCGTATCTGGAATACTATTAAACAATTCTAGCCGATTTTTATTAATGATAAATATCTGTCCCGTAAGATTGTAACAAAACACCTCTCCTTTACTATTTTCCCGTAAATTAAAAAGGGCTATTCCATTTTGCTGCCTTGAAGATAAAATGGGATTCATTGCCCCATGCTTATACTCATATAGTCCTTCATTTGTAGCAATATACAAGCGCAGGTCCCTAGTTTGTAAAACGGAATATATTTCTGCATTTTTTAGCGCTTCTTCTCCTATGATGAAGTAACTTGGGTCTTGGGAAAAACCCATATGTATCGCAAATATAGCCGCGAGAAGATATGTTTTTAGGTATTTTCGCAAATGTCTGTAAATTCTTGATATTGTTTTCTGGATATCTTCGCTTCCACATCCCCCCTAAGATAAAGCACACTCAAAGTCCTATTAAAGCGTTTCAAGTAATTAAAATTGATCATCCAACTTCTATGGGTTCTATAAAAAAGTTTATTGGTATTTAAGAGGTTTTCATAATGCTTTAAGTTTTTACTGGTCGTCACCTTGGGTTGTTGTAGTAAATGGATAATGGTATAGGCACCATTGGCTTCAATGGCAATGATGTCACTGATATCAATAATACGTCTATTTCCCATTTCCGGGATAATAAGCTTATCCTGTTTTTTATCCTGTATGGTTTTGAGCAATAGTTGGTATTGTTCCGCATTGTTCTTGTCATCCAATCGAAGCTTTAATCGGGTAAGGGCTTCATGGAGTCTTGCTCTCTTAATGGGCTTTAATAAATAATCTATAGCACACAATTCAAAGGCTTTAATAGCATATTTGTCATAAGCCGTAATAAAAATGATCTCAAAGGTTATTTCATCAAAAAAAGAGGCAATTTCATAGCCTGCATAGTTCGGCATTTGAACATCCAAAAAAACAACATCTGGCCGTATTTCCTTAATGGCTCGTATTCCTTGGAGCAGGCTTTCGCAAGTGGCGTGTACGACAATGTCAAATGCACTTTTAAGAAGTAGCTCATTGAGTACACTATTGGCCCTAGGCTCATCATCAATCAATATCGCTTTGATCGTATCCATTATATAAATATAATCTTAATATTTTGACTCTAAATGGAGAGTTTACAAAAGGGCTTTTGCTTTTGTAAAGTCAATTTCCTCCTTCAAATGGGACATTCTATTTTTAAGGGCAAACCAAAGAGAATCTTCCCTATGAACATCAGACGTCACCTTCTACCCCTATGCAGTGTAGTACTACTTTTTTCCGCAACCACAAGCTGTCAAACCAAATGGCAGGGTAAAAAAATAATCTTGCCCAAAATCAGCAAGGAAATTATTTCGCTCCGTAAAAATGACCAGAAATACAGAATGAAATGGTTAAAACTAAACGCCAAAGGAGAACAAGAGACAGAAAAGTTTAAAAAAATTACCGAGAAGCTCATCAATATCGATCGAAGTAATACGGCACGAATGGAAGAAATCGTGGAAAAACACGGCTGGCCTACCTTTGAAAAGGTTGGTGAAGAAGCCAGCAATGTGGCCTGGTTAATTGTACAGCATGCCGATAGAAATCCTTTTTTTCAAGAAAAATGCCTTGAATTGATGGAACAAGCATTAAAGGAGCATCAAATAAACCCTAGTAATTATGCGTATTTATACGACAGAGTGCAGCTTGCCAAAGGAGAAAAACAATTGTATGCCACCCAGAGTACGACAAATCATAATATTAATGCCAAGATTGCAGGCTTTCAACCCATAGAAGACGAATCCAATGTTCAAAAAAGACGGGAGGAAATGAACATTGAGCAACATATTGAACACTATGCATTATCCTTGAATTTTGACTACCGGGTTCCCTCCGAGCAAGAAGCCGTGGAAAAAGCCAAAAAATTTGAAGATGCCTATAAAATACATATCCAAAGAGCAAAGGAAGCCATGGATCAGGGCAATTATGAAGCTGCAGCTTTACATTACCTCAATGCCTTAAATTCTGATGGGTATACCAAAGCTGAGGACTATGTAGAAGCGGCCAGAGCCATGTCTTTAGCAAAGCATGATGAAATTGGATTGGCCTCATTTTATTTGATCAAAGCTGCTTTTAAAGGATATCCAGAAATTGCCCAAGTAGATCAAGACCCTGATTTCAATTACCTTAAAACAGAAAGCCCTGATTTTTGGGAACACGATTTAATGAAAGTCATTCATACCGCACAAAAGCAGTGATAGGCATTTAAATACATTGGTTTACGGAAAACCCAAAACCTTTTCAACAAGGTCTCAGTTCATTGGTGGGTCAGTCCGTGACGGCTTTCTTCCGTTTCAACAGCAATCCAAAAACAAATGAAAAGAATGCCGTAAAAAGCAGGTTCAACACCAAATTCACACTAAAAGAAATCCATAGGTTACCATTGGTTTGCACATGATTGTCCATATCTTCTTGCGTGTAGTCTCTCCCCAATTCCAAGTGACCTTCCAACAATTCATTAAAAATACGCCCCCTGTTCAAGGCATAGAACTCCGCACTAAAGTCGGGCTCCAACAACAAACGGAAAACAAGGTTATATCCGATAACCACTATGGAACCGATCAAAAATATCCAAAGCCCTATCATCATACCTTCTTTTAAGCGCAAGCTGTTTTCATTGGCTTTTCTATAGGTGTATAGGGCTATAAACAGCAATAGCGGCAATAGATAGCCCCTAGCCTGCGTATAGGCCTCCCCTAACCTTTCACCATAATATCCATAATCCAAATGAAGTCCCATACCATAAATTACCATATGGTAAAGGGTGGGCAGCCCGCCTAAAATAAGGCCATAAATCCATGTAAATTTGTAAAGGGATTTGCTTTGGTCCATGGCTGTTTATTTTAGCGTATTCAAAAATGCTTTTAAGGCAGTCCAATACTCTTCTTGATACGGCTGTCCATTCCACAATACGCTAGAGCCGTGTCCGCCTTTGCTCTCCGGAATAAAATGCACAATATTCTCCTTGGTAGGAATACCTTCCATCAATGCCGTTACCCGGGGCACTTCTTCTTTAGAGGACGTCATAAAAAGTGGTTTTTCAAATGTGGAGAGTACGGATGTCAAACCCTTTGCCAGGCCACTAAAACTTATTGCGGCTTTTGCATTATCTAATCTGGCCGTTATTGCTATAGCATAATTGGCAGAAAAAGAACTTCCCCAAATAATGACATTTTGGTTATAGCGCTTATCGAGATAGTCAAAGGCCGTAGACATTTCTTGTTTCACTCTTTCAAAGATTAGCCTTCGATTCTCGATCGCATTGCCCAAATCGGTCCCTTTAGCTACGGTTTCATTGTGATGCGCCGCAAAGGTACCTCCCCCGGATAAATCAACCGCCAGCGCATTAAACCCCATTTCATTCAACTTTGGAGCAATATCCGCATATTCATATTTGTTATATTCTGCCTGATGGCACAATAATATCGCAGGTCTGTCTGCACCAATATGGTATAAGTTCCCCACTACGACCCTATTATCGGCAGTGGTAAATTCTATTTTTTCGGGGGGATATTTTTTAGTCAGCGCATCAGCAATAGGCTGCTCTGCATTTTTACCTTGTCTTTGTTCCCGGGTTTCCCGAATAAGATCTTCAATTATTTTAATTTCCTTGATTTTCCCTTCGGCATCGAGCATAATGGAGGATTGCCTGTCCTTGGTATCTTCATCTTTAAAATCGTAAAACACCACAATTTCATTAGGTTTACTTTCTACAAAGGACACGGATTCCATACGTTGGAAAACATCGGATAAAATGCGTTCCAAGATTGTAGGATTCAATTGTTCTTTACTAATCATTGGAGGAATGGCCATATCTACACTGATAAAGGATTTTAAAGCATCCGCGTTCTTAGCCTCAACGGATTCTTTAAATGCTTCAAATTGTTTGGTGTAATCTTGTGATCTCAAGGAAAGTGAACATAAAAGGATTCCCCAAAAGAGTATTTGCATTAATTTCACAGGTCGTACATTTAAAAAGTTATTGTACCACGAAGTAAAAAAGAAGCCCCCTACCCTTTTAGACGAAGTTATAAAAGCAGACGACTTTGTTACGAGAAAACCAAAATATGGGATGTGGTACCACTAGCCTATTTCATCACAGGAACCAGTGCGTTCCTATGGATATTCCAATCTTATTGCCTATTAAAGATGTGACGTCACTGTCCCATATCCAAACCAACCCTTACCCCAAAACTCTGGGAATCCCCTTGCCGCCAACCATGATATAAATCAATACGCCAACGTTTTAAAATACCTGCCATACCCACACCCAATTCTGTATAATGCCCTCCGGCATCCGTATACAGGTAGTGGACTCCAAAAAGCGGTTTTAATCTAGATTTCCCCAGTTCCCATAGTGGTCCAAATTGATGTTCATAATGTCCTTGAAGATAAAACTCCGCCGTACTATTCCTATAGTACTCCAGAAGTTGAAATTGATCAATATCATAGGTGCCGTACACCGTTTCTTTTCCTTTAAAATGTTTGAAATCCACAAAAGTAAGACGGTCCTTTTTCAAGAAATCCCCCGCTTCTATAAATGCCCTCCCATATCCTTGGCCTACCTTAAATTCATCTTGGATACTAAAACTTAATTTTTGGTAGGAGAGATCTCCACCCAAAATTGCAGCTGTTGCATGGGTATAGATAAGCGTAAAAGCTGGATATTTTCCCCGGGAAATCAATTGCCCTCTTTGTTTCTCAAGATGATGTCCTAACTGCCAGCGCAGTACCGTCTTAAATAGTACGGCTTTGTGTTGCACGAAAGCCGTACTTTCCAGTGTGCTATTTTCTGGCGCATTTGAAGTGAAGTCTTCGTCTTCCTCAAATCGTGCAAGATTATTTAATGGATTTCTTTTGTTCCATCCTATGGCCAAAGTCCATAAAAAGTCCTTAACAGGTGAAAAAGAATGTTCCATTGCCACATAAGAACGTTCATATATCTTTAGGAAATTTTCACGAAAAGCAAAAGTATAAAGGGTATTGTTTAAAGCGCTCAGCGTACTTTGTTCGTAAAGTTGTTCCACGGCGCGCCCACCAGAAAGGGAAAAGAAGGCATTCCTTTTTGGCTTATAGTAGTATTGTGTCTTCAATTGTGCCTGAAATCGCTTATTTCCAAATCCGTATCGGATATTAGGATGGATCGAAAAGAAACGATCATCCTGATACTTTTGCGTGAACTTCACTTGAGGATTGACCACAAAACCTTCCACAGTATTTGCCGGAAACCATTCGAAAGCATTGGGGAAGTACCATGCTTGCATTTCATTTTGCAATAGCACTCCTGAAAATAGAATATTCGGGACGCCAATAGCCTTCGTTTCCACATCTTCAGAAGGATTTTGACGTTGAGCTGATGCAATCTGTCCTATAATCAGGTACAGCAGTAGTACATAAAATTTTTCGTTGTAGATAACGGCAGATTTCATCCGTATTTATTTAAAATTCACAGGACAAATAACCAATGTCTTTACGCCATACTAAAGTGAATTGTGTTCAGTGGTCATATAACCTTGTAAAGCACAACACCTTCATTCACCTAGTTATATTGCAATTCAAAAGATTGGGATAGGTGTAATCGTATTTATTTTAAATATTTGTCTCTCAGTTAATTTTTAATCGTTTATTGCAGTCATAGATTTGGATGATTTGAAAAAAGAGATTGTACTCATACTTGCTTTTTACCTAGTGATGGGTATCATGAACTATGTAGCCTTGGTTATAGATCTGGGGCGATGGATCAATCCCTCGGGAACGCTCATTAATTATCTGCTTAAAGCGGTATTGACCCTTCCCCTATTATGGGTGTTCTTTAGGAAATTGGCCTCTTCTGCTATTTGGAAAAAAGGACTTTTGCATCTGCTAACGATGTGCCTATTCACCTATATCTGGATTAAAACATACTACCTGCTCTGTGATAGCTTGGGGATTGTTCGCCTTCAGGGGCAACGGGAAGTTTGGGATGTATATCTGACGCTTCTTTTTTATGGCATTCAATTCGGTATTTTTCATGTATATATCTATTCCGGAGCATTAAAGAAACAAGAATTGCTATCGGCCGAGCTGAGCAAGCTCCATGCAGAAAGTGAATTAGCTGCGCTGAAAGCACAACTCAATCCACATTTTTTATATAATATCTTTAATACCATAAATGCTGCCATTCCTACCACGGCAAAGAATGCACGGAATATGGTGAATGAATTATCGGATTTGTTTCGATACCAGCTTAAAGCTTCAAGGGAAGAAATGATTCCGCTACTAGAAGAACTGCATTTCGTACGTAAATATTTGGATTTAGAGAAAGAACGTTTTGGTGAACGATTACAATATACGATCAATGCTCCGGCTGCGTTGACCACGCTATTGATTCCGCCACTTATTCTTCAACCCCTTGTTGAAAATAGCATAAAACATGGTATTTCCCCGCTTATAGAAGGAGGGGAGATCCAAATTGATGTCATTCCTATGAAAGATGAATTACAGCTTTTGGTATGCGATACTGGAAAGGGAATCAACGTACAGGAAAAATCAGCGCTATTCCAAAAAGGCGTGGGCCTTTCCAATACCAATGCACGGCTCCTTAAAATGTATGGAAAGGGATTGGAATTAAAGAAAAATACACCAACTGGACTTTGTATATCCTTTTCAATACCTGTTCACAATATATCCACACTGTCATGAAAAAAGTAATTATCGTAGATGATGAGGCTCCAGCCCGTAAATTGATCAAAGAATTTTTACAAGGGCATAAGGATTTGGTGATCATTGAAGAATGCAACAATGGCGTGGATGCGGTAAGGGCCATCAATACCTTTAAACCCGATTTGGTCTTTTTGGATATCCAGATGCCGGGTTTAACCGGATTTGAAGTACTACAACGCCTGGAAGAAATGCCGCAAATCATTTTTTCAACGGCCTACGATCAATATGCCTTTAAAGCCTTTGAGGTACATGCTGTAGATTATTTGTTGAAACCCTTTAAACAAGAGCGCTTTGATGAGGCTATTGAAAAAATCATGACCAGCAATACGCAGTACCTCGATCAAATACAAACCTTGGTGAACGGACTCCAAGAACAGGAAACCTATCTTACCAATATTCTAGTATCTGTGCGGAATAAATTGATCAACATTCCGGTAAAGGATATCCTTTACATCCAAGCGGATGGCAATTATGCCAAATTGATCTTGGAAAAAGGTTCGCATCTCACAAGCTATGGTCTAACAAAGTTGGAGGAGAAGTTAAATCCACAGCAATTTATACGCGTACATCGGTCTACCGTAATCCATATTGACCATGTAAAGGAAGCCTATAGTTACCCTTCCAGTTACGAGTTGATCATGACCAATGGAGATATGGTCAGGGTAAGCCGAAGTTATCTGGGCAATATCAGAAAATTAATTGTATAATTTTTCTGGGAATCTTCCATAAGAATTACAAAATCAATGACATCATCCATGTCTCCTCAATCCGCGAATTGCACTCTCATTAATGGACTATTCAAAAGGCTAAAAATAACTTTGACGTTTACATGAAAATCATCAGCAACGGATTTTGTAAAACTTTTTAAGTCTTGTATTTTATCCGTATCATAATAAATGCCATTCATCACCACACCCGCAATGCTTCTTGAATGGGCAATGTTTTCTAAAGGATTTTTATTCAGGATAACCAAATCGGCAATTTTTCCCTTCTCAACACTACCATAGGTATCATCCATTTCAGAAAATCGGGCAGGAACAATAGTGGCACTTTGAAGGGCTTCAAGCGGTGTTAAACCACTTTCAGTTAGATCTTTTAATTCATCGTGAAGGCTGAATCCTGCAAACACATAGGAATCCGTCACATCGGTCCCGACCATAATTGGCACCCCAATTTCCTTCGCCATTTTTACCTGTTCTCTGGAGGCTTCATAAAAATCCAGACTCAATCCCTTATTGTCTTGGGACAAGTTTCTTTCACTATTGTTTTTTCGATCAATATCCCACCACAATTTCTTTCTTATGAAGGTAACATAATCTAAATTGGGATGTTTCCGGAAAATTGGTCTATGTGCATAGGCCTCAAATTTTAAGGTCTGCAAGGTAGGTACCCAATGCGCATTGTGCTCCTTCATGAGTCTCATCAGGTCCCTAGCTACCCCAAAATCAAAATCCTCCACCATTGATTTTTTGGATTTGTAGTACAGCTTTTTCCAGTCTTTTGAAATTCGGAGACTATCTGCTTTGGGAAAAGCTTCGAACATGAATATACGGCCATGCTCAAAGCTTCGTTGTCCTAATAGAATGGCATCCTCCAGACTGGTAAATACCGGCTTGTGGCCTGCAATATGTAATCCATACTTTGGTGCTTTCAATGCAAGTTCCTTATAGTATTCCGGCACTATTTGCTGATATACCTTGATGAAATCAACGTCCTCCGCTTTATAAAAATCCAAAAGAGCATCAACATCCCCAGCCTTTTGCAGTTTAAAAAATTCAGGAAACCCAGAGGGAACAGAAGAGGCCCCGTCTATTTGATAACTACTTTGCAGTACATATCTTGGCATCACCCTTTTGTCTTCCTCCATTTCAGCATTCCATAATAGGCGCTCTTTACTACCCGCCCAATAACTGTCCTCACGATCTAGCTGCCCGGACATATCCCGTATTCCCGTAACCCCATTGGCAATAAAAAGCGGATGATGCAACCATTCGGAATGCTGGTTGGAATGTGTATGCATATCCCAAAGCCCGGGTATCAAAAATTTGCCAGAACAATTGATGACCAAAGCATTGGGGTACTGTTCAAAAGTATTTCCTGCATCGGTTGAAAAAATGAGGTTATCTTTTATCAAAACATTCCGATCTTCCCATATACTACCGGATTTAACGTCGATCAGGTTTATGGATGTCAATACGATGATATCGTGTCTCTTCGGTGTTTTCAGCTCAGGCATGGGCCAAAATAAAGCTATTAAAACAAGGGTCAAGGCCAAAAGAAATAGGCCTAATGCTATCTTCAGAAATTTAAATACTCTTTTTCTCATCTTCGCTATCTAATAGTATAGTATAATGACGCCCCAGCACTAAAAACGTTTCTCGTAGCTCGTGCATTTTACCCTACTTGCTGGGTCTATTGCTACTGAAGTACGCCGTTGACTATGATTTTTCATTGCATATTATTTTTTTCCGGAATATTGTTCCCCATTTACTCCCCAATTACCTATAGGTACTTCATCAATGACCACATGGGTCGTTTTGGGGCTTTTGTTCAATACATCAACAAGCACTTGTGTCACGCCTTCAATTAATTGGCGTTTTTGTGCTTTGGTTACCTGTTCATCGGTAATTTTTATGTTTATAAATGGCATTTTTTTACGTTTTAAATGAATACTACAAAATTGGGGCAATCAAAATACGGGACGAAGGATATACCTCACTTCTTTAAAGTGATGTATGTCACATTTTATATAAATCCATCAAATATGAATAAAGATTCCACCATGAAGTCGCTGTTGGGTTTTATTGTAATGTAGGGACCAGAAGCCTTTGATTACACCAGTATCTGAAAAATACCTTCTTAAGCCACACTCCCCAAAGGTGATATCCCGCATTGCATTGTGATACTCCATATCGATATAAAAGCGATATACCTTAGAAACAGGAATGACAGCGGAAAACGCCGTTTCATGGCCATCCCTAGTAAATAACAGGGAAGTGTTTTCCTTTTCCCATTTTGCAGCAATAAATAGATTACCATCCTCTATGAAGGAAGCCAAGGCAAAGTCGTTATAGGTCATTTTAAGATGCTGCCCCAATTTGTTCTCATGCTTATGGATACCATAAGACAACTTAAGTTTATGAAAAATGTAATCTACTTTAACCCCAGCTCTGCCTCCAAGAATGTTACTTTCTGCATTGGTTTCTACCTGACTTTGCCCAATTAAGGGGCTAGGTCTTAATTCAGTAGTAGGAGTAGCCATTGCGCCGAGCGCTATTTTTACATTTTCACCTGGGGTAAAAATAATTTCATAACTCCTGATACTTTTTAGCATCTGCTTCTCCTCTCCCTTCAACACGACAGATGTCCTTATTTTCCATGTTTTAGGTACTAACCAGCTAGTAAGTCTCGCGCCTATTTGAATAGAGTTTCTGTGATACCTTCCTCTATGCTGTTCCGATAAAGTGGTGTATGCTACTACGCCAGCATAGAGTTTGTCCATAGTAAGCTCACTACTGATAGGAAGGTTTTCAATTTGCGCACGACCATCCGATGTACTTAACCAACATAGCATAAAAACGAGATATGGAATACATCTGTTTTTCCTTGTGATACACACGGCCTGTGACTTTGATTATTATTTACGATCTATAGCATATTTTCCACTCCCTGTAAAGAAGATTACTACTGCTCCGAAAAGGTAAAATGCCTGTAGCTCAATAGCCCAGCCCCCAAATTGATTTAGTGAAAAAATTTCCCCGGCATGGGTAGTAATGATAGCCAATACCATAGTGACAACTACAAACAAACTGGCCCACCTTTCCTTATAGCCGATGATGATACATAGCGGGGCAATAATTTCGCCTATAAAGGCGCCATAGCCCAAGAAGGTAGGCAGGCCGGATTGGACCATCATACTTTTAATAAATTCATACCCATTGAGGAAGTTTCCAACGCCATGAAAAATGAGCAAACCTGCTACTAATAGCCTTAGCATTAAAATTCCAATGTCTTTGTTTTCTTCGATTGTTTTCATCTTTTTTTGGTTTAAAATTAATACCACAAAGTTGAAGCGAATCGAAAGCGAATCGAAGGACTTAAATCACTAATTTATAGTGACCTAAATCACATTTTACTGCTGTAAAATCAAAAAAAGATCAGGAATTCAATCTACTCAGGGTTTCCCTGGAAACTCCCAGATAAGACGCAATAAGCTTTTTTGGAACCCTTTGAAAGAGTTCGGGATATTGTGTTAAAAGCATATCATACCGCTCTTTGGCCGAATTCTTTAAAAGGGAAAGAATCCTGTTTTGTAATGCGATTCTACCAAACTTACTCTTTTTGGCCCAAAACCGCTCCATTTTATGCATTTGTGCGCTAAGCTTATCCCGGTTTTCAAAGCTTATATACAGCATCTGGCAATCTTCTAAACAATCAATATAGATTTTTGAGGGAAGCTGTTTTACAAAGGCCTCATAATCCGTAACCCAATAATGTTCCAGGGCAAATCGAAGAATATGTTCCTTTCCGTTTTCATCTAGGAAATAACTTTTTAAACAACCTTTCAAGACCCAATATTCCCTGTTGATAAACTCCCCTTCCTGAACTATATATTGGTGCTTGCGCTTTGTGATCGGTTCAAAATGACTAAGCACAAAATCAAATTCTTCATCGGTAAGGCTGATTATTTCTTCAATATGTTCTCTGAGAGGGTGTTTCATTACGATATTCTATTCATTGTATTATGGATGGGCACTTCATCTTTGTCTAGGATGCTTTCTCCTATTTTTTTAAAGCACTCCAATCCTAAGGTATTCGTAAATTTAAGAAAGATCTTGGGAAACTACGGTATGCCGTACTAGGAGTATGGGGCGACAAACTTCAAGCTATATTTGTACTAAGCCATACGCTACACCGAGCTTTCTTTTTAAAAAGAATGGATCGCCCCACATCCAAGTGCCTCCACCGCTCTTTAAACTGCCCTAGAGAACGGCAAAATTCCAAGCTAAATGAATGGCGCTTTTTAAAGGTGTTTCATCTATTATTTCAGGGCCTAGGGATACTTTTGGAATACGCTGCTGCTCATCTATTGGAAATATGAGGTTCGTTACAAATCCTTAAATATAACCCCTCCTTTTAAATCTACCGTGACCCATTGACTTTTATCCCTGGATACATCAAAACCAGAAATGGTGGCCTTATGGGCTACCCATTCATCCAACAGATCTCCGTTACTTTTACGCCATACCCGTATGGACTTGTCCAAACCTACCGTATATATTTTATCCTTGATAATTTTGGAATATAATAGTTTCAGTTGATAAGGGTCGTGCAAGGTATCTCCATTGGCCTCCTGAAAAATCAAATAAGGATGTTTCTTTTCATAGAGAATTCGTTTTTTATCACGATCGTAAAAGAAAAATCGATTGTCGTACAGGGCCACACTATTGCCTTTACTATCTATATCATCTATTTTTCCAAATACGGGAATCTCCTCCAGGACTACTCCTTTTTCTATATCCCAAATGCTGTATTTGTCAAAAGTTTGAAAGTATGCCTTTCCATCATCACTGATATGCCGTATAAAATGATTGGGGAGTTGGTCCAAAATTTCAATGCGATGATAGTCCGCATTAAGATCCCAAATATAGTTGTTCTTCCGTACGCCCAACCCACTTAAATAGCGTTCATTATCCGATAATCGCAGGTTCACCAACCAATTGCCCTTCCCCACTTCTATTTTCTTTATGACTGCTCTTTTTGCAAGATCTATAACCAATACTCCAGACCTATAGGTCGTAATATAGGCCTTGTGCCTTGATTTGGAATATTGCATCCCATAAATCTCATCGGCTATGTTGATCAAAAGTTCTTTAGATCCTTGTTTCGTCAATGTATAGATACTGCCATCATACGTAGAGGCAATAACCTCATCTTTATCTGCAATATAGACAACATCGGTATAGCTTAAAGGGTTTATAGCTGTAAAGCCCTGTTTTTGTACAGTTTTCGTTTTTTTACAGCCGAAAATGATCAGTGTACCAATAAAAATAAGGGTAATTTTAATCTTCATCTGTGTTCAGTTTTAAGGGGTTATTATTTTCCAACAAATCCATATACAGGCCGTCATCTCCCGCGGAAAAACTTATTTTATTGCCGTTTTTTCCCCAAACTTGCATGGCTCCACCTCCCAGTGGATCTGCAATGAACAAGGCATTCTGTTGGGTTTTGGAATCCAGAGTGAGGTAAACATTGCCATATCCATCATCGGTGACGTAGCCCCCGCGTTCCTGCCCTTCGGAATCATAGAGCATTACTCCGGCTATTCCTTCATCAGAGCCTCTGAAATTGCGATACCCATTAAATGTAGGATCGGGTAAGGAAGCCCCAATAATGACACGCTCCACGCCCAAAGTATCCGTGACCACAAGCCCTCTCACTTTTAAGATATCCTTGGAAAAATCCAAGGGTTCTTTTTGTTCCAAAATAATGTGATAACAAAGCCATGCGGTAACCACAAGGTTTCCGATCAACAGGCCCATGTAAATTTGCTTTGATTTCATAATTACAAGTTTTGATTTACTTAAAGACCAAATGAAAGAAGGCGATGTGGCATTGCCGATAGCTTCCAATGTCCCATATTGGTATTTTGAGACATTATGTATGGTGCACCGAGGCTTTTAACATCTTAAGGATATGCCCATTTTATATTAGGTGTTATTCATTTATTTTTATTAAATCCAAATAAGAATAAATTGTATATTTGCACTATTAAAAAAAACCCCTATGGCCTGTGTTAGTAGTTTCAATATCATTAAAGGAATCTTCACTACTTTTTTAGAGGAAAACGGACACCGAAAAACATCGGAGCGTTATGCTATTCTACAAGAGATCTACGAATCGGACGAGCATCTGGATATTGATTCCCTATATGTTCGCATGAAAAATAAAAACTATAGGGTCAGCCGTGCTACCTTATACAATACCATGGACCTTCTTTTGGAATCGCGCCTAGTCCGCAAACATCAATTTGGGGATAATATTGGGCATTATGAGAAATCTTTTTTTGATGGAAAGCACGATCATATTATTCTGACTGATACCGGGGAAATATTGGAGTTTTCCGATCCTCGAATTCAAACCATCAAAGAGACCATTGAGGAGACTTTTGGGGTTACCATTGATGAACATTCCCTATATTTCTACGCTACCCGAAATCAACATGCAGTAGATGCCGTGAAAAACGAGCAAGGGGAATAGTTCCCGTATGCTGTTTGTACCCTCCTTTACCGCTAAAGAAGGCGTATCCAATTAAAGAAAAAACGTCCACATGGGCTAGTGTCTATGCGAACGTTTCTAGAGGATATTATAATCTTATAGATACTTATGAAAAAAAGCACTGGTCTTTTCTACGGATAAACCTACTTCTTTCTCCTGGTCATAAAAGGCAAATTGATGCATTACGGGAGGTAAATCCGTTTTCACCCATACCAATTCCTTATTTTCAGAGGGAATAGTGTTAAAATACTTCTTGGTGTACTCCGGCAATACGCAACCATCACTATGCATCATAAAAACAGGCTTGTTCAAGTTTTTTGCTGATGGAAATGGATCAAGTGTCAACCAATCTTCCCAAGTAGCCACGGCAAACTGATCCGCACTCCATTGCGGTATTGCCCCCCGTTCTGGATTTAAGTAGTAGTCAAACTCTCCAAACATTGCCGCACTTTCATCTGTTGTTGATATGGTTTTGATATAGGTAAACTTCCCTGTTTCCGCATATTCCTTTTTGGCCTTTTTAGCGGCATCAATACGTTGCTGTACGCCCATTTCACCTCCATAAAACAATTTTACGCCCTCCGCGTCATGCAGCCAGGATGCTGTGGTCGCCACTGCTTTTATCGCATCATCCTGCGCCGCGGCCATTAAGGTATACATGGATCCCGCGCATACTCCAAAAGCCCCTATCTTTTTGTTATCCACCTGGGGCAGTGTCCTTAGATATTGTACGGCATTTTGAATATCCTGGATTTTCATCTTTGGATTTTCCCAAGCTCGTGGCAAACCTTCGCTTTCCCCGTAATTTCTAAAGTCAAAAGCTAGGGTTATAAAGCCTTCTTTGGCAAAACCTTGTGCATATAAACCTGCCATTTGTTCTTTAACCGTGGTCCAGCTTCCAGAACAGATTATGGCGGGATATTGCTGTTCTTCATTGTAATTGGGAGGATAGAACAGGTTTCCCACTACCTTTAATCCTTCACTTTTAAATTGTATTTTTTTCATCTTTGTTATTTTTTGTTATTTAATTTCATCCAACAATCCAAAGCTTCTCGCAGCAATTATGGGATTGAACAGCTCTACGTATTCCTTTATTTTTCCGTCGCTATTGAATTTGAAAATGGAATAATAATCGTTGCGGTATATCCCTGCATTATTTTTCAGTTTGATGTTTCCCGTATACTGCACAAATACCACTTGTGGATCTTCCATGGCATAGATTTCTTCAATGGGAAAAGTCATCCCATCAAAATTGGAAAAAACGGGCGTCCAATAGGCCTTAATAGCCTCTTTGCCCACAGCACCTTCGAGGAAAATTCCAGAATGGTACGGGTTTATATGCTTGCCATCTTCTGCAAACAAGTTCACTAATCCCGATATATTTTCATTTTCCAATACCTTAAAAAATTCTTTGACCGAGTTCTTGTTTCTATTTCCTATGGCTTCTTTCATAATTTCTATTGCTTTTAACTGTTCTATTTGCTGTTGTAGTTCCTTTTCAGTAGCCGAATTGGCACATGCAAAAAACAATCCTATACATGCAAACAAGGCTATTCTCATCCTATTATTTTTTGACATTTGTTATGGCTCTTTTTACAAGTTCTGGATTGCCTGTTTGATACTTGTAATTGAACTTCATTTTGTTGATTTTCCAATCCCCCATTCTTTTTTCCAAATCAAAGTCGTAAGTACCCACAACGGTCCAGAGACTACCCGCATCATCTTCTAAATAGTGCGTGGCAGTGCCATAGATAAATGCATGCGCTTTGTCTTCAACCACCTTTATTACAAAATTTCCTATTTGATGATGTGTATGTAAAAAACCTGGCAAGACCGTTTTCCAGGCAGTGGTAATTGCTTGGGGCGAAAGGCTTACGGCAGGGTTTCCGGTCATTGAGCTATAGTCTAAATCTACTTGTGCGTCAAACAGCGCCTCCACGGCACTCCAATGGCCATTGTCGGTATGTATAAATACGCTGGTAACTACTTCTTGAATTTGCTGTTGTTCTTCCATAACCTTATTGTTTTTAGTATTTTCCTGACATCCAAAAAAAAAGAACAGGACGATAACAATTCCTCTTTTCATATCGTATTATTTGATGATACAAAGATGCAATCGCGTTGATCGGAAGCGTTTATAAATTCAAAGGAAGAAGTATAAAAATCAAAGAATCTATTGTCTCCTGAAAGAATTTGGAGTTTGATTGGTCTGTTTTTTAAAAAAGCTACTGAAACGGTTGGGGGAATCGAAATGTAAGAGGTAGGCAATTTCTTTAACGCTTCTTGGCGTTTGAAGTA
Organism: Spongiimicrobium salis; assembly: GCF_043678055.1. NCBI lineage: Bacteria > Pseudomonadati > Bacteroidota > Flavobacteriia > Flavobacteriales > Flavobacteriaceae > Spongiimicrobium > Spongiimicrobium salis. Next base: position 286,991 of record NZ_JBHEQA010000001.1, read on the forward strand.
AATGGGATTTGGCCAAATGTAGAATGTGGTTATGAATATGTTTTTTTGCCGTATGCCCAGTGACCTGTTTGACCACCGCATTTAAATGATTGGGATGCACGGCCAATTGCGCTGCATAATAGCTAGGCGAATGTACTTTGTCCTGAATCATTTGGGCTTCTTGAAAACTTACTTCAATTAGCGTCTGAAATCTAGAGAGTAAACTAACATCCGCTTTCCTAAAGGCTATCTTTGCTTCTTCTTCGGGAACCTGTTTTCTAAAAAAACGCTTTACATAATTCAACAGTACCAGGAGATATGCTTCAATAATAGGGGATGAATTGTCCCGTATCCTGTGGTATTCTGCATACATATTTTCGTAGATGTTCAGCAATTGCGACACGTCTCCAGGTTGTATCTCAAAAGGTATTGCTTTGTCGATTTTTAGAAATGGAAACTCCTCCAAGAGCTCTTTTAAGTGTTTCGATCGTGTTACATACTCTTTAGAGAACATCACATAATACCCCTTCCAATCTGGTAAAATACTCCAGGAAAGAATTTGAAAAGGAGAGTTAAAAAAAACAGTAGCTCCTTTGGGGAAATTGGTATGATGCCCTGAAATTGCCTTTCCGGAGCCTTCAACTTTTATGGCTATGGCATAAAACTCATGTTTAAAGGGCGTCATTTTAGCAATGACCATGGGCATATTCTCCTCAAAACTCCGAATGTCCAAATAAGGCTGCTTTGGGGCTGAAATCCGAATGGCTTTACAATAACTTTCTATAGTTTTAAAATGCTCCACAAAACAAAGCTACATTTTCTTTTTTTAACGCATTTCTGGGAGGCCAACACAAGGAAAGAAAAACCATCAAAGCCTATAAAGCCTAGTTTTCGAGAAGGTATCATGCCACCTTCCTCCCATAAGAAAAGAAAGAGGTTCAAAGGGTATAAACCTGCACAGGGTTCTCCATAGGACAGCTCTTATATAGGGGTATTTTGTAGTGCTGACGAAAGTATTGGTCAGCGCCTTTCCCAAGGTTTGCCGAAACACTCCTTCTAAAATCACATAATAGCAGAAAGCCGTAGCAGGAAACATCCATTGATATCCTATATCCTGAAAATAAGGATATTGGACCAACCAATATCCAAGTTGTAAATTAATGAGGACATCAATTCCATAGTTCCACAATCGCAAGGATTTTTTATGACCTACATCCTGTATTTGTTCTCCCATTTGATGCTTAAAAAATTGGTGACAATAGACCCCATACGTCAGCGCCAATACCGCAATGGTTACCGTATTTACGATATACCTGATTTTTTCAAAGCCACTGCTTCCCATAATAAAGCTTTCAAAATCCGATAGGATTAAAGAAGGTAAACTCAGAAGGCAAAATTGAATGGCATAGTAGAGTATTGAAAATTTCACGATGCTATGGAAACTTCTCTTTTTTTGAATCAGTTGTACCAATAGTCCAATAATCAGCATCAGGGATACGACCAGTAATATACCCCGATCCAATAACCGCATCAAAACAGCGACATCAAAACCTGAACGCAATGCCTCTATATGCACTTCTAGAAGTGCAATAAGTCCTTGAAGATAGGCAAGTCCCAAAAGGCCTTTTAGCACGGCAAAAGCCAAGGTAATCCAATATATTTTTTTCATAAGGGTCGTTTCAGGGGTTAGGCATCCGGGAACCTCTTTTCTAGATGCCTTCCAGGTGGTCATTTCACAAGTACAATAACGGAGCATTGCCCATAAGATTGTCAATGCCCCGGTATCATTTCCGCTGCTTTATCGAAGTCGGATTACACGTAAGGAGACACTGTCCCCACCCTCCGTCACATAAAGCACTTTTCGTTTGGGATCTGCGGTAATGCCATTGGGTACATTAAAAGAGGCTTCTTCAAGAGGGCCATCCTGAGTAGTTTTAACTCCATTTCCTGCAAAAACAGAGGCTTCTCCAGACATAGAAACTCTATAAATGACGCCTTCCCCTGGAGCGGTGGCAAAAATGGAACCTGCGAAGTACGTGATATATCCAATTACAAAATTTTCAACTACGGTCGGTATCGTTGCCAAAACCTCAACCGATCGATCGGGATGTATTTGTAAAATATCGCCGGTATTGAAATTTCCAACAAATAAATTCCCTTTAAAATCAAAATCGATCCCAACGCCTCCCAAAAGTCGCGCATCCTGCACATAAACACTTACTTCTCCTTCCGGCGTTATTTTATGTACCCCGGGAAAACTAAAATTGGAAACATAGATATTCCCTTGTCTATCCAAGGTAATCCCTGAAGGAAAACCTGGTAAAGTAGCTACAACAATTCTTGTACCATCACTAGCTATTTTCAATACATCGCCGAATATTTCATTAGAGTCAGCACTACGTCTTCTTACATTGTTGACTACAAAAATAGCGCCGGCCTCGTCTACTACATTTCCCGTAGGGTTCACCAAACTATCCACGGCTACGGTCACTTCTGCGGTATCAGGGTCCACTCTTACTAGGGTAGTCCCGGAAAAGGAAGCAAATCTACTGGCATAAATATTCCCAAATCGGTCAACGGACAGACCATCATCAGCTTGGAAATTGCTTATGAGTGTTTCAACCCGTGCGTTTTCGATTTTGTTTTCAAAAAAATCATCATAGAACTCACTACAGGAATATAAGGTAATGAGAACACTTAAAAATAGAAGATAAGTCATTTTTGATTTCATAATTCGGTCCATTGTTTTCATCTGTTTATTGTTTTTAACATTCCCGACAATCTTAAGGGATGTGGAAATGTAAATCGACCGTTTGTATAGCTTTACACAGACTTTCCTTTTTTACCATTAAATGGGATGTGATTTTTTTGAGGGGCATGCCATGTTTAATAGGAACTAAAGTTATTATAGCACTTACTATGAAAATAAGGGTCAATTCCGTAGATTGTCCTGTAAATATTTCTGAACGAATCTTCGTTTTTGAAGACAGATTTCCACAGAGAAGTGCTCATCATTAAATTCTGAACACCGTGTATAATACCGCCATTGAAACCTTGCCGCTTGAAGCCCTTAGAACTTTGCAAAGCAAAAGGCTGACTACCCTTATCCATAGGGTATATCGCGACGTGCCATTCTATAAAAAACAGTTGGACTCCGCTGGAATCCACCCCTCAGATATACGCAATATTGAGGATTTGCATTTGTTGCCCTTTACTCGAAAAACTGATTTAAGAGATCACTACCCTTATGGATTGTTTGCCAAACCCAAAGAAGAAATACGAAGAATTCATGCCTCTAGTGGAACTACCGGAAAACCCACTGTAGTGGGATATACTGAAAATGATCTTGCTGTTTTTGACGAAGTGGTCGCCCGTTCGCTAGCTTGTGCAGGGGCAAGGAAGGGAATGACCATGCACAATGCTTATGGGTATGGTCTATTTACGGGTGGTTTGGGTATTCATGGAGGCGCTACAAAATTAGGTATGGCCGTAATTCCGGTTTCCGGAGGTATGACCACTCGTCAATTGACCATCCTAGAAGATTTTAAGCCAGATGTGATTTGCTGTACCCCCTCATACGCCCAAACACTTTCAGAAGCTCTGGTAAAAAAAGGAGTCAACCCTAAGGATTTGGCCATTAAATATGCCATTCTCGGAGCAGAGCCATGGACCGAGGCCATACGTAAACAAGTGGAAATAGGTCTCGATGTCTGCGCGACGAACATCTATGGATTGAGTGAAATTATAGGTCCTGGGGTATCTCAGGAAGATTTTGAAGAAAAAGGAAGCGGCAGTTATATTTGGGAAGATCACTTTTTCCCGGAAATTGTTGATAAAGATACTGGAAAGCCTCTTCCCTATGGAGAAGAAGGTGTTCTTGTATTAACCACTCTTACCAAAGAAGCCTTGCCCCTCTTACGCTATTGGACCAATGATATCTGCAGTATTCAGTATGACCCCCATGCGAAAAGAACGCATATAAAAATGTCCCCTATTAAAGGACGCGCAGATGATATGTTAATCATTAGAGGGGTAAACCTCTTTCATACCCAGGTAGAAGAAGTCATACATCAGTTTGATTTTCTAAGCCCCAATTACCGACTCCTTGTAACACGAAAAGGCAGTATGGACACTGTAGATCTTGAAGTAGAAGTTGCAAAAAATGTGGACGTTGCCCATACAAATCTAAGGGAACTCCTTCAAAAACAGTTAAAAGATACTATCGGCATTTCAATGGTAGTTCACCTAAAAACTCCTTTTAGCATTCCAAGGAGTGAAGGAGGCAAACTGAATAGGATTTTAGATAAGCGTTCCTTGTGATATGAGTTCGCAGGACAAAGGAATCTGTACCTCCACCTCTTTTGGAATACTAGACATGAAAACATCCATTCTCAAAAAAGAATAGATGTTTTACTGCGTCTCGAATGCTATCCCTGTTCTTACAAAGCGGTTTCTTCCGCTAAGGAAGGATAATCTGTATATCCCTTATGATCTCCTCCGTAAAAAGTATGGGGATCTAATTCATTCATTGGGGAATTTTGCTTAAACCGTTCAGGCAAATCCGGATTGGCAATAAAGAAACGCCCATAACTAATTGCTGTTGCTTTTCCCTCTTCAATACGTTTTGCCCCAGTTGTTGCGGTATAGTTGCCATTGGCAATATAGGCTCCTTCCCATGATTGCTGCAACTCATTGAGAATGGCTCTTTTTTCAGCGGCCAATGTTGTAAAGGGCATCTCTTCGTTTACTTCCAAAAAAGCTAACTTATAGGTGTTAAGTTTCGAAATTACATAACTAAAGGTTTTTAACACATCTCCCGCTCCCATGGTATTATAGGTACTGGTAGGCGACAGTTTTATTCCAACACGATCTGCGCCCCAAATTTCCACGGTATCATTCATGACTTCTTCCAGAAAACGATAGCGATTTTCCAAAGATCCCCCATAAGCATCCGTACGTTGATTTGTAGCTTCCTGTAAAAAAGTGTCGATTAAAAAGCCTCCGGCCGCATGAATTTCAACCCCATCAAAACCAGCTTCCATAGCATTGCGATTGGCGCGAACGAAGTCGCTTCGAAGCTCTTGAATCTCCTCCAAGGTCAATCCCCGGGGCATGGTTGGGGACTGCATTCCATCATAGGTCATTACTTGATCTTTGCTTGCAATAGCAGATGGAGCCACCACCTCAAATCCTTCAGCTAAGATGGAGGAATGTGATGCCCGGCCCGAATGCCATAACTGCAAAAAGATACGCCCCCCTTCCTGATGCACTGCTTCGGTTACTTTTTTCCAAGATGCCACTTGTTCCTCCGTATAAATTCCGGGACAGTTGATTCCCCCTGCGCCTTTATTGATCTGGGTAGATTCTGCCATAATAATTCCCGCGGTAGCACGCTGTCTATAGTATTCTACCGTAGTCGCGGAAGGAATACCTCCTTCCAAGGCCCGATAACGACTCATGGGTGCCATAAAAATGCGGTTCTTGGCCGTATAACGCCCTATCTTTACTGGATTAAAAAGTGTTTTTATTGTCTGTTCCATGATTTATTATTTTGTGATTTAAATGTGTTGTGAAAAAATAACTTCCCGTATAATTTGCCAGCGTTCTTCTTCCCATATAAAGTCAATGCTCAACGCCAATCTACTTTGTGTTCCGGTTAAATTTACCTGTCGCGTAATAGCAATATGGCCGGTATCCCCATTCACTTCTGCGTGATTAAATTGTGCAGTACTATTTTCTTGAATGTCGCCTTCGTTTAATCGCGTTTCTATAAGTTCCACAAAAGAAGTTTTATCAAAACGCATGGTCTTGCCCTGTTCATTGATCATTAAAACCTGCATATTTCTATGGTATAAACTATTGAACAAGGCTATTTCTACAGATTCCTTTGCATTGATCAGATGACCGAGCGATGCCTTTAATCCTTCTATTGATTTTGTATTCTTTTGTTTCATTGTTTTATTTTTTAGACTTAAGCTACCAAAGTAGTTTTCAATACTTCCAAAAGTGTTAATGGTTCTAGGCGGGTCATATAATCTTCTTCAAAGTGAACAAAAACAATTTCCCGATTTTTGTTAATGACATAAACTGCAGGAACCGGAAGCTCATCATTGTTATTTCCATGGATGTGGCCGAGGTCTATTCCAAAATTCCGATACTCTTTTTTAGTTGCCTCATCCAAGGAGAATACAATTCCGAGCGTTTTCATAAACCGGGCATCCACATCGGTTGCAATGGGGTAGGTAAGGATATTTTTTAGAGCAGTATCGTTTGTCAATTGCGGTCGCTCTGCGCTTATTGCAAGTATGGATACACCAATTTCAGAAAAGTCATTTTGTAACCGCTCATACTCCCGCAATTCCAGATTGCAATAAGGGCACCAACCTCCCCTATAAAAATTAAGGATCAAGTATTCCGAGGCTATGTATTCTTCTACAGCCTTCGTTTCTCCCGTCATAGTGGTTAAAGGCGCATTGGGAACCGTATCACCCAACTGAAGCGACTTCTCCCTAAGCCCACTATTTATGATCTCTTGCAAGCCATTTTTAAATACTTCTATGATATGTTGCGGCATTCTTTCCATAGTAGCTTGCCGCATTTGTTTTAATTGTTTGTCCAACATCGTTTACTATATTTTGTGATGACAAAACTATAGCACTACGTTTTATGTTAGATAATCAATATAAAACTAAAAATAGTCAATATGTAACTTTCCCTAAGTCCGTTGCGTTTTTTGAAACTGATTGGGGGTGAGCCCCGTGAATTTTTTGAAGAAACGAATGAAATTTGAAGGTTCATCAAATCCCAAATTGAAAGCGATTTCCTTAGAACTATAGTTATCCTCAGAAATACTTCTTTTTATTTCCAGCAACAGCCAATGATCAATAAAGGCCTTTGCCGTCATCTTGCTCATTTCCTTGCAGATATCATTCAAATATTTATAGGAAACGGACAAGCTAGCCGCATATTCTTTAGCATTATGAGTCTTTGCGTAGTTTTTGGCCAAAAGCTCTTTAAAATGTATAAAGTCTTTAAAACGCTGGCTTTCAAATGTTTTATGTTGATATATGGTCAACTGTTTGATTTGGAGCAAGAGGGTGGTAAAAGCCGCATTGATCAAATCTGCCTTCAAGTTGGTATTCTCATTCAAATGTATTTGTTCCAATACCTCTAGACTATTTTTCAGAAGCTGTAGATTTTCTTGACCTATTAAAATACTGGGGGTATGATATACATGAAGAAAATGAAAGAGGTTCTTTTCACTGATATTTTCCGTAATAAAGTTTTCTTCAAAAGAGATCACTATCCCTTCTACCGTAAGTTTTTCGGAAAAGGCATGCACTTGCCCTTTCGTCAATGGAAGAATAAGCCCAGGGGACAATTCCAATGTGTTGAAATCGGTCATATGGGTTCCTTCCCCCTTCGTGATAATGATCAATGCATGAAATTGGATACGGTGGGGGTTAGACAAATCATAAGCGCTCTTCTTACAACGTTCATACAACTCCTTAATGGTAATAAACTCAAAAGGGATAGCTTGCTTAACAAAACGGGAAAAAATGATATTTTCTATTTCAAGAGGCATATGCGAAATCCTATATTACAGTTTCTTGCATACTAAAATACACTAATCCTGAAACAAAATCCTGTAATAGGAGTGCAGTACTACTGATATTGAATACCAGCCATATTGGGTGCCCATATAATGCACAAGGAAAACACTTAGTTCCTGATCAATAATTCCTCCACCTCTTCCAAACTCTTCCCTTTGGTTTCAATGACATATTTATAGACAAAGAAAACCGCACAGAGCGAGAGGGAAGCATAAATGGCAAAGGTAATGGCCGGTCCAAGGTTTGATAATTCCCATGGGAATACCTGCGTTACGGAGAAGCTGATAAAAGAATTAAAAAAGCCAACTACGGAAATGGCAATCCCTTTAATGCTGTTCGGAAACACCTCTGATATTAACGTCCACATCACCGGTCCCAAGGAAATGGCAAAAGCTGCCACATAGAGCAAAATAGCAAACAGGACCAATGAAGCATTTATAGTAATAAACTGAGCGGCTTCGTTTCTTTTGAAATCAAGAAATTGCCTTTCATTCAGTACAGGTTGCACTGCTTCGAACAATGCTTTCTGATCCGGGAAAGAGTTGCCATTCATTACTTCTAAAGCTGCTCTAGTGGAAACATCGCTAAGCTTGGCCAAGGTGGTTTCGTTAACGTCATAGGTAGCTTGGTTGAAGGCAAAAGCGGCCATTAAAAGCGCTATGGTCATGCAACTGGTTCCTATGATCAATAAGGGCCTTCTTCCCAACTTATCGATCAACCAAATGGCCACTAAAGTAAAAACAAGGTTGGTTAAGCCTACAACAATGGCTTGCAAGAAGGAAGAATCTGTGTTACCTCCAGCTTGCTCAAAGATGGTGGGAGCATAGTAAAATATGGCATTGATTCCTGTAATTTGCTGAAAAAAAGCCACCCCTAAGGCGATGATCATAATGGTAGCATATTTCTTTTTGAAAATATCTGCCAATTTTCCTTTGGCCTCCTTTTTTTCTGCAGCACCTTGAATCTCAGCAATAGTGATTTCGGCATAAGCTTCTCCCCCTATTTTTGTTAATACATGACGTGCTCCTTTGATCTTGTTCAATTTTCGAATCAGCCATCTTGGGCTTCTAGGTACGGTAAATAGTGCAAAGAAATAAATGATGGCAGGAATAACCTCCACACCAAGCATCCAACGCCAGCTCTCCCCTTCCATATTAATCAAGAAATAATTGGAAAAATAGGCCACGGAAATCCCAATAACAATATTTAACTGATTAAAAGAAACCAGGCTTCCCCGCAATTTTGGCGGCGCAATTTCGGCAATGTAAATAGGAGCAATCAAAATAGCTCCTCCAATTCCGATTCCTCCAATGATTCGTGCAATAATAAACTCGGAATAGGATGTGGCAAGAGCAGACCAAAAAGCAGAAATGGTAAAAAGTGCCGCCACAATAATGAGCACTTTTTTACGTCCATAAGCATCAGCCAGGGGTCCTGCCATTAAATTGCCCGCCATAGCGCCGAACACCACACAACCCACGGAAAAACCTAACATCCACTCCGTCATTTCAAAATATATGGTGATTCCTTTAACCGCTCCTGAAATTACTGCACTATCAAAACCCAACAAAAAACCACCCAAAGCCACAATCAAACTTATTAGAATGGTGTAGGATTTGTTCATTTTCAATGCAGTATCGGCTGTCGTCATTGTATTTGTTTTAGTTGGTTTTGGTATTATTTCTTGTAGTAGCTTCAATATATTTTTTATTCAGAACACTTCCCTAATATTCACCTTAACAAAAAGTATACAAGCTTAAAAAAAGATACCTCTAAAGCCAAAATGCCTTTTAAATGGGAAATGCCGAACGATATTGGAATTTGGTTACCTCCATTCTTTCCGAGGAAATCTATTGATGTTAAGGTAATGTTGTGGTAAATACAGATTGGAGTCAGTTTTTTTCCTTTAAATCCAGACATCCAAGTCCATTTTATGGTACAAAACAAGCTATTGCTCAGGAATGAAATCAGTTTTTCTACGAATTTGTAACTTTTTTGAAAGTCGTCTTGTCCAATACATGTGAATTCACAAGTACAGTACAAATCCATTTAAATCAAAACAAGATGAATCACTTTAAGCCTATACTTCTTTTTATAGCCACGCTTAGTTTGCATACTGCAATCTATGCGCAAAGCAACACCATAAAAACCGTTAGCGGAAAACCGCTAAAGATTACAATACTAGAAGATCGCATAACCCATATTATGGATTCCATTCAATTACCCGGCCTATCCATTGCCATTATCAACGATGCTAAAATTGCCTACCACCGCAAATTTGGGTTTCGTAATATAAAAACCAAAGAAGCTGTTACTCCCCATAGTATTTTTGAAGGAGCTTCCCTTTCCAAACCTTTATTTGCCTATTTTGTAATGAAAATGGTAGAAAATGGGGAGTTTGACCTCGATGTTCCGATTTACGACTTCCTCAAAGCGATTTTCCCCGAAGGCGTTATTGACCCTGCCTCTTTTGAGGCCTACAAAACCATTACGCCCAGAATTGTCCTATCCCACGGTACCGGCATTCCCAATTGGGTAAGAGGTGAACCCATTAAAATTGCCTTCAAACCGGGTACGGATTTTTCATATTCCGGAGAGGCCTATCAACATATGGGAGCAGCACTAGGTACCAAACTTGGCATTGGTTGGGGTACCGCTTTGGACAGTCTCTTTCTAAAAGAAGTGGCCCATCCGTTAGGAATGCATCGTAGTTTCTATACCTGGAACGATGTATTGGAAAAACATACAGTCAAAGGACATATGAAAGGGAAAGTCAATATGGAAGTGCATCGGGATAAAAAAGTGGGGCCTGGATACAGCTTGCAATCCGATGCGTATGATTTTGCCTTATTTTTAATCGAAATGATGAAACCCAAAAACTTATCGGTAGCCTTACGTGATGAAATGCTCAAAGAGCACAATCCCTTTAAAGCTGATAACGAAATACATCAAGAAACCGGTCAAACGGGATGGGGACTCGGTTTTGCCCAGAAACCAACGCCGAACGGACTTATGCACCTGCATACCGGAAACAATCAAGACTTTCAGGCCTATGCCATGTTTGTTCCACAACAGCAATACGGATTTGTCATATTTGGCAATGCCGACAATTTGTTTCCTTTTTTAACCGCAATCGAAAAATTAATAGAAAAACAATTTTAAACCAGACCCAGATGGAAAAAACAAATGAAATACTCAGTTTACTTATCGTTAGCATTGGCTTTATACTTATTGTATATATTCTGGCCAAGTATAACTATATGGTCAAAAAAGCGATGATTGATAAAGGAATCCTTGTAGCATCCCGGAAACATACGGTGAGGCATATTGATTTGGGATGTATCCTGGCAGGATTGGGAGTCGGATTCTTAGTTTCCTCCATCTTCACGGAAATGAATCTAACCGAAGATACTACAGACCTTCTGGTATGGGGGACCATTGGAATTTTTGGAGGTGCCAGTTTGATCTTAGCTCATTTTTTAAGAAAAAAATGGGGACATTAAATTGTCACAGGATTTAGATAAACATAGTATTGAGCGGATCAAGGAGGGAGATGCATATGCTTTTCGCCTTATGGTGGAAAAGTACAAAGATGTATCCTTGTCCTTGGTCTGCTCCATTGTAAAAGATGAGCAATTGGCCGAAGATATCTTACAGGATGTTTTTATACGCGTATTCGAAAAAGTGCATACGTTTAAATTTAAATCCAGTTTTTCTACCTGGTTGTATCGCATTGCTGTAAATATGAGCTATACGGCTTTGAAAAGCAGGAAACATAGTATGGATATCAATACCCTGGAGGAAACTTCCGAAATACGAGTCAATACCAAAGAACTTATGAAAGAGGCATATCAAAAAAAGTTCATTCATCTAGCGCTTAAGGCATTAAATGCCGATGAAGCTTTAGTATTACAATTGTTTTATTTATCCGAAAAGAGCATGAAGGAAATCGTAAAAATTACGGGTTTCACCCTTTCCAAAGTAAAAATAAGCCTCCATCGGGGTAGAGGGAATCTGGATTTTCAACTACGCCAATTGTTAGGCAACGAAATAGAAAACTTATTATGAAAGAAGACCAACTAAAAACATTGATCCAAAAAAGCAAACGGGAAACTTCTCCAGATTTTACGGAGCAGCTCATGGAAAAAATAGCGCTACGTCAGGAACAGAAAAAAACAGTTGTATGGCCGTTTAAAATTGTATTTGGAGCTTTGGTTTTTCTTTTGATAGGCCTGAGTTATCTAATATTTATTGGTTTTGATATCCATCTGCCACTATCCGACACCTCATTAAAAAACATGAGGATGCCCATAGTTTTAGGTGTTTTTGCTTTTCTTTTTTTTGTACTGAATCATATGATGCGCCTTCATGAAAGTTATACGAACATGGAACATTAAATCGTGATTACAGCGAAAAGCAATGGGTATATGATCTTAATAGCGGCCTAGGTATTTCTTTAATTTTCATTCCAATAATAACTATCGGGATAAGGGCGTTTCCCAAAAATAGCCGTACCTACGCGTAAAATTGTACTTCCCTCCTGGATGGCCAGTTCCAGGTCATTGGACATGCCCATGGACAATTCATCAAATGTAGCTCCAGGAAGCTTCAATGCCTTGGCCTTGTATTGAATCTCTTTTAGGCGTTTAAAACAATCCCGTACCTTATCATCTTTGGAGGATAATACTCCAATGGTCATGAATCCCTTGATATGAAGACGATCATAATGGGAAACTTGTTTTATAAATTCCAATGCATTCTCTGGCGCTATACCAAATTTACTATCTTCGAAAGAAGTATTGACTTGTATAAAAATATCAATATCGCGATTGTCATATACACAGCGATTTTGCAATTTTTCCACTAATCGCAATCTATCTACAGATTGGATCACATTGGCATATTGCAGTACATATTTCACTTTATAGGTCTGTAAATGACCAATCATATGCCATTGCAAATTCCGCTGTTTTAAATCACTATACTTTTGTTCGGCTTCTTTGACTTTGTTTTCCCCAATAAGGGAATATCCCTTATTCAAGGCAACTTCAATATTTTTAGTGGTTACTGTTTTGGTCGCCAACAATAATTTTACTTCAGATCGATTTCTTCCGTATTTCGTACAGGCGGTAGCAATCCTATCTTCAATATGTTGTAAGTTATTCAGAATCGTCTGTTCCATTGCTGGTTTTTTCCAAAGCCTCATTGATCAAAATCTCCTTCACCTGATCGATCATGAACATTTTTGCCTCTGCGTAGGAGAGCTCGTATCTGCGTTCTATATTTCTACAATTTTTAGGATACTTTAGAAGCATTTTGTCATAATAGCTGTCCAAGACTTGTTGATCCGGCATTGTAAAACCTACCTTCAATTGAAATCGTCTTAATAAGGCCTGGTCCAACATTGTTACTGTATTGGTAGCGGCTATGAGTATGGCGTCTTCATGTAAATAATCCATACATTGGATCAAGGTATTTACCACGCGACGCATTTCACCGGAATCGGTATTCCCTGTATCTCGCATGGCTCCTAAAGAATCAAATTCATCCAAAAACAATATGGACTTTTGTTGTGCTGCCTTTTGGAACAAAGTAGCTATATTTTTTGCAGTATCCCCCAGTTTTGAAGATACAATAGTGCTTAGGTTCACCACCATGATCCCACAAGCTAGTTCTTTGGCCAAAACCTGGGCCATCATGGTTTTTCCGCAACCACTAGGTCCGTGAAACAGTAGTTTTGTATCCAAAGGGAGATGGTAGGGCCGTAGGACCTCCAAATGTTGATATTCTCTTAGAAACTTTAAAATTAAGGTTTTAGTCGCTTTATCCAAGACCATATCATTTAGGGTTGCCTCTAAATTTCCCCTTAGGTACAAGTCGTTTTTCATAGGAACCTCAACTTTTCTCGGCAACATAGTCCGAACAGTCCAATTGTATTTCGTTCACAGCCAGCTTTTTTTCTAAAAAATTGCAATAATGGGTGTCATTGTTTTTATCGTAGAATTTACATCCAAAACAAGTGCGTTGTACGGTCAAAATCCCGGAAGCATTGAGTTGAAATATCAATCGGCTCAATGTAAAATACAGCGACTCCAAATCCTCTTCTCCAATATTATCCAATTGTTTTTTAATGGGATCGGTGAGATGTTCGGTTTGATGTACAATTTCGGTTCCTTTCATGGATAGTAGGAGCGAATAGCTACGGCTATCTGCAGAAGAAAAATCCTTGATGAGCAATTCTTTATCCACCAGTACCCGCACGGCATCACTTATGGTAGGCTTGGTCACATTAAATTCCTTGGCCAATTGACTTACATTGCAGAGTTCAATTTTGTGATAGGCCACAAAATTGAGTATCTGAATCTGAATAGGGCTTAACTTTAGTTTTTTTGCATGTTCCCAAAGCAATACCTTAAATACTTCTGACACTCTCCCCAATCCTACCGTTATTTTGGTTTTTAAATCCATTACCGCATGTATTACTATAGATAAAATGCAAGATACAATAGCTGTAGCAAATGTGCTTAATCCCTACTTATTTTAATCCTTTATCCATTCCTTTATTTTTAAAATCTACGGCAATATCCTGAAGGTATTAGCCCCTCCCCCTCTTGTAAGGTTAATTGCAATGTTCCATTTCGATGATGTAAAACCCTTTTTCCCGAATTTCTTTTTCTATCCCTTCAGGAGCGTTTTCCATATGACAGAAATTGCACTCTTTGGTGGATAAATTAAAATTTGGTATTCCCTTTTCACTCAAATAGGTTTTCCCATAGGCATATACCTCTTCCACACTGGTATTATCTTCCACCAGAATATCGAAATGCATCACTGTTTTTTCATCTTTTGGCACATAGGTGTCGTATACTGAAACTTTCATTTTTTTATTTTTAATCGTTATTTAAAAAATGTAAGCAGTGTAGGCATAGACACTGCTTACATGAACAACAAATAGGGGAACTTATCCTTTTACATCCGCCATTGATGCTCCAAAGTTGATGTGCAATACATTTCCATTGGGCGTAACAAGGGCAGGAACGGATTCAACTCCTACTTTTTCAGCTTCTTCAATGCGATCCCGAATCTCCCCGATATTGACAATTTCAACATTGTCATTTCCAACCAGGTTTACAATATCGTGCTCTGCACTAATACAAACTGAACATCCTGCGTGATAAAAAATTGATTTACTCATGATTTTAATATATTTAAGGTTTATGTATTACTTCATTTTTTTTACGCTATAGGGCAAGGATAGATCTCCAGATGCCACACTATATACTGCGTATACCCCTAACATGGGCATGTTTTTTTCTTTCCATTCCGTATTTACCTGCATATAGGCCGCAACACCATCGAAAGAAAATTCCGTAACATTGTTTATTCGGAATTTGGGAACTACAACTTTAATCGCATTACCTTGGGTAACGATATTATATCCGGGAGAATCCATATACATGGGCATACCAGGGTTGATGGCAGGCAATACCACACTTTTATCTTCCGTATCGAAGGTTTTAACACTTAAGCCTCCGGGAACGCGATCGTCGCTTACCAAAACCACCCAATGGGGATGCCAGATGATTCCATCGTTGGCATAATTAGAGTCAAAATCTTCATCCCATAAAGGCGTATCATCAAAATCTGGATGTGAGGTCAATGCCAAAGCAACAATACCTTCCGTTTTGGAGAAACCTACATCGGTGGATTTTAGATTGGTAGGAAATACATACCCTAGTACCGGAGCCCCATTGACACTACCTACGGCAGTGGGCTTGCTCTTTCCTGCGGTTCCTTTTACTTGTATTTCAAATACATGATGTTCAAGGTTCTGATCATAGATTACCGTTGCTTGGGTAATCTTTAAATCATCTGTGGATTTAAATGCGGGGTCCTCGTTCGTTTTAAGTTGAGCTTGACAAGAAGCCAAAACGAATGTCAGTACCAGTAGTGCAAAGTGTTTTTTCTGATTCTTCATTTTAAACGTTGTTTTAATTTGATAACAAATATAGTTAGGATTCCTTACTAATTAAATTTAAACATAGAATTTTAACAGTACATTAACATTTCAATTTGAATGATTCCCAAGGGTTCTCTTTATCTATAGGATTATTGCTCTAGTGCAAAAAAAAGCGAAGACCCATTCCTTTAGATCTCCGCTTTTCTATCACAAAAACAATCCTTTTTAGCTCAGGTCCACATCCCCGATTCCAATTCCCAATGCTTTTGCCACGCCTTTTCCATAGTTCGGATCGGCCTTATAACAGTGCACAATATGTCTTTTCTGAATAAACTGTTCCGCACCCCCAACACTTCGTGCCGTATTCTCAAACAATAGCTGTTGTTGCAAGGGGTTCATCATACGAAATAAATTCCCAGGTTGTGTAAAGTAATCCTCATCATCTGCCCTAAAATCCCAATGATCGGCCGCACCCTCCAACTCCAATGGAGGTTCCTGAAATGCCTTTTGCTCTTGCCATTTCCCATAGCTGTTCGGTTCGTAATGCACGCTACCTCCCCCATTACCATCTATTCGCATAGCGCCATCTTTATGATGATTGTGAAAGGGACATCGTGGCGCATTTACGGGAATTTGATAGTGATTTACCCCCAATCTGTAACGCTGTGTATCCCCGTACGAAAATAAGCGCCCCTGAAGCATTCTATCTGGGGAAAATCCAATCCCGGGTACTACATTTGCCGGATTAAAAGCAGCCTGTTCTACTTCTGCAAAATAATTCTCAGGGTTCTTGTTCAATTCTAGCACTCCAACATCCATCAAGGGGTAAGTTGCATGCTCCCACACCTTGGTAAGGTCAAAAGGGTTACTAGGGTGTGCCCTAGCCTGAGATTCACTCATAATCTGGATTTTTAAATTCCACTTTGGAAAATTGCCAGTTTCAATAGCGTCAAATAAATCCCTTTGATGACTTTCCCTATCTTTTCCGATGAGCGTCTCGGATTCCTGATCGGTCAGGTTTGCTATTCCTTGGGCAGTTTTCAGGTGAAACTTCACCCAAAATCGTTCATTGTTTTCATTGATCAGACTAAAGGTATGACTTCCATAGCCATTCATATGACGGTAGGATTTTGGGATACCCCGCTCACTCATGGTCATTGTGATTTGGTGCAAGGCCTCAGGTAAGAGCGTCCAGTAATCCCAATTATTATTGGCACTGCGCAAATTGGTCCTGGGGTCTCTTTTTACCGCTTTGTTCAAATCGGGAAACTTATACGGGTCACGCATAAAAAATACTGGGGTATTATTTCCCACCAGATCCCAGTTGCCTTCCTCCGTATAAAATTTTACGGCAAAGCCTCTGATATCTCGCTCGGCATCTGCCGCCCCTCTTTCTCCGGCCACGGTGGAAAAACGCACAAATAAATCGGTCTTCTTACCAATTTCAGAAAAAATCTTGGCTTTGGTATACTTGGAGATATCGTGAGTCACTGTAAATGTCCCATAGGCCCCAGATCCTTTGGCATGCATTCTGCGTTCCGGTATGACTTCTCTATCAAAATGCGCCATTTTTTCCAAATACCAAACATCTTGGAGCAACATGGGCCCTCTCCTACCTGCAGTTTGTACATTTTGATTCTCTGAAATCGGCTTTCCCGATACCGATGTCAGCTTGTTTTGACGGTCGTCCATAATCTTAAAGTTTTATTGTTTTACAATTGCTTTTGCTCCATTCGTTGTTTATCAACGTTTATGCAAAAATAGTAAGGATTACTAACTTTAATTAAATTAGACGATAGAAATATTTTATTTTGCTATTGTTTTTCTTGTATGTGATATTTTTTTTTGAGTAGATAATGAGCCTTTCAACTGTTAAAGAGATCCTACGAGGGTAGCAAATACGCTCTTTTCAAGGAGATCAATTCAGGAAAAAAATATAATCAATATCCAAAGTTCCGATCTTGGAAAAAGGTTTTGTTGTACGTTCCAAAACCAAATCCTTAAGAGCTTCCAATTCCTGTTTATTAAAAATCATGGAAAGGTTGTGTTGCATGGTTTGTATGGGTATTTTGCGTTCCACAGGCATTTGATCATATCTGGTTTCCCAATACTCCACATCTATACCCCTAACAAACTTTTGAAAAGCCTCCATTTCTCCTGTGGTAAATTCAATATAAATATTGTTAAAGGTTAAATGAAACACATTACAACTTCTACAGAAAGAAAGTTGTCCATACCCATTTTTTGCTATTGTTTTTACCTGACTACACATCTATTTTCGTTTAATAACAGTCCATCAACAACTGTCCTTTATGTTCAAATTCGTTTAATTCCCTATTCAAGTACTTTTTGCAGATCTCTTCCAAAACAAGCAATACACTATCCTGCATGGCCAAGGATCCACAAATCATAAAGATTCCGCCATCGGCAAGTGTTTTTGCCAAAAAAGGCCCTTCCCTTAGCAATATAGCCTGAACATACTGTTTTGGAGGTTCCTGAGAATATGCTATTTGGTATGCTACCAGCTGTTTTTTGGAGATGGCCCAATCCAATTGTTCTCCATATAATTCCCAAGATTTCTTGGTACGGCCTCCCCAAAATAAATGAATGGGAGTCTGGGTTTTGTTTTCCGCAATCATACCCAGAAAAGGCCCTATACCCGTTCCGTTGGCAATACAAACCGTAGCAGGAGCCTCTTCTGGAAAATGAAACTTTTGGTTGTCCGTTAGGGTCGCCATTACTTCTTCCCCACGGTTTATTTCATTTAAAAAGGAAGAACAAATTCCATGAGAGTGCTTCTTTATACTCAATACAATATGACCTTCCTTTTTGGCAATGGAATACTGTCGCTCCCGTTTTTCTCCTTTTGGCAAAACGCCTAAAAGATCTCCCGATTGAAATGTTGGACTTCTCTTGGGCCGAAGCTCCAACAAAAAGGTATCATCAACATTCAAATCGCTTCGGCCTATCACTACAAACTTTTCTAAGCTTTGCTTCTTTTTTTGCGCAGGCAATCCCTCAAAGGTCAAGGATAGCTCCAAACTTTGGGTCCATTGCCTTTTCCAGTTTTCCCATCCGCTCTGAGATTGCTCATGTATTTTAAACAGTGGTAAGATTGGTTTAAAACTCGGATGCTCTCGCAAAAGCGTATCTATCTTAATGGCGAAATGACAAAAATTAGGATACTCCCGGGAACCTAAACCCACCACCGCAAATTGCAAAGGCCCCTTAGGTTTTACAAGAGGGAACAATTCTTCAAATTTTCTTGCATTGCTCGGAGGGTCTCCATCTCCATAGGTCGCCGTAAAAACAATGAGATGCTTTGCCCTTGCATAGGTGGTATACTGATTTAAAGTGGACAGAAATACTGTTTTTCCAGCATCTTGCAGTGCTTTGCAAAATATTTTTGCCATTTCAAAGGTATTTCCCGTTTCAGAGCCTACCAATATGATAAATTCGCTGTTTTCCCGAGAAGACACCAAACCTAAGTGCCGGGATTTTCTTCTTCTTTTTACCAACATGGCAAAACCAGAATAGATAAAAAAAAGTAGCCCTATACTGGCAAGAAATAATACCACTGACCATAGCACACTTCCCTGTCCCGTGTGTAATTTCAAACTTACATCTGAAGCAAGTTTGGTAAAGGGGTAGGCTATTTCACTTACAATTTCCCCGGTATACTGATGGACCAACAGCTCCCTATCTTTAAGCGCCATCTGATAATAATCCTCCGGATCCTCGGAAAAGGGGAAACTCAGGCTACGTAATTCGCCCAAGTCCACTTCGTTAAAAACTTCCATTTGGGAGACTGGGATTACCGTATTACCGGCTGCCGAGTTAAAGTCCCATTGATGCTGGATATTCTCTGAAGGCAGTACCGAAAACTTTTCCAGAGACAGATAGACTCCCGTGGCTGCAATAATGAGAATAGGCATAAAAAGCCATTTTCCAAAAATGACGTGATAGCGTTGTGCAAAATCCGTATCCTTCACCTTAGAGAAAAATTTGCGTACCCCTCCTTGACGCTGAAGAAGGAGCAACATGCCCGTGACGGCAATAAAGCATAGGAGCAAAGAAATCAAACCCACAAAAAAACGCCCTGTACTTTTTAAGAAAAGTGAACGGTGCAAATTCGTGACAAAAGTAAAAAAAGGCGATTTTCCCTTGACTTCCCCCAGGATTTCCCCATTTAAGGGGTACACATAAAATGATGTACTATTCCCTTCTTTCGTAACTACAGTGGCAATTACGGCATGAGCAGAAGTACGTTTTATCTCCAACACCTCCCCGTACTTCTCTTGAAGTACTTCTATAACATTGGCCGCAGTTACCTCCTTTATTTCTGCCACATGATAGGGTCGGAGGGCATCCGATATGGGTTCAAAAGCAAGTATAGCCCCGCTAACAGATGCCAAAACCAAAAAGAGGGATGCGCTTATCGCTAACAAAAGGTGGCTATATCGCCAGAAGGAAAGGGTCATGAAAGCAACAATTAATTGGACATCGTCCTAACATAACGAATAAACCCTTTTCCTTCTTTTTTCGTTTTCAAATTCTCTGTGGTCAAAGGAATTTGAACATCTTCAACATAGTATTCCTGATCCTCCACTGCCGTTTCGAAGCGAATACTATACCCTTGATCGATCTTATCTTTTGGTACCTGAATTATGCTAACAGTACGCTCTCCCCCACCAATTGTTGCTCCTGAAATAGCATCAATATCCAGTCTGCGTTTTCCGTAAAACTTCCACCATTCCGTAATATCACTATACCATTCCTTATCCTGTCCTTGTACATAGAGGGTTTCTTCATAAGCTCCCTCTGGATTGATCAAAGAAACCACAACATAAGCTCCTTCTCCGGTATAATTTACCATTTGAATCAAACATTTTACAGCCACCTTCCCTGGAGCTTGGGCAAAAGCCGATACCAAGAGCGCAGTAAGCCCTATAATCGGTACTATTTTAAATATAGATTTCATGTTATTTTAAGAAATTTAAAGTCAAGCCATTCTTTTGCAACAATTCATTTTCCGAAGCCAGATCGTAGACCGATTCCTCAAATGTTGTTTTGATACTTTTATCCGCTCCTTTTGCCAATAGAAGTTCTAAAATCTCTTTGTTCTTGGCCTTCATCGCAGCTAAGTGCAAAGGTGTATTTCCATCAGTATTCCTGATGTTTATAGGAATATTCAACAGCGCTATTTTCTTCAAAAGCCCCATATCATTTTCTTTGACGGCCAAATGCCATAAACTGTTTCCATCGGCTTGGGCAACCTTAAAATCTAGCTTTTTGGCTTTCAACAGGGCCAATTTTTGATCAAAAATTTTAGGTTTTCTCTTATCATAAGATTGTATAAGATAATAGGTCAACGTATTTCCTGTGGCATCCTTTGCAAAAGCATCTGCATCTTCTTTCAATAAAAACTCCACAACCTCAACGGTATTTCTATGCACGGCCCGCATTAAGGGAGTTACTCCTTTTTTATTGGCCGCATTAATAGCTTTGCTATGTCTTGCCAAAAAAACAATACTTTCCAAATCATTTCGATACGAAGCATTGCTAAAAGCTGTATTTCCATTGATATCGGGTTGATCTACACCAACTCCTTTTTCAATGAAATAATTGAAAATTTCCAAATCTGTATTTCTGTACGCCAAGGCGTGCAACGGTGTAAATCCATTGTCCGTAACTATATTAGGTTCTAATCCCAAAGCTTCTAAATATTTATAGGTTTCTAAAGTGTTTGAACTATTTCGTGTACCCTGACTCGCCATGATAAAAGCATTGCCCCCTTCTGCATTCCGTTTTTTATAGGCGACTCCTTTTTTAATGAGAAGATCAAGTACGCTGGTATTTCCCTTTTTTGCGGCATAATTAAAGATCCCATCTCCTTTGTGATCCACAGCGTGTAAATCAATGCCAGCTGCCGTGAAGTAGTCAATAAGACTCTCATCCTCTAAAAATGGAGCTACCAATAACAAGGCATTGGCACCGTCATTGTTTTTCTCTACTTTGGGGTTGGCCCCTCTGGCAATACAAAAGTCATACAACGCCTGATTTTGTTGTCCGGTGACTGCTGCAAAATTAAGTAGGGAGTAGCCGTGACTATCTTTTAAATCTGTCCTCGCACCTAGATCCACCAGATGCTGTATCAATTCCAAGTTATTCTTGTAGGCCGCCCAGAAGATATAGGTACGCCCATCATGTGTTTTTTTGTTAGGGCCATTTCCCGGTTGCTCTAAAAGAAATTTAATAGTCTCCATATTGGTTTTTTCCAATATGGCCCAACAAACGGGATCAAAGGCTGAGCTTGTCATTGCAGTAATATCATGTCCAGCAGACATATCTTCCTGTACTTGGGCAATACTGGGATTTGCTTTCCAATAGGAACGTTCCAAAAATGTATTGTTTTGAGCGGCCATCGTCATGCTCATGAAGAGCAACAAGGCCATGGATAAAATAGGGATGTGCTTCATCTTATGGTTTTTTTACGAAAGATTCTATAAGGGCATCGATGTCATTGGCTGCTTGATAGTCCTCTGTAAAAAGGTGTTTGTACAAGGCCTTATTATCTACTTTCGCTTCCAGCGATAAATCTTCGTTCCTGGCATATACTTCGGTCCATTTAGCACGGACCATAGCCCATTTATCCTGATGTTCCTTCCACCAATCTGCCGCAGCTTTACAGCGACTATCGGGAACACGTTCATAGGTATTGTATCCTTTTTCCTTGGCAACCAACACATCCGATTTGCCATTTTCCCGGATTATTTTGGCATTATCCTGATCGTGCACCCATCCATTGGAGGTAATCTCATGACGATTTCCCCTTTGGGTAATATTGTAATCGCTACGCGTCGTATATTCTCTCCTAGGCAAGGGAGCATCCGTAGTATTCTCCCAATAACTCTTCCCATCTACATGTATCCAAGTTGCCGACCCTTCGTACCGTGGACTATCATCTACCTGATATACTTTTTGCGTCCATTGCCCTTTGACATCTGCTTTGTCCTTTTTGGTATAATTCCAATGATTGTCTCCATTGTAGGTGTAAAAGTCTTGGTTTTCAAAGAGCCAATCCTGCCTCCAGTGTTTCACAATATAAGGTGCACTTGGATTTCCTACCTGTAATAGATGCTGAATGGAAACTTTGTCTTTTTCATCCACGACCAATTGCGCCCATTCCAACCCCCTATCTGTTTTTGTTTTGGAAGGTCTGTATAAAGAATCATTACTGTAATTAAAGGTCTCGGCAAAATTAAAGGTGACTTCATAGCAGCCGCACATTTTTTTTATGGCTTGGGCGTCCTGTTTCTTTTTACGTTGTGCCTGCACTGTGCATAACATAATAAGTGCAAACGAAGTAAGGAATGTTGTTTTCATTGTGTACTGGTTTTGTTTAAAATTATCAGGACAAAAATAGTTATTTTTATTTATTCTAAATAAGAATAATCTATATATTTGCAATCTATTAAGAACCATTCTAAATAATATGAAACCTAAATTGTTGTCTATCTGTATGTTATTTTTATTTTTTATAAAAGTTTCATCACAAGAAAAAAGATCAGATTCTACAAAGACCACCTTTCTGGATGAAGTTGTACTCACGGCCACGAGGACATCGCGTCAGCTTTCTTCCTTACCCCTACCTGTAACATTGATCAAGAAAAGCCGTATTCTTCAATCCGGAACAGTACGCCTCAATGAAATCCTGAATGAACAGACGGGCATCATTACTGTAGCGGATGAGAGTGGTTTTGAAGGAGTGCAAATTCAAGGCATTGCCTCAGATTACATATTGATTTTGATCGATGGTGTGCCTCTTGTTGGACGCAGCGCAGGAAATTTTGACCTCAGTAGACTCACTGTGGGCAACATTAAACAAATAGAGGTCGTCAAAGGCCCTTCCAGCAGCCTATATGGTAGTGAAGCTCTAGGAGGTGTCATTAATATCATTACAGAAAAACCAAAAACGGAAGAAGTTCGGGGTACCCTCTCGTATCGTATTGGCAGTTTTACGCAACAGGATATCAACCTTGACCTTAAACAGCGTATTAAAAAGTTTCGGTATGCCGTATTTGCCAACCGTTTCTCCAGTGAAGGTTATGACCTAAACCCCAATGTAGAGGGACAAACCGTAAATCCCTTTGAAAACTATACCGTTAATGGAAGGTTGTATTATGATTTTGATGACCGTCTTTCTTTATCTAACTCTATACGATTTTATAATCAGGTACAAGAGGCCGGTTTTACCCTGAACGATACGCGTTTTGAAGGGGACAGCGAAGAGAAGGAGTGGAATCTCCATACCAAATTAGACCATTCCTGGAGTGAAAAGTTTACTGCATCCTATGAGCTATACTACACCAATTACAAAGCCAATGAACAACTTACAGATCCCATTAACGACGACTTGTTGACGAATAGCGACTTTGACCAAAAACTCTTAAGGCCAGAGATTCGAGGCAACTACACCTTTACAAAAGCAGGTGTTTTAACCTTGGGAACAGGTTTTCAATATGACGAGCTCGACCGAACTTTCTTTGACAATAGGGTGCGCTTCAATTCACAATATATCTATGCCCAATACGATCTAAACCCCTTAAAAAAATTAAATCTCATCCTTGGGGGTCGTTTTGACAATCATTCGGAGTACAGCAATCAATTTAGCCCAAAATTGGCCTTGCGTTATAAGATTACAGATCATATAGCCGCCAAAGCCTCCATTGGTTATGGTTTTAAGGCTCCTGATTTTAGACAGCTTTATTTTGATTTTACCAATTCTGCCGTAGGATACACGGTTTTGGGGTACAATGTTGCCTTGGAAAAACTGGCTGAACTGCAAGACCAGGGGCAGATAGTGGATGTCGTTGTTCCAGAAAGTGAGCTTCAAGATCCACTGGAAGCGGAGAGTTCTATTGGCTATAATCTTGGGATGACCTACAAAAAAGGGAAATGGAATACGGAATTAAATCTCTTTAGAAATGATTTTGACAATCTCATTGATACCCGAATCATTGCTCGAAAAACGAATGGACAAAATGTTTTCAGCTATGTGAATTTCGATGAAATATATACCACAGGGGTCGAAGTCAACTTAAGCTATCAACTTTCAAAAGACATTGGCCTATATGGTGGATATCAATTGCTCTATGCTTTCGATAAGACAAGAGAAGCCGAAGTTCGGAACGGCGAGGTCTTTGCCCGAGATCCAGAAACCAACCAAACTATAGTAGTCAGCCGTTCCGATTACTTCGGTCTTGTAAATAGATCACGACACAATGCCAACCTTAAGCTATTCTACGACATTGCCAAGCCGGATGCCTCCGGTTCAAGAGTGGTACACGCCAATATTAACCTAAGGCTTTTATACCGTAGTAAATATGCCCAGTTCGATACCAATGGGAATGGGTTGATCGATATTTATGACACAAGTTTTGTGGATGGATATCTCACGGCAAATATTGCCGCCAGCAAAACATTGTATAAAAGCTTTGTAGTGCAAATAGGCGCCAACAATCTATTTGATTACACCGATAATAATATTCCCTCGCTACCCGGGATACAAGGGTATGTAAAACTTAATTATCAATTCTAATATTTAAACACAATTTACAATGAAAAAAGGAATCTTACTTTTAACTATGTTGGCCATGATAGGTACATCTTGTTCTAGCGATGATGATGGCACTTCAACCCCAGACCCCGTGCAAGCACAGCTTGTATCTAACATAAGTGCGCCCCAAACCGGAGGGCAAGGGCAGCCCGTGGGCGGGGATTTTGCAAAATTTGATTTTGCCACAGGCCGTGCTACCACAAGCGATGCGGATTGGGATATTGCCTTTAGGGGAACTACCATCGCTGTGAACGGAGGTACGGTGACAGGAACAGCCGATGAACCCTCCAGAAATGGGAATGCGGGGGCAACGATCGTTTCCGGTACATTTGCTAGCGTTACTACTGCGCAAGGACTAAGTTTTGATCAAGATTCGGATGCATCATTTGCTATTCCTACAGGAAGCGATAATGGATGGTACAATTACAATTTTATGACCAACATTATATCGCCGATTCCAGGAAAAGTATTGGTCTTTAGAACTCGTGATGGTAGATATGCCAAAGTTGAAGTATTGAGTTACTATGAAAACGCACCGGCCAATCCAGATCCACAGTCGGATGCTCCAAGATACTATAGCTTCAATTATGTATACAACCCCAATGAAGGGGAGACATCTTTGGAATAAAGAGACGGGGGATTTATGATGAGGAGTTGAGACCTCTTTTTTAATTCGTTTGTTATGCCCAAAAACCCACCATGATTGGTGGGTTTTTATCTAGATTAAAATATAATTCTGTCCTGTTATTTTGGCTACAACAAGTAGTTGAAAGCTAAGCCACTTGAGAGAGCACTTCTTCCAAATCGTGTACCGTAATTGGTTTTAAAATATAGTTTTTGATCAGTTCATACTGTTTCGTCTTTTGCAAATCTTCAGGATCTACAGAAGAACTCACCACAAATAACGTAATGTGATTTCTATCTTCCTGAGGAATTTTTTTAAAACTTTCCAAAAACTCCCAGCCATCCATAATCGGCATATTTAAATCCAGAAAAAACAAGTCCGGCAATTTTTCACCCTTCTCTAGCATCTCCCTGAGACTTTTAAGGGCTTCCTGACCATTGGCGTATACACGTAAACTTCCAAAGGCTTTCATCTTCCGCATTAATAATTTAACCCCAAAGACAAAAAGTTCATCATCGTCTATGATGCATGTGCTCTCCAAATTTTTCATTTCAATCGTTCTAAGATTCTGTAAAACTCAAGCTAAAGGTGCTCCCAACTCCTACGGTACTTTCCACAGTTATTTGACCATTCATGGCTTCAATTTGATTTTTCGTAATAAATAGTCCAATACCCCTGGCATCCTTATGATTATGAAAGGTTTTATACATGCCAAAAATCTTTTTCCCATGCCTTTCCAAATCAATTCCCTGCCCATTGTCCCTAAAATGCAAATCAATGCCATGTGGTGTAATTGCCGTAGCAATCTCAATTTCAAGTACCTTGTTCGGATGGCTATATTTTATGGCATTGGTAAACAGGTTTAAAAGAATACTGTCCAAATAAGCAGGTACAGCACGCACGTACAACTTCTTGTCTACATGAATTCTGCAACGCGCGTTCTTTTTATTAAGCGCAACTATGACATTGTTTTCCACGCTCTTTATTGCAGAGAGCAGGGGAACATCTTCCATTTTTTCTTCAATATTGGTCTTTATCTGGACAACCTCGTTTAAGTGAAATATAGTTTCATCCAGACTTTCTGAAGCCCCCTTCAGCATGTTGAGCACACTCTTATATTCTTCAATGTCTATATCCTTATCTTCTACAGGATTTCCATATTGCAAAAGCAATCCGGTAAGCATAGAGAGATTGCTAGAATGTGATCTTAAATTATGAGAAACAATATGGGCAAAATTCCGGAGGTTCTCATTCTGCTTTTTTGTGATCGACAATAGGTTTTTCAATTGTATCTCGGCTTCTTTGATCAAGGTAATATCCCAATTGGTTCCTATGAAACTCAATGCTTTTCCCTTTTCATCGCGCTGAATCGTAGATTCCGTTTTAATATGCCTTACCTTTTTATTGGGCAACACAATTCTAAACTCCGTCTTAAATTCTTGATTTCCTTTTAAAGCTACCTTAATCTCGCGTTGACACCTTTCTTGATCCTCCGGATGTAATTTTGATTTCCAATCTTTAAAAAACCCGGAAAAATCCTCTTTCTGAATACCGTAAAGCGGATACATATTCTCGTCCCAAATAAAGATATTTTCAGACAAATTGTATTCCCAAATTCCCACTCGCGCTGCTTTGGTGGCAATTTTCAGGCGTTCGGAAATCGCCGAGTATTCCAATTCATCTCTTTTCTTTTTATCAATATCCTGAAAAATGCCAAAAAGGCGAACACATTTCCCTTCAATAAACTCTGCCTCTCCTTTTGCCCTGACCCAAATCTCATTTTGATTTGCCGTTACAATTTTTAATTCGGTATCCCAAGGTTTTCCGGTAGCGATACATTCACTAACCAGTAATTCTATTTTTTCCCGATCTGCTCCCTTTTTATAAAACTCGATTCCTGTTTCCAAGGTAGGTACAAAATCGGGATCAACTTCGTGGATTTCCTTGGTCACTTCCGTCCAAAAGAGCTGGTTTGAGGTAAGATCCATTTCCCATCCACCAATACGAGCTACCCTTTGGGCTTTCAATAAAAGGTTTTCTATACGCTTTTCTTCCGTGATATCTTCGAGAATAACAATTATCCCTCCTATGCTTCCATCCTCTGACTTCCAAGGATTTATTTTCCATTTTAACCATTGCATCCCACCATCTTCGCAAAGAAACTTTTTACCCTGGTTCATACTCGTCTCTCCCTCCAAGCACTCTTTTAAGATGGCAAGAAGTTCTGGAGGTGTATGCGGAAGTACTTCCCTGTAGGGCTTTCCTATAATATTGTGATCAAGGATTTTTAATTCTTGAATCCAAATCTTGGAGTGGCAAAGAAAACACATGTTCTTATCCAGAATAGCTACCGCCGTCGGGGAATCTTTGATCAAAAAATTAACGGATAGTACCTC
Source organism: Spongiimicrobium salis (assembly GCF_043678055.1). Classification (NCBI taxonomy): domain Bacteria; kingdom Pseudomonadati; phylum Bacteroidota; class Flavobacteriia; order Flavobacteriales; family Flavobacteriaceae; genus Spongiimicrobium; species Spongiimicrobium salis. The sequence continues at coordinate 315,183 of NZ_JBHEQA010000001.1, forward strand.
CAAGCTCCTGGTTTTAAGATAAAAATTGCGTTATTCCTTTAACAAACGTAAGTTTTTTCTTTAAATTATATAAATTTTATCGTATAAATCCAAATTTTTTATCTTTTACACAAAAAGTGTGGAAATTCCATCAATTCCTGGTCGCCCATAATTGCTCCAAGATGCAAGCACTACTATTCCTATTCCTTCTTCGCCGATCTTCCTCCCTTCTCATAACAAAAAGAAAATAATAATGGCAAAACCTGTATTTTTAGACTGGGTATATGGCCAAGGAATAAGGGTATGAAAACAAAATACAAGATAGGTTGGAAAACAGCCGCTGCTTTGGTGATTTCCAATATGATCGGCACTGGAGTGTTTACAAGTTTAGGATATCAACTAGTTGATATTCAGAATACATGGAGTATACTACTTATCTGGTTGTTAGGAGGTTCTTTTGCTCTGATCGGGGCCTTTACCTATGCGGAACTGGGCACTAATTTTGATGAATCCGGGGGCGATTATGTCTTTCTTTCCAAATTATTGCATCCCCTAATAGGTTATGTATACGCTTGGATATCGCTCACTGTTGGTTTTACGGCTCCGATTGCCATAGCGGTAATGGCCATGAAGGGATACTTACAACCTATTAATCCGCAATTGTTTACGGATGGGTTCGGCGTTTTTATTATTTTGCTGCTAACTGCGGTTCATTCTATAACCCTAGGTCAAAGCGAACGGTTTCAGAATATGTCAACTTTGATCAAAATAGGATTCATTCTTATTTTAATCATCCTGGGGCTTTATTACATTCCGGCCCAAGAAAACGCTATTGACTTCAGTAGCTCTTGGAAAAATGAAATTCTTCTTCCGGGTTTTGCAGTATCGCTTTTGTACGTCACCTATGCGTATACCGGATGGAATTCCGCTGCCTATATTGTTGATGAAATAGAAGACCCCCGACGCCATCTCCCCAAAGCGCTGATCTTAGGAACGGTTTTGGTCACGGGACTCTATGTGCTGTTGCAATTTATTTTTTTAAAACATGCATCGGCAGATCAACTTAGCGGAAAGGTGGAAGTGGCCTTTATCAGTTTCAAAAATTTACTGGGCACCACTGGAGGGAATTGGGTAAGTTATTTTATTGCTATACAACTTATTGCCACGGTAAGTGGATATCTATGGATCGGATCGAGAGTTAGTTTTGCTATGGCCAAAGACCATTCGTTATGGAAGCCTATTGCCAAGAAAAATAAAAACGGCATCCCCGTTCGGGCACTGTGGTTACAGGCCTTTATTAGTATTATCCTCACCCTAACAGGCACGTTTGAGGAGGTTATGTTATACGCAAGCTTTGTGTTACAATTGATGGGAACACTGACGGTAGCCTCCCTCTTTTGGTTAAAAGGAAGAAAAGGAGCATTTAAAAGTCCCTTAAAACCTTTTCTTCAAATTGCCTTTGTACTGTTTAGTATATGGATATTGGGTTATATGCTATTTGAAAGACCCAAGGAAAGTCTCATTGGCCTTGGATTCATTGCCACGGGGGTCATCACCTATTTTTTATCCGCTGAAAAAATTAAGAAGCTATAGCTTTTTTTATCTTCGTATAATTTTAAATATCCATCGCTCATGTCCAGCCCTACCCTCGAAGCATTTATACAAGGAATTCCCAAAGTAGAACTCCACTTGCATATTGAAGGCACTTTTGAGCCTGAACTTATGTTTAAAATAGCCCAACGCAACGAAAAGAAAATAGCATACAACAGTGTCCAAGAATTAAAAGAGGCCTATCGTTTCAACAATCTTCAGGAATTTTTGGACATCTATTATGCCGGGGCCAATGTACTGATACAAGAAGAGGATTTTTATGAACTCACCTGGGCGTATCTATCGCAAATACATCGGGAAAATGTAGTGCATACCGAGTTATTTTTTGATCCTCAAACCCATACTGATCGGGGCATTCCATTTGATAAGGTCATTCAGGGAATACACCGTGCCTTAGAAGATGGTGAAAAAAAATGGGGTATCAGTTACAGGCTCATCCTATCTTTTCTACGACATCTGGATGAGGCTTCGGCATTTAAGACCTTGGAAGAGGCCCTACCGTACAAGGATTGGATAGCGGGCATTGGCCTGGATTCTTCGGAGCTGGGCAATCCTCCTTCCAAATTCGAAAGGGTATTTGCCAAGGCAAGGGAAGCAGGCTTTTTAGTTGTGGCCCATGCCGGGGAAGAAGGGCCTGCATCCTATATTTGGGAAGCTCTGGACCTTCTTAAAGTAAATAGAATAGATCATGGAAATCGTGCTATGGAAGACCCCGAACTGCTGAAGCATCTGGCTCAAATGCAAATGCCCTTAACGCTATGCCCCTTATCTAACCTAGAACTTAAAGTTGTTCCCGATCTAAAAGATCATCCCATTGTAAAAATGATGGATAAAAATGTACTGGTTACGGTAAACTCCGATGATCCCGCCTATTTTGGGGGATATATGAATGCCAATTATTTAGGCATTGCCCAGGCGCTTAAGCTTTCAAAACGGCAAATCACGGATTTGGTAAAAAACAGCTTCGCGGCAAGTTGGTTGTCCAAGGAGAAAAAAGAGAAATACTTAGCGGAGGTAGAGCACTATTATGCGAAACATTCTTAGCTCCCACAACAGACGTTACAATAGGTTGATTTTCTTTAATCAGTAACTCTTTTCACCAGACACACCCAATCCTTATAATCAGAAGATATTGTTCGTATAGGTGGATTTCCCAATGCAACTACACGACCTGCTTTGACAGATGTTAAAGACCCTCTTTGCAACTCTCCTCCATTCAGAGGATCAAACCAGCGTATTTCAAATTCTCCCTTTATATGGCGCAAATCAAGGGTCGCTCCAATAACTTTGGGGAGATATAGGGCATATACCTGCTCTTCCTTCATGAAACAATAAGCTTCCTTTATATTGACTTTTTCATGCGAAGGCTTCATCTCCCAATAGGGTAAATGTTCCGTAAAAAAACCAATGGCGTGCTTAGTTAATTCCCAGAGCCGATCTCGTTGACGCCAATCTTCAGAAGTTAAATCGTTATGGGGATGCCTAGCTCCAAAATACCATTCCACTCCTGCCGCTCCGGATAATAAGGTTCCCCAGAGCGCATACTGTCTTAACGTATTGTGATCGGGATCCTCAACATCTGTTAATGCCGCAGTATGCCACATGCCTATTTCGTCCATGGTAATGAGCCATGGATGTCCTTTTTCCTGGGATTTTCTTTTCCAAGTATCCACTACTACCGAAGCCATTTCTCTCTTATCCTGTTGCAGGGATAGTCCATCGAGGTATTGGTATCCACTGATGGAATCAAGGATATCTTTTCTCAAGGGATCGTGCGAATGTGTATGCAGTAGCACAGGATGTTTATAGGGATCGGTTTCCTTAATATATTTGGCCATATCTTTTCGTTGACGGTCGTTCTGACCGATGGGTGTCCAGGAAGCCGGGCCATTTTCCTCCCCTAAATTCCAGTTCAAAGCCAGATGGTGGCCAAAACGCGTAATCATTTCATTGAAGTACAATTGCCGCATGGCCCCCGTATTTCCATGATCCAACATGGTTTCATTCTCGGTTTCCTGCAATACCATATGCAATAGAATTCCCTTTGTTTGCATATGTTGAAATACGATTTCCCACTGGGCCAACTTGCTCACATCAAAACGCGTAACATCTGTAGGATCCACGTATGGCCACACATCCTTGCCATCTCCCAAAATATTCATCGTTAAGAAATACGCAGAATTCATTCCTTTCGAAGCCAAATAATTTAAGGCGCCTATCAAAGACTTTCCCTTACCATTCTGCCAACTTGGATCTCCAGTCTTCCAATCGTTACGATGGGCCATATACTTATGGATTTCTTCAGTGGTACTGGCCTCCCCCTCCCTACTGGAAGCTTGCATCCGATACGTATCATCAAAATCTACATAACCCAACAGATTCTCGGGGCTGTTGGTCCCCCCTTTCATCCAATATTGTTCCGTGCCCTGGAAACGATAATAGCCTTTAAAGGCATGAAGACGGCCTTTTGCTCTAAAATCCACCCCATCCCGATCAGAATTTGTCACATAGAATACGCCTTCGTTATTTGGCATTTTGATTGTGGTTCCCTTGGTCAAATCAGACTTTAGAGCAATACTGTCTTCATGGTGCAATACGGCAGCATACTTCCATTCTCCTATGCGATCTGGTGTAAAGCGGACTTTCCAAATATTTCCTTTATCCGCTCCGGTTTCGGCAGCATTGCCATCTGCTGCATAAAACCCTCTAATGGTATAGGTCGTATCAGCGTGTTTAAAGGTGGTACTCAATCTATAATTTAGAAAGGGGTTGTCCTTAGCTGTTTCCGATGTTTCAGGCCCCTCAAAGGGCAAGCTAAAGGTGTGCCACTGCTTATAGACAACCGTTTCTATATCTGCGCTTTCTTTTGCATTCCCTTGAGATACCGTTGGCAGTCTAAGGCGTTCAATAGAGGTGAGTTCGGGTCCTCCCCCGCGATTTCCACTACCCGAAGCCGTGTATACATAGTCTCCTACCACCGCAAAGCCGGAACCGTGCCTACCTTCCAGCAAAGAGGGCCAGTTATGCCAGGTTCCCGTTTCTGCATTATAGACCTCAACTTCCTTATGAGCCGATTCATGGGCCAAACTTTCTCCTCCCCCAATAACAATTTCATTGTTCCAGGAGAAGGCGGCGTTTCCAGCCCTTTCTGTTGGAATAGCCATATTTTGGGTAACCTTTTCCCATTGACCGGTAGCAAAATCATAGGTATTGCCATAGCTATTGGTCAGGGCCATATCCTGTTCTGTTCTTTTGGAAGTTCTGCGGCCCGCAAATGCGTAGAGTTTATTATTGGCTACTACTGCTTGAAAATGATCTCGCGTATCTGGGGCATCTGGCAAAACGCGCCATTCCCCGGTCTCTGGGTCATATTCATCCAACCAACTTTGGTAGCCGTCCATGTGGCCGTTGGTAATACCGCCAAGGATGTAAATCTTCTTGTTGTGATATACTACTCCTGCACCTCCTCTGCGCCTGTGTTCCGGTATTTCATGACTATAGACATAGGTATCTTTATCAGGGTAATAAACAATGACCCGGTCTAAAGGTTTTTCATTGGGCCACTGCCCTGTCATGGCCCCTACGAGATATACGGCATCTCCTACTACTACAGGCTGAAAATGATGCAGTTCGATCGGGGTTGGCGATTTAGCGGTCCAGGTATTGGTTTTGGTATCAAATTCATCTGTCGGATTAATTCTTCGCCCTCCCATGAGTAGGATCTTATCCTTATAAGCCACAAGTCCGGCTTCATGCCTGGCCGTTGGAGCACCTGTGGCCGTTATCGTCTCCCAATGCCAACCCTTCATTTTTCCATCATCACAAGCTTGAATCAATACAAGAAATCCCATACACCAAAGCGGAAAACTCTGTGCAAACAGTGCTTCTGCATTAGCGAGAAACAATCTTATTCGTTTACTTATGATAATTTTTATATGTAACATCCTTTAAAAAACAGTTTTACCATCCTTTGTTATCCAATGCCTCAAGAGCAATTACCTCATCCATTTCTGCATCCATTGTTCCTGCTACTGCAATGGCTCCGATCAGTTCTTCTTTATATATAATGGGATATGCCCCTTTTAGGGGTACATAAGCCTCCGAAGTGGCTCCTTCCAAGCTCAGCATGGGGGAGCGCCCTTCTAGTATTACACGTTCCAAATCTATGGTGGGCCGCTTAAAAGCTGTTGCTGTTGCCGCTTTGCCCATAGCGATTTTTGAAGCGCCACACATGGTACCGTCCAGACTTTCCAATAGGATAAGACTTCCATTACGGTCCACAATAGCAATAGCCCCGGGAACTTTATGTTTTTTCGCCGATCTGGTAGCTGCATCCATAAGCGCCTTAGCATCGGCATAGGTAATTTGATATATTTCTTTTGGCATATCTTAAAGTCTATAAATTTCTTTTCGTACCAGTTGCATTAAATCCATATGCTTTTCTTCGTGCATTAAACGTCTATATTTATCGCGATCAAGATGTTCCACAATATTCCAAATGGCCTTATTCATTTCCGCATGTTCTGTAAAAAAGCCGATCATATCAAAAATACGGGGGGAAGCATCGGCGGTGAAGTACTTGTCATAGCCAAATTCCTTAGCATAGAAAAAGAATTCGACTGTATGTAAAAAATTTCTGGAGCCTCCTATCAGATCCCAATCAAATTGCCAATCATTATCATTGGTATGCAAATAGTAATCTACATTGGACTGCTCGCACAAGGCCAATACTTGCGCCGGATTTTCCTTGGCCAGAAGTGAATGCCCAAAGTCTATCGTAATCCCAGTAGCGCTATTTTGAACTTCTTTTAGAAAGACGATGGTCTTGGCACAACTATCCAGATGACAATTTACGCGAGTCTCATTGATCTTATACTCAATAAATAATGGCATCTCCGGTTTATAGTCTGCAGCTTCCGCTACCGCATCGATCATATTTTTCCACGCTTTGGGATAGTCCACCTGAAATAGGTTATCAAAACCATCGGATAGAGGACAACAGGTAACCAATGGGGCTCCTACGGCCAAAGCATAGTCCTTAGCATCTTTGATCATTTGTACGGCATCTTGACGCAATTGTGCGTTTGGGCGGGATAAGGCTCCGGGCACCCATTTGGTTTCTTTCTTGATATTGGCATTCACCGCGGCAAATTCCAATCCCATTTCCTGCATTAGTGCCTTGGTAGCCACTGCCTCTTCCGTTTCATAGGGAAATACAATTTCCACTCCGGTAACACCATCGATTTTTTGTACAATCTCCAGTCGCTCGCGAAGCCCTGTGGGTTCTTGATATTCAGAAAATCGATCTTGGGTCTTACTCAAAAAAGCAGTAATAATGCTTTGTTTCATCATTGTTTTCTTTCTTTATTGTTGGTGTATTGTGTTTTCTTTAATAGGAACTTTCCGGAGCACCTTCTATTATTGTTTTACGCACTACGGCCGGGTCAGTAAACTGATCTAGAAGATCTGTAACCGTGGTAGAAAAAGAATACATTACGGCACCTCTTTCCCCAGCCTGAAACCAATGTTTAGTTCCCGCAGGAAGCACCAGCTGTTCTCCCGGAAGAAGTTCAACCTCGTGTCTTAAGGTGTAACAACTCTCCTTTCCTTCCACGATAAATCCTTTTTCCATGGTATCATCACCGGGGATATAGAAATAAAGGTCTCCGGCGATGGCGCGAATTACCTCTTCCTTACCTGCATCATCCCCAACAGTGGGATGCCAATGTTCGGGCTCGGTTTGATATGGTAGCAACACCAATATTTTTCCGGCAATTCGCTCGGTCTGAAATAGGGTCAATATCTGCACTCCCTCCTTCTTAATGTGGTTCAGACCAAAATCAGCTGCCGTCATTTGGGCTTTATCTTCAGGAGTAAGAAATAATCCTGCAGCCTCAATCATCGCAATCGATTGCTGACAGACTTCCTTAAATTCTTCTAATTTTATCATCGTTTTATGGTATCGTATTGAGTACTAATGGCTCTTCGGGCTTCACGGCCAACCAAATGGGAATTGCCAGTAGATTTAAAAAAGCCGCCAAAAAAAAGAAAGGCGTATGCGAACCTGTAAAGGCCACCATATAGGGAAATGCCAAGGCTGTAAAGAACGACCCTAGATTACCGGCCATGTTCATAGTTCCGCTCACCGCTCCGGAATGTAATTTTCCAATATCCAAACATGTGGACCAAGACGGACTTAAGGTCATATCTGCTCCAAAAACGGCAAGGGAAATAAAGACAATGGCGCCATTTACCTCTTCCATGTATACACTGGCCACAATACCTATTGCCGCAAGTGAAAATCCAAGGATAGCTGGGAGTTTTCGGGAAAGGCTCCATTTCCCTTTTCTATATATGACATCTACCATCCAACCGGACACCCAATTTCCCAAAGCGCCAAATAGAAAAGGAGCCGAAGCATAAAATCCAGCTTCAACCGCATCCAGAGCATATTTCTCCTTCAAGTGGGGAAAAAGCCAGGTTAAACAGAAAAAAAAGGTAAAGTTACTGCTGAAGTATTGCCCCATTAAAAGCCACATGGCCTTAGAACGAAACAATTTCCCAAAAGAAATTTTTTCCCCTTCTTTTTTCTTTTCCCCTACGCCTTCTTTTATAATTTGAAGTTCCTCTTTGCTTACGGAAGCGTGACTTTCAGGTTGGTCCCTAAACCAGATATACCACAATATGGCCCAAAGCACCCCAATGCCTCCCAAAATGACAAAAGTCATTCTCCAACTGGTTATATGGATCAACCAAGCCACGATGGGCAAGGCAATTGCAGCTCCTATACGTCCTCCTGAAAAGTTAATCCCATGTACAAGGCCCCGCTCCCTTATCGGAATCCAATTAAAAACGGCACTAGCCATACTAGGAAAAGCACCTGCTTCCCCTGCCCCAAATAAGAAACGAACAATAAGCAAGGAGATGAAATTGTAGATCGCCCCGGTCAAAGCGGTAAAAAGAGACCATAAGCTCACTACTGCGGTCAGTACTTTTCTGGCACCGTATTTATCCGCCAAATGTCCCGAAGGAGTCTGAAAAAGTGCATAGCCCAAAGCAAATATGGACAATACCCAGCCCATCTGCTTATCTGACAAGGCCAGATCTTCGGCTAAAGGATCCTTAGCCACAGAAATTAAAATGCGATCGAACAGCACAATCATAGCTAGTATAAAGGTGCCGAAAACCACCCGATATCGCACAGGAAAAAAAGACGCTTTCTTAGTCATTCCTTTTTCTTAAGATCAGTTGTTTTGTTTTGTTGAGGTGTGATTTCGCCAGAGATTCGGCCAAGTCCAAATTTCTTGTTTCAATGGCCTCTATCATTTCCAAATGCTCAAGCAAAGTTTCTTCGGGACTGCGCAGCAACCCGATCAGGTCTATACAGACCAATAGATTTCCTTGATGAAAGAGTTTATTTAAAAAACTATTCCCACAACCATTGATAATGGCATCATGAAACTTTGCATCTGCTTTTTGATAGGCCACAGCATCTATCCCCCCCTCCATAAAAGGCTGGAACAATTTCTTTAATTGTAGAATATCTTTATCCGAAGCCCGTTCTGCATACAATCGTATCGCTGTACCTTCCAAGGCCATTCTACAATCATATATCTCCAGTATTTCCCGATCGTTAAATGCTTTCACAATCACTCCTCTACGAGGAATGGATTCTATAAGTCCTTCTCCCTCCAATATTTGTAATGCCGATCTCAGAGGAGTCCTACTAATTCCCAGTTGTTCGGCCAGCTTGTCCTGAACAATCTTTTGCCCGGGAAAAAGTTTCTTCGACATGATCATGGCCCTCACTTTTTTATAGGCTTGAGCACTTAATTCATTGGTGAAAATTTTGGTCATTTCGATTATATTTTTCGTATACGGTATACAATAGTAATTAATTTTTTTTAGATACACAAATGTATACCGTATACGAAATTATACGTATTAATTGCTAATTTACAGTACATTACACGTATTTAGCGCTTCGTCTACTTATTGAAAAATTTAACTAAAAAGAAAATCGATAGCTCGTTTTAACAAAAAGAAGTTGTATACCAAGGCTATTACGTTGTACAGGAAGACCATTTAGGGCAACTCCTTCAAAAGCATTGATTTTCCCTAGATGGAAATAGGTAAGTCCCAAAGAAAAGGCCCTCTTTCTACATCTCACTTCCAAATTCCATCCCAGTTTGGTTTGATTCAATTTATTGCGATTTGTTATATTGTTACCCGGGCAAAATGGTAGGAAATGCCGAGAGCAGCATGCCCGTATAAATTTGTCTTCTTAGATAACTTAAAGATGGTTTGTTCTCCAAAGATTCCTGCAAAAACGGATGACAATGACCTTGCTTCTATGAAAAGTTGATTTGGGCCTTCCTGCTCCAATCTTTCAGAAAACAAATTTCCGATAATGCGGACTTCTACTCCGTAACGCCCTTGTTCTGAAGGTTCATATCCCAGAGCAACACCTAGAAACCCTTTTCCCTGCCTATGTTTCCCGGTAAGAATATTGCCAATACCTATCCCCGGTTCCCACACAAATTGTTGTCCCCAAAGATGATATCACCATAAGAACAATAGCATACCTAGATACAAGGCTCCACTGTTCTTGGAAATAACAACTATCATAGCGCTCTCATCCGATTATTTCTTTTGTTATGTTCAACTTCGGCCAGTCCCAAGTACTCCAATAAAGGCGGTATATACATTCCAAACCTCCCCCTGAAATTCTTCTTTAGGCCATACCATCCTCTAATTGGGTTATCTTCTGCCCTCCCCCAGTGCTCTACAGTATCTGGCTTTGTAGGGACTTTTTCATCCTTACTTCCCAATAACATCCAATCGCCCCTTTCTTTAAGCATACAGTGCAAATCCTCAATACAACGCAGATCATAATGCAATACCGTCTTCCCTACCGTACATACCAGGATTTCCTTCCCTTCTTTTTCGTCGATATGCATGGTGTAAGAAGACGACTGTGGTGGTGTTTTTAGGAGTAATGGATTCTCTTTTGTTCCGATTTCTTCTCGATAATTCATACTAATTTCGTTTTTTATGGATTGACTATTTTGTTTGATTTAGTTTAAAGGTGGGTATTCGTGGACTACGGTTCCTTTTTCATCTAGAAATTGCAGCTTAGCCACATCCAACGAATCTACAAACAAGCGTATTCTTTCCTTCCCTTGGGTGTCTTTTAAAAGCAACTTGGGAATTTCATTTTCACTTCCCAGAAACACACGTTGCACCCCAAATTCATTATTTCGGGACATGCTGTTGAAGGTCGATTTTATCTCGGCTTTCTCTTCCTCTGTCAAATTTTTGTTGAAATACAATTCCTCGATATAATCCAAGCTCTTTTTAAAGTTTCCATTTCCCGGTCTATCATAGAGGGTGAGTCCCGATTTTACACCATTCCGATTCTCCAGATATTCCAAATTTATCACTTGGTTGTCCTTAAATCGGTCAAAAGACAAATGCCCTACTCCTGCAACACGTCCATTGGGCAATTGAAAACTATTGAAGACCAATCCGCCCATTTCATCTCCCAATTCGTTAAAAAAAATCATTCCGGCCATATATTTTCTACCATCGGCCACGGCCACCGGATACGTTTTCCCGTCCATAACGGGCTCTGCAATACGTTCTTTGTTTGATATGGCTATTACTGGAGTGCCATCAGCATTAACGATATTAATGCGCTCTGCTGTCAGCACTTTAAACCTATCCTCTTGACGGGAACTAAAACCGCTCAATAACAGGTACCCCAGAAAACCCCAGCAACAACAATTGCTGAGTACAAGAAGTCGAATTTGATTTTTACTTAAATGCATGCTAAAAATTTTAGGTTCATAGGGTATGTTTCGGCCCAGTCTGCTTAAAATGTACCTTTTCTTGTTGGTGCGATTACCATGGAAACTTCAAAAGTCCATTTCTGTAAAATTCGGTTTGAAAAAAATCAAAATTGATATAAAACCATAACAGTTTCAAACTTCAGAAAAACTGTTCTTATTTTTAAGGTTATGTCTCTTGACTTTGTATCAAAATGGTATTTTGGGATATGTTTAAAATCAATTTTCAACTGTAACAAAAGCCTAAATAACTTGTCTTTTAGCTAAAAGAATTCGTCTATTTTCCATGAACGAAAATTATACAAACTTAATTTACAACGGCATAGAAATATGCCTTTCTGCTCAACTTATACTATTGGGGCTTTTAGAAATTGTTTCTAAACGAAAGCGAAATGTTACCTTAGGGGCCTTATGCCTCCTTTTTGCTTTTTCTTTTATTTATAATCTGTATTGGCCCCTCTTCAACAAAAATGTCCTCGCCAATATTATTTTGGCAGGGTACAAAAACCTATTCTATGCGCCCCTGATATTCCTTTATATTTATTTAGGAACGAAGCCTAAAGATGAAAAAAAGTTGTTCATTTATCATCTCTGTCTTCCATTCGTCCTGCATACCCTCTACCTTATTTTTAAATTTGCAAGTCCTACTTTTTATGCAGAGCATATTGTTTTACTCACTATGCCCATCAATATCACCATTGTACTTCTCCACCTTTTTTATTTGAGCCTATACAAGAGAACTTTTGACACCTTAAAAAAACAGTTCCCTTTAAAAGCCTTAGGCAAATATCGATGGTTTTACCTAGGACTTAACGGCTATCTGCTATTGAGCGGATTTCAAACTTTATTGTTCGCTCTAGTGCCTATAGGCAATCTTTCGGACGTTTTCCTGCGGATGAACGAATACATCAATCAGCCATTATCACTGATTGTCTCTGCTGCATTTATTGTATTTACACTGACAGAGTCCGAAAAGGCCAAAAGTTTGCTTTTTCCCAAAAGAAGTGTCAAAAAACCGCTCCAACCTATTGATCTTTCGTCTGCACAGAATTTTATTCAATCCAAAATCATTCAAGAAAAAGGCTATACCTTACCCGACTTTGAGTTAGTACATTTATTTAAGAAAGAAGGTGTTCATGAAAAACACATTCAGGAGTATTTGAAAATCACTTATGGAAAAACCTTAAAAGATTTTATTATTTCGCAGCGCATCAATGAATTCAAGGAGCTGCTTTTTAAAGAAGAGTGTGCCAATTATAAGATTGAAAGTATTGCTGAAATGGCCGGATTTAATTCACGTTCCACGTTCTACAGGAATTTCAAGAAAATAGAAGGCATGTCTCCCCTGGACTATATTAGCCTAAAAAAATAAATTCGGCCAAGCTCCTCCGAAATAGGTTGATCCTACTATTTCTCAAGGATGTTTTTTTTGGAACAAAAGTTGATTACATTGCTCTAGATTTCTAGGGAATCCCTTCTTTCTAAAAAACGTATGCTAAACGATAAAGGCTTAAGATGATTTTAAATTTTTGGAACAGTATACTTTTAGTAGGTATTATTCAAGGCGTCATTAGCTTTGTATTGCTGTACCGCAACTTAAGCAATGCCGCCGCAAATAGAATCTTGGCTTGGATCATTCTCCTTATTTCCATGGCCTGTTTGAATATCTTTTTGTTGGAAACCCTGCAAGACACTTCTACGCTTTGGAATATCATTGAGGCCGTTTTCCCGCTTGTGATTATTATGCCCATAGGCCCCTTACTCTATTTTTATTGTAGGGCTCTATTACATCCCAATTTTTCATGGAATACAAAAAGGAAACTTCATTTTCTTCCAATTCTTCTTGACCTTATTCCCTATTTAACTGCTGTTGTTTACATTATTGGCGTACTTCTCGGTGCTGTTAATCCAAATAATAATACGCAATGGGGCAATTTTATTGATGACTATTCAAAGTTTGTGGATATTCCAAGGTGGATATCCCTTAGTATATACCTTGGCCTTCTTCGTCGAATCTTACAAGGAGTCCCCAAGCAGATTCAACAAAGTAAATCTTATGCTTGGACAAAACAACTTCTTTATGGTTTTTCCATATTCCAAATCCTATGGTTGTTACACCTTATTCTCTATATTCTTCCCTACACATCCAATATTTTATTGCGGGAAGTAGGCTGGTATCCAATTTATGTGTCCCTTATGGTGATGGTCTATTGGCTAGGCATCAAGGGGTATTTTGTGGGACATCTTGCTGGGATAAAACCTGTGAACTCCGTGAACAAGAAACTCATTCAACCTACAATGAAAACCTTAGAGATTGCCATGTTGGAGGAACGCTTATTTTTAAACCCCTCCCTTAAACTTCAGCATATTGCTAAACACACGGGAATTTCACAAAAAGTAATTTCTGGTGTATTGAACCAGCATCTACACAAAGGCTTTAATGAATATGTAAATGAGTTTAGAGTTGAAGAGTTAAAAAAACGGCTCTTGGATCCGGAATATCAACATTTGACCATTACGGGCATTGCCTTGGAATGCGGCTTTAATTCCCAAGCCACCTTTCAACGTAGTTTTAAATTAATGACCAAACAATCGCCACGGGAATACCGCGAGACTCATCTCCGAAAAGAGGCATAAAATACTACTCAAATCTAGATTTGAATAGATTATAGGTCATTGTAACCATTTATTTGTCAAAAAAAATAGAAGACCAATGTATTTGACATGTAAAGGCTACTCTTTTATAGTAATGGTGCTATGTATCGCATTCTCCCTTACTGGAATTCATGCCCAAAAAAAAAGACAGAAAAAGCAATCTCTATATCAAAGAGCAACTACAAGAAATTTCAACAGACTGGATAGCATAAAAGGACAACTTACCCCTTTACGTACTAGCTATGATGTTACTTTTTATGATCTAGATGTGGAAATCAATCCTAAAAAAGAAACTATTGACGGAGTTTCCAACATTCATTTTAAAGTCCTTCAACCTACCCATAAAATTCAAATTGATTTGTACAAAAAATTATCTATTGAAAAAATCCTATGGAATGGGGTTCCTCTAAGTTTTAGTCGGGAACACAGTGCTGTATATGTTCGTTTTCCAAATATACTTCCACTTGGCAGTACGCACACCATAGAAGTATGGTACGGAGGCCATCCTTTAGACCCTAACCTCGATATTCCGTATTACGCAGGTTTTGTCTGGGATAAAGACCGGAATAAAAACTATTATGCCCAGGCCATTTGTCAAGGCAACGGGGCACATGGATGGTGGCCCAATAAAGATCATCTTTCCGATGAGCCCGATAGTAGTGCCGTTCGCATTAGCTTGCCCTCCCATTTAAAAGCCATCTCCAATGGCCGCCTGCAAGAACAAATTCCTCTCGGAAATGGAAAGACCCAATACCATTGGAAAACCACCTATCCGATCAACAACTATAATATTACCCTAAATATTGGAGATTACATCCATATGACCGATACCTATCCGGGAAGTGAAAACATTACTTTGGATTATTACGTACTCCCTGCAGATTCCACTAAGGCAAAAAAAGCATTTAAAATTGTAAAACCCATGTTGGAAATCTATGAAAACCTCTTTGGTCCCTATCCATTTCCAAGAGATGGGGTAAAACTCATACAAACTCCTCATCCCATGGAACATCAAAGTGCTGTGGCATTAGGCAATGACTTTGATCAAAGTTTAATTTTACATGAAATGGCACACGAATGGTGGGGCAATAGCTTAAGCTGCACGGATATGGCCGAATTCTGGATCCACGAGGCCTTCGCCACTTACGCTGTATCCCTATTTTTAGAAAAACACTATGGTCTTGAAAAAAGAGATAGGTCCTTAGATATTTCCCGCAATGAAGTCATGGGAAAACACCCCCTTCTTGGGGCATTCGGTGTGAATCATGTGCATTATGACTTGGAAGATATTTACAGTAAAGGACGACTAATGCTTCATACGCTGCGGAGTGCCATCAACAATGATTCTTTATGGTTCTCTATTCTAAAAGGACTTCAGGAGACCTTTAAACACCAATCTATCACTACTGCGGCTATTGTGCAATACATCAACCAAAAAACAAAGATAGATTACACCCCTTTTTTTAAGCAATACTTAAACCATACCACCCTGCCCAAACTTCAAATGGAAGCCTATTCGGAAAATGGAACCCCAATGCTTAAATACAAATGGATTGCCGATGAAGTTGCTTTTAGCATGCCCATAAAAGTGTTTCTGGGAGCAGATAGGGCGCCTTATCTTTTTCCAACCACCACTTGGCAAAAAATGGAATTGCCGAATATCCCCTTGGAAGACATTCAAGTGGATGGGAACAATTTCTATGTTGATGTGGATTACGGGGAACAGATTACCCAAAAAAAAGCGATGCTGCTCACCGGTATCTATTCCCCAAAAATCAAGCCCTCCAAAAAGCTCAGTATCACTGAAGAAAATGGCCAATTTTTTATGCAGGAAAAAAAGAAATGGAAAGCTCCGCTTTACTTCAAAAACAATACAGAAGTGTTGGTAAAGGGCCTTAACCCCCTAACCACCTTACGATTTATTAGAAATAAAGATGGCGTGGTTACCAAAATCATATCGAATCAAGCAGGAGAAAGCTATGAATTAATAAAATTAAATTGACTGTGATGACACCTGATTCTGTTACGCCGCCAAAACAAAACGCTATTTATATTTCTTTTTAAAGCCTAAGGGGGTCATTCCTGTCCTTTGTTTGAATACTTTGGAAAAATAGGCATAATCTTCATATCCCAACAATATGGCAATAGTTGATAGGGTATTTCCAGAATGAACAATAAGGCGCTTGGCCTCCAGAAAAACACGATCGGCAATCAATTCCGTAGTGGTTTTGTTTAAAGTGGTTTTTACAATTCTGTTCAAATGTTTTGGTGTTATATGTAGTTGATCTGCATAAAAGGCGGCTGATTTTTCGGTTTTATATGCGCTTTCTATAGCTTTTTCCAATGCATTCAACGTTTCCAGATATGTTGTCGATGTTTTACGTTCTACAGGCTCCATATTTCCATAAATACGGGCCAAATCAATATAGCTAAGGTCAACAAGACTTACTAGCTTTTGCCTTTTGTAAGGGGCGCTTCTTCCATATTCCCTATAAATCTCTTGAAATCGGTGTTCAATAGGCTGGATTTCCATTGAAGTCAGGCTGAGATTTGGTGGGTTCTTAGGGGAATAATAGAAGGGAAATTGGGAAAGCTGTTTGTTCGAAAAATAGAACTCATAAAAACTTTGGGTATGAAAAAAAATATAGCCCTCGGGAGTATCTTCAAAGGTCCAACAATGGGTTTGCCCTGGGCGCAAAAAGAAAACACTACCCGGTTCCACAGGATAATGGTCAAAATCAATTTCATGAACACCGGAACCTTTGGAAAAAAACACGCAAAGAAAAAAATCATGGGAATGGGGCTTGTATACTATTTTGTTGTTTTTACGTAGATGCAAGGCAAGGTCATTGCAATAAAAATCTTCCAAAGTCTCTTCATGCTCAAATTGATCGATATGTAAAATAGGTATTTGCCTCATATGTCCTAAAAGTACAAAAAATAGCGTGTTCTATAGAATAAAAAAGGCAATGTCTCATATTATCTTTGTCTTATAATTACAATTATTTAAAATAACGATAGGAGCTTTTAAAACGAATTATACAATAACATTCATTCTAAAATATCGAAGGTTATGAAATTTCTAAAAGGAACAAAAATATACAGTATTCTCACGGGTAGTTGTCCGGTATGTCATAATGAATCCATGTATGCAGGCCCCAAATCCTATCGTTTAATGGAAAATTTAAACATGCGGGAACGTTGCAGTTCTTGTCAAACAAAATATAAAATTGAGCCTTCCTTTTTCTATGGCGCTATGTATGTAAGTTATCCCGTAGGTCTTTTTTTCGCAGGGATCGCTTTTGTAATTTCTCATTTGATCTTAGATTTTGAACTGCTGACTTCATACTATATCATTGTGCTTGTGATGCTTCTTTTACTCCCGGTCATCCTAAGAGTATCGCGTAATATTTGGATCAACTTTTTCATGAGCTACGGCAAACCAAAACGAAAACGACAAAACCCTAAAGTGAAGGATTTGATGTCATAAACCAAAGCTTCATTTAGATTTGGAAGGATTAAAAATCAAGGGGATCAGAAAACATTGGGCAATAGCAATGATCACCGCTATTTGATCTGTGATTCCGTGAGAAGTTCCTGTCGCAAAAAAGATGGCCTGCAACGGAAGTGGACCGAGAATCACTACAGCTTTCATGGTATTTGAGCGATTCCAAGGAATTTGTACTGTCGGCAACTGTTGATCTTTCCTTATCATAAATAACACAAGGCCCAGAGCTATTATGGCTAAAGGGATAACGAAGGCGGCAATGGATACATGAATGTTCAAAGTATCTCCATGAAATGTACTATCCCCATTCTTTAGTATATCAAAAAGCAAATTTCCAAAACTATGGAGCCACCAAATACATAGTAATGCGTAAAAGATTCTCCTATTTTTAATCCAGTTAAAGGCGGTGAACAATCCAAAGTAGCCCATTAAAAACACAATCAAGATCAAATAATCCATAGTTAATCCTTTTCCCGAAAAAGGAATGCCATAATATTGCGTGCCCCATTGGTAAGATTTTCCATCAAATAGTGCGCGCAAAAAAGGGAGCCAGGTCGTCAAAAAAGTGAAACTGATGATTAAGGACAATAGGTTGAACACCGTATTTCTTTTACGTATTGCAACTGGTTTTTTCATAATGATGTTAGTTTTATTACTATTCATAAGATATCATTATGACTTCTTGGATTCCCAGCTGTTACAGTCTTGGGGCGAAAAGGGTCTATTTGTGGCGAATGGCCATCATTTGCTTGACTAAGGGGTTGTAGGACCTGGAAACCGGGATAGGGGAACTAATATTGGAAAGGTATAATTTCTGTTGATGCCCTTCTCCTTTTGCTTTAATTACCGCATCCAAATGCACCATATAGGAACGGTGACAACGGACTACCGCTTCGGCTTCCAATTTGGAAGCCAAGGTTTTCATCGTAGTGCGAAGCAACTGTTTTTGCAGATGCCCGTTCATCATATAAAATACGGCCACATAATTATCTTGGGCTTCCATATAGCGCAACTCATGCAAGGGAAATGAAATGGATTCCTTCCCATTATCGGACATTAAAACAATCATTCTTTTTTTTGATATGCCCGATTCGGATTTCCTTAAAAGATCCTCATAAGTGTCTTTGGTGTTTCGATATAAAAAAAATAGAAAAGCGGCTCCAATGGGAATACTACTCATTAGGCCCACATCGCGTATAAAACCCAAGTAACTGCTCCAGGCCCAATCGTGAAAGTGTCCTAAAATATTATAGTAAATGTATATTGTAGTAGCCCCTAAAACAATGGTCAAAAGTGTATTTAAAAGTAGGGTACCCCTTGTTTTTTTTCGGAAGAGATAGGGTGCGATGAGGAATTCTGAAAGACAGAGCGTAAAACCGCCTATCAGTCCAAAACCAACGGATGCCCATAGAAAGTCCCATCGTATTTTATGTGTTGGATCGTAATTATTGACTCCAAATGGCTGAAAAACAAGCAAAAAAACAGGAATGAACAAGGTAACGGACAGAATGATGCCCCATTTCTGTTTTTTGGTTTCAAAAACGGTAATTGGCGTATTCCAAAAAGCTCTTCCTTCAATGCGCATTGGTATTCTTTTATCTTAGATGGCCTTACCTCCCTAAGATATAAAAAACCACTAAATTATTGTATTTTTAGACCTTGTCAACGCAATATCTTTTGGTTCTTATCGCCCTAAGAAAAATGTAATGTGAATCAACAGAGTACTCCATGAAAATCCCTTCTAAATTAAAAAGAATACTAAAAATTATGCTCATTACCGTCCTATCCGTCATTGGATTAATTGTCATTGTCACCCTTTTATTTGTGAACCTCAGCCCAGAATTTGGCGGAACTGCCACTAAGGCTCAAAAAATGAGCTATCAAAAATCAACAAACTATAAAGAGGGGAAATTTGTAAACAAGAACCCAGTACAGTTAGATATGAGCGCCCGGGATATGGGAAAAACCCTTTTGGAATTTTTCAGGCCTCAGAAATCCACTACACCAAAGGAAGATATTGCGGTGAAAAAAATTGATTCAGCGGCCTTTTCACAATATCAAGGAGCCACGCGATTGGTTTGGTTTGGGCATTCCACTTTTTTATTGCAAATGAATCAAAAAACAATTTTGATCGACCCTATGTTTGGCAAAGTCCCGGCACCGCACCCTTATTTGGGAGCCAACCGTTTCAGCAAGGAGCTTCCGCTGGAAGTAGAGAAAATTCCAAAGGTAGACGCCGTTGTACTATCACATGATCATTATGACCACCTTGATTATGGATCCATTAGAAAACTAAAGAACAAAGTGGCTTTCTTCTATACTCCTTTGGGTGTAGGCGTTCACTTAGAAGCCTGGGGAATTGAAAGAGAGCGGATCATAGAGCTGGATTGGTGGCAGGAAATTTCTTTGGAGGATTTGACTTTTATTTGTACTCCGGCACAACATTTTTCCGGTCGCGGATTAAATGACCGGGCCAATACCTTATGGAGTTCATGGGTAATTAAATCTGAGGAAGAACGCATTTTTTTTAGTGGAGATAGCGGGTATGCCGAGCATTTCAAGGAAATTGGTGATGCCTACGGCCCCTTTGATCTAGCTATGATGGAATGTGGACAGTACAATGAAAAGTGGTCCGATATCCATATGTTTCCTGAAGAAACAGCCCAAGCGGGAATAGATGTACGGGCAAAAAAAATACTTCCCATTCATTGGGGAGCCTTTAAACTGGCTATGCATTCGTGGACGGATCCTATTGAAAGAGTGTCCAAGAAAGCAAAAGCCCTCAACCTTCCCTTAATCGCACCGCGAATAGGAGAAGTTGTTTTGCTGGACAGTAAGCAAGCGCAAAACACAAAATGGTGGGATTAAGATCATAACAAACAAAAAAGCCATTTTCCATTTTTCTTAACTAAAGTCAAGGAGTATTCGTATCAGGAATTTTAATTTGCTACCATAACCCAATGCAACAATTTCAATATGAATCCCATAAAAAAAGCAGCAAGAACAGCTAGCCTTTACTATCTACTGGTTGCCTTATTCGGTGGATTTGCCCATTTTTCCGTTCGCTTACAGCTCATTGTACCAGATGATGCAAGGGCAACCGCTCATAACATTTTAACCTCAGAAGCCTTATTTCGTTACGGCTTTATGGCCGATATGGTGCAACTCACCTTTTTTACCCTATTATTACTTGCACTATACACCCTTTTTAAAACAGTCCATCCGGGATATGCAAGAGCAATGTTTACCCTTGCCTTATTAGGTGTCCCCATTGCCGCCCTGAATATGCTACATCAATACGCTGTTTTATTTTTGATCGAGGATGCATCGTATTTGGAAGCCTTTGGGGAAGATCAACGTTATGCCCTTTCCCTCTTCCTTTTGGAATTGCACGACATCGGATATGCCATTGCGCACATCTTTTTTGGCCTATGGCTCTACCCTTTAGGATATTTGGTATATCGTTCTGGTTTTTTCCCAAAGTTTATTGGGGTATGCTTAATGATTGCGCCCTTAGGGTATCTGTCTCATGTGATTTTGGGCTTTGTGCTACCCAAATCCCATCCTTATACCGAATTCGCGGCCTTGTTTTCAGGAATCGTAGAAATGCTATTTATGATTTCCTTATTGGTTTTGGGGTTCAAGAAAACATCGGGAAATCTGAATCTCAGCTCTTGAGCAGTATTCTTCTTCGTATACGACTTAGGGATTCTGGCGTAATTCCAAGATAACTTGCCAACTGATATTGGGGTACGCGTTCAACGAGTCCGGGTCGCTCCTTGATCAAAATAGCATAACGCTCTTCCGGGGATTTCATGATATAGGTTGCCAGCAGTTCTTCATAACTTTCAAAATATTCACTAGAGAGTACACGGCAAAGGGATTCAAATTTTGGAAACCGCTTAAAAAAATCTGCTTCAGCTGAAAAATCTCCAAGCGTCAAGGTGGTATCCTCCTCACATATTAAATAGTATTTGGATGGTTTCATGGGGATACCGCTAATTCCATATTCCTCCGTATAAAAAAAAGTGGTACGTTCTTCTCCATCCACTAGATAATATTGCCGCACCAAGCCCCTTAAATTGAAATAACAACGCTCAGCAATTTCGCCTTCGCGAAGCAGTATTGTGCCTTTTTTAAAGGTGACAATCGGTATTTCTTCTTCCACCGCTCTTTTTTCTTCCTCAGTTAAGGAGGTATAGCGAGAAATATAGCGTACTAAAGGGTTTTCCATTTCCAAGGTTTCTACTTCTTAATATACTACAATTGCATAGAATACCAAAAACAATAGTTGTTGTCCTAGGGTACTACTGCTATCTATTTTGGTTGTTTTCTGTCAAAATTTCGGAGGAAGCAAAACCTTTAACGAGAAGCCAAAAACTTAAAAAGAGTTCATTTAATCCCATTGGAAGATAAAAGCCGATATTTCTGGAGTATCCCAGCGCCTCCATGACCAAACCTATCCCCATTAGAACAACCGCTATAATTCCCCAAATAGGGATAAATTTAGGGACTAACGCCATTTTAAAAAGACCATAGTAGAAGGCTAGGGCTCCGAAAGCCAGAACCAACGCCAAAAAGATAAAACTTCCATGATAGTCGGCTATAATCATTGCCCCAAGCGTGGTTAAGGTATCTACATTTTCTATTTGAGACTTGCCTATGGCTGACAAGGTCAACATATGAACTCCATTGATGGCAATAATAGCACATTTAATAGAGCGAATGCCAACATACCATATTGCTATCTTTATATTCTCCGTATTAAAAATAGGGTACATCAACACCGCAATTCCCACAACCCCAAGCCCACAGAGCAACTGTAAAAGAACTGCAATTACAATAGCCGTAGTGCGATCAGAAACACCCAAAGGGAAATTAGGGCTTAAGAACAATTCTTGCAGGATACCATCTCCTATACTATAGGTAAAAGTGGTTGCAATAAACAAAGCCCCTACCCATATTGCCGTTTTTCGCATTGCCCTCATTTCTTTTCATTTTTAGAATATTTACCTTTTAAATGTAGGCAACCTATAGGGTTCATCTCATTGACTTATGTTAAGAAATATCTTTTTTCGTTTTAAAAGTAAAAGTATTCCCATGATACAATACCCTACACTTTTCAGGGCATACCAAAAGGTAAACTGATAAAAATCGCCAGAGGGAACACCACTGGAGTCAATACGAATAATGATATTTAACAGCACACGTAAGACACCATAACAAAGTATCATAATGCCCCAATAGGTAATGGCTTTCTGAATATTGGCATTGGGTTTCCAATAACAATACAGAAACGGACTCATCAATAGGACACCTATAAGCATTGGATAGAATACTCCGATGAATAGGTAATTGAACATTTTGATCAAAAGAGGTATAAAACTAAAAACAAATACCTTTTCATATACATTGTACGATCGTAGAGCATCCAATACTTTCATTGTGCAAGTTGTTTAAAGATATGATGTATAAATTGTGTACAAGAAGCCAAGTATTCAAAATTGACGGTAGCATAAGTATCCGTAGGTTTATGGAGATGTGGTGTAGAATCCCCTTCCTCTTCAAATACGGCAATCGTATGAAATCCTGCAGCGGTAAACTGTCTATTGTCTGAAGCCCCTCCTCCCACTACTTCAAAGGGAATGCGGGATTCATCTGCCGTCTTGGTATACAACTCCTCCAGAAAAGGAGCGGGGGATTGCAGGGTAATGGCTTTATCACCATCATTGTCCCAACCTATTAAATCAAAAATGTGGGCCGAATGTATCTTTCGTTTTGTATTTTTCAGCAGCTTTACATAAGCTCCACTGCCTACCTCATTATCTTCTTCCTGATCAAATAATACAATGAGAAAATTGACTTTTCGTTCTTTAAGCAAGGTTAATTTGTTGGCGATGGCCAAGCAGAGTGCTACTCCAGAAGCATTATCTATGGCTCCCGGACAATCCCGTTCAGAATCGTAATGAGCTCCAAAAAGTACATATTCTTCACTGGGAATCGTTGCCGGTAATACCGCCGCTACATTGACCCCTTTCATTGGCCCCATAAGCAAATCCAGAAAGGGATTGCCGTTGGTAGCTTTATATCGGTGGTTTTCCAATTGCCAATGTATTCCCTTGAGGTATTGGGATAAATACTCCACGGTTAAATCCCGTTCCCTAGGGGAAGCCCTTTGCGCTAAATAAATCTCATTTTTCAATGGACGTTCTCCTGTTAATTTGGCTATAATTTGCTGTTGTAACGGTATCCATTCCGAGCCTACTATGGAATCCTGGGCACAGCCCATACATGAAAACAACAGAAAAAAAACAATATGGATTACCTTTGATAAAACTCCCATGTTATTCTCCTTTAAGTTGTGCTGTTTTCCACTGTACCCATTGTCGTAAGGTCCCTTTCAATACATTATCTCCCTGAGAGCCGTTGCTCAACATCACCATTCCGCTTTGGTGTTCAAAATCCAAAAAGAAAGCAGATTCCCAACCTGTATTGGACCCGGCATGCCCTTTCACCGTAATGGCACCGAAGGGATATATAATATAACCCAATCCATAATTGCCATTGCTCAAAGGAACCGGGGTACGCATCTCTTCCATGCTTTTGCGGCTTACAATGCTATTTTCCTGTAAACTGGCATGAGCGAATAGCAACAAATCTTCCAAGGTAGTATGTAAGCCTGCTGCCGCTTGAGCGGTAAAACGTTCTAGATATACTTCTTTGCCTTCTTCATCATAGGGTTTTGCTGAATTTTTAAGAATCTTCCCATCTATATGGAAGCTAGAGTTTTTCATCTTTAAAGGATCAAAAATTTCTTGTTGCATATAGGTGGCAAACGAAGTTTCGGTAACCTCTTCAATAAGTAATTGTAATAGGGTATACCCTCCTCCAGAATATTTGAATTTTGTTTGTGGGGCAATAATCACTTCCACTGGCTCATTGGCACGTACATCGCCATTGACTCCATCCAAAGAGGCTTCCAGTGTTGGCAGGGTTTGATCGGGATGGAATCCCGGGTATCCGTGAACCGATATTCCTCCCGTATGACTCAACAAACTTCGAACCGTAATCTTCTTTTTATCAAATTCAGTTTCTGGCAGTTTCCATCTACGGATATAAATCTCAATAGGGGCATCCAAATCAACCTTTCCTTTTTCCACAAGCTTCAGTATCCCCCAAGCGGTAAACATCTTGGAAATAGAACCAATATTAAAGCCTGTTTTTTCA
This sequence comes from Spongiimicrobium salis, assembly GCF_043678055.1. Classification (NCBI taxonomy): domain Bacteria; kingdom Pseudomonadati; phylum Bacteroidota; class Flavobacteriia; order Flavobacteriales; family Flavobacteriaceae; genus Spongiimicrobium; species Spongiimicrobium salis. The sequence goes on from NZ_JBHEQA010000001.1 coordinate 340,011, forward strand.
GTAACCGTTATCTGTTTTTCCCGATCGGCCCATCCTATTCCCTCTTTGTACACTACTTTACCTTTATCGATTATGGCAATAGCCGCTCCCGGAACATTTTTCTCTTTCATTCTTTTGGTCAAACTTTCCTCCAGGGTCTTGGTAAAGGTATCAATGGTCATTTTGCTATCTTTTTGCGCATAGGAAATTGAAGCGGTCAATAGCAACATCAACACGAGATATTTTTTCATAATGATTGTTTAAGGTTCGTAATTGAAACAAACATATGGTGGTCACTGCGGCTCAACTAACTTTTTTGACGAACACTTCTGTTGTCATTACACAGATATCCTTTCCATTGACAAACAGGGGTTTGTCCATGAAATTTATGCGTACCGCATCGATTTTGGGCTGTTTGTCAAATTAATTGCAACCCCAATGGCAAATTGATACTTTTGAACTATGATATCCTTTTTAAAGCGACATTACCCTAGGGTCATTGCCTTTGTAATCATTGTTATTTCTCTCTGGGGAATGCTCATTTTTAAGCAACTTGGAGAATTTGAGCACAGCTATGAATACGACAACTATTTCAGCATTTTTCAACTGCTGTTTACCGTTACTATAGGATATCTTATTATTTCCTGGCTATTTCGACTCTGGAAACAATATCGGCAATTGAAGCAAGAGAAATCCAAAGCCGAACTGGCCTTACTCAAAAGCAAGATCGACCCCCATTTTTTCTTTAACACCCTGAACAATCTCTATGGCTTGGCAGTAGAAAAGTCCGACGATACTCCTAAAATGATTTTAAAACTTTCGGAAATCATGCGTTATACCATCTACGAAGGTGCTCGCGAGACGGTCTCGTTACAGGAAGAGATATCCTATTTGGAACAATACATTGAAATTCATAAAATACGCTATAAAAAAAGTGTTCGCATTCATTTTGACAAAGACATAGATATCTCGGAAACCCAGATTCCGCCCTTATTGTTTATTATGCTACTCGAAAATGCCTTTAAGCATGGCGTGGATAGTTTAACACAGGATGCCTATATCCATTTACAATTGAAAGCGAAAAATAAAAACGTATCTTTTACTATAGAAAACAACTATGACGCCAGTAAAAAAGAGCAAGAAGGAATTGGTCTGGAAAACTTGAAATACAGATTGCAATTGTTGTATCCAAGACGACATCAATTGGAGTTCCATTCGGATGCATCGGTATTTAAAGTACAACTCATAATACAAACAAAATGATATCCTATCTTATTGCCGACGATGAGCCTATAGCGCATCGGATCATTGAAGGTTATGCCCAAGATTTGCCCCAGCTTAAAAAAGTGGCCAATTGTTACGATGCTTTCGAAACCATTCGGCAATTGCAACAGCATACTGTTGACCTAGTTTTTTTAGATATCAATATGCCGAAACTAACAGGATTTGAACTATTAAAAACATTGTCACATCCGCCAAAAGTTATTGTCACCTCTGCTTATAAAGAATTTGCCTTGGAAGGTTATGAATTGAATATCGTGGATTATCTGTTAAAACCTTTTTCTTTTGAACGTTTTATGACCGCTGTAAATAAGATTTCTCTACATCATGCCATTCCCACTGTTCCCGAATCGCAACAGCAAAAAGAGGAGCGCCTTAGCATTAAAGGGGATAAAAAACACTATCTCATCGCTTTTGATGATATTCTATTTGTAGAAGCCTATGGCAATTATTGTAAAGTATTCACGATTGAGGAGGTCATTACGACCCTACAAAAAATATCGACCTTCGAAACGCGCTTGCCCCAAAACTTTATACGGATCCACAAGTCCTTTATCGTTGCCAAAAACAAGGTAAAAGCTATTGAAGGAAATACCATTCATCTAAAAAAACACAGCCTTCCCATTGGTCAAACCTATAGGAGTGCCATTAAAATTATTTTTAATACTTTCAATTCTTGAAATAACCATAGGCCGATATTTTAATGAATAAGGAAATTGTTATTATTGGTGGTGGCATCATGGGTTTATGCACGGCGTATTACGCTTTGAAAGAAGGCCATAAAGTTACCATAGTAGATCAATCCAATATGGACCAAGGGGCTTCGTATGTGAATGCGGGGTACTTATCGCCCAGTCATATTATTCCTTTATCGGCTCCCGGAGTCATGAAACAAGGCATCCGTTGGATGTTCAACAAATCTAGTCCCTTATACATTAAACCGAGATTAAATGTCGATTTCATCCGATGGACCTTAGCCTTCAACCGATCCTGCAACGCAAAACATGTAGAGCGTTCCGCGCCTATCATAAGAGATATTGCGGTCTGGAGTCAGCGCTTATACGAAGATATCCGAAAAACAGAAGGCTTTTCCTTCCACTATGAAAAGAAGGGGCTTTTCATGCTGTGTCAAACCGAGAAGATGTTGGAGAAGGAAGCTAAGGTCATCGCTTTAGCCAATGATCTGGGGTTGGAAGCTTCTCTTTTAGACAAGAAAGGGATTGAGAAATTGGAACCAAATATTGGCATTGAGGCCTTGGGTGCAGCATATTTTAAATGCGACCATCATACTACACCTGGGGAATTCATGGCAGAACTGAAAACTTATTTAGAACAAAATGGCGTGACTTTTTTACGTCATGAGAAGGTAGTTGACCTTAGCATGGAGCAAAAAAGAATAACGGCCTTGGCTACTTCCAAAAGGCAATTAAAGGCAGATAACTTTGTTCTTGCCGCGGGTTCTTGGAGCAATTTTCTAAGTAAAAAAATAGGATTGACACTCCTCTTACAGGCGGGAAAGGGCTACCGCATCAACACTAAAAACCCAACGGGAATCCGGATTCCGGCCATCTTAGCGGAAGCAAAATGTGCCGTTACTCCCATGAATGGATTTACACGTTTTGCGGGAACCATGGAAATTGCGGGAATACAAAGTAAAATTAACCCTATTAGAGTAGAAGCCATTGCCCAATCTGTACAACGCTATTATCCCGAACTTGAAATTACTGCGCAAGAAAAGAAGGCCGCAGCATGTGGATTACGCCCAGTATCCCCAGATGGATTGCCTTATATTGGAGTATCCTCAAAGTGTAGTAATTTAGTAGTTGCCACCGGACATGCCATGATGGGGTGGAGTATGGGAGCCGCTACCGGAAAACTGGTCTCAGAAATCATTTCGGAAAAAAAACCATCACTAGATCTATCTCCGTATCACCCAGACCGGAAATTCTAAATTCTTTGGAATACTAGCTTATTGTTAAGCGATTCTTTAGCTTCACTGTTCTTATTGAATTTCATCGACCTCTTCAACAAATACATCAATTATATACCCCTTTCGCACTACTCAGGGAAAAATATACAAGCGAACAGGAAAAGTAGCCATTTTATAAGCCTAATAGGTGTTGCATCTTTGTATTGTCAATATGACACAAGATGGTATTATAAACTTAAATAAAATATAGTATGACAACATTTAATGTTCCAACAAGAGAAGAAGTAAGTTCAGAAAATCAAGCAATTTTTGATCATTTGGAAAAAGCAGTAGGTTTTGTTCCCAATTTATTTGCTACCTATGCCTATTCTGAAAATGCATTAAAAAACTATTTGGATTTTTCCAATGCCAAAACATCGCTTAAAGCAAAGGAAAAAGAAGCGGTAAATTTAGCGGTTAGTCAAGTCAACAACTGTGAATATTGTCTTTCTGCACATACGGCAATTAGTAAAATGAATGGTTTTACCGATGAGCAGATCCTTGAATTGAGAAGTGGAAGAGCTTCTTTTGATTCCAAATTGGATGCCTTGGCAAGATTGGCCAAAAACATTACGGAAAATCGAGGAAATACCGATGCTGAAGTTTTGGAAAATTTCTTCAATGCAGGCTGGTCCAAAGAAAACTTGATCGATACCATTTCATTGGTAGGGGATAAAACAATTTCCAATTATATCAACAATACGACTAGAGTACCCGTTGACTTCCCCATTGCCCAACCTTTAACAAATGAGTTCGCTTAATTTGTGTTTTTTCATGAAAGGCCCGGCTTCATGCCGGGCTTTACTGGAATAGGCCCACTACATATGAAGTAGGCTTAGAACAGTTCTCAACCCTTTCTAAACAAAGCAATAGCATTTGTTTGAAAACCAGTCCCACCTACGATTTTTTCAACACAAACAACAAACAAATGAAAAAATTTCATGTACCTACAAAAAATGAAGTGAATAGCGACAATCAAATCATTTTTGATCATTATGAGAAAAATATTGGTTTTATGCCCAATTCCCTTGCCATTTATGCCCATTCTGAGAATGCTTTAAAAAATTATCTGAACTTCAACAATGCAAAGACTTCGCTAAATGATCAGGAAAAAGAAGCTGTAAATCTAGTTGTAAGTCAGGTAAACCATTCACATCATTGCGTTTCCGTGCATACATTCGTTGGGCGATTAATTGGTTTTACGGATGCACAAATGCTGGAATTACGCAAAGGAAAAGCATCTTTTGACCCAAAAATAGATGCGCTCGTTAAATTGGCGAAAGACATCACAGCACACCGAGGAAATAGCAGGCCGGAAATCCTTGAAAATTTCTTCAAGGCAGGTTGGACCAAGGAAAATTTAATAGATGCCATTTCCCTTGTGGGCGATAAGACCATAGCCAATTACATGAACAGTACAATTCCTTCGGAAATTGATTTTCCTGTAGCTCCGCGACTAGAGGAAGACAATCTCTAGCCATTAAAAAAGCGGGTATCTGCCCCATTAATTTGTGACCATGATACCCCCATCAATAGTCACGGCAGACCCTGTCATCCAAGAAGCATCGTCAGAGGCTAAAAACAACGCTAATTTTGCAATATCATTGGGTTGGCCCAATCGTTTCAGGGGTGTTGCATTCTCTACATTGGCCACTGCTGCATCCGGATCTTCAAATGCCTTGGCTGAATCCCATATCAACGGAGTATCTACAGGTCCCGGACAAATAGCATTGATGCGTATTTCCGGACCGTAATCTAGCGCCATTTGTTTTACCAAAGCTACCAAGGCTGCTTTTGAGGCACAATAAATGGGGTGATTGGGAAAGCTTTTGAACGCAGCTATAGAGGCATTGGAAATAATGGTCCCTTTTTGCGTTTTAATATAGGGAATGGCGTATTTACACAGATAAAAAAAGGCATTGAAGTTTATATTTAAAGTCTGGTGCCAAGCGGCTATGGTCATTTCTGTAATACTCCCTATGCCCAATACTCCAGCATTAGTGACCACACCGTTGAGTTTCCCATAGGTAGCAATGGCACGTGTCACAAGTTGTTCATTGACTTCGGGTTCACTGATGTCCCCTGCATGAAAAACCGCCTCTGCATTGATACTTTTCAACTCTTGAAGCAAGGCCTCTCCCCTTTCCTTATTCCTTCCGCTCAATAGGAGCTTGCCCCCCTCTTCTGCAAACAAAATGGCAATCGCCTTTCCCATACCACTAGTTGCTCCCGTTATGATATATACCTTATCTTTCAATTTCATTTTTTGTAATTTTTATGGCAGTTCTGTATTATTATCCTATCATAAATTCGTAAAAAGTATTCCACTCTACCTCGATTGCGCCAGATTCTCCCCCTCAAGCATTCGTTTACTCCACTCGCACATATTTTTCCATAATACGACGTTTAATATTTAGTTCCTCCACCTCTTCCAATCCGTATTGTACCAATGTGTCGCCATTCATTTCAAGGGTAAATGAAAAATCATGTCCTCTTAATCCTTCTACCCCAGTAAAATTCAGCTTTTCGGTATAGTGATTCTCCTCTAGCCTGTAGGTCCCCCCTCCTCCATAAAAAAGCGCTTCATTGTTGTGATCTTGATTAAAAAATGCAAAATGGGTTTCATTGATGATTTTTATAAAATCTGAAATTTCCAAATCTTTGACTTCAACCGAATCCTTCTCGCGAATTTCGGCATATACCATTTTCCAAGTTCCTATAAGTTTGTCCAAATCTTTGAAATTATCTCCTTGCTCGGTTTCCTTTTCTTGTTTACAGGATGAACAGAGCGCAAGGATGCTCAGGGCGACCAGTATATTTTTCATGTTATAGTCTTATAGGGTATTTATTAAAAGGTTCGCCATCAACTCCATAAAAATTGTGAACAAATGGGCATAGGATGTACTGGACATCGAAGTATTTTAACTTTTACGACAAAATTTTAGTCGTTGTGCGGGTTATTTTCAACGTTTTTTAAATTGATACATCCATTCGTAAATAGTCATATCAAAAGGGTCATAATTACTATTCTCAGTTCCTATTCCACTACTATCATAAGTTCTTGCCCAAGAGCCATGACCTACCTCAGGATAAATAGTCAGTTTAGCTAGCGTTTCAGGGTTTTCGTTATTGATGGCATTAACCATATTCACGGAAGAATCGTATGTAATAATTTTATCTTCGTGGCCGTGAAATGCCCAAACAGGTGTATTTACAAATTGGTTTCCAGTTTGTTCATTTCCCCATCCTGCAATAGGAACGATAACTGCCGCGTATGAGTCATTTCCAAAATCAGAAATATAATCAAAACACCCTCTACCCCCCATGCTATATCCTGTCATGTAAATTCGCTCCCTGTCTATTTTAAGGTTTTCGGCTAAAAGCCCTATAAAATCATGTAAAAGACCCGTATTCCAAGTTGTAGGAGACTGTGGGGACACAACTACCATAGGCTGTTCCGGATTCCACATCCCTCTATCGATCAACCGTGCAGGCCCATTCAGTAAAATAACGTCCAGCACCTCTTCATCTACCGAGCTATCCCCTCTTGATCCACTCCCATGTAAATACACCAATAAAGGAAATTCATCCTCGCCATTTGTATCATATTCTGCTGGCGTATAGAGATGAAATCCATATTCCAATCCAGTGGTTCCGTTGATATAGGCTTGCTGCGTACCGGGTATGATAATCCCTAAATCTACAGCTGTAGTATCCGGAAGTTCATCTTGCCCATCATCATTTTCAGTTTCTTCATTCGCAATCTCTTCATTTGCGATTTCTTTATTTCCGATGTCATTATTAGAACTACATCCTAAAAAAAATTGAAATACGATTAGAAGTAAAAAAAATCTCATTTTGAAAACAGGAATTAAACTTAGATTCTTGAATAAGTATGCTTCTGTAAAATAACGGAAGTAGGATAAAGATAGTAAAACACATACGAATATTATTTTGCATTTTATCTTCTCAAGAACTATCCTTAGTTTACGGTTGTTTTACTCCTAATAATTTCATTGACCACATCGGGGTTGAGTAGTGTGGAGGTATCTCCTAAATTTTCAAAATCATTGGCAGCAATCTTTCTGAGAATCCTTCGCATAATCTTTCCACTTCTTGTTTTGGGCAGGCCAGGAACAAATTGTATTTGGTCTGGCCTTGCAATAGCTCCAATACTCTTGGACACTAATGCTTTGATCTCGTTCTCCAATTGTTCATCTTCCTCTAGATTGGAATAGGTAATGACATAAGCATATAGGGCATTTCCCTTAATATCGTGCGGATATCCCACTACTGCGCTTTCCACCACCATTTCATGTTCATTAATGGCATTTTCAATGGGTGCGGTTCCAAGGTTGTGTCCCGAAACAATGACCACATCATCCACCCTTCCGGTAATTCTATAATTCCCTTCACGATCTCTCAACGCTCCATCTCCCGGAAAATAACAACCCGGATACGCTGAAAAATATACTTCTTTGTAACGTTCATGATTGCCGTAAATGCTTCTTGCCATTGCAGGCCATGGTTGTTTTATAGCCAAAATTCCCTCTATATGATCTCCTTGGATTTCATTACCCTCAGTATCCAATAAAACAGGAGATACCCCGGGCATGGGAAGCGTTGCAAAAGTCGGTTTTTGGTCAGTAACCCCTGCTAAAGAGGAAAGGAGAATACCGCCAGTTTCGGTTTGCCACCATGTATCTACGATCGGGCATTTATTTTTCCCAATATGTGTACTGTACCAATCCCAAGCTTCCTTATTGATAGGCTCACCAACAGATCCCAGCACCTTTAGCTTTGAAAGCTTGTATTTTTCCACTAACGATAAAGGATGTTTTTCTAAAGCTCTAATGGCCGTAGGCGCGGTGTAAAAATGAGTAACCCCGTACTTTTCACATATTTCCCAAAAACGCCCATAATTTGGATAGCTGGGCACACCTTCAAACATCACTGTTGTGGCTCCCGCAGCTAAGGGGCCATATACAATATAGCTATGCCCCGTAATCCAACCGATATCTGCAGTGCACCAATACACATCTCCTTCCTCGTATTGGAATACATTTTTGAAGGTATAGGCGGTATAGACCATATACCCTCCACAGCTATGTACCATGCCTTTTGGATTTCCCGTGGATCCCGAGGTATACAAAATAAAAAGTGGGTCTTCCGAATCCATCACTATAGCCGGAAATACAGGAGAAGCCTTAGCAATCTCATGATGCCACCATTGATCTCTTCCTGAAACCCAGGATACATCTTGACCCGTATTTTTAAAGATAATGGTATTTGTAACCGAAGGACAGTATTGCAATGCTTCATCTACAATATTTTTGAGCGCAATATTTTTTGCCCCTCTATACGTGCCATCTGCAGAAATAAGCAGCTTACAGTCCGCATCATTAATTCTAGTAGCAAGGGATTTTGCCGAAAAACCCGCAAAAACTACGGAATGAATTGCCCCTATACGCGCACAGGCCAAGACTGCCACCGTTAGTTCTATAAGCATGGGCATATAGATGCATACGCGGTCTCCTTTACCAACTCCGTTAGCCTGTAGTACATTGGAAAAACGACATACATTTTCGTGCAGCTCCTTATAGGTCATTTTTCTTGAAGGGGTATCCGGGTCATTCGGTTCCCATAAAATGGCCACTTGTTGCCCACGCTCTTGAAGATGTATGTCCAGGCAATTTTCGGTGATATTCAACGCAGCTCCCTTAAACCATGTGGTTTCAGGCACAGACCAATCATAGGTCAATACACGATCCCATTTTTTATGCCAATGAAAGCTTTCTGCAATTTTCCCCCAAAAGGCTTCAGGATCCTGTATACTATCCTTATAGGCTTTCCGATACTCCTCCTTTGAACGTATCATTACCTCTTGAAGTTTTATTTCTTTACTCATCTTTTACTAATTATAGGCTAGTTCTTTAATGGGATAGTAGTTCATGGCCTACGGTTTCAAAATCGATTTCCGAAGCCTTTCGGTATTGCAATGCCACCGTATTCCAATCTGAAGCCCACCCTTTGGTTACATTATTTAGGTATATAATTTTCAGTTTGTGTTTCCCTTTGGCAAGGGCGATGGAAGCGTCTTTTGGATGTCTTTTAATATCCTCCTTATAATCAATGAGCAATTGATCCCCGATCCATACCTGATCTTGGGTAGTTGAAAAAAAGTAAACCCCGTCTTCTTCAATGTCAATGTACCCTTCTATGGACAAGGCCCTAAAATTGTCTTCATTCACAAAACGTCCCCAATCGTAAGTCACGTTGGCTTGTTCCAAAGAATCAATTGTAGATCCCACAGCTTTCACTGAAAAGTCAACCTCATTCAGGTTTTTAAAATGACCCTTTACCGTCTTTACGGCCAATCCCGGCATCACTTTCTCCGGTTGTGCCGCTGCTACCAATTCTTGTTTTTGAATTTGTATGGTCCGAATACCACTCATTTTACCATGAGGCAATACCGAGGCAATCTTTAAGGTAGTATTAGAATCAAAAGTCAACGAATCCGAATAATTTCTTGAAGTTTTCGTAGGATTACTGCCGTCAACAGTATAAACCAAAGTAGCGGGTCGTGTAGTTTCAAATTTTAGCGAAACTTGGTCCACAAATGCAATTTGATCTGAGGAAGGGCCTTCCGGCAATGGGAGATGATAATTAATATTGTGCTTATCCAAACGTACATACTGCGCTAAAAGTCGTTCTTCAAAATTCTTATAATCCTTTCTTTCAACAGCAGTCCAGGTCAATTCGGCCATGGCCAAAATTCGGGGATATAATTGATACTCTATGACGGCTATGTCTGGAGCGTACTCTGTCCAAACACTAGCTTGCGCTCCAAGAATATGCTTTCTTTTATCTTCCGCTATTGCCGAAGGAACAGGATTGTAATTATAAATATCTTCGAGCAAAATAAATCCCCCAAACGCCATAGGTTCTACCTTATGATCTCCTTGATAAAAATTTAGATAGGTATATTCTGCCGGATTCATTACAACGCTGTGGCCTGCATTGGCAGCAGTAATTCCGCCTTCCTCCCCAGTCCAGGACGTAATACCTGCCGAAGCGGAAATACCTCCTTCTAAAATCTCATCCCAGCCAAAAATTTTCTTTTGATGTGTTGCCAAGATTTGCTCTATACGGGTCATAAAATAGGTTTGCAAGTGTGCTTCATCCCGCAATCCTTCATCAGTCATACGTTTTTGGCAATGCGCACAGCTTTCCCATTTATCCTTAGGAACCTCATCTCCCCCAATGTGCACATATTCAAAAGGAAACAAGGGAGTTATTTCTTCAAAGACGTCTTCAAGAAAACGAAAGGTGAGTTCCCTTCCCGCACAAAAAATACTGGAATCTATTCCCCACAGCGTTCTTGTTGCTATATGTTCTTGTGTACAAGACAGTTCTGGATAGGCTGCCAATACTGATACCACATGTCCGGGAACATCAATTTCTGGGATTACATCGATATAACGTTCTTTGGCATACCCTACAATTTCCTTAATTTCCTCTTGGGTATAGTAGCCTTCATATATACTCCCATCATCATTTTTTCGTTTTGCACCGATCTCAGTGAGTTTTGGGTATTTTTTTACTTCTATGCGCCAACCTTGATCATCGGTCAAATGCCAGTGAAATTTATTGATTTTGAATAGGGCCAGGACATCCAATTGTTTCTTAATTGCGTCTACAGGAATAAAGTGTCTGCTAACGTCCAAATTTAATCCTCGCCATCCAAAAACAGGTTGATCCTTTATGGTAAGTACAGGTATTTTCCATGCTACCGTATTAACGGGGGTTGTACTTTCAATTTCTGGGGGTAAAAGTTGCATCACACTCTGCATGCCATAAAAAATACCTTGAGGTCTTTTGGCCCGTATGGTAACACCAGCTTCCGTGACTTCTAAAAAATAGCCTTCTGCATTAAGTGCCAAGTTTTCATCCAATTCAAATTTGATGATGTTTTCCTTGATTTGCTCAGAAGTAATAATCAAATTAAAACCTGTCGCAGCTTGTATTTTTGCATGAAAGAAAACCGCTATTTTATCCAATTCCTTTGAAGGGGAAACGAAAACCGTATTGGAATTGAGTTGAAATTCCCCCGCTGTCCGCTGTACCTCCATCGGTCGCGGTATAATGGATACATCAGCTGTACTATCCCCCGTAGAAAGAGTATTTTTACAGGATGTAAGTATCAAGGTGGCAAGTACCAAATAGCAGGTTTTTTTCATATTAGTGTTCTTTCAAATAAATTTTGGATTACTATTTTCAACATTATAAAGTTTCCATATACGGTATTTCATCACCATTTTTAAGATGTGGGACCCCATTAAAGTTTCTCGAAAAATATTCGGTCGCATCTTTTTGAAAACTGTTGTTCACAAAATAGGCTTCCATGGTTTTTCGGGTAACCTCTATTTCGTTTTTCCTTATTTTTTTTAATACCAATTTCATGGCTTCTTCACCCAGTTTGAAGTAATCCGAAGTCATATAGCATATATTTGGTTTTGTTTGTTTGGGCAAGGCCTTGGTGTTCTTAATGTAATTCACCATTTGAATATCTTTTTGAGGGCTTTTGGCCACGATAGCTTCAACAAGGGTCATCCATTGTTCATTTTGTACAATGATTCCATCTAAATCAGGAAATTGTGAGAGTAGCACTTCTATTTTCTTTTCCATATTATCATCCATTTCCATAACCACTACTGGGTTATCCTGTATTTTTAATTTATGTTGGGAAATGGCTTCTTCGAAGCCCATGGCCCATTGCTTTCCAACTGGACTTTTATCAATCAACAATACGATGTTCCTGCATATATTTTCGGTGAGTTTCTGGGCTGCCATGAAGCCACAATTTTCATAATCCACAAAAACCTGATTATAGTTCATGGACCGCGAAGTATTGTCCATCAAAACTACGGGAAAGCCTGTACTCTGTAGTTCTTCCAGGTACTGATATTGCTCTTCCCTTACGGTTTCTTCGGTAATTTCCAGAAGTAACCCATCAATGCTTCCATCCATTAACATCCTAATCAGGTATTCTTCTTTTTTATTGGACCCTCCTGAAGGGTAGGTCATTATTTTATAGTCATTTTTGATGGATTCTTCCATAATTCCGGCCATGGCATCTCTAAAAAAAGGGGTAGACAGTTCAGAAACCACAATGCCTATCGTATAGGACTTACTGGATTTAAAATTACGTGCAATGCTGTTGGGCCTATAATTATACTCCCTTGCCATTTCCTTTACTTTCTCCTTGGTTCTTGTACTGATCTCCCTACTATCATTCAAGGCTTTGGAAACAGTAGAAATAGAGAGATTGAGCAAATAGGCAATTTCCTTTAATGTAATATTGGATCTAATGCTATCGTTCTCCATGCGCGTTGTATTAAATTGATATTCTTTCTATAATTTCTATGCACCCCCTATCGGCCAGTGTGATGTAACAATTGCTATAATCATTGCTGAAGGTTATGTTGGTGGGCTTTTTCCCTTGTAATTGGATTTCAGTCAAAAGAACTCCCTGAGGTGATACTACGGCAACAGTTCCTTTGTCATAGCGACATATAAAAAGGTTTCCATTATTGTCACATCGCATTCCATCCATGCCAAATGCCTTGAACGAGGCAAAAAGTTGTTTGTTGGTCAGGGTTCCATCTGCCAAGATATCATAAGACCATACGTTTCTTTGTACAGATTCATTCACATATAGCTTCTTACCATCGGGACTCACTTCTACCCCATTGGTAGTTCCCATATTTTCTTCCAACAACTCAAAACCTTTCTCCTTGGTCACTTTCCATAATTTACCCGTACCTTCTGCCCAATTTGGATCACTTGCATAGAGTGTTTTATCAGGGGCAATGGCGATGTCATTAGGTTGGTTTGCCTTAGGCTCATGGGCAAATACTTCAATTTTTTTTGTATTCATGTCTACCTGGAGCACATTGTGGTTGGTATAGTCCGCAATAAACATTTGATCCTGGTTCCCAAAACGTATTCCATTTCCAATACTACCTTCCGGAAGCGTTAAAAAAAGAGAGGTTTTCCCATCGGGCGCAACTTTTCCTATAGTGCCTTGCGCTCCATAATTTACGGCATAGATATTCCCTTTGTAGTCGGTTGCCGGTCCTTCTATACCCTCTGTAAAGACTCCTTCATCCGTAAAATCGCTCCGTATCATTTGCTTAGAATTGGTACAGGAATGGGCCATGGTTAAAATGATAAAAAGAAAGAATAATTGTAGTTTCATTTTTTATTTACATTTTCTATGAGGACTTTTAAATCATCCGTAATGGCAAGACGTACATTTAATATTGGGGTCTCTAGTTTCTCCAGCAGTTGTGCCATTCTTTTTTGTTCTACATCACTGAATTTCTTGCTCCGTTCCAAGCGGGATAAAAGTATTCCGGACAATTCGTCCAGTGCTTCCGAAAATGATACTAGAGGACGAATTACAGGGGGGATATCATGTGCTATGAACATGGTATGATTTAGGCGCCACCCTTCCAAAAGTGTGTTTATTTTTTTTTCAGTGCGCTCAGAGCTATTGGCCCGATAGGCATCCACTAGCGCTTCAACATAGAAAGTGGCTGGAGAATCTGGAGTACAGGCATCCACAAATAATGTAAAAGGTTGATAGGTCTTATATGGTTTCCCTACACGTTCCCTGGCCGTGATCGGGCTGCAGATTTGGGATAAGGTTCTCAAGGGGTCAATATCATGATTCCCCCATAAACCCCTTAATATTCTATCCCTATTTTTAATATGGGTAAGCCCATGTTCTTCCAAGCTGATACTGGTATGAAGCAAGCGTTTTTTTAGGGCATCAAAATTGCGAACGGAAGCTTTGGACCAAAACCGTTCTGCAATAGCAGCTGTTCTGGGCCAAATTCTGGAATCTACATTAGTGCTATTGATCAATTCTCCCCACATGGTAGCTTCGCCTCCAAGAATATGCTGTAATTCCTGCTCTGTTAAGCCATGATCTTCGGGAAGCACACTTTCTTCATAATGCGTTTTGGTGTCAAATAACAAATCGATATAATAGCCCTTGGACAACACCGATTTGTATCCTTTTTTTGCCGCATTTACCATGGCTTCCTTTCCGCGCCAAGAATGAATTACGATGTCCTTGGGAAGCTTGGGTTCAAAAATTTCATCCCACCCCATCATGATCTTATTGTTCTTCTTAAGAATCTGCTGTAGTTGAACATTAAAGTAGGTTTGCAGTTCATGATTGCTTTGAAATCCATGTTCTTTTTTAAACTGTTGCACCTTCAAACTTTCATCCCAATGCTTTCCTTTGTTTTCATCTCCTCCAATATGAAAATAAGGGTCCGGAAAAAGTGCCGAAAGCTCTGTAATCATCTTATCTAAGAAAACGTAGGTTTCCTTGTTCGTAGGGTCCAGAGTAGCATCAAAAACGCCTTTGTTTCGCTCTATCCGATAATTCATCTTTTTACTTGCAAACTCCGGGTAGGCCGTAAGAATAGCGGTAGCATGGCCGGGAACATCAATTTCGGGAATGACCCTTATTCCCCGATCCGCGGCGTACTGTACTAGTTCCCTTATTTCATCTTGGGTATAGTACAAGCCATCGGAAGCCTCTTCGTGAAGTTTGGGGAAACTCTTTACTTCTACCCTAAACCCTTGATCGTCGCTCAAGTGCCAATGGAATACATTTAATTTAACTGCGGCCATGGCGTCGACATTACGTTTCAGCACTTCCAAAGGAAGATAGTGGCGTGCAACATCGATCATCAGGCCTCTCCATGGAAACCTGGGTTGATCTGCAATCTGGATTTCTGGAAAAAAGTATTGCCCTTCCCTATGATCCAGCAATTGGAGTAAGCTTTCCAAACCGTGCAAAGCGCCAAGATCTGTTGTACTTTCCAATCGTATGACCCCTTCATTGACGGATAAGGTATAGGATTCTTCTTCAAATAATCTTATCTCCCCTGGTCGCTTTACTTTGATTTCCAATGAAGATAGTCCCGTTTGACCTTTTATGGCCTTCTTATGCGTCAGGAACAATCCCGTTCTTTGGTCCAAACGATCTAAAAAAGAAGCTACACCTTTGTATAACCTTGTGTCAAATTCCCCGGAAACTCGAATGCTAAAATCTTTGGAAAGCAAGTGTTTTCCATTTCCCAAACGTACGTCATGGGGCCAAGGCAATAACTGCAGAGTTCCCTGCTGGGCAATTAAACTCGTCTGTAAAAAAACAATTAAAAGGAACGGTATGGCGTATCTATTTCTCATAGTCATCTTTATAAAGAACAGGAAATCTCCTTCTTCGCATCCGCTTAACTAAAAATGATATCGTTTAAAAGCCTCAATAGCTTCATAATCTGCCAGTCCCATATTATCGTAAATTTTGGCAGTGGCATTATTTCGTTCCTGCGCCCTTAACCAAAATTCTCTTGAATCTTCTCCCTGGAACATCACTTTATCTTTCTGTGATTGATGAAATAAAATGGCTGTTGTCTTCTTAAGCACTTCATCAGGGCTTAATGGGACGGCCATTTCTATTTCGGCGATATCCCATTCTTGCCAAGCCCCTCTGTAAAGCCATACCCAACAATCTTTCATAAATGTTTCTTTTTTTAAGATTGCCAATGCATCAAAAATGATATCCAAACACAGTTTATGTGTACCATGCGGATCCGCCAAATCACCAGCTGCGTATATCTGATGTGGTTGCACTTTGCGGATGATATCCATCACAATTTCCAAATCCTTCTCTCCCGTTGGGTTCTTCTTAATTTTTCCGGTTTCATAGAATGGCAAGTCCAAGAAATGAACATTGCTATCATTAAGCCCTACATAACGTGTTGCTCCATAAGATTCCATTCTCCGTATTTGGCCCTTTAGTTTTAGGGTATTTTTACTATCATGATCTTGCACACGTTTATTCTTGATCGAAGAAATAATATTGGAGAACTGTTCTTCTTGGTCTCCGGATATACTTTGGGCCACCTCGGCAAATTTCAAAGCTTCTTCATCGGTCACGGCAATATTCCCGGAAGTTTGATATGCCACATGCACTTCGTGCCCTTGATCAACAAGTCGAGAAAAAGTACCTCCCATTGAAATGACATCATCATCTGGATGCGGACTAAAAATAATCACCCTTTTTTTCGCCGGATTGGCCCTTTCGGGACGTTTGATATCCTCCGCATTAGGTTTTCCTCCCGGCCATCCCGTAATAGTATGTTGCAATACATTGAACATCTGTATATTTAGATCATAGGATGAACCTTCCAAGGCTAAGAGACTAGACATTCCATAATCATTATAATCCTTATCGGTAAGCTTTAGCAATGGCTTGTTCACTTTTTGACTTAGCCAAGTAATTGCTTTTCGTTTTAATTCTTCTGTCCAGATACACTGGTCTACCAACCAAGGGGTTTTAATACGTGTTAATTCAGAAGCCGCTTCGGCATCGGATATGATTACGGTGTTCTTATGCTGCTGTAAATATGTTGCAGGAACCTCGGCCCGAATGTTCCCTTCTATAGTTTCCTTAAGAATGTCTGCTTTTTTGTGTCCCCAAGCCAACATGATAATACGCTTGGCTTTGAGTATAGTGCTTATTCCCATAGTTATCGCTTTCTTGGGAACATTTTCAATACCATTAAAGTCGGAGGCGGCATCCACCCGGGTAATATGATCAAGGGTTATTATTCTAGTTCCGGAGTTATAATGGGATCCGGGTTCATTAAAACCGATATGGCCCGTTCTTCCTATTCCCAGTAGTTGCAGATCTAACCCGCCGCTTTTTTTGATCTTCATTTCATAGTCAATACAGTATTGATGCAATTCATCTAAGGGTGTCTCTCCATCAGGGATATGGATATTATCAGGATTGATATCGATATGATCAAACAGGTGTTGATGCATAAAATGATAGTAGCTTTGTTGGCTTTCTGGTGACATCGGAAAATATTCATCCAAATTAAAGGTGACTACATTCCTAAAACTGAGTTGGCCATTTCGATGTAGGTTTACCAGTTCTTCATACACCTTTATGGGAGATGAGCCCGTTGCCAGTCCTAGTATACATTGTTCTCCCCGTCCCTGTTTTTCTTTGATTAAATCTGCAATTTCATGAGCTACCAATCTGGAGGCTATGCCCGGATCTTCAAAAACTTCGTTATGAATTTTCTCAAATCTTGTTTCTTCAAATTTCCCGACTTCTTTAAACGTAATTTTATTCATTTGTAGTTGTCTTTTATTATCGTATGGTATAAGGTCGATGCGCTCAAAATAGAAGGGCGTTTTTTACTTTTTCCTTTCCGTCAACATCGTATCGTTGATACTGGTTCAAACTTAAATTTGGATTATGCGAACGGTAATGCGTTACATAAGAGCACTGTTAAAGTATATATTTATTGGCCCCTCAATTTTTTTTTTATCTGAACAACATGGTTTTACAAACCAACAACATGGATTCAGAGACATTCGTTTAAAGCCCTTTTTAAGCCTTAAAACTTTAGGTCTTAAAATTTTGTTTTTAAAAGAAATACGTCTACTTTTTTCCAAAATTTCAATAAAAGCAACAGCAGAAATATTGTGTTTATAGGAAGAATCAAGAACATACAAAACACCATACCAATTCGATATCATTTCGTGTTTTGGCTACTCTATTTTACGTTTAATGTAGTGCGATGGGGGAGTTATTTTAACGACTACTGGTATTCCTTAAAATCCAATATGGTGGATTTTCCCTTAAATATCATCATCGTTTATGTCAACATCTATTATTTGGTCCCCAAATTTGCGGTTCGCGGGAAATATGTGAAATACGTTCTCCTATTGATCTTGAGTTTGTCCATACATTATTTAGTCCGATCGGGTCTCATTTATTTATTGGTTATCGAAAACATTTGGCCCGAAGCCGAAGGCGTCCAAGAAGCGTTTGGTTTTAATCATGTTATTGCCGTAACCCTTGGGGAGCTCTACGTAATAGGTTTGGTCTCAGCTATTAAATTCACTATCGATTTTGTCATTGAACGAAACAAAAATGAGCAATTGCTTCAACTACAGTACGAGACGGAATTAAAGTATTTGAAAGCGCAAATACAGCCCCATTTCTTCTTTAATACCCTGAATAATCTGTATGGTTTAATCATTAAGAAGTCCAAACAGGCTCCGGAGGTAGTACTAAAGCTATCCGAAATCATGCAATATGTGATCTATGATGTAAGCAAGAAAAAAACACCCCTATTAAAAGAAGTCAATTATATTCAAAATTACATGGAGCTCGAAAAGATGCGACATGGGGACTTGGTGGAATCGGATATCCAAATTACCGGAAATGTGGATGACGTAAGGATTCCGCCCCTACTTTTTCTCCCTTTTATTGAAAATTGCTTTAAGCATGGATCTAAAGATGGTGAAAAGGTTTTTCTTGAAGTACATTTTAAGAACTTGGGAGACTATCTCCAATTTGAATTGAAAAATAACTTTACGCCCACAAACACTACTCCAACAAAGGGAGGAATAGGCATTTTAAATACCAAGAGACGATTGGAATTGCTGTATGATCATGATTTCATATTGGAAACATATCCAGTTGAGAACGAATACAGGGTTCTTTTAAAAATACCTACTACATGAAAATTACAGGTTTAATTATCGATGATGAACCCCTTGCCATTAGTGTCATTGAATCCTATATTCAGGAATTCAGCAATATCACTATTGCAAATGTATATCACAACCCTCTCGATGCATTGGCCGACATTGAAAGTGGAGCGATCGATGTTATTTTCCTGGATATCAATATGCCAAAAATGAGTGGTTTGGAATTTCTTCAAAACCTTAAGACGTATCCTTTAATTATTATTACAACGGCCTATAAGGAACATGCCATTGAGAGTTATGAGTTGGATGTTCTTGATTATCTCG
The DNA here is from genome assembly GCF_043678055.1 of Spongiimicrobium salis. Classification (NCBI taxonomy): domain Bacteria; kingdom Pseudomonadati; phylum Bacteroidota; class Flavobacteriia; order Flavobacteriales; family Flavobacteriaceae; genus Spongiimicrobium; species Spongiimicrobium salis. Next base: position 359,164 of record NZ_JBHEQA010000001.1, read on the forward strand.
TAAAACCCATTCCTTTTAGTCGATTTCTAAAATCCGTAAATAAATTGACCAATCGCTTAATAAGTACCAAAGGAGTCTCCAAGGCTTCGGATTTTAACCAAGAGCCCCATATTTTCCTTAAAATTGATAAAAAACTGGTCAAGATTATCTTAAAAGAGATTCTCTTCATTGAAAGTCTCAAGGATTATATCAAGCTACATACGACCACTGGGAATCATATTGCCCATAAGTCTTTATCCAGTATCATAGAAGAACTCCCCTCAGAAAATTTTATACGGGTCCATAAATCCTACGCCATTGCCATTGACAAGGTAAAGTCTGTAGAAGGCAATCTTGTAGAGATAGGAAATAAAGGTATACCCATGGGGAGAAATTATATTTATCACGCCAAAGAAAGGATACTTCGTAAAAAATCTTAATACAATAAGTTAAACATAAAAGCATTTTTCAGTACAAACCACAATCCATTTAACGAATCAAAAAAACTGAGTTTTGGTTCCAGATACAAAACGAACATAACAGATGATCGATTTAAGCACTTTAGATTACACCCTTATTATTTTATTCTTTTCCACTACCCTATTCATTGGTGTATGGGTTTCCAAAAAGTCAGGAAAGGATTCAGCAGAATTCTTCTTATCCGGACGAAATATGCCCTGGTGGTTATTGGGGATTTCCATGGTGGCGACCACCTTTTCCACAGACACTCCAAATTTTGTAACCAATCTTGTACGACTAGATGGCGTGTCCGGGAATTGGGTATGGTGGGCTTTCCTTATAACCGCCTTACTGACTGTTTTTGTGTATGCTAAACTTTGGCGAAAGTCCAATGTTAGCACGGATTTGGAATTTTACGAATTGCGTTATGGTGGAGCTCCTGCAAAATTCTTACGAAAATTCAGAGCTGTTTATTTAGGCATTGTTTTTAATATTTTGGCGATGTCCGGTGTCACCCTGGCTGCCATAAAAATCGGAAGTATCATGTTGGGATTGGAGCCGTGGCAAACCGTTATCATAGGTGGACTCGTTACGGTTACCTTTAGTGCTCTAGGCGGGTTTAAAGGTGTTATCTATACCGACTTTTTGTTATTTTTTGTTGCTATGGGGGGCGCCATTGGCGCTGCGTATTATTTAGTGAATATTCCCGAAGTAGGCGGTATTGAAGCATTGGTAGCAAACGAAAATGTGGCGAGTAAGCTTTCCATATTGCCAGATTTTAATGATAAAACCGCCATCATAACCTTATTGATCATTCCCCTGACCGTACAGTGGTGGAGTACTTGGTTTCCAGGTTCAGAACCCGGTGGTGGTGGATACATTGCCCAGCGCATGTTGGCTGCCAAAGACGAAAATCACGCCATAGGAGCTACTTTTTTCTTCACCATAATGAACTATGCCCTTCGCCCTTGGCCATGGATCATAGTAGCCTTGGCCTCTATAGCCGTATTTCCAGATGTAGCCAGCATACAGGAAGCTTTTCCCAATATTACAGAAGATAAACTTGGGCATGACCTAGCCTACTCCGCTATGTTGACCAAATTACCCAGCGGTCTCCTAGGTCTTGTAATAGCCTCTTTGGTCGCTGCATATATGTCTACCATTTCTACACATTTGAATTGGGGCTCTTCCTATATCGTAAATGATTTTTACAAGCAACAGATCAATCCGGGGGCATCAGAGAAGAGACTCGTGGCCATTGGAAGACTGTCTACCGTGGCACTCATGGTCTTTAGTGCCCTTTTTGCTTTGCTCTTGAAAGATGCCAAGCAATTATTTGATATCATCATCATGTTTGGTGCAGGTACGGGCCTTATCTTTATTTTGAGGTGGTTTTGGTGGCGTATCAATGCCTGGAGTGAAATCACGGCCATGTTTTCTTCAGGTATTATTTCGATCATATTAAAATTAACGGCAGTGGGCACTTATTTATTTGGTCCGGAAACCGGAGTATTTGAACCCTATTATGAATTGCCTTTTGTGGTATTGTCCACCACTGCAGTGTGGCTGGCCATAACCTTTATTACACAGGCCGAAAGCAAGGAAGTTTTGCAAAACTTTTACAAAAAAATACAACCTGGAGGTCCCGGATGGAACAAGGTCGTCCGCGAGGCCAGCGCCCAGAATATTACTTTAGTGGACAAAAATGAAGGATGGAGTGTTCCTTCCGGTATTTTGGCCATGTTATTGGGATGTGTATTGATCTACAGTTGTATGTTTGCTACGGGCTATTTCATCTACGGCGATTATACCTATGCCCTTATACTTACAGCGGTAGTGATTGTTTCTGCCTTTCTTCTAATCAAAATATGGAAGAAAATTAAAAGTATCATCCTATAGTGATGATACTTTTAATTTGAAGCGTTTTTTTTAAATTCTACTGGGGGAACCCCTACTTGCTTTTTAAAAAACTTGGAAAAATGGGCCGCTTCCTTAAACCCAATTTCATATCCAATTTCCTCTGCGGTCTTATCCGAATAGAGCAAAAGACGTTTGGCCTCCAAGGTGATGCGTTCGTTAATAACTTTTAAAGGCGCTACATTACCCACTTTTTTAAAGAGATTGGATAGTGTTTTGGGAGATTTAAAAAGCATGTCGGCATAGTCCGATACTTTGTGCTTTTCTCGGAAATGCTTTTCCACTAAAATATGATACTTCCGCACAATATCCAGTTGGGCACTGGGCATAGATTTTTCAGGGAGTGCAGCTTTCAATAAACGGCTTGACTTTATCAGCAAACGCTTTAGCATGACCCTTAACATTTCTCCTTGGATATGATCTTTGGTTTCAAATTCTTCCCGTAGGATATGAAAGGTTGCATTAAAGCTTTTTACGTTATCCTCGTTTAGTGTAATGATTTGGGGCACTGAAGACCCAAAAAACAAAAACCCATTACAAGACACTTCCGCATCGTGATCTCGTATACAATAAAAATCCCTATTGAAAACTAAGGCAATCATTCCATATTCCTGGGGAATTTCAATATAATTCAGGGGAGTACAAAAAAGGACTTGATTCTTTTTCAACAGCAGCATATATCCATCTACACTAATGGTCATATCGGCATCCCTACACCAAATTATTTTATACAACCCTTTATCCTGAAGTAGTTTCTGGGAAGGCGCGCAGTTAAAATCGACAAGAATAATAGTGCTTTCATCCTTATTTCCCGTATACATTAATTTCATACTCAAAGTAACAAAGAAATTAAGCAATATGAAAAATGTACAAGTCAAAAGGAATTATGTATATTATCTAACTATCTCAATTACAGTAGTTTTGATATTTAAATAATCGTTTAAAATTTTAAATCATGAAATCAGGAAATTTAGTTATCAGATTTGGCCTAGGACTTTTGTTTGTCTGGGGTGGGGTTGAAAAATTCATTGAAGGTTTTTTAGGAGGTGTGGGACTACAGAATATGGCCGACTTCTTAAAAGCAAGTGGCCTTGCATTTTTAGGGGATACGGGCACCTATGCCCTTGGTGCTATTTTGGCAGCCCTAGAACTTATTGCCGGGGTACTTGTACTTCTCAATAAAAAAACATTCTATGCTTATACATTTTTAGCTTTTGTTATGATCATGGCTTTGGTATTGGTACATATTCCATCCGGAAATTGGATGAATATCATGATTCACCTTGCCTTGGTTACCACTTTAGGCGGTTTGGCCATGAATGAATGGGACAATAGATAAGATATATCTTCTTAAACAAAGAAGGCCTTGAATGACATTCAAGGCCTTCTTTATTTTATATCCTATCAAGAAAACCTCAATCCAAACGATCCAAAAGTGACTGCGCTTTGCCAAAATTATAATTGCCCTCATCGGAAGTAATGGTTTTAAGTATCCCTATCAATTGCTCCTTATCCCCTTGTTTTAAATAAACCATGGCACTAAACCAATCTGCTTTGACACTTTCCAAAGTATTTGAGGCTTTTAACTTCTTAAAAGTTGCCAATGCCTTTGCATATTGACCCGATTCCAAATAAGAGATTCCAAGATAAATATAAGAGGTAGGGTGAATACGTTCGGCCTGATTATGATATTGTAAAAAAGTTGTTATAGCAGCTTCATAATCTCCTTTATCAAATAACAATTGTCCTTTTACCAGATCATTATCCTCGCTCCCTCTTGAAACCACGGAAGTTATATTTTCCTTGTCCAAATACTGTGTATACAGGGCGTCATAATCTGGTGTACTATTCCAGAAAAAAACGAAACTCAATCCACAAAGTAGTAAAAGGGCCGCCGCTACACCCAGGAATCTCATTTTATTATTTTTAGGCTTTTTTTCTTCTTCAACAACCTTTTTTATTGTATTTCGCAAGGTATTGGCCTCTTCACTTCTAAAAAAGCGGGTATAGGCCTCCACTGCTTCACTTTCGGACAATGTCGCTGTTTTATCTACCCAATCTTTTTCACTATACAGTGCACGCATCTCTTTTTGAAGTTTCACTTCAGCCGCCAAATCAGCATCAGCGGCAATTTTGGTTTCAAAGGTTTGAGCTTCTGCAGCATCCATTTCTCCATCCAGATAGCGATCGATATGTATAAAATCCTTGCTCATAATTCTTTTAATAACGTATATCGAAAGTCTTTTTTAATCAATTCCGATAGCTTCTTTTTACATTTAAAAATGCGCTGTCGGAGTACATTATCCGACGCGTATTTCATTTTCTCTGCAATTTCCACATAAGGTGTTTTCTTAAAGAATAACTGCAAAATGGTCTTGCAATTCTCAGAAAGTTCTTCGAGTTTTTCCTGAAACAATTCCCATTTTTCCTGTTCTAAGGTAGCCAGTGCCATATCGTGCTCCTCGCTGATCAATTCCTTAATATTCTCTTTTGTTACCTGTTTTTTTCGATTATTTAGCTCCCTACGCCATAAATTCTTGCAGGCCTGAAAAAAATACCCTTCGAAAGAATCCTTAATTACAAATTTTTTTAGTCGGTACCTGGCAATAAATTGAAGCAATGCTTTTTGAAAAACATCTTCAGCATCTACGGGATTACCACTATTATTGAGTACAAATTTTACCACTTTAGGGTAGGTTCTGTTATAAATATCCGCAATTACCTTATTGTCTCCATTGGACAGGCCTTCTAGATATTCATTTGGACTCATTGACATAATGCAATTTTACTGCTAAAATAATTTTTTCTACATTAGAGGGGTAACATATAGACTATAATTTGAAGTATTTTATAGAAAGATGTTTAATTAAGACCCTATAACTTATGAAAAAGTGTATTACCACCATTTTTATTTTATTTTTTTTAATTCTTTTCCAAGGCTGTCAACCTGAGGAAAGCGAAACCCTTGATGCCAATATCAACGATGTTGAATTAAACCCCATAAATTCCCAATCCAGAGGTTCGGGCGGACCAGCGCCTTCCAATAGGGAATGCCCCTCTAACAATACCTTAACGCTTTTTATTAAATATAAAAACCTAGTAACGGCAGCGGATAAAATTCGGATACGAAAATTACATGAAAAGTACTATACTATTTTTGAAGTAATTGAATCTACAACTTGTCCCAATGTGGAATTCTGGCGAGTGAATTGTAGTGAATACAAATTTGCCTGTCAACGCAAGTGCCATGTGGAAGAAGAAATAGAAGAACCTGGCACGCTTCCTGACGATTTCCCTTTACCTCCACTACCACATCCCTGTGATTCGGATGAATTATAATTTCAAAAACATCAAAAAAAAGAGGATAGCATGCTATCCCTTTTTTTTGATGTTTCTTATTTTCTTTTCAGGTCATAAAACTACTGCCCAAGAGCGGTCCGTACTTTATTCAGAAATTGTAACTGACAGCGTATTATCCATAAATCACAAGGAAAAGAAGGCCGATAGTTTGTTCGCTATTTATCAAGCTGAAGGCAAATTTAAAATCTTAATTCAGGATCTAAGGCATCATGCCAATTGGTTTTATGGACAAAAAAAATACGACAAGGCAGTCGCCAGTGCAAAAAAAGGCTTATCCCTATATCAGCATACCGTAACCTTCAATGAAAATCTACATGGGCAACTACTGTACAACTTAGCTTTGTACCATAGCCAAAATCAGGAATATTTAAAGGCCATACGAGTTTATCAAAAGCTTATTTCCCTGAACATAGACGGTAACTTTACCGCTAGGTCACATTCTCAAATAGGTTTTAATTATACCAAATTGGGTGATTTTCATAATGCCTTAAACTTTCATACCAAAGCAGAGCAATTGCTGTGGAACAACAAGGCATATGATGCTTATTTTAGAGATCGACTTTATGCTGCCAATGCATGTAGGCTATTAAATGAACCCACCATAACTATTGAAGGTATTAAAAGTTTAATGAAGGCAAAGCACAGAAACGATTCTTTAAAAGGCCAAGTAAGAGATCGATCGTTTACCCTCTACAAACGCATTGCCCAACTCCTCCATGGAGAAGAGCATTTAGCGCACCTTGGGAATGCTATGGAATATTATGAAAAAGCACTGGACATTGCCCTGCAACAAAAAAGAAGCTCAAGAATAGCAAGTACTTATAACGATATTGCGGCATTGCATATGGATAAAAAAGAATACGCTTTAGCCAATACTTTTTACAAAAAAGCATTAAACTATTCCGGTTCCGACGACGATGTGCTATCCTATATCTACTACAGTCAATCCTTATTATTGGCGACTACCGAACACAACTACAAAGAGGCCTTGGAATTATCTAAAAAAGCAATAGCCTTAGCCTCTGGGGTATCAGAAACATGGAGTCCGGAACAAAGCGCTTTGGAAACGTATAGTAGTGCATATGACAAAGTTCATCTCCTAGAACTTTTAAAGATCCGAGCTATCCTTTGGATGGAATACTATGATAAGGAGCCGCAAAAAAAATATCTTGAAAATGCATTACAACTCTTTTCGATTTCGGATAAACTTATTGATATTATTCGTTTTCAAAGTATTGAACAAGCCTCTAAATTTTTTTGGAGAAAAGAAGGAGCTGACCTGTATTATAGAGCGGTAGCTGTTTCCTATAAACTAAACAAACCGGACAAAGCTTTCTATTTTATGGAAAAAAACAAGGCTATTCTTCTTTTGGAAGATATTGCCTATGAACGCAGAAAGAGCGCTACCAGTTTACCAGATAGTTTGCTAAGCAAAGAATACGAACTCAAGAAAGCCATTTTGTGGGAAGAAGAGGAACTCGCTTATACTTCTTCGGTAAAAGCTCAAGATTCTATCAAAGAGGTTCTAGGGGATACTAAAAGGGAATATTCCAATTTTATCAATCAATTACAAAATCAGCATCCTGATTATTATTATCTTAAAAAACCTGCCATTATCAGAACACTGCAAGATAGCAAAAAAGAAGGCCCCTTTATAGCCTATATGATTCCAAGTACCGGGAATATGAAAAAAGGATATGGCTTATTCAGCAATCAGGAACATCAAATGCTATTTGAACTTCCCGAAACGCAGGTATTAAATGCAAAGATAAAGACCTTCAAAAAGGAAATTTCAAGGCCTTTTATTACCAAAGAAGAAGTGCAGCACTTTCAAAAGCATAGTGCAGAACTTTATGATATCCTCATTCCAAAGAAAATACAAGCCCTTATCGGAGAAAAGGCAATTACGATTATTCCGGATGGCAATACACAAAATATTCCTTTCGAAGCTTTAATTTCAAACAGAAAATTAGGACAATACTTTATACAGTCTAATTCCATCCATTACGCATATTCCCTGTCTTTCCTAAAAGAAAGTAAGAATTTAAATCGAAGTGCTGGAAAAATATATGGAGGTTTTGCCCCTCTTACTTTTGATTATATAACTATGTCCACTCTAAAAAATAGTGTGGACGAAATTCAATCCGCCCAAGAATTATTTGGAGGAGATGCGTATAGCGCTAAGACAGCACAATTGGATAGTTTTATCACCAGGAGCAATGATTATAAAATTTTGCATTTGGCCACACATGCCGATGCTACGGACAGTATTTCCCCATGGGTAGCTTTCGCAGATCAAAAAATGACGCTTAACGATTTATATACCATTAAAACACAAGCAGATCTTGTGGTACTCAGCGCGTGCAATACTTCTTTGGGTGAACTAAAGACAGGCGAAGGAGTCATGAGCTTGGCTCGGGGCTTCTTTAATAGTGGTTCCAAAAGTGTGCTATCATCGTTATGGGTCATTAATGATAAATCCAGTAAAGTCCTTATTCATGATTTTTATACCCAACTAGAACAAGGTAACTCCAAGGCAGATGCTTTAAGAAAAGCTAAACTCAACTATCTTAAAAATCATGAATTCATGGAGGCATCTCCCTATTATTGGGCCTCTTTTGTACTTATTGGAGATGGCGGGGAACTTGGATTACCACAAACCAATTGGTTGTTGTTCATTGGTAGTACGCTACTACTACTTTTTTTTATCGTTGTATTGAAATATAAAAGCTTCAAAAGTAGCCCTTAGATCTGCATTAAATCTAAGGCCATCCAAATGGATGGCCTTGTGCTTTACGCCTTACTTATTGAATAGGTCCTGAGCAAATATACCTTCCCGTGGGCCCTCCTTGATTGGCGCAAGCCCTTGCTTGGGTCGACGCGCTCGCATCTGGAGCACCACCTACAGACACACCACTATTACAAAATATTCTACAAAACTGTCCAAATCCTCCTGAGATTTTTCCTTGTTCTTTTTTGTTCAATTGTACAACACCTTTCAATTCCAAAATGTTTTTTAACATAAGTAAATAATATATAAATGATGAACTGCAAACATTTAGAGACAGTCGCAGCATATGTCTACAGAAAGAGGTTCAACGCCTTTCTTACCACATAGTTACTGCACTATAAAAAAGTTACCCATCCAATATTAAAAATCTTACAATTTTTCGCCCCTTAAAAGATTTTCGAAAATATAGTATTCATTGAACGAAAAAAGACTATTGTTTTTATGTAATAATTCTAAATTGGCGGAAGTATCTAGCAAACCTTATCGCTAAAATTGAAGCCAATGAAAAATCCAACGGTATTGTATAAATACCGGAATATTTATTACGCCAAAACACTACTCTTGTATTCGTTTCTACATCGCATTTATTTCTACCCCTCCAAACCCCGATAATACAACATCTTGATAATCCCATCGGGCAGACCGATCTTGGGCACATGAATTTGTTTAGCGCCGCTCCATTTGGCAGCTGAGAGGTAGATTTGTATCGCGGGTATGATCACATCGGCACGATCCGGATTCAATCCCAATTCGGAAATACGATCTTCGTAGTCCAGGCTTTTTAAAAATTGGTATTGTGCATTCAACCAAATATAGGACAGGGACTGCCCCATTTTTCGACCTGACATCTTATGTAATTTGTTGATGTTCCCTCCCGTTCCCATAATGGCGATTTTAGAAAGGTTTTGGGTATGGGCCTTTATCCAACTTTCCACTTCATTCCAAATAGTATCAGTTACCATTTTATTTAAAAGACGGACAGTTCCTATTTTAAAGGATTTGGCGGCAAGTACTTTTTCATTGGCGAATAAGGTAAACTCCGTACTTCCTCCTCCCACATCCACAAACAAATACGATTTTCCTTTTTCTGCAGCACTATATAAATCTGTTGATGCAATAATGGTAGCTTCCTTTTTCCCATCGATAATTTCTATTTCGATCCCAGAAGCTTCTTTCACTTGCTCCACAATTTCATTTCCGTTGGCTGCTTCGCGCATTGCCGATGTGGCGCAAGCCATGTATTCCTCTACCTCATGTACTTTCATCAACAATTTAAAGGCCTGCATACTCTGCATCATTCGCGCTGCGTTCTTTTCCGAAATTTTCCCTATGGTAAACGCATCTTGCCCCAAGCGAACGGGGACCCGTACTAAAGCCCCCTTCCTAAATTTTGGTTTTTTACCTTCTTCCTCAATAACATTATTGATCAGCAATCGAATGGCATTGGAGCCAATATCGATAGCCGCAAACTTGCGAATTCTCAATGTGTACCTCTTTTTTTAATATTCCCCGAACAAGATAGCAATCATGTCCCGTATTTCATGTGTAAATCCTAAAGTTCTCCCCTTCAACACTTGTCAACTTTCTTCCCACAAGAGATTCATCACTTACAAATCATTGATACGTAGCCATATAAAATACATTACCCTTCTTTTTCTTACCACTCATAAAGAATTTCCTACTATTCATACATTTCAGGCCTCAATTGTCCGGAATAACAGTATTTTTAAAAGAGGCTTACTTCTCTTTCTTGTCAAAGCGATAGCACTAAGCATCTACTCCCCCAAAACCTAAAATGAATTGATTTTACCTGCTTTTGGATGATAGCTCTTATTCCATTAGTCAACATACCCCTTTAGGGAAAAACAAACACCTATGAAATTAAAAAAAACGATCCAAACCGTATTTCTTTTTTTGATGATAGGCAGCATTTCATCTTGTGTAAGCACAAGAATAGAAGCTAGTCCTTATCCTGATAGTGTTGTTAATCTAGAATGTCAGCGAAAATCTAGCTGGAGTTATTTCTGGGGTTTACAACAAAAAACCGTGAGTGCCAATCCGGAGATTGAAAACACCGAATGTCCATGCCGAGAAAAGGCAATGGCCTATACGGTAGTAAAAACTTCTTTTGGAGATTCCCTATTAAGTCTGGTGACTTTGGGAACCGTGAATCGTAGAACGGCCATTTATGGCTGTGCCAGACCTGTAATCCCCGATGAACCTTCTCTTGACGAAAAATAATATCCTATGATTCCACAAGGTATAGATAAGCTACCCATTGAAAAATGGAGTAATAAGCACGAAAACTTTACACACGACCTCACCCCAGGAGCTTCATTCAAGCTCTGGAACCCTCCTGCAAACAGTTATAAAGAGCGGTATAGGGCCACGACCAAAAATTTTCAATGGCTGATCGATCATGCAGTGACCAAAAACCTAAAATTGCGCGCCATGGGCAGTGGTTGGTCTTTCACTAAGGTAGGAGTTACCGAGGGTGGGCTTATTGATACGGCCTCCTTAAATTTCTCCTTTCCGCTTTCAAAAAAGTATACAAGTCCCCAGTATGCCCAACAGCCCGAAGATCTTTACTTTTTACAGTGCGGGGCCATTGTATATGAATTAAATAATCGGCTGGCATCCAAAGTTCCGCAACGGTCTATTAAAGCTTCGGGAGCCAGTAACGGGCAGACCATTGCCGGCGCCCTTTCTACCGGAACCCATGGAGCAGCTATCCATGTGGGTTCCATTCCCGATTTTGTAGTAGGCCTGCATATTGTTACGGGCAGTGACAAACATATTTGGTTAGAGCGTGCCTCCTACCCTGTTGCCTCTGCTGATTTTGTGGATTGGTTGGATGCAGAACTTGTTCAAGACGACGCCCAGTTCAATGCGGCTTTGGTAAGTTTTGGAAGCTTTGGTTTTATCCATGGGGTCATGATTGAAACAGAACCACAATTTTTGCTGACCGAACATCGCTTGGGGAACGTGGCTTACGACGACACCTTAAAAAATGCCATGAAGACCTTGGATTTTTCCCATCTCAACTTACCGGGAACGGGTGTCAATGGAGATTTATATCATTTTGAAGTGCTTTTTAATATGCACGATTTTGAACCTAACAATCCAGCCAAAGGTGCCTTTCTAAAGTATATGTTCAAAAAACCTTTTGCATTGCCCTACACCTCGATCAAACGTACTAATGATTTTACGTATGGCGATGACCTTCTAGGCATTATATCTACCGTTTTGGATAAACTCCCGGGATCGGGTTTGCTTATTGCAGCAATGGTCAACGCCATGTTCGGCCTCGCGTTTAAGCCACAACCTCCAGTCACGGGTACTGTGCGAGATATATTCAATTATACCAAGTTTAGGGGGAAAGTAGCCAGTGCCGCTATAGGAATAGCTATTGCCGATTCTCCAAAAGCCGTGGAACTGATCATGGAAGTCAATAAGCAACATCCTTTTCCAGGGGGACTGTCTTTACGCTACGTCAAAGGAACTAAAGCTACTCTTGGTTTTACCAAATTTGCAGACACTTGCGTCTTGGAAATGGATGGAGCCGATGGCAAAGTGGCCCGGAAATTTTATGAAGCCGTTTGGAACAAATTGGAGCAGTCCAATATTCCGTATACCCTACATTGGGGGAAGATCAATTTTAATCTAAATGCCACTCGAGTAAAAAAAATGTACGGCAATACGGCAGTCACAGCTTGGATCGATGCTAGAAACGCCTTACTTGCACCGGCGGCCTTACCCGTGTTCACCAATAAGTTCATTGAAAAATGTGGCTTGGATAAAATCAAAGGAGCCATTGTCTAAAAAAGTAAATCATGAAAGCTACAAGCATACCCAATCACGAGCGATCTTTCTTTACGCGTAAAACAGATTCGCACGGGAAAAAATTTATACTCAAAGAAATGAGCGTCCCCATCAAAGGTACTAACACTAGTATGGCTTATGTATCCTGCCGTCGGGAAAATGAGGATAGTTCCTTCTATTATGAGGAAGCCTTTAAAAAAAATCAGGTGGTCATTCATTATACCGCCGGATATCTTAAAGGTGATGTGGCTACATTGACCACTCCTTCAAACCATGTATCCGTCCCTTTTATCATTGCTAGAAACGGGGCAATTTTAAACCTATGGTCTTCTGCCTTTTGGTCGTATCACTTGGGTCCTGGTGCAAGTGGCGGAAACACGGCCGGGAGCAAGAGAACCATAGCCATAGAGCTTTCCAATATTGGATATCTTAAACAAATTGGGAACAATTTAGTTTCTCCCTATAGTAATACTGATGTGTATTGCACGCTAGACGACACCCAATTTTATACTACCTTGGATTCTCCGTATAGAGGTCATCGCTTCTTTGCCACTTTTACGGAAAAACAATATGAGAGTTTGGGAATTTTGTTGCGCTATTTAACGGCACAATATGACATTCCCAAAAATTTCTTAGACGAAGATGAACGTTACAACGTAGGCAGTCCACAAAAAATGACCGGTTTCAGGGGTATTGTATCCCATGTAAATTATAGAAGTTCCGGGAAATGGGATATTGGTCCCGCTTTTGACTGGAACCGCTTGTTCAATGCTGTCATGGGATAACAAAAAGTGCCCATCAACTTTTGCATTGTTCTGGATAAGTGCGTTGCTTTTTTTAACTTTCCATATTTATAATGAAAAGTAATCCTTGCTATGCATTTCTTCTATTTTGACGATCAAAAGTATGGTTTTGAATTGATGATGGACCTGCATCGGTTCGAAAGCAATCCAAATACACATTTTCAACCCGAAGTGCATACTATTGATTTCTATGAAATTATGATCCTTGAGGAAAGCAAAGGCGATGTTTACCTCAATGACCATGGCACCTCCTTAAAGCCTTTGACCTTGCTTTTTGCTTCCCCCCATCAAAAAAAGAAAAACAACATAAGGGACGCCAAGGGGTTCCATTTAGTATTTAAAAGTGATTTTCTTGCCGACTTTTTTTCAGACAAACTCTTCGTCCATCGCCTGCATTATTTTTACAATGCCGTACATCCACAATTTTTTCAGATACGTCCGGAAGATTATGGGTTGATCAAAAGCTGTCTCCATGAAATACAGGAAGAGATCCATCAGTACAAGATAGATAGCAAGCATATTATACGTTCCTTGCTCTACTTTGTCCTGTCTAAACTCAATAGATTATATGCAGTCCATTATCAGATTTCCCGTGATCAATATGCACATATAGAAGTATATCAATTCAAAGAAGTTCTGGAAAAGCAAATTCGTAACCTACAACGTGTTGAGGCCTATACCAGCATACTGGGTACAGATAGGAATCGCCTAAATAAACTTTTAAAGCAGTATGACGGTTCTACCATTACCCAAAATATTCATCAACGATTGATTCAAGAAATCAAAACCGAACTCCTCTACACCTCCAAGACAATTTCGGAAATTGCCCATGCGCTGAATTTCAGTGAATCCAATAACCTATCCCGTTTCTTTACGCAACACGAAAAGATGAGTCCCTCTCAATTTAGAACGAAATACAAAATGATATAAAACAGTTTCAATTTGATACGAAAGAATCTTTGGTTTCATCGGACCTTTGTTTCAAACGATAGTCATGTTACAAAAATACGCTCTTGTTCTTTTATCTTTCAGTTTCAGTTTGTCTTTTGGGCAGCAAAAAAATGTTGCCTTAAATGCAGATTCTTGGACCGTACATAAAAATACCAGCGCTGAATTTGAAGAAGTTCAGGGTAGAAACACTTTGTTCCTGAATGGTCGTGTTACCCTCAAAGATTTTTCCTTTTTAAATGGCACGCTCCAAGTAGATATACTCGCCAACTCCTCCAGAAGTTTTGCCGGTATATTTTTTCGATCTCAACAAGAAACCTCAGAAGAAGTGTATTTACGCATGCACAAAAGCAAGCAACCCGATGCTGTACAATATACTCCTCTATATCACGGGGAAAGCAATTGGCAATTGTACCGGGAACATCAAGTAAAAGTTCCTTTCAAAGAAAAAGGATGGAACACCTTGAAAATTACCATTTTAAATAATGCCGCCAAAGTTTATGTAAATGATGACTTCGTCATGGAAGTAGCTCATTTAAAAACGGGAAATAATGTGGGAAGTGTAGGTTTGTGGGCATTGTTTGGGAATCGTTTCTCCAATTTTAGCTATACCGAAGGTTTTGACTTCACTCCTAAATTTAAATACCCCCAGCAGGTGGATTCCAATATCATATCCCAATGGGAAATATCCGAACCACATTCGTATCATGAAAAGGCCTATGAAAAAGATTTTACAAAGGAAGTCTATCAAAAGGCAAGCACGGAAGTATCGGGTTTATTGCCCATAGGAAAATATGTTGAAAAACCTTCAAGGGCTAATTTTGACAAAAACAAGGAAGACTATGTGGTGCTACAGCTCAATATACGATCCGACAAAAATCAGTTAAAAAAATTCTTTTTTGATTATAGTGACAAAGCCATTATTTTCTTAAATAAAACTGAGCTTTTTCGAGGCAACAATGCTTTTAGAAGTAAAGGAATTCAGCATAAGGGCCATACAGACATAGAGGCGAACACTTTAACTTTAACATTAAAAAAAGGCATAAATGTTCTTCATGTAATGGTCATTGAAAAAGCAAATGGTTGGGGGTTCCTCGGAAAGTTTGAGAATAGGGATGATATTTCCATACCTTAAAAAAAGGAACCACAACTTTAGCTAAAATAAAAAAGGGCCATGTGCATGGCCCTTTTCCTAATTCTAAAATTAATGTCCTAATATTAATATAAGAATCGAAGTGCGGTTCTGTCATTGGCATTGAACTCTCCATTAACACCACTGTTAAAGCAGGCTAACATAATAGAGTTTGGATCAAAACCAGCCGGTGTTCCAGGAATTTGGATTGCTCCTACTCCTCCATCACCTTCATTGATGTTATCTCCACAGCTCTGTCTGCTGAAGAAATCGGTGTGTCTGAATCCAATAGAATGTCCAATTTCATGTGTTACAACATGCTCGTTAACATCATTGGAAAAGCCATTTAAACCAAAAATTTGAACGAATCTGTTAGGGTTTCCACCAGAAGGGAATCCGGCAGAACCTCCAGCTCCACCTGGATTGTTCACAGAGTTGTCAAAAACAACTATATCTGCATTCGTACTTTGGGCAAAACGCAAACTAAAGCTAATTCCCAAATTTAATGCATTGTAGTTGTTCACGGCACGGCGTAAACCTGTTCTACCTCTAGAAGATAAGGCAAACTGTCCTCCCGTATACCCTATAACGGTTAAGGTACGTGGTTGGCTTACCAAATTATTGGTTCTGTACTGCTCACTGGTGATTCCACCTTCATCAGCATAGATGCTCATCGTGTTGATTTCGTTTTCAGTAAGTAGAATATCTCCTCCGATCTTGAAACCTTCAAAAGTACTGCCATCTGGGTAGGTTGTAGTGTAAGGTTCTACCACACTGCTATTTAGGGCCAAAGCATCTAGTTTGGCCCTCAAAGCAGGCGTTACTTTTAGTTCGGCTTCTACGGTTTCTACCTCTGTTCCTACATCTTCTGACTCACAGGAGACAAAAACGGTCATTAGGGAAAGCGCAAAAATTTTACCGAAATTCTGTAAATTTTTCATTTTTTAATAGTTTTTAGTTAACAAAATGTGAAATGTAAATTCTGTGCACGAATTTTCTGGCAGCTAAAGTATTGCGTTTTATTTTTAATTAACAATTTTTTAAGATAAATTCGATGAAATGCACACTCAAAATTTTCAGTTTTGCTTAATTGTTATATTTTGCATTAATTTTTAGCGTATCAATCAAAAATGTTAACAAAAAATACGTTAATCGAAAAAACGAATTATTTCTAGATTTTCTATTTAAAATGTAATACTTTTAAACGTTTACCCCATCTAAAAATCTTGACAAAAAACTACATTCCCCAATGTAATTATTGTCACTTTAGCTATGAAAGAACACCTATACCGTATTGTACTATTGCTCTACGCCGCACCTATTTTGGGGCAAACGTCATTTGACACGAAATGGATGGATTACATTCATAAAAATCAGGATTTGACGTCTTTACAGCAAAAAAATGCTACCGTGACTGCCTTGATCCGTTTGCGTACCGAACAAAAGTCTTTCTTGGGAACCAAAGAGATAACCGTACTGCGCGTTCTCGATAATGAACATTATGTAATTTCTTTACCCCAAACAATGTACTCTCCTTCCAATGAAATGTACAGTATAGCTTTGGTCAATAATGAATGGAAACTAGGGAATTCCGTAAAGAACATTCAATCCACAACCGAAGCCAACTATGTCGTCCATTCTAAAGACCTCCAAAAAACGCAGGATTTACTCAAAAGAAATAAAACGGTTTCCATTACCGGGCAGACAAGTGCCTATTTGTATATCTATGGAAGATTATCCGATATCAAGGCTGCGGTACTTCCCTTAACAGAAGTAACCTATATTGGGTACGAATCTTTTGACCCTATACCAGAAAGTACTGTAAATGATCTAAACCTTGGCATTAACAATATCAATAAAATAGCAGTAGATTATCCCAACCTTACCGGAATGGGCATTACCGTTTCCGTAAAGGACAATCGCTATTTTGAAGGAGATATTGATCTTATCGATAAATTGATTTTCTCTCCTTTACAATCCGACATTTTTGAACAACACCCAACAGATATGTCCACCATCATAGCCGGACTTGGAAATTCTTCCATAAATGGCAAAGGGGTTGCCCCAAGTGCGCTCCTACAATCTTCAAACTTAATGAACCTACCCCCTGATGCTGCCCAATACTTGACAGGAAGCGGTATTTTCATACAAAATCATTCTTACGGCACTTCTATTGAAAATTTTTATGGCTCGCTCGCCCAGGCCTATGATCAACATATTCATGAAAACCCAAATGAATTGCACATTTTTTCTTCAGGAAATGCTGGAGGCATTGTACCTGAGGATGGGAGTTATGCTGGTCTTGGAAATTTTGCCAATCTCACAGGGAATTTTAAAATGGGCAAGAACAACTTGATTATTGGAGCGATAAATGAGGAGGATGAACGTTCTCCTTTTTCATCAAAAGGACCTGCTTTTGACGGTAGAATAAAACCAGAATTGGTAAGCTACAGTATCATTGGAACTTCCAATTCCACAGCGTTGACTTCCGGCTTGTCCGCCCTACTACAACAAGCCTATCAAGAGTCACAAGGTACACCTGCCCCAGCTGCGCTCTCTAAAGCGGCCTTGATCAATAGCGCCAATGACATTGGGGCCAAAGGTCCCGATTTTGCCACGGGTTATGGGAACATCAATGGTCATAGAGCGGTTAGTACCCTCATAGAGGGACGCTATATTCTAGACGAAGTGCAACCCGCAGAAACCAAAAATTTCTCTATTCCCCTACCCGAAAATGCCAAAAACCTTAAAATTACTTTGGTCTGGACAGATGTCCCAGCGATGGTCAATAGTAATCTTGCCCTCATCAATGATATTGACATGACCGTTATCTCGCCTTCAGGTAGTACGCACTTACCCTGGATATTGAACAGCAACCCTTCCCAAGCTGCTTTGGAAGCTTCAGCGGAAAGGGGAGAAGATCACCTCAACAATATTGAACAAGTAGTGATCGAAAATCCAAGTTCCGGCGAATTTAGTATCCGTATTACAGGCTTTGACATCAGCACTCCTTCCCAAGCATTTGCCATTGCCTATCAATGGGATATCGAAGATCATTTTTCATGGAACTACCCTCTGGTCAATGATAATTTCCCGTATAATGGGGAAACCATAAGTTATTTTAGATGGGAAAGTAGTTTTGATGAGGCTGCGGGAGAATTGGCTATTAGTTATGATGATGGTCTTAGTTGGAATGTCATAGACACACAATTAGCTATTCAGGATGGCTTTTATCTATGGGAGCCCCCAGAGGATTTTGCCGGTACCGCCCTAGCGAGAATGACCATTGATGAGCAAGACTTTCTTACTGAACCCTTTACGATTTCCAGAGCCATTAATATCAATGTAGGATTAAATTGTGAAGACACGGTTCAACTCGTTTGGAGGAAACAAGAAGGGGTTTCGGCATATCGGGTGTACAATTTAAATGAAAATACACTAGAACCATTAGTTACGGCCGTGGATACTACTTTTGTCTTTAATAAAACTGCCGTTGCTTCCAATTTTTTTTCAGTACAACCTATTTTAGAAAACGGGAATCCCGGTATTCTTGGAATAGCACAGGATTATGAGGTATTTGAAGCAGGCTGCTATGAGAGCGCATTGATTGCGGAGGTCTCAGAAGATCAAACCGCGGGTGAGCTCAGCATAATCGTATCCAGTGTATTAAATGTGGCTACAATAGAAATTGAAAAGCTCGTTGCAGGTACTTTTGAAGCTATAGGAACTATTGCCGAAAATGCTTCGTTACGCTTTGTTTTTTTAGATGAAAATCCGGATCAGGGACTGAATACTTACCGGGTTAAAATTACCACTTTGGATGGTGGCACGTTCTTTTCTGAAGAGGCAGAGCTCTTCTTTTTGAGCACCACTCCTTTTGCTTTTTTCCCCAATCCGGTAACGGATGGAATCACCATTTTTACCAAAAGTTTTCCTGAGGAAAAAGTATGGATGGAAATTTATAGTCTGGCAGGGCGATTACTAATGACCACGGAGATAAATTCGGAACAGCAATTTGTTGTTTTAACCAATTTGCGTCAAGGTGTATACGCTTTATCGCTGTACAGTGAAAAAAGTAAGGAACGCTTGGCCAAGCTCATCTATAAGCTCTAGGAATTATTAAAGATTTTGGGGTTATTGGGCTTCCCCATAGAAAAGAAAGCTTTTCATTGAGGTCAAAAGCATCTACTACAAAGTATCAGATAGACACTCCTAAGAACACCTGCACCTAAAACTTAACTACAAAAGTATACTTATACAATTTCTGCATTAAGTCCCGCCTTTAACAGCTTACTGCACTGCGGTTTAAGGTCTTTATACGCTCCCGTCTTCACCGTACACTTTCCATTGTGATGCACAATAATGGCACATTGCTCTGCCTGCTCCGGTGTATGGTCACAAACGGCTATTAAAGTATCAATAACATGGTCAAATGTATTGACATCATCATTGAACAATAAGATTTCGTGCTGCTTTACCGTTTCTTCAACGACTAGGAGTTCTTCCGATAATTTTTCTTTACCACTCATAGAAATGGGGTTTTATCTTCGAAACTAAAATACATATTTTACAGCAACCCAATTATTTTTTTCGCTGTTTTTTTCAAATTTTAACCCTTCCTTGGCACATTTTTCGGATATTATTGGGATATCCTCTTGATAAAATCCACTTAAAAAAAGGATTCCTTCTTGTTTTAAACATCCAACATAAGTGGGGATATCCGAAAGTAAAATGTTTCTATTGATATTCGCCAAAATGATGTCATAGCGTTGATTTTTCAATAAACTAGCATCTCCTTCGTATACACTAACTTGCGGGCACTGGTTACGTTCCACATTTTCCAGGGCGTTGACGTAACACCAATTGTCAACATCTATAGCATCTACGGAAGATGCTCCTCGCATTGCCGCCAGAATACCAAGTACACCTGTCCCACTTCCCATATCCAAGACACTTTTACCCTTAAAATCATGCTCCAAGATGTGTTGCAACATCATATGGGTTGTTTCATGATGCCCCGTACCAAAACTCATTTTAGGCTCAATGACAATATCATAACGAACATTTGGCTTTGAATGAAAAGGAGCACGTACCGCACAAAGTTCTCCCACTTGAATAGGTTCAAAATTTTCCTCCCAAGTGGCATTCCAATTCTCTTGGGCAATCTCCTCTTTAGTATAGGCAATCTGAAAATTTGGATGTTCTAAAATCTGGATACCTTCCAGAATTGAAGGATTCCAATCTTCTTTCTGTATATAGGCCAAAATCCCTGTTTCTTCCTCTACAAAGCTCTCAAAACCAACCTCTCCCAGCTCAGCAATTAGAATATCAGAACCTGGCTGCACAGGCTCAACGGTAAAATGATATCCTATATATACGGTATTATTCATCGCGGGTAGCTTTAGCAAAAAGGCGTATTCAATACAACATTATTCAGCATCATCATATCTTTCGTACAGGTTTCCTTACATTAGATTGCCCGTATAATGGCAATAAAATCATCAGCATTTAAAGATGCCCCTCCTATAAGACCTCCATCTACATCGGGTTTTGAAAAAATCTCCTCCGCATTGGCCGGTTTTACACTGCCACCATACAGAATGGATACTTCATCTGCCACAGTAGCGTCGAAGGCCTCTGTTACTGTCTTCCTGATAAAGGCGTGCATCTCTTGTGCTTGTTCCGGGGAAGCCGTCTCCCCTGTACCGATGGCCCACACTGGCTCGTAAGCCAATACAATATTCTTCCATGCTGCTGTATCTAAATGAAATAAGGCATTTTTCAATTGTTCCTCTACTACCTTAAAATGGTTTCCAGACTTACGATCTTCCAATTCTTCGCCAAAACAAAAAAGAATTCGTATCCCTTTTCCTAAGGCGGTATCTACTTTCTTGGCTAAAATTTCATCGGTCTCGCCAAAATAGGCCCTTCGTTCCGAATGTCCAATAATTGCAGTTTCTATACCAACATTCAATAACATGTCTCCAGAGATTTCCCCGGTATAGGCGCCGCTTTCTGCAAAATGCATATTCTGAGCAATCACTTCTATGGCAGAAGCATGCAAATGACGTACAGCTGCCGCAAGATTTATTGAAGTTGGCGCTACCATTACTTCCGCATGGGTATCTGGCAATTTAGCGGATAAGGCCGATAACAATGTTTCCGTTTCCTCTAAATTTTTGTTCATTTTCCAGTTTCCTGCAACGATTTTGTTTCTCATGATGTTCTGTTGATTTCATTATTTTTTTCAAAGGTGCAAAAGTATGGTTTGCCCTTATATCCTACCCATATAAATTCTAATCATTACGATACCCAAGCGCTAAAAAGTGAGCGAATCGATATCGTTATAATGTACTTTTTGTTGTATGGTTCCTTTTTTCAAAACCAAAACTGCCGGGTTAGAGCGCACAATCGTCTTGAGTGCCGTTTCATCGGTGAAATAGAACTCAAAATCCAAGCCGTATTCTTTCCGTATTTTCTCGGTGTATTCTGATCCAGAAGCCGACATGCCAATGACCTTATACCCTTTCTTCGCCGCTGTGGCCGCCATTTCTTTGACCGCTTTAAATGCTGTAGAAGTACTCTTTTTAAGGTCGTAAGCGATAATCATGACCAATTTATCCTTCTTTAGAAAAGTAGGCGCAAAGTCTTCCCCATTCTGCTCAATACTAAAATCATGAATCGGAGGTTCATAACCCGCCTGTATTTCCGTAGTCTCCACACTTATAAACTCTCCTTCCACATTGGGATATTCCTTATTGGTCACGATAATTTTTTCTTCTCCATTGACATCAAATTTCCATGCATATTCATAGATGGCCTGTGGAGCATCTTCAGGAACACTCATGCCGTCCGTGATATTGGCGCCAATCTTATAGGGCCTAAAATCAATAGACGGTAAATGGTTCAATACATGATGGGCAAAAATGACACAAGACAGCAACGCAACTACCGTGACACTTGCATTTATTTTCGTATTGAAGATTGGTTGTATATGTTTCCTACCCACATAGAGAATCAAAATAAGCACTAATAATATCACATCCTTCGTAAAGGATTCCCAGGGCGTTAATTTTATAGCATCCCCAAAGCAGCCACAGTCCGTAACTTTATTGAAGTAGGCCGAGTAGAATGTAAGAAAAGTGAAGAAAACGATCATTGCCAATAGACTCCATAGCGTTAGTTTTACTCGGAATCCTACGAGGAGCATCACGCCCACCAAGACTTCCAGAATCACCACAATAATAGAAATTTCCAACGCATGGGGTTCAAAAAAAGGAAGGTTTAAAACTCCCGGACTAAAATATTCTTCCAATTTAAAGGAAAAGCCCACTGGGTCGTTCAACTTAATAAAACCGCTGATAATGAATAATACCCCAACAAAAATTCTACTAAAACCAACAATAAACTTCATAGTTCTCTTTATAAACTTTGTATACATTTCATATCCCGTAGCGCCTATATCGCCTCCAGAGCGGCAAATCTATCTAAATGCAATAGCATACACAGGGCAAAACAGGATGCACAAGTCTCCCTTATTTCTCTTCGGAAAGGTGAATCATTGCAAAAACGGAATAATTGATCATATCCTGGTAATTGGCATCAATACCTTCGCTGACTAATGTTTTCCCTTGGTTATCTTCTATTTGTTTTACACGCAACAACTTTTGGATGATTAAATCGGTTAATGAACTCACTCTCATATCCCGCCAGGCCTCTCCATAGTCATGATTCTTATTCTCCATTAGGGATTTGGTCTCTTCAAGATGTTTATCATAGAATCCCAAGGCTTCTTCCAATGAAAGATCGGGTTGCTCCGCAATACCTTTTTCCAATTGTATCAACGCCATAAGGGCATAATTGATGATTCCTATAAACTCGGATTTCTCCCCTTCGTCTACTTTCCTTACGGCATTCTCCTGTAAACTTCGTATACGCTGCGCCTTGATATAAATTTGATCGGTGAGTGAAGGCAATCTTAAAATACGCCATGCACTGCCGTAGTCCTTCATTTTTTTTAGGAATAAGTCACGACACTTTTGAATTACTGCATCGTATTGCTGAGAAGTTTGCTGCATCTATTCGTTCTAATTTGCGTAAATTTCGCTTAAAATTTTTAATTGTTCAAAGGTATCTCTTTAAACTTGTCTTTAGATCGTCCGTACCTAGAATTTAATCCGCTAAAAAAATAACCATGACCCTGAATTGCAAGCAACAACTGATTGATTTAAAAAACCCTAAAGTCATGGGCATCCTGAACATTACTCCGGATTCTTTTTTTGATGGCGGAAAATATAAGGACGATGCGGCATTACTGTCTCAAGTGGAAAAAATGTTGAACGATGGAGCTACTTTTATTGATGTTGGCGCTTATAGTTCAAGGCCGGGAGCAGAACATGTCCAAGAAGAGGAAGAATTGCGCAGGATTGTCCCCATTATTGACCTCCTTATCAAAAAATTCCCGGATATTCTACTCTCCATAGACACCTTTAGAAGTACTGTTGCGGCTACTTGCCTTTCACATGGAGCTGCCCTGATCAATGATATTTCGGCCGGAGTCTTGGATGGGAATATGTTTAAGGTGGTAGCCCAATATAAATCGCCTTATATCATGATGCATCTCAAGGGTACCCCGCAGAGTATGCAAGGGCACACCAACTATAAAAACCTTCTCCAGGATATCCTCTATTACTTTTCAGAACGTATTGCCATGGCAAGAGCAGCCGGAATTAAGGATATTATTGTAGACCCGGGCTTTGGCTTTGCCAAAAATGTGACACAAAACTATGAAGTCTTGGGCAAGCTAAACCTCTTTCATCATTTAGATTTGCCTCTCTTGATTGGATTAAGCAGAAAATCCATGATCCATAAAACCCTCCAAACCGATGCCAAAGGAGCACTGAACGGAACCACGGCCTTACATATGTTTGCACTCGGCAAGGGGGTGCAGATATTAAGGGTGCACGATGTCAAGGAAGCCATGGATTGCATTAAACTATGGGAAGCTATTCCGTCAGAAAAAGATTGATTTTTTGTTTCTCAATTTTTCCTAATTTTACAAAAACCGCTAGGATTGGATTTTTTTAATTTTCTCGATTTCAGAATTACCGATATTATAGACATTATTATGGTAGCTGTCCTACTGTACTATGTCTATAAACTGGTCAGAGGAACCGTAGCCATTAATATTTTTATTGGAATTGTCATTGTTTGGGGGTTTTGGAAACTGACCGAGTTATTGGAAATGAAAATGATCAGCAGTATTGTGGGTGGATTTATGCAAGTAGGTCTCATTGCATTGATCATTGTTTTTCAACAAGAAATACGAAAATTCCTATTGATGATAGGATCTACCAATTTTGCAACAAAACGCAATTTCATTCGCCATTTTAAGTTTATTAAGCAAAAAGTATTGACGAATACGGCCAATGTTGAAGCTTTGATAAAAGCCTGCGAAAAAATGAGCGCGTCCAAAACCGGGGCCATTATCGTTATCCAAAGAAATAATTCACTGGATTTTGTAAAATCGTCCGGAGACAAAATGAACATTGAGATCACACAACCCATTATAGAAAGTATTTTTTATAAGAATAGTCCTTTACATGATGGTGCAGCTATTATTGCGGGAAATTTTATTGTAGCCACCAGAGTTATTCTTCCCGTATCCAAAGAACGAAGTATCCCTCTTCGTTTTGGTCTTAGACATAGGGCTGCTGTAGGCATTACGGAAAAAACCGATGCCCTTGCTATCGTAGTAAGCGAGGAAACAGGATTGATTACTTATATTAGAAACGGAGAATTCATATTATATAAAAACCTAGAAGAGCTTACCGAAATTATACAGGAAGACCTAGTCTGAGACAGTAACCCTCAAACGTAGCTGTATCCCATAAAACCAACCATTATGTATTGCAAAAATTGTGACACTCCATTACGCTTTAGGGCCAATTTCTGCTACGCTTGCGGAGCAAAAATCATTAGAAACAGATTAACCATCAAAAATCTATGGGCAGACTTTTCGGAGCGCTTCCTCAATGTGGAAAACTATTTGGTCAAAACCTTCAGGGATATGTTTGCGAAGCCCGACGCTGTAATTTCCGGTTATGTTTCCGGTATACGTAAACGCTATATTAATCCTGCTGGCTACCTTACCTTTGCCCTGACCCTCGCGGGCTTTTTATTTTTTATTCAAAATAAATTTTTTGACTCTATATATACAGATGCCTTCTCGGTTTTTGAATCCAATAATAGCAATGTAAGCTTTCAAGCTACGGAATCCATAAATGAAGCGGTGCAAAATATTCTGGAATATCAATCCTTGATTTTAATACTCACCGTTCCCATTTTAGCCATCATCTCCAGAATCGTATTTTACAACTATAAAAAATTCAATTTCAGTGAACATGTCGTACTCAATATCTATACCTATTCGCACTACACTATCACCATTAGTTTATTGCAATTCCTAACCCTATGGAATAGCAATTTATTTCTGGGTATTGCACTCTCCACGACACTCCTTCAGTTTATCTATTACATCTATGTTTTACAGCAGGTCTTTGATTTGAATGCCGCACAGGTTCTCCTAAAAATTCTATTGTTCTT
The DNA here is from genome assembly GCF_043678055.1 of Spongiimicrobium salis. Lineage (NCBI taxonomy): Bacteria > Pseudomonadati > Bacteroidota > Flavobacteriia > Flavobacteriales > Flavobacteriaceae > Spongiimicrobium > Spongiimicrobium salis. The sequence continues at coordinate 384,980 of NZ_JBHEQA010000001.1, forward strand.
TGCGGTATCCTTTGTACTTTATATTCTAGTATCTATTGTGTCTTTTGCTTTCGTGTTTCTTTTTACGGATGCTATTGAGGAAATCATTAAAGAAGTGGAAAAAAATAAAAAGGTTGCTCAATTGCCCATGACACTGTATCACTGGATTTCCTAAACAAGACCTAAATGCATTCACCGAAAGTAGCGTTTTAAGCGTATGGAAAAAAGCACATCATTTGAAGTTCCCAGAAAAAAGAAATTTAATCTTAGTTAAGCAACTTCGTCAGACATAAATTGCGCTTCATACAGATTGTTGTAATAGCCCCCATTCTTTAACAGCTCTTGATGTGTCCCAATTTCTACAATTTGCCCCGCATCCATGACAATAATCTTATCGGCCTTTTTTATGGTGGCCAAACGATGCGCAATGATGATGGACGTTCTACCCTCCGTAATTTTTTCGGTTGCCCGTTGGATCAATTGTTCGGAATAGGTATCTACAGAGGAAGTTGCTTCATCCAATACCAGGATACTTGGATTACTCACATAAGCTCTTAGGAAAGCGATCAATTGTCGTTGTCCGCTAGATAACATGGCACCACGCTCTTTTACATTGTATTGGTAATCCTCTGGCAAACTACTGATAAATTCATGAACTCCTATTTGCTTGGCAGCTTCCTTGATTTCTTCTAAAGCGATAGCATCATCCTTTAAAGAAATATTATTGGCAATGGTATCCGCGAAAAGAAAGACATCTTGTAATACAATGGCAATTTTAGATCGCAATGAGGCCAATTTATAATCCCTTATGTTGACGCCGTCCACGAAGATGGCTCCTGAATTGATTTCGTAAAAACGATTCAACAAATTAATGATCGTAGATTTTCCAGCTCCTGTTGCTCCCACAATAGCAATGGTCTCCCCTGCTTTCACATCAAAAGATATTCCATGCAAAACCTCCTCATTCTCCAAGTATCCAAAACGGACATCAGCAAAGGAGATATCTCCTTTGACATCTTCCTTGACCACTTCTCCCTTATCCTCAATATGGCTTTCGGTATCCAGAATTTTAAATACTCGGTTCGCCGCGACCATCCCCATCTGCAAGGTATTGAATTTATCGGCTATCTGTCGCAACGGCCGAAAGAGCATTTCAATAAGAAGGATAAAGGCAAATAATGTCCCGGCCACATTCGTATCGATATTGGCTACGTTTTGAAGCCCTCCAAACCATACTACCAAACCAACGGCAATAGAGGAGACAATTTCAGCGATGGGAAAGAAAATAGAGTTGTACCATACGGTCTTCAACCAAGCATTTTGATGCTTGGTGTTGATTTCCCTAAATTTCTCACTCTCTATTTTTTCACGGGTAAACAATTGTACGATTTTCATTCCTGTAATGCGTTCCTGCACGAAGGAATTTAAATTGGAAACCTGCGCCCTGACTTCGATAAAGGCAACCTTCATTGCTTTTTGAAACAAGCGAGTAGCATAGAGAATCAAAGGAAGTACCAAAAATACGATCAAAGCCAATTTCCAATTAAGCACCAACATAACCACTGCCGCAGCCAACATTTTCAGCAAATCTGCAACGATTACGAAAAAACCTTGACTAAAAATTTCCCCGATACGTTGCATATCTGCAACGGCCCGAGTGACCAATAAACCTATGGAAGAATTGTCAAAATATTTCATTCGAAATCCGATCATTCGTTCAAAGAGTTTGATCCTAATATCCTTGATTACCGATTCTCCCAACCAGTTCGCATAATAATTAAACAGTAACTGGCTAATTACCTGCCCCAGAAGTACTCCTAACATAGACACTACAAGGAACAAGAGTCGTTCGGAATCGGTATTCTTGATTGCTCCATCAACAATATCCCTTAAAATTAAAGGCGTAAGTATTGCAAAGCCAGAAAGTAGTATGGCTGCTAAAGCCACCCCATAAAACGTAAGTCTATATGGTTTCGTATGAGCCACTAAACGTTTGAACAAACGTATATCAAATGCTTTTCCTGTTTCTTTATCCATCTTTTCTTATACTATTTTCGGGGTAGCAAACCTTGGTCAAATATAAGCCTTTTGCCGGCACCGAAGCTCCTGCTTTTCCTCTATCCTTACTTTCAATTACCCGATGTAGATGTTGGCTATCCGTTTTCCCTATTCCAATATCCAAAAGTGTTCCCACGATGGCCCGCACCATGTTTCTCAAAAAACGATCTGCCGTTATGGTGAATACCAATAGGTCACCTTCTTTCTTCCAAAAGGCATTCTCAATCTGGCACAAGAATGTATGCACATCCGTATTGGATTTCGAAAAACACTCAAAATCGGTATAGTCTTTTAGCATTTTTGCGGCATTATTCATCCGCGAAATATCCAAGGGATGTTTTACATAGTGGGCCGCATCTGTGTAAAAAGGATTTTTCTCTTGCACGATCCAATATTCGTACGTTCGTTCCACGGCATGAAAACGGGCATGTAAATCAGGAGCCACTGGGTAAATTCCTGCCACACTGATATCCGCCGGCAAAAATGCATTGAGGCGATATACCAAATCGGGTGCGTTCGTTATTGTTTCGGCATCAAAATGGGCATACATCTGTTTTGCATGAACTCCGGTATCTGTGCGCCCGGCCGCCGTTAACGCAATTGACTTTCTCAAAACTGTGGCAAATGCATCCTCTAAGACTTGCTGTACCGTAATGGCATTGGGTTGTTTTTGCCATCCGTGATAAGATTTGCCAAAGTATGAAAAAGCAATAAAATATCTCAAGTTAATCGCCTATTTTTGTGGTACACAAAGATACCCTAATCCTTTTTAAAAGAAATTTAATCGCCCGCAATTTTAGCATTTTTTTAATGTAATGACACGCATCTTATTACTCTCCGACACCCATAGTTATATTGACGACACCATCTTAAAGTATGCAAAACAAGCCGACGAAATATGGCATGCCGGAGACATTGGGCAATTGACCGTTACCGATTCCCTCCGCAAAGAAAAGCCGTTGCGCGCCGTTTATGGGAACATTGATGACCATAAAATTCAATTGGAATTTCCTTTGGACAATAGATTCTTTTGTGAAGGGGTAGATGTATGGATTACCCATATAGGGGGCTATCCGCATAAGTACAATGTTAGAGTCCGGGAAGAAATCAAAAAAAATCCCCCCAAATTATTTATCAGTGGACACTCACACATTTTAAAGGTGATGTGGGACAAAAAGCTTGGACTATTACATATGAATCCAGGAGCTTGTGGAAAACACGGCTTTCATCAAATGCGCACCATGTTACGCTTTACTATTGATGGAGAAGAAATAAAGGATCTTGAAATTATTGAATTGGGAAAAAGATAATATACGCCACTTAAACTAAAAAACCCGGGAACAACCCCGGGTTTAACGCACTAATACTACTAAGATGTTAGGTTTAACGCAAACGATCAACAGATTTTACAAGATCTTCATCCTTCTTTATAGCCCTGTTGGCCAGGACTAAAAAAACGATAGAAAATACAGGAATCAACATCCCAATACCCTTCTCAGAAATCATAGTTTCTCCGGATAAGCTTAGCGATCGATAAACGAAAAATCCCAGTAAAAAAAGATGTAATATCATATTCAATCTGTTTACCACAAATTGATTTTTTCTATTTTTAAAAAGTGCTATTGCCACTATAGCCAATACGGCAGATACGTAAAAAGCAATGGAAACTGGCACTACATTATGAGCAAAAATAGCATTCCCTTCGGTATCAGACCAGAGTTTTAACACAAAAGGCAGACCACCTGCCAGAAGCGCTACTATGATAAGATAGAAAGTTTGTATTCGCTGAATCATATTATTTGTTCGTATGAAAGCACAAAAATAAGTCTCTTTTCAAAAATTATCCCCCAAATGTTGAAAATAATTTGTAATTTCGCTTTGTTATTAGTTATCACACTTACCAAAACGGGTTTCATTCCCACGTAATATCCACATAACGATACAATCCATATTTTTCAACACACGTATTAATTTATTCAACATTCAATGTTTGAGATTTCAGATTTAAAAGCAAAGAAACTTCCTGAGCTTCAAGAAATGGCCAAGGGGCTTAAAATCCCTAAATACAAGTCATTAAAAAAACTAGATTTAGTCTATCAAATCCTCGATGTTCAGGCCTCCAACCCCAAGATTGTACAAGAAAAAATTGTACAGGAAAAGCCGCAAAATGAGGCTAAGCCCAAGGTTTCTTCTAAAAAAGAAGCCACAGAGAAAAAGCAAGCTCCATCCAAACCCAAAAGAGAACGCATTTCCAAACCGGCCCCAAAAGGCAATACGAATACTGAAAATTCGACTTCAAAGCCCAAAGTTGCCGCCGAGCAAACTTCAAATGATACTAAAAAGACTGTTGACACCAAGAAAACCCATGATCGCAATCCCAAACGTGGAGATGCCCAGGATGATCGGAAGTCGCAACAGCAACATAGTTCCAACGGACATCAGAATCAAAAAAATGCTCCACAGCATAAGAATCAGTCCCAACACAAGAACCAACAGCACAAAAAAGGAAATCATCATCAAAAAAACAATCACGACAAGAACAGTAATTTTGATAAAGATTTAAAAAACCGGTATAAGGAACCTGAGTTCGAATTTGACAGCATCATAGAAAGTGAAGGTGTCTTGGACATTATGCAAGATGGTTATGGTTTCTTGCGTTCTTCGGACTATAATTATTTATCCTCTCCAGACGATATTTATGTGTCGCAATCCCAAATCAGGTTATTTGGATTAAAGACCGGGGATACGGTCTTAGGAAATGTACGCCCCCCTAAAGAAGGCGAAAAATATTTCCCTTTGATCAAAGTCAATAAAATTAATGGTTTGGCACCTCAAGTGGTTCGAGACCGTGTGTCCTTTGAGCATTTGACGCCCCTGTTCCCTCAGGAAAAATTTAACTTAGCGGAACGTCAAAGCACCATCTCTACAAGAATTATCGATTTGTTTTCTCCCATAGGAAAAGGGCAACGTGGCATGATTGTTTCCCAACCTAAAACAGGTAAAACAATGTTACTCAAAGATGTTGCCAATGCCATTGCGGCAAATCATCCCGAAGTATATCAAATCATATTGCTCATCGACGAACGTCCCGAGGAAGTTACCGATATGCAACGGAATGTACGTGGCGAGGTTGTTGCTTCTACCTTTGACAAGGAAGCTACAGAACATGTGCGCGTAGCCAATATTGTATTGGAAAAGGCAAAACGTCTGGTTGAATGTGGCCATGATGTGGTTATCCTTTTGGATTCCATAACACGTTTGGCAAGAGCATATAATACCGTGCAACCGGCCTCTGGTAAGGTATTGAGTGGTGGTGTGGATGCTAATGCCCTACACAAACCAAAACGTTTCTTTGGAGCGGCCAGAAATATTGAAAATGGCGGTTCTTTATCCATAATTGCCACGGCTTTGACAGAAACCGGTTCTAAGATGGATGAAGTGATCTTTGAAGAATTCAAAGGAACAGGTAATATGGAATTGCAGTTGGATCGTAAAATATCCAATAGAAGAATATTCCCAGCCATTGACCTTACCTCCTCCAGTACCCGTAGGGATGATATTCTATTGGAAGAAAATACCATTCAACGCATGTGGATTTTGCGTAAGTATTTGGCCGATATGAATCCTGTAGAGGCTATGGAATTTATGGAGCAGCGTATTAAACAGACTAAAAACAATGAGGAGTTTTTGATGACCATGAGTCAATAGAGTTTTCATAACCCCCTTCTTAAAAAAGCCTAAAATTATTCTGATTTTAGGCTTTTTTATGCACTGTACGAAACACTATTGCCATAAAAAGCGGTTTTGAAAAAAATCGCAGCCCATCTTACATTTTTAACAAGGCACTTGCCTTCTGTTATAGGTATATTCGTTTCTTTTCCCCAATTTATTCTTTAAAATATCACTATTTTAAGATATATTTATCAAGTATAAAGAATGTGATTTCCCCCTAGCAAGCTTCATACAAAGGCTTAAATTTAATTTAAAACACTAACATTATGAGAAAAAAAACCAATGTCTTTGTATTTCTATTTTTGTGTTCCGTTATGATTTTTTCCTTAAGCAACTGTGCTGAAGGCGAATACAAAAAAGAAGGTGGGGAAGAAGGGGAAAAACCACAAAAACCTGTAAAACCACCAAAGCAAATTGTCTCCTTGAAGGAAGCCAAAATGATGTACAAAATGTATACCGAACGCCGTGTTCCTTTGATACGTCATTTTGAAGATTCGATCCTTCACCGAAAGCGAAGCAAGGATACGTTTAACATTGGGCGCTATGTTGAGTACGACTACAAGACCATTAAGCAATATATGGAGTATATTGAACAACAAGCGGGCAACCTAAAGGAAGATATCAGCACAATTCGCATTTATTTTGTGAATTATCCGGATGAAGCCAAGTTTCCAAATGGAGATAGCATTATCCATCCCGGACAAAACTCTGTAGTTATTGCCCCCACCATAAAAAGAGGCAAAAGAGACTATCTTTTCTATGGAATACATGAGGGTGGCAAAAATCACAAACCAGTATTATTGTCCAACGCTTTTGAATTTGTGAAGGGACAATCTGGTTTAGGGCAAATTGGGCAGCCCGAAAAAAACAATGCATCCCTATTTCCTTCCTTAAACACAGCAGCTAAAAAACCTCCGATCATGTTTGTGGATACAACTTCCATGTTCTTGAATAGAGGCAATATAGCTCCACCTCCTTATTAATTTTATTTTTCCTTTTAGCTATAGAAGCACTATTATGATAGAAATCATACAAAAGAATTATTTCATTATTTTGTACAGTATTGCCTTGGTTTTTTCAATAGTGCGCTATCGCTATTATTATGAAAGTCCTCTGAAGTTTTTCCCTATTATTATTGCATATACACTTTTAAATGAAATTCTCGGAGGACTGATTAAACATATAGATATTTTTCAAATTATTTATATTGATTTAGAACAACATTCGCAATACAATAAACTCATTTATAATATTTTTGATATCATTTTCTTTTTGTATTTCTTTTATGTGTTTTGGCGATCAATGCATAAGGAAATACACAAAAACTATGTAAAATACGGGGCAGTTCTATTTAGTGTCATAAGCATCGTCAACATATCTTTTGAAGATATCTTTTTGTCCACGCCTATGTATTGTATTTTTTCAGGCTCCCTTATTTTATTGGGAATAACCATATTGTACCTTAAGCAAGTACAGAAGGCAACGCGAATAATAAAGTCGCGCTATAATATTTTAATGTTATGGATATGCATTGGTTTTTTAATTTTCTATCCGTTCTACCCTTTTTTGGTATACATCATAGAAAATGATCCTCAGATTTATTATGAGTATCATATTTTGACCATCCTGCATATTCTAATCGTATGCATGTACACTTGTTTTATCTTAGGTTTTTTACGAATGACCAAAGGAAGAATTGCGCAATGATAATTTAAAAATTATGTATAAATACAAAAAGCGCTTTTCGAATGAAAAGCGCTTTTAATTTCTTGAAAACAGATTGTTCCTTACATGGCAGCAATTTGCTTTGACAATTTGCTCTTTAAGTTAGCTGCCTTATTGGAGTGGATAATATTGCGTTTCGCCAATTTATCGATCATACTTACCACTGTTGGCAATAAGGTCTCCGCAGTTTTCTTATCTTCTTCAGAACGCAATTTACGCAATGCATTACGCATGGTTTTATGCTGATATCTATTACGTAAACGTACTGCTTCGTTTCTTCTGATTCTTTTTAATGCTGACTTATGATTTGCCATTTTATCTTTTGTTATTTTTTTATGGGTCTCCCCATTGTACTGTTGTAGTCCGTAGGGGAATCGAACCCCTGTTACCAGGATGAAAACCTGGCGTCCTAACCCCTAGACGAACGGACCATTATGATTTCAATTTAGTCGTTAAAGATTGCTCTTAAAACAACTTTGTAGTCCGTAGGGGAATCGAACCCCTGTTACCAGGATGAAAACCTGGCGTCCTAACCCCTAGACGAACGGACCATAATTTGCACAATTGCGGATGCAAAAATACAATTATTTTTTACTATCGCAATACCTAAATATTATTTTTTGCAATATATCTTATTTTCCTACTGAAATATACTAAAATAACCGCTAATAGGCCTTGGCAAAAAGCACTCTTTTTTTAGAAGGTGCCCCTGTAACCATACAGCTCCCTGCTACGGTTTCAGTTTCTAAAGGAATACAACGGATGGTGGCCTTGGTTTCATTCTTTATCTTTTCTTCCGTTGCCGCACTACCATCCCAATGCGCCGCTATAAAACCACCTTTTTCTTCCAAAACTTTTTTGAATTCTTCATAAGACTCCACATTTGTGATGTGGCCTTCGCGATGTTCTAAAGCCTTCTGGTAAATATTTTTCTGAATGTCCTCCAATAAAAACTCGATTTTAGCGACCACCTCATCTGCAGCTATCGTCACTTTTTCCAAAGTGTCCCTTCTTGCCACTTCGTAAGTTCCATTCTCCAAATCGCGCTGCCCTATCGCCAATCGAACAGGAACTCCTTTCAATTCATATTCATTGAACTTAAATCCAGGTTTATGGGTATCCCTATTATCGTATTTTACAGAAATTCCCTTAGCCCGAAGCGCTTTGACCAAAGGCATCACGTTTTCAGAAATTCGATCCAATTGCTCTTTTCCTCTATAAATAGGTACGATCACCACTTGAATAGGCGCTAATTTTGGAGGCAATACCAATCCATTATCATCACTGTGCGTCATGATCAATGCTCCCATAAGTCGTGTAGATACGCCCCAGGAAGTGGCCCAAACATGTTCTTGTTTTCCTTCTTTGTTGGCATACTTTACATCAAACGCTTTGGCAAAGTTCTGTCCTAAAAAGTGCGACGTCCCTGCTTGGAGCGCCTTTCCATCTTGCATCAACGCTTCAATACAATAGGTTTCCACCGCTCCGGCAAAACGCTCGCTTTCTGTCTTCACTCCTTTTATAACAGGTACGGCCATATGATTTTCCGAAAAATCGGCATATACATGCATCATCTGTTCCGCTTCGGCAATAGCTTCTTTCTCCGTCGCATGTGCCGTATGTCCTTCTTGCCATAGAAATTCTGCAGTACGCAAAAAGAGTCGGGTACGCATTTCCCATCGCACTACGTTGGCCCATTGGTTAATCAGTAAAGGCAAATCCCTATAGGATTGTATCCATCGGCGATAGGTATCCCAAATAATGGTCTCCGAAGTAGGTCTTACGATAAGCTCTTCTTCCAATTTTGCTTCGGGGTCCACAATGATGCCACCACCGTCTTCCGCATTCTTTAAGCGATAATGTGTTACAACGGCACACTCTTTGGCAAACCCTTCTACATGACTTGCTTCCTTACTCAAATATGATTTGGGGATAAACAATGGGAAATAGGCATTTTCGTGTCCTGTTTCCTTGAACATCTTATCCAATCCTGCTTGCATTTTTTCCCAAATGGCAAAACCGTATGGTTTAATGACCATACAACCTCTGACTCCTGAATTTTCCGCTAAATCCGCTTTAACAACAAGTTCATTATACCATTTAGAATAATCTTCACTTCTTTTCGTTAAATTTTTACCCATAATGTAAAGTTTGGCACAAAACTTGCGACCTAATATCAATAAAATAGTTCGGTAAAATTAAACTATTTTTACAATGTTCAACATTAAATTTACAACTATGATACATTCTCTACCCTACAAAAGAATACGCATCGTAAGCCTAATTGCCCTTATCGGCACGTTTTTAGCTTCTTGCGGTTCTTATCAACAGTCATCGTATTATGACAATGATGGAATCTATAGTAGTAGCAATCGTAGTAGCACGGAAAGGGCACCGAGAAATGTAACAAGACAGAACACCGATAACACTTACGAACAATATTTTGCCCAAAAAGCCGATCAGTATCAAGAAATATTGGATAGTGAAATATTTACGGATATTGATAGCTACAGTAGCGATATTGCCAATGATAGTATTAATGTTGACACCGATTATTTTAATGATTACAATACGTATAATGGAAATCCTGGTTGGGGAGATAACCAAAGTAATGTCACCATAAACTTTCATGATTACGGATATGGAGGTCTTTACGGATTTAATGGATTCTATGGCCCCTATGGTTTTGGCGGAGGATTTTATGATCCCTGGGGATTTCTAGGCTTTGGCAGATTCGGTGGTTTTGGCTATAGCGGTTATGGCTATGGTCCTGGCGGATTTGGCTATGGTGGTTTTGGCCTAGGCTATGGTTTCGGAGGCTTTGGTTATGGCTATGGTGGTTTTGGTCTTGGTTTTGGATTTAACCGTTTTGGATATGGAGGATTCTATTCCCCTTACCGCTATGGTAGATTCTACAATAGAGGTTTTGGATTCCGAGGAGGGCGAAACTTTGCCTTCAACAGAGGACGACGAGGTTTTTACAATAGAAATGGGATAGCAAGTGCACGTTCTTCAAGGTCTAGCGTTGCTCGTAGAAATGGACGATCCAATTTAAATACTTCAAGGTCCAGGATCGGAAGAAATGGAACAGCGATACGCTCCAACAGAGGCGCAGGTATTGCTGCAAGGAGAAGCGGTAATTCCATACGATCATCAAGAGGAAGAAATGCGGCCTTTAGAAGCAGTAGAAGCACAAGAGCTGTTCCAAGGTATAATGGAAGCTCTAGAAGCAGCCAAAATTATAGAGGCAATTCAGCGCGAAGTTCATCAAGGTATAGCAGAGGTTCAGGAATCAGCAGAGGCAATAGCAGCTCACGAAGAAGTTCCTCAGGATATAGACGTTCCGGAAACAGTTCTAGAAGTAGTGGCTACAGAAGTTCATCTTCCAGAAGTACAAATCGCGGTTCTTCCATTAGATCAGGAAGCAGAAGGAGTAGTGGCAGTAGCTACAGGGGATCTTCCAGAAGCTCCAGTAGAAGTGGCTCCATACGTTCTTCAGGCAGAAGCAGTTCTATTCGGTCTTCAGGCGGCCGAAGCAGTTCAAGATCTTCGGGCAGATCATCCTCTAGAAGTAGTGGAAGAAGACGATAACCTAATTTAGACGGTAAGAAATCATCAAAAAACTTTCAAAATAATTTAGTCAAATGAAAAGATACTCAATTTTCATCATGGTCTTGGTATGCGCTATAGGTAGCGCTCAAAACATCAACGATGTGGTGCGATATAGCACAGAAAACCTTCAAGGTACAGCACGTTTTCAAGGACTGAGCGGAGCCTTCGGAGCATTAGGAGGAGATCTATCTGCGGTAAACATCAATCCTGCTGGCGCCGCTGTCTTTAATAATAGTTTATTTACCCTTTCGGGATCTAACTACAATAATGATAATGACGCTACTTATTTCAATACGACGAACAATACCACCTTCAATTCTATTGAATTGAATCAGATTGGGGCCGTATTCGTATTTAAAAGCAGCGATGACGATGCGGAATGGAAAAAAATAACTCTAGGGTTGAATTATGATATTGTCGAAAATTACGACAATGAATTTTTTGCTTCCGGTAGAAGCGATCAGGGCATAGACAATTACTTTTTAAACTTTGCCCAAGGTACTCCCTTAGGCCCTCTATTTTTACAGGATGGAGAGTTTATAGAGCAAGCCTATCTGGATATTGGTGCAGAGCTTGGATTTGCCGACCAACAGACCTTTTTAGGATATTTTGGGGGCATCATTGATCCTTTGGATGTTACAGATCCCAACAATACGGGATATGTATCCAATGCTTCCTACACTGCGGTAAACCAAGAATTCTTGCAGTCTACTTCTGGTTTTAACAGCAAGTTTAATTTAAATCTGGCTTCACAGTATAAGGATCACCTTTATATTGGTGCCTCCCTAAATTTTCATACGGTAGTCTATGACCGTCTGACGCGGTTAAGCGAAAGTGGTTTTGATGCCGATTCCGAAATACAATTTGTGAATTTTGACAATTTATTGCATACCGAAGGAAATGGTTTTTCGTTCAGCGTAGGGGCAATAGCAAAATTGAACAACAGCGTACGCATTGGAGGAAGTTATCAATCTCCAACATGGTATCGCTTAACCGATGACACTTCACAACGCATCAATTCTGATTTGGCCGATGACGATATTAACTTTATCGATTTTAACATTGTAAATCTTTTCGATGCCTATACCATTAAAACTCCCGGAAAAGTCACCGGAAGTTTAGCGCTTATTTTTGGAAAACAAGGACTTTTGAGCTTTGATTACGGCTATCAAGATTTTACCCAAGCCGAACTACGCCCAACCAGCGATCCAAGCTTCGCCACGGTGAACACTGCCATTTCCAATACTTTGGGTGAAGTTTCCACCTATAGAGTCGGTGGGGAATTCAAAATAGACAATGTCAGCTTACGTGGAGGATATCGTTTTGAGGAAAGCCCTTATGCAGATGGACAGACCATTGGAGATCTTACGGGTTATTCGGCTGGAATAGGATTCAATTTTGGAGGAAGTAGATTAGACCTTACGTATAGCAGATCCGAACAAGATATTAACGAACAATTGTTCGATACTGGAGTAACCACTCCTGCTTTGATCAATGCCATCAACACAAACGTCACCTTGAGTTACACCTTAAATCTGTAACTTATCTTTTTTGAGCCTTTGATACGATATATGGATTGCTTTTCAATTAAAAATGGAAAGCAATCTGTTGTTTTAACCCCTATCGTTTTAAGGTAAAATGTGTGCGGACAGTTCTGGCAACCAACATTCCGTTTTCCTGACGGGAATAATCAAATTTAAACCAATAGTCCGACGAAGGCATGGGTCTGCCATTAAAAGTGCCGTCCCATCCAGGAGTATTTGCAGTCAATTGCTTCAATAATTTTCCATAGCGATCAAAAATGAATACCGTGGGGTCAGTCAGTGTTTCCACCCCCAATATATGCCACGAATCATGCAAACCATCGGCATTGGGTGTAAAGAATTTTGGATAACCCACTACTAGGAAAGGAATGGGTTCCGTGATACCACATCCATTTAAGTCGTTAATAATTACCGTGTTTTCGCCAGGCGGTACATCAATGAAAACATTGGAATCTTGAAATTCCCCACCATTGATGGCATACTCGTAATCACTGTTGCCCTCTACTTCTATACGAATGTTATTGCTATTGGAGATATCATCTAAAATCACCACTTCTCGCAAGACCGGTATAGGAAGAAAGGTAATTTGTATCTCATCGCTGATCGATACGCCAGCAGTTGTAATAATTTCTACGAAGTACAGACCAGAATTTGGACTAGTGACCACATATTCTGTTTCCGTAGGTCCGGAAGCCAAAGGCGGTGTATCGGGAATCCCATCCCCATCGGCATCTACAGACCAGGTGACACTTGCAATGTCTGGTCCTGCCGGTGAACGCAATGCACTCAGAACAATATCGGGATCGCCTTCACATGCCACAATATCCAACCCTAAAAATTCGTCCCGTAATGTACAGTCCAGTGCCGTATTTTGATCCGCATCCACAGAGCTTCCTGTGAACGTTAAGGAAAAAGGTTCCGGATCTCCGTTAAAGTTGGTCAGAAAATTATTGATCAAAATAAAATACACCTCCCCTTCACGTACATCCAACCATTCGTCATAGGTGTTTAAGTTTTGTACTAATGGAGGCGCTCCTTCCTGCCCATTTTCTGGATTTACACCTACTCCCGTAAAAGCAGTACCGTTATTCTCATAATTACATCGTATGGGCTGGGCCGTTCCATTGCTAATATCCGCACAATCCACATCGGGTCCGTAAACCGCAAAATCCCATTCTGCAGTAATGATTGAAGAGCCGGGTACGGGCAATGCCTCAATATCAAAACCGAGTTGTCCATCGGTTCCAGCTCTAAACACATACCAAGACGTGTTATTTTCAATATTGGCTTCACTTACACTTCCCTTTTGCAAACAACCCGTCTCAACAATGAGATCGGGATCAAAATCTTCTACATCCCCAAGACCATCGGCCTGGGAAAAAATAGGTCCGTCTGCACATACAGGAATTGCACTCCTACAATCAGGGGAGTTTTGGGCATATGACCCAATACAAAAAAGGAATATACTGCTAATAGAACAAAGAAATGTTCGCATGAATAGTTATCTTAAATATGAAAGGTTTGGCCATAATTATAACTCCCGTGAAGTTGTTTTAGTATATTTCATCCGAAAATTTAAACACTTAATCGACAAACTGCACTTTAAAGTCTTTTTTTAGACTTTTACCGCTTTAAAGTGAAATGATTGTTCAGGAATTTTGAAGTCACTTCCCCTCCTACCGCATTTTCGTAGGTAAGCTTAAACCAATAGTCACTTTCGGGAAGTTCACGTCCATTAAAAGTGCCATCCCAGCCAGGCGTGTTTGCAGTCAATTGTTTCAACAATTTCCCATAGCGATCGTAGATAAAAACCCTGGCATTCTGTAAATTCTCAATTCCTGAAATTTGCCACAGATCGTTTCTGCCATCCCCATTGGGCGTAAAGAATTTGGGAAAGCCGTTGACCGTAATAGTTTCGCTCACCATTCCACAACCGTTTCGATCATTGATGGTTACCGTATGTGTTCCTTCGGAAACATTATTGAAACTGTTACTTTCCTGGAAATCACCTTGATCCAATTGATATTCAAAATCCCCCACGACATCCGTAATAATGCGAATACTATTATTATCCTGTAAGTCGTTTATAATTACATCTGTAATTTGAGGTGCCGTAGACATGGACACGGTTACTGTTCTCATTGCTTCACAGACGAGTCCTCCTTGGATGTTACTTGCTATTAAAGTATAGGTTCCTACCTGTGAAATGGCAATCATTGCTGTACTTTCCCCGGAATCCCATTGATAGGTATAGGAGGCATTTGGGGAATTATCCCCTATCGTTAAAACCTCATTTTCTGCACACAGAAAAACTTCCGTGGGAAAATCCAAGATCGGAGTTTCCAAGGCCGTTAATTGAAATTCTTGAGGCGAATCAAAACATCTAGGGTTAGCTATGGATGAAGTCCGGGCATAGATTATCTCAGTATTGCCAGAAGTTGCGTATTGTGTCGGCAGATTGTTTACACCGTTAAGGGCATCTGCCAGACTACCGTAATAGGTTACCATATAGGCCATAGGGTCTTGTCCTCCCAAGGCCTCCACATCTTTTTGGGACAAATCAAAGGTATTTTGATTGGAACATGAAGCCTCATCCATCACTGGAAAGGTAGTCGGCAAGGGTGTTAGTTCTACCTGTGCATCACTAATAATGCTACTGCCATCTGGAAGTTGCACTTCTACCCTATACAGCGCAGACTGCAATACTTGAAACGTTGGGTCACTTGCTCCGGAAATCGCCTGAAACCCCATGCCAACATCCATAAACCAAGTATACGAAGTGGCTGTGGCCGTAGTTGCGTCCAAAATAATATTGTCATTTTCACAGGCAGCTCTAGGAGGCCCCAGCAAGTTGCTAATAATAGAGCAATCCAAGGCATCATTAGGGTTGGTAACAAATATATTTCCTGAAAACTGTATGGAGAATCCCGTATTGGTATTGCTGAAATTATTGATGAGCAAATAATAATCTTCCCCCGGCGCTACATCCAACCAATCTTCATATAGAACGGTATCTGTATCTCCGGTAGGATCCACTCCTACTCCCATAAAACTTTCGTTATCACTATTATCAAAGAAATTACAGCGGATCGGATCTCCTAAATTATCGCAATCAGCAGATCGATACAAGGCAAAATCCCAATCTTCTGAAGCATCAAAACCGATATTGAAACCCAATTGCCCTGAAGCGGAAGTACGAAATCTATACCAGGCCGAGTTGGATTCTATAGCTCCGGTAGTCGTTTGTTCCAAACAACCAGTTCGGGCAGCCCCATTAAAATCATCACTCCCAAAGCCATTGGTTCCTCCATTCACTGGCGTGTTATTGCAAATGGGTATGGCCGTAGCACAGTCTGGAGCGACTTGTGCCCATGCGAAAGTCATTCCCATGCAAAGGAAAGACCATAAAACTGCACCATACTTTGTCATATGCGGTTCTTCTTTGAGGTGTATTAAAATTATGGCACGTCTTTCCTTAACACTAATTTATGTTGTGTAAGCAAGTAAATAGGGTATTAAGTGCCATTTTATGTATATCTTTGCTTTTCGAAAAAGGCCGATTTAGATGAAAATTGACAATGCATTGGAAGAGCATTTTGAAGAGTTAGGAGACAACCATGTGGCGACCTCTGAGAATACTCCATTACGCAAAGATGCTTTTATTTTGGACGATTCTGAAAAAATCAAAAAAATTCAGGATAGTATTTATGATATTATGGAGACCTTGGGTCTGGATCTTAACGATGATAGCCTAAAAGGCACTCCCAAGCGTGTAGCCAAAATGTTTGTAAAAGAAATATTCTCGGGCTTACACCCCGATCGCAAACCCAAAGCTTCTACTTTTGACAATAAGTACAAATACGGGGAGATGTTAGTGGAAAAAAACATCACACTTTATTCCACTTGTGAGCATCACTTGCTCCCTATTGTTGGGCGGGCACACGTAGCCTATATTTCCAATGGCACCGTGGTTGGTTTATCTAAGATGAATCGTATTGTTGATTATTTTGCAAAAAGACCTCAAGTACAGGAAAGGCTTAATATCCAGATTGTAAAAGAACTACAAAAAGTATTGAACACGGAAGATGTGGCCTGTGTTATTGATGCCAAACATCTCTGCGTAAACTCCAGAGGTATACGCGATATTGAAAGTAGTACCGTAACTTCAGAATTCGGAGGAAAATTCAAAGAAGAATCTGTCCGCCGGGAATTTCTAAATTACATCAATCTAGATACCAATTTCTAATTGCCCGCCTTTACCATGCAGTTATATCAAAGTCAGCCCCTCAAAGTCTATAATTCCCTATCTGGAAAAAAAGAAATTTTTGAACCTATCAATAAGGATCACGTGGGTATGTATGTCTGTGGACCTACAGTATACAGCAATGTGCATTTAGGAAATTGTAGGACTTTCATGTCTTTTGATATGATTTTTCGCTATTTGAAACACCTTGGATATAAGGTGCGCTATGTGCGGAATATTACAGATGCAGGGCACTTGGAGAATGATGCGGATGAAGGTGAGGATAAAATTGCAAAAAAAGCAAGACTAGAGCGTCTGGAGCCTATGGAAGTGGTACAGCGCTATACGGTTGACTTTCATAATATCCTTCAAAAATTTAATTTTCTGCCTCCAAGTATAGAACCTACGGCAACAGGTCATATTATTGAGCAGATCGAAATCATAAAAGATATTATTGCCAAGGGATATGCCTATGCGGTAAACTCTTCTGTTTATTTTGACGTAAAGCGCTTCAATGCCGATTTTGACTATGGAAAATTAAGTGGCCGCAGATTGGAAGACATGATTGCCAATACGCGACAGTTGACCGCCCAGAGCGAAAAAAGAAATCCTCAGGATTTTGCATTATGGAAAAAAGCAGAACCCCAACATATTATGCGGTGGCCTTCCCCATGGGGTGATGGTTTTCCCGGATGGCATTTGGAATGTACGGCAATGAGTACTAAATATCTTGGGGAAACCTTTGATATCCACGGCGGAGGAATGGATTTAAAATTTCCGCATCATGAATGCGAAATTGCACAAGCAGAGGCCAGCAATGGAAGTTCTCCGGTAAAATATTGGTTGCATGCCAATATGCTGACCTTAAATGGAAAAAAAATGTCCAAATCCACGGATAATAATATTTATCCCAGTGAGATATTCTCTGGAGACAATACCATACTGAGCAAAGCTTTTTCTCCGGCCGTTGTTCGCTTCTTTATGATGCAGGCGCATTATACCAGTATCCTAGATCTTAGCAATGATGCATTGCTAGCTTCTGAAAAAGGGTATTACAAGCTCATGGAAGCAATGGAAACCTTGGATACCCTAGAACATAAAAGCAGTACAACTTTCAATATCCCGGAATGGCAACAGAAGTGTTATGATGCCATGAATGATGATTTTAACACTCCTATTCTTATTGCCCATTTGTTTGAGGCCGTAAAGCATATCAATCTCATCAAAGAAGGTAAAGAAAGTATTACCAAAGAGGACAAAGAGCTTCTCAAAGGCATTTTAACTGCTTTTGTACATGACATTCTGGGCATCGAAAATGTTGCAGCCCAACAAGGAGACTCGGATACCTTATCTGGCGTGGTCAATCTACTGATTCAACTTAGAAACGAAGCAAGAAGCAATAAAGATTTTACCACTTCCGATAAAATCCGTGATGAATTGTCTGAAATGGGCATCCAATTAAAAGATGGGAAAGAGGGCACAACCTTTAGTTTGAGTTAAACCAATAGCGCTGTTTAACGGTCCCTTGCCTCAATTGTTTTGAAATCCTATGATAAAAAAAATCCTGATAGCTCCTTTTGTATTCCTTATCAAGGGGTATCAGCTCTTGATTTCTCCCTTAACGCCCGCTTCCTGCCGGTATACGCCCACATGTTCTAATTATACCCTTCAAGCGTTGAGAAAACACGGTGTTTTTAAGGGCGGATGGTTAGCCGTAAAACGCATTTTTAGTTGCCATCCCTGGGGTGGTAGTGGATATGATCCCGTACCATAATTCTTTGTGATTTTTATAGTAAGGAAGTTCTTAATTCCCTTTAATACGCCTTGAATTACTTATCTTAGCTTCATAAAATTATTCTGAATGTACTTTTTAGGTTTTACGTGGAATCCAGACGACACCCTTTTCAAAATAGGGTTTTTACAGATTAAATATTACAACCTCCTTTGGATAGCGGCTTTTGCTTTGGGCTGGTATCTTATGAAGAAAATTTTTCTCAATGAGAAGAAAACGATGGAGCAACTGGATTCCCTGTTCATTTACAGTGTGTTGGCTACGATGCTGGGAGCGCGTTTAGGGCACGTATTCTTTTATGATTGGCCTTATTATCAAGATCATCTCTTGGAAATACTACTCCCCATAAGGGAAAGGGCCGGCAGTACTATTCTAGGTTTTATTAAAGGATATGAATTTACAGGTTTTACAGGTTTGGCCAGTCATGGTGCAGCGATTGGAGTAATCATCAGCATGTACCTTTACACCAGGAAGTATCCTGAATTTAAGTTGCTCTGGATTCTAGATCGCGTGGTTATTCCTGTGGCCATAGGTGCCTTTTTTGTGCGTTTGGGGAACTTTTTTAATTCTGAAATTATTGGCAAAAAAACCGAAGAGTCCTTCATATTTGCCACTCGGTTTGTCCGGAACAATATTTCACCCAATGAAGCCATGTCCATTACCAAGGCCAAAACACCCAATGAAGCCTATCACCTCATAGAGACATCGCCTCAATTTTCCGAAGTTTTGGCCAATATTGACTATAGCCATCCTGCACAATTGTACGAGGGAGTTTGTTATATTTTTGTGTTCCTAATTCTTTATTATTTCTATTGGAAAACCGATAAGAAAAATAGAGCAGGGTTTCTATTCGGCACCTTTTTAGTACTACTTTGGACGGTCCGCTTTTTTGTGGAATTCGTAAAGAAAAGTCAAGGTGGATTTGGTGGAGACACCCTATCTACAGGGCAATGGCTAAGCATTCCATTTATTTTGATCGGACTTTATTTTATTTTTAAATCCAAACCCACAAAGGCTTAAAATGAAAAAAGGAATTTATGGGTTCGCTTTAATTATTGCATGTATTTGCACGCTGACTTCCTGTAAAGAAGAGGCAAAAAAGGCCATGAAAACTCCTACAATTCGTTTTCAAAAAGAAGGAGAGCTATTGATTCACAAAAAAGATAATACCACTCCCATTGCATTGGATATTGAAATTGCCGAATCGGATTATGAAACAGAAACCGGATTAATGCACCGAGATCAAATGGCGAAAAATCAGGGCATGTTATTTATTTTTGAAGATGTGCGCATGCATGCCTTCTACATGAAAAATACCAAAATACCATTGGATATTATTTTTTTGGATGAAAACCTTCGGATTGCCAGTTTTAAGAAGAATGCAATTCCTATGGATGAGTCTTCCCTTTCTTCCGAAGTCCCAGTACAATATGTTTTGGAAGTCAATGCAGGTCTTGTAAATCAATGGGGACTAAAAACACAGGATAGCATCTCTTTTTCCCGACAATAAACCCATGACAAGGAAGATGAGGGAATCAGTATACCAACATTGGGGCATTTTTGTGGATGGGAATACAGACATCCCCTTACTGATTGACCGCTTGCTCAAAAAAAGGTTTTCGGGCATCGATTTTCCAAAAAAAATAAAAGGAAGCGTGTATGCGCCATCAGAGATTCACCGATACCTTAGGCAAGAGCGGCGCCATGGTGAAAATTCTATTGCCCCCGGTCAAAATTTAGGTTCACTTTCTAGTGGAGAACAAAAAAAGGCCTTACTGGCCTACTTAGCTAAAGAAAAGAGTGATTTTATCATCTTTTTTCAAGCATTTGAACACTTGGATGCCCCGTCACGGGAAATCCTGACAACACAATTAGATGTGCTAAGGCAGGAATGTACTATTGTACAATTGATTTTAAGAAAAAAAGAAACCTTCCCATTTCTTCAGGATTTTATTACTTTAAAGGGTAACGCGCTTGTGGAAAAACATCATTTGTGCTGCCCCTTACATTTGCCCTCTACACACCAGCAACCTTTAGAGACCGCCATTCCAAGAATCGTTCAAGCTTTGCCCTATGCGCTCCCTTATTTGGTAGAATTTCATCAGGTTTCCGTTTCTTATGATCATCGCCCTATTTTAAATGCTATCGATTGGCAGATTGGCCCCAATGAATTCTGGCAATTGACTGGAGAAAACGGTAGTGGAAAAACCACGATACTTTCTCTTATTTACGGGGAAAATCCCAAAGCCTATGGACAGAATATCACCCTTTTTGGAAAGAGGAAAGGGAGCGGTGAAAGTATATGGGACATCAAAGAAAAAATTGGGTATTATTCACCCGGAATGATACTTCAATTTCCAAAATGGCAAACTGCGGAACAGGTATTGCTCTCTGGACTTTACGACAGTTTGGGCCTATATTACCAGCCCAAGGATACCGATCATGCCCGGATTAGGACTTGGATGGAACAATTGAAAATAGAGGCACTAAAAGATGTCCCGTTTCACGAAATCAATGAAGTTCAGCAGCGCATGCTCCTCACGGTACGCGCTATGGTAAAGCAACCATTACTCTTGATTCTGGACGAACCCTTAGCCGGTTTAAATGACGAGAATATTACGGTATTTATCTCTTTGGTGAATACCATTGCCAAACAAACTACCACAAGCATTATTTTTGTTTCCCATACCCAAGAACAAGCCTTAGAAACCAATGGCATTTATGAACTTCGTAAGACCCCTAAAGGGTCTAAAGGCATTGTTATAACATCTCCCAGCAAAGGCTAGCGAGCGTTCGTCAAACAAGGTTTATTTTCCTCATCATTTCGAAATCATTAGCGTCAACAACTAACTCCTTCTACCCATATCATTGCATGTTCTGTTTTTTTGAATTGTACTCAAGAACACCCCTTACTAGACATGATTTCCTTTTCAACAAGTAAAAAAAGAGGTTGCCTTAAACTTTAAGACAACCTCTTTTCTATTTTATATGTGTTGCAGATTACTCTTTCCCCGTCAAAATTCTTTTCTTCAAAGTATCGAACATTACTGGAGTTGCAATAAACAATGAAGAATAGGTACCTACAATAACACCTATTATCATAGCAAACATAAATCCTCTTAAGGATTCCCCTCCAAAAATAAAGATGGCCAATAATACCACTAAAGTGGTCAAAGAAGTATTCAATGTTCTACTCAACGTACTGTTCAAGGCTAAATTGATATTATCGCCTGCAGCCCAGCCTTTCTCCGCAATAATTTCACGAATACGATCAAATACAACCACGGTATCGTTCAAGGAATATCCGATTACCGTAAGGATAGCCGCAATAAAAGCCTGATCGATCTCCATATTAAAAGGCATAATGCTACTGGTTATGGAGAAGATTCCAAGTACGATCAATACATCATGGAAAACCGCCGCAACCGCTCCTAAGGAGAATTGCCATTTGCGGAAACGCAATAAGATATATAAGAACACTACGGCCAAGGAACCAATGATCGCCCAAAAGGCATTGTTTTTAATATCATCGGCAATGGTAGGACCAACTTTTCTATATTTTAAGATTCCTATATCGTCATTTGTTCCACCGGGCACAAAATCTTGCATGGTAGTTCCTTCGGGAAGGTATTTTGTTAAACCTTTGTACAAAATATCTTGAATCTCGTTATCCACTTCTGTTCCGGGCACATCCACTTTGTACTTCGTCGTCAACATAATTTGGTTGTCCGCTCCAAAAGTCTTGGCGCCGACACTCCCCAAAGCTGAAGAAAGCTCACTGGTAATCTCTGCTGGACTCACAGATTTCTCAAAACGAATCTGATAATTTCGTCCTCCAACGAAATCCACACCTTCATCCAATCCTTTGGTAAATAAAGAGAATAAACCAATGGCTACCAATATTCCTGAAACCACATAGGCAATTTTTCGTTTCGATAAGAAATTGGTATTGATTCCACGGAACAAATTCTTGGTCAAAGGCGTCGTAAAATCCAAAGATTTTCCCTTTCTAGAGATGTACCAATCAATTAATAATCGTGTTACAAAGATTGCCGTAAATAAGGAAGTTACAATACCGATCAATAAGGTAGTAGCAAATCCTTTTATAGGCCCAGAACCAAATACAAATAAAATCAAGGCCGTCAAACCTGTAGTGATATTCGCATCCAAAATTGAAGAAAGTGCATTACTAAAACCATCTGCAATGGCCTCTCCCTTTCCTTTTCCTTTGGCCAACTCTTCCTTAATACGTTCGTAGATCAACACGTTTGCATCCACAGACATACCAATGGTCAATACAATACCGGCAATACCAGGTAAGGTAAGTACGGCATTAAGACTGGCCAATACCCCAAAGATTAAGATGATGTTCAATATTAGGGCGATATCCGAAAAGATACCTGCTTTTCCATAGTAGAAGATCATCCATAACAAGACAATGATCATGGCAATGACAAAAGACATAAAACCACTATCTATGGCTTCTTGTCCCAAGGAAGGCCCAACCACAAAAGAATCAATAATATCTGCTTTTGCTGGAAGTTTACCTGCACGCAATACGTTGGCTATATCCTGGGTTTCTACAACTGTAAAAACTCCTGAAATTTCGGTCTGTCCTCCAGAAATAGGTCCGTTTCTTACGGATGGCGCTGTATACACCCTATTATCCAAAACAATGGCAATTCCCGTTTGATTAGTATAGGCATCCCCAGTAAGTTTTTCCCATTGTTTGGCCCCATTGGTATTCATACTCAAACTAACCACAGGTTTCCCGTATTGATCAAAACTACCTCTGGCATCACTAACCACATCCCCACTCATTCTAGGAATGCTATCCCTATTGGATTTCAAGGCATACAATTGCACGATCTCAGACTCTTCTGATTCTCGTTCCCATACAAATTTGGCATACTGTAAGGTCACGGGCAATAGACGTCGCACCTCCGGCATCTTAAGGTATTCATCTACCTTTTTTACATCCCCTTTTCTGGCATAACCTACGGAGAACTGCGTTCCAGGAATCGCCGTAAAGATATCCGCCAATGGATTATTTTGTGCCGTTAGCAAGGAATCCTGATCCACATTGGACAATAGAGTATCTTGCTCTACTTCTTCCTTAACTTCTTCGTTATTCGTATCACCAACCAATGTTTTTAAACGGTTATTGGCTTCAAAGAAAAACCGTTGGAAATTTGGACTATTGGTCTCATAAGTTTCCCAGAATTGTAATTCTGCAGTACTGGATAACAACTCTTGCGCTCTTGCGATATCGCGAGCTCCAGGTAATTCCACCAAAATACGTCCTGAATTTCCTTCACGTTGAATATTGGGCTGTGTTACTCCAAAGCCATCAATACGTTTACGCAATACTTCAAAAGCAGAAACTACAGATTCATCGATTTTAGTTCTGATAATAGGCTTTACCTCATCATCCGTCATCTGAAAATTGATCACATCGCTAAGGCCTATATTTGCAAATATCTCTGGAGAAGCTAATTTTTCGTCCCCTTTAAGTTCATCGAAGGCATCGAAGAACAACTCCAAATATGTATCTGGACTGCTTTTAGAATCTTCATCGGCTTTGTTCAAGGCACTGATAAATACCGGGTTGGTACTGTTTTCAGAGAGGCCTACTAAGATATCCCTTACTGCTATTTGCAAGGTTACGTTGATTCCGCCTTCCAAATCCAGACCTTTGTTCAATTGCTTCTTTTTTGCCTCGTTGTAGGTCGTGTATCCGAATACAGATTCCTTTCCGATAGAATCTAAATGTCTGGTTACGAAAGCTTCTCGTTTTGCCAAATAATTATCTTCCGATTCCGAAATCTCACTAGCGGCCAAAGCCTTTGCGTCACCTTCGATCTTACCTGCCACGAAAGTATACGAGAGTGCATAAATACTCACAATCCCGAATAAGAAAGCAAAAAGCTTTATAAGTCCTTTATTTTGCATTAGTTAAATGTATTAATTTCTGGTATTTACAATAGCGTGCAAATATATAATTTCCGATAGGAACTGACAATTTATTTATAAGATTTATAAACAAAGACATCCGCCCCAATTGGTATTGGAACGGATGTCTCTCACTATTTGTGTGTCTTTCTTAAAGTTACAGTTCCAACAGGCCATTGGTTTTTTTAACTCCAGCAGCACTCTCCTGCATTTTAGCCTTCTCAGCGTCGCTCAAATCAATGGTGACAATTTCTTCTATTCCGTTTTTTCCCAAAATAACAGGGACTCCGATACAGATATCATTGAGACCATATTCTCCTTCCAAAAAGGTAGAACAAGGGAACATTTTCTTTTGATCGCAGGCAATAGCTTGTGCCAATCCGGAAACTGCTGCTCCCGGGGCATACCATGCGCTGGTACCCAACAACTTCGTTAATGTAGCCCCTCCTACTTTAGTATCGGCAGCAACTTGCTCCAATCGCTCTTCCGTTAGGAATTCGGAGACCTTTACACTATTTCTTGTGGCATGTCTGGTCAAAGGAACCATTCCCTTATCACTATGTCCACCGATGACCATACCATCTACATCAGAAATTGGGGCTCCCAATGCTTCCGCCAAACGATACTTAAAACGGGCACTATCCAAAGCTCCTCCCATTCCTATGATTCTATTCTTGGGCAAATCCGTAGTTTTATGTACCAAATACGTCATGGTATCCATTGGATTACTCACAATAATTAAAATGACATTTGGAGAATGTTCCACTAAACTGGAAGAAACCGTTTTTACGATTCCTGCGTTGATACCGATCAACTCTTCACGTGTCATTCCCGGTTTACGTGGAATCCCGGAAGTAATAATGGCAATATCACTACCTGCTGTCTTGGAATAATCGCTGGTACTCCCAACAATTTTGGTATCGAAACCGTTCAAGGATGCTGTTTGCATAAGGTCCATTGCCTTTCCTTCGGCATACCCTTCTTTAATGTCCAATAAAACGACTTCAGAAGCAAAATTCTTGATAGCAATATACTCCGCACAACTTGCGCCAACAGCTCCTGCTCCAACTACGGTAATTTTCATAGGTTTATATTTTTTAGATGTTTTAAAATTGTTCTAATATCTTGATTTACAAGACGGCAAAAATACTGAATTTTAATAAAAAAAAGTGTTTTGCACGTACTTTAATACTTTTTTAATTCCTTAGTTATCGTCGTATAAGACGCCAAAACTTTCTTCAATTGTTAAAAAAAAGTGCACTTTAACGAAGAAAATACGATTTTAAGGTCATACATCGATTTCCAACAATAGGAATGCGCTCTTACGCGTTAATAGCTATCCCAAATCACCATAAACCTACTCTAATGAAAAATTTACTTTCATTCCTCGCACTTGTTGGCATTGTATTGGTCAGTAATTGCACTAGTATTCCAGAAAACAATGACCCTATCATAGGCATATGGTCCAATGAAGAGGTTACCCAGATCAATGCCGTCAGCAAAGAACGTATTCGGGAAGAATGGATTTTTAATGATGCCTATCTCGGAAGGTTTCACCGTTATGATAATAATACATTGGAATTCATCAATGATTTTAAATGGAGTGAAGAAGATGGCGTATACACCATTTCTTATCCGGGAACCGACCTTCCCGACAATATTGTAACCATGGAAGTATCTGAAGAAACAGCAATACTGCAAGAGCAAGATGGTGAAGTTATCGCCATTCGGGAATAAGCCTAAAATTTAAAAATTAAAAAATGCCGGCCCTATTTTTCATTAGGCCGGCATTTTTTATATAGGGTTATCACCAAAGGTTATCTGAAGCCAAAATTCAGGCCAAAGGAAACTGTATTGTATTCGGCTAAAGTATAGTCTGCGTGCAATCGAAAAAAACCTAGTTTTAATTTTGTTCCAAGTCGGGCGGTTACTCCACTGGCATCGGTCTCTATCGAAAAAGGATCGGTATATGTTTGTTGAAAAGGTCCTCCCTCTACAATATAAGTTCCCAATACATCGGTTGTAGATTTCCCACTGAGATACCCCACGCTTCCATAGAAATTTATAACCGGCAGGCGGGTCGAAAGCAAGGCTTCGAATACCCAAGTATCTATAGCGGCTTCAACCCGTTGATTCTCCCCGGAAATCACATCCGTATCTGCAAAATCATAGGTACCATCCAAATGCGTATACCCAATTAATGCAGAAATAGCAATAGGAAGCAACTTATCGGCAGGCAGATGTTTTGTAAATTCATGCTGAATTCCAAAACCATATAATCCTATCTCTACATCATCAGTGGCAATTTTTGGAAGAAAACGTGCTTTTAGCTCTGTTCCTTTAATAATACCGACACTTCCTTGCAAAAAGCCCGAAGGCACAAAATTGATATCCTCCGCAGCAAGTCCACTGGGCAATTCAAATTCTTCCCGAACCGTAACGCCTAGGACATCACCTTCAACAAAGACGCGAATACCTTGTAAATCTCCCAAAGCAGTTGCCACTGGCCTTGAAGTGCTACCATCCACAAATTGTAGGTTTTGATAATCGGCGGTATTCAATACAAAACTTTGCTGCTCTTCTTTATTTTTAAAGCTAGTTATGTTCCCGATCACCGATATCTCGAACCCCCCAAAAGGTTTGGCGTCGGCAGTATTGGCCCATCCATTGGAGATATTATAAATAGCAACTTCCGAAACCG
Source organism: Spongiimicrobium salis (assembly GCF_043678055.1). Classification (NCBI taxonomy): domain Bacteria; kingdom Pseudomonadati; phylum Bacteroidota; class Flavobacteriia; order Flavobacteriales; family Flavobacteriaceae; genus Spongiimicrobium; species Spongiimicrobium salis. The sequence goes on from NZ_JBHEQA010000001.1 coordinate 412,318, forward strand.
GGGAAAGAAAGTCCGTTGCAAAACGCTCGGCATCTTCAAGCCCAGCCGCAAAGATATTATTCACGGAAGATTGTGCGGATAGTGTAATCGTACAACAACACAGCAGTAGATAGAATATAGTTTTCATAGATATTATATTTTATCTAAAACTAAAAAACTCGCACATGAAGTGCGAGTTTTTGTTGTGTATGTCCTTTTTTTATGCGTCTATGTTAGCATAAACGGCATTTTTCTCAATAAAGTCTCTCCTTGGAGGCACTTCATCACCCATAAGCATAGAGAATATCCTATCGGATTCCGTAGCATTGTCTATAGTGATTTGACGCAATGTTCTGAACTCAGGATTCATTGTCGTATCCCATAACTGTTCCGCATTCATCTCTCCAAGACCTTTATATCGTTGTATCCCTACACTGCCATTGAAACTTTCTGCGATTGCATCACGCTCCTCATCATTCCAGGCATAGCGTTTCTTGTTTCCTTTTTTCACAAGATACAATGGCGGAGTGGCAATATAAACATGCCCGTTTTCAATCAATTCCCGCATGTATCGGAAGAAGAAGGTAAGGATCAAGGTTTCAATATGACTCCCATCTACATCGGCATCACACATGATCACTACTTTATGATATCGCAACTTATCCAAATTCAAGGCTTTGCTATCTTCTTCTGTTCCAATGGTCACTCCAAGCGCGGTATAAATATTTTTGATCTCTTCATTTTCAAAAACCTTATGCTGCATCGCTTTTTCAACATTCAGGATTTTACCTCGCAAAGGCAGGATGGCCTGAAAAGCACGATCTCTTCCCATTTTCGCCGTACCTCCTGCAGAATCTCCCTCTACGAGAAATACTTCACATAAAGCAGGGTCCTGTTCTGAGCAGTCGGACAATTTTCCTGGAAGTCCACCGATACTCATTACCGTTTTACGCTGTACCATTTCACGAGCCTTGGTCGCTGCATGTCTCGCTTGGGCTGCCAGAATTACTTTTTGGACAATGGTCTTGGCATCATCCGGATTTTCCTCCAGATAGTTGGTCAACATTTCGGAAACCGATTGACTCACGGCTGAGGACACTTCCCTATTCCCCAGTTTTGTTTTGGTCTGTCCCTCAAATTGAGGTTCAGCAACTTTCACCGATACAATGGCTGTTAATCCTTCCCGGAAATCATCTCCTTGGATTTCAAACTTTAATTTATCCAACATGCCCGAAGCATCTGCATACTTTTTTAAGGTCCCCGTTAATCCACGTCGGAATCCAGATAAATGCGTACCGCCCTCATGGGTATTGATATTATTGACATAGGAATGTAAATTTTCAGTGTACGAAGTATTGTACATCATGGCCACTTCCACAGGAATTCCGTTGCGTTCCCCTTCCATGGAAATTACCGTTTTTGTCAAAGGTTCCCGGTTGCTGTCCAAGAAACGAACAAATTCCTTCAGTCCTTCTTCCGAATAGAATGTCTCTCCAACATAACCCGTTTCGCTTTCTTTATCTTTTTGACGCTTATCCATAATACTAATGGTTACGCCTTTATTTAGAAAAGAGAGCTCTCGCATTCTGTTTGCCAAGGTTTCATAACTGTATTCCACCGTCTGCGTAAAGATGGTCGTATCCGGTAAAAAAGTTACTTCTGTTCCTCTATCCTCAGAATCTCCAACCGTCTTTACAGGATAAAGTGCTTTTCCTCTTTCGTATTCTTGCTCCCATATCTTTCCTTCTCTATACACTGTGGCCTTCAAATGTGATGACAAGGCATTCACACAAGAAACCCCAACTCCATGCAATCCTCCAGATACTTTATAGGAATCCTTATCAAACTTACCTCCTGCACCAATTTTGGTCATGACCACCTCTAGGGCGGAGACTCCTTCTTTTTTATGTAAGCCTACGGGAATACCCCTACCATTATCACGGGTTGTTATGGAATTGTCTTCATTAATGGTGACGCTTATGGTATCACAATGTCCCCCCATTGCTTCATCAATGGAGTTATCTACTACTTCATACACCAAATGGTGCAATCCTCTTGTTCCGACATCACCGATATACATGGAAGGACGCATACGTACATGCTCCATTCCCTCAAGGGCCTGAATGCTATCCGCAGAGTAATTCTTTAATGGAGCTCCTTCGTTCTGGCCCAACCCCTCTTCTTTGTTTAAATCTTCTTCTTTGTTTGATTCTTCACTCATAAACTATTGAAGTTCTATTAGTATAAATTTTGCAATCTTACAAATATAAGCAATACCCTTTGAAATAAGGCTTTTGTGGCATCTGCATGCCATGAAGTTATCAACAAAAATTGTGGAAAATATATCCCAAAAAAATAGGCTTTTTGAGCAATAGTCCCACTTCTAATTTTAACCGTCTAATTTTCTGAAAAAATATAAGGAGTGCTCCCTTACAAAACACCCCTTATACCATTAACACTGACTAAAAATTATATTAAATAAACATCGTATTTTACGCTATCTGCAATGCTATTTCACATAAGCATCGTCATGGACTGTGGCTACGGCCCTACCTGAAGGATCATTCATATTCTTAAAAGCTTCATCCCATTCCAACGCTATTTTGGTACTACAAGCTACAGAAGGTTCCTGAGGGACACATAAGGCTGCCGCATTGGAAGGAAAATGGGATTCAAAAATAGCGCGATAGTAGTATTCTTCCTTAGATGTTGGCGTTTGCAAAGGGAATCTAAATTGAGCATTGGCCAATTGTTCATCGGATACTTCCTGATCTACAAGTTCTTTTAAGGTATCGATCCAACTATATCCAACGCCATCGGAAAATTGTTCTTTCTGCCTCCAAGCAACACTTTCTGGAAGCATATCCTCAAAAGCTTTGCGGACCACCCATTTTTCCATACGTTCCCCATTGATCATCTTATCTTTGGGGTTGATTCTCATGGCAACATCCATAAACTCTTTATCCAAGAAAGGCACTCGCCCTTCAATACCCCAAGCGGCCAAGGATTTATTTGCACGCAGGCAATCGTACATATGGAGTTTATCTAACTTCCGTACCGTTTCCTCGTGAAAATCCTTTGCACTAGGTGCTTTATGAAAATAAAGATATCCGCCAAAGAGTTCATCCGCACCTTCTCCCGATAGTACCATTTTTATCCCCATGGACTTGATTACTCTTGCCATGAGATACATAGGCGTGGAGGCCCTAATGGTGGTAATATCATAGGTTTCCAAGTTATAAACAACGTCTTTTACAGCATCCAGCCCCTCTTGGATCGTAAATTTGATCTCGTGATGCACCGTTCCGATATGATCGGCCACTTTTTGGGCAGCAGCCAAGTCGGGCGAACCTTCCAAACCTACCGAAAAGGAATGCAATTGCGGCCACCATGCTTCTGAAGCACCATCTGATTCAATACGCATTTGGGCATATTTTTTTGCTACGGCCGAAGTCACTGAAGAATCCAAGCCACCGGACAATAGCACTCCATACGGCACATCGGACATGAGTTGCCTACGCACTGCGTCCTCCAAGGCCTCCTTAATTTCCTGAATACTGGTTTCATTTTCCTTCACGGCCTCATAATCCATCCAATCTCGGGTATACCACCTCTTCAGTTCCCCGTCCTTGCTATGCAAATAATGTCCGGGAGGAAAAAGCTCTATTTTAGTGCAAGTACCTTCCAATGCTTTTAATTCCGATGCCACATAAAAGGTCCCATTCTTATCCCATCCCATATACAAGGGAATAATTCCCATATGGTCTCTGGCTACAAAGTATTCGTCCTTTTCCGCATCATAAATGGAAAACCCAAAGATACCGTTGAGTTCATCCAAAAAAGCAGGGCCTTTTTCTTGATACAAGGCTAAAATCACCTCACAGTCCGAAGCCGTTTTAAAAGCGTATTTTCCATCGAATTGTTTTCGCAATTCCCTATGGTTATATATTTCTCCATTGGCGGCAAGCACCAATTTTTCATCGCTGCTTAAAATAGGCTGTTTTCCTGATGCTGGATCCACAATGGCCAAGCGCTCATGTGCCAATATTGCTTTATCATTGGCGTATATTCCATTCCAATCTGGGCCTCTATGTCTTATTTTTTTGGACATTTCCAATAACTGTGGCCTCAGGGTTTCTACCGACTCTTTTATCTCAAACGCGCATACTATTCCACACATATTTATATCTTTTATATAACAATTATTAGTCAAATGTCGATTTAAACTTTATGATATGAAAGTTAAAATTTCATTTTAATTATAATAAATAACTAGATAATGATTATTTATACAAAAAAGCAACCTATACCGTTGTTTTAAGTGATAAATGGAACATTTTGTAAGATGCCCAAAATTTAACGACTTTTTATTAAATAGTATATGGAATACTGCATAGATTTGAACTACACAAAAACAATTAAGATGAAAAAATTAGTTATGCTTACTTTTATGGTTGTCGCCCTTGCCTTTTCAACCGAGATGAATGCCCAAAAATTTGAAGGATTGGACAAAAGTCCACTGGACAAAGCCTCTTATCCTTCCAGTGGTAGAGTTGCAGATAAAGCAGTTCGTGTTACATATAGTCGCCCACAATTAAAAGGAAGATCTATCTCTGAATTGGCTCCTTCTGGTAAGGTTTGGAGAACAGGCGCCAATGAATCTGCCGAAGTAACTTTTTATAAGGATGTCACTTTTGGAGGAACTGCAGTGAAAGCGGGTACTTATTCTTTATTCACTATCCCTGGAGATAATGAATGGACCATTATTCTAAATAGTAAATTGAATCAGTGGGGTGCTTATTCCTATGATCAATCTGCCGATGTTGCGCGTGTTAAAGGAAGTGCAAGTTCTGCTAGCGAATCCTTGGAAGCTTTCTCCATTGCGTATAAAGAAATAGACAATGGTAATGTCCATATGGTCATGGGATGGGGAGCTATTAGAGTGGCTGTTCCCATTAAAATGTAATAGTAGAAAATAGACATTAAAAAAGCCGAGATTGAAGTCTCGGCTTTTTTATGCTATTATTTTCTTTTTCGTTAAAAATAGTAATACGTCTTTAGTAACGCAGGGTACTTAAATATATCGGTTCTACCCCTGACTCTTCCTTTTCGCCCAGAGGGTTCTCCCCATACTGAAATAATAATTTTAAGTAATGCAATACGCTTTTGTTGTCTTTTAAAATGCAGGACCCCAAATAAGTTTCCAAATTTGAATAGGATACCACTACAGGCATTACTTCCATATTTACATTAATGGTACTCGGATCATACTCATCTTCGTTTACGATAACATACATGGATACTTTCTTATCAGTGTAATCCCAATGTACATCTACCGCATTATAATATCGTTTCACTAAAGCGATATGAAAATCGTTAAAGGAAATTTTAAATACCTCCTTAGCACTTTTTGCTATAAGTGCCTTGAGCCTAGCGATTGTTTTTTCTTTAAACTGTTCCATTGCATTTCATTTTTAAAAGAGGAACTTTTTTCCAAAGGTCCCCACTTTCCCCTATACCATCAAGAATTTGTTGTGAAATAGGGAATTCGCGCCACCAACCCCTCTATTTATGTAGTAAAAATTATATTATATGTAAGAAAAAAGATAAAAAAAGCGATATTTTGTCCCTTACTTTGATCAAAGTACAGTATCCTTACCTAGGCTAAATTTACTTTCATCTTGTCTAAAAATCACATAAACCATTAAATATCAATATACTAAGGGAGCACTCTGTGGTCGGAATTTAGAAATCAAAGTGGCATAAGGCAACAAATAGTGTCCAGTGGTAATAATGCTCGCTTTCAAAAAGTCAGCGAGACTTAAATAATAGAAATTAGCGGGGATAAGCGTAAGGACCGTGTTTACTTTTTGAGGAGAATACTCTTTGTCATCGGCAATAATATTCATGTGCACTCGATGCGCCTGATAATCTATACGCACGTCCACTGCTTTGAAACAATATTTAATCAAGTGAACATGAAAGTCTTGGAATTTAATACGTTCGTTCATGCTGCAGCTATACGAAATCAACGCTTTGAGTTCTGCAATTACTTCTGCTTCCAGACTTTCCATAAGGTATCCTATATTTTATGATATAATGCTTAAATACTAACTCGGCTTGGCTAGCACCAAAATTACAAAATAAAAAAATAAGACTACATTTTAAGTAAGAAAAATATGATATTATTTTAATTGACGTCCTCCAATAAATGTGGCTTCCGCCTGGAGCTTGGGCAGTTCGGATTCCTCCACTTTCATAATATCTTGACTCAAAATAACAAAATCGGCAAATTTCCCCACTTCTATGCTTCCTTTTTCCTCTTCTTCAAAATTGGAATGGGCCGCCCAAATGGTCATGCCACGAAGCGCTTCTTCCCGAGACAGGGCATCCTTCATTTGAAATCCTCCATCGGGATAATTTTCCAGATCTTTTCTAGCTACTGCCGCATAATAGGTTAGAAATGGACTTACGCGTTCTACCGGAAAATCAGTTCCCAGAGCCACCGTCCCGGCCTTGTCCAATAGGGTCTTAAAAGCATAGGCTCCAGCAACCCTTTCTTTTCCCAATCGATCTTCGGCCCAATACATATCACTTGTTGCATGGGTGGGCTGTACTGAAGGAATGATTCCGGCTTTGAAATAATCAAAATCTTCTTCGGCCACCACCTGTGCATGTTCTACTTTCCAGCGTCGATCTGATTTTCCTTCCAAGACCTTTTTATAGGTGCGTAAAACCACAATATTCGCGGAATCCCCAATCGCATGTGTATTCATTTGATAGGCTGTGGCCGCAATTCTCTCTGCTAATTTTTCAATATCCGCCACTGGGGTAATCATAGCCCCAAAATGCCCTGCCTTATCCTCATAGGGCGTTTTTAAAGCTGCTCCCCTGGACCCCAAGGCGCCATCTCCATACACTTTTACCGAACGCACATTAAGACGATCGGTCTTCACGATACCTTTATCCAAATAGTAATCAAGATTTTCCGGAGTATTGCTGATCATGGCATAGACCCGAATGGACAATTCCCCAGCCTGCTGTAAACTATCGATCAATTCTATGGTCGGTCGATTCAAACCAGCATCATTCACGGTTGTTAAGCCATAGTCCAAACACAGCGCTTCGGCATCCTTTAAGGCTTTAATCTGTGAAGTTTTATTTGGCAACGGCATTACGGCATCGACCATGGTCATCGGGTTATCTACCAAGACCCCTGTAATCTTTCCATCCTTCTTCACGATTTCCCCACCATCTATCTGGGTCTTATCGGTAATGCCGGCCAGATCCAAAGCTTTTTGGTTTACGATATAAGCATGTCCGTCTACACGTTCCAATGCTACGGGAATATCTGGAAAAGCGGCATCTAAAGCCTCTTTAGTAGGGAATTCTTGAACTTCCCAATCATTCTGATCCCATCCTCTTCCCCTAATAAAGGTTTTAGGGTTTTCGTCCTGAAAAGCTTTTACCCGTTGAATCACTTCTTCGTAACTGCGGGTGCCCACTAAATCCACAATCTGTTGATTTAATCCAAGGCCATAAAAATGGCAATGGGCGTCGATCAATCCAGGAGTAATGGTACGCCCTTTGGCATCCACTATTTTAGCTGCGGTATAATCGTTTTGAATGTCTTCCGTGCTGCCTACAGCAATAAATTTTCCGTTTTGTACAGCGAAAGCTGTTGCGGTTGAAAAAGCATCATCAACTGTATACACATTGGCATTGATTACCAATACGTCGGCTTCTTTTTTAGTTTCGGTACAGTTAAATATGCTTAGTGTTAAGAGAAGTATTCCTATTTTTTTCATGATTACCTAGATTGAGGTCCAAAAATAAGGAAATTTAATGAGCTTAGATACCGTATAAACAAGCACTGATCTTAGACGTGTTTTTCCATTGCGCCTAAGGAACATAGATTTTTTAATTAGGGCAATTTTTGGGTAATCACAAATTCTACCCTCCTATTCTGTTGTCTTCCCGCTGCGGTGGTATTTTCGTCTATGGGTTGCTCCCCTCCATAGCCGTTACTCTGGATCCTATCGGTATGCAATCCTAAGGAAACCAAATATTCCTTTACTGCTTTCGCCCTTTTTTTGGACAGCATCGCATTGTATTTTTTTTTGCCAATGGCGTCGGTATGTCCATTGATCGTAATCTTTAAGGTGCTATCCGAGGACAAGTAACTATAGACGGCGACCAATTCTCTTTTTGCGGTTTCCAATAAATGGTAATCATCAAAGGGGAAGAGTACATTTTTGAATACATGCGTCTCATCCAATGCATAACTTTCACGATCTCCGTCCATTACATATTCAGAAACATCTTCCGCAATCGCTTCCATACGTACCGCATCGATATAATAATACCCTCCTTTTTTGGAGTCATTTCGCAACTGCTTCTTCTGTGTCCGCGCATTACTCTTGAAGTTGCCAATTGTCACAAAATTTTCGTTCCCTTTGGCTACAATTTCCGTAGAGACCAATATCCATTTGGATGTATCTGTATAGAATGACTTACTTTTGAGTTCCGTTAAATGGAAAGGATTCCCTTTAATCTTGCTCAGTTGCCAACGGGTCAACGCTTTGTCAATAGACACGCGTATTTTCTTTTGCGTAAACAAAAGACCTAAGTCTTTTATGGCAAAGTCTGATTCTTCTGCCCGACTGATATAGAAGGAAAAATGATATTTTTTATTCTTTACTAAGGTTTCCGTAAGTCCTACCTGAATGTACTCTCTGTAATCCTCTGGCCCATAAACATAGAGTCCGGCATAACCATCTCCCAATTTGGGATGTTGTTTTCCGATAAAGTTATCATGGACGTTCATCACTTCACTACAACTATTGAAATAGTCTGTGGTGCCTTTTGTGGGGCTCGACCAGTGCTTGACATCAACTCCGAAGGTGCTCAGCTTTTTTGGGCAATTTTTATAAAGATTAAAATTGGGATTCTTCACCAGGTTCTGTCCCATTAACCCATAAAAACCCATCAAGAAAAAGCTTAATAAAATATGTTTTGGAGCACGTAACAAACCTTATTTCTTCTTGGATTAAGTACACTAAAAGTAAGGAATTCATAAAAATAGGGCGAAAAACAGGCATTTTTCGCTCTTTTAGATCAGCTAGGCGTATTTTTTTGCCAATACATCGAGTCTTTTACCCTTAATCATTCCGAATGTAGAATTCTTTTGCCAGTGATTTCTCCCGCTAAAAATCGAACTTATAGGTAGCTCCCGCCAAAACCTGAAAACTCTGTACCGGAAAATTTGCCCAACGCTGATAGCTATTGTTTGCAATATTGCTCGCTTTGAGAAAAACCGATAATTGTTGATTGAATCGATATCCCACATGGGCATTGGCATCAAAGAAGCCATCTAAGGTAATTCTCGTTGCCGGAAAATCTGCTGGCAAAACATTCTGTACTACCTGAGAACTAAAATCTTCTCGTTCCCCAACATAGAAAAGGTTGGCTCCTAAAAACCAATTTTCATTGATTTGATAATCCAAAAAAACCGAGCCCGTCACATTAGGTAAATTCCAAGCCGGATTATCGGTTTCGGTATCATAGTCATAGACTTCGGCATTAATACCTAAACTAAAGTTGCGGTTGACATCAATATTGAGCTCTGCAAAGATGCCCAAGGTTTTGATATCATCGTAAAACACTCGAAAGGAATTTCCAAAATTATAGCCTTTTTCATCATTGCGAAAGAGGTTTTGCGGATTTAAGATAAACAATGGTCTTCTATTTTCTGCCGAATACGACCCCTTGATATTATAACTCAAATTGGGCAACAATTGCCCTTTTAATCCAATATAGGCGTCGTACTGTTGGTCCGTAGGCATTATGGATAAGGTTGGAGAAACAAAAGGGTTTTCTCCAACAAAATCATAATAGGAATTTTGTCTTAACTCTCCTTCAACGCCTCCATACGCTATTACAGATTCATCCATCAAACGATAGGAAGCCGTTATTGCTGGAAAAATAAAGAAATCACTATCACTATTTTCGGTATCTACGCCATACACCAAATTGGCCCCGAGATTTAAGGTGAGGTCATCCCTTAACACCAATAAGCTGGGGTTTACACCCACCTGAAAATGACTATAATTAATCTCCGGCGTATTGGCAGCATTACTCAAAATGGCATTTTCGAAGGTACCTCCAACATAGTCCAGTTTTGTATTAATGGTTACCAATTCTTCTGTAATTGGCAATTCTATAGTGGCGTTGAAAATTGCCCTGTTTTCTCCAGAATCGGTAGCATCACCAAAACGTCGCAGGAGTAAATCTGCTCTTTTGAAAAAGGAATCCTCCACACTGATATGTCCGCTAATCTGTGCATTAAAATAACTTTGGCGCTCATCAATGCCATTGATGATGTCCGGTGTAAAAGCCCCATCGGGAATTCCATACCAATTGTAAATTTGATGCTGCAACCCAAGCGCTGCTCCCCACTCAAAATCACGATCCTTTTTGGTGTAGGAAGTATTCAACTTTGTATTGTAAAATACGTTGTCCAAAGCAGAACCATCAATATCTCCCCTGGAGGAGTGATGATTGAATCCTACATCGAATCGATCTTGCCCCCGATTAAAACTTCGGCTGGTATAAAAATCTACCAAGGCATTATTAAAATTACCTAAGCCTAAAGAGGCATAGGAATTATAGAGTGTAGGTGCGGGCCTTTTTTCCACATTCGCCGCTTTCCCCTTAGCAGGGGTAAACGTAGAGGCCACAGGAACGGAAAAAATACTGTATTTGATTTTTTTCTTCTTTAAGACGATGGAATCGTTTAGAATAGGAACGGCTTTTAACTTAAAAGCGTCTGCCACTGTTGGCTTAAAGGCTTTCACCACGGTTACGGTTTCGGTTCCAATACTATCTTTCTCCTGAGCAATGGCCATTGATTGGATCGCCATTAAAAATAGGGTGAGAATTACTTTAATCTGTTTGTGCATATAAGGTCTCTTTTGGCAATTCGTGCTCTAGTCTTCTTCTGGGTCTACAGAGGAATTGCTTTTTGCTTCTTTTGATTTGATGATGGATGATTCTTGTTTGGCTTCTTCTACAATGGCCGGAAATTGGTCAAAATTAGCGATTACACTATCTAAGATATAGGTTGCTTGAAAAGCATCACCCAGCGCATAGAAGTTCTTGGCCATAATAATTAAGCCCTTCCCTGCCCATTCTTTATAACCAGAATATTCCTTGGCCAGTTTTTGAACCGAGGTGTTCGACGGCTCATAGGCCGCTTCTTGGTTCTTAAAATAAGCATCGTAATACAAGGCTTCTGCGGCAAGTTCGCCCGTTGCGATTTTCACTACCTCTCCATAGGCCTCCTTCGCACGAGCTTCATTATTGGTTTTTATTGCCGATCGTGCAATCATGGTATGGGCATCACTTTTAATACGATCATCAATTTTAGTGGTTGCCAAAACTTTTTCCGCATAGGCAATCGTCTGGCTATAATTGCCTCTTTCATAATATCCTTTCATTAAATTGGATTGTGCAAAAGTGATATTCTGTTGTATTTCCGCGGTTCTTTCCAGACGCTCCAAATAGGGAATGGCTCGATCGTAGGTCTTTAAGCCGGTATAAATTTCACAAACCCGGGTCAGGGCCTGTTCCGTATACTCGTTTGCTCCTTTATCTGCCACAAAAGTGTAATAGGGCAAGGCTTTATCTTTCTCTTCTTTTCCAAAATACAACTGTGCCAAATTAAAATTGGCCTGGATGGCGTGCAATCCATTCGGGAAGCTCTTAATATATTTCTCAAAGCCCTTGATCGCAGCATTGGTCTTTCCCTCTATATATTGTTTCTCTGCTGATTCATACGATGCATTGTCCAATTCTGCATCTGTAACCTCCACAAAGTCCAAATCACGGACCCAAGCGGCGTATTCATCCACTCTTCCTAAGTCCACATAGATCAATTTGGCCGTAGCTACCGCCTGAACGGCCTCTTGGGTATTGGCATGATCGCGCACTACGGTCTTAAATTTGGCCAGTGCCTGCTCATTTCTACTGGCATTATAATGCACTAACCCTTGCCGTAGTAACGCCTTTGGCACAAAGGAACTCGCTCTATATTCGCTGATCAAACGATCGTAGGCTTCCAAGCCTTCCCGCTCCCTATTGCTTTTGATATAGGAATTTCCGAGTTCAAAGTAGACATCATCCTTTAGACTGGATTTTGGATAGGTACGAACAAAATCATTCAAGGCTTCCAGTTTTTTCTCGGCCCGATCTACAAAACCATAACTCAATGCTTTTTGAAAAGCGGCATAGTCTTTTTCCGGCCCATTCAAAGCCAAAGCCTTGTTATAGGTTTCAATGGCCGGCCAGTATTTTCGACTCACATAATAACTATCCCCCAAGCGCAGGTATGCATCATTTAACTTGTCTGTATTGGAAGGATTGGAAGAAGCGAAATTGTTGAAATAGGATATGGCATTGTCATAATCCTGTAACTTAAAATAGGTATACGCCAAATGATAATCCATATCCTGATATTCTGGAGTATACCGTGCACTTGGATTTTGTTGAAATTGAATAAAGCTTACCAAAGCGTCATTAAAACGATTGAGGAGATATTCCGATTCTGCTTTCCAATAATTTGCCTTGGCTTTGAATAGATCGTCATCCGCATTTTTAAGGGACTTGTCAAAATTCTCCAAAGCAGCTCCATAATCGGTTTCTATGTACAATTCGACACCCCTATAAAAAGCCACCTTTTGAAAGACAGCTTTACTGGCATATCCCCTGTTCTTTTCCAGAAGATCCAAGGCTCCTTCAAAATTTCGGGAAGTAATATAAGAGTCTACCAATAGCTCCTGAATTTCCTGAGTATGTTCATCTTTAGGATACTTTTTTAGATAGGACGATAGTACTTCAGGGACCGGTTCGTAGGCATTTCCGATTTCGTAACTCAGACGACCATAATTCAAGTAAGCATCTTTCTGAATTTCTGCAGAAAAATCCATCTGGGAAGCATTCCGAAAAGCATTTAAGGCTTCTTGTTTCTTCTCTAGTTTAAGGTAGCACTCTGCCAAATGATAATAGGCATTCTGGGATACACTATTGGTACCGCCAACAATCTTATTGAATTGTTGTATGGCACTGGCATAATCTTGCTGTTTATAGTACGAATATCCCAACAAATAGTAATCCGTATTATTCCATCTTCCCCTTCGTCCTTTATATTTTTCCAGATAAGGAATGGCCTCCTTATATTGCTGTAAATTGAAATAACTCTCCCCGATAATTTTATTGAGTTCCGAGACTTCCTTCCGATCTGATTTGGGCAATTGATTTTTCGCCAATTCAATGGCTTTATCAAAATTTCCCAGTTTAAAATTCAGATCTGCCTGATAATAGGATAGTTTTTCTTTCAATAATTCTTGATCCGTAATCTGATCAAATCGCTCATTGGCCCCTTCATAATCATCATTTTGATAGGCAATGTAGCCCAAATAATATTTAGCCTGTGATCCATAAGTGGGTGAAGTGGTCACCCTGCTAAGGTAGCGTTCGGCCTGTTTAGGCTTCTTAGAGGAGAAAAGCGCGTATCCATTATTAAAATTAAAGCGTTCCCGATCTTTTCTGGACATGGCACTCTGGTCTACCTTGGCATACCATTTTAAGGAGTAAGGATATTTCCCTGTTTCAAAATAGTAATCGGCCACATCTAGAAAAGCAGAATTTCGTTTTGTGGAGGTGGGATAGCGCGCTACAAAATCTTCCATGAGTTGATCCGCGCCCAATTGGTTGAGCCGTATGGCGGCATTAGCCGCATAATACGCACTGTTGGCTTTGGTCTCTTCGTCTTTGGTCTGGGCGCCTACTCGTTCAAAAATAGCCTGAGCTGCCTGATACTGTTCATTATTGTACAGCGCCAAGGCATCTTGATACGCTTTTTTGTCATGAGTATAAATTTTGGATTCTTGGGCAAATCCAAAAAGGACCGTTCCCAAAAGAAGGAGGGGTAGCGCGGTTTTTTTCTTTAGCATATTGTTCTCTGGTAGTTAAGAATTACCCTTGTGTTTGTTGTAAATTTGATGTTACCTCAATAAACTGTCCCTTAGCTGGTTTTCTATAGAAAACGCAATCATAAAAGGCGATTTTTTGATGAAACCTATATTCTTTTAAACAAAATTCTTGCCAAATTTCATTTTGAAGGATTGTTATTTCCTTACTTTCAAATTCATATGATATGAATTAATAACGTTTATAATTGCCTTGAAGTATATCAAAGCAATACAAATTTTTGAACTTCTCCTAGGCAATTTTGCATAGAACTTGTTACATTTATAGGCCGACTAAATTTCGTAAAAAACTAGAAGCCCATGTACTTGGGTCGCGAAAAGATGTTAACAGGAGATTGTTAGGTATTCACTTAAAGGTGAGAGAAATAGCATAGATTTATGAGTGAAACGATATTGAAATTGAAGGATGTATCTGTTTTCCAAAAGGAGAATTTGGTATTGAACGACATTAATTTAGAGATAAAAAAGGGAGAATTTGTGTATTTGATCGGCAAAACGGGGAGTGGAAAAAGTAGTTTTATGAAAACACTCTACGGGGATCTTCCCTTAAAAGAGGGCAATGGGAGTATCGTTGGTTTTACCTTAAAGACCATGCCCGAAAAAGACATTCCTTTCCTCAGAAGAAAGCTAGGCATTGTTTTTCAAGATTTTAAATTACTGCCCGATCGAAATATCAATAACAATCTCCGTTTTGTGCTCAAAGCAACGGGATGGAAAGAGCAGCTAAAGATGGATGCCAAAATTGAGGAGGTATTGGACAAAGTGGGAATGAAGACCAAAGGTTTTAAATTTCCGCATGAGCTTTCGGGCGGGGAACAACAGCGTATCGCCATTGCCAGGGCATTGCTCAATGATCCGGAATTGATCTTGGCAGACGAACCTACAGGAAACCTGGACCCGCAAACCAGTGTGGAAGTCATGAAAGTGCTGCAGGAAATCAATAAAGCAGGGCGCACTATTCTGATGGCCACGCACGACTATGCATTGATCTTAAAATACCCTTCCAAAACCTTAAAATGCGATGGAAACAAAGTATTTGAGGTTATTCAAAAGGCCGTGTAAAAGCTTGGAGTAGTCTTGAAAACAAATACTTATCATTATACCGCATCGTTGGAAAAACCTTTGTTTTTATTGGATTTTCCATACATTCTACCCTTCTTTTTGTTAATTCTCCGACTTTTTTCCGACCAACTTAAAAAAATTGCTGTGAAAAGAAATTTGTTCCTTTTTGTTTTCAGTATTTTTTTGTGCGCAAGCTGCGCCAGTGACGATTTGGATTTATTTGATCCGAACGCAGAGAGAAATCCTCTTGAAATTACCACAGATATCACCTTTGTAGACCCTAATCTGGTTCCGCAAGCCAGAGATTTGTACTATAGATTGCAGGCATTGACACAACAAGGCATCGCCTTTGGACAACAAGAGGCCATAGGTGGTGGTGTGAATTTCTTTAATCCCGATTTTGCTGAGGATAGTGATTTCAGTAGGGTAACCAATGACCAACCGGCTATTATTGGTTTTGATTTAGAGGGCCTGGAGCTGATCGATCCCCGAAACCCAAATCCATCCATTCAGGATTTTCGCAAAAAATTTATACAAGATGCCCATGAAAATGGTAGTATTATCACCATTAGTTGGCATGCCGCCAATCCCATAACCCGGCAAAACTCTTTCAATCGAGTGCAGGCGGTGCCGCAAATGTTGGAAAATGGGACCCATAGAGCAGTCTTTATGCAGTATTTAGAGCGATTGGCTGCATTTTTTAATGATTTGAAGGATACCAATGGCAACCCTATTCCTGTTTTGTTCCGGCCATGGCATGAAATGAATGGCGATTTTTTTTATTGGGGAGAAGGCTTACGAACTACAGAAGAGTTTATTCAGCTCTACAGGGATACCATCAGAATACTGACCGAGGATTTTAATGTACACAATTTAATCTATATCTATTCCCCCAATTGGGTTTCCAATGCCTCAGAATATTTGAGAAATTATCCTGGTGATGCCTATGTAGACATGTTAGGGATTGATGTATACGATTTTAAGAATGGGCGGTTTTTGAGAAATGCGCTGCAAAACCTACAAATTGTGGAAGACATCTCTTTTGAAAAAAATATGCTTTTTGCTTTGACCGAAACCGGATTGGAAAATGTAACCCAAAACGATTGGTGGACGGAACGCCTATATAAAGCTATTCGCAGTAGCGGCATGACCTATGCCATGATTTGGAGAAATGCAACAGCCAATCATTTTCACGCTCCCTACCTAGGACATCCTTCTGAAGAAAACTTTAAAGAATTTGTTGCCAAAGAAACCATTCTTTTACGACAGGATATTCAATAGGATCAAACACTTCTATCCCATTATAGGGTCACGAACCAATTTACGGTCCACCAAAAACGATGACTGGAAGGCCCGTTTAAAAAGGAGTTTATTCGGTAATCCAATCCAAACTCCACTTTATTGCTATCGGTGAATACATACCCCAAAAAAGGTACTAACCTCAACTCTAAATCGTAGACGCTGCTTTGAAAAGCATGTAAATACTCATTATTTATTTTTACATACCATTCCTTGGTGTCCAACTCCTTTCCACTTAAGGGCAGTATTGCAGTAAGGCGATATCTAAAGCGGTATTCAGGAGAAGTTATTTCTGAAAACGTCTGATCTGCAGCAATACGATGCGCCAAACGCAACCCTGAATAGCTATGTACTGTAGTATATTGTTGTATCGTTCTATGAAAAAGTGTTCCTTCCCGAAAACGAATTTGATATCCTGCGGCTAGGTTATGGTGTAATCCCACTTTCTTTGCTGCTATAAAAGCGATATCGGTAAGGAGATACTCAAAATCAAAATCTGTCCCTTCACCAAAATTGCCTTCTTTTAGCAATTGACGGGATTCTATCTTAAGATTGAGCTTCCAATCTTTCTCCAACTTTTTATTTAGATTTAGACTAGGAAGAATTCCAAACTGATAATTGCTTTGCGCATTTCCGGACACCCAGGCACAAAAAAAAAGGATACCTAAGATTCTTTTCATCTTAAAATTCAAGATTATCCGTGTTTTTTAGTACAATGACCGACTTCCGTTCCACAGCTCCATTTTCCGAAAACAAATATTCAATGGTTTCATAAGCGCCTTTAGTTCTTGCTTTTAACACGATTTCATATTTAATGGTGATGATATCATCGGAGACCTCTCCTTTCATAAGACGGAGCATATCTGCCCTATCTCCGGTATATTGCCGTTGAATTTTTTGAAGTTTGGTTTTCTGATGCTTTTCTTTTAAAAAATTAGTGATCTTGGACTGCGTGGATGCTGGAATATCGTTCCATTGTATAAGGTATTCAATATCCTCCAAAACCCCCTCTTTGGTAAATTCTATACTATACCTGTTTCCTTTATGTTTTGTTTTTGCTTCAATCGTAGTTGTCTCAAGGCCCTGTTCCCTATACCATTTTACGGTTTTGGAAAATCTAATATCGGCCACAAACTGCAAAGCACTTGGCGGCACTTTATTTGAAGAAATTCGATATTCTCTCTCATATTTTTTTTGAGCCCAAATGTTACCAAAACTAAGGGTCAATAGTCCCATAAAAAGAATCGTTTTCTTCATTTTTTTGGATTTGAATAGATCAACGTACTCCAATTTTAAATCTAAAATACGGTATTTGATGAAATCAGAAGCTGCTCCCTCTCAAATTCCTGAGCTAAGATCAGGAAAGCTCTAGAGATGTTTCTATCTCACCAACATCGTATTAATTAAGAATTTTTACGGGGTTTTTCTCTACATCAATAGCCACAAAAGTAAAGACACCACTCACTGCTTTTTCGCGATGTTCGGAATACATCTGTTCTATAAAAATCTCTACTCTTACTTTTAAGCTCGTGTTCCCGATATGCACGACCTTTCCAAACAATTCCACGATGGTCCCTGCAGGAATAGGCTTGGAAAAATCTATTCGGTCGCTACTTACCGTGACCATACGTTGGCGGCTAAATCGTGTAGCCGTAATAAAGGCGGCCTCATCCATTAAATGCATCGCCGTACCTCCAAATAAAGTATCGTAATGGTTCGTAGTATTGGGAAACACCGCTTTAAATATTCGTGTTTCGCTCGCTTTGATTCGTTCTTCTGTAGTCATTCTCTTCCTTTTAATGGTCTCGTAAAAGTTTTGGATTTGCGGGAACACCTGAGCGATGCATAAAGCTAGAGAAGAAGGTTTCCACTTTGGAGCAAGCAGGATTTACTCTATGGGAAACTGTCTACTGACCTTTAGCTTCAAATCGCGAAAGCATTGCCTTGACGAAAAGGGCAGGTCTCCTGACTTATAACCGTATGCACACTCCTTCCCATTCTTTATATAAACAGTGGATTTGTACGTGCATACGCAATACGTTACTCACAGTTGCGCGACAGCTTTGGATTTTCACCAAATTCCCTATTAATGCACCTTAAGTGCAACCTTTTTCGTTGGATAAAAACTCCATATCCTTATCCAATGCTAAATTACATAATCCTTAAGGTATCTTGTCTTTTTTTCTGCAATTTTAGTATTCTTCAGCCATCATTTTTAGTCCTGCATGTTTTTGTCGAAAAATTGCAGTGCCAATGCCACAGTCTCATCGTGAATTTGTTTTCGGTCTACCCCTTCCCTATCCACTGTAATGGCCGGTGCCACCTCTTTCCCGAAGGCAGTAGCTTCATTGAGAAAGACATAATGTCCAACATTTTCCCCAAACATGTGCAAGGTGCTGGTCGCAATTAAATTATGGTATTTTAAGGCATTGTTCTCCGGCGGGGTATTCCGGTCGCCTTTGCCGGCTACAATATAGACGGGTGTACTAATGTCTTTCGTTTGTTCCTTGGAATGAAATCCAAAACCAATGGCAGGAGCCATGACAAAAAAAGCTTTGATTCTTTCATCCTTCACAAGATCCTTATACTTAGTATAAGAAGCAACAATGAGGCTATCGGTGTCAAAATCTATTTCTTCATCCATTTCGGGAAACTCCGGAGGCAATTGTCTTTCATTATTTGTTTCAGCATCATCAGATCTGTCCGCACGATCCACATACCCCCCTGCCAACGCTATATGGGTGTAGCCTCCTAAGGAGTGCCCTACTCCCCCAATTCTAGACGCGTCAATTTTACTTCCAATTTCCGCATCTTGGAGTACATTGGTCAAGACAAATTGCACGTCAATGGCCCTTTCCCACCATTTGACAAACTCTCTTGGTATTTTATTAAAAGTGGAATTCCCATAATGGTCTAGGGAAACTACGATATAACCCTTTTTTACCATACGTTCTATAAGCCAAGTGAGCGAAAATCGATTCCCTCCTGTTCCATGTGACACTAGTATGAGTGGAAATTTTTGGTCTGGGATACTCGCATTTGGAATTGTGGCCATAGGCTTAAACAGGGCTTTATTTCCTTCACTGGAAGCCTGCACTTTTAAGGTATCCAGAGTGGGATACCAAATCTCGGTGACCAAAGGTCTGCTTCGGGATTCATCCGTATAGGTAATTGATTTTTGACCGATTTGGAAGGTGTTTTCCTTTTGAGGCGTACAAGAAAGAAAGCAAGTGGCAACAAGAAGCAAAAAAGATGTTTTCATACAGCGCTATTTAGGTTTGGTTAGTAGAAAGACAAGGCAAGTCCATCATTGTTACACTTCTTTTTGACCTCGAGTCCATATGCCCTGTTAAATGCATTGCTCCACTAGTTCAGATACATCGATTAAAATGCGTAATTTCATTTAAAATTTGCCTCATGATACTCCAAAGGAATACATCTGCCCCGCATAAAAAGACCTCGCCATTCATTGGTTTCCTTCTTTTTCTTATCTCAATTTTACTCCTTGCCCTTACCGGACCATTGGGTTTTTTGTATGGTATTTTTTATGTGCTTTTTACAAAAGGGTTTCATGCTTTGGGCGAATACTTCTTGAAAATTGCCATTTCCATAGATCAATTGGGCAATGTCCTCATGCAACACTTGCTTAATGTTGCTTGGGTTAAAAAAGGCGGGTATCTCTTTGGTAACCGGGACGAGACCATCTCCAGTGCCATTGGCAAGAACAAACAACAAAATACACTAACTGGTTTTGGACGTTTTTTTGATCGTATTCTGGATGCCATTGACCCCGATCATTCCTTGAACTCTATTGATTATTTTATTCAACCTGAAAAAAAGGTCATTGATAAATTGGCATGGATCCATATCGTAGACGGGCGCATTCTAAGCACCCGAAGTAAGGGCAAAACCAAATATTATATCCCAGGCGGAAAACGAGAATCGGGAGAGTCGGACAGTGCCGCTTTGATACGGGAGATCAAAGAAGAACTCTGCGTAGAAGTAGACCCTGCTTCCTTAAGTTCAGTAGGCATATTTGAAGCCCAGGCAGATGGACATGCAGCCGGTATTACAGTACGAATGACCTGTTATACAGGAAGCTATACAGGAAAACTATGTCCCGATTCCGAAATCGAGGAAATGGTATGGCTTAACTATAAAGATAAGCCTATGATTGCTGCCGTTGACCTTCTAATTTTCGACTATTTAAAAGAAAAAGGGGAACTCCTTTAAGGTTCTTTTACCAACTCCAAAACTTTTGTTACCTTGGCGCTTTAATTTTTTAACCCTAACCTAATGGAAGTTCTTGGTATTGATATTGGCGGCTCAGGCATGAAAGGTGCTATTGTAGACGTTGAAACCGGTAAAATGTTGACCAAACGATTTCGGGTTCCAACACCACCAAGTAGAAAACCTGATGAGATGGCCCAAGTAATTTCCCAGATTATTGCCCATTTTAAGTATACGGGTCCTGTAGGTTGTGGCTTTCCAACGGTGATTAAAAATGGTATCTGTAAATCTACCGGAAACCTTCACAAAACGTGGAAAAATGTAGCTGTGGACCAACTTTTTAGCGAGGTCTCCGGGCATCAAGTAACCGTTGTAAACGATGCGGATGCTGCCGGATATGCAGAAATAAATTACGGCAGTGGTAAAGGCAAAAAGGGATTTGTGGTCATGATTACCATAGGTACCGGTCTTGGCAGTGGCGCCTTTTTGGAGGGCCGATTGATTCCTAATTTTGAATTGGGGCAAATTCCCTACAAAAAACATGCAAAAATAGAATTATGGGCGGCAGCTTCAGCTAAAGAACGCGAAGGACTTAGCTATGAGAAATGGGGCAAACGTTTTAACAAATTCCTGAAATACGTAGATTTGATCATTGCACCAGATTTAATGATTATTGGTGGAGGAACTTCCAAACATTTTAACGAATTCCAACATTTGATCACCGTAGATACTCCCATTGTTCAGGCACAGTTGTTAAATCATGCCGGAATTATAGGAGCCGCAGCAGCTGTAGTCCAGAAATAATTTTTCCGCAAACCAATTACTCAAATTGATGCCATTGTAAAGGCGAGACTTCAACTTTGATCGTATTGGAAGCCGTATAGGTTAATGCAAAGCCCTCTTCTTCCAAGGTATGGGCATAAAAAGGCAAATCTTCTAATTTTACCATGGTATTGTCATTGCGTATCACACGCCAAAAAGGAACATCCCTTTCTAGATTTTCCCGTACGGGTCTGGATTCTTTGGATATCCGCTTCAAATGATTTCCGGTCCGCATGGGGCAAGTAACATCAACACCATAGATTTCGGACATCTTCTCTGCCAATAACTTTATAGAGGTTATTTTTCCTTTGGGAATTGTGGCGACAATCTCCCTCACCATTTCAACAGTGGGATGCAACATATTTCCTTTTCCAAAGTATTTTTCCATTTTTTCGGGAACAGGTACTATTTTAAGTGATTTCATATATTGGGATGTAAATGTTTTTGATAAAGTATTGAAGCGAAATAATTGGCTACGAGCATTTCTACCCAACTTAAGGGCAATACGATCCACAGCATATCCCAGCTTGCCAGTCCCATATTAATGGTGGCTATCCAAAAAAGGACAAAAAGCAAGGCCCAAATAAAGCTTGCCGAGTACAGAATACTGCGTTTTGTATTGCCATATACATTGATGAACAACCAAAAAGAGCCAACTACCAGTACGGACAGCAACATATCCCAAAAGGTCCATACCCCTAGTATAAAAGGATCTATTTGAGCTATATTCGGACGTCCCTTAAAAAATGCTTTTGTTCGAGGGGCAACAAAAACAAAATAACGTACCACTTCCGAAACATTGATCCAGATGCTGGTGACCAGGGTAACGATCACAAAGCGTTTTAAAGAAAAGTGATAGCGCATTTATAATCTATTTATGGTTTCTTTCATCTTTTTCACCACGCCTTCCGGAGTAGCATAGGTAGGCGTCATCCTGTATAGGGCCGCCGATCGTTCCAGTACGTTTATGGTGTTTATAAGGTCTAAACTCCTTTCGTTTCCTTTACCAAAACGGAGGGCTTGAGGGTTTATCATCTGCTTTTGAATCAGGAAATCCACTTTTTTGGCGCAACGGCAAGGGTTTTTGGGATTGGCCAAACCACATTTATCCTGAAGAAAGTTTCGCAGCTTGGCTTTGGATCTGGAAAGTTGTTTTCTGAAATTCTCTGGCGTCATTTCCAAAATTTCCGCTCCTTCCTGACTGCTAAAATCCAGAATCTGTCCTAAAATATAAACCATTCTATTACTTTCATTAAGGCAGAGTAGCATCCCATGGGTACAGCTCACTTTTACCTCTTCTTCCAGCAGTCGCTGTTCTCCTAGATTTTGGGTGTACTTTATATAAGGAGATTGCCCGGTATCGATCTGATCGGCATAAGCCTTAAATGATGCAAACTTTCGTTTTTGTTTTGTTTTGAGGTTCAAGAGGTAATTTACGGCAATACGATACACCCAGGTATCTAATTTGCTGTCTCCCTTAAATTGTGACAAATGGGTGACCACTTTGACCAGGATATCCTGAGTGGCATCTTCTGCATCTTCTGGAAAAAGTAACATCCGTAAGGAAAGATTATACACCAGATCCTTGACACTATCTATAACCTTTTCCAAGGCAACTTTGCTTCCTGCATTCGCTTCTTCTACAAGTTTGTTCATCCTTTTTTGTGTGACTTCTATTAATTAGACCTTTTTTCCGCAGGGGTTGTGACAACTTTGCCTTCTTTTTTAATTTTAATCAGATACGATATCCGATATAGATCAAAATCAATAGCAATGCCACTTTTAAAGACCACCCAAGGGCAACGTTCTTTTTCAATTCTTTAGGCTGGTAGATGATTTTAAATTTTCGCCTTCCGAAATAAAAAAAATAA
This sequence comes from Spongiimicrobium salis, assembly GCF_043678055.1. Taxonomy (NCBI): domain Bacteria; kingdom Pseudomonadati; phylum Bacteroidota; class Flavobacteriia; order Flavobacteriales; family Flavobacteriaceae; genus Spongiimicrobium; species Spongiimicrobium salis. Next base: position 435,629 of record NZ_JBHEQA010000001.1, read on the forward strand.
CGAATGATAGCCCCTATCCATTCCGAACTGTGAAATTCTGTATTGGCTTCCGTTCCCCAATCCATATTTTCACCTTCTTGGTGTTCATTCCCGTTAAAATTGTCATTCGTCATCATATCTGTTGGAGTTTATCTTATTCGTATCATCTTTATCCGCATTGTTACAACTACAAGAATAGAGGCTTTCCAACGATTTTACTCCATATCATAAGAGTTTTCAAACAAAAAGCCCCAAGCGAATGCTCAGGGCTTTTTTAGGTATATGCTGTGTTATTGCTTTAAGCAATTTTATTTCGCTTACGGTCTACCTCGGTCAAATAGATTTTGCGCAATCTCAAAAACTTGGGCGTCACCTCTACATATTCATCTTTTTGAATATACTCAAGGGCTTCTTCCAAAGAAAACTTAATTGCCGGAACAATCTTTGCTTTATCGTCCGCACCGGCAGAACGTACATTGGAAAGTTTTTTGGTTTTCGTGATATTTATGGTCATATCGTCTCCTCTGGAATTTTCACCGATAACCTGTCCTTCATAAATATCTTCTCCTGGATCGACAAAGAATTTCCCTCTATCTTGTAATTTATCTATAGAATAAGGAATCGCTTTTCCTTTTTCCAAGGACACCAAAGAACCGTTTTGACGTTGCGGAATATCCCCTTTCATAGGTTGATATTCTAAAAATCGGTGTGCCATAATAGCCTCTCCAGCAGTAGCGGTCAACAATTGGTTACGCAATCCTATAATTCCACGGGAAGGGATTACAAATTCACAGATCATGCGATTTCCTTTGGCTTCCATACTCGTCATTTCTCCTTTTCGGATCGAAACCATTTCCACCGCTTTTCCAGATACTTCTTCCGGTAAATCTATCGTAAGATGCTCTACAGGTTCGCATTTCTTACCGTCGATTTCCTTGATAATCACCTGCGGCTGTCCTATTTGCAGTTCATAACCTTCCCTTCTCATCGTTTCAATCAGTACCGAAAGGTGCAAAACCCCTCGTCCAAAGACCATGAACTTATCGGCACTATCGGTTTCTTCAACTCGCAAGGCCAAATTTTTCTCCAATTCCCGTTGCAAACGTTCATTGATATGTCTAGAGGTGACAAACTTCCCATCTTGTCCAAAGAAAGGGCTATCATTAATGGTGAACAACATACTCATTGTAGGTTCATCAATTGCTATGGTCTGTAGTCCTTCGGGATTTTCCAGATCGGCAATAGTATCGCCTATCTCAAAACCTTCCAAACCTACGATAGCACAAATATCTCCTGTAGCCACTTCGGTCACCTTCTTGCGCCCCAAACCTTCAAATGTAAATAGTTCCTTGATTTTGGATTTAGCGACACTGCCATCTCTCTTGACCAAAGAAATTTGTTGATTCTCTTTTAGGCTTCCTCTTTGCAATCTTCCAATGGCGATTCTTCCAGTAAAAGAAGAATAATCCAAGGAAGTAATCAACATTTGGGTGTTTCCTTCTGTTGGTTCAAAAGTCGGAATATGCTCAATGACCATATCCAATAGGGGCTCAATAGAATCGGTTTCCTTTTGCCAGTCGTCGCTCATCCAATTATTTTTGGCTGAACCATAGACCGTTGGAAAATCCAATTGCCATTCTTCCGCTCCCAATTCGAACATCAGATCAAAAACTTTCTCATGTACCTCTTCAGGGGTACAGTTTTCCTTATCCACTTTATTGATAACTACACAAGGCTTTAGTCCCATATCAATAGCCTTTTGCAGTACAAATCGTGTTTGTGGCATGGGACCTTCAAAAGCATCCACTAATAAAAGTACCCCATCGGCCATGTTCAATACCCGTTCTACCTCACCACCAAAATCGGCGTGACCAGGGGTATCGATAATATTGATTTTAGTCTCCTTATAGACCACAGATACATTCTTGGAAGTAATGGTAATACCACGCTCTCTTTCCAGATCGTTATTATCCAAAATCAAATCCCCGGTATTCTCATTATCACGGAACAATTGACAATGGTACATGATCTTATCGACCAATGTTGTCTTACCGTGGTCTACGTGCGCAATGATCGCAATATTCTTTGTTGTGGACATACTTTTGTTTTGAGCGTGCAAAGATACTGCTAATTTTCGCTTGTTCGCACAATCTTATGTTATTTTTATCTTATTGATTTTGAGGACGTTCCCTATTTTCCTACACACCAGCGTTTTTCTCCTAAAATCCAACCCACACTTAGGTTGAATGTAGGTCCAAAACCTCCGGAAGATGTGGCAAAGTAATATCCACCCCCTACTTCTATATTTATGGTAAATCCGCTGGAATGCGTACGTTGAATGCCATAAACAGGTCCTACGAAACCAAGGAGATCTACGTTGTCACTTACATTTTCCAGAAGGGGATCTCCAATGAAATAAGAAGCCGATGCGGCAATATAATTCCCTGCATTGCCATAGGCCGCTTTTTGGTTTTGAAATCTCTTGCTTAAATTATGATAATATCGATACTGTCCGTTCAAAGCCGGCACCACATCTATTTCAAAATCGTTTTTCGTATTGGGATCTGTGACAAATTGTAATGCCGCCCTAAAATTCAGCGTTTCGTTCTGCCCAATACCTACTTCATATTCCAATCCCGGGCCAAGGATATTGATTTTAAATTGATGTTGCTCCACATTCTTACCAAACTGTGCCTGAGTGGCCGCTGTCAAGAGCAGGAATAGTACTAAAAATTGCCTCTGCATGATGTCAAGATTTGGGGTTTGATATCTTATAGATAACCCTTAGGTCGTTAAAAAAGTATATCCTTTCACGAATTAGCCCCGAAATACCTGCCAAAACTGTTAAATTAGACCAACTGCAGCCGTATTCCTAGCGTTTCTTTCCCAATACCCAACCAATGCTAAAATTGGCCCAAGGGGAGACGCCATCATCAAAATCGGTATTAAAATAGACCAGTCCAAATTCTAAGGTAAAATTAAAGCCTTTCTTATAGGTTCTTTGAAGCCCGTAAAAGGCAGAGGCCTGTATGCCATTATCTGTAACGAATTCTAAATTTCCCAACAAGGGATTTCCATCATACACCAAGATTCCACCCCCGACAAAATTGCCACTATTGCCATAGGTATGTTTTCCCTTTCGCTCCCGTCTCTCAAAATTGATATAGTTACGATATTTTCCTTCAGCAAAGGGGAACAATCCAAATTCGGTCCTGCGATCACTCCCACCGGCAACGGCTACAGCCGTACCCAGACCTAAACTCAAAGTACTTTGGTCTCCAACACCGAATTCGTATTCTACGCCAGGCACCAATAGATTGACTTTCCATTGTTGATTTTCTACTTTTTTAGTGGATTGTGCATAGAAAAAAGAGCTGGCACATAGGCATAGAAGAAATGTAATTTTTTTCATTGTTGTTTGTTTTGGTTTGAAGACTATTTACTACCAAATAGTATGCCAAAAAAGAATGAAAAATCACTATCGTGGATTGATATATTCTATCTTTTCCTTTCTTTTCTGCTTTTTCTTTTTTCCCAATACCCAACCCACACTGAAATTAAATGTAGGTCCAAAGCCACTTTCCGTGCCTCTTCCATCATAATAGCCAGCGCCGCCTTCAATGGAGAAGTTAAATCCTTTGGGATAGGTTCTTTGCACCCCATATACTGCTCCTACAAAACGCAGCCCAAAATTAGTATCATCGATATCCCCTAAAATCTCCAATTCCGGAATAAATATGGAGTATAGTGTCCCAAAATAATCCCCGGAATTGCCCCCCACATTTTTACCATTGCGCTTTCTACTGTTAAGATTATAGTAATAATTATACTTACTGGTCCAAGCTGGGGACAGGGAATAGCCTGCCGGGGGTAATGCCAAACTAAACAAATTGAAGCCTGTGGAAACCGTCTGATTCCGTCCTATAGCGAATTCATAGTTGAATCCAGGATTTAAAAGATTGAGTTTTACTTGGTGTTTCTCCAGATGAAGAACCCCTTTTTTCTTTTCTTGAAATTGTGCGTTTATCGCCGTAATAGTACTAAAAAATAGGGCAAAGAGTAGTTTTTTCTGCATAGATTTTGTTTTGGTTTTGCTAAAACTAAAAAGAATACGATGGTGAAACACTATCTTTATGCAAAATTTAAGATATGACCTTAAGCAGCATTCCTCATATAAAACACACGGATAGCAATAATTTCTTTCTACTCTCTGGACCTTGCGCCATTGAAGGGGAGGATATGGCCTTGCGCATCGCGGAAAAAATAGTGACCATAACCGATAAATTGCAGATTCCCTATGTTTTCAAAGGAAGTTTTAAGAAGGCCAATCGCAGTAGGCTTGATTCTTTTACAGGTATTGGAAATGAAAAAGCACTGAAAATATTGGAGAAAGTATCCAAAACATTTGAAGTCCCTACGGTAACCGACATCCACGAAGTATCTGATGCGGCAATGGCCGCTACTTATGTGGATATTCTTCAGATTCCCGCTTTTTTGGTACGTCAGACCGATTTGGTGGTTGCTGCTGCAAAAACAGGGAAAACGGTCAACTTGAAAAAAGGACAGTTTATGAGTCCCGAAAGTATGCAACACGCCGTGACCAAAGTCAAGGAATCTGGTAACGAACAAGCCATGATAACGGATCGTGGAACCATGTTCGGCTATCAAGATATGGTCGTGGATTTTAGGGGTGTTCCCACCATGAAGCAATATGCCCCGGTCGTATTGGATGTCACCCATTCCCTACAACAACCCAATCAATCTAGCGGTGTTACCGGAGGAAGACCAGATATGATAGAGACCATCGCCAGAGCGGGTATTGCCACAGGCGTTGACGGCATTTTTATGGAAACCCATTTTGATCCGGCCAATGCCAAAAGCGACGGAGCCAATATGTTGCATTTAAATCACTTGGAAAAACTACTGACCAATCTTGTTGCTATTCGGAAAATAGTAAATAGCTTGTGATGTTTTTTTACTATATTTAGTCCTGTATTACCATACCAAACCTTATTTTTATGAAACATATGGCTCTCGTGCTATGCATAGCACTTTTCTTCACTACTCTTGGGTATTGTCAGGATTTGGACAATTTTGGCATCCTTTCAAAAGAAGAGATGGCATTCACAGAATATCCTGCAGACAGTACGGCCAATGCCGTTGTGATGTATGAACGGGGAAATAATTTCTTTGCAGTACGGGACAATAGAATATGGTTGATCAAAAAATACTACGGAAAAATTAAGATTCTAAACGAAAAAGGCCTGGATGAAGGAAATATAAGCATTCCACTATACCGCAATAGCAAAAATAGAGAGACCATTGAAAAACTACGGGCCATTACCCATAATAGTGGTGGCGCAAAAAGGGAACTTTTGGCAAGTGAGGTGTTTTCCGTAGATGTCAATGAATGGTATACCAAAAAACGTTTCACCTTCCCCAATGTTAAAAAAGGAAGTATCCTAGAGTATCGTTATACCGTTGTTTCTCCTTTTTTCTTTAAACTGGAAGGCTGGAATTTTCAGTCCCATATTCCCAAAATATATAGCGAATTCAATGCAAAAATCCCTTCGAATTACAAGTATAACAGAACACTTTTAGGGGCACTTCCCTTAGCCGCAAATGATGCGACCATTGAGTCGGCCTGTTTCTACGTAGATGGCTATCCAAATCCTGCTGATTGTGAGGTGCTGCGCTACGCCGTTAGAAATGCTCCCGCATTTAATGCTGATGATGCCTATATGTTAGCTACCTCCAATTATATTTCCCGTCTCGATTTTGAACTTGCGGAATACTACACCTTTCAGGGCGCCAAGGTAAAGTATAGTAAAAGCTGGAAAGACGTAGATCGGGATTTTAAAAAAGATAAGGATATTGGTCGTCAATTGACCAAAAAAGGATTCTTTGAAAAGAACGTACCTGAAAGCTTATTAAGCACAGGGGATGAACTTACCAGAGCCCAAAACATCTATAATTTTATTCGGGGGTACTATACTTGGAATGGAAAATACGGGATTTATGATAAAGTACGTGTAAAAGATGCGTTCAATAAAAAAATTGGCAATGTAGGGGAAATTAATATTTCGTTGATCAATTTATTGAACGCGGCCAATATCAATACCAATCTTATGTTGTTATCTACGCGTCAGAATGGGCTCCCCAAAAAGAATAGACCCGTACTTTCCGATTTTAATTATGTGGTGGCCAAAGTGCATATTGATGGCAAGGATTACATTCTGGATGCTACAGACAAATCCATTCCTTTTGGCATGCTCCCCTTTCGATGCCTCAATTATCAAGGGAGGGTCATGGATTTTAAAAAAGAAAGTTATTGGTACGATATTGCCGCCTACGACAACAACAAAAATATGTACCGGGTGCAGTTGGATTTTCAGCCCGAAGAAGAAAAGTTTGTGGGTAAAATCAATCAGTTGACCTTTGGGTATAATGCCGTAAACAAAAGAAGAGCATTTGCCGAAAGTAGCGAAGACAGTTACCTTAAAAATATAGAAAACTCCTTTGTAGACGACTTCCTCATCACGGAATATACATTAAACGATGCCCAAAGTGATGAAAAAAAGGTTTCAGAGCGATTTGAGTTTGAATTGGAAACATCAGTGACCAGTGACAATATTTATTTAGATCCATTTTTTATTAAATTCTTCCGGAAGAACCCTTTCATCCAAGAGAAAAGAAATTATCCCATTGATTTTGGCTATAATCGGGAATATGCCTTTCATCTCATTTTCAATGTCCCTGAAGGATACAAAATAAAGGATCTTCCAAAAAAGAAAGTGGTGGCCTTACCAGAGCAAATGGGGAAATTGAAATTTGACTGCAGACCGCAGGGAAACAGTATTATATTGTTATTTGATGTTGCCATCAATTCTAGTCACTACAGCACGGAAAAATACGAAATGCTCAAAGAGTTTTTTAAACATATTACCGAAGTTCAGAACAATACCTTAATTGCCCTGGAAAAAGTATAGCCAGGATATAGCGGTTGCTGCCCAATATGCAAAGACGATTACATGAAATACCGGAAAACGGCTACTTTAAGTAGTATGGGATTGAAATATTTTATCCACATTGTCTTTGGAGAGGGGTTTGTCAAAATAGCCTTGAATTTTTGGATGGCTCTTGGCCAATTTCCTGTCTTTGGAATTGTTAAAGGCCGATAAAACGTATACCTTGGTCTTGAAATTGGTGCCCAACCGTTTTTCTACTTCTTCCAAAAGTTCCCAACCACTCATTCCCGTCATGATAAGATCTAACAACAATATATCGGGCATGGCAAGTACATTCTTATTGCCCGTAATCACCTCAAGAAATTTCTCTGCACTATCGTAATTGCTGATACTACATGGAATCTCAGATTGTTCTATCCGGTATTGCGTAGCAAACTGTGATACAAGATCGTCATCTATGATACAAACCTTTAAGCTCATTTGGTTATTTTGAAATAAAGGCGAAATTTACAGAATGTTTTATAATTTCTTACTGCTTCAACCTAAAAAATAGCGATTATACCTTATTTCCAAAACTTTTTGTCTTTCATTGTATATGCATCTTGAAGAACAGCCGTGAGAACGGTATGGTTAATTTCTTCCAAACTTTTATACCGTAATGATCGCATTACTTTACGTCCGTCACTAACCAGATGTTCTGGATATACGCTCAGATGGGCCGCATTCCAAAAGCCCACATCTACGTAATTCTTACTTTGGTTCAGATAACAAAAAGGACGTCCATTGACATAATAAAAAGGTATTTTGTACTTATATTTTAATTCCATTCCTACAAGCTCTCGTTCAATAACCGCTTGGAGATGCATTAAAATACTTCGATAAGGTTCTTCCTGATTCAAAATGTAGGCTTCTGCGGGGTTCATGGGATTAGTACTGTTTACTGTTGACTGGCGACTTAAAGGTACTTGAAATAGTTCATACGTGTGAATATCGCTAAAAGTTTGCTAAAAATATTGGAGAATTCATAAATTCATTTAACTTTGTATTTCAAAGTACTTTATTATGGAAACAAAAAATTACTTGGACGATATCACAGAAATCAAACAAATGATGCATCGTTCATCCCGTTTTCTTTCCCTCAGTGGCCTTTCCGGGGTATTGGCAGGAATCTATGCCCTAATTGGTGCGTACATTGCCAAACAACAGATACAAAACTATGTTGGCCCTACGGAAGCCTACCGAGGTTCGGATTCTATTGGACTTCTCAATGCTATCAGCTCTCCTAGTTTAATGCGTACTTTATTGCTCATTGCTATTATTGTTGTTGCCTTAGCCATGATTACCGGAGTGCTTTTATCCATAAAAAAATCGAAAAAAAGTGGCGAAAAACTATGGGATGTTAGCAGTAAACGTTTATTCGTTAATTTTTTCATTCCCCTAGTGGCCGGAGGTCTTTTTTGTATGGCACTTTTACAAAATCGATATTATGATATGATTGCTCCCGCTACCTTAATTTTCTATGGTTTAGCCTGCGTAAATGCTAGTAAACATACCATAGGGGATGTGCGCTACCTAGGCATGGCCAACATTGTCATTGGTATCATCTCCACGCAATTTCTGGGGTATGGTCTCTATTTTTGGGCTTTGGGTTTTGGATTTTTCCATATTTTTTATGGAGCTTTGATGTATTTTAAACATGATAGGAGTTAGGAGTTAGGAGTTAAGAGTTAAGAGTTAAGAGTTAAGAGTTAAGAGTTAAGAGTTAAGAGTTAAGAGTTAAAGATGTTATTTTTTAGTCGGCATTCTAGATATTTCCAAGATTTTTTTTAAACAATATGAGCATTATCAACAACATCAATAAAGTATTTGATCATCGCATACGTTTGGGAATTATGTCCGTACTTATGGTGAACGATTATGCCGACTTTAATATGTTGAAGGAACTTCTTGGTGCCACGGATGGCAATCTGGCCAGCCATACCAAAGCTCTGGAAAAGGCAGAATATATCAAGGTAGAAAAGCAATTTATTGGCAGAAAGCCCAATACGCGCTATTCTACCACCCCCTTGGGGAAAGCCGAATTTAAAAAACATATCGATGCGCTGGAAAAGCTTATCGGAAAGTAGAATTTGATTTTTTTTACAATTTTACTTTGAATTTCAAAGTACTTTATAATGAGAGATAGATTATTGGAATATTTGTACGAATGGAGCAAAAAACCCTATCAAAAATTTTTAAAACATGGGCAAGCTTGGAGTATTTCTGTTACCGAATTGCTGCATTACCCCCATCACAGTCTAGGGTTTCATTTGGGTTGTTTTTTGATCAAGTATCACTTTGAGCTACAACCCAAACTGGAAAACCATGATGTTTTCCATGTCCTTACGGGCACAGGTATTTCCGTTCCCGAGGAAATTGGCATGCAATATTATCTTTTCGGCAATGGAAAACGCAGCTTGTACCTATTTACTGTGATTTTTATGGGCACTTTGTTGTTTCCCGATCATTTCTCCCGATTTAGACGAGCCTATCGCAAAGGGAAATCTGCCCTCAAGTTCCATCAAATCGATTTTTCAAAATTGTTGACACAACCCATAGCAGATTTACAAGCTATTTTTTTAATCCGATAAAACTTTATTTTATGAACATTCATTTAAAAGCCATACTCTCGGCAATTGCCTTTAGCCTCTTGTTTTACAGTAAAAGTTTTGGTCTCAATCTTTTTTTGATTGCCATCATTGTAGTAGCAGTACTCTTCTCTATAAAAGAGAAACGTCCAATTCCCTGGATCTATGCTTTGATCTATATTTTTAGTGCATTGATGGTCGTTGTTAACCCCTCCTCTTTTCAGGTGACAGTCCATTTTATTGCCTTTTTTGTTTTCGTGGGGAAGTCGGTTTCCAACCGGAGTTCCCTGTACATTGCTGCCCTCATAGGCCTTGTCAATATGGTATTGGCTTCCGTTATCCGGTTGGGAGAAGCTTCTCAAAATCCTCCAAAAACCAAAACCGATTCTGATAATGATACCATACCCAGAACATATGTATATCTAAAAGGTGCTATTGTAGCCCTTCTTCTTATGGGCTTGTTCATTTTAATGTATCGCAATGCCAATCCCATTTTCAATCATTTGATTGCACAGATAGATATGAGCTTCATTAGTGTCCCATGGGTATTTTTTACTTTTTTAGGGTATTTTTTGTTTCGTCATTTACTCGCTCCATTCGGCGCTGAGGAATTGGCAGATCAAGACCTAAAGATTTCCAATGAGCTCCAAGCTCCCACTACTCCATTCACGGAAGTGGTATTAAAGAAAATACAAGAAGAACACATCTTGGGCAGTATGGTGTTGGGCACCTTAAATGTGCTCCTACTTTTCTTTTTGATTACGGATATGATCTACTTGTTAGGGTCCAGCACTTTAGTATCACATGCGCAATATTCTGAAGCAGTCCATGAAGGCGTATATGCACTATCTTTTTCAGTCATTTGTGCAATTATTGTGCTCATTTACTTTTTTCGAGGCAATCTCAACTTCTATAAAAACAACACCCGCTTAAAATCCCTGAGCTTTATTTGGATTGGTTTCAACCTACTTTTAGTACTCTTTACTTGCATAAAAAACTACCATTACATCGCGGAATTGGGACTCACCTACAAGCGAATTGGAGTGTTTGCATACCTTTTACTGACACTCGTTGGATTGATTACCGCTTATCTTAAGGTGATACAGATCAAGAGTTTCATGTATCTATTCCGTACGAATACCACTATCATTTTTGCTTTTCTGATTTTATGTACGGCTATTCCCTGGGATCGCGCCATTACAGCCTATAACCTATCCCATTTGCCTCATCCGGATATGGAATATCTTTTGAGCTTAAATACGAATAACAGTGCGCAATTATATCAATATGCAAGGCAGCATAAGCAGGAAATTCCTCAGCATCAAAAAACTAGAATTTCGGAACGTTTGGCCACCTTTAAAGAGAATCAAGCAGCCAAATCATGGCAGGAATATACGGTATTGGAATTCACTTTAAAATACTAACAGATGCTCTCTTTTTTTACTTATCCCATCAACCGTTTTGGAGTGCGTTTGGCCGCCATTAGTTTTAGTCTAGGCTCCATCATCGTAATACTTCATCTTATGACCAAAGCAGAAATTACGGTAGTTATCGGCTTTGTTTATGTGATTCTGGCCTTGGGCCTCAATAGTTTTACTTTTCTTTTTATACTACTGCATGGACTATTCAATTTTAAGGATATTAAAGAGCATGGTATTACGCTTATCGTAATGCTTTTAAATCTGCCCATAGCCTATTCCTATCTTTTACTTGTAAACATTTAATCTCATGAAACTATTTTTATCCACCTTATATCAACGTTATTCTCTTTTACTACTCTCCACAGCCTTTGCACTGGCCTTATTGGCCCTTCGTATTAAAGTGACCCATAATGGCTTCTATTCTTTTTTGGTTTGGAATCTTTTTCTGGCAGCAATACCTTATGGCATTACGCAATTTTTAGTACATTTTTCTCGATTGCGGAAATATCGTATTTCAATGTTTCTGGCTTTTGGTGTTTGGTTATTGTTTTTGCCCAATAGTCCTTATATCATCACGGATCTAATTCATTTGCACAGTGAACGATCCAATCTCCCCTGGTTAGATCTTTTCCTTGTCTTTGTTTTTGCGCTCAACGGGCTTTTGTTTGGGCTTTTATCTTTGGTAGACATGCATTGTTTTATCCAAGAGCGCTACGGTTCACGAATAGCGCAATACACTATTTTTCAATGCTGTATTTTAAGTGGTTACGGCATACATCTGGGCCGCTTTATGCGCTTTAACTCTTGGGATATTCTAGGAAAACCGGTACAATTGTTCACCACTATAACCGATAGTTTTTATATGGACCATGTGGGATTAATGACCTTTGCTTTTGGCGGTTTTTTATGGATACTCTTTCTGGGATTTCGGTCAATGATAAAAAATCCGGTCTAGCTAAAGGTCTTTATTGATCTCCATATCAAAGTCCAATTTCAATTTGGCCAAATATTCCTGGGGTGTTTTTTCTGATAAAGTCACTCGTTTCGTTCGCATGTTTACATCAAAACAAAACTTGGAAAAATCCCCATGACATTCCTGTTCCATGCGGGCAATAAGATAACGGGTAATCCTAGGACGCAACTTGTACTCCATATCTATACAGCGTTGCTTTTCGGTTGGGTCGATTTCTTTGTTAAATATCCAATTAAATTCCATCTAAATATTTAAGGATGTGGAATATACAATATTATCTTGAATGAAGCCTGTTCAAGATTAGTATTTTTCGACAAGTCGCCCCCTTTTCTGTTGAACGGAAATAATACCTTAAGATACTACCTACAGGACAGAGGAGATCTCTTATTCTTCTCCATCTACATAGTTTTGGAGATAGGCATAATGTGACGTAAGTTTCCCGTTTTGAGTCATTCTTGCCCGGGCTAATACTCCATCAGCATCTCCATTAAAAAAAGCCGGAATAACATGAGTTCTAAATGCCTCTCCAAATCCTACACTGGCATCCCTAGGCAATTCACATGGAAGGTTGTCTACCGCCATAACGGCTATAGCATCTTTGTTCATGAAATCAGTTTCTTCTTCAGATTGAGGGTCGTAGCCATAAATGGGATCGGCAATCGTAGAAGGTCTGATCGTAGTAGCCACAGGTCCATCGATATCGCAACTGACATCGGCAACGACTTGAATATTAAAGTCGGGCTGTTTTGCATCTTCCCGTGTAAAAAGATAGGGAGAACCATCGCCATAGAAATGTCCCGCGATATAGAAATCAGTTACCCGGGCAAAACGGAAGAAATTGGACTTATACTCCTCGGGATTGGCGAAAAAATCGGCCATATTTCCTTTTACCCCATCTTTTCTCAAATTATATTCGGACACATCAATCTGGCAATACACGGCTTCATCAAAAGACTTTTCCAAGTACGAAGCAACATCCACTTCCTTTAGGCCCATAGCATCCAACATTTCTTTCGCGCCATTCCCTACTCTACCTTTTCCAGTCAGTAAGATTTTTATAGGCGAAAGTGTTATTTTTTGCAATTCCGAAATCAGTTCTTGTTGATCGGCAAGGGATTCTGCCTTGGGCAATTGAAAAGCTGCCGTTTTTATACCGTAGGCCCTAATTCCATTATACGCGCCTACGATTCCTGCATACCGGCCAAAAGCCACCAGACGCTTCCGATTGGAATCCGTGATCACTTCATGATCGTACAATTCAATATTTTTTGCTAAAATAGCTTGCAATAGTTTCCGGTTATACGGTTGTTTTTTGATGGTATGGGAAAAGAAAAAATACTTCTTATTCGGAATCAGGGCTTCAATAGGTACTTCTTTTACCCCTACCAATACATCACAGGATTCCATCTCAGCTCCTACTTTAATGCCAGCTTCCCGATATTCTTCATCGGTAAAAACCCGTATTGGGGAAGGTTCTACAATGATTTGGGCTTCGGTATGTGCCGAAATGACAGTTTTACAGGCTTCTGGGGACAATACCACCCGACGATCAGGCGGATTTTTACGTTCTTTGATGATTCCGAATTTCATGCTGGTATTTTGGTATGCAATTTGCCGCAATATACAAAAATGGCCTATGTATTCGTTTAAGTAAGGTGAAGATAAAGGCTATCTGGAAACTTTTATTAGCTTTGCACTCCTGTACAGTATCCAGAGGGCATTACTTGAGGGTACAAAGACAGCATAAAGAGATCGTTCTTTGAAAAAAAGTGATATCGTAGGCATGGGATTTCCCGAAGGAATATCTCTATGTTACGATGACATTATCCACGGGGCCGACTGGTTTTGACAGCGAGGCCAATTGGAATGTCAGCATGCCGAGCGCTGGGCTACAGCTCGTTAATCTCATTTTCCACACTTTTAATTGGCGAAAATAATTACGCTCTAGCCGCTTAATCCGAATTATAGTAAGATTGGCCACGTCCTTACAAGGTAAGGAAGCTGGATGTCTCTGAATAGCCCTTGTTGACGGCGATTTGTATGGAGGCACTATAAAAGTCAACATAGAGATCTTGGAGCTTTGACAAGATTTTAAAATTAAAAAAGCTAAGTGTACCATAGGCGGTTTTCGGTCGGTGGCACATCGAAAACCAAACGAAGACTAAGCATGTAGAAAGCATTGTAATTGCTTGTTTGGACGAGGGTTCGAATCCCTCCGGCTCCACGATTAATCACAATTGGGTTGTGATTTAATACATAAAAAGTCCGACAAGTTTACTTGATCGGACTTTTTTGTTTTAAAGCATTAGTCCTGTAAGGACTACCAATTGTATTTACAGAACGGGATCCCGAGGGAAAAACTGAGTTAATCCCTCCGGCTCCACCTATGCCCTCCGAAGCTTAAACGAAGTGAAAGCAAAGAAGGGCATTTTTTCCGAAACATCATACAATCAAAATTACCGGGCTCCTGTAAACTCCTATCTTTTCTATCCCAACAAGCCTTTTTCCACGGCCACACGGATGAGCCCTGCGGTGTTACGAACTCCCATTTTCTGAATGAGATTGTTGCGGTGGCTTTCTACGGTTTTGGCACTGATAAAAAGTAGTTCAGAAATCTCTTGATTGGTATGTTCTTCAGAGATCAACCGTAAAACTTCTTTTTCCCGCCGAGTTAATTTTGGAATAAAGTCTGTTTGGGAAGTACCTATACTGTGATTTAGTAATATGTCTTGCACCCCTCTTGGGAGGTAGTTGTTTCCGGCATATACGGTCTGGATAGCCTTAATTAATTCCTGCTTATCCGTATTTTTAAGTAGATACCCCTTCGCCCCATTCCTGATCATACTTTTTATAAAGCCTGTTTCACTATAGTTGGACAAGGCCAAAATTGCCAGTTCCGGGCACCTTTTGTGCAGCCTTTTACAAAGATCCACTCCATTGCTATCAGGCAAATTGATATCGAGTAACAATACATCGGGCATAGCTTTTTCAATATCGCTCAGCAGCTGTTTTCCCAGGCTATAGGTGGCACAGATGGCCATCTCTTGAGAATCTTCCAACATGGTTTCAATCCCTTTCAGAATCATACTATGATCATCTAAAATAGCTACTTGTATCATGTGTTTTTTATTTTGGTCAGATTGATCTCTATACTAAAAGTAGTCCCATTGGGCCCCGAACTCAAATCCAAATCAGCTTTTAAAAAGTCTACTCGCGATTGAATGTTTTGAAGTCCTATTCCTTTAGAGGGTCTTTCAGGATCAAACCCCTTACCATTGTCCTCCACTACAATGGAGAGTCGGTCACCGTGATTATTGATTTGCACCAAGGCCTCAGTAGCTTGAGCGTGTTTTATACTATTGTTGACCAATTCTTGGATGATTCGGTAAATAGCAGTCTCATTCTCTTTCTTTAGGACAATTTTATTGCCAAAATATTGAAAACTAATGTTTACGGGGCTAGAGGTATTTTGCTTCAGACAAAACTGTGCTATGGCCTCCACCAAATCAAAATTTTGCAAAGAAGGAGGTGCTAGATTATGCGAAATTCTACGAATTTCCTCAACGGCATTATCCAACATCGTGATGGCATCGGTATAAGAAACTTTTTCCTTGACAGAGAGGGAAGTAGGTGCTATGGAGCTGATCTTATATTTTATTACCGATAGGTCTCCATTGATACCATCGTGCAAGTCTTGAGCCAATCTGTTCCGTTCTTTTTCTTCCCCATCGATCAACGCTTCTAATTTTAGGAGTTCCTGTTTGGTCTGTAGTGCAGTAATTTCATTGTTTTTTAATTTTTGGTTTTGTCTGAAAAATAACCACAATCCTAAACTGAGCAGTACTAGTATTACTCCAGCACCCAAGGCCATATTAAACTGATTTTCTTTTTTTAAAAGGTTGTTTTCCTGAGCTTGCAACTGTAAGTTTTTTGTGGCGATTTCTTTGTCTTTCTTTTCCGCCTCATACTTGGCATCTGCTGTTGCTAAGGAGGCTTTGTTTTGGTTGGAATAGAGCGAATCTTTAAATCGCATAGCCGTTTTTAAGAGCTTGTTAGATCGATTGTAATTCCCTTTTTTGGTTTCCAATTCCGACCAGCTTTCATACGCATTGACCCCAACATAAAAGACAGGTTCTTCTTGTTTAAATATACGTTCAAACTCCTCAAAGTATTGGCTTGCCTCTGCGTAATTTCCTTGTTGTGATTCATGTCTTCCCAACATAATGAAACTACTTAGAATATCGAATCTCTTTTTACGTGCCAATGCATATTTATTCGCTTCTAAAAAAGCCTTTTTCGCTTTTTTGTGCTGTTTGAGCCCATCGTAAAATTCCCCTAGTTCTACATGTATCCCATAGCATATTTCAGGAGATTTGGTTCGTTCACAGAGGGCTAAGGCTTTTTCTAAATATATAGTGGCACTATCTACTTTTTGCTCCTGTCGATAGATATAGGCCAAAGCCCTTGCCGAAATACCTTCCAAACGGGTATTTCCTCCTTTCACACTACTTTCATAGCCTAAGCTGATATATTTTTTGGCAGGCCCCTCAAAGTTATTTTGAAAATACAAAACCCCTTGATTATAGTATATTTTACAGACTACGCTATCGTTCTCTTTGACCAAGTTGATTGCCTTATTATTATAAGTGATAGCTTTTTCAAAATCCTTGTCCAAAGAAATGGAATAATTGGAGTACACCTCGGATCGCACGATGCTGTCTTCCTTCTGATCTAGCTTTTCCAAGGCTTTATCAAAGTAATAATGCGCAGAATCACGGTCAGCTGCATAATGTTGAAACAAGCCTTTGTTACTATATATTTTAGCGGCTCTGTATTGCCGGTTTTGCGCTGAAAGTTTTGCAGCTTTTTTCGTATAAACAATGCTACTGTCAATACTCACCGATAAAAACTCGCTACTCAGCAATAAATAGAGATCTACCTTAACGGTAGCTGGCAAGTCCTTTTTTTTCAGCTTTTGTTTTAAACTGTCTATGGTTTCATTTTGAGCAAAACAGGTTTGGGCAAGAAACAAGAGAAGTAGTATGTTTAGGAAATGTTTCATAGTAGTGTGTTGGTCCTTGAAAATGCAGCGACACTGCTTCGTGTTTGGTTTCAATCACATTTTGGACTATACTTTCCAGCACCTTCATAGGTTCTAAAATAACGATTCCCATTTAAATAGGTTTTATCATCGCCATCTATCGTAACAAAATACTCATAAACTTCTCCATTGTAAAAGTGTAATTGTAGCGCTATTTGTTCTTGTTTTTGCAAGATTGTCCATGTTCCCGCACCTTGCTGACTTGTACCTTGACCTGCATTATATTCTCCGCCACTGACACTCATACTGCCATAGGAAGAATGATTAAAATATCCTTTATCGCATAAATCTATTTTTATTTTTTTGCCATAACTACCACTGCCATAGGAGGTATAGGATTCCATGTAGGTTAACCTACAGTTCGAAAACTTCTTCTTCCACTCCTCCAAATCACTTGGAACATTACCCAAAATATCGCCCTCTTTAGGGCTGGAGAATATGACTGATTTTGCTATGGCAAGCCCCGATTTTTTCAGATGTTCAGCATAGCTGTTTGAATTGGCTCCACAGATTAGGGTAAGCCCTAGTCCAAATTCATTCCACATCCCCAAAATATAGGCTTGGGCAGATTTACCCGAAATGATACCGGAATATTGACCTCCTATTGTATTTGAGGTGATTTTTTGGGGTATGCCCATAGGGATTAATTTCGTGTTGGCTCCAATAACAAAACCCTGTTCCATTTCTTGTTGTATCTCCTTCATATTTTTAAGATTATGGGTTGTTAATAGTATAAAGCCCGGGATTTCACTGCTACTTAATAAAAACCCATTTTCAACATCTTGACCCGTCCATGCTTTGGGCACTTCAAACGAAATGCCCAATGAAGGATAGTTCTTTAGATGATTTGCTTGTGCTTGTCCTCTGCCACACAGGGTGAAAATGAACATATATATTCCTATATGCAATCTGGTACTTTTAAAAATGCTCATATCCCAATTTTAGTTTACGATACAAATTGTATGAGGATCAAGTGAAATCTGAGTCCCAGTATCACGCAGCTTACATACCACGTGAGGCAGTGTCAATAAATTTGGATTATTGTTTAATCTTAAAAATCTCAATCCCGTCAATTGTCCAATCTCTTCGGGTACATTTCTTAATGCATTATCACGCAAAGAAAAAATTTCCAATAGGGATAGTTCACCCAATTCTTGGGGTACATCTTCTATTTGATTATCGTTTAAAAAAAGATATCCCAGTTGCGCTAATTGCCCTATTTCTTTTGGTACTTTTCTAATCCTATTATTCTCTAAATACAGTTCTTCTAATTTCACCAATTGCCCTATTTCAGTTGGTATTTTTTCTATTTCATTAAATTGCAGCTCTAAATATATCAGTTTCTTCAATTTAGTAATGGCAATGGGGACTCGAGTAAGGTTGTTCTCGTAAAGCGATAATTCTTTTAAGTTACCCAAACGTTCTATGTTCTCAGGAATGGTGGTCAACGCATTACGCCCTAAGTACAAATGCTCTAAATTGGAGAGTTCCTCAATTGCTAAAGGAAAGCTAGAAATAGCATTGTCCGTAAGGCCTAATACTGTTAACCGTTTTAATTGTTTTATCTCCAATGGAAGCGAACTCAATTGGTTTCTATCCAAGAACAATTGCGTTAAATTGGATAAATCCCCAATTTCAACTGGAATTTCGCGAATTGAATTTCCTTGAAGTATCAAATGGGTCAATTTGGGTAATCTGCCCATGACCCTTGGAATATTCGGAATATTTTTTTCTCGTAAATGCAACTCCGTAACATGGCCTTCAACATCTGTGGTCACGCCTTCCCAATTTGCAATATTATTATCTGTAATATCCCATGAAAGGGTATGATCGGGGTTTTCATTAAGGAGCGTCAATAAGACATCCCTTTGGGAGATCTCCCAGATAACCCTATAGTCCCGAACGGATCCATTTTCCGCAGTTACGGTATAACGTACCGTTTTATTGAAGTCTTGGGGGCCTTCCGGACTATAACTAGCACCTTTAGAGGTCTGTATTTGCGGGAGCAAGGATGAAATATCCGTTCCTAAAGGTGTTTCAAACGTAATCGTATTTCTTTCCTCATCAATTTGCCCAGTGATGGTAATATCTATTGGGTTCTCGGCAAGGGAAAAAGTAAACGATTGTATGGTATTGGCTGTATTAAGTTCCGTGACTATATTTTCATCATTTTTACTACAGGAAATGATAGTACTTAAGAATAGTATTATGCACAAATTGCCGAATGGTTTTATCATGATATCTTATTTTTAAATTTTGGTATTAGAGTATGACACCCCTTTTCTAGAGCATTGGTCTAAAAATGCTTATTCATTAGTGGTCAGTATGTGTATCTATTTGGGTTAAAAGGATGTTGGGATGTCTATTGACAGGTTGTTATTGGGTCCAAGACAACCCTGGTCCCAGTATCCCTAAGGTCGCATATTGCTTGCGGAATGGTAACTAAATTAGGGTTATCTTCTAATGATAGATGTATTAAAGAAGTTAATAGCCCCATTTCTTGAGGTACGGTTTTCAAGTCATTCCCATGAAAAATTAATGTTTCCAGTTGTGTCAACCTACTTATTTCTGTAGGTATCTTATCTATGCTATTTTGATGTAGGTCCAAATAACTCAGTTTCGTGAGTTCTGTAATCCTCGTAGGCAGCGTACCACTAATTTGATTGAAACGCAGTCCCAAAGCAAACAAATTTTCAAGATTCCCAATGCTTTCTGGAATATCGGTAAGTTCATTGTTGTTAAGGTATAATTCTTCCAAATTTGATAATAATCCAATTTCTGCGGGTAGACTGGATAGGGAGCCACCAGTTACATCTAAAGCTTTAAGGTTTTTAAGGTTTCCTATTTCAGAAGGCAGAGCAGACAGGCCAACTTGAGTTATAGCAAGTACTTCTAAATTAGACAATTCTCCTATGGAGGCTGGCAAATTTGCCAATCTGGTATTTTGTATTGTTAGGTTTTTCAGGCTTTCTAAACCGCCAATTTCAATAGGTAAACTTAATATTTCAGTAGTGTACTCAATCCTCAACGTTTCTAATTTTTTAGCTTGGCCGATTGCAGGTGGCAATGACTTAAGTGGGCAAAATGTAATTCGTAAGAATTCTAAATTGGGCATACGAAAAATCGATGACGGGATGCGTTCAAATTTATTGTCCGATAAATCAATTCCTCGGAGTTGAAGTTGATCTAACTCAGAAGGCAAGTCTGTCATTTGGTTGCGATTGATTTTTAGGAATGTTAAATTGCTTAACTTTCCTAACTCGCTTGGCAATGACCTCAACATATTATGGCTTACATCCAAGCTTCTAAGGTTGGTTAATTCCCCAATTTCAGTTGGTATTTCCTCAAGGAGATTAAAGCTTAAGAAAAAACGATCTAGACTGTTCAATAGGCCTATTTCCATTGGAAGTTCAGCAATTTGATTTCCTTCCAGAGAGAAGTCAGTAAGTTTGGTAAGATTTTGAATACTTCTAGGAATTTCACGAATTGAATTCGATTCCAAATTCAAAGTGGACAATTCAGAAAGTCTACCAATAACCTCAGGAAGGTTTTGAAGGTCTTTTCTAACAAAGTTCAATGCAATCACATTACCCATTCCATCGGTGGTTACACCTTCCCAAGTGGAGATATCTGTATTTTCCAAATCCCAATCCAATGTATTCTCCGGATTCTGATTGTACAAGGTGAGCAAAATATCCCTTTGTGAAATTTCCCAGATTACTGTGTATTCGGTTGTGGAGCCATCTTGCGCAGTTACCGTATAGATGACGGGCTCCTTAAAATCTTGACGCCCCTGAGGACTAAAACTTGAACCTTCCGAGGCTTGTATCTGAGGTAGTAATGATGAAATATCGGTTCCTAAAGGTGTTTCAAAAATGATGATCTTGTTCTCTTCGTCAATTTGCCCTACGATCGTAAGGGAAATGGGATTTTCTGTTAGGGAAAAGGCAAATGATAGTATAGCATTCGCATTGTTGGGTGCAATGGAAATGATAACATCGTAGACAACGGTGGAGCCGTCTTCTGCCGTAACTGTAATCTTCACCACTTCTGTAAAATCATTAACGGAGGCATTACTGACCGTTGCCTTTTCCGAAATAGTTATTTCCGGCTTCAAGGCACTGATATCCGTTCCAAAAGGCATGATTGCCGAAATACGTTTGGCCGTTTCGTTGACACTCGCCCTTACATCCATAGTTAAGACTGTATTGACATCCGATTTAAAAACAAGTGCAGTAATCTGCTTCGCACTACTTTTAGTAGGTTCTTCAACAATATTCCCATCGTCTTTACTACAAGCCGTTAAAAGAATCAAGAATAGCATTGTCCATAAATTCAAAAGTCTTCCTCTCATACCATTAGTTTTTAAATTCAGTGCTAAGGTATTGGCAACAAGGCTATTATTTATCCGTGAAAATCCCTGAAATTGTATCTAGGGGTTTTCCCTGATATGGGTGGTTAAACATTGTGTAGATGGGCATTAACAAGTAAATAGTGTTTTTAAAGTCATGAGCTTACGGAAATCTGTAACGGAATGATTATAAGTTTGTCTTATTTTGAATACACTTCAAAATCATCATATGAGAGTATTTTTACTTCTTTTTTTCATTCTTGCCAGTAAAAATGTACAAGCCCAAAAAGATACCATCCATCTGATTTCTTGGAACATCAAGGATTTTGGAAAAACTAAGAAAAGTGGGGCCCTAAGGCGTATTGCAGAAATTGTACAGAAGGCGGATATTCTTGTTCTTCAAGAAGTGGTTGCGGGCTATGGTGGAGCACAGGCCGTAGCCAAATTGAGTGACCAATTAAATCGTATGGGGGCCAAATGGGACTATATTGTAAGTGATCCTACCGATAGTCCGCCTTATATGACGGAGCGCTATGCCTATATTTGGAAAACAAAGCACATTAAAATCAAAAATAGGGGCCGATTACTCCGTGAACTCCATAGGTCCATTGACCGGGAACCTTTTTTAATCGATTTTTACCTGAACAAGAAGAAGTTTTCGATTATCAATTTTCATTCCCGGCCTTATCGTAAGAATCCCATACCAGAAATCAAAGCTCTTACCGAATTTATCACCACCTCCTTTCAAGGGCCTCTGATTTTAGCTGGGGACTTTAACACAGAAGAAAGGAACGCTGTATTTGATAATTTAAAAAAAGGGGGCTATACCCCCTCCTTTTACAATCAAAAAACTACTTTAAAACGGAATTGCCAACAAGGTGCCCCGTACCGAAACTATGCCATTGATCATATCTTTTATTCCAAGAAAATCAACAAAATAGCAGGAGGCATTATCGATTATGTACGTTTTTGTGAAAATTTAAGTCATGCTAGGGTCTTATCGGATCATTTGCCAGTTTTTTTGAAATTTGGGTTAAAGTGATCAATCCCCAAACAAACTGCCCTTAAAACAAAAAGTCCCACCGAAGCAGGACTAAAGATTTTCATCTACGGCATATAGCCTTATTGTGATAAGATTAAAGATTGGAAGTTTTAATCTTTTCGCTAAGATATACAAAAGATTCTAAAACACAATAACAGATATCTGTAGTGAGATGTTGTTTTAATGATTAAGTTTAAGACTATAAAACATATAAGATAAAATGTCAAAAATATTAGGGCTAGACATTGGCACCAATAGCATTGGTTGGGCGATTATTGATGATGCTCAAAATAAAATATTAGGTATGGGCAGTAGAATATTTCCCATGGGGGTAGAAAATTTAGGAGATGGAGAAAATGAAATGTCCAAAAATGCTAGTAGAACCGGAGCAAGAGGTGTAAGACGTCAATTTTTCAGAAGAAGGTTGCGTAAAAAAATACTGTTGCAGCATCTTGCAAAATACAACCTATGCCCTCTTACAGACGACGATTTTGAAACTTGGAAGAAAACCAAACAATTTCCAGAAACAAAGCTTGCTTCTTGGTTTGCATTGAATCCGTACCTATTAAGAAACAAGGCACTAAAAGAAAAGGTAACACCTCATGAGATCGGTCGCATTTTTTACCACATCATACAACGCAGGGGCTTTCTGAGCAACAGTAGAAAAGGGGGATTCCATGATGGTGCCATTTTCAAGGGAAATGTCAAAGAGGGGAAAATAGGAATTTGGAAAACCACGGAAAGTATAGAAGGTAGAACGTTAGGATCTTATCTGTATCATATTTACCCAGAAGAAAATAAACCTTACCAAGGTGACTTGGAACGTATCCGAAATAGGTATACTACGCGCCAAATGTATGTAAATGAATTTGAATTGATATGGAACAAACAAGCGCAATTCCACCCTTTTTTAAACGAGGAATTAAAAACGCTGTTCGGAGGCAGAAAATTAGATGGGTACAAGAAAGATGGTATTTTATTCCATCAGCGCCCCCTACGTTCACAAAAGCATTTGGTGGGCAATTGCAGTTTTGAGCCCTCTAAAACAAAAAGTCCTATAAGCTCCATTGCGTTTGAGGAATTTAGGATCTGGCAATGGGTCAATACCGTAGAATGTAATGGAGAAAAGATCACACAAGAAGAAAGGGGAAAAATTGCAGCGTTTTTATATGTTACGGAGAAAACGAACTTTAAGAGACTACGAAAAATCATTGGGAAAGAACATGCTGAATTCAAATTCAATTACAAAGATGATGACAAAATAGCAGGAACACATACTATTGCCCACTTATCCCATAAAAAATACTTTGGCGTAAAATGGTTTGAATTTTCGGCGAAGGAGCAACAAGATATTTGGCATATTCTATACTTCTTTGACAGCAAATCCAATCTAAAAGAATATGCACTGAAACACTGGGATTTCACCCTAGAGAAAGCAGAAGCAATTTCTAAGTTCAATGTCAAAGAAGGTTATGCCAGTCTAAGCAGTAAGGCCATCACCAATATTTTACCCTTTTTAAAACAAGGATACACCTATGATGTGGCGGTTGTCATGGGGGGTATAAAAAATGTATTTGGCCCATTATGGCAAAAGGATACCCCGGTCAATAATCAAAAACAGTTGGAAATCATTGAGGCTATTGAAAGAATAGTACGTTCCAAAACAAAAGGAGGTTTCATAGAAACCTTGAAAACATTGCTCCACAAAAATTTTGATCTCACTGATAAACAACTTAAAAAATTGTACCACCATTCGGCAAACATCCGAAATCAGGAATTACTTGATAAATTACCACTGGGAAAGGATGCAGATAAAGAAATACAGGCTATTAGAAACCCCATAGTGGTTACGGCATTATTTGAGCTACGTAAATTGGTAAATGCTCTCATTGACACCTATGGTCCAATGGACCAGATCAAAGTTGAAATGGCGAGGGATTTAAAAATATCGAAATCAAAGCGCAATCAAATCCGACGAAATCAAAAACGATTGGAACGGGAGAACGACCGGGTAAAAAAGGAGGTTTTAAAATATACCAATCTTTCCCATGACAACATGCTAAAATTCAAACTTTGGGAAGAGTGCAAAAAAACCTGCCCTTATACCGGGAAACCCATTGCTATCCATGATCTGTTTACGGGCGAAGTACAAATAGAGCACATTCACCCTTGGAGCCGTTCTCTAAATGACAGTTTTGCCAATAAAACCTTATGCTGGGCTAAGGAAAACCTAAAAAAGGGAAATAAAACACCTTATGAGTTTTACGGAAGTGATGAAGGGAATTGGTCTGCAATAAAAGAGCGGGCCTTAAGACTGTTTTCAGATACCAAAGAATATCCATTGGCCTATCAAAAATTCAAACGCTTTGTACAACAAAGTTTTGATGATGATTTTGTCTCCAGGCAATTGAACGATACCCGTTATATCAGTAAGGAAGCCAAAAGCTACCTTACCAAGATATGTACTTCCATAACTGTTTATCCTGGACAGATGACGGCCCACTTACGATACAAATGGGGACTGAATTCCATAATAAACGAAGAAAATTTCAAAACACGGGAAGACCACCGTCACCATGCTATAGATGCCCTGGTAATGTCCTGTACCAAAACAAGTTATCTACAAGAACTATCACGCTGGAACAGCTATCACCGTAAAGCTGATATGAAAGATTTTTCAATGCCATGGAAAAGGTTTAGGTATGATGTCGAAAAAGCAGTGGATACCATTTTAATCTCCCATAAGCGGGTTTCAAATAGCATTACTGTAAGAATGAACAAAGCTGAAAAAAACAATAAAATCTATAAAAACAAAGGGGTGGCCGCAAGAGGGCAATTGCATAAAGAAACTGTTTTTGGCAAACGCAAAGCACCTTTTGGTGATGAAGCCTTTCATGTTAGAAAGCCTATTGATAGTATCGTGACCGCAAAACAATTGGAAAAGGTGGTAGATAAAACTATTAAAAAAATAATTTTAAAGCGCATACAAGAATTGGAAGGTTTTGCAAAAGGAAAAGTACCTGCAAATACTTTTTTTACAGTTGATGAAAAGGGTGTAAAAAAACCTCAAATCTTTTTACCCAATAAAAATGGTAACCCTGTTCCTATCTTAAAAGTTAGGATGAAAGAAAACTTTAGTGGCGCAGAGCAATTAAAGGATAGCAAAAACCAATGGGTAAACCCCAGAAACAACCACCACGTACTAATTTATAGGGGTACTAATGGAAAACTAAAAGAAGAAGTAGTTACTTTTTGGACTGTAGTAGAACGTAAAAGAACAGGAGGAAACATATACAAATTACCTTTAGATGGAAAAGAAATAGTTAGTGCTTTGCATATAAACGATATGTTTTTATTAGGTTTACATGAAGATGAGATCAATTGGAAAAAACCTAATTTTAGTGTTTTGAGAGAACATTTATATCGTGTACAAAAATTATCCTCTAAATTTTATGAATTTAGATTGAATACGGAAGCTTCAATACAGAAGAATTTTCAACCACATTATGTCAGGATACAGAGCTTCGGAGAAGGCAAGACAGGTTGGCTCACCTTTAACCCAATAAAAGTGTATATTTCAGTTACGGGCGAAATAACCAAAATATCATCATAGGTTTGCCATCACGTTCTTTGATATAGTAAAATTAGACGACGCGATATTGTAATCTTCACTCTACCTTTGTTGGTAGGTGTTGTGGTTTGATTTCAGATTGGAAGACACGATATTGACGCGCACGGGACGTTCGCCAAGTTCTGGTTGTGGTTTGATTTCAGATTGGAAGACACGATATTCTGTAATAGAAATTGAGTTTTGTCCCGTCCGTTGTGGTTTGATTTCAGATTGGAAGACACGATATTAAATGTCCGTGAAATGTCTTGTTTCCCTGAGTTGTGGTTTGATTTCAGATTGGAAGACACGATATTATTTATACGAGGGGTCTAAAGAGTTTCTTAGTTGTGGTTTGATTTCAGATTGGAAGACACGATATTTCCTAAAGCTAGATCGTTGACCCTTGTAGGTTGTGGTTTGATTTCAGATTGGAAGACACGATATTCCTAAACCATTTCTGGGACGTAAGGGTCTAGTTGTGGTTTGATTTCAGATTGGAAGACACGATATTTGGTTTCACGATCGAAGCCGGTGCCCATGGGTTGTGGTTTGATTTCAGATTGGAAGACACGATATTTAAACCTTATACCATCTAAATCACCAACTAGTTGTGGTTTGATTTCAGATTGGAAGACACGATATTTTTTACAGCGTTTACAAAAAGACTTAAATGGTTGTGGTTTGATTTCAGATTGGAAGACACGATATTCGTCCCATTGCTCCGGTGTAATCAGCGCATGTTGTGGTTTGATTTCAGATTGGAAGACACGATATTACTTATCGTTCAAAAGAAGTACCGCATCGTGTTGTGGTTTGATTTCAGATTGGAAGACACGATATTTTCTTCTTGGCAATCGAGAGTTTCGGTTCGGTTGTGGTTTGATTTCAGATTGGAAGACACGATATTAGATCGAACAAGGGTAAGATGCAAAGCTATGTTGTGGTTTGATTTCAGATTGGAAGACACGATATTTTCTTCTACCTTCTCGATCATGAAGTTCTGTTGTGGTTTGATTTCAGATTGGAAGACACGATATTGACTTCGTAACTGACCCCAATGGTCATACCGTTGTGGTTTGATTTCAGATTGGAAGACACGATATTCATGGAAGTAGTGGTATTGATAAGCAAACGGTTGTGGTTTGATTTCAGATTGGAAGACACGATATTACAGTGTTTCGGACACCGGAATAACCAAGCGTTGTGGTTTGATTTCAGATTGGAAGACACGATATTAACACTCAAAGCGGAGCGAGAGGCGCAACTGTTGTGGTTTGATTTCAGATTGGAAGACACGATATTGTATGGCCTCTCTAAATAAAGCACCTACTCGTTGTGGTTTGATTTCAGATTGGAAGACACGATATTTGTTGTTAGCACCTCTAAGGGACCCGTTATGTTGTGGTTTGATTTCAGATTGGAAGACACGATATTCAAGTTATGGCAACAATTGACCTAAAACAGTTGTGGTTTGATTTCAGATTGGAAGACACGATATTGAAAAATTAGGGATCCAAAAACATCCGACTGTTGTGGTTTGATTTCAGATTGGAAGACACGATATTCCGGGTGATTTTCTTTAACAATGTATTCCTGTTGTGGTTTGATTTCAGATTGGAAGACACGATATTTCAGCGCCTTTGGACAGTGATGCGGCAATGGTTGTGGTTTGATTTCAGATTGGAAGACACGATATTAATATAAATGTTTAAATGTTAATAATGTGCGTTGTGGTTTGATTTCAGATTGGAAGACACGATATTAGCTGGTTTCTTAGCTTCTTATAACCAAGTGTTTATATAAGAATATCGTTTTAAAAAATGCTTCTTTTTAGTAGTGATAAGGCTTAATTGAGGCATTTTTTTATTTCTAAAACAATTCTAACTGTAAAGGAGGTGGAGCTTTTGGAATCTCTGCCCTGCCCCAAAAATTGAGGATATTGCCAAATTGCCTGTCTGTGATTCGCAACACACTCACTTTTCCCAAAGGGGGCAACAAACGATGCACACGTCGTTCATGCACATCGGCACTTTCACTACTGGCACAATGACGGATGTATACGGAATACTGCATCATATCAAAACCATCTTTTAGAAGATTTTTTCGAAATCCCGCTGCATTCCTGCGATCTTTCTTGGTTCCTGTTGGCAAATCAAAAAAAACGAACAACCACATAATACGATATCCGTTTAATTCCACAATTGAGCATATTTAATTTTTTTTCGCTCTCCCGTATAACATTGCTGCAAGGAACTTGCCGTTTTTTGCAGCGCAACCATCAACGGGCTTTTTTCATTCCCAAAATAGACCGTTCTGGTAAGAAGGTTCAGTAATTCCGATTTTATAGGGGTGTTCAGTTCTTCTTCTCGGAACTTTTGGGCAATACCATGAACGCATTCGTCCACAACAGGGCGGTAAGGTTCCATAATATCATCGGCAAGGGCAAAGGCATTATATTTGTTCTTATGGTGTATCCCCAGCGTATTGAGCAGACCACTACCCGATAATGCCCTGGCCGTGGCGGCACGTAAAATCGCATAACCATAGTTCAAAAAATTATTGGGATATTTACCATAACGTTCCCGTTTAAATGTCTTTTCAAAAAAGGAATTCCAATAAAAACCGGCCGCAACGCCTTCCATATTGGATGTATCGCCACTTAAAACTTTAGATGCCAAAAATTCAAATTTATTGTCTATCCCAGTAATCTTTTTAAGCATAAATCCTTGGTTTCTTATTTTTTCTTTAACCGTCTGTTGCCAAAGGTTTTTCTTCAACGGTGCACTCGCATTGATCTGTGCATTGAACAATTGTTGTTGTATATGATGCCCGTTCAGATTAAGGAACATTCCATTGGGCAGGTGCAGCGTATTACAGATAATTACGGCACTATTGTTTTCGATCAATAGATTCAGAGCCGGCAGACTAATATAGGTTTCCTGATGGTCCAGCACCAAAAAACCTATGTCTTCAATAGGCAATGACGCTATACGCTCATCTGTTTCAATACGAAGTTGTTTGTATTTACAGGTGATTTTGGCCTTCTTCTCTACTAAAACTGATCTTTTTATCATTTTATCACCAAATACAGATTCGTGTGTACTTTATTTATATGGGGAAGGTTTCGTAATGGCTCTCCAATTGTTCTAAGCATCATTCTTTCAAAACAAAATTATGTATCACTTTTTCCATATGGGAAGGCAGATCTGCTTGCTTAATTTCAAAATTCTTAAGGTTCATCTCTTCCAACCATTTACTCCAATAGGCGATGATTACGTCTTCCTCATAAGGATGTTTCGTAGCTGGATTAATTCCTAAAACAAGTACCTCAAGGTTGGACAAATCTTTGTTATTTGCTATAAATCCATAATCCTTCTGGTTAAAACGATCACTCCATTTTGCAGTATTAAGCTTATCCTTACGTATATTCTGTGGTGTTAAAAATGTTGTTCTATTGTCTTCTTGAATTTTAGTATTCTTATGATAGATATACCCATCGGTCAAAATCACTAAAATGTTTCTATATCCATGCTCTATACAGTAATCATTCACTTTATTTTTAAAAAAACGCCAGGTATCCGATCCAATATATTTTCCATCCGTGATGGCCTGTTCATAGATTTCTTTTGGTAATTTTTGATATGAATCCCTAATCTTATGGAACATCTCTAACGTGGCATTTTTCCTGATAATATGGAATTTCAGGTTTTTTGAAATTGCGTTGATTTTTCGATTCTTTGGTTCCGGGTCAAAGAACAATGCGATCTTATCATTCATGGTCCTTATTTTTTTTAGTTCCAGATGCGCGATAAATGCATTTGAAATAGATTGGATATACTCCAAATCTCGCTGGTAATAATGCATGGTTTGATTTCCGTTCTTAATGGTATCTATTCGATCGGACAAATCCAAAAGAACACTGATATTCAAGTTTACAGGCTTTCCTTTTTTTTTGATCGACCTATTTGGGGTTCCCACTGGTTTATGCTTCCCTTCATTTTTACAGGAAGTGCCGATCAATAACAATAGACAAGCGATAAGTAATTGTTTTTTCATGTCCTAATTGGTTTCAAAAATTAAATTTTGATAGTCCATGTCAATCAAGTCAAGATTTGTCAAATGCTGTTGTTCCACTTCTTCACAGGCCCTACGCAATTCCTCCAATTGCTTTAAGGGAAAGGACAATTCTGAATTGATCGCCTGGTACCAGCCCTCCTTATATTGATAATGATAGTACAAGTATTCTTTTACAGGTAAAATAAACCCATCTATCTTTGCCTGTAATTCCGTTATTTTTCCGGCAAAAGACACTATTTCTTGTTTCACAACATCTATGTCCTTTTTTAACACTTTTATTTTTACCTGAAGGTTCTTGATCTCCTCTTTTTTAGCACGTACAAATGCTTTTATTTTATCTACATTTTCGTGTTCTTTCATCACGAAATCAAATACCAGCCCCCAAATGACATATACGATAAAGCCTGCAAAAATTATCCCCCAAAAACTAACACTTTGCAATGCGTCCGGAATGGAAAATTCCTGACCTACCACAGCATCGAACAAAAATATTTTCTGTTCGATCAAATACGCCAATATCAAATCAAAAATAAACGTAAGCAACAATAATGATACTAATTTCATGATCGCTTTCCACCCTTTGATCTTATGGAACATATGGATCAAATACCCCAGTCCCATAAACACAAAAGGCAAGGTACCTACAAAAATGGCCTCTAACCAACCATCGGAAATAGCTTTAGAAAAAGCATTCGCATCAAAAATGGCCGCTGTTAAACTATCTGTCTCAAAATCTTTAAAGAATGCGGAATAGGAAGCGGAAATATAGAACACGAACAAATAGATGGTGATCGGCAACAACAATAACAATCCAATATAGAATTGTGCTTTGGGCCTTTTGTTTGCATTGATTCCATGATTTGCGGGCTTGTTGACCACATCAATAATCTCAGACTTCCTTTCTGCCACTTCCAATGTCGTATCTTTTAGTTGTTCTTCGATAATGGCTATCGCCGTCTCTCTCTTTTTTACCTCTGTCCTGTACCGTTCCTGTTCTTCTTTATAAGGTTGTTTTAATCGATGTTGTTCATCCAATTGCTTTCTACATTGATTTTCAAAGCTATTGTACAGATTTTTAAGGCCCACGCCAAACGTAACCGCTTCTCCCGAAGCTTTTTTTGATGCGCCATAACCTGTTTGATAATAGGTTACCCGTATCTCTTCCCGAGATCCATTGTCATCTACAGTTTCTATTTCAATGGAAGGCTTCTTTTTTAAGGTGAAAAGCTTACTGATATTTTCCATATTATTCCACATTTAAACTTTTTAGGATAGTTTCTTTAGGTATGTTCTCTTTTGCATTCTTTAATAAGTAGTCCACGATAGGAATGATATTTTCCTCCTCGAACCCAAACTTCTGGCAATACTTCTTTATCATATTGTATTCATCTTCCATAACTATCCCATCTGCCCAGATCATAGTAGCCAGATCATACAAATATTCTACCCTTTTTCCCACACCTTCGGGGATGGCCGTATATTTGGTTGGACTTAATAAAAGCTGTTTTAATTGCTCTTTGGAAACACCCCTGTCTTCGGCAAATTTGTATAACATTTGCATTTCCAACACATCAAAATCCTCATCCGCTATGGCGATTTGATATAATCGTAAAAAATGACTTTTAAGTTCGGTAGGAATTGGTTTTTCTTCCATGACAACAGGATTGATTAAACTACTTTATCTCTTTTATATTTTTTCTGGTTTTCAGGTTTAATTTTCTCCGATACTTTCGGCATCCCTGTCAACATGAGTTCAATTAAGAATACTACGCCCGAGATAATATCCAATTGCATCCAGATTATCTTTCTATAGAGATAAATAGGGAATATGGGATTGAACAATACGGCAATCACACCAAAAATCAACACCCAATACGTTTGTTCAATATTTTTAACAATGACCAAAGCGGCCCCGAAAAAAACTAGGATCCGCAATACCCAATAGTATTCCCTAGGTAAATTAATAACGGCCATGAACAATGCCAAAGCAGAGAGAATCGATACCGTTCGTGAAACATTCCGAAGAGTCTTCTGTAACGGTGATCGATTATCCAACATCAATTCTTCCGTTAAAATCAGAGGGAAGAAAAACCTTGTTGCTCGGATTCTGGCTAACGATTTTCATTCCATCGATATATTTTTGGGATAACATAATCTGAGTGGCGGTATCTCCAGTTGTATGTTCTTTTAATTTTAAAATATAATTACTCTCCGCTTCGGCTATTATTTTCAGCATATCGGCCTGGGCATTTGCTCGGATGAGATTGGCCTCCGCTTCTGCTTTTGCCCTGGTCAGCTCTGATTGTGCCATACCTTCCGATTCGGCAATTAAAGCTCTTTTTTTTCTTTCTGCCGACATTTCCTGCATCATGGCATCTGCTGTATCCTTTGAATAGTCAATTTCCTGGATCTCCACCCTCGTAAAAGCAACGCCCCATTTTGAAGCACTCTCCCCAAGTTCAATCGCAATCTTCTGGTTTAAATCTGTCCGTTCGGACAATACTTGATCCAACTTGAGCTTGCCGAGATTAGCCCGTAATGCATTCAGTGCGATATCGGCAATGGACTTGGGTAAAATATCAATATCATAGACTGCTTTGATCGGATCCACGATTCTCCAATAAATGGACGCATTGGCCTCTATCGTGACATTGTCCAAGGTCTGACATTGCCTTGGTGGCGTATCGGTCTGTTGTTCGGACAATTCTATAAAACAATCTTTTTTGTTGGCCACCTTACGCCAATTCTGCACATATTTGATACTTTCTATAAAAGGAATCTTGCAACGTATCCCTTCTTTTTGAACTCTAGCATGTTTGCCAAATCTTTTGATCATCAAAACATGATTTTGGGGAACTGTATATATAATGGCCATACGATTTCTTTTAATGGGTTATTTATTGGATTTTCTGTTTGTTCCCTACTTTTATTTCTTCTTGTAAGGATATTTATTCGATTTCTTCCTGTTCTCTTGTGTTTGTAAGGGTTGTTTGTTTCTAATGGATTCCGACCCACCTTTGCTCTTTGGTTTCTTATGATCGATCTCCCAGCCCATTTCCGAACTCCTTCCATAGGAATATCTATAGAGCTTATTTCCCATACTGTCCTGACGATACAATTTTGGATCTTTTCCGGGCATAGGCTTTCCCCGTTCCCAAACCTTCTGTATTTCATCCTGATTTGCCATTTTTCTATATCTTAGCTTTGATCTTCTATACCTGCCTTAGGAGCATCTCGTTTCACCGCTGCAATTCCGTTTTCACAAGATTGTTTGGATACGTATAGCTCACTGGTCGCTATAATTTTTCCATTGACTGAATGGAGATTAAAATAGAATTGATCGTTCGAACTTTTTTTAATGATGAATTTTGGAAATGTCATGATTCTTTCTTTTTTAAATTGTTGATGAATCAAACTTAAACCCTATTGCGCACACTACATTACAGATATCCGTAATACAAAATCAATCTTCCCACCCGCAGAGCGTCCTGCCCATTTCCTTTGCTTTTTTCAATGGCACTTCAAAAGTATCCGTGGAGCAGTGGGACACCCCCCTACATGTTTTTATAAGATGATAACGTTTACTTCCTTTTCCTTTATAGATGTACACCTTACTTTCCTTCTGATCAAAAAAAATAGAAAAAGAAGGATGCTAGAAATAATGATGAAATAGGTTTTTATGTGAATTTGGATTTAATGTTCTACGGGTACCCGTATTTTGGTTTCTTCAATATGCATTTGGGTTTTGTTCAATGTTAGGTATTGAGGGTTCTCTTTTTCTCTGTTATAAGTCACATTCTCGAAAGTTTTAATTTCTTTTATGGCTATTACTTTCACATTTACTTCGATCGGAATTAAGGAGTTATTGTTTAGCAAACCTATATAGAATGATTTTTCTCTGATATTATCACTTATTCCATATGCCGCTCTTCCTTTACCGGTGTCAAAAAAATAAAACGATTTGCAAGCTTTAAACAAAAGCACATTGTCATAGTCGGTCATAAAATAATATTCTACGTCTTCACCCGTATTGGGAATAATCAAATTAGTCAGTTCCCCAAGAGCTAAGGCTCCCAAGGGGGAAATATAATTTGATGCAACAGTTTTTGTAAGATTTGCTAAGGATTTTTTATTCTTCTCCAAAGCATTTTTAGAAGCTTGACCAACCCCTACCCAATATGCCCAACCAATAATCTTTTCT
Source organism: Spongiimicrobium salis (assembly GCF_043678055.1). Taxonomy (NCBI): domain Bacteria; kingdom Pseudomonadati; phylum Bacteroidota; class Flavobacteriia; order Flavobacteriales; family Flavobacteriaceae; genus Spongiimicrobium; species Spongiimicrobium salis. The sequence goes on from NZ_JBHEQA010000001.1 coordinate 469,979, forward strand.
TCCCTTAAATTTCCCATAATTCCCTTTGGCAAATCAACTTTAACGAAATTTCTACTGTCATTACCTCTCGCCAATGAATTCACTTTTTGCCATTTATCAAAAACCAATATTTCTTGCTTTTCCAATTTCTTTAATTCTCTCTTGGTTTCCTGATATTTAATTGTTTCGTGACCGACCAAACTATCTTGTTGATACGACGTATAGGTCGTATCCCTCTGTATCGCCCATTCCCAATTGGTATTGAAGCTGCGTGTACTTTCATTCGCCGGAATTCTATGGATCGTATACCTACACGTTCTATTGGTCAATGAAGAGTTATAAAATCTGAATTTATAGACACCTCTACGTCTAACCTTAATCTTTTTTCCTATAATTTCATTGGCTTTAAACGTCGAAAACACGGTGTTAGCAGGGAGTTCCACAATCTCAATTTCTCGCATATGCCTCCCTTGGACCATATTGAGATTGAACAAAATTTGATCGCCTTCCTCAAAACTATAATACACTTCTTTGGTTTCATCATAGGTTAGTTGCAAGCTGGTTTCCGTTATGGGGATAATGCCTTGCCCATAATCGTAACAGGATATAAGTAGCATTAGTATGGTTATCTTTATTTTCATGACTTTTCTTTATTTGTTTCATAGTAAGCCACTGTTGCCAACAATGCCTCTTCATGTTCATAAATATCTGTTATGGATGTAATGACAACTCGAGTCTCATCCTTTTTCTTGTCGATAAGTCCAATGTATTTTGTAGCAGCATTTAAATGAAGTCGGCACAACGGTTTCCTATTGTTATTGTCTAGCAAGATGCCAAAATAGGATTGGGTGTCCCTATAAGCGATACGGGCTATGGGCAGTTTCCTTCTCAAAATAGCCACCACAATCCTAAAACCTTCCAACTCTTCTTCGGTAGTTACAATTTTACTCACTTCTTCGGGTTCAACAATTTCATCCTGTTGTTGTTCCGCTTCCTTGTTCAAGGCAGCGTTCAGGCGATCGTTTACCTTCTCACTAATGGTCTGATTAAAGGCCTTTGCCACCAAATCCGTAAACTCGTCCATGACCCTTTCTGTAAGACGTCCAGGGTATACCGTACTCGCAAAGAGCTTCACAAAATGGGATGAAGGTGCCTGTAATTCTTCAATGATCTGTTTTTTGATCTCCCGGGTATATTTTAGAGCACTTGCATTGTTCACGATTTTATTGACATCGAAATTCGATTTATGGAATTTAGCGATCTCGTGGACGATATTCTCCTTTAATTGCGCAATATTGAACGCCAGAAAAGGTTTATCATCCATTTTGTTCCGGGCATCCAAATCGGTATAAAAACGATATTCAATGCCATTGGTCAACAATGCGAAACGTGTTTTGGAAACATGGAAATATCGAAACAATTGGGAGTTATGTGCATCTAGGGATTCTTTCCAATGTTTACATTCTATGATCAATATGGGATTGTCATTCTGGAAAATAGCATAATCTACTTTCTCTCCTTTTTTTAATCCGATGTCCGCAGTAAACTCGGGCACTACTTCTGTGGGATCAAAAGTGTCGTAGCCCAAACTATTGATAAAGGGCAATACAAAGGCATGTTTGGTAGATTCTTCCGTAGAAATCTTCTCTTTTAGCTGATGAATCTTATCTGCTAAAGCTTTGAGTTGGTTTTGTAGTTCCATATTATTATTCAATTATGATGTTTTCCATTCTCAAAAGGATTATTTAAAAAAAATTAATTCTGATGGTTGCACACTATGAAATGACTTCTAAAGTTGAACCAAACATTATTAACATTAAAATCATTAACGCGAAGATTATTGGTAAAGCAATTAGCCACCAAACTAATGTGGATGTATTTGCCCTATTTCTTTCCAGTTTCTCATGAATTAATTTTAATTCGTACAATTGTGCCAGTTGAACATGTTTATCTTCCCAATCCTTCTTACTATTGACAAATTTTTCAAGAGGAGTTTGATATTTCATATATTACTCTTTGTCCAAAACAAGTTAATTTTCACAGCCATTTTTATCACATGTTATTTTCTCATTTGTGCTCATCCAATGAGTTGAATGCTCCGATGTATCAAAACCGCATCCCGTAGTCCCTCCTTTTTGTCTTTTGTGAATTTCTTTTGTTGGTATATGTTTAACTGCCATAACAATTTCTTTTAAATTAATACTACCGCAAACCTAAGCTTACATAGAATGAATTCCTTACAGATATCCGTAAGGGGCAAAATTTTATAAAAAAGAGAGATGATAATCCATAAAAAAACCTCGAAAAAGACAATCCTTATCGAGGTTTTTATTGAAGAAAGTGATTGTGCTATAAAATACCATTCCGTGTTAAAATGGCAATCAAATGGGTGGTATTTTTAGCTTCAAAATCATCAAACAATTTACTGACCCGTTTGTCCAACATGCTTTCACTATTGGGGGTGATCTTCTCTTTTTTGAGTTGCGCTACAATATCTCTTTTACTATGCCCTCCTGCCAATTGTCGTAATACCCGCATATCAAAATCATCCAATTGAATGGCATTGTTCTGTTTGTAACGATTTATTTGGGGGGAACAATAGGTATTACCATGATATACGTCCAGTATACCTTCTTTTAATTCCTTTAGGCCTTGACGCCCTTTACAGACATAGGCATCGATCTTACTTTTTTCAAAAAGCATTTGGATTTCCGTTAGATTGTCCCTCATGGAGTATACCAAGATCTTTATCTGGGGCTGCGCTTTACGGATCGCTTCAATAAGTGCATTCCCCGAGCTCAGTTTCTGTTCCACATGGCTTTCCTTAAAACGAAGATCGGTGATCAACACCTCATAGGGGATTCCTTGGTTATAGGCCACCATTAGCCGGTTATAGGCCGTATCACAATAGGTTTCCTCCTGAACCTCATCAATACCAAGTTCCGACATCAACTTTTGAATGCCCTGGTGTGTGGCCTGAAAATCTTCTGCTATCAAAACTTTTTTAAACATATCCTACATACTATTATTTGGGAATTTCCATTGTTGCTTTAAAACCATTTCCTTTTTCGGTTTCAAAGATAATGGTCCCGCCCACATCCTGAATACGCTTTTCTGTAATCTGTAGTCCGTTCTTTACATTTAATGCCGCTTCGGTGGCACCCCGGCCATTATCCGTATAGATAATCCTTAAGCCCGTTTCATCTTCCGTAAAAACAAAGGTGACTCTTTTTGCCTCACTGTATTTCTGCATATTGATCATTAATTCCAGGAGAATTTTATGAATCGTCATTTTCTCTAATCGCCCTACATTTTGCCAATGGATCTTGTCCAGCCCCTTGGTATACAATTTTGCTTCCGGGAGCAGATAGGATTGGAGCATTCCAAATAGCTTTACTTCAAAGTTCTCTCCAGTATCCACTTCATTGATTTCTCTGGAAAAATCCCGACTTTGATTGTACACCTCTTCCAAAACATCTAGTGCTTCCGTAGTATCGGTTTTAGTTTCCACCAACATCATGGCCTGGTATATATTTCCTGAAAAATCATCATGTACTTTACGGGACAAGCGCGCTTCGGTCTCAAAGGCCGCTTCCAGTTTTTCTATTTTGTTTTGTTGTTCCAAGTATTTGGTCTTTTCATTTAACCTTTTGGTACGCTGGTTATAAAAATAGGTCCCAAATCCAATGACTAGCGAAGCTATAATTAGCCCTAAAAGATATCCTATTTTTTGAGTGCGTTCTTTAGTTAATATCAGGGCTTGATTGGTTCTATCGACTTGTAGTTGTAAAACTTCTTTTTGAACTTCTTCATTGTCATATCTATATTTTGCAAATTGGGTTTTTACATCCAATTCACGATTATAAAGCGTTTCGCTCAAAAGGATATACTGGTTTCGAATTTCAATATTATTCTTCTGCATTTTCATCAGAAATTTCAAAGCGTCCAATTCTCCTCTTGGTATATTCTGTTTTTTTGAAATTTGAATTACAGTATCCAAAAATTTAATAGCTTTTCCTTGATTTATATTCGAAAAATACTCCCCTAAATGTGTATAACTAGCAATCTGCCCTCGATAATCCTTGATTCGAAGACGCATTTTTAACGGGTTTAAAAACTCTTTTCTACTGATATTAAGTCCTGATAACCATTTTGCATATGCTAAATTGTCAAGTACTCGCGCATATTCTTCTAGTTTTTCCTTTAATTCTTGATGATTCAAAATTTCTTTCAATACCTTAATCGCTTTCTGATATTCTTTACCATCAATATAAGTCGTCGATAAATTATTTTTGTAGATTAATCTATCTACTTCAGAATCCGTTGTTTCAATAGCTCTAATATGATAAAAAAAGGCGTCTTTATAATTCAAAAGTTTCCTATGATTTGTTCCTAAAGTATTATAAGCCGATGAAGTCAATTTAGCATTTCCAAGAGCTTCTAAGTATTTTATGCTCTCTGTAATTGTTTCTTTACTCCCAAAATAATCTCCCTGATTATGCTGAACTTGTGCCGCTCTTAAAGTAGAATTTCCCACCCAAATACTATCATTAATATTTTTGTATTGATTTTTTGCCTCATTGTAATAATAAAATGCACTGTCGGGTACCTTTGCAACATTATCAAAATAATGTGCGTTTAAATAATATTGTCTTCCCAAATAAAATTCATCTCCAATCACTTTTGCATGCCGCTCCAATAGTTTACCATAAAAAAGAAGGCTATCAAATTGACCTAAAGAGTAATGTATATAGGCTTTTCCATGAAGGATTTCAGAAAACAATGTTCCCTTATCATTGTTCTTCATCAAATCAAAAGCTATATTCACAGCTTTAAGTCGTTTGTCCAATGCTTCATTTTCATCAGTGAAAATTTTATAATTAACCGATAAATTATCATCCTTCATTCTTGTATTTTTACTCCAATCATCATCTTTCATTTCATCACATGATAAGAATAAGCTTATAAAAAATAACAGTAAAATTTTATTCATTAAACATATTTTTCCTTAAAAGTATTTAAAAAAAAAGAGTCACGCCTAATAGCGTGACTCAAAAACATTAAAACTCAATTTGTTAATTTCCAGTTCCTGGAGGTGGTGGAGGTGGTGGCTTTACTTGACCATCATCCCCTTCGGTCCCTTGATTCTCATAAAGAATCTCTTCCTCAGTTATGGTATCCGAAGTGCAGGAAAACAAAAACGCATTACAAACCAGTGCCATTACGGCTATGATAATTTTTCTCATACTATTTACTTTTTAAAATTGAACAAAGGGATGGCTGTCCGGGATCTTCTCGGATTTGTTTTTTTGTATCAGCCATCCATTAAAATGGGGAGCGCTCCCTTTGTTTTTTTGGAAAGCAAAAACCGTATACAGTAGCATTGCGCTACTTTCCATTTTGGCAGAATACCCACTGTATTACAGATTTCCGTAAGAATGATTTTTCTAGAAAAGCTATGTTAGCAAAACATAGCAGGAATCATTCTTGAGTACAAAGTAATGGGTAGAAAAAATCAATTCATGGAGAAATGAGGGAAAAGAATATCCGGAAAATAAATTCCTTGGAATTTCCATTGATGATTAGATTTATGAATACAAACTAGCTTAGTATATGTCTATAAAAGTTTTAATGCTTGCTTTTGAAAAAGCTGGAAGAGAAATTGGCTCAAAAAAGAAGACTCATCGTGCTCAGCACCTTTCAGATATACTTTTGGAGAATTATAATTATACTATAAATGAACGCACTTTGCGCGATTATTATTCTGGCTATATCAATGGAACAATAGGATTACAGAATGATTTAAAGTCTAAGCTTTTAGTATGTTTATGCAAGTATTTAGAATATAAAGATTATGCCGATTTTTTGAATCAAAATCAAACTGATACTCCTCCAAAAGAACCTAAAAAGAAAAAACGCAAATGGATACTTACTATCTCAATTAGTATCGTTTTTGGAGCCTCAATTCTTATTCCTTCAATATTTGAAAATGGTCCCGTTTTAAATACAATTTCATGTATGACATGGGTCAAGACCCATTATGAGGAAATTTCATGCGCCACAAAATACAGCGCTAATGTGGAGCCCCTAGACCCCATTAAGTTAACCAATTTTAGAAAGGTGGAAGTTACCATGGCAACCGATTTTTTTTCTGAAGAAACCAATAAACCCCTTATTTGGTACTATAAGAATAAAAATGGGGAGATTGAATATTTTACCGCTCCAGGTTTACATCCTATAAATGGAAAAACACTGAAAGCCATTACAGATCATATTATTAATACCTATGTACCTATACATTCTTATCATGCGAATTCTTTTGTGGAATAGAAGCAAAATTCCCTACTCTCATCATGTCTAACTTGTCTTTAGTCTATCTTTTTAGTTCGTATTCTTAATTCTGATAACTATCAGAGATCTAGTTGAATTGCGTCCAATACGTAATTGGATAACAAAACATAAGCTATAATATTAAGTGGTATAGCCAGCATTATAAAGAATTTCAAAAAACGTCGATGGCTGCCTTCCATAAAATCACAATAGAGCCAAATCAAGGACCAAATAATAGGAATCCAAATAAAATAGCTCGCTACTTTTAGCACCTTAACGATAACAGTCAACGACTCCTTTATTTCTGAAATATAGTTGGTTATATTTTCAGATTCTTCGTGAACAACATTTCCTAAATTGGCGATGTTATTGATTCTATTGACACTCGGCAAGTCACTATTGACCCAAGATTGGGACACATCTCTAAACGCATTATATCCTTTTTCAAAAGGACTTCCTTTTTCTATTTTTAGAATATCCAGATTCGGAAAATCTTGAACTTGTAGAACTTTACTTTTTGTTTCTATTTCCGTAACCCCTTTTTCAATTTCAAGAAGCATCCTATCTTGGACATTACCTAAAAACAGGTTTAATCCTATACCATAGACCATGGCCAAATGTCCTAGGCGTTTTAGCCAAATCGTTCCTGGGTAAATGGTGTATATGTTAAATTTCCGCATATAAAATATAGTATGCTATGAATTACTAAACCTCATTTATGCATATTCCTTTTTAAGCCAACCAATGGCACTAAAATGATACATTATTCCCACACTACTTATTAACACACTGGTTATAAACAATGACCCGTACATAGACATATCGGGTTCTAATACATAAAGTAAAATCACATAAATTATTAAGCATACTGCATAGTTCGAAATCAATAAAACCGATTTTCTTTTTTTAATATGAGATAACCATAAAACCAATAGACATAGAAAAAACCATGACCATATGGTATGAAGGCAACTCCATAAAATAATAATTGTGGCCTTTGCATAATGATTGTTCAATACCCATTTAAATTGAAAATTAAAACGCTTTTTATAATGGTAATCTGGTAAGTACATCTCCAGAAAATAGTTATTGTATATTGTTTCACTTGTGTTGCCTGCTATACTTAATCTAGAATACTCATCATCCTTTGCATTGAAAGTATATTCTCTTGTAAAATCATTAACAATCAGTTTATTTATACTGCGCTCATTATTGGAATCATTGGTCTGTATATTCAAGGAAAGTGTATTCTGTGTGGGCCATCTACTCCCAAACGCAAGTAACGATCGAAGAGTAGAATCCTGTTTTGTGGTAAATGTATCATCAACACAGAAGTCAATGGTCGCTTCAAACTGTTTGGGGCTATCATTGGAAAAACCAGAATTATAGAAGGTAATTGTTGCGGGTTTAGTTGTAAAATCATATGGCATTATAAAATTCTCTAAAAGCTCACCAATATCTTTTGCCAGAAACTCACCATCATTTAGCACATTGAATTCTGAAAAATTATCCTGAAAATAGAGTTCAAACAAATTTTTTATTCTTTGAGCACTTTGCAGTTTCTTAGCGTTAGGTGCATTAAAGAGCAGGTAATCCAACTGAATAAGCTTTACCTGTTCTATATTTGCGTTTTTTTTTAGTTTATAAAAATCATTCTTGATATTTTCCCTTGAATTGGGGTCATCATGAATTAAATCCGATACAAATATGACAACAAGTCGATTCTTTTTTTTAGTTTTCTTTGTAATGGAATCTAATTGGGACAGGGCTCTATCCACACCATCCAAAATTTTACCAAAATTGGTTTGCTGTACAGTACTCTTTTTTTCTTCTTGAAACGCAAAAACCTTTTCTATACTTTTTGCATCTCCATTAGCCACTGTCTCCCAATATGTCTTAGAATTTGTATTAGACAATCCAATCGGAAGCAACCCCTTATCCTGATGATAGTATACTCCTATACCCAATTCAATTCCATCATATTCTCCATTTCGTGTCATATCCGAAATAGCATTGGCCAACAATAATTCCGTAAACTTGGCTTTTTTAATAGTACCGGCCAATTTATTTGTGATGTTCGGATGATTGAAAAATATAGAATCTATAACCGTTTCCCTAACACTACTTATTTTTCTTGCATCGATCTCAGCTGAATTAGTTTTATCCCAGACAAATAAAAAAGCGAAATCATTATTTTTATTTTCTTCCGTTATATCCAATGGTATTTTTTGAGGAACTTCTCTAGTAATTATAATTTGTTTATTACAAAATGCTACAAGGTTTTTTGGCCATAGAATATTGGACTTATGATCTCCATTTCTATTTAACACACTAAAACTCATTCCCATAAACACAGCTAAAATGGTAAAACATATGGCAATGACTTCCCAGTGAAAAATGGTGGTAGTCCCAAGGGATTTTAAGATTTTTCGAAACTGCATCTTATTCAGCTATAGGTTCTTTAAGAAACTTGCATATCTTACTTCGAATATTTTTTAACACATTACCACTATTTTCAGTGGTATTATCTATGGTTTCAATAACTTTAGGCTTCGCATTTGCTTTAATCATTTGATCTAATTTTGTTTCTACCTCCTGTAGCTTTTCGTGAAAAGGTTCCATTGTTTTTTTGAGAACATATTCATCCATAGTAGTATGCTGCATGATACTATCTGTCTTTACGTGCTGTATCCGCTCTTGTAGATGATTTAAGAATGCTTGTATTTTGGTATCTATTTTGGAAAAAAGTTGCACTTCGTAGTCACTTTGTTTAATATAATCTGTTCGTAAAAGTGTCTTTTTTACAATCTTCCATCGGTTCTCTTGTTGTAGTTCTAAAATCCCTGGAGTTACAGTTTGTATTTGATTACAATTGATATATCTATCCTGAAAACTACAGGCTACATCTATATGAGCAATTTCTTTTCTTAATATTCTTTGAATGACTTTATGACTTCCTGAAATTATGGTGAAAATGGCTTTTCTTCCGTTACTTCTATCTACCAAAACCTCGAATATGGCATTTTCTCGTTCAACCGACTTATCTCCCCAAAAATGACCTGCCTCGTCCGGCATTCCAACAAAAAATGGCGTGGCTTTTCTTTCTATATCTTCTATGTGCATATTTGCAGATTTTTTAACTTTTCTTTTTAAATCAAATTCCTCTTAATACTCAATTATCCATACTTTTACTATGACTCTGGAAAAAGAGTTATGTTTTATTTCCAATTTTTCAGGCAATCGGCACTTCATTATTGCAGATTAGAAAAAAGCATTTCATTATTCTTATTCCACAATTTTTATTCTTAATTTTTTATCTGGTACGACTCGCCATTTATCACCATCTAAATACAGTTCGCCATCAACTCCTATTTGTTCGATTTTTGTCCCATTTTTGGCATGCTCTACAATTTCACAAACCGGCTCTAGGTATACAATGTAGTCATGTATAACAGCTTTAATATTCATACTTTCCGTCCAAAAACGAAATGTTGCCTTTTCAAGATTGTCCTTCATTATTGTCATTTCATAGGTACTTCTATTTTCTGGAGTATCATGAATTTTATCTCGCCAAAAAAAACCTTCTTTATCCGGGAATTGATGGTATACTAAGGGATAAGACTTTTCTTTAAATGATGAATTTCTTTTTTTCTTTTTCGTTTTAATCATTTCTAAAGCGTTCTCCAGTTCAAGTCCAATTGTTTTGATTTCACTCACTACATTAGTAGAAATACCATAGAATTGCATTTTTAGTTGGGCCAATTCTTCTATATCCTTTTTGAAGTTATCGCTATGGCGTTGATCAAAAAACTTATTCACCATCTCTTTACTGGAATCTACCACCTCAAGTATAAGCTGCTTATACGTACGTACAGATTCCGAAAGTTTTTTTTCTCCTTGAGCTGTAAGTCTGTTAAATTTATCTTCCCCAGAATTGGCTAAGGAGGCAAATAAAGTGTCCGAGTATTGTCTAAAATTGGAAGCTTCTTGCTGGTTTTGAGAAATCAATTCATGGAATTGATCGGAAAGGAATTCTAACTGTTTTGCACTTTGCACTAATACAGTTTTTAATCTTTCATAATCTGTAATACTTGTTTCCAGTTGGACATTGATTTCCGTGAAACGTTGGTTGGTTTTCGCTACCAAATCAACATAATACTGATAGTCTAACTCCAATGCCTTGGTAAACGATTCAAATAATTCTTTTTGATGCTCTAAAAAAGTAGCATTCGTTAATCCAAGTTTTGCTATTTCCTTTTTGGTATCTACAACTATACTATTAGCCTCGCTTTTCACAAAGTTCAATTGTATTGTTGTCTCTTTTTTAAACAATTCTAGGTATCGATAAAAATAGATTCCCAAACCAATTTGCATAAATAGTATCAGCAATCCTAAAATAATAATCCAAGGAGATTCATTCATTCTGGGCAGTGTTAAACGATCTTTATTTTTAATTTTTTATCTGGTACGACTCGCCATTTATTACCATCTAAATACAGTTCGCCATCGTCTCCAATCTGTTGTATCTCCCTCCCCCCCTCAGAATGCGCTACAAGTTCACAAACTGGCTCTAAAAATTTATCATACTTATTTATTGCTGCATTTATGTTTTTACTTTCTTTCCAAAAACGAAATGTTGCCCTTTCAGGATTCCCCTTCATTAATGTCATTTCATAGGTACTTCTATTTTCTGGAGTATCATGAATTTTATCTCGCCAAAAAAAACCTTCTTTAGTGGGTCCGTATAAATATAAGTAAGTAAGAGCTGGAGTTTCATCCAATATTTCCTCTTTTTGATATGGGTTATTCTGTTGAGCATTTATATTTTCTTCTCTTGAAGTAATTTGCTTTTCCAAATCTGCGAACAATTCATCTCTTTTTAGCTTTATCTTTTCTTTCCAAGTAGTTTTAGAAAAAGTCTCATTAATCGAATTTTCCTGTATAAATTCTTTTTTGTATTTGTCAGTAGTTTCTTGGACAACCTCTCTACGTAATTTTTTAAATTGACGAACAAAATTTTCGATATCGAACATCTCATTAATTAGTTTTAAAACATTCTGTCCCGAAATAAAACTACTCTCTGAGATTGTTTCCGATATCACTTTAATTTCTTCACATATCTCTTCTATATTTGCAAGTGATTTTTCTACAGGTTTCATCTCTATTTCTGACCATTTCCTCCTCTCCTTTTCAAATGAAGTTTGAAGCTTACTTATTACATTTTCGAATTCAGGCATCAATTTTTCATAAAGATGATCAGTCTTCCCGCCAACTTCCATATTATTCTTAGTTTTAAACTTTTCATCTACTATTCTTTTTATATATAAGCCTATTCCTATAATTAACAGTAAACTAAAAAAAAGCAAAAGATCAACAATGCCACTCAGTTTTTCATCCAAGTCTGTTAATTTTGCCTGACTGTTTCCTTCTAGCACTTTCAACTGAGTCTGAACATTCTTTATTAGAGTATCATTATTTGTTGAGGGGTTACTTGGTTGATTATTATCGCCAGAAGTATATGTATTCTCAAAGTTTTTTTTAAAAATAGAATCCAATAACGCTTTATCATCTTTTCTACTCGTATTAACCAATTGTTTTTTCGAATACGCGATTAAGAGCTTAATAAAATTACGATATAGTACCTTACTTGCTTTTTCTGCATCCTTAATAACAGCATTCCTAATATTCTGCTTGGTATTCTCGAAAATCTTAGCTATTTCAATATTTGGTCCAAGTTTAGTAGCTTCAAGTGCATCTTTAAGGTCCTTTTCTGCTCCGATACTTGACTCACCGTATACGCAGGTGTTACAATCAAACTTATTTATGCTATGATCTGTCTTTTCCAAAAGAAATTTTGCAAAAAGACAATTGATTTTATCACCGGCTTGAGTAAATTTCGGTTTACTAAACGTAATCTCTTCATTATCCGGAGCCATTACTAAGAAATTACCTATTATGGCACAAAAAAATAAATACTTTACTTTCATCTTCTAATTCCTATATTTATTAGACTCATCCTCATTAACCAGTACTTTAGAAAAATGAAAAATCATTTCAATAATCGGATAGAAAAACAAGGTTTCCGAGAATTCATCAACTCCTTCTTGATTGATTTTATTGTTAATTGCCGTTCTAATGGAACTCCGTATCCTATTCTTATTACTAAAATATTCACGGAGTTTTTTTCTGTTGAATGTTTTGGACAGACCAAAAGAATCTGTAAAATCTACCTCAAACCAAAGTTCGTTGAACATCATATCGATAAAAGCACAAACGTTCTCAACAACCGTATCGATTAGATCTTCTTCCGAATCTCTAATTGTACTATAACCATAGTCTGCCAATTCCCGTTTACCTTTAAGCAAAGTATTGGCATCTCCAAATCCAATTTTAAAATTTCGCTCATCACTATTCTTTTGTCCTTTAATAGTCTGCAAGCCCTTTATGCCTCCTTCTGCCGTTGCTTTTTTGGGGTCTGCCAAAATTTCCAAATCAATTTCTTCTTCATTTTCTGCATCAAAAACATGGCTAAATATTTTTGATACCATTTCGGACATGCCTTGATACCTATTTAAATCCAAATCTCTATTAGTAATGGATACTAGGCGAGCACCATTGCCACTTAGTCCAATTTTGTGAGGAATCTCATAGCCTCCCATTTTCATAAGTTGAGCCGCATGATAAAAAATGGCGGCATTATGCAATAAAAAAAGTACTTGAAAGTCTTCATCCAATTTTAGGCGATCTCGAAACTCCTTTAAGCGGAAGAAATAGCTAATCATATCAGTAGATAGTAGCCCTTCGGACCCATCAATTCCATGAATAATTTTTTTGGCTTTTATATCGTTTTGAAATTCTTGAAGTAATATATGTTTGTACTTGATATAAAAACCATTGTCTTTACCATTACCTTTATTCAATCCACCATTGAACAGGGCATTTCCTGCAAAACGAAAAGAAGTAGTCAATGATGGCTTATCATCTTTAAAAATTAGGATATCTGTTGTTCCTCCTCCAATATCAATATTCAAATAAATTTTTCCAGCACCGTAGGCTTTTACCTGTCCAAAAAAAGGTGCCCATGACTCTGTAATAGAGGTAATTCTTTTAGTTTTAGTTGTGCTTTTACCGAAATATTTTTCATAGACTGAATTCCAAATTTCGTCAAAAGCATTTCGCTGCCTCGTTCCCATACTTAGCGGTTTAAACCAAATAAGTTCAGTAAGTTCAGGATTTAATCCCTTACTTATTATTTTGTTCCGTGCCATCCACACCAATTGATCAATAAAAAGGCGCAACCTATTTTTAGCCGCATTATCCCCTATTGTAGAAAAATCCCATTTTAAGTTGGAATATAAATTATCTAAAGCTACTCCTTGTCCCGAATTTGTTCTTAATTCTTCCATTCCATAGGCGAATGGGATATTAATATTGGTCAAACTACGTAAAGTCTCTAATCTCGTAGTATCTGTATCATTATCTTCGTTAATCACCGTTGGAATGGGAAAAGTATACTCCCCCGCTGATCCAATTAAAGAAGGGAGAAATTCTGCCAATTGAGGAACACTAAAATCATCAATATTCTTTGAATTAAAATTATATTGTTCACTTCCATTAAATTCATATTCTGGTTTGTGCAAAAATGCCAAGTGAAGCCCTTCTCCTTTAGATGATTCATTATAGGTATCCAATTCAAATAAGTAGTCTTTATTGGTAGCGCAGACAACATGCGTACTACTGGTACCAATATCGAAAGCGACCATGGACTTCGTATTTTCAACAATGGGCGTTATCCTTTTACTAAAAAGAGGAAAGACTATACCTTGTGCCACTACATTTTTAGTATTAATTTTTAGGGAAATCAAATCAAAGCTTACGTCATCATTATGAATAACCGTTCCTTGGGTTTCATTATAATCAAATACAGACAACTCGGTATATTTAGAAACATAATTCTGGTTTTCCTCTTTACGGGTACGTATAAATTCATCTTTAATGTTTACGTAAGTATTTTTATTCGTTTCCTTGTTCTCCCTGAAAAACTCGGAATTAACCATTACATCAGTATCGTAATATTGTACTATTTTATATTGATCGTTGTACCGAGTATTGTCCACTTTTATAAAAGGATAAATACCTAATCCCAATGAGGTCCCTACTATAGCTCCATTTCTATTCTCGCCTCCTTTTATACTGGGCTCACTAGATTTCACATACAATTTCTCGTAAGTAATACTCCCACTCCCATTATCACCTAGTACGGGAATACGTAGTTGCACAGTAATAGCACCACTACCTAAACACTCTATAAAAAGCTGCTCTTTAAGATCTTCTACCGTAAAATATCTGAAATATGTGGGTTTTAATGGCAGTAGTATATTTTTAAGGTTTGAGGTATCATATCCCTGATCGCCAAAAGCCCAAAAACATTCTTCATTAATATCATAGGATAGCTGAATGATATGATCAGCCAACACATCCCCTAATTGTAGATAAGGATATGATATGTTGGTTCCGGGAATCTTTCTTTCTTCAATAGCAACCTCTAAATCTTTCCGAAGGTCAATATCTTCTTCCAAAGGGCCATCGAATAAATTCCAATGTTTTTTCTTGGAACCTTCAATTAAAGCCAACGGATAGCTCGTCAAGTTTTTAGAAGATCGAATCCTATAATCACTCACATTTAGTTTACCTTCTATTTCGGCTACCTTAATAGGCTTATATTTGTATTGTGTTTTTTCTAATGCTCCAAGGAGATAGATGGGAGCATTACCGATATTCAACAAATCGTATTTTGCTATATATTCTTCTGGCAACTCACTCATATTGTTTAACTTATCCACTACCTGGTTAAGTTCTTTGTTATTTCTTACCGTATTATTATTATTCCTATAGACATTTAACTCTGGAAATGCCGTTTGCACACCGGGGCTTTGACTAAAAAATATGTTTAAGAAAATCTGAAACTCTAAATCCCGCCGATAAAGCGGAATATTTTCACTAAAAAATTCCTTGCCATCGAGTTTTTTTATTTTTGGCAAGCTAATTTCCCTATTCATAAAGAAACCACTTAAGGGAGATCCCCCGGCCAGAATACGATCCTTATAAAAAATTAAGATAAACTGATCGAAAGCCTTTTTTTCACCTACTCCTGATGGCATGTTGTTAAAACGTTTTCCCTGACTATAATTATGCCCATATACTTCCAATGTTTTAGCAAAAGTGACTTGTCCTTGCGCCTTACTTTCCTTAAGCTTCTCCAGTTCATCATCATCCCATGTTTTTATGACGATACTGCCTTTTAGTGATAGTATTTCATACGAATACAGTAATTCATAGATATCAAGGCAATCCGATATAACCTTATGATAAGTAGAAGTCCCGTCCAACACTTTTTTTAGATTGTCCTGTGCTTTTTCCGCTTCTGCGAAGTTGCTATTAACCTCGGAAAAAGCGGTTACAAACAGATGCATTTGAGCATATGGAGAAGGTATAGACGTTACGGGTACATCTACATTTTCCATATTGTCTATAATTTTAGTGATCCCTTCATCATTAAAAGGGTTGCCATCATACGCATTCCAAAGCAATGCTGCAGTAGTCTGATTTTTAACTGAACTTATTTTGGTTGCCATATTTTTTTATTATTAATTATTGAACCTTGTTTCATAAATATTTTCGACCATAGCGTGTAACAGGCTAAGAAAGTTTGATGCTATAGCATCCTTACTGTCTTTAGATTCCAATTTATCTGCCATGTGATTTAGAATGGTATCCGGGTCTATATTATCTCTTTTAAAAGTGCTATTCGATCGCACAGGTTTGATGTCCCTCACAATATTAAAAAGCGCATCTTTTCTAGATAAATCCAGTTCTATGCCTGCTGAAGGTTGTTCTTTTAACTCCTCCTCATTGGAGATGTTAAGATTAAAGGGAACAAATTTTCTAGCATGAACGTCCAAGCCCATTTCATAGAGCCAACGATAAAAATAGGTGCTGGCAAAATGGTATAGCCCATTAACAAAAGTGCTCTCTGCAAAATTACCTGGAGTCTCCAAGGTTCTATGCCATGTCATTCTACGATCTTTTAGTGCTTTTTTCAGGAAATTGGTATTGTATAGATTAAAGTACATGAACTTAATCAGGGATTTAACCATGGTATCCTTACTACCCCCCAGGTGATTTAAATCCAAAATACTAGCATCATTTTCAACTCCAAACTCGAAGTACTTTATAGGTTTTTCCAGCATATTCCGCGTTTCCGCCTTCTTATCATAATTCAGAAATTTCAATATGGACAACGCCGAAGCAAATTCGATAAAATTGGCTGGGTTTTTTTGTTGGGTTCCCCCATCATTATTCTCATAGGAACTCCTGCGATAATCCCCAATGTAGAAGAGAGCATCAAGGTTTTTTGTAAGGTACCGGTTATAATAAGTAAGGGCCGCCTTGGTTTTGGTTACAAAAGTATTTGAATTGATGGCACTTTCCCCTGTATCGTATTTGGATTTATCCACCTCAAAATAAGGCATCAAGGAAATACCACCAATTATAGCTTCTTTAATATACTTCGCATTGGGAAGATTACTGGTTTCATCCCTAAATAAATTTAACAATAGTGGAAAACCGGCTGCCCCCGTACCCCCAAATATGGAACTGAGAATAAAGATGCGATCCCCAGATTGGATTTTTTGAGCAAATTCCCGAAACCCTTTTGTATTTACTACATCCCTTAAAACAATACTGCCCACATTGGGAGAACCTAAAAACCCTTTCTCCAAATTCATATGTAGGGCTTTTGTTCCAAAAAGTAATTCTACCAATGCTTTTGTTTTACTTAATTCGTTCGACGGAAGAGTGGTATACTCTATCATCTTCGCTAAAGTTTCGTATGTGGAACCACTAATATTTAATTCTTTAGGTTCATCTATTTGTGTTCGGAAAAACTTAGTATTGTTTTCATCCTCGACTGTGGCATCTTTAAAAGCAGCACTTCTGATTTTATTGTATAATTTAATTGTATCTCGGAAATGGTTAAGATCGCCATTGTTAACATCGGTATCTATTATCATTGGCACAATACGTTCCGTATTAGCATACACGCCAGATGCTAATAACATGGTTAGGGATTTTAATATTCTAGAACCTGAGCCCCCAATACCGAAAACATATAATTTGGACATATCTTTTTTTTAAATGATTAAAATAATTTAAAAGGGATGTATTTATGATGAATGCTAAATCTATTGAACACAAGAGACCAGAATAGATAAAACAGGATGGCATATGCAGTGCCATTCCACAGGGAAAAACGCCAAATATCCATAACAATACTTCCTAAATCACCCTTAGTCTCAAAGGCTACAAACCCGCATAAAATTACCGTAAGCAGAAAATTCAAAAACGAATTGAACAGCATAAATAAAAACCAATATTGCATAGAGGCATAACGCTTGGTGCCACCTCTTCCTAAAACCAAGTAGTATACAAGGCAAAAAATAAAAGAGGTGACAAAAAGTGTTAGAAAACCAAGAAAAAATCCTGTTCTATTCCAAGTTTCCCAATCGGTTTCATAGGGTTCAAAAAGAGCATAAAAAAGTTCAAACATAGTTTATTGTTTAGTTTTAAGTGTAAACTGTATTTCCATTAATTGGATATCGTTATATCGTTCTTCAAAAGCATCTGTTATCCTGTTTAAAGCAAAAGTTCTTCCTTCTAAGGAATCCGTCGATTTCTGATAATCATCCTCCAAATGCGAGTCCTTTATCCAGGAAGGTTGTTTATTTGAAAAATCCAGTTTAAAATGCGTATCATTCTCATTTAATGTCGTAAAGGAAATTGTAATAAAATGGCTCAATTTATTCTTGTAAATCTGCCCTTGTACTTTTTCGTAATTTTTAACGGACGTAAAGGATACTTCATCAAACATTTCGATGGTAGCATACTGTTCAAGGTAGGCAGGGGAAATATGTATAATTTTAGATAAATATGCCGTATTTCTAAGGCTATTAGGAAGTGTACTTAAGTCCAACCCTAGTGTAAAAAGTATAGGTCGATCTTTACTGACTTCGTTTACCGTAAGTTGTTGTTGTTCCGTGTTAATGAAAATTTTCCCTTTTCTAGGGTGTGATAACAAGTGTACAGGAATATCAGTATAATCAATATTATAAAAATGGGCATCATCATAATCCTTAATAATACCTGATGAAATAATTTCTTTTAAATTTTCTTGCCTGCCTATAACCCATATATAGAAAGGGCGATTATGAAGAATTATATTTTCGTAAGGTTTGGGTAAATCAGGGCTATTAAGTCCTCCTGTATTTTTTCTGTCGTAGTACCAATTACCATTAAAATCGCTGGTATATTTATAAACGGCAGCGGAAACTTCTGTTCCGAGTTTTTGATAGATACCATGTGTCAACAGACCTCCTTCCGCTAGGTTGTCTTCATCTCCAAAATCCAGTATACAGTCTGATATTACAATATTAACTGAGGCACTATCAACATCCTCAACCATTTGTTGAAATATTTGATGTAGTCTTGATGATTTCCCTGTAAAGATTTCCCCTTTGCGCAGTGCATTATAAAAATCACTTAAATTACGCGTATACTTTAAGGGTTTATCCGTAATGGTATACAAATCAATAGCAGAAAATTTGGATTCCAAATCGGTAATCAAATAAGGTACAATGTCCTTTAATTTGTAATCGCCAGCAACATCAGTATTAACGTACCCCTTCATACTTAAGGATGTTTCCAAATAAAAGTTGATTTGAGGGTTACTTGTTGTATTTTCTCTAGAAACACTATCCAAGGTATACATCAATCGATTATCTCGACATGAAATCGCCAAAAAAACAATCAATACTATTTTAAGTTTTTCTCTCATATTTTGTTTCCTCTATCTTAGATACTCATTTTTGGCTGCTATATAGGAATCTTGAATTCCTTCACAGGCCTAATTTCATTGCAACCCAACCTTTTTATCATCCAACAATTTTTGAATGGCAAAGATGGTATCGCTTGCTTCAGATAAATAAGGTTTTTCATCTTTAAGGTTTTCAATGAAAAATTTATCAGGTAATACCAACTCTATGGATGTGCCTCCTTTTGTTTCTATAATGAAATTTCTGGATAAGTTTACTTCTTCTATATTTCCCTGGACAATGGTTGGAAAGGCCTTTTCCATTTTAGAAGTTCTAGTTTCAAGGCCTATTATTTTTTTTAACCATCGAATGAATGTATTAAGTACAATACTCTTTTGTGTGATGTCTTGGTAATAATATGTTGTTATTTCATTAAAATAGATATTATAAATAGCCGTATCTAAAAGGTTTCCGGTGAGGAGATCTAATTTGGCAATGGCCACTACCAATTTATCTTCCATACATAGTAAAAATTGAAAAATCACGGGCGTATACCTGTAGACATCATCTTTTCCTCTTTTTTTACGATTAAAAGGGATTTCCAATCGCTTTAATAATGCACTTAACCCTAAGAATAGCTGTGGCCTATAATAATGTGCCCGTATCTCAAACTGATTTAAAACATCCTCTGAATCTATATTCGCTTTTTGGATAAGCAATTGTTTAAGATTTGTGATATCTCTGCTTAAAGCTTCGTCAAATTCCCTATCCGTACAGGCTTTATGTCTCAGCAAAAAATAACGGCTTACATAATAGATCAGCGGTATTAGGCCTATGAAATAGCAAAAAGACAACAGCATTAATAGCAAGACCTTTTTAATACTTAAGTCAACAAAATAATAGCGTATATTTTTACGTCCTGTATTCATATTGCAATGTGCTCAACTGTTTTTTACCTTGTTCCAAAAAGCATCAGGCTACCAAGCTTATATTACTTGGCCCCAATAGCCATTAATAAATCCTTTTGCCTGTTTTTAGGAATTTTAAGTACGGTATCTCCGTTAAGAAATAACCTATTGTTCTCTATTTTATAAATTTGATTTAGATTAACTATATATGATTTGCTCAAACGATGAAATACTCCCTGTTGCACTAGATATTTCTCATAAAAATCGCGCAAGGAAGATTTCACCAAGTAAGGCTTTGCGCCAATGACAAAAATGTTAATGTAATGGTCTTCCGCTTTGATATACAACATATCCTCAAACTCTATCCCTTCAAAAACTCCTCTTTTTTGAGAGACCCATAATTTTTTGATATTACTGTAATGTCTATTGATGGTATTCAGAAGCTTAAACTTCGTATTGTCCTTATACCTAGAAAAACTAAAGCGCAAGAAAATAGGCTTAAGGAAAAGCAGTACAATTTTATACAACAAAAGTGACTTAGTATTCATCTTTATTCATTTTCAAGCACCTACGAGTTCCTGAATTTGATAAAGAATTTAGACTCAAGCAAAACTATTCCGTAAAGTATGTAAGAAAGTTCGTGAAACTAAGAAGAGAGGTCGTGAGTGGTTCAGAATTAACAACTCATTTAGAAAGATTTATGATTTTATTTTAGTAATCCATTCCCAGAGCTTCAAACAACGGTTTTATATGTTTATCTGGTATGCTTATACCCAAAGGGATTTTTTTAAGACCGGGATAGATAATTCTTTTCCCCCTGATTTTTACTACATGATCTAAATTGATGATAAACTTTCTTCCCAATTTGTAAAAATTCGGATAGCCTATAAGTCTTCCTTGATACACCTCTCTATCCAAGGTTTCCCTGCTCTGAAAAACTTCATCGTTCGCCATATAAAATTCGCAGAATTTATCATTCGATTGTATCAGTACAATGTCACTTATCAATAACCCCAAATGCCCTGAAGGGGGCTCCTTAACCCAATACTTATCACGGAAGCCTGCTTTGAAAGATATCCTAGTGACATTTTTTTGTTCTCTTAACATTCCAACCTCATGTACCGTCTGTTCCAGGGCTCTTGTAATGGTTGCATTGTCGTAGGGTTTGTGTATATAATTACAATGTTTTATATGTTTAGTACGTTCCAATATTTTTTGATCTGATAGCCCGGTAACAAACAAAATGGGAATGCTTTGAAATGCTTCCAGGCTTTCCCCAATATGTATCCCCGCATATCTATCCTCTTGTAACTGAATATCCAATACAGCCATATCAAAGCTGTTTTTGCGAATCTGCTGCAGTGCCTCTTTTGATTGGGAAAAAGGCCCGATAATCTCTGCTTTATCCTTAAAAAAATCTATAATGTATCGTGCAATTTCTGTTGCATGAAGTTCATCATCTTCTACTACCAAGACTTTCACAATAGTATTATTATTTAGGTATTTATTTGTTTATATTTTTATTGCCAATGAAAAGACATTCCATTCATTTTTACGTTCAAAATGTATTGGACCACCTAATTGTTTCGAAAATTTCTTTATAATTTGCCAACCTAAACCTTCAGACTTTTCTAGGCTTTCGAGAGGGAAAGCTTCTCCATTATCGCCATATGAGAATTGTATTCCTTCTGGAGTTTCATCCACATAAACTCTTATTTTGGAAGTTTCTTCTTTTGCCTTTAAGGCATGTTTATTAGAATTGGTTATCAATTCACTTAAGATAAAAGTTAGCCTAAGGGCAACATCTCCTGCTAAGACAATTGAAGATCCGATTTGTTTTTCCAGATGTATTTCTTCTGGTTTTAGATTCAATGCCTGAAATTTCTCTTTTAGTACACGATCAAGGTGTTTTTTTATGTGTATGCTGCCTTTAGGAGTCTCAGAAAGCATATCGTCAAGAGCGGAAGAGGCATACAACATATTTTCAACGGCTTGTATGGATTTGAAACCGGCCTTTCGTAATTCCTGAAGAACTCTCTGGTAATCATTATTTTTACGATGCACGATATCCATATTCAAAAGATCCAGATCCGTGTTCAGTATTTTTATTTTTCTTTTTTGCAGATACACTATTCCCAAAAATATCAGGAGCACCATAAATACGATTAATGCTATTTTTAAAAGCATCAATCTATTTTCTGCTCTGGCTTTTTCACTATCAGCGCGCTGCTTCTGTACTAAGTTGATATTTTCTTTTTGTTGCAATTCATATTGATTCCATGCCTCTGGAACTGAAATTTTCTGAATATTGAATAAGCTATCTTGAAGCACTCCCCATTTTAACTCATTTTCATAGGCTTTCTTATAACTACCAATAAGAGCATAATACATCGCCCAATGTTTTAAACTCTCTTTTTCGAGAATAAAATTATTTGTTCTTCGAGCATAGGACAAGACTCCCTCCAAATAAGGGAAGATGCTGTCTACTTGGGCCGATTCCAAGAATACACCTGCCAATTGATTTCCAGTTTCTGCAAGATTTCTTTTATCATTAGAATCTTGGAATAACTTATAGGCTTTTTGCAAATACTTTTCCGCAGATACGAACTGATTCAACCCCTTAAATGTAACTCCTATATTATTATAACTATGGGCAAGTTGATTTTTATCAGCGCCTTCTTTTTGCTTAATCGCCAATGCGCAAAAATGATATTCCAAGGCTTGTATAAAATCGTCCGAAGCCATATATGTATTTCCAATATTATTGTAAACTAGGGCCTGTTTTATTAATTTACCCTGCTCTTTATACAATTCTAGGCTTTCCACATAGTATTGCAAGGCCTTAACATAACGTTGTTGGTCACTGTGCAAATTTCCAAGCGCATTCTTTATAGAGGCCTTTTGGGAATTATACGCTTCTGCTTCGGCTATCTGCAAGGCTTCAATATAATATTTTATTGCTCTTATATAATTTCCTGAATAGGTATACGTAATGCCAATATTTTTGAGGCGACCAATAATGGCTTTTTTATCGTCTGTTATCCGATCTAGCAAAAGTGCTTTCCTATAGTAAACCCTAGCAGAATCCATTTGTCCTAATTTTCGAAAAGACAGACCGATATCGTTATAGGATTTCCTAAGCCCTATAGTATCTAATTCCAATGCAAAAGCTTGGGCGGCATCATGATATCCATCAATTGCATTTAGGTATTGATGTTTGTAATAACTTGAGTCTGCGCGCTGGTATAAGTAATCCCCTTTGTTTATTTTTTTCTGTACTCCAAGTTTTTCAGTAGGCGCATTGTTCTGGCTAAAACCAAAATGTGCAAAAACAATCCATACAATGAATAAAAAATTAATCTTCGTACGATTAATCTGTATCATAAACGGCCTTATTGGTTGGTAAATTACACCTGAATATAGTTAATTTATCTTACAAATTATAGTCGTTTAACGTATTCCTTTAATCTTGCTATAAAATTAAATGGAGCGCTAATAGCGCTCCATTTTTTTGGACATTTATCCATTTATGTCCGACTCCTCACAATTTCCTTTGCAATCGTCTTCCTCATTGGCTCCATTGTTTCCAGTGGTTGTAGCCGACCGGTCTTTGGAATAAACAGCATCTGATTCGTCTAAAGTACAACTTGTAAAGAAAGACAAGCCAATCATAACAATAAATAAAACTGCACGTTTTTGCATAATAATAAAAAATGTGCATCTCATGATTGCTAGGTATACCCTCCACATCACCAAAAAAAACTGTGTACACATTCAGTGAATAGGAAAGCAAAAATTCAACACGGGTTAATAATTTGATTAAACCTTGTATTAAGGCGCACCAATAACTTGGCATTTGAAGACTTAGACTAGCTATGGTGATCGTAAAATTCCCTATGGCACAGACTTTACATCGTCTTACTAATGTTGGGTGAACCACTTTGTGTGTTGTACCCCATACTTTTATGGTTGCCATATTCTTCATTTTCGTATCTTTATAATTCATCTTTATCTTTTAGACAGTGACTAAAGTTGATCATGCTTTTGTAACTATCTAAAAGCAAATTTGCGATTACAATCTTGTCGACAATGTCGACCGACAAGCGATACGATAAAAAGTGTAATGTGATATTTTATTTGCATTTAAATAATTGAAAATCAATTATTTATAATTTCAAACTTCATCAAAAAAATTCTTAAATTTTTCTGTCGTCGACAGTTTTTCTGAGATAAACTGTCATTTTCAGGATTAAAATGGATACTATTATCCATTTGACCCATAGGTAAGTAGAATGTTATAGGAGTAGTTATCCCATCTTTCCTGCCTTCTAAGTAATCATTTCTAGAGAATTCACGAATTGAAATATCGATTTCACGCCGTTTAGACTAAAAAACAGAAAAAATTAATCAACTTCAGATTACATTTTAAATTATTGTGATGACTGTTAGAGGAGAAGAATACGTACCCATTTTTCTAAAGTTAATGAAGTTAGTAGTTGAGGTAAGTGGCATTGAGAAGCCATTTGAACAATTTCGAGGAAAAGAACAAAGTAACCTATCCAAAAGAATCCACAAAAAATTGCGTCCAAATGATGAATTCCCTCCAATTAGTGCCAATGCTATACGCGATTATCGTTTACGATGTTTTGGTGCTAATAGAACGGAACCTTTTTTCATAGCATCGGAGAAATTGGATATCCTTTGTAGTTATATCATCGAAGATTATCCTAATTATACAACTTGGAGTGATTTTCTTGAAAATCATGGTGGAGAGCCCAAATCCAATTTAGGCAAATCTTTTTATACGGCCTCTAACATATTCGAATTGATTCAACAAAAAACAAATTCAGATGATTCCGATACCATCAGTCGTTGTGAAAATGCCCTGCATCTTAATAAAAACTCAGCCGAACTTAATTTTAATCTAGGAATTTACCTCTTGGATTTACATCATTATAAACGGGCAAATGTCTTCTTTAAAAAATGCGCCTTCCTTGAATCCCAGAATCCAGAGCCTTACTTCTTTAGGGCACTTTGCCTCTTAGAAGGCAAAAGGCCATTTCGGCATAAAAAGGCTTTGATTGATCAACTGATTCGAATCTTGGAATTCGCTATTCGACTACAACCCGAAAACCCTATTTACCAAGACTTCCTATACGTTATCTATACAGATTTTCATAAGCGAATAGGCTTTTCTTTGCACGGAAATCGCATTGTTAAACCCATATATGACAGACCTGTTGAGTGGATGGCTTTTCTATCCAAATGTTCTGGCCTAAGCGAAATCAACCTTAATACTATCTTCCAATGAGCAGTACAACAGCAAAAAATTTAACCCCAAAAGGAAAAAAAATTGCCAATTATTATTCCAAGAACATTTTAAAATCACGTCCATCCGATACGGATTATGATAGACTAATACGTGAATCGGTACAATTCCTTTTTGACAGGTCCCTTGATTTAACAGATTTAGATTCAGAAGACAGTATCCATGATCCTGTAATGATCATTGGATTACCCCATCTTGAGAATTTAAATGGTCTAACATTTGAAATACAAAAAGGAAAAGACAACTTTTTTCGCTTTATTCCCTTGGGAATTACCATTTACAATTTTACAGATCATTCATTAATCGCTTACCAATGCACTTTTGATCCAAGAACAAATAATGCCCTTAATGAGGGGACTTTTGAATATTTCTACAACGAAATCGTATCCTTTGAAACTTTTTCCGAATCGGGTACTGTTACAGATTACAATTGGCGTGATAAAATAGTTAATTCAATACCTCTACTCGATTCACTTATACGTACCGGGAAAATACATCAATACGACTACACTCAAAAATTTAAATTGACGACCACCGGAGGCACCAGTATCTCTGTGATACTTAAAGAAGGGGTTTTAAAGGAAGTTTCGGATGGAGGAGAGTTTTCTTTAACGGAAGCTCTTAAATCTATCAGCATTGTTAGGCGCATCATTAGGGAGAAAAAGAGTTACACCAGAAAAGATTCCTATTCTGAAGATTAACTCAGAAAATTCTTTAAAAGTTATTATTTTTAGGAACCTTCTCATTTCTAAATATGTTATCAAGCTATGGCGAATAAGTCTTTACAAAAGGAGTACCTCCTATTCAGAACTTTGTTGGAAGACGTATTCGAAGAGGCGGGATTTAAAGACAAAATAAGCCTTGACAATGGCAACAAGAAGTTTAAGTCAATTTCTGAAAAAGTAGAGGTTTCTTCTGCAAGTAAAGTATCTAGAAATACCATAAGGCGCTATGTTAAAATATACCTAGGGAAAATTCCGTTTACCGCAAAAGCCGAGCAATTGGATGCACTTTGCCATTATACCGGGAGAAAAAGTTGGTGGTCTTTTCTTAAAAATCCGAAAGTTGATTGGAATGTTCTGCGATTAGCACATACGGTTGATATCAATCCCAAAGAATTAAAAACCCTTAGGGAAAATACAATTCTATACTACCTCAACAAAGAAAAATTTAGATGCATATCCATTGTTGGCGATTTTGAACAGAAATTCGGGAAACTCCCAATTGAAGATTTTTATACTGATGTTTCTGTACTGGAAAAAGAGGACATTAAATCCCATAAATCAATTTTGGGAAAGGAAAAAAGAACATATGGGAGCTTCTTGTACAGCGAGAAACTGAACACCAGCAGACAATTGGCCGAAATTGTTTTTTTGAGTAATAAAAGAACTTTGATTCTGGGAAATCCAGGTGTAGGGAAATCAACTTTTGCTAGGTACATTTGCCATAAATGGGCCAAAGGAATTTCACAATCTGAAAAAATTTTTCTTTATATAGACCTTAAAAATCTAGATTTTGATAAGAACCTAGAATGTATCCCAAATTATATCTACACGGTTTATTTCGAAAAATACGAAACTACCAATAGGGAAGTATGGCCCTATGGCCCAAATTTACTTTTTGTTTTGGATGGTTTTGATGAAGTTAAAAATCAGCACAAAAAAATAGTTTTTGAGAGTCTTTATCAGTGGATAGATGAACCGCATTATATCCTGTTTTCTCGGCCCTATGGTATTCTCAATCAGCAAATATCTTATGATAGTGCATTGGAAATCATAGGATTCAATCCAACAATGCGTCTCAGCTATATAGAAAACCTGATGAAGAGGGCCATGGTAGATTTTAGTTTAAAGAAAATCATTAAAACCATTGATGAAAACGGCGTACTTTCTGACTTCTCCTACAATCCCTTAATGTTATCTTATATAATGCTCATCTTCATATACCAAGGAGCCAAGGGGCTTAAAAATATTACTTCCGTTTATCATTTACAATCCCAGATATCAGCTTGGTTCAAAGAGTATCATTTGAGCAAAAAAACAGCATCCATCTCCTTTACGAAAACCATGCAAAAAGCAGAGGCTATGGCCTTGAATATGGAACTCGACCAGGAGTATGTAGTTTTGGAAAAAAGCTTTTTTCTAAATGTTGACCAGATTACCAATAGATTATCTAAAATAGGTATTGGCCAAAAGGAAGAATTAGGTTTAGGATATGAAAAAAATTGGAGGTTTTTTTTCAATAGTGCAAGCTTTCAGGAGTTTTTGGCTGCCAAGGCCGTTATTCCCAATATAGAACCCTTTCATATTATAATGTTACTAAAAAATCAGTTGTACTGGAATTTTACGCAAATGATTATTGGAGGCTTAAGCCTTTTTGATAAGGATAGAGTAAATGCCACCTTGGAGCTTATATTGATCGATTATAAAAAAAGCCGTAAAAAGAACTTGTTTTATCTCTATGTCATTTTACTCGGAGAGACTCCACATGATATTATACATTTTCATTTAAAAAGAAAAAAAATCCAGGGCATTGTTAAAAGTCTCCAGAGTACACATCATATCCATAGTTGGTCCATGATGTTAAAACACTCTTTTTTCCAAATTTATCATAAGGCAAGTTATGCTCAAAAAGGTTATTTCATAGGAGCTATTCTTGATTTAGCAAAAAAAAGCTTTCAAGATAACCCAGAACATGTATTTCATTACATAGACGAAATCGCTTTAAAATTGCAGCTGGCCAAAGACGCTCGTTTTGTAAAAGCCTCTTTAGAACAGATTCTTGCCGTCATTACTAAATATAGAATAGAAATAGAGACTTACGATCCTTACCTATCCACCTTAAACGATATGCCCAAACAGAATTACTTGGATGATGAGCGTATATCCAGATATATCGGTTTCATTCATCTTTTGTTCAAACAACTTGCAATTAGCCCCAAAGGCATTTTAAAAAACTATAAGGATATTCTAACTTCCATTACTGATCTATCTAATACGTTCAAAACCCATACCATTCCATTACTCGATAGTATACAGCCCAAATCATATGTAAAATCCCAGTATATAACTTTTCTACATTCCTTGCGGAAAAAATTAAAAACCGGATACTATGAGGATAATACGGTTGACATTAATGATAAGGAGCACGACTTAAGTTTATTGGGAATCAAAACTGAAGGATTGGCCTTAAGCTTTAAAGGTTCGAAAATCGACGAAAAAAATGAGGTTGTCGATCACATATTTGATGGGTTAAATATGGCAAAAAAATTGATTTTTCTATTATCTCAGGATAGCGCAATGGCCCTAGATCCGTTTATTACAGCAATAAATGAACTTAAAGCAACCAACTTTGTTGGAAATTTGATTGATCTTCTTTTTGAAAATAAAATCATTGAATGGATTGAGACTGATGATATGGATGTTGTAGAACACCATATTTTATTGGCCTTGGAAGATTATATAAAACGACTGGATAACTGGGACAAATTCAATAGGTTCTTCAATATCCTTTCTTATTTCGAATATGGAAAATACGCCTTAAATAGACATCAAGATACCTTATATATTATTCTAAACGATCTTTTGGAGCGATATGGACCAAGAATTGAACGTAAACACACAAAGTTTAAAAGAGGAAATACATCGTCTTATTATACTGATAAGGCCAAAAGCACAATAACTAGACTATTGGAACTTGCCACTTTTCCACATAGTAGGTACTTTTTGTTTTTAAAATTGACCCGTTCTCCTTTCATTAAACTTAATTATGTTAAAGAAGAATTAATTCCATTATTGATTATATCAGGATTATCCAATCATAGTAAAGAAGTTTGGAGCTATGTACATCGTTTGGCTCACGAGGGCAGGATTTCTGAAGTATTAAGTATTCTTGATAAAGAGGAAATCTATTCCTACTCCAGCAATTATCCTGAGATTATAAAATTAATGGAGCTGATTGATACCGATATCAAAAATCATACATTTTCATTAGAGAGTCCCACAGATATCCATTATTTTAAAAATTTCTGTCGTATCGGATACCATTTAACACGGGCAATGCTCTATTATAAAAAAACTATTTATCAATATGAACATGAAATCGTCTGTCAATTGACAGAAATTCTATATAATGAAAATTTAAGGCTTTTTCGAGAACATTTTGCCAATGTAATGATCTATGAACTGGACTATTTTAAACTATTTCCTTTACAATTAATAGAATTATCGGATGATGAAGAATTGCAGGGAATCCTTCCCCTTAAACAAGTTTATACTTCCTTGGAGGGAGATTTTGATTTTTGTAATAACATCCTTAGAGTTTTTAGTTTAGAAAAGATTGAAAACTACCAACCCATTCTTGGGAAACGACTGGTGAATATCATTTTGAAGCATCAACGGGATTATCTTTCCTTGTTCCAACAGGTGAATGTTCAGGAAATAAAGCAATTACACTCTTCTAATTTATCACCATAGGTGGGGCTTGTGTCGTTCGCTCTGGCTATTCACATATGTGACCACACTAATTTTCTCAGCTGACTACAATTTCCTTGCATGTACCGTTAAACTATATATTTTTCTTGAACTTAAGCAATATGCCCCGAAAGAATTCTTCCGAGGCATTATCGTTTAATTTAGTACCAAATCTTTAGTATTTAAGTGAAAGAAAATGACTAGATAGTATTTAAAACCCATTACTACTTTTTCTCCCCCGTTCCTGCAAAATTGTAAGTCAAAGAGATGAAGGGACGTGCTCTGAATACATCGGAAGTCAACTGTTCATCATTAACTCCACTAAAGAAACTGGAATCCATAGCCTCATTAAGAGTATACTTGGGCAAGAGTCTTTCCACCCTTCCAAACACCACCCCGCTTGAAATTACGATTCGCGATTCTCTTCCTATTGTGGCTCCCAAACCAATGGGAAAGCTGACGATGTTACTATTATCCAATACAAAACCAAAACTGACCACAGGATTTACATAGTTAAACCATCGGGTATAGGCATGGGCCATAAGGGAAATCCCAAAATTAAAGGGATCGGAATTGGCCTCAATCACCCTTTGTCTAGTCATCATATCCCCTCCACCATTCATATCCATGTTTTGTTCAGCAGACACATCGACAATCTGAAATTTGTCATCTGTTAAATAGGAAAGCACAAAACCGGTACTAAAATCTATCTTAAAACCACATTTTATCCTGTAAGTAAAAGAATTTAGGTCTACTTCTGTACCGTCTGACTTGGTTGCTTTTATGTCTAGTTTAAGTGCATCTGCATCCTTGACCTGAATAGGTAAGCTAATACCATTACTGTAATTATTGAGATAATACAGATTGGACATGATCAACTTTATATGATCTTCATAAAAATTTAGCTTTTCAAGAACTTGTTGAAATTCAGATACCAAAAGATTGCTCGATATTTCAAAGATTTTGGCATATTTGTCTAGAGCGTCGTTCAAATCTTTTTCAACTTCAAGAGAATACTTTGTGGTAGTCTTTAACTGATAGACATACTTCTCTAATTGAGTTTCAAAGTCGTTGATATATTTTTCGGTATTGGTGGCAAGCGTATCTTTAACCCCAGCCGCGGTAGGTTTAGCAGTTTTATCCTCATTGACTTCTTTTTCTTCTTTTTTATCCAACCCCAATAAGTCTATAAACTGCTGCTGCCCTTCTAAATTGTAATTCTCAAAAGAGGGAGTAATACTTATGGACTTGTATTTTTTCTCGTAATTTAAAAAGCGAAAAGCTACGTTTTCATCTGGTTTCAACCTTCTGTTCTTAGGTTTGGGGTTTAGAAAATCATAAGTAATTAAGGTGCTTTCCCCTGCAAAATTTATCTGTTTTGGAAAAAATTGTTCTGTTTTATAGGTTTTTGGGTCAATGGGATTGAGTTCTCTTCTGGATTTATTGGGATCTTTTGTTTCAACTTGGCCTAGAGCAATATCTTTAGGAGCAATTGCGCTAAGACTTATAACAGTTCCACTTATTGGACAACCATTACCCTTGTCCACTTTTACATTTTTGTAAATCTGTAACTGATCTCCTTTCTTTATAAAACTATCTCCATAAGACATATCGTCAAAATCTATTTTTTTACATTTTGCACCTTTAGCCGTTGGTATAAAATATAGAGAATACACGGAATCCTTGATTTTATCGATTAGTTTAAATCCCCTACCAACCAAGTGAACTTCTCCATTTGCGGTGTACTCTAATTTGTCCTTTTTGTATTGATAAACGATTTTAAGTTTTCCTACAGAATCTTTTTCTAGCGTTAAGGTTGCTTTTTCGGTATCTTCTTGGGAAAATAGGGTAAAACAGGATAAGACAATTGCCATCTGTAGAATAGTAATCATTGTTTTCATATTTCTAAAGTTTTAAGTGGATAGATAAATTTTATTTCCCTGAATTCATCAAGTATGTTTTTCAAGGGTACAACAAGGGTATCTCCGTTGATTGTGTCCTCCTTGGCAACTACAATACCTATAGGAAGCTTATCTCCTCGACGATATACACAACAGCCTGAATCACCCTCTACACTGAGGCCCGTTTCTGGAATAAATTCGTTGACAGCGAACAAAAAATTAAGTTCATGAGAATAACTCCCATCCCTATTGGGCTGTTTATAACCTCTGTAGTCTATTTTATAAGCTTGATTAACAGCTTTAACCTGACCATATCGAAGTTTTTTGGACTGTTGTCCGTATAGCACAATATTTAATCCGTTTTCAATTTTTGAAGGAACACTTCCGGCATCAATTGGTCTTTCCAGATCAAAATCGCTCAAATCAATGTTTTCATTTAGGGCAATAAGGGCTGCATCAATATAATAATCGATAACTCCTTCATGAATTTCCCCTATTTGCTTTGTACCCTGATTTACATTCTTATGAACATTTGGGGTTATTCTGAAGTTCTTAAAATCATGTTTATTATGTTTTAGCACATGATAGCAGGTAAGAAGGTATTTGAGTCCGTTGTTCTTCTTAACAACAACGGAAAAAGACCCCCGTTGGGCATCTAGAGAGCTATTACCAATAGTAACATTCCAATCTATTTTAGGAGAAGCCAATAATTGGGCAAAATTCCCTACTTTCTTAATCTTATATGGAATTTCTATGATATCCCCTGTTTTGTTTTCTGATTTGAAATAAGAGGTGAGATCAATATTTTCATCTTTTATAGCCACTTCTATATGTTCTATATATCTTCCATTGATCTGTTCCAGAACAATTCCGCTTCCCACAACTTCCTTGACCTGATGTAATTCTTTTCGTTTCTCCTCCAAATGGTGACGAACCTGATAATTTTCTAGAAAAGACAACACTTGTTCGGCATTCTGAAGGGAATAAAAATTTTTGTCCCTTACTGCCTGTCCAGTACGCTTTACAGAATAGACCAAATCCAACAGGTCATGAAAAAATTTGGAGCCAAAGGAAAGAAAGAAACCTACTAGCACATAGCTTAAAAAGGCATATACCTCCTCAGCAGCAATAGAGGTACCCAAACTTTTTGAAATACCTGAAAAAAAAGGATTTATTTCAGCTTTGCTTTCTAAAAAGTCTTTCAATTTAAAAACGTTCACATTAAAAGATGAAGCAAAAAGAAATCCAACAAAAAAGGCCAAAAGGTTAATTTGAGAATTGTTTTTCTTGGTATGTGAAGCAGAAAATTGTCTTTGTATAACATTTGGAATCGTCAAAAAAGTAGGTTCTCCCATTATACTGGTCTTATACATTGGAAAGGCAACTTTTATGATATTCAAACTTAGTAGTGCAAGAACAAAAAGCAACTCTAAAAGCAGCATTAGGCCATAGAATATTGGGGCTAAAAGGAAAACCACAACAATCAATGCCATTAAAATAACCCGTACCAGAGTATACCACCTTATATTACTAAAAGGAAAAGGTGGAAGCGATATCCAACGGAAATAATCATTTAGCAAAATCCAAGTATTTAGAATAAGGAGAAAAAATAGCAGAAGAGAAGTCCATACATTGTCGTTTGGATATAGCTCATTTGCAATACAGATCTGCAATAACAAGATCAATCCTATAATAAAGTAGTTTGCCCTTACCGTATAATCACGTATAAACTGGGTGGTCTTCTCTGTAATTAAACTTAATGCAAAGAGAATAGTGACAAAAACAACAATATCATCATTTTCCATAAAAATAATTTTTTGGTGTTGTTATTTACTTAAAGGCGCGAAAGGTATATGTATGCAATTTGGTCAAATTCAAAGTGATTTACCATACCTATTAGTGGGGATTTTCAACCAAATCCATTGGGAATTTCTTTTGCTGATTATTGTATTTTGGGAAGCTTAAAAGAATTTAAAACGTTCAAAACCTAAACCAGAATCCCCATAATCATTGTGGGTTCTTTACTCAAAACGTTAGCTACCGTAAAATTACCTTCCATATGCTCAGGTCGTTTTTCAATAGTACGCAATCCCATGCTCGAATCCGAAGTATTAATTTCTGATAATTAGAAGCCTTTTCTACTATACTCTACCAAAATATTCAAGTCATCCTAGTGCTGTGTCATGTGAATACTGGCTTGGGTAACACTTGGCATGTTTTAAACTTTGGTCACCAATTCCTGAACCATTTCAAAAAGGATAGCTCTAGCGAATTTTCATAAAGATTCACTCATTGGTCAATAGTTTTTTCTGGCGGCTCAAAACTATTTTGAATAGTTTCCAGAGGACTTTTCTCGGTAATGATGGTTTGCAGATAAAATCCAGAAGTAGAAAGTGCAATTATGGTACTATAAATAATGACGACGTACAATAGCGTAATTATAGCCTTAACAACTTCTATAGCCCAAGGGCTCCATATGCGTTTTTTGTCCACACCATTTTCAAGGAGCTCCTGAGGTCCTGTGAGTCCTTCCTTTTGAATATCTTTTTTGGCCAATGCAGAAACCCACAAACCACCAAAAAACGAAGAAGATCTAGTCATTCTCTTACCATCTTCAGCAGCAATGGGTGTGGTAAATGAATATGCATTGAAAATAGCATTGTATAAGAGGTATGCTATAAAAGCTATTATTACCGTGGCTATGATATTGTTTTCATAAGATTGTACATTTTCAGTATTCATTTTCACTGCTATAAAAACAACATAAATTGAAATCATAGTAATTAAAATTCCTCTCGCGGATGTAGTTATATCTTCGGGCAGCTTAAAACTCCCGCTTCCTTTCCAAAGTAAATTCCAAACTGCCAACACAAAACTTACCAATGCTGTAATTATGGTTAAGATTCCAGAAAAAATAGTATTCTCAGTTGTTTCTTGTACTATGATAATGGTATCCATACCTATACGTTTAAGTTTATTTGTGCTTCTGACTTAATATGGTGAACTACAGGAACTATATGCTGGGAGAATTTACCTCCGGATACTCTAAATTGGTAGAGTCCTGGTTTTACCTTGTTCTTTACCGGTGAGGTCGGGGAACCAAAATAAATCCATCTCACCATATAACGAGTACTAATTTCTACGGTAAGATTTGGTGTAATCGTATGAACTTCTACTGGAAATCCAGTATTGCTCGAATATAAAGCGCTATTATTCATAAATACACTTAGATTCACTTTTTTACCAAGGAATTTGATTTGTCTAGGTTCTGATTTATCCAATGATTGGTTATCGGCTTCCCGAACAAGATCGATTCTCGACTGTATGAACCTGGAAAGTTGCAATGCAAGGCTTCGTTTAATTTTTTTAGGTGCAACCAATTTGTATTCCTTCGTATTTTCAATTTTGCTTACTATTTCATCTCCTAATATAGGAAGCGCGGTGATGTCTTTATCTTTTTGAAAATCATCTTCAAGCACATCCAAAAGGTCCATTGGTAACCATTCTCCATTTAGTTCTTGGCATGGGTAGTTTAAAATTTTATGATTTTTGCTCAAAAACTCATGCTGATCTCTAAGGTTGTTTAGATTTTGAACAATATCATAAAGTAAGTGCTCTTCTGGTATTTCTGCTATATCATTGATATTGTCCTTATTAAGCTTTTCCGGGAATAAGGCATAATCCGCTAGGGTTTCGGCAATCGGCAAAACTGAGTACTGGGGTTTATTCATTAGTAAAAAATGGATTGGTTAACAGTATTGCTTGCAAGTAATCTAAAGTTGAGTATAAAAAAAATCCCCAATGATGGGGATTTTTGATATTTTTTCCTTGAACAACTACCTTCTAACTATTTAAGACAACCTTATTTGGAATAATTTTTACAGGTACTTCTCAATCAATACTATGACAGAAAAAATCATTAATACAATACAATTGCGGATTCTTTCCCTGTGTTATAATATTGTCGGTATGTAATTACGTATTCTTCATCCTTCAGTAGTTTATAATTTATTTCTGCATTTTCATCAACACCACTGTCGTCATCTCCTGAAAGATACTGTAATCTCCCTTGAGGGCCTTTTTTAAACAAAACCATGACTCCATCCATCTCCCCTAGCGTTTTAATGCTATACTTGCGCGAAGCTTTGGGTTTAAAAACAAAACTGCTCTGGGTTCCGTAACTCAATGTTATTTGCTCAGTTTTAGCTGGGGTCAAAGCAATCATAGTGTCGTCAACGATAGGGTAAAAGAACCGTGCCCACTCTATATCATGTTCGGAAAGTCCTGATTCAGGGTATAGACCATCCTGGTATATTTCAGGTGCTTCAATCAAACCAGAATTAAAAGAGTATTGCATAATGGAATTTGGATCCCATTTTGAAGCTTCAACATTATCAGGATCTACTTTTCTAAGAATATTATAAAAAATTGTCTCTTTGTCCCAATAGTTTGGGGCTCCACTAAAAAACTTATAAACCGCTTCTTCATCCCATTCAATTCCTGAATTATTGCTTTGATGGGCATGTTTAAACCCTAAAGAATGCCCTATTTCATGAAGGGCCGTGTCTATTTCATCTTGTATATTCCATCCAAAATTCATGGTACGCTGCGAAACGGGAACTTCTAATACATCCCGTCCAATATAGGACCAAGAACCATCTCCCTTCATAAAACCAATTCTAATTTCAGCGTCGCCAATATCTTTCACCTCTGTAAAACTTAAACCTATTCCTATTGATTTCCATACGTCAAATGCCTTCCTTACCACGGCTTTCTCCTTGTTGCTTCCTTTATAGGTGATCCATTCTTTTGATCCATCGGAATAATGTATCCATTCTCCATCTTCGTTCGAATCGAAAAAGTAATAATTGAGTACTGTTCCGTTTGCCCATTTCTTCTCCGAAACTCGAATTAACTTTTCTCTTTTGCTAGATATTCTATTATCAAAGATGCGTTCTTTAACGATTGGAAGATTGCAATATTGCATCCTCCCTTTTGGCTGTTTTTTTTCCACTTTTCCCATTTTAGATGTTTTAGTTTCAAGCTAAAACTATGGAAGCAAAACACACTAAAACATACCTGATTATGGGTATTTTAATGGCATATACCCCTTATATTAAATGAAGATAACTTGATTTATACTTTGAAAATTTTTAAACACTGTTAAATACGACTTGAAGTTATTCCTTCCATTTGCGGTATTATATCGGTATATCGATAATTATAGAGGTACCCTTCCCTAACGTGCTGTCAATAGTAAAATTGCCGTTCAAATGTTCTATGCGTTTTTCGATATTCCGAAGGCCAATACTGCTACTATTTGACTTGATATTTTTAGGTTCAAATCCCTTTCCATTATCTTCAACCAAGATATTTAGACTTTCTTCATGCTGGGTTAGTTGTATACTTCCTTTAGTTGCATTGGCATGTTTAATGATATTCGTGACCAATTCTTGAATTATTCTAAAAGTGTTTAATTCTAGAGAATTTTCCATACGATTTTCTAAACCAAAATCGTTTACGGCAAGCTGTATTTTATTGGTTTCAGAAATGGTTTTTGCCATACGTTGTACAGCGGGCAACAGGCCCTGCTTCGTAATGACTCCAGAGTTTTTCACATGGGAAATGCTCCGGATTCGTTGATATGCTTCCTCCAATAACCTGGAAGTATGTCGGTATGATGGATCTTCCTTATCTGTTTTTATGTTCTCTAAATGTAATTTTATCGTTGCCATTTTACTCCCCAAATCATCGTGCAGTTCATTGGCCACACGTTGTCGTTCTTTTTCTTGCCCGGAAATCATTGCATCGATACTCATCAATTCTTGCTCTCTTAATAAAGTTTCTGTCTTTTGTTGTTCCAGAAGCGCTTTTTGTTCTGCAAGCTTACGCTTTTTTGTGGTGTTTTTAAAGAGCAAAACACTAATAAAACTGCCTAACACCAGGAAGATCACAACGCCAAAAAAAAGAACTCTCTTTTGTCTTTTTTCTTTTTCAATTTGTCCTTTTTGCACTAAAATCTTATTCTCTTTTTCGCTTGTTCTAAGTTGTACATTTAATCTAGAAATATGCAATCTATTTGTTCTAATTCCCAATTGGGCCTCTGTGACAATCGAACGCTTCAAGAACCAATATGCACTATCAAATTTGGACATATGTTCATAGTGATACAGTGCTTTAAACCTTTCAAAATTAAAATCAGCCAATAAGGGGTCTACTTTTTCTTTATCCTTTTTGCTTAATTTGAGGTATTCGTCAGATTTTTTAAATTGTTTCTCACTTCCATTGATATCAGCTAGGTACAATAAGGCATTGTATTTTTTATTTTGAATGATAGGTAAGTCCGGCAAATCAAGTACTTTCTTGAAGTAAAATTTAGCGCTATCTTTTACTCCCAAAGCTTTGTAATACAATCCTATATCTTTATAAAAATAGGAATCAAGGGCTTCACTTAGTGTATTTTTTTTTAAAAAGGCAATTAGGTTTCTTGAAGTCTTACGATATTTTTCATTGTCATCTAATATGGAGAGCGTAAAGTAATTTTTATAATAAGCCAACCAAGCTCGATCATCTATTGTAGTCGACAGCAATCTATATTCATCCAAATAATGCATAAAAGCATTACTGCTTAACACAATTTCCTTACCATACAAGTGTAGAAATCCTAAAATACTCAACTTATTTAATGATCTGGATTTCTGTTTTTTGGACAATGTATAGGCCTCATCAAAGTACTTAAATGAAATGGTGTCATTCCTATTATTAAAGAGGTGGAAATATGCTTTAGAAAGGAGTGGAACTACCTTATTTGTAGTATTCAAAGATAGTTTGTCCAATGTATTAATCGATATCGAATCATTTTCTCTGTCCCTACCCGCATTGTAGATTATTGTATAAAGCGTTTTAAATTCCAGTCGCTCTTTTTCTGTTGGCAGTTTATCAATGGAAATACGTGCTTGGGAAAAATGAAATCCTATTAAGGCATCTATAATAAAATCCCTTTCACTCGTTATGGTTTGACCAAAAAGAGCGAAAGGAATCAATAAAACTGTTATAGTAATTTTTCTTCTATTCAATATTAATTTTAGTTAGTCCTATATGGCATACTTTTCCAGGAAAATTTAAATCTACAATGGTTTGATATTCACTTCCTGAAACACTTTCATTAGATTCGTTCAAAGAAAAACCGATAGTTTCTTTTTTTCTAACCAATAAACCATCCCTTTCATAGAATTCTTGATCAAAAACACCTCCTATCTCAGGATTTAATGGATTTTCACTAAATTCGGCCCTATCCTCTCCAGCCAATGAAATTAGCTCTCTAATTAAACTCAGATACATTCCGTTTTCTATTACTACGGGAGGATTGAACAAAATTTCATCGCTATCTGTCGTATCTCCACCAGCTGCACCTTTGACATTGACTTTGATTAAAAGGGATTTTACACCAGCTTCAGCTTCATAGGCGTTAGGATCAGCCTCTGTTTCTCTCACAAGGCCCATATTGAGAAGTCCCTTATAGTTTACTAATTTCAATTCAACACGTTCCAAAAGTTTTTTCTTCTTGACAATCGAATCTTCTTCAAAAATATCCTTCACAGTAAATCTAGCAAAAATGGCATAAAATGTCCCGTAGGATTGGCTCGCATACACCGTTTGAAACCGACTGTTTTCCGATGGCATCAGCCTAATATTAGAGTTAAAATCTATCATTTTGATTTAGTTAAAGTTAAACAATTATTCGCTTATTCCAATGCCGAGCTAACAGCATTATATACATTCAATATTCCGGATCCGTAATTTTCTTTTTCCCTAGGTTCAGGAAAAATTTCGGTAGTGTCAATCAACTTTATTTTCAACTCATCCCATGTTAAATCTTGATTTCTAGCCAGCATTAGTGCTGCACAACCAGCTACTTGTGGTGCCGCACCAGACGTTCCTCCAAAATGTTTGTAGTAATCATCGTGATTGGACCATCCGCCTACACGCCCTAAATGATCTCGAATATCAGTAGTCACTAAATTTGTTCCTGGAGCGGCAATATCCACTTCATTCCCAAAACTAGAGCCCCAAGGTGATCTATCGCTAATTTTTACAGGATGTTTATCTTCATTGACCGCACTAACTGTAATTACCTCTTTCAGATTTCCTGGAAACTTTGTAGGCTTACCATCATTTCCCGCAGAAAAAACAATAATTGTTCCCTTTCCGTCACGGCCTTTTCTTACCAACTCGCTTATCGCAAACTTCAAAGTAGAAAACTCTTTTTTAAAGGTCCAAGAACAATTAATGACATCCACTTTCTCTTCTAATCCCGCCCTTAGAATGGCCTTTATGATCAAAAAGAGATTTATCTCAAAACCTCTACGGGAATCTCCTAAGCCAATTCTATAGCTGATTAGTGTACAGCCTTTGGCTACGCCATCAACACCAATATCATGGGAACGCCTTGCAGTTAACATTCCTGCACATAGTGTTCCATGAAAATCATAGTCATTTGGCATTTGGTTTTTTCTTTTTTTTACAAAATCCCAGCAACCCTCTACATCAACAGTTGATTTCAAATCAGGATGTCCTACATCTACTCCAGAATCTAAAAGAGCGATTTTTATCTTTGAACAAGCCTCACGAAATTCTTTACAAACATAAAATGTCTCATGGGTTTTAAATGTTTCCGTCATATCATATGCCCTTTGTTCTGGTAAGGGTTGTGTATATAATGGATTCATTGAATTACCGAGTGTACTCTCAGAACGACGTTCTTCCAATGTCGAAAAATTTTTTTCGATATGTTTGATCTGAGGATTTTCAACCAATAGTCTGTAATTTTCATCTGCAAGAGCATCTGTTCCAAAGTCCACTAAAAAGACCCCCTTAATACTATCGATCACTTTACCGGAAGTTAAATGTTCCACAGCAATCTTTGTCATTTCAGATTTTGGAATTACAATTAATTCCCCGGTACCAAAAAAAATATCGTTACCCGACTTATATATACTTCTTACCCGCTTAACCTTTTCTGAAGTATGTAAAAAGTTTATTTGCGCCTCACGTTTGGACGCATCTAATCGGTACAAATGAACTTCTGCCCTTGCATTTTCATTTAAAGGAGGGCGGATTCCATTCTGTTTTAGTTTCTCCAAATAGTCATAGTCCTCTGAAGGATCTATAAAATTGTTATTTCTTTCTACGCGAATTGCATCTGTAATCAGTTCAAAGGAAATTGTTTTACCTTCGTACTGGTGTTCATATTTTGTAAGTTCCTGATTCATAAGGACAAAATAAGGCATAAGCCTCCCTATAGAACAATACCCATTCCTAGGTATTTTGGAGTAGCTAGTGCATGCAATAACCATACATCTAACTAAATTCAGTTGTGCATAGCATGTTACAAAATACCTTAGGCCATACGGATCAAATTCCAACTATTATAACAACTTTAAAGCTCTTTTAGCGAAACATGGGGTCATCAGAATGATTCTGATTAAAATATCCTATGTAGAACCTAATACTAAAAAAGAGATTTGGAGATAAGACTATGCAACAACCTGCTCCATTCCGAGATACTTAGAAGTTATAGGAAATTTTTACATTACGAAATTAAATGGTAAATACTTGATTTACAAATTATTATAATTATATGAAACTGCTTGGATATATGAATTGTAAAAAAAGTAAAAGCCTCCAAAAAGAGGCTTTTTTTATGTAAACCCAATTAAGAATACTTCTCTCTTAGATTTGAAACAAACACTTCTAATTCACCTCAAGCATTCTCATTGATTTTTATGCCAACAAAAGCAGAAGAACTGATGCCCATAAGGCCTAATGCCATGGTATCAAAATCTGGAAAAGTAGTTGCTTCCGGGAAAAACTGTATGATAAAAATGATGCCAAAGATAAGATTGAAAAATAGAGCTTGAAACCTAGAAATACTAACGCCATTCTTATCCCGTAATAAATTCTGCAAAAACCCTCTTCCTTTCTTTCCTTCTTCCTGGAATCTTCTCAGTACTTGAGGATTATTCTTATCTGAACTGTCGATCATCTGTCCTGCCGCTGTGGTTCCAATACTGATGCCCAACAACACCAACATGGCTGTTGAGGGTTCTGGTATGTTATCGGGTTGTACCCCAAAAGCTATGGAAAAACAGGAAAGAATGATCATGGACCACCACATCAGTTGCGTTTTGGAAAAACTGTAAGGTCGTTCATCACAATTATCACAAGAATCCTTTAAAATATCGGTTTTTGCGCTTAGCAAAACACCTAATATAATCACCAATAAGGGAATGATCCATTTAAAGGTCAGTCCAATAAAACTACTCTTCTCCATGTTGTTATTGTTTTAAAAGTTAGACTTTGGTTTATTTTATAGCTTTAAAATCCCCGAATTTCAATGGTCGGCATTTCCTATTACAGGTTTCAAAAATCATAC
This sequence comes from Spongiimicrobium salis, assembly GCF_043678055.1. Taxonomy (NCBI): domain Bacteria; kingdom Pseudomonadati; phylum Bacteroidota; class Flavobacteriia; order Flavobacteriales; family Flavobacteriaceae; genus Spongiimicrobium; species Spongiimicrobium salis. Next base: position 512,202 of record NZ_JBHEQA010000001.1, read on the forward strand.
TTCTTCTCCATGGCGTATCGCAACAGTTCTCCCGCTCCGCTTAAACCTAGTTTGCGAATCATATTTTTACGATGGGTGTCCACTGTACTTTTTCCAATGAAGAGTTGATCAGCAATTTCATGGGAGGTTTTCCCTCTGCTGATCAAGCCCAGAATTTCTCGTTCCCGGGAGGACAAAACGCTTTTTGAAGTATTTTTTTCTGCGGTGGGCAAATGCAGTTTTTTATCAAAATACAGCTTCCCTTGGGCTACTGTGCGAATGGCCTCCAAAACCACCTGCAGGGAGGAGTTTTTTACAATATAACCCGAAGCACCTGCCTTCAGCATCTGCTCAATGGCCCCTTCTTGATCGAACATGGTAAAGGCGATGACTTTGGTTTTCGCATGATCTCGCTTTATAATTTTTGTGGCCGCAATGCCATCTATTTTAGGCATGCGAATGTCGCACAATACAATCTCGGGTGATTTCTTTTGTACCAATTCCAATAAGGCTTCCCCATCATTGGCATGCCCAATAATTTTAATATCGTCCTCGTATTCTAAGTAGGATTGGACACCATCGATCAAGGCTTGATGGTCTTCGGCTATGGCTACGGTTATCATATGGGTATATCTATTATTATGGAAGTTCCATTGCCAAGGGCACTATCAATGGTAAAATTCCCTTCTAAATGTTCTATGCGTTTTTCAATATTGCGAAGTCCAATACCGCTATCCGTTTCCCGAATGCTTGTAGGGTCAAAGCCTTTTCCATTGTCTTCAATCATAATGTTCAGGCTCTCTTCATGTTGGGTCAATTGAATACAGCCTTTGGAAGCTTCTGCATGTTTAATGATGTTGGTAACTATCTCTTGCACCATTCTAAAAATATTGAGTTCCAAAGAGTTTTCCATACGGTTTTCCAGGCCAAAATCGTGTACCGTCAATTGAATTTTATTGGTTTCGGATATGGTTCTGGCCATCCCCTGCAAGGCTCGCAACAGGCCTTGTTTAGCAATGACTCCCGAATTTTTTACATGGGAAATGCCCCGTATTTTTTGATAGGCTTCTTCCAAAAGTTTTGTCGCATGTTTAAATGAGGGATCTTCTTTATCTGTTTTTATGTTCTCTACATGCAGTTTAATGGTTGCCATTTTACTCCCCAGATCATCATGCAATTCATTAGCCACCCGCTGCCGTTCTTTTTCCTGACCAGCAATCATGGCATCAATGCTCAATAATTCCTGGTCTTTTAATAGGGTTTCTGTTTTTTGTTGTTCCAAAAGTGCTTGCTGTTCTGCCAGTTTGCGTTTTTTGGTGGAGTTTTTTTGGAGAAGTACGGCAATACCTGTTCCAAAAATCAAAACAGAAATTAATATTACCAGCCAGAAGAAATTTTGCTCCGCTTTATTTTTTATTATTAAATTTTGATTAGTTAATTCTAGGTTTTCACGTTCTTTCTCAGTAGTTCGATATTTAAGATTCAAGTTGGCAATTTCTAAGCTATTTTTGTCGTAACCCAATGAAACAATAATATCATCAGCTTTTTTCTTTTCTTCATATGCTTTTTTATACATTCTCATTCCCGCATAGTTATCTGCTCTATAATTTGCAATATAACTTTGATCTCTTTTAGGATCAGAAAAGCTTGAATACTCACTGGCAAGAGAAATATAATCAAGAGCTTTCTCAAAATTATTTTCACTAGTTTCAAAAAAAGAAAGATGTATTAAAGAACGAAATTTAACATATTTCAGGAAAGGTAAATCTTTAGTTAGGTGTACTGCTTTAGTATGAAACGAAATAGCTTTTACATTATCCTTAAAGTATTTATGCACTACGCCCATTGTAGAATAGTAATTTGGCCAAAACCTATGATTTTCAGGAAAACTTTCCATCAATTTCGCAAAGGAATTACAATCATCTCTTGTTATACTTGGTTTTTTACTAATTTCTCTTAAATGATAAAGAAATTTATTAATCATGAAATGATAACGATCTGTATCGTCTTTAATAAATGACTTGAAAAGATGTAAGAATTCTAAAACATCATCGTTCGATTGCGAAAATTCCCAATTATAAACTTGAATGATCGATAATAAAGAGAATTTGATAAGTGATTCATCGTTTAATTCATTAGAATGTATTAGAGCTTCTGAAAAAAAACGATAGGGCATTGATGTATAAGGATTTTTGTAAAGCGTATCATATCCTTTTGACAAAAGAGACAATACATTTTTTTTAGACCCCTCTATGTCTTGGGAGGCATAATCTATGTATACTTTAGAGGTATTTTGACCAGCTTCAAAAAGTATTCGAGATAATTGGATACATTCTAAGCCTAAAGTTTTATCTTCAAATTTTTTCGCAATTTCTGATGCCTTTTCAAAATTAAAACTGTTCAATTCTTCCATGAATTTTGTAAAAGAAGTTTTCTTATTTTCAGAGAAACTATACACGGAAAAACAGCTTAAGGCTATTATTAAAAATAGTATTTTAAATTTTCCACTCAAATTATTAAGTTATCTAATTATAATATTTTGAGATCTTGGACAAATAAGCCCTCCTTGTCCGCTACCAAAACCGTCATCATAATAATCCTCATTTGGCAAAGGCTTTCTATTTTCAAATTTCACTTTTACCTTATTTAAATCATATGGAGGTTTTTTTTCTTCTGGTTCCACTCCTTCTCGGTAATAAAATTCGTTATCAAAAACTTTGTGTCTTATAAGTGGACTTGTTGAATGTAATCTAGCCAATCGTCTATCGACTTCTATTTTATTACTTATTTGACAGTGCTTGCCATAGACGTCAGAAACTCTTTTTAAATAGAACTTGTTACTATTCCCCTCTACCTCAACTATTATTTTTCCTCCTATAACTTCACTTTTTGAGTTTTTTATTATTACATAACGAGCTCTTTTTAGCCCTATGTTTATTAATCCTTTGTAATTAAACAATCTCAATTCAATTTTTCTAAACGTATATCCTCCTTTCGCTTTTCTACTATTAGCAGTAAACCTTGCAAAAATCATAAAAAAAGTCCCATACAATTGACTTGCGTATATTGCTTGAAAATCATCTTTATTAGACAAATCTATATTTCCGATTACATTTGTTTTTTTAGCTGCTTCTCTCATATTAAGTAATAATTTAAGTTAATTATATTAGGTAATTTGAACTAATCCAGAACCAACATCTTGTAATTCCCAATCTGTACAACTCAAGACATTTTGTTTTAGAATCTTTAAAATTTCATCACATTTCGCTTTAGGTTTTTTTTCAAATAATAGAGCTAGAATACCTGAAACGAAAGCCGCAGCCATACTTGTTCCACTAAATATCATATTAGAACCAGTTTTAATTTTTGATTTGGTTGACCATGAAGAATAAATATTAGTAGCTGGGGCTACAAAATCAATCTTCTGTTTTAAATAAAGATTAGCTTGATTAGCCAATGAATAAACATCGTACTCTTCATTTATACCGCTTACCGCTATAGCACTTGGAGAATCAGACGGGCTTGCAATTGAGTAACACTCCATTCCACACAATGAATTAGTTCGAATACTATGATTTCCAACAGCGGCTACTGTAATACTTCCTTTGTTTTTTGCGTATTTAATAACTCTCTCGAAAACTTTATCATATTCTTTTCCATTATTTCGAATACCATAAGAAATGTTAATTACTTTACACTTATGCTTGACAGCCCATAAAATACCTCTAATAATATCAGCTTTGTATCCTCTTTTCTTTCTACTATCATCCAAAACTTTACAAGCATAAATATTACTTTTATAAGCTATACCATATCTTATCCCATCCGAATCTTTATATCCGCAAGCAATTCCGATACAATGCATTCCATGTCCGTTAAAATCCTGCGCTGTTTTACTTATAAAAGATTTTGTTATTATTTTCCTATTGGCAAATTGTTTATGAAATTTATCATAACCTGTATCTAAAATGGCAACATTAACCCCATCACCTGTTAAATTTGAATTCAAAACATTTACTCTTTGTATTCCCCAATTATTGGGTTCATCATCAGGTTTAGAAAACATATCTCTTTCGTCAACTTCAAATGATTCTTCATTTATAAATTCATATCCGATAAATTTCTCTCGTATTCCAAAACTACTAGGCACATTAACATTACCCACTAGAGCAACAGAAATTTCTTTAAATATGATTGCCTCATTTTTTTTTAAATTTTTAGATATAATATCTTCAGAAAGACTATCATAAAACTTATCAATTTTATAGGGTTTTAAACTTTTTTTTATATAATCCAAGGTTGCACCTTGTTCAAAGATTGCATACTTACGATTCATAAATCAAATATTTTATTAGTAAAAAATTCAAAATTCCTCTAATACTTTTACTTATAAAATCCCCACTCATAGGGATTTTTCCATAAAACAAACACGGGTAAGTAAAAACTGGTAAATAGAAAGGGGGCAGATGTCAGTAAAGTACTGATTTTTCATGAGATTAAAAACTTCAAATATCGATTTTATATCGTTTAGCATATAACACTACTTATTGTCCAAAACCAAAATCCCTAAAAATGGGGATTGCCCTTCATTGCGTTTTCTTCTAATTTTATACTATTCTAAAGTTCCTCCTGAATAATGGAATACTCCAAAGTAGTATTCAAGATGGCATACCTACAAAAACCACTAAAAACGTCAGGATGGAAACAAAACAATTGAACAATACCCTCAACAACCTCATTGGGCATTTAACATTGGATACGCCTGAAGAGCAGAAGAAATTTGATCGACTTACCAAGTCCTTATCACAATCTTCTTTGGAAGAGGAGTTGCAAGCTCCGGTTAAAACCTCCTTTAAATTCGAAAAATCGGATATCTTTTTTAAGGATAACATCAGGGGAACCCAGAAAAAAGCCATTCTTAATATCACCAAAAACCGAGAGAAGAAAAAAAGCAAAACACAATACAAAGTTTTCCGTAGGGAAGCGCCTATCAGGGAACACCTTTTGTACAATTCCATTGCCGATTGGGCCATTGGAGCCAGAGTGGATCATTCTTTAGGGCCTTTTAAAAATAAGGATGGACGGCAATTCTGGTACGACTTCTTTCCCATTGAAAAGAAAATTGCCTTATATATTCAAGGTGAAGCTCATCCCGTGCTCCTCTTTTCTATAAAACAGGGTAGAACCCTAACCCCAAATTTGAATGTTCCTATACGAGTCAATCCCTCAAAAACCTACACCTTAAATAAGGGCAGTATTTGGATCTTGTCCAAATTTCTTGCTCCTAATGCACCAACCGGAAAGTATACCGGGCTGACCATCAATAGTGGAAAAATCACTTTGAACAGTGCACCGCAATTGGTCAATGAAAAACTTACAGCTTCGGCCAATACGATGATTAAGGTACAGCTACAGTTAGACCAACCGGAAGTAGAAGATGCGGATAAAAACAGTCCTTACGGGGCTGATGCACGAAAGATGCAATTGGAACTTCCTAAAAAGCTCGCTTTTCATTTCTCCGGGAATGGCCGTAAAATTGATGCCGTATCCAATGCCAACTGGGGGCTTTATGGGCAAAAAATGGCTTTTGACTGGCAGGAAGACAAACAAGCCACCTACGATGCCATCATCCAACGTATTTATTTTTCTTTTAAAGCTTCCGAGCAAAAAATGAGCATTCTGGAGCATGGCTCTCCTTTCAACAGCTTGAAAAATGAGGCTAACCTCCAAAAAAGTGGTTGGGTACTTCCTGTAGCAGATATCGATATCACCCAGCCTTTGGCAGCGGAGGGAATAGGCGGCATTTTTGCACAAACCCAAAAAGGGATATCTACAACATGGCAAGGTATGGAAGGTGGCGGACTCTTATTGGGTGCCCCTGCTTTTCTGATCAGCCCAGGGCAGATTTTTTTATTGGATCTTTTGGCCGGAAACCCTCATGCACAGCATTCTTTAGATTTATGGAAAGATGAACTAAATCCTTTCGGGACTACGCTAACACTAGGTTTTACAGATAAAACATCATTTTACTATGCCAGTAATGCCAATGGCAATGAGTTGTTGATGACATTTACCAATGCCAAGCTAAATATAGATCGTCCGGTACGGGTAAATGGTACCCCACCAACTGTACGTTCCATGAACTCTTTATTGCTTATTGCCGTGAGTAAGGCCAATAAATTGATATACCTATTGGACGATAATCTTATTCTGGATGATGCCGAAATCACGAATGAAGATCCCTTTATTCCAGAACGCATGGCTTTTGCTATTAAAAATGCCTTATTTAAGGTGACGCAACCGAATGGGTGTCTCCTTTTTGGCACATTATCGGATACTTATACTAAAGTAGAACAAGGTTTCTTGTTTCTCACTTTTGGATTGTTCGCCTACATCCCTACCCTACCTGACCCATATGCGGCCAATCTAGGTATACTGCGTAGACAAATTCGGGGTAGGGAGGGCAATCCAACTACGGGCGCAGTAGCAAATCCCCAACAATTTACTGCTTGGTTGGTCTGCAGAGTTGCCTGGGATGTTCCACTAACCGCCGAAGAAAACGATCGGGTGGAGGTATCTTTCCATTTCGCACCTTTAAACAATCCTTTCGCCAGCATTTCTTTGGAAAGTCCAGAAGAAGATGCCCAAAACACAACTGCCATAGGTACGGGAATACACACCGACTCTGGTGTACATAGCGTCTCTCGATCAAGTACTCCCGTACCTTCTTTAGAAACTACCTCCAGAACCGATGCCTTTAGAGGCACATTGACCAACACCGACTTTAGCAATGAAACAGGGCGTGACGTACATACCGCTTCAGCCGCTGCTAGTTCGGATTTGCCGCGTTTACCCGATTATGAATCGCAATGGGATAAGGAAACGTCCAGATATCGTCGTGATCTCTTCGCCCTGTTGGATGTAAGTACCAATGCCGATCTTTTTGGGATTAGCTTTGATCTCCTTACCCGTCGGGATTTTCGTGTGACTACCGGCGTGAATGCCAATGGAGAAAACACTTCCAGTTTTTTTCCGGTTCAAGTGGTGGGCATGGAAGTGGTTAGCGCAGGGGCCAATGTAAAAGCTTTTACGGTTCCTCAAATTTCATGGGAGCCCGTATTTAACCTTACTCCTCAGGTACCCCCTCCAACGGGCCCTATTCCTGGGGATCCTGATTTTGGTTTTAATTATTATCCGAATGATGGAGGTCCTTCACATATTCTCAACAACAGTATGGAGCAAGTGGCTCTAGCTCCGCTTCCCATAACGGAGTTTTTGGTCAAAAAAAGGGCTGAAGACGATGATTTCCAGGCCCTATCATTTTTCACCCTTCCTTTTGGATTAAAGGCTGTGGCTTCTTTGGAACAACAATACGGTACAGGGAATGAAACTAGGGATGGTGGTGACATCAATCAGGAAGACATTCAGTTTGAAAATGAGGTGAAAAATGGTTTACAATTGCGATTGGATGCGGGAATGCCGCTGCGTGAAGGAGATAGCAAGATGTTTATGGGCACTACCGTACAGCTAAATAATATTCTTAATTTATTCGGAGGCACTACTGGCAATAGTACCCTAGGGGGAAGTGTTACTGAAATTTTTAACGGGGAGTTTTTCAATCCTCAACCGGGGCCCTTCAACCTTTTAAAAAATCGAGGAGTTCCCATGACCCGTATGGACATGAGTGGTTATGGGGCCAATATGTTTAGCAATTGGTTGAACACCAAAGCTGCCTTGGCCGAAACAAGTCAGGCAAAATTCGATATTTTCATGGGACGCTGTGCCCATGAGGTCATTCAGGTTAAGAGTATCGTATATCCCTGGGCCATAAAAGTAGTGCGAACCATTACTTTGTTTAGGGTGGCCAGTGGATATACCTATCGCTTTGATTCCGGTTGGCGGGCAGAGAGTGATGGGAAATTCGATTTCCGATACTTTGTTTTTGTGCCCAATCCGGCAAATCCCCCCGTACCTCCCTTAATAGCCGATGAAAGATCAACGGACTATGAAATACATCCTGGCCTTGTAAAAGGATTATACAATATCAGCAATATCACGGAAACTTCAGAAATCGAACCCTTTATAGATCAGCTGGTCATTGCGAATGGAGAACTTTATGTGGACGAAGATGGACGGGAAGTTACCAATACTACAGGAGGCAATTTAAGTTTTGAGGTTAAATTACAGCCACTCTATTTTGATGCAGATGTGGAAATAGAACATACTACCACAGGTTTTGTTTCCAAAAAAACGGCCGATGGAGAGAAGGATGTAGTCCCTTCCAAGCGTATCGTAGGCTTTGTTCAATTGGCTCCAAAAGGAATTCCTTTGAACAACGAGGCCTTAAAGCGACTTATTACACGCCAAGGTACTATTGGAGGGCCTTTGGATTGTGAGGTTGACCTTGCGGAGAGCACTCAAAAAATGCGCTTGAGTCGTTTTGACTTTAGCAATTCTTTTGGGAATAATGGTGTGGACCCCACTTTTGCCATCGCGGGTAGGGGAAATGTACTCCTGCCCAAAGACGGGAGTTGGAGTATGGTAAAGCACGAGCGTAGCACGGGTGATGTAAGTCCGGTACCCACCAATTTGAGCATTCCTGTAATCCGGGAAGGAAAAATTGTAAAGGATGTGGCCAACGATAGTGTAAAAGTAGAAAGCCCCCCAGGAGGTGCGCTTACACGAATAGCTGAGCCCACCGAACTCTTGCGAAATCCCGTGGACACTACTTTGAATTATGGATTCTTGCAAAGTACCGATACCCAAAAAGCCCTATTCTTGACCCCTTCCTTTAAACAGGGAGATAAGAAATTGTTGAGTAAAACACCTCCTCTATTTGTGGATGCTTTTCGTATTGTAAATTCCAAAGGTATTTTTCCCAACATAGGCGATGCAACAAATTTTATAGGAGACACTATCGGCGAGGCCGTTCTCATGAAAAAGAATGGAGGCTTCCCTTTTGACACCAGCAGCTTACAAGATTTGGGACAGGATGTTTTTGAATTGATGGACATCCAGGATACCATAGATGGTGTAAAGCAACAAGGACTACAGCTATTGCACAATCCCGAAGAAGTATTTGATTTGCCCACCGAATTTGAACTTATTGATGTAGGCGATGGCAATTTTAGGATTTACATTGAGTACGCCAAGACCGATAATAATGGTGGTGTAGAAGAAGCCGGTTCTCTGGAATTTGATATCAATTCCGTGGCCAAGAGCTGGAAAAGTAAAATGAACAACATAGGCTTGGTCATTGATTTGGCCGGAATAAAGCGCTTGATGACCATACGCGGGAATTGGGATTCCAAAAATGGGGAAGAAGCCAGTTACCCTCAACCAGAATTAAAATTTTCTCCTGAACTCCAACCTCTGGTAGATCTATTGGAAATTCTACAGAGCTTACAAAGTGGTGATTATGGGGCGGCCATTGGCAAGGGGTTAAAGTTGGCCATGAGCAATAAAGCGGGCAGTTGGGAATATAAATTTGAGGCATCCAAAGAAATTCCGGTCTTGCGATTTCCTGTACCTGATGCCGTATATAATGACCCCAATACTCCCTTTAAACTGGAATGTGGCCTCACCATTGGCGCTTATTTCAACGCAGCTTTAAAAGTCACCACGGATGCCAATGAACTCTTGCCCAGTGCGGGTGGTTCTCTTGGTTTCTATGCACGACTCTCGGTAATGTGCGTTTCCATTTCTGCAGCTACCATATATGCGATTGGACAAGCTAACGTAGCTATTGCCGCAGATACCAAAATAGGTCCTTCCCTACGCATGAAGTTTGGTTTTGGCGCCCAGATCGTTATTGGGTTGCCAGTAGCCGGGAACGTTAGCGTGCTCTTTGTAGTGGGGGCCGAGATTTTTATCGCCTCCGGCATCGTTGAAGTATCTGCCTTTTTACTCTTTGAAGGTCATGCTGAAATTTTAGGAGGTATCGTAGCCATAACCATTCGTATTGAAGCAAAAGGAACCTACACTAAAAAAGCCATTGGAACTGGGTCCCGCACCGACCTTGAATGTCAGGTCACTTTTGGTCTGGACATCAGTATTGCCTTTATCATTAACATAAGTTTTTCCGAATCCTGGTCAGAACAACGCCAGATCGCTTAAGTAAAGAAATTGATTATGACACCGAATCAGAGATTATCCATAATGACATTTCCACAATTTTTTGATGGAAATCAACTTCATGTGAATATTGTAGTACTTCCGCGAGATCACAATCCCCTTAATCCAATCATCATTGGGGGTGATGCCCCTATTCCTGATAGTACAGTGGCTTTTGCCGATGCCAATTTTTCATTTAATGCACAACTCTTGCAAGGGTTCGGAACACATCCACTTCCACAACCACAGGCATTGAACCTTGGCGTTCCTCTAACTACGGAAAATCCAGGGAATCCCAGAGCGATTTTTGAAGCTATGGGTAATCATTTCCAAATTTTCGATGCCACCATGGAAAATTCCAATATAAATCTTCAAAACATTCCCAAGGAACGACAATTTGAAGATGCCCGTCCCAGAGCAGTATCGGTAAGCAAATACCTTCCAAAAAGTTATAGAAACGCTACCCATTTCACGGCTCCCAGGACCAAAAATGCGGTCACGGACGACAGCTATCACTGTGCAGTGAAGGCGGCTAAGTTCTATGCCGGTTTTAAGCGCAGTCCTGACATTGTGAGTTGGGGAAAAGTTTTTGCCCATATGCTGCGTCAACCGCTGTTGGCCAGAGCTGCCGGATTTATATACTCTACGACCCTTCCCATAGATGCCAATAGTTTTCCGGATGGGGGTTATCTTTATATCGATCTGGCCGAGGGCAGTAGTTACAGTCCCCAGCAGGCGGCGGATGCTTCTTTTATCAAAAGCTATGCGGCCAGAATTCCGGCCTTGACTCCGGGGGAACCACGTCAGGTTTTCGCTCCTATGCTGTACCCTGTATTAGCCATACACGATGGTAATTATGACGAGTTATTCCAGGAAACCGCAGAATTTGACGATGGTTTTGCCAAAATTGTGCATTGCCATCAACCGCCACATCGGAATCCGTTGGAAGAAGAAGCCGATGGGTCCTATCCTACCAAGGAAACCGGCATTCACTTCTCCTGGAACGATCAACAAATATTGATTTGGTACATGCGTCAATTGATGATAGATTCTTCAGTGGCAGGACCTTCCCAACGTTTGGATGCGCCTTTAGGTATCCTAGGATATCACATTGATGTTCGCCAATTGGCCGATGCCGGAGATCCTGAAAATCCTTGGGAGTCACTGAATCGCGTCAGCAGTAGGCAACCTTTAACCTTAGCCCGAAATCCACTGAACCCAGGAGAGCGTATTGAATTGGGGAGTTTTGAAGGGGAACTCCCCTATCAAGTATATCCTACCCAATTGGACGGCACGGAGCAAGTTACCGGACAATTACAGACCTACTGGCTTCCCATGTATTTTGCAAATTGGAACGGACATAGCATGGTATTGCCCAACGAAGATGCTGCCACTATCTATCAAACTACGAATGCCAATGTAGACTCAGATCCTTTTGGCACTCCGGTTTTTGATCAAGATGGAAATCCGGTGTTGGATGAAAATGGCATTCAACGGACCACAGGAACCGGGGTCACCGGTGCTGCGCAAAATCAATTGAATCAAATGTACATCGCCGGAGCTATTTCTGCCCAATTGCGCTATGGAAGCAGCTATCAGTTCAGAATTCGAATGCAAGACATTAGTGGTGGTGCACCCAGTATTGATCAAAATCCTATCCATGATACCCCTTCCGATATCGCTACCTGTAATTTCAAAAGATATATTGCACCTATTCAACCTAGAATTCAGGAAATAGAGGCACTACAAACCGATGATGAAAATGTAGAACATCCTATCCTCAGCACGGACGGACCTTCGGAACTTAACGAGCTGAATATTAGACGGCCCAAACTAGGATTTCCAGCAGTAGCTTACACGGACAAGTATGCCGATCCGGTCCAACGGCTTTTAAATCAATCTAACCTAGGACTTCAGCCCGATCTGGCCAATGCGGAACATCGTGTGGGTCTTGGTATTGCCGATCCTGATGTTTACGCCATAGAAATTACTGTGGAAATAGAAACCCTAAAACTAGATAAGCTTGAAAGTGTAAACGGGAAAGAAGATTATGTACATTTATATACGACACGTAGAACCTTCCCTCCTATTGCCAACGATGATGATTATGAAGCCAACCTTAACATTCCCATACAATATGTAGATATACAGGGCCCGGACAAGGTTTTGAATTTAGGGAACGAATTGAATCTGGCACAGGATTTAGGCCTAGCCGATACCATTGACAATCTATCGGAACTCGTTCTTCCTACGGCCCGCATGGCACGATTAACCATTCGTGCGGTGTGCGAAGATAAAGCTACACCTAGTGAAACCAATGCGTATTATGGTGTCATTGACGAGGCCAATACCCAGTTGGATGTGCGTTATGGGGAAGCTTTTAGTATACAACTGTACAAAGCTTCGGAAGACGAAACCAATTTATTGGTACAGACCGCAGGAGTACCGCAACTACAGGGAATCTATATGCAGCCTGATGTTCAAAATGTATTTGATGGAAAAGTCAGTACACTTCTTTTTGGGAAGCAAAATACCAGGGTCTTGAACAATGTACAACAATTGGCCGATCAACTGGATCTGGAAAGCACCGGACTTACGCTCACTGGAGCTAAAGGCAAACGGGTAGTATTTGGCTGCTCTAGTCGTATTCGTCATACACTGTCGCCCGACGGATCATCGATCACTTTTGCTTCTAAAAGTGACTTGATCAACCATTGGTTATGTTGTGTAAGCGTTGAAATTGATCGAGATTGGATGTGGGATGCCCTAAAAACAGATGCATTCCTCGTTAATAGGACCTATGGCTTTACCCATGACGAGCAACCCTTGGCGACCAATGCCGAAATTGGTCGTATTAAAATGATTCGTACCGCCTCTTTTGAGGCCTTGGATGGACCGCAACGCAATTCCACCAGAATCGTATTCATTGATGCCGTAGAGCCAAAAAAAGAGGCCCAAGGCAATGTTCCTCTATTTCCGGATACCATTGATGTACGTTATACCCTTGAGCCCAATTTCAAAGAAAATCATGCCCAACAACAAGACAACCCAGAGGCATTGGCCATGACCTTACCCATTACGACCCCTCCAGCGCAAGTGCCAAAAATTGTCTCTGCAGGGATGGCATTATCTCCCTATGTACGTGATGAGAAATACACTTCATCGGAATCGCGAAAACGTTTCTTATGGATCGAGTTTGAAGAAGAAGTGGCAGATCCTCAAGACACCTACTTTGCCCGAGTATTGGCCAATGCACCCGATCAGTTGATCAGCAATAATCATCCCTCATTATTTATTGCTCCGGAAGAGCCGCCTTTACCCCTCGATCCAGAACAAATTCGTATTATTTCGCCAGCTTCATCCAATGATCTAGCGGGTCTTAATGCCATGCAACCTATGATCAAAAGTACCTCTAGTAATCGTCATTACATTTTACCTTTGCCCCCAGGCCTGCATGCCAACAGCGATGAAATGTTTGGTTTCTTCACCTATGAGTTCAGAGTGGGACACTTTGAACGCCCGGCAGAAGATAGCAACGCGGAGCCTCAAAAAGTGTGGACCACTGGACAAGGACGCTATGGAAGACGATTGAAATCGCAGGGTATCCAACACCCTGCACCTACCTTAACTTGTATGACCAATAGGGATGAAGATAAATTGTGGGTTACCGCTCCTTATGCCGTTGCGGTACATGATGGCAAAAATGTGACGGCAGATCCACCAAGAACAGAATTATGGGCGCTACTATATGCGCAGGTCAAGCAAGCAGATAATGCCGATTATAGAAATATCCTACTGGACGACCGTCCTCTGGATTGGAGAATACAAATAGAGACCGATAAAACAGTAAATGTATTTGAACGCTATTCGGAGAACGAATTGCAGTTGTTGAATAATATCACCGTAAAAACATTAAAAACCAATGTTTCTATTGCCCAGACCGGAAACCTATTGAAATTGGTAGATTTCAGTAAAAAGAACAAGAGTTCCACCAAATACGGGACTACGGTATGGAGCAACGAAGAAATTGCGAAACTCTTGGCAATTTGTGGTCTGCCCCAGGATGCCTCCCTAAGCGTAATCGTTGTTGAAACCCTGCCTCAAATTACCAATATCTTTGAGCACATGACCAATTTGCAACAGTTCGGAACCGCTCAAGCTGCTGCTGATTTCATGGATAACAATCAAAAAATTGCTTTTGATCGGGAGCATAAAAAACGATTTGGAGCAAGGGAAGGAGTAAGTACGTCCCAAGCAGCTAGGAAGCCCAGCCCCGTAAGCGACCAATTAGGGCATCATAGAATTATGCGGACCTCCCCCTTAACGAAGGTGCCAGAAGTGTGTTGTACGGATTGTTAACGTAATTTTGAACCATTATATATTTCGATAAGGTGATCAAAAACAAGAATGTCTGTTCGAGTGTTTTTTTGTAATGCAATGAAAGAAAAACGTATCGAGAACTTTTTAAAACGAAAAAAACAGTGCTCACATTACTTCTCGATATATTTTTTACTTCGTTCCCCTTCGTAAAAAACACTCGAAGTGACTCTCGAAATACCAACAAAAAACATAGGAGTCCAGTCGAACGATCTTGTTTCGGACTACGGTGAAAAAACAAAATAGCACTTTGGCAAGTGCATCAGAACTATGGGGAACCCAATTTTCTACATTAAAAGCAAATGTGCAATCTAAAGTTCCATTACTTTGGACGCCTTTTTGATCAGTTGGGCCGTATTCTTTACCTTAAACTTTTCAATGAGATGCTTTCTATGGGATATGGCCGTATGGTTACTGATAAAAAGTTGGTCCGCAATCTCTTTGGAAGAATAGCCCTCGGCAATCAATTTCAATACCTCTTCTTCCCTTGGGGATATCATCTTTGTTTGCAAATGCGTTTCCTTGGGAAACCCTTGACCTTGACTTCCGTTTAAACAATGTTCAATACGCTCTTTATCCGTAGTATCCAAAAAGTAGTTTATAATCAACGTATGGT
The DNA here is from genome assembly GCF_043678055.1 of Spongiimicrobium salis. NCBI lineage: Bacteria > Pseudomonadati > Bacteroidota > Flavobacteriia > Flavobacteriales > Flavobacteriaceae > Spongiimicrobium > Spongiimicrobium salis. The sequence goes on from NZ_JBHEQA010000001.1 coordinate 527,287, forward strand.
CCCCCAGCATATAGCGCATCAACTCATGTCTTACACTAAGTATGGTATTTGAAGCGTTTATAATATGATAGTTCAGGGGAATACTACTTCCACTAGCATCAGGGTGAAGCAATGGGAGTAACTTTAATCGAACTCCTTCCAACTCTGTTGGACAGATACGGGAAAACCAAAAATCCCAACCTTCATCCAAAAGTCGGGCACTATAGTGTCCAAGGTTTCGTTTAAAAGATCGGTTGAAATATAGAAACTGTTTTTTCTCTATCACATAAATGCCCACCATTAGGTGCTTTGAAAAATCGCAGACTTCAAAAATTTTCGAAAGTTTTGACGAACAGCTACGCTCACTTCCATTGGAAGTAAAAGACGTTAGAAAATCATACTTTTCCACTGATTCCATTTGGGGCTTGGAGTTCTCTTTACTTAAAAATAAAAAAGATTCTTTTTCACCTCCTCCATATTGTATGATTCGTGTATTTTTTTGTGTAAATGGTGTGTTTTTATCACGCACAACATACTAATTAACAGTATATTAACTAAAATATACAAAAAACTAACCTCCCTTTTTAAATGAGAAATTGCCCCTTATATAACAACATTAGGATATAAAGGGCAAGCGTATTAAAAATAGTTCTTTAAGAAACACTTGTTCGACTAAGAAGTTCCTTTTTGCAAGAAATAAGCTTTTTCTTTGCCTTCGGCATCCTTATATTTTATTTCCAATTTAGATTCTACAAGATGTTCTACTCCTTTTGTGCGGGCCAAATCCAAGAAATAAATACCCAAAGCCTTAATACAAAACTGATGCTTCCACCCATCTTGCATTGCATTAAACGTACTTTTGATGACCTTATCGTATTTCGGATCATTGCTGAGAATGGCCCCTAGTAGGCGTTCCAATCCATTGGAAAAGTTTTTTACTTGCCTTGCTGGTTTATTGATCCGAATAATTCCTCCGAACCAAACATTATCTCCTTCCCCAGTAGTTCCGGACTCATTCACATAATTCCCTTCAAATTTGCTCAATCGAGCATCTTTGGTCCTAAAATAGCGCTCTGCCAAATCTGTATAAAATTTAAAATCAGCTCCTTTAGGCGTTGCGCTAAAGCTTTCACTCTTAAAGTAGGTATTCCATAATTCCCCATAAGCCCTTGCCCTAAGACTAGGATCCGAACGGAATTTTGAAAGTTGGTCAAAAGGCATTGCTTTCCCAAAGGCATTGGCCAAAAAAGCAATATGACGATCAGGTTGCTGCAACATCATGTGATGTAATACATGCTTTAAAGCATCAATGGCCTCAGGAGTTACGTTAAGTTGATATGAAAAACGAATGTCTTTTACTTTAGACCTGTTTCCCAATAAACTCCATAAACTCTCGGTTTGCTCCCCAAAAGAAGTTTCTGGAACAATATTCCATAATTGGGCCAAATCTACCAATTTCATCAAACGTTCCTTTCTGCTTTTACTAAACCATTTTTTCTCTCGGTGTTCCAGAAAAAATGAAAACCCATAATCGAAATTTGCAGCTCCCGGTTGTTTCATAAAGTCCTCCATTCCCACGTTAAAAGCCACCCAATAATCATCGCCAAAGCCCCCTAAATCTCCCGCTTCTTTATATTTTCGCATTCCTTTATACGATACCTTTTCCAATAGTTCCCCATTATCAATGGTTTTTTGGGATTCTGATTCCAATTCTTTCTTATCCGTACCTCCCACTTTGTATTTCCCGATTCCAAAGGACAATCCCCATTCCTGGGTTGTTTTTAAGGTGGCTTCCTCTAGGTATTCCTGAACTTTTATTTTAGCGGCGTTTGCAGGTTTAACCGCTAAATCCACCAACGGAAGCGAATTGAATAAAATCAGGTCCTTATGGGTTTTTGTTAGGATATCCTCGGTGATTTCAGCTTTTAAGAGCACCTTTCTCGTGCTTATTCTTGCGTATTCATAATTGAACCCTGCTTTTATTTTTGTTTCTGCCGCCTTCTCAAAACCATCTTTCAGTTCTTTTCGCAGCCCCGCCAATTTTTTTGCCAGTCCCCCCAATTTATCCAACTCATCCTCCAATTTTAATTTGTCTATGAGGAAATTGGCTATTTTCTGTTCCTTTTGTCCTAAATCCAAAATCCCGAGATTATCTGCAGAGAAATCAGCCAATTTTTTTTCAAAAGCAGCAAGTTCTTCATCATCCAAAGTGGTAATCTGCTCTAGAATAGCATCTAATTTTTCATCGAGGAACTTAGAGAGTACCTTAGGGTTTTTCAAGGAAACTTCCAATCCTAAATCCACGCTACCTTTAAGATCTTTCGATACAGCAGATTTTACGTAGACGATATATTTCTTCGAGGTTTGCTTTACAAATACGAGTTCATAAGCTCCTTTAACTGCGAAATCCACTCCAATTTTTGCCCCAAGATTAGCTTCTATAGTCAATACTTCTTCCGATCCAATATAGGTGGACAATCCCGTCAATCCGGCAGAAATCACATCGGAAAATTCAAATTTCAGGCTTACACCCAATTTGGCATCGCTGACCACAGCTACGGCTTCCCCTACTTTGAGTTTTTTTAATTGGGGCAGGAAATACACAAAAGGCATGTTTTGAATATCGGCCAGTAAGGCATCTTTTACTTTTTCTCCTTTGGTGTGTTTTAGATAAGCAATGGTTTTTAAATTTGCACCACTTTCAATCCCAAATTCTAATTTTCCGGCAGGCACGCTTGCGCCCAAACTAACCCCAAAGGCTAGGGAATGTTTCAAGACAGGATTATTGACGTTCAGAGGAACCAATGTGGCTTTTCCATCTTTTTTCCCCAAGATACCATCCTCATCTTTATCCTTTTCCTCATTGAACAATTGCGTACTATGGGAAACATTGGCGCTGCTTTTCAATTTTAAACTGCTACTATCTACTTCAATGGGGATCAAAGGAGGTAATTTGTACTCCAGAACTTCCTTTATAGCTGCCGGATCACCCAGATTTTCATTGATGCCCAATTTATCCAATTGTAACTTTTCTAAAAAGGCTTTGGCTGTCGTACCTGTTTTTTTTAAAATGTCCATTCTTGTGTTTCGTTATTTTGTTTGTGTGTCATTTTTAATCCATTTACATACCCATGTATTTTAATAACCCTCTGCCTGCCTATGGGTCGAGACCTCACTTTTCTTTCGATGTAGTATCTACATCGAAAATCATTAAAATTAAATGGGAAAAACATCCCCATCCATGTGTATTTTTTCCATCATCCTAAAAGTAAGTAAAAGATGGCTGTATTTCAGGGGGAAGATGTCAGTAAATTATGAATAATTTGCTAGAATTAAAAATATTTAAGGGTGTATCACAGTACAATTACCCAAAAATTTCCTTCCAAAATACAGTTAAAACGCCCACTCCTAAAAATCACGAACTACCAAGGGGATTTCCGTAAAGAAACCAAAGGGTTCCCGTAAGGAAATAGTGCCTAGGATATCTAGGTTTGTTGCATAAATCTAAAATATTGAAATCATGAAAAAATCAATCGTTGCTACAATGCTTTTTATCTTTCTGTTCCATTTAAATATTTTGCATGGACAGGAAATATCCAATGTCGGCGCCTTAGGCGTCGGCGTTCAGGCCACTAGTCTAAACTATGGTATAAGTGGGCGTTATAACCTTACCGAAGTCCATGGTGTACAGGCCATCATAGGAAGTGCAAATTATGGTTTAGGGGGCAGTGTCAATGCCTTTACTTTTTCAGGACGATATCTTTATAGTTTCCCGGGGGAGAATTCAAATCTCCGGCCTTATGGTTTTGGCCAATTGGGATTCTGGACGGTGAAATTCAATGATTCTTTCTTTGGCTCCAATTTTAATGAAAGTTCCACCTCCTTGGCCTATGGTTTTGGCGGCGGTGTGGAATACGCCTTTACTGGATTGGAAAAACTAGGTTTTAATATTGAGGCAGGCTATGGTGGGGGATCCTTTTCCGGTGGCTTCAGTTATTCCGGAGTCTTTTTTGGAGGAGGAGTGCATTACTATTTTGATTTATGATTTTTTGAGTAGTGGGTTAGTTTGATTATTTTTCTTGTTGGGCTCGGCATTCTTCCTGTTTGTCGGGCTCATTTTATGGAAAACCGTATTGCGGTTTTCCTCAAAAAATGTACTTTCAACATCTTAAAAGAAAGAAAATCAACCAACTGACTGCCGCGCATGCCCTTGAAAAGAAGCATTTTTATTGTCTTTGCCTTACTCTGTGTTGTAGGCCTGTTGATCTACAATTTCGGTTTTACGGATATTCTGGTAGGAATCTATAGTTTTTCCTCTTTTTCTTTCGTCTACTTTCTGGCCAAATTTCTTTTCCCCACCCTTTTTTCTAAAATCACTCAAAAATTACGGCAATTTTTAGGTATCAAAAGCAAACGTGCTAAAAAACTTGTCCCAGAATACACTTTTGATAAAAAACAATTTGTCTTAAACAATTTAAAGGACCAAGTGTATAAACTTTGTGAAGCTCCGCTACGGATTATTGAGGAGACCGAGGTAAAATATATTCGAAAGCTCCATTGGAAATACCATAAGGCCACTGGCGAAATCATTAAATTGAGCGGGGCCCTATCGGAAGTTGTCCCCGCTATGGCCAAATTTGGCCCCAAAAGCTTTGTGGTATATGGAAAACCCGGAGTGGGAAAGACTTCGGCCATCTATGAATATCTAAAAACGTCTCTGGAATCCCTTGACAACACAGCTGAAAAAGAAGAAAAAGATCTTGTGCCCGTTTATTTTTCCCTATCCTCATGGAAAAAAAACCAATCCATAAAGGAGTGGTTGATACAAGAATTTAAACGTATTTATCATGTAGACAAAATTCCTGCGGAATACTTTTTGAGCAAACATAAGGTATTTCCCTTTTTGGATGGCCTCGATCAAATGGGCAACGATTATCGGGAAAAGTGCTTCTTTCAAATCTATCAATACACTAGGCACAATCCATTGGGGATTACCTCCAGGCCCGATGCTTTTAAGGAGAGTATCGCTTTTTTGAAAAAAAAGAAGATCAACACTCAAAATATCTTCAACGTTTTTGAATTGCGCCCCCTTTCCTTAGTACAGGTACGGGACATTACAAAACAGCTGCCCACAAAGGATACTTTTCAGGAATTGTTTGACAAAAGTCCTCGACTGAAGAGTTTAGCGCGTTATCCTATGGTCCTACAAATCATTTGCATCATTATTGAAGATCTGGATGCCAAGGATATTGCCTCCTTTGAACAAGAGGATGATCGTAGTATTTTTAACAAACTTTGGAAAAAGTACGATGCCCATATCTTTAAAACTGATCAATACCTCAACTATGACCAGCATCCGTATACGCCAAAAAAAATGCGGAATTGGTTAAAGAACATGGCACACCAAGACGATGCTTTTTTTATTGAGGAATTGCAGCCCTTGTTCCTATCCACAAAATTAATGCGCCTTAACTATTATCTCTTGTCCAGGATTCTCGGAGCCTTCCTTCTATCGGTGGCTGCAGGATTTTTCATGTCAGACCCCTTTGACTTTTGGGGTGCCGCCCTTATTTCTGCTTTTACCATAGTGAGCGTAATCTGGTTGAGCAGGTCGTATAAAAGAAAAAAAGGCAAAGAGATTTTCACCAATTTAGATGCGGCACTTCGGTATAAAAAGAACACGAGCTTAGGAAATTCCTTAGGAGCTGTATTTTTGTTCTTAATTCCTTTGATCATCAGTTTGGGGGCTTACTTCGGTTTTTCTACCCCCAGATCCCCCGAATTTGCGGGAGAATTGCAACTCAATGGTTTATTTTCCATTACCGAGGCCATTGTAGGCTTGCTGATTGCCATTTTAATGGGATTGTTTTTTGGCATACGATCCCGTTGGCAAAAAGTGGATATTGATATACGATCGGTGGAACGCATACGAAGAGATTGGCGGAATTTTTTTAAATACGGTATCCTTGGAGGGCTTTCCCTTGGCCTCTTTCTAATTCCATTATTGTATATCTTCAAGCGAATGACTGGAAATTCGATCTTTAATATCTGGCTACAGGAAAAGTTATATATTGAAAATAGTTATCTCTTTGCTTTTTGTGCCGGTGCCGGCCTAGGCTTTTTCCTGATCGGTCTAACCGGTTACCTCAATGACAATGATACGCTTTTGGCCAAAAGCAAAAAAAAGGCCCAAAAGAGCAGACCTAATTTTGGGATTCGCAAATCCTTTAAGAATGCCTTGAAATCCGGATTTCTGTCCATTATCGTAATGACCCTCTTATTTGGCACCGTAATTGGCGGACTGGAGGGAGAAATTACGTCTACCATCAAAGCGGTCAAAGTTGGAATCGCCTTTGGTATTTTGGGTTTTGTATGGTTCGGAGGACTCGATGTATTGAGCCATTATGTCCTTAGGGCACTAGTTTTTTTAGACAATTCGGGACCTTTAAACTACACCCGCTTTTTGGAAGAGGCAGCCCATCTTCGCTTTATCAAAGCAGTAGGCTCTGGCTATGAATTTACCCACCCTACGCTAAAGGATTATTTTGCTCAAGAGGATTTTGGTACGTTAAAACGAAAATCCTTGAAAAAGTGGGTTGTACCCTTGTTCTGTTTTATAGTAAGCATTCCCCTTGCCTATAGCATTTTTCAACGTTTTTACAATGACCCGCATTGGTCTGACCCCCATGGTTTTGAAATTAACCTTCAAACGCCATATTTGAGAAAAGTATCCGGGAAACCCCAAATGTTGGTGGCACAAAATATAGAATCCGGCGCGCTTAGGCAGTTACAATTCAATGCCCAAGGAAGAATCCGAACCGGCACCTTCGTAGGCTATGTTTCGGCGGGAGGGACCGAGGCTGCCTTTTTGGGCATGGGGATAGGAAATACTTATGATTATCCAGAATTGTATCCTGTAAATCATGGCGCGCTGGCCATCTCCAAAAAAGGAACTCCTAAGTGGCACGACTTCCCTGAAGAAGATGTTTACGGGCTCTTTGAAACACAACGTAAGCTATTGCTCAATATCTCAAATAGTGATACCTTGGTATTGAAAATAAACGATCGGGAATGGCAGAACAATACCGGAAAATTTCTTGTTAAGGTCATGGATGTCCCTAAAACCAGAAAAAAGATGCACATCATTTCCCATAGAGGTGCAGCAGGTCTAGCTCCTGAAAACTCATTGGAAGCCATTCAAAAGGGTCTTGCCCTTGGTGCGGATAAAATTGAAATAGATATTCACCAAACGCAAGATGGGACCCTTGTTTTAATGCATGATAAAAAAGTAAATCGAACTACCAACGGAAAAGGGTTTATCAAAAACCAAGATTTTAATACCCTAAGAAGTTTGGAGTTGAAAACTTCCCAAGGAAATACGGACCTTCCCTTGCGTATTCCTAGTTTAAAAGAAGTATTGGAACTTGTTCGTCCTTACGAAGAGACCAAGCTATTGATCGAGGTTAAAAACTCCAGATCATATCCTGGTTTGGCCAAAAACCTGGTTGATTTGATCAAAGCCTACAATCTTACGAATCGCGTGGAAATCCTATCTTTTGATCAAAAATTCATTCAAGAATTTAAGAAAACCTATCCGGAATTTTATACAGGTATTTTTGTTTTTGGTCCTTTAGACTACAACACTATTAAGGGGATAGATGCCATAGGTGTGTATTACCATAGTCTTTTGCTGTTTCCCTCCTTCCAAAAAAAACTACGGGAAAAAGGCTATCAAATCTATGCTTGGAATGTAAACTCGCAACGCTCAATGCAACGTTTATTGGATCAGGAAATAGATGCCATTATCACTGATTACCCCGATGTACTAAAGACCGCTATGGGTAGATAAAAAGACCTTATATCTCATCGAAGGGTTCATCGCCCTTTCCTTCTCCGTCCGGTCTTTCTTCGGTAATATCAAGAGTCTCATCAAAATCATCATAAAATGCGGAAAGAACTTCTGTCTTTAAATCGTCGAATTGGGGAGTAGTCATAAAGAATAAGGCAATACCACCAAGAATACGATAAATAAATGAAGAACGTTTTCTTTTTTTCTTTTCTTCCTCTAAACGTTTTTCAATATAGCCCTCTAGCTCTTCCTTCAGTTCCTGCGTTCCCAATTTTTCCCGCAACTCCTTAAAGCGATTGTCCAACATCTTGTCCACAAAGGATTCCAGGGATTTGTATTGCAATTCGTAAAGCAACAACTCCAAACCCTCAATATATTCCTGCCGTAATTGTATTTTTTTAGGTTGGTCAAAAACTTGTTTTATCATCCTATCAGAAGGGGTACATGTTTCGTAATAGTCCAGTACTTCTTCCTTTTTTAATTGACCATGCTTGTACTGGACCAATTCGAGGAAAGTTCCGGGATTTCCTCCATAATAAAATAAGGTTAGTCCATCCAGTGTTTTTCTGCTGGGAACCACTAAACTATCTTCATACGTATTGGTTTCCAGAGCTTTGCGCAAATCAAATGCCCGTTGAAGTGTTCTTGAACTAATTTTAAATCCTAGTTCTTCCAAAGCTACAACCATATCCTCAAGGTCCAACACATCATTATCGGCCTGTAAGATGGCATCTGTTAAAAAAACAAATTCTGGTAGAAAGCCTTTAGTGAGTTTAGTGATTGTTTCCATACTCAAATGTACTTAAAAAGCTAACATGTTCTAAAAAAGAGAACCAACATCTCTTGACATCATCCGACATGTCCGAACTCGTCCCCGGATGTCCCATACCCTGTAAGATAAAGGTGATCTTGCAGTGTGATTCTTTTACCGGTAAACTTATAGAATTACAACGAGGGCGCTCTCATTTTTTAACAGGAAGTATAATAAATAACCCAAGAAAAATGAGAAATTTAATCAAAGTAATCGTTCTAACTTTAGTAATGACACCTTTATTCGCTTCATGTACGACCAGTACGGAAGATGATGCTCTGTACCAACAGAGTTTAACCGAAGGTAATGATGGTTCCGTAGAGGAAAAACCCGGAAACTAAACATCCGCGGAAGTAATTGTAATGTATAATCAACTGTCAGTTTGAGTACCCTTGAGGCCTTTTTAAGATACGTATGGCAAGAGCATTCAAACTGACAAATTTTTACTGCCCCTTCTATTTTTTTGGTACATTTATAAAAAAAGTGTCTTGTGCGTCATTTTATTTTTCTTCTTATCCTTGTTTGTTTTTATTGCTGTACGGATACTTCATTCCAGAAACAAAGCACCGGCGTACCATTTTCTTCAGAGGAAGTACAACAATTATATGAACGTGCAATAACGGATAGTGTTTCCTTAAAAGAGCGAAAAATAGCTATTAACAGAGCACTGCGTCTCCATACAGAAACAGATTCTCTGAAATCCATACTCCTCTATTCCAAGTGCAACATCCATCTATCATTGCAAGAATACGATAGCCTTTTCCATTTTGGTGAAGTTCTAAAACATAGCACCAAACAAGGCAATAACTTTCTGGCCGAAGGAAGGTATTATCACCTACTGGCTTATTACCACAGAACGAACGCGTTTAATCTGGATAGTTCCTTCTATTATAATAATCAGGCTAAAAATCAATTTATAAAGGTGGGTGACAGTGGACGTGCCGGGCGGCGTCTATTGAGTATGGGAGTGATACAAAAAGTAAGAAACGACTATTTCGGCGCCAAAGAGACCCTTACCGAAGCCTTGCAGTATCTAAACCCAAATCAAGATCAAAAGTTCATTGCTTCGGTCTATAACGAATTGGGCACCAACAATAATAAATTACTGAATTTTGAAGATGCCATTGGTTATTATCAAAAGGCCATCCGAGAATCTACCTCCCATAGAGACATCCTAATTTACACCAATAATCTGGCTACGGTCTACATCGATATTGAGGCATACCCAAAGGCTATTGCATTATTAGAAGAAATCGAAGTAGATTCAACACTTAGAAACCTAACTATACCGTATGCACGCGTCCTAGATAATATGAGTTATGCGCAATGGAAATCTGGGGAAGAAAAAAATAGCACGAATTTGATCCGAGCCTTGGATTTACGAAAAATTGGAAATGACCAACGCGGTCAACTAGCTAGTTATACGCATTTGGGAGAGTTTTATGCCAATAGTGCTCCCATCCGTGCTAAACGTTACCTGGATACTGTTATACAAATATCCAAACAACTTAAAATACCAAAAGCCGAAAAAGATGCGTTGGGTTTTCTTATGGAGATGATGCCCAAAAATACGGATTACAAGGAACGCTACATTTTTCTTCAGGACAGCATGTATCAAAAAGAATTGCAAGTAAAAACACAATTCGCCAAGATGAAGTATGACGATCGCATAAAGCAAGAAGCCATACTATCTTTAGAAGCAGATCAAGCTTTAAAGGATGCTGCATTGGCCAAACAACGGATTCAAAAAATCACCTACCTTGCCAGCAGTGGGTTTTTACTTCTTATGGGAATCTTTCTTTTCGTTTACATGCGACAGCGTCATAAACGGGAACGTGTGGAGCAAATCTATGCGACAGAGAAGCGAATTTCCAAAAAAGTGCACGATGAACTTGCCAATGACATCTATGGTGTGATGACCAATCTACAGCACAGCACGCGTTTAAAGAACGAGGAACTGCTGGATACTTTAGAAAGTATATACGATAAAACAAGAGATATTTCACATGAAACCGGGGATGTTCAGACGCGAAATTTCCATCTTGAAATGAAAAAATTACTGGCCCAATACCAGAGCGACCTTACCACAGTGGCCGTAAAGGGATTAGATGAAAACTTATGGAAAAATATTGTAGCGTATAAGAAAATTGCCATTTATAGAGTCATCAATGAATTGATGGTGAATATGAAAAAACACAGCGGAGCCAATGTAGTTTCACTTCATTTTGAGCGCAAATCACAGCGTATGAACATTCACTATATCGATAATGGAAAAGGTATGCCTATAGGTCTAAAAAAGAAAAATGGTCTGGTGAATGTGGAAAACCGTATCCATAGCATTGATGGAAAATTTATTTTTGATACAGAATTCAAGAAAGGTGTCAAATTCAATATCATCTTTCCCATATAAAATCAAAAATGATGTTCAAGAAAGTTCTAATTGTTGAAGATTTACACAGTATCGGTTTTGGTATTGCAGAAATGCTGCGTCAAGAGGTAGCTATTGAGAGCATTGTACAATCACTTTATTGTGATGATGCCCATCTTAAATTTTTGAAAGCCCAAAAAGACGAATCCCCTTTTGATTTGGTGATTACCGATCTCTCCTTTAAGGAAGACCATCGGGAAACCAAAATCAAATCGGGTGCGGAATTGGCCTCTGTATTACGCGCTAAACAAGAAAACTTAAAAACCATCATTTATTCCGTTGAAGACCGTTCCAGTAAAATCAAAAAGCTCTTCGAAAATAGAAAAATAGACGGTTATGTGATCAAAGGACGCTATGGCTTGCGCAATTTAGTAGAGGCCATTAAAGAAATTTCAGAAGGAAAAAGTTACGTATCCCCAGAGCTATCCTCCTTTATGCACCGGAAAGAACCTTTTGAAATAGAGGACTATGATGTGATGCTGCTATCACACCTATCCTCCGGTTTTACACAAGAGCAGATTGCCTTAAATTTTAAACAAAAAGGAATCTCACCTTCAAGCATTAGTTCCATTGAAAAAAGATTGAATAGACTTAAAATGGAGTTCAAGGCAAAAAATGCGATACACCTCATCGCAAGTGCCAAAGACCTTGGCCTAATTTGAAGGAAAAATACCACTTTTCTTCTTGAAATATTCACAGTAATCGTAGTCATACTAGGCATTTAGCGCTATATTCCGGTTTATTTAATGCCTTTACGGTTACCCGTAAGGAAAACTAGGCGATCCCCCTTAGGTTTGTTTTGATAGATGACCAAAACACTAGCATGAAACAAATCGTATTCCTAGTACTATTCTTATTTTTCTCCCTGATGCTCTCTGCCCAAGGTACGTCATTGGACCAAGCCATTCAGCAGTATAAATCCGATATAGAAAACACCAAGACCATTGCCACTTGTGGTCACATTTTAGACGGGCCCGCCGCTGTAGTGAAGCAAATAGAGAATCGTTCTTTAGATAGGATGATTCAATTGAGCGAAAAACAAAAGGAGGAGATTGGAAAAAAGAATTTTGAGGAGATTGGAAAAAGGCAGTCCTTATTAAAAACGCATAAAGATGCTGAAAAGCTTTTGGAAATGTTCACTAAACTCATCCAACATTCCGAAAGCACCACCACATTTTCATTAAATCTTATCGATTCTAAAGAAATCAATGCATTCACAACCATCGGAGGCTACGTTTACCTCACCACCGGACTCCTCGATTTTGTTGATTCTTACGACGAACTCGCCTTTATTCTGGGGCATGAAATAGCCCATCAAGACAAGCGTCATGTAGAACGAAAAATTATGAAAATTGTATTGACCTCACAATTTTTGGAATTGACCCAAATGGAAGGCTTCATGAAAGTAGCCAACAATATCCGTACCACCATAGGCGCTCCTTTTGATCAGATTGATGAATATGAAGCGGACAAGCAAGGCTTTTCTATCGCAAAAAAAGCAGGTTATAATCCCTCCAAGTTTGCCGATTTTTTTAAAAAAATGGAAAAAGTAGAACAACGAAATTTATTAAAAAAGCTTTCCTCTACACATCCTTTTGCCCAAGATCGCAAAAAATGCATTGAAAATTACCTTCAAAACTAAGCCGTAACCCATGTTTATACAATATGCACATTCCGCTATTGCCTTAAAAGAAGACCAAGAGTATTCTATTGGAAGATCTGGGTCCTCAGCCATCATCAACATTGATGACCCCAGCATTTCAAGAATGCATGCCCTAGTATGGAAAAGCAATGGAAAAGTATATTTAAAGGATCTGGACAGCAGCAATGGTTCCTTTGTGAACGGCAAACGAATTACGGCACATGAGCCTGTTGAAATCAAGATAACCGATCGCATAAAAATAGCAACTTCTTCCTTGATTCTCATAGAGAAAGCTGAAGACATCACTCCTGTAAAATCTGAAAGGAAAGCACCTCCCGCTGAAATTCAAGAGGATTTCAAAAAAAGACTTTCCCAAGAAAAGATACTATATATCGGGAGGTCTTCCACCAATGATATTGTCTTAGAAGATCCTACAGTATCTCGCCGACATGCGAAATTAACCTATGAAAATGATGTCTATTGGATCGAAGATTTAGGCGCTACCAATAAAACCTATTACAACGGAAAGGTTTTAAAAACAAAACAGGCATTGAAGCGTAGCGATCGTATTGTTATTTCCTTTTATTCCATTACGCTTTCCGAAGGTGTTATCAATCTCAAAGAGCAACATCACGCCATAAGCGGGGTAGCCATTCAAAAAAAATACCCCAACAATAAAATTGGATTGCAATCCATGTCTCTTGAAGTGCCCCATAAAAATTTCGCTGCTTTGATGGGCCCTTCAGGCTGCGGAAAATCTACCCTTTTGAAATGTTTAAATGGGGACAATCCAGCTACTTCGGGAGAAGTTTTCATTCATGGACTTTCCCTACAGGAGAATTTTAAGCTGATCAAAAAGAAAATAGGTTATGTTCCGCAAGACGATATCATCCATAGGGAACTCAGTGTATATAAAACCCTTTATTATGCTGCTAAATTACGTTTGCCCGATGATACGTCCAATGAAGAAATCGATTCCCGAATCAATAAGGTTATTGAAAGTTTAAAATTAGATCAGGATAAGCATAAGGATATTCGGGAAATCGCGGTAGGCAATCTTTCAGGAGGGCAGCGAAAACGTATTTCCATTGCCGTGGAGCTGCTTACCCAACCTACAATTCTTTTTTTGGACGAACCCACTTCTCCTTTAGATCCAGAGACCATAGAGAGCTTCCTTACAAGTCTTCAAGATCTTGCCAAACAAGGGACCACTATTATCATGGTGACCCATAAACCTGAGGATTTAAATTATGTGGATCAAGTAATTTTTTTAGGAGTTCAGGGGCATCTGACCTATAAAGGACCTGCAAAATTCCTCACCGCTCATTTTGAGGTAGATACCATTGTGGAAGTGTACAGCAAAATGAGTGAGCCCGAAGCAGTACAACAATATTATCAGAAGCCTCATGAAAACAATCCCGCTACAATTACGGCTTCCGAAATAAAAAGAGATCGGCCAGACTCTTTGTGGTTACAGTTGTACTGGTTGACCCTGCGGTATTTAAAAATTAAATTAAATGATAGGGCCAACCTCTTTTTATTACTCGCCCAACCTGTCATTATTGGAGGCTTGGTAAGCTTGGTTTTTAGTGAGTTTAGAGTTGGGGTGCTCTTCCTTACGGCGATTTCCGCCATTTGGTTTGGTGTCAGCAATGCTGCCAAGGAGATTGTTGGAGAGTTATCTGTATATCGTCGAGAACGTATGTTTAATCTCAATATCCATACCTACATTTTATCCAAATGCATTGTACTGGCCCTTATTGCTTTTATTCAGATCGTCGTTTTCATTACTATCATCTACTGGAATTTCAAAGGGAATACCGTGTCCGAATTCCCAGAAACGTATTTACAACCCTTTTGGGAAAGTGTTGGTTTCATGTTCTACATTTCCTGTTCGGCCACATTGATCGGCCTTTTGTTATCCTCCTATTTCAGCTCTACGGAAAAGGTAATGACGGTTGTTCCGATTACGCTAATGCCTCAAATTCTGTTAGCGGGAGTGATGACAAAAATAGATACTGTTTTTGTTGAAATCCTCAGTTTTTTCACCTTGGGAAGGTGGGGCACGGAAGGCTTCTCCAGACTACAAGATCAGTACTTCGAAGAAAAAGGTGGAGCCGTTGAAAGCGTGTTGGCACCAGAGTTCGTTGTGGATCCCAATGCGCTTAGCGATTGTAATTGTCAAGCGACCCAAGCCCTAGATCAATTGGGATTATATGATCAAAGATTAATGGATAATGGGACACTGATCGGTTCTTTTTTCGATAGCCTCTCCCCAAATCTACTCGCCATTCTGGTTCTAGATGTTCTCATGTACTTCTTTATCTATTACTTCCTAAAAAATAAAGATAGCATCTCATGAAACACAGCTTCATCATTGGAATATTGACCCTTCTTTTGGCAGCATGCAGTAGTGCCAAACCTCAATTTATTGGTATTGATAACTGGGTTTTTGGAGATCTTGAAGATACTCAGCTGACCGCCAGCATGGATTATGTCATTTACAATCCTAATACTACTACCTATACGCTCAAGTCGTCTGAGGTGGATTTGTATTACGAAGGCAGTTTAGTAGGAAGGGGAACCCTGAAGAACAAGGTAGTGCTTCGTCCAAAAGATAGCTTGAAGCTGCCCATGGACTGTATAATACTTCTGGACAAACTGAGCCGGTTTCAAAAACAATTGTTAGGATCTGATTCCATTTCTCTTCACGCAAAAGGAACGAACAGGATTGGATTCCTTGGAGGCACAATAGCGCTTAAAATTGATGAAGAAGTACATTTAAATGTTAAAAAACTTATTGCTGAAACCTTACTTAAAGAAGAGAATCCGATGAGCAACTTTGCCATAAAGCAAGTTTCTGTGGACAGACTTCCTTCATTGAACAGTACCACTTTTAAATTGGAAATAGAAACGGAGAATACCTTGCCTTTTGATTATTCCATTGAAGCACTTCGCCTTGATTTCCATGTAGACCCCCAGAACAGAGCAGTGGCCCAATGGCATTCCGAGGAACCTATTTTGATAAAAAAACAAGGGAACATGGCCATTCCATTGGAAGTCAATATCAACAATTTTAGTATGGCACAACAATCCAAGCTCTCCTGGTTTGTAAAGGGTAAGGCGACGTTATATGCAAAAGGGGAAGTACGCATAAGTCTGGGCAAATATGCCTTTGATTTTCCGCTAAGCAAGGAGATAGAAGCCAATTTAAATCCTTTTATGAACTAAAATCCTTAAAAACAATAGTAAAAGAAGATGAAACTCAATCAATACGAATGGAATCCTGATACCGACATGATCGCCACAGGAGCGTTTGCCGAAGTTTTTAAGGCAAAAGATATCCATCATCAAAATCGGTATGTTGCCTTAAAAATATACAAAGAAGGTATGGCCAAAGGGGCTGCGGATAACCGGTATACCTTAGAAAAGGAGTTTCAGCAAATAGACGGTCTTTCCCACACCAATATTATCAGCTTTTATGGATTGGAGTATCTAAAATCCAAGGATGCCATGGGAAGAAATACCAGCTATCCCGTAATTATAATGGAATATGCTACCGAGGGCACTTTACATGACTTTTTGAAGACCAATCCCGACCAAACCACTATCGATACCCTAATTACCCAACTTATCCAAGCCGTGGCCTATTTACATACGGAAGGGATCATTCATAGGGATTTAAAGCCCGGAAACATTCTCATAACCAAAAATAGAAGAGGAGAACCCACGGTAAAATTAACCGATTTTGGAATTAGCAAAGATACCATGGAAGACTCCATCGAACAATCGCTAACGGAGGGTGTTGGAACGCCTCATTACATGGCTCCCGAGCAATTCTTCAAGAAAAAATTCGGACTCCAGGGCACCATCAGTCCGCGCACGGATATTTGGGGGATAGGCATTATTGTTTATCGCATTCTCTGTAAAAAGCGTCCTTTTGAACATCAAAGTTCCGATTATGAAATCATCAGGGATGCCATTATCAATGATATCGTTAATCTGGCTAAAGTCCCTGAAAATTATAAAAAACTGATTCGGTCTTGTTTGCAAAAAACAGCGGCAGATCGTCCGGAAAACGCCTTAGAGCTATTGGACCTTATTCAAGAAGAACATTTTGTTGAAGAAGATCTTACCCTGGTGCAACGCAATGTCCCCAAACCTCAAAAAAAAGTCGTTACATCCAAAAAAAAGAAATGGGTCCCTATTGTTGGAGTCCTATCGATCTTAGGCATTGCCCTAGCCGTTTTTTTAGCGCTCCAGAAAGAGGAGGATGCCATATTGGCCGTAGTGCGGATGAATCAAAAATTCGGATATATCAACACTGAAGGAAATGAAGCCATTCCCTTTGCTTATGATGGGGCATGGAGTATTTCCGAAGGCTTGGCATTGGTGCAAAAAAATCAAAAATGGGGTTTCATCAATAAAGAAGGAGAAACCGTTATTCCTTTTCAATATGATGATGCACATTCCTTTGCAGATGGATTGGCTGCCATCAAATCTGATGGAAAATGGGGGTTTATCGACCCCGAAGGAACCATTAAAATCCCCCTAAACTACGATGATGCCCTATCCTTCAAAGAAGGTTTGGCCCCTATAAAGTCAAAAGGAAAATGGGGGTTTATCAACAAAGAGGAAAAGATGGTCATTCCCTTGCAGTATGACGGCGCCTATTCTTTTTCTGAAGGCCTCGCTGTGGTCCGCATACAGCAAAAAGAAGGATTCATCAATAAAAGGGGGCAAATGGTCATTACGCCTTCCTACGATTATGCACTCTCTTTTGCTCAAGGATTGGCGGCAGTAAACATCAATGAAAAATGGGGGTTTATCAACAAAGAGGAAAAGATGGTCATTCCGGCCACATACGAACATACTTGGGGGTTTTCGGAGAATTTAGCCGCAGTGCGCCTCGATGAAAAGTGGGGATTCATTACTAAGGAAGGCGTGCTGCGCATTCCCCCAAAATATGAAGATGCCTCTGGCTTTTCCAACGGGATGTCTGGCGTACGCCTTAATGGCAAAGAGGGGTTTATTGATGAAGATGATAATGTGGTGATCTCGTTTAAATATGACTATGCCGATGCATTTTTAAAGGCAACGAAATGAAGAAAATAACAATACATCAGCCAGCATACATTCATGAAAAAGGTCGTAGACCCAATAATGAGGATGTTATTTTTCCCAGGGTCCCTTCGGATGGGGATAGGCTGTTCATGGTTTGCGATGGTGTAGGGGGGCAAGATAAAGGCGAAGTGGCCGCTGAAATTGTTTGTACTGCTTTTAGCACTTATATGAATCAGAATCCTGAAGGTAGTATAAACAAGTCCTTTTTGGAATCGGGGCTTCGCTTCGTGGAACTTCAGATGAAAAATCATGTTCAACAGTATCCAACTACGGGCAATATGGCCAGTACCATGACACTTTTATATTTTTCCAATACCGGAAACACCTTGCACTTGGCCTGGGTCGGGGATAGCAGAATATATCATATTAGAAGGGGTTGCATTCTATATCGGACCAAGGATCACTCCCAGGTACAAAGTCTTATGGACATGGGGGAAATTACGGAAGAAGAGGCAAAGCAGCATCCTAAAAAAAATGTTCTTTTAAGAGCTGTTAACGGCCATACCCCTACCCGGATGGATTACAAGGTCATTACGAATATTGTTTCCAACGATTTCCTCATGCTTTGTTCCGATGGAATTTTAGAAACATTGACCGAGTCACAGATACAACAATGGTTTCTTTCCCATTATACCACAAAAGAAATACGGAAGTACATATGGGAAAATGCGGCCGGACGTACTCGGGATAATTTTTCTATGATACTTCTTAAAGTCAAAGACATCCCACTAATACATAATTAAACCAACACCTTTTGAAAGAAAATTAACTAAAAAACAAATTACTCAAAAAAAACACGAAGATGAAAAAATGTCTACTACCCCTGTTCTTTATAAGTTGTTTTGCCTTAGCGCAAAAACCAACGATGGCCCTTCAATCCTTTGAAGCTGCCAATAGAGATTCGCACTATGCCGAAGCAGAAATCTTATTTCAAAAAATAAAGCAAGTCTTTGTCAATTCCAAACGCTTTTCCATCCTGGATCGAGAAAGCTTGGGCATTGTTCTGGACGAGCAGGAAATCCAAAAACAGATTACTTCCATTAATGCCAAAGTAGTAGAGCAAGGCCGTATTGCAGGAGCTGAGCATGTAATTGGTGGCAAGTTGTTGAGTTTGGAATACAAAAAAGTAAAACCAAAAATTATCGGGAAATCCAAAGACCTTTTATTTCGTGCCTCCTTTGTATTCTCCATTGATATTATCAGTACGGAAACTTCGGAGACCATACAGACCCAAACTTTTAAAAAAGGAGTATTGGATTTAAAGAGTTATGGAGGAATTACAGAAAGGGAAGCCTTTCAAAATGCATTAAACTCCATTGATAAAAAAATAAAAAAATACCTCAACGAATTTTTGCCAACGGCCATCAACATTGTAACTATTGAAGAGCAAAACGACAAGAAAGGGGCTCAAACCTTATTGATCAATGCGGGTACCGCCGGAGGAGTCAAGAAAAATGATAAGCTTACCGTGCATGAAATCACCATAATGAACATTGGCGGAAAAGATACCAAACGTGAAAAATGGATCGCTGACCTGAAAATTAAAGCCGTGGAAGGCGAAGAACTCTCCATAGCCCAAGTGACCAAAGGAGGGAAAGAACTTTTAAAAAAACTGAACGACAATGCGGTCTTAATCTGTAAACTCAAATAATATGAAACCAATTATTTTATCTATCCTTACCGCTTCGCTAGTGCTGCTATCCGGAGCTTGTAAAAGCACCGAAAATGCTACATTCAATTCGGCTAAAGTATACTATGTTTCCAATAACGGAATGAACGTTTTGAGTCTACGGAGCATCGACTTTGGAAAAACAAAGGAAGAAGCCATTTACAATGCCGAGAAATTGGCCTTTCAAAATCTGTTCTTCCGAGGGATACCCCGCTCTCCTTTTCAAAACCCCTTGTTGGGCATCAATGAACAAGAACAGTACAGAAAAAACCGAGACTATCTAGACACTTTTTACAAACAACGCATGCAGACCTTTATTACCTATTCGTATGAAACCATATCGAAGGCCAAAAAAGGGCAAAAACAAGCGTTGGTCAATATCACCATAAACATGAAGGCCCTGCGCAAGGACCTTGAAGCAAATAACGTAATTGAAAAATTTGGCATATGAGAACTATTAAAACCCTATTAAAATCAACCGTATTCATCTTGGGAATATGCTGCTGTATCCCCAATATTAGTTTTGGTCAATCTGAAGAAGTGGAGCGTGTGCAACCTTCCATTATTGTACTCCCTAGGACGAAGCAAGGAGAGGACCTACGGACAATAATGGATACCAAACCAGAAATCAGAATTGGAATTTCCAGGGTAAAACAAGGTTTTGATGATCGCGGCTATACCACACTGGATTTTGAAACCTTATTGAAATCCATGATTGTAGATAAAGCAGCTACTTCAGATTCCCAATCAGAATTTAAAAATCGTCTTTTCCGGAATATCGCTGCAGATATCATCGTTGAGATCGATCTTACCCCCTATTTCACCAAAGGAGGAAATTCCGTGGATATTGTTTTGGAAGCCAATCTTACGGACAATGGACAATCTATGGGGAGTTATATCTGCAAATCCAACCAATTCTATACCCCTAAAATTAGTGACCTTACCGATCGTGCCTTGAAAAAAGAAGTCCGGGACCTAAAACTTCCCTGTTTTGAGGTATTCTTGGAGCGTATGCGACCTAAATGGCAAGCCATACGCGACAACGGAAAACAGGTGAAAATCGATTTTAGTTTTCACGAGGATTCTTCATGGACGATGAACAAAGATGTTCCCGTTAAAAATGACAAATTAAAATATGTCATTGAAGATTGGTTAGAGGATACGGCTTATAAGAATCAAGTAGTGGTACCCATTGTCACAGATACCAAACTATTCGTAGAACGCTACCATTATCCCATTCAGGACGAAAAAACCAATAGGAATATTACGCCGAGACATATTGAACGGAAATTGGATCGCTTTTTTGATCGTATCAAAATCCCCATTAAAATAGACAATAGCCGAGGTACTTTATTTGTAACCATTTTATAATTCATGACTATGAAAAATTTAATACTCATTTTCATTTTACTTGGTTTGTTCCAGGGAAAGGCACAAGAAGAAGATGCTTCTGAAGACAATCTACATTTATCGGTTTATGTCCCAGAAGTTATGGAAGGACTCCACAGTGGTCATTTATCAAAAATGGCTACAAAAATGCAAAAGATGGTAACCAACTATGGCATTTCCGGAGAAGGATACATCGATAAGTTTGTCATGTATCCCAAGTATGAAATTTACGATCAGGAAATCCTTGAAGGCATGCAAAATCTACATATCCTAAAAGTAGAATTCAATCTTCTCATTAAAGAGTTGAAGACTGGAAAAATATATAGCACCTATACCCAAAGTATTACTGGAGAAGGTACGACCCAATCCAAGGCCATTACCCAAAGTATCTCCCAAATAAAAACCCGTGGAGATAAGATTGCTTCTTTTTTGAGCAAGGCCAAACAAAAAATATTGAATTATTACAGAACGCATTGTGATCAAATTTATGAAGAAGCCGATAATTTGATCCGCAGAAAAAACTTTAAGGATGCCATCGCTTTACTCTATCCTGTTCCGAGAGAAGCAGGAGCAGATTGTTATGCGAAAATACAGCGCAAATTGGATGAGGCCTACTTGGGCTATGAAAACAAGACCTGTGAAAAAAATATTGCCGATGCCAAAAATGCTATGCGCGAAAATAATGATAAGACGGCATTAGAAATTCTGGCTGAAATAGATCCAGCATCCAATTGTAATAAAACGGCCATTTCATTGCGACTAAAAATCGAAGCAAAAACGACCAAGACCACCGTAAAAACATCGACGAGCGATAAACCCATAACGGAGGGCGCGACACAAACGGAGGTTAAAACAAGGACTATACGTAAAGAAACCTCTATCAGTGTTAAAAAGAGACGTTCCAAAAAAATTAAAACAATCGCCGCACGCCAATATCGATCAAGGCACCAATCTGTAATTGATAAAATTTAGGAGGCATATTTTTTGAAAGAGGGGCAAAATCCATTCTTATGGACTTTGCCCTATTCTTCAAAATGTACAATATTTATGGGCGGGGGCCAAGTTTCAGGAACTTCTGTCGTGGTCAATATGGGAAAGGGGCCGGTTACTCCACCCAGATGTGATACTTCATCTTTATACACAACGGTATGGATACCATGAAAGCGAATGGCGTAACCGCACAATACGCAAGGTTCTTTTGTAGAAATTAAAACGGCTCCAGATAAATCTTTCCCCAGCTTTTTTCTGGCTTGTCGTATGGCCTCCATTTCGGCATGGCAACTGACATCTTCCTTGGTTTTTGTGGCTTCTTCTGCTGCCGCAATGACCTTATCATTACGTACAATGATACAGCCTACGGGAGTATTGCCCTTTGTCCCCGCCTTCACGGCCAAAGCTTCGCATTGTCTCATATAGGTTTGTAGGGCTTCTTTTTTCATAAAATCATGATCTTAATACGCTTAGCTTCAACAAACATCTTGATGTTCAAAGAATGTTTTAATCAAAGCTATGGTTTCTTCGGCTTTGTCCAAATGCGGAAAATGTCCACAACCTTGCATAATTTGGTAAGCAGAAGGTCCGGAAATTCTTTTGGCTATGCCAATGGCATGTTGATCCGTGGCATATTGATCTTCTTTCCCTTGGAGTATCAGGGCGGGGCAGTCTATTCCTTCAAGGAACCTCTCAATGTTCCAATGTCTGTATGCAGGAGACAACCAAGTATCCGCCCAATCGTTCAATAGTTTTTGAGACTTCCTTCCATGTAGCTTTTCCAATTTTTGAAATAAGGGAGCTTTCTTCAGTACCTTTACTCCTTCCCGTATCCCTTCTAAGGTAATGGATTCTACTTTACTGTGTCCGGCAAGGGAAACCAAGGCTTTTACGGGATATTTGCCTGCATAAACCAGGGCAATACTGCCCCCATCACTTGAACCAATGAGTATGGGAGTGCGTATTCCCATCTTTTGCAATACCTGGGGCAATATTTCCAAAGCTTCCTTTTCTAAATAATCCACACTTCTAGTTGTTGTGGAGGGCGAAGATAATCCATGACCAAGGCGATCAAACACCAATCCGTTCATTTGAAGCGCTTGGCACAAATTTTTAGGAAAAGATTTCCATGAAGTGGTACATCCTAAGGCATCATGTAAAAATACCAAGCTAGGTCTGGACAGGTCAGAAGAAACGGAAAATTGCATCGTGTGCAATTCTTTATCTTCAATTCTTATTTTTCTTGTTTTTACCATAGGCGAGGCGGCAATGTCGTTAAAAAAGGGCGGTAACACAAATTTAGATCGATTTTGTTTTAGAGCTATTTTTCTTACTTTTTATATTGAAAATATTGTATTTTTAAAAGCAATAACCACCATTTTTCAACAGACTTTCTTCAACCCCAATGCTATGAGAAACACCTTAAAAAACTATCTTCTTAAAGACTATGAATTGATCGACAACCCCTATTATTACCTACGATTATCTATCATTATAGGTTTGGCCCTTACCGCTTACGTTTTCTTTTTTGACCCTTACGAAAATTATGTCGACCCGCCACGCTATGACATTGCCATCCCTATCATCCAATTGGGTTATGGTATGAATGCCACATTAACCATTTATGCTTTTTATTGGTTTATGTTCCGCAAAATTGGTTTTGGTTCCCCTAAACTTCCCTGGAAAACCTATCAGCATTTTGTACTGCTCATTGTTATGGTCATTACTATGGGATATACAGGCTTGGCTTATCATCGTCTCCTTATGGATGTAGGTGAAGTTGACACTTCTTACGTACTATTGGTAACCGCTCCGCGTACCATCCTTATTGCCGTTTCCTTCATTATGGTTTCTGTATTGCTAGATCAACTACATTTAAAGGAGAAACGTTTAAAAAACATCAGCAAATCTGTTCCCGATACCGCAAAGAAGGAATCCCAGGATACTACCATTTTTTTGGAATCTCCAGCCATAAAACAAGAGATCGCCTTAAGTCCTCAGAATCTACTTTACTTTAAGTCCTATGGAAATTATGTTGAAATATGTTCAAAAGACAATGACAACACCAAATTACTGCGTGCGCCCTTGCACTACGTAGCCAAAAAATTAAGCGCCTTTCCATTTATCGTACAATGTCATCGTCAATATTATGTAAATGTCCAACAAGTGGCGGCCTTAGGTAAAAACGCGAAGCAAAGAATACTTTTGTTAAAAGACAATAGCAGTAGAATACCGGTCAGCAAAGGACATTTCAAGAAGGTGTCTTCTTTGATAAATTAGGCCACAACCCCCTTTATTTGTTGATTCGTCACAAAAAATAATCGTTCATCACAAAATTTCAAAGTCGATTCTAATTCCAAATACTTTTGATTTCAGAAAAATAAATAACTTAAAATCAAAAGATTATGAAAAAACTAAATGTAGTATTGCTCGTATGCACAGTATCGTTATTCATGGCTTGTGAAAGCAATGATTCCCCTGAACTTGAAAATGCCGTTCCTCTAGCTACGGAGATAGGTGTGCCCGTTGGAGAGGGACCTGGTTCTCCTGGCGATCCAACACCTACAGATCTCTGCGACTTACCTGAGATTCCAGAAACCTGTCCGGCTGATCTTGGTGCTCCTGGCACCGCTGGTGTCACTGCTGTTCCTGTGGATATCATGGGAGATTTTGGCTACTGTTTGGACGAAGCATGGAGCGATCCAGACTTAGCGCCTTTTGAATATGAAGGGGAGGTTTATGAATATGTAGATGCCGGTACGAATGACCCTACTGCCATTCTATCGATCACGGCAGTGACCTTTCATTACATTACGGAATTGGATGCCTTAAACACTACCGCCAAAGATCCTGGATTTGCCACGAAATTTTTTAGATGCGTCGTCAAAATTATTGGTGTTGACGATATTAAAAAATTATTGAAACACTATCGAAATGGCAGATTGACCAAGAAGATGTTATGGCGAATCGTAAAACGTCAAGCCATACGAAAATTTGGATGGGTAGGTGCTGCAATTTCCTTCTGCGAATTCATTAGTTGCATGGCCAAATAAAAGGCTACAAATTGGCACATTCCATAATTAAGATACAATTCCTCCATCTCCTAGGGGGAATTGTTCTTATCTTAATAGTTCAATGATCCACTACGGCTCCTTTTCCTTCTCCACGGGTATCACTACCCACATCATAGGAACTGATTTTGCCCTCGGTATCCCGGACCACTCTGATTCCAGAGGCATTTCCAATACTACGTTTTACGACCTGATGTCCTTTGGCCTCTAAATCTTTAACCTGTGATCTGGGCATATGCGTATCCACAAGAATACGGTTAGGTTCTGCAAACACCAACTTAGGAGCATCTATCGCCTGTTGCATTGGCATTCCAAAATCGATGAGATTAAAAATAATCTGTGGGACATTTTGTGTAATGGTATGTCCTCCCGGCGTACCCAAGGCCGCCCATAGTGCTCCATCCTTCATAATAATTACGGGACAATCTCCCGACAACTTATGTCGCCCCGGAAATACATCCATTGGGTTTCCTTTAGGTTCGTAAGTGGCATAGGCCATGGAATTGTTCAGCCATATCCCTGTCCCTTCTGGCATCACTCTACTCCCAAATAAATTTCCCAAAGTTTGGGTAGCACTCACGGTATTACCCCATTGATCCACCACTACAAAATGTGTGGTATTTTTGCTCTCCGCAGCAAAAGGAGGAACAAAAACAGAAGCCTTATTCCTATCAATGGCCATTGCTTCGGCCCTTAACGCCTCTTTTGATAAGATACTATCAATAGGGGCTTCGGTAATTTCCGGGTCAAATGAATAGGCCAAACGCGCCTTATAGGATGCTTTAGTCATTTCGGCAAAAAGATGTAAATAGTCCGATGAATTATGTGTTAATTCTTCGGAAGCAAATTGTTCCATGATACCCAGGTTCACAAAAGCAGGAAACGAGTTAGCAGGTAAGGAAGCCGTATATACGTCGTATCCCTTATAATGATACTGCAGGGGATCCCACCACTCTGCTCTATTATTTTTAAGGTCTTCCATGGAAAGAAAACTTTCAACTGCATCCATTTTTGCGGCAATTTTCTTTCCTAGTGTTCCGGTATAAAAATCTGTAGTACCGCTACTGGCAATACGATCATAGGTTGTTGCTAAATCGGTCTGTACCAAAAGATCCCCTTCTTCCAAAGGAACTCCGTCCTTTCCATAAAATTCTTTCGTATAGGGTGAAAAATCTTCAAAAGCAATGGCGATCCATTTCGCCGTATTCGGGCTAATTTCAAATCCATTCCTAGCATGATCTATAGCATGGTCAAAAAGCGTATTCCATTCCAAGCTTCCATAGTCTTTATGCATCATGGCCCAAGCATTGAGGTTTCCCGGTGTGGAAATTGACTTTGGTCCTACTCTATTTTCCATAAAATTGGGGGTCGGGGCTCGCATCAGGTCAGCATTGGACTTTGCAGGAAATCTTCCACTCGCATTCAGAAAACGGACGCTTTCTTCTTTGGCATCATACACCAGAATAGTTCCGTAACCCCCAAGTCCCGACATCATAGGTTCTACTACATTCAAAGTGGCCGCTATGGCTATGGCCGCATCAAATGCCGTTCCTCCTTGCTGCAGTATATCCATCCCTGCCTGGGTTGCCAAGGGATGGGCAGAGGCCACACTTCCAATAGGAGGGCCTTGTTTTTTTTCATCGGCACATGCCCCAAAAATAAGGAGCACGCAGCCCAATATAGTACTTAAAAATAGTTGCTTCATTTTCTAAGGTTTAAAGGCTTGCCTAAACTTACATCAAATAAGTGCCTTAACGCTCATTTTTTGGAAAGAATTTGGATCATCTACAAAACCAGGCTACAAAAAAACGTAACTTTAAGTTTCCAATATATACTTAAACCTTTCGCATGTATTGCATTGTAGATATTGAAACCACTGGAAACGGCATCAAAGGGAATAAAATCACAGAGATCTCTATATTTAAATTTGATGGAGAACGTATTGTTGACGAATTCACCTCCCTCGTCAATCCAGAATGTGAAATTCCCTATTTTATTACAGGTCTAACGGGTATCGATAATGCCCTAGTGCGGGATGCGCCCGTTTTATCGGAAATCAGCGATCAGCTTTTGGAAATCATGAAAGATTGCATTTTTGTGGCCCACAGTGTAAATTTCGATTATAATGTCATTCAGAACGAGTTTAAAAACTTGGGCATCAATTTTGTCAAAAAGAAACTTTGTACCGTTCGATTGTCCAGAAAGTTAATTCCTGGATATCGTTCGTACAGTTTAGGAAAGTTGTGCAGTGCATTGGGAATACCGTTAACAGACCGTCATCGGGCCAGAGGGGATGCACATGCTACGGTATTATTATTTCAACAGCTTTTAAATGTAGAAGGTGCACCAGCGGTATTCAAAAGCTTTTTAAATGCGCGATCTCAAGAGGCGACCCTTCCCCCTTCCCTTTCGCGAGAAGTCTACGATAGCCTTCCTCAAAAGGCTGGAATCTATTATTTTAAGGATAAGAAAGGGGAAATCATCTACATTGGAAAAGCCAAAAATATCAAGAAGCGGGTACTGAGTCATTTTTATGATAAATCGAATAAGGAAATCTTGATGTGCCAGGATACCGCAACTATTGATTTTGAACTTTCCGGAAGCGAACTCCTTGCTTTGCTCATGGAATCTGCAGCAATTAAAGGGCATTTCCCTAAATATAATCGTGCCCAAAAAAGAAAGCTGCCCCAATATGGTATCTTCACCTACGAAGATAGAAATGGAATACAACACTTGGCGTTCAATACGCTAAAACTTGTTCCCAAGCCACTGCTACATTTTCATCGTCTTTCCGATTGTCGTCTTTATTTGGAACAAATTTGCAAAAGCTTTCAACTGTGCCCTAAATATTGTCATTTACAGGAGCAGGTACCTCATTGCTCGCACTATGCCATTAACAGCTGTGAAGGGGTCTGTAGAGGAACGGAGGCGCCTGCAAGCTATAATCAAAAAGTAAGGGAAGCCATACAAGAAATTACACCTTCACAAAACAACATTGTTATTCGGGAAAAAGGAAGGACACCACATGAAGATAGCATAGTATTACTAAAAGATGCCTCTTACGTAGGTTACGGGTTTATTGAGAAGGAGATGGATATCTCTTCTTTTGCGGATATTGAAGCCCATATTATTCGACAGAAGAATACCATTGAAACCGAAAGCATTTTGCGCAGCTATATTCAAAAACATCCACAGAATGCGTACACAATGGATTATAAAACCATAGTACCATAGCCTTTTATTCCGGTCCGGAATCTGGCCCAAGAGGTTTTCTTGTTATTTTTTCATCTTATGATACATGCGAATGATGAACCGTATCCAAAAAATCAAAATAACACCGAAGAAAATAGCATATAATCCTATAAAATCCATAGCTTTTTCTACTTTAAGTACTAAAGGACTTCGTCGCTAAGACATCCTCCATAGAACATATTGAACGTGGGTATTAAAACCTGCACATACCTATTTTTTCTCAAAAACATATATTTTCCAATGCAGTTTTACTTAAAGGTAGTAATTATTCCTACAAGACTTTATAAAAAAATTAAGATTTCATTAACAATTATAAAATTCCAAATGAATTCGTTATTTCGATGAAATATCTTCGATTAAACCTTTGATAACTAATTATTTAAAAATCTATTTATTTTAAGGTAGACGGACAAACATAGGCAGTCACCTCCATCCCGGCTTCCTTCATAGCGGCAAAGCCACCTTTTACATCAATGAGATCATGTATCCCCCTACTCTTTAAAATAGAAGCAGCGATGACCGATCGATATCCCCCTGCACAATGGACATAGAAAGTATCTTCCATAGGGAATTCATCCATATGTTCATTGATAAAATCCAAAGGTGTATTATGGGCAGAAACCACATGTTCTGCCTGAAATTCGCTTTCCTTACGCACATCGTAAATCAAAGTTTTTCCCTGGCTGGAACGCGCCTGTAATTCCACTGCATCAATTGAAACGATACTATCGTATTCCCTGTCCGCTTCTTTCCAAGCCTCAAAACCACCATCCAGATATCCTAGCGTTCCATCAAAGCCGACCCTAGACAGGCGTGTAATGGTCTCCTCTTCCCTTCCTACTGGGGCAACCAAAAGAATGGGCTGCGCGGTATCAGCGATCAAAGCACCCACCCAAGGAGCAAAGCTGCCATCTAATCCTATAAATATGGATCTAGGAATGTGTCCTTGCACAAACTCGTTTTGATGCCGAACATCTAAAACTACGGCATGGGTATCGTTCACTGCTTTTTCAAAGGCTTCCGGAGAAAGTGCTGTTGTTCCACGCTGGAGCACATCGGCAATATCTTCATAACCTTCTTTATTCATTTTTACGTTTAAAGGAAAATACTTCGGTGGAGGCAATAATCCTTCCGTTACTTCTTTTATAAATTCTTCCCTTGTCATATCTTCTCGAAGGGCATAATTCATTTTCTTCTGGTTTCCCAAGGTATCCACGGTCTCTTTCATCATATTCTTGCCACAGGCAGAACCGGCACCATGGGCAGGGTACACAATAACATCATTGGCCAAGGGCATAATTTTAAGTCGAAGGCTATCGTAGAGCATGCTGGCCAGATCTTCCTGGGTCATATTAGCTGCTTTTTGTGCCAAATCCGGACGTCCTACATCTCCCAGAAATAAGGTGTCTCCGGAAAATATAGCATGGTCTTTACCCTTTGAATCTTTTAGTAAATAGGTAGTGCTTTCCATGGTATGTCCCGGAGTATGTAGTACTTGAAGGGTTAACTCCCCTATAGAAAATTCTTGACCATCCGCTGCAATGACCGCCTCAAAAGCAGGGTTCGCATTGGGGCCGTACACAATAGGAGCGCCCGTTTCCTTAGAAAGGGTCACATGTCCGCTTACAAAGTCGGCATGAAAATGGGTCTCAAAAATATACTTGATTTTTGCATTGCGCGATTTGGCCTTTTTTATATAAGGCCCAACCTCTCGCAGCGGGTCTATTATGGCAACTTCTCCTTGACTTTCGATGTAGTAGGCACCTTGTGCCAAACATCCCGTATACATTTGCTCTATAATCATCTCCTAAAATTTATTGTGTTATTGGGTGTTGTTACACCTTACTTTCAATTTGATTTTGATATGCTACTTTTCCTTGAAGGTCGGACAGCGATGTGGGATCATCAAAATAGGCGACCGCCTCCTTCGTTTTTACAAACAAAAACTTCCGATCCAACACATTGATGATACCGCTGTTGAATATAATATCTCTTGTGGGGCCTATTGCTCCGGCCACATAAAACTGTAATCCTTGCGCATGAATATCATGGATTAGTTTTATCAACATTTTTGTCGCTGTGGAATCGATATAATTGATGGCTTCCGCATTTAAAATAATCCCTTTCAATGGGTTTCCTTTTTCCCGTATGTGTTTAAAAAGTTGTTTTTTAAAAAAAGCGGCATTGCCAAAATACAATTGGGCATCGAAACGTACAATGAGCAGGTCATCTCGAATAATCAACTCCTCTCCAAAACGATTGACGTTTTTATAATAGTCCGAATTTCTTATGTTTCCCAATACGGCAAAATGAGGTTTGGAGGTGCGATAGACCATCAATAATAAGGCAAAGAGCACCCCAATGAGGATTCCTTCTGTTATTCCCACAAAAAGGGTAATCAAAAAAGTGAACACCAAAACCACAAATTCATCCTTTCGATGTTTCCAAAGGTTCTTTGCGTAGGCTACATCGATTAATCCAAATACAGATACCATAATGATCGAAGCTAAGGCGGCCTTTGGAAGGTAAAAGAACAAGGGTGTTAGGAACAAGAGGGTAACTATAACCATGACCACGCTCAAGAGCGTTGCCAAAGGTGTTTTAGCTCCGGATTCCCCGTTAATTGCTGATCGGGAAAAGCTGGCCGTAACCGGATAGGATTGAAAAAAGGACCCCAACATATTGGAAGCGCCCAAGGCCACCAATTCCTGATTGGCATCTATGGTTTCTATACCACTTTTATCCTCAAGGGCTTTGCCAATGGAGATAGCTTCCATATAGCCCACCAACGCCAAGGTAAGGGCAATAGGCCATAAATCCAATACTTCTTGGACTTCAAAATCTGGCATTTTAAAACTGGGCAAACCCCTTTGGATTTTACCAACGATCTGAACTCCTTGTGCAGTCATATCTAGATAATACACGGCTAGAATACCTAGAACAACTACAAACAGGATAGATGGAATTTTTCGATTCCACTGCTTCAGGCCAACGATCAATGCAATACCTAGAAGACCTATCACAAGATCGTAGCTATTGGTTTTGGGCAATTCGGCAAAGGCATTCACCACCAATTGATGAAATTGATTGCTTCGTTCTATCTGCGTCCCCGTTAAGTGCTTCAATTGACTGAACATAATAATCAAAGCAGCTCCTGAAGTGAATCCACTAATCACGGGTTTAGATAAAAAGTTTACGAGAAATCCCATGCGCAATATGCCCAACACTAACTGAAAGGCACCTACCATAAAAGATAAAAGAAGTGCCATAGCAATGTAGTTTTCCAAGCCGGTTATTCCCAAAGTCCCCAAACCGGCAGCCACCAAAAGGGAGTCCATTGCCACGGGTCCAATCGCCAATTGTCTGGAAGTCCCCAGAATGGCATACATGATCAATGGAAAAACAGCCGCATAAAGTCCGTATACTGGTGGCATTCCTGCTATTATGGCATAAGCCATTCCCTGAGGAATGAGAATAATACCCAGGGTAATCCCAGCGACTAGATCCTTGGAAAAATCCGCTTTTCTATACTTGGGCAGCCATGATATGATCGGAAAAAATTGTTGCATTGCTCAAATTTATGATTAAATCCATGAACCCAACGTAACCAAAGTTACCCAAGGGTTCTCTTGTTGTGCGCACTTTAATCTTCAAAGGCCGCTGACAACACCCCCATTAATCCACAATCATTGGGGTGAGCACTGGTTTTTAATAGTTGTTCGGTGGTAAATTGCCCTCCGTAAACCGGCATTGTAGCTTCTTTGTCCGCCCCATATTGTAGCAATAGACGAATCCCTTCGGCCAAATTATGCGGAATCTGTTGTCGCCATAATTCCACGCCATTATTCCCCGCATAATGTAACAAAGTTGCACGATGTCCAAACTGAGAACGATGGTTAACCAGTTGGGGCGCTGCTTTTAGTTGCCCTTCCAAACCTTCCAAATTCCCTTCCAATAGGTTATTTACTGCAGTTTCAAATTCAAGATCATAAGATTGATTTTGTTGCTTTACGATAGTCCAGTCGGCAAATCCATATTGATTGGCCACCGTATGCTTACAATCGGCCAGTGTAAAGTTTAA
This sequence comes from Spongiimicrobium salis, assembly GCF_043678055.1. Classification (NCBI taxonomy): domain Bacteria; kingdom Pseudomonadati; phylum Bacteroidota; class Flavobacteriia; order Flavobacteriales; family Flavobacteriaceae; genus Spongiimicrobium; species Spongiimicrobium salis. The sequence continues at coordinate 559,572 of NZ_JBHEQA010000001.1, forward strand.
AGCAAAAATTTCGGGAACGGGCCATCCCAGATAAGAAGGATGGTAATTGTTAATTTCAACTGCTATTGCCGCATTCCGCGCTTGGAATCCTTCCCACATTCTAGTAGTAATACCATTTAAATAATCATACACTGAGGTGTAGGTTGTTGCCGGTAAAAGTATATCTCCATAAAATGCCCTTAGATCCTGAACTATTTGAGCTTGATATAGTTTCATTGTTTTGGTTTGGTTTATTTTTAAACGAAGTTTCTCTCCTTCACTACTTCCGCTGGGCCTTTATGTATACTTCAATGGCATCAGGGCGATCATTGACATACTTTAATATCGTTTGTCCTTCAGGGGTTTGGTCAATAATTGCCGGAATGGAATTCGTGGTCAAAAACCATCCGGAAGGCAGTACCACATCATTTCGATTTCGTCCAAAAGTCCGATCCCAAATCAGCTGATCGTTATGCAGCAAATACCTATTGGCATCTGTATAGGTCTCTGTGATGCGCAAGCGTTTGGACTCTCCTTCCTGAACAGGGTCGAACCAAATGGCAACTACTTCCGTATCGGCATTGATTTCAATATTCAGTGTAATTCCTTTTGCTGTAATTTCTTTTCCTTTCAAGGACTCCACTTTCAATGACTCTCCCGTATCCAATATCACGGCCGAAGGATCGGTTGCCTTACTGCCATTTCTAACGATATTCAAATAACGATCTACACCCAATCTCGATTCCGTATAATCATGATATAATCGAAAAGAGTGCGTTTCGGGCTGTTGTAAGAAATATACAATTTCCCGATTTTGAAAAGCACGTTCTTCAAAATCCCAGCCAATTCGCGCTTTAGAAGTATTTCGAGCTCGTCCCGAACCGTCATATTCATAGGTTTCTTCTTTAGAAAATTTAACCGTAACTCCTTGCGGTAGGGGTTTCGCCTTAACAACAAGGGGCACGGCCTGCGCTCGTCTATTTAAAAAGCTAAGTTTTATTCTAGCGTCACTGGTAAGTTGTACCTGAACGGGATAATTGCAATGGGTGAGCTCATAATTTTTAGGCAAGACAACGCTATTTCGCTTTATCCCCAATGTTCTGGAAAACACAATACTGCCGTTTTCTGAAAAATAACTAGCTCCGTCTTGATAGGTTTTATCAATACGCAATCTGCTTTCTCCATTTTTTGGCACAGGTCTGGCCAAGGCTATCTGAAGGTATTCCGTGTCTTCGGCGGCCTGGGCCAGTCCGTTTTTCTTTGCCTCTTTTCCAGAAACAATTTTCCACTTCAATTTCGCTCCCGAATAGATATCCCATACCGCCTGTACCTGATGTTCGCTTCCTTTTCGAAGCGTATTCCAATAGTATTTTGCTCCTGGCGTCGTAGCACTAACATCATAAATAATACGAAAAGATTGGGTTCCCGGTTCTAACAACTCATAACGGGTATAACTATCGGTCTGGGTTTGCTGTGCCCTTATCCCGCTTATACAAAGAAGAAAAAGTCCTAGGAATAAAATGTGTTTCCCATTCAAAAAGCGTTTTTGAATCCGTACCATGATTTTTTGTTTTCTAGCCATTCACGAATATAAATAAGATCTACCACATTTTAATCCTGTTTTCATGGAATACTTCACTCTTTTGGGGTCAAAGGAAAGCCTTCATCAGCTTAGGTTATACCTTAAGGCAAATTTGTGTTAGAATGATTATGGGCATTTCCTGAAATTTGATCTAAAAATTGTTATTTTAGAAAGCCTTTGCCGTTACTGCGAGCAATCCATACTAGTTTTAAACGCTAAATATCCCATATAATGCTAAATCTTGCTGTACTTCTAGAAGATAGTGCCCGACGCTATGCCAACAAAGAAGCTTTTGTTTTTGGAGAAACCCAACTTAATTATGAACAACTTAATGCCGCCGCCAATCAAATCGCCAATGGTCTAAATGCCATTGGAATAGGGGCCGGAGATAAAGTTGCGTTGAGCTGTCTGAATCTGCCCTACTTTCCAATGATTTATTACGGTATTTTAAAAACTGGTGCCGTCATTGTTCCCTTAAGTGTATTATTGAAACGGGACGAAGTGGCTTATCATTTAAAGGATTCGGACGCCAAGGCCTATTTTTGTTTCTCCGGAACCGAAGCCTTACCCATGGGCGAAGAAGGTTATGCCGGTTTTCAAAAAGCTCCGGATTGTGAACATTTTTACATGATCACGCCCCAAGCTTCAGATGCCAGTACCATTCCAGGTACCCATACCTTGGGAAGTTTGATGCAGGGACAGCTACCTATAGCAAATACCTACCCTACACAAGCCGAAGATACCGCGATCATTATTTATACTTCGGGCACCACGGGAAAGCCTAAAGGGGCAGAATTAACGCACTCCAACCTTTTACAAAATGCCATTCTCTCCAGTGATATCTTTAGCACGCATTATACGGACAAACTCTTAGTAGTGCTTCCCTTATTCCATATTTTCGGTATGACTTGTTTAATGAATGCGGGCATCTATAAAGGAGCTTCCCATATATTGCTCCCCCGATTTGAAGCCGCTACGGTATTGCAACTCATGCTCCATCATAAGATTACGGTTTTCGCAGGGGTTCCTACCATGTATTGGGCCCTGCTCAACTATCCTGGAACTGAATTCGACCTGGAAGCTATAGCCGCCCCTCTAAAGATATGTGTTTCAGGAGGAGCATCGCTCCCCATAGCCGTACTGGAAGGTTTTGAGCAGAAATTCAAGGTTCCCATTTTAGAAGGTTATGGGATGTCCGAAGGATCCCCGGTAGTGACCTTTAATCAAATGGATATAGGTCGGAAACCGGGCAGTATCGGCAAAGCGGTATGGGGTGTTGAAGTAAAATTAGTAGATGAAAATGATCAAGACGTCCCTGTAGGAGAAAAAGGGGAGCTTGTATATCGCGGCCATAATGTAATGAAAGGCTACTACAAAAAACCGGAAGCTAATGCACAAACGCTCCGAGGTGGATGGATGCATTCTGGAGATATTGCGGTGCAGGATGAGGAGGGCTTCTTCTATATTGTGGATCGCACCAAGGATCTGATCATTCGCGGAGGGCTCAATGTGTACCCCAGGGAGGTTGAAGAAGTGATGATGAAACACGATGCCATTTCTTTAGTGGCCGTCATTGGGGTTCCCCACGAAAAATTAGGGGAGGAAATCAAAGCTTGTGTAGTGCTACAAAAAGGAAGTGCCTTATCTGAAGAAGAATTGATGGCCTGGACCAAGGGACAAATTGCTTCCTATAAGTATCCGCGTATTGTTGAATTCATGCCGAATCTTCCCATGAGTGCCACTGGAAAAATTTTGAAAAAAGAATTGCGAAAAAAAGAATGAATTAGGTGTTCGTACTGAAATTACCGTACGACTTTCACTCCTACAATTCCAGTACTTTGATTTGATTGCGATGCAATTCGATCTTTCCTTCCCGTTCCATCTTTTTTAGTAAACGGGAAACAACCACTCTGGAAGTGTGCAAATCATAGGCAATATCCTGATGCGTGGCATGAATCATATCATCATGGGTTACTTTGGCCTTATCCTGCAAGTGTTTTAAAAGTCGTTCGTCCATTTTTAGAAAAGCAAGGGTATCCACAGTTTCCAATAATTCCATCATTCGGGTATGGTAGCTCTCCAAAATATAGTTTTGCCAACTCTTGTATTTTCCCATCCACAACTCCATCTGTTGTACCGGAATCATAAGTACATCCGTATCCATCTCTGCTACGGCCCTAATTTTGCTTATAGAATTTCCCAAACAACAGGAAAACGTCATGGCACAGGTATCTCCTTGTTCCAAAAAATAGAGCAACAATTCATCTCCTTTATCATCTTCCCGAAGTATTTTTATGGCACCTTGCAGTAAGAGAGGCATTGCCGTAATGGTATCTCCAATATCCATTAAAGCCTGGCCCTGTTTTGCCTTAATCAAAGTTCCAATTTGTTCTATTTCCTGTAATAACTCAGGTTCAAAAAGGTATCCATACTGTGCTTTTAAGGTCTCTTTCATACGGGTTTATCATTGAAATTACAAAGCCATGCTATATATCATTTGCTCTAGTGCTACGGGTTGCTCCTCTAACTCAAGGGAACAGACAAACTTTAAAGGTCTTTAAAATTTCTCCTGTATGCTGAAAGCCTTGATGCAAATCCTGTTGACTTACCGCATAGGGATAAAATGTAATAGGCTCTATACAAATCATATTGGGCACTTCGGTCCATAGCATAAAATGCCCAAATCCCTCGGTAACAATCTGCAGTTCTTTTTTATCCTTAAGACCAATGCTGGTACAGTGGGCAAGCTGAAAAGCTCTATTTCCTACGGCCAATACGGAGGCTAAACTTATTTCCTTGTCATTGGCCAGCACGAGCGGCTTTTCCGTATAGAGTTTAAAGGCAGGGTGATACCCCAACATAAAGGGCATTTCTTCTTTCGCCTCAATTTCAAAATGTATTTCCAGGCCTTTCTCCCCTAATACAAAGTGTTTTCGGAAACGAAAATCATAAGGCCATTCCAATGTCGCTTCCGATGATTTTTCAGGATATTTGGAGTTCTTAACTGCTGTGCCCGCACTATATTCTTTTTCAAAAACAGCCATTGTGGAAGAACTATCAACTAGGCGATACTCCAATTCCCTCAACAACCCATGTTGGTCCTGAACGGCAGTTCCTTTAGGTGTTTTTACTCTAAAAGCTGCTTCTTGTGTAGGGCCTATAATCGGAAACATTTCGGTATCGGAACTTCGCCAACCCGGACTTCCTTTTTGATGAATGTATTCATGCCCTTCCTTTCTGTAACTGATCAATTCTCCTGAATCAACACCTACATACTGTCCAAATGCTTGTAATGTAATCATATCCCTATTGATTGATGAGTCTGTAGATCAATAAAGCCGTTCGCTTGGTCAAGGACTCAATGGTCTTGAGGTTTACGGTTTCCTTGGGCGTATGCGCGCCATTCCCCATAGTTCCCAAACCATCCAAACAGGCAACATATTTGGCAACAAAAGAGGTATCTGCAGCGCCTCTTTTCCCAGGGTCATATCCAAGGACCTCCCCATCTCCCAAATCGAGACTCACCTGATTTAATTGTGCCAATAAGGCTTTGTTTCTTTCTGTTGGTCCCATAGCCGGATAACTATCTGTAAAGCTAATGGTCGCTGAAGTATGCGGTAAATTTTGAGTTACGATTTCCCGCATCTTGGCTCGGGCATTTTCTTTTTGTTCTTCTGAAATAAAACGCAATCCCCCTTTTACAGTTGCTGTTTGGGAAACCACATTACTTTTTCCAAATGCAGTTCCTTTACTAGTAGCAGGGTCATAATCCACAAAAGTCCCTCCTAGGACTACGCCCGGATTAAAAGTAAGGTATTCTTCTCCCCGTACTTCATCATAAAAGGCATTGAGAATTCTAGACATCTCAAAAATGGCACCAGCGCCTGTACGTTCACTAAAAACACCGGAGGAATGTGCCCGTTTTCCGGTAACTTCAACAGCCCAACCCGAAGCACCTCTCCGTGCCACCGTGGCATAGTTGAACCCTGTTGATGTTTCAAACCCTAAAGCCACGTCACTGCGTTTGGCAGCATCGATAAGATCTTTTCTACTAATGCTCAAGGGTTTCCCTGTACTTTCCTCATCTCCTGTGAAAGCCACAATAATCTGGGCGTTTTTAAGCAATCCATTGTCATGTAAGGCTTTTAGGGCGTATAATACGATTACATTGCCTCCCTTCATATCATTGCCTCCTGGAGCATGGGCAATGCTATCATTGATACGTTCAAATTTTTGAAAGGGGCTATCTTCCTCAAAAACGGTATCCAAATGTCCTATAAGTAATAATTTCTTCCCTTTTTTGCCTTGGGTTTCGGCAAAAAGATGTCCTGAACGCTTTACTTCTGAAAGGTCGATCCATGTGGTATTGAAATTAAGCTGTTCAAAGGCATCACCAAAAACTGCACCAACTTCTTTTACACCTTCCAAATTAAGGGTTCCACTGTTGATATTGACCACTTTTTCCAAAAAGCCAATGGCCTCCCCATTGTTCTGCTCTACGGTCTTGATGATTCTTTTCTCGGTACGCGATAATTTTTGAGCTATTACCGTATTTAGACAGAGGCAAAAAATGAATAGGGGCAAATGGTATATCCGTTTCATATTCCAGTTTTATTATTCGTAAATACAATATATGTGTTCCTAAGCCCAAAGACACAGTATTTTTCAATACCCTCTACAAAGCATCTTCTCTAGTGCAAGCCACTAATGATGTCGTATTTGGTGATAATATGATGTGCACCATCACCCAAGTCCACAAGTACGGCCTGAACATCTTTATTGATCAATTTGGCCACTTCATCAATAGGCGTGTTCCTGTCTACAATAGGATAAGGAGCCTGCATCATTTCCTTAATGGGTCTAGAAGTAATATCGCCATCCTCCATGATCGCACGGAATAAAATAGCTTCGTCCAAAGAGCCGACAAATCCTTCAGTATCTACCACTGGAATTTGGGAAATCTTATTATTTTTCATGCGGGTAATGGCGTGTTGTACCAGTTCCTCGGTTTTTACCGTTACTAGTGGAAAATCCAAATGATCTTTGATCAAATCCACAGCTTTGGTCACCTCATCGTCCAAGAATCCTCTGCTACGCATCCAATCGTCATTGAACATTTTACCAACATATCTACTTCCATGATCATGGAACAAAACCACGACTACATCCTCTTCGGAAAAATGTTCCTTTAACTGCAATAAGCCCTTTACAGCCGCACCTGCCGAATTTCCAAGAAACATCCCTTCTTCCTTAGCCAAACGCTGTGTATATACGGCAGCATCTTTATCAGTCACTTTGGTGAAACCATCTATGACATCAAAATTCACATTTTTGGGCAGAATGTCCTCCCCTATTCCCTCTGTGATATAGGGATAAATTTCATTCTCATCAAAAATACCGGTTTCATGATATTTTTTAAATACGGAGCCGTAGGTATCAATGCCCCATACTTTAATATTTTCATTCTGTTCTTTTAAATAAGACCCAACCCCTGAAATGGTTCCTCCCGTTCCTACACCAACTACGAAATGTGTTACCTTTCCATCGGTCTGTTTCCAAATCTCCGGCCCGGTACTTTGATAATGCGCTTTGGTGTTCGAAGGGTTGTCATATTGGTTAACATACCACGAATTGGGAATTTCCTTGGACAACCTTTTCGCCGTGGAATAGTAGCTTCTGGGATCTTCTGGAGTTACATCGGTAGGACACACATGAACTTCGCTGCCCACAGCTTTCAAAATATCTACCTTTTCCTTGGATTGTTTATCGCTGATCACGCAAATCATTTTATACCCCTTGACCACAGCGGCCAGGGCCAATCCCATTCCCGTATTCCCTGAAGTTCCTTCAATGATCGTTCCTCCCGGTTTCAGAATACCGGCAGCCTCAGCATCTTCTACCATCTGTAGTGCCATACGGTCTTTTACCGAATTCCCAGGATTAAAAGTTTCGTATTTTGCCAACACCAAACAGGGCAGTTCGGCAGTCAGTGTATTCAATTTTACCAAAGGCGTATTCCCTATGGTTTCCAAAATAGTATTCGCGTATTCCATCGTGCACAAAGATAAAAGTTCCCTGAGGATAAATAGGGTTAGCCTACTAAAAAATTGTGGGAATTTAAAAAGAGGAACACCAAAGGCGGTTTACTCAAACTTTATAGCCTTTACAGGGGTTATACCGCTAATAATATAAGAAGGCACCAATAGCATTAAACTACAGAGCACTAACACGCAACTATTTAGCAGCAGTACCATAGGAAAATCAATATAGATAGGAATATAGTCAATATAATATTCCTGAGGGTTGGCAAACTTGAATATTCTAAATTTATGCTGCAACCACAACAAGGTCAATCCTATCCCATTGCCCCATAGCAGTCCAATGCCAATAAGGTATACGGCATTGTAAATAAATACGCTTCGAATGCTCCAGTTGGAAGTGCCCAAGGCTTTAAGAATTCCGATCATTTGTGTGCGTTCCAGAATCAAAACCAAAAGCGCGGTGATCATATTAATGCCCCCTACAATGATCATGATGCCAATGATCAAGGCAATATTAATATCGAAAAGGCCGATCCATTCAAAGATATTGAAATACTTATTTTTTATATTCCAGGTATCCAAAGTGGACAGGGTTTTTCCGTGAATTTCATTTGTCTTCTCCTCAATGGCATCGAAGTCATCAAGAAACACTTCAAATTGTCCTACTTGATTCTCTCCCCATCTGTTCATGCGCTGTATATGCCGTATATCTACAAAAACGAGGGTATTGTCAAACTCTTCAAATCCACTATCGTAAATTCCTACGATAGTAAAATTACGATTGTTGGGTGCTTTGGAAATGTCAGCTTCCTTTGGAAAAAAAGAAAAAAACGAATCTCCCAATTTTAGCTGTAGACTACTAGCCATAAGTCGGGAAAGCAATACCTCTTCATTGAGTTCCCCACTATAATCGGGCAGTCGTCCTTCGACCAAATATTCTTGAAATGCATCCCAATTGTAATCTTTCCCCACCCCCTTGGCGATAATGCCACTAAAGGTTTTTTCTGTTCTGATCACCCCTCCCTTGCTCGCTATGGCCTGTATATGGGAAATGCCATCTACTGTAGTAAATTCGGGATAAAAATCTTGTTCCAGAGATACAGGAGCTACAGATACATTAGAGGCGTTATTATCGTAATTTTGAATTTGGATATGTCCGTTAAAGGCAGCTACTTTTTCTCGAATCTTGTGTTTAAGGCCAACGCCCGCCGCTATAGCGATCAGCATCATAATAATGCTCAAGGCGATAGCCATAATGGCTATTTTTATTATTGGTGCGGAAATGCTAATTTTATGCTCCTTACCTTTAATCAGGCGTTTTGCTATAAAAAATTCTAAATTCAATCGATGGCGTTTTTATCCAGTTTCAAAAGTACAGTTTTCTTATGGGTTTTAATAGGCGCTTCCTGTGGAAACCCTACAAAAGGCCAAAAAACAAATGAGGAACCTACATCCAGCGCCCAGAAGGCCGCACCCCAGGCTCCAATTATTGTAGCAGCCAACAACACCGCGGCATACCTTCCGCTACTGGAAGGAAAAAAAATAGGCATTGTAGCCAATCAGACCAGTGTAATTTTTAAATACCCTAAAGATGTAGAGGAAAGCATAAAACCATATACCCATTTGGTAGATTCCCTGCTCTTGCACCATATCACAATCAAGAAAGTTTTTGCCCCAGAGCATGGATTTCGGGGAAGGGCCGATGCGGGTGAAAAAGTAAAGGATGAAGTAGATGCCAAAACCGGGTTACCTCTGCTCTCCTTACATGGCAAAAATAGAAAACCTACAGCGGAACAACTCCAAGGTTTGGACCTGATCTTATTTGATATTCAGGATGTAGGCGTACGATTTTACACCTATATTGCTACCTTACAACTGGTCATGGAAGCTTGTGCAGAAAACAACATTCCCATGATAGTTTTAGATCGCCCCAATCCCAACGGACATTATATCGATGGCCCTACCATGGAGGAAGCACATACTAATTTTTTAGGGATGACCCCTATTCCTTTGGTTTATGGGATGACTATTGGGGAGTATGCCAAGATGCTCAATGGAGAAGGATGGTTAGCTAATGCCAAGACCGTAGATCTCACGGTAATTCCATTAAAAAATTACTCCCATACACGCAGTTACCATCTTCCTATACGTCCATCCCCCAATTTACCCAATGATATTGCCATTAATCTCTATCCCAGTTTAGGGCTTTTTGAAGGCACTACCGTCAATGCGGGAAGAGGAACCGAACAACAGTTTCAACGCTATGGCGCTTCCTTTTTAGATAGTTTAAAGTATGATTTTACCTATACTCCAAAACCCAATTTTGGATCCAAATATCCCAAAGAAGAAGGCAAACGTGCCTACGGGAAGGATTTATCGCAGACACCAAAAATGAATGAAATTTCTTTGGCATGGATACAGGATGCCTATGAAAATTCCACCAAGCGCGATGCTTTTTTTAAGACTGCCGGATTTACCAGACACGCCGGAACTACCAAATTACAACAACAATTGGAGGAGGGACTTTCAGAAGCGGCAATCAAAGCCTCATGGCAAGAAGATATTAATGCGTTCAAAGTCATTAGAGCCAAATATCTTCTGTACGATTAAGAATACGCTTTACTCCTTGGGAACAGTGCGATACTTTTCAAATGGGATTTTGAGCAATGCCCCAATATTGGTATTTGCTTTTCTGTCCGGATGTGTGTCCACGCCATAGACAATATCTTCGTTTCGCATTTTATAGAAGGTTCCGAAGAGACGATCCCAAATAGAAAAAATATTACCATAATTGGAATCTGTATAAGGCAGTATATAATGATGGTGCACTTTGTGCATATCGGGCGATACAATGATCCAACTTATGATGTCATCCAGTTTTTTGGGAAGAGCAATATTGGCATGATTAAACTGCGAAAAAACAACAGACAAAGATTGGTAGATCATGATGACACCTATTGGGGTACCCACAAGAACAGCGCCTAAACAGGTAAATGCAAAGCGAATGACACTTTCTCCCGGATGATGTCTATTGGCTGTTGTAGTATCTACATGACCATCTGTGTGATGTATGATATGGAACCCCCATAATACTTTAATCTTATGCTGTACCCAATGTGCTAGCCAGGCACCAATGAGATCCAACAATAAAACCCCAACTAAAATATTGGCCCATAAAGGCATGGACAACCATTGTAGCACCCCAAAATTTTGGGCCACTGCCCAATCACTGCTCTCTAACAACAAAAAAGCGAGAAAAAAGTTTACAACTACTGTAGTGAGGGTAAAAAAGATATTTAGTCCGCCATGTCTAAATTTTCTGTAGTCAAACTTAAATAAGGGAACGGCATACTCCAACAACCAGAAAAAGGTAATTCCCGAAACCAAAATAAGGCTTCTATGGGTTGGAGGTATGGTTTCAAAATATTGTACTATTGTTTCCATTCCCACAAGATAATCCTTCAACTTCGTTTTATCAAATTAAAAGAAAAACTTAGGGTTTTATTCGCTGTTTCATACGTTCTACAATACGGTAGGCTGCAGGGCAAATAGCGACATTCTTTAGCGTTAAATGACTGATTTGCTGAAACTTTTTACGATCAGTATGTGGAAATTCTCGGCAGGCCTTGGGACGCACCTCATAAATGGAACAGTAATTGTCTTCTCCCAAAAAAGCACAAGGCACTTGTTGCAATACATGATCATTATCTTCATCGACCTTCAAATAAGTGGCGATAAATTTTTGTGGCTTTATACGCAAATGCTTTGAGATTCGCTCAATATCGGCACGGGTAAACAAGGGTCCCGTAGTGCTACAGCAATTTCCGCACTCCAAGCAGTCCGTGCGTTCAAATTCTTCTTCATGCAATTCTTGCATGACGTAATCTAAATTTTTCGGGGGTTTCTTTTTTAACTTGGCAAAAAACTTCTTGTTCTCCTTTGCTTTCTCTCTAGCTTTTTTTGGCAAAGTCTTCAAAAAACTTGTCATGTCTTCTTTTCCTGTACTACTCATAGGTTCTGTGCCATCTCAAAATAATTTATGCCGATCTTCCTTTTTTTAAGTAGTTTAAAAGTCTCACATTTGCAGCGTAAATACAAGTAGAATGGGCGATATTTTTGGGAAAGCACTATTGGACTATCAATTGGGCCATTATGACCAGGACATCCTGACCTTCTCCTCCCTTGAAGAAGAAGATAACATTCCCTTGCCCTATCTTTTTAGATCCTACGAAGAAATGCCCTTTCTGGAACAACAGGCCCTTGCTTTGTGCCAAGGTACCGTTTTGGATATTGGATGTGGTGCAGGGAGTCATAGTTTATACCTACAAGAAAAGGGATATGAGGTTACCGCTCTAGATCAGTCCAAAGGAGCGGTTGAAGTGTGCAAACAACGTGGACTTACCAATGTAGTGCACTCCACTGTTCTCACCTATTCCGGAAAAAAATTCCATACGCTTTTATTGTTGATGAATGGTATAGGATTGGCAGGACGCTTAGCAGATTTGGACAGCTTCTTACAGCACTTAAAATCCCTTCTGCTTCCGGGCGGACAAATCCTGTTGGATTCCAGTGATATTATCTATATGTTTGACACGGATGATGACGGGGGTTATTGGATTCCAGATACCGTGGATTACTACGGAGAAGTGATTTTCACTATGGAATACAAGAGCGAAAAGAGCGCTCCATTCCCTTGGTTATATCTGGATTTCAACACCTTACAAAGGGCGGCCATTCACAACAATTTAACCTGTGAACTTGTAAGCCAGGGAAATCATTACGACTATTTAACAAAAATTACTTGGAAAGGATAATAGACCTTGCTCTTTTATCGTTATAATCATTAACGGTCCATCTAATAAAAAGTATTGATGGGCTTTATTTTTAAAGGAGATATCAGATGAAAAAATATAACCGTTTACTTTGGATTTTAGTATTGCTTTTAGCCCTGGGATGTTCCAGTGATAGCAATTCGGATGGGCAAGCCCCTCCTGAGGAAGTTTCCAATCCCACGCCAGACCCCAATGTAGACCGCTCGGGCAATCTTCTAGCCACAGGAGCTTCCGCCAATGATATTTTATCCAACAATAGTTTTACAAGCCTCCGTATTGAAATTGCATTTGTTACCGGATTTCGCCCAACAACAGAGGCAATATCGGAGTTTACGGAATTTTTAGGAGCCTTTAGTTTTAAAGAAGATATTGAAATTGTTTTTAACGAATTACCGGCAACGGATGAAGAAGATCTTACCCTTCAGGAAATTGCCGATTTGGAGACTGCAAACCGCACCGTATACAATGATGGTAATACCTTAGGAATCTATATTTATTTTGCCGATGCGCCTTCAGATGGAGATGACTTGGATAGTGGTTTGGTAACCTTAGGAGCCGTTTATAGAAATACTTCCATGGTCATTTATGAATCCACGATCAGAATATTACTCTCCCGTAGTAATTCCAGTGCAGTTACTTTGGCCAATGTAGAAACAGCAACCTTAAATCATGAATTTGGGCACTTGTTCGGATTAGTGAATCTAGGAAGCCCCGCAGTAAATGACCATGAAGATGCAGGGGCACCGAATCACTGTAATGTTCCTGGATGTTTAATGCGAGCCGAATTGGAATTTGGATCAGGAATGATGAATATGATGGAGAATATGGGTGTTGTGCCTGTGCTGGATGCAGAATGTATCTTGGATATTCAGGCTAACGGGGCCCGATAATCCTATTTTTCAGAAAACAAAACGCTAAAGTATATCCTTAAAACCCATTTCTAGATAACTAACTTCACTAGATCTCTAGTGAAAGTGGTTATGGATACCGCTTCATTTAAATCTAAGGGATATTAAGGTATTTATGCGTTTGTAAGGAGACTTTCCATTTAGGGTGTGCCATAACATAGTCCACGATCATGGGAACCACTTTGTCCTTTACACTCCATTCCGGTTGCAAATACAAAATGCAATTCGCATTGGTTTTGGCCGCTTGTTCCTCGGCAAAAATCAAATCATGTTTATTGTAAACAATGACCTTGAGTTCCTGCGCCAACTCGTAAATTTTTGTTTTGGGCAACTTGTTCTTTTTGGGAGAAAGACATATCCAATCCCAAGTTCCAGTCAATGGATAGGCACCAGAGGTTTCAATATGTGTTTTTAAATTCTTTGCTTTCAAGGCCTGTGTCAAAGGCTCCATGTTCCAGGTCAAGGGTTCTCCTCCGGTAACTACAATGGTATCTGAATATTTTGCTGCATTCTTTACGATGGCATCAATGGAAGTGGGTGGATGCGTGCCCGCATTCCAACTTTCCTTTACATCGCACCAATGACACCCTACATCACAACCTCCTACACGTATAAAATAGGCTGCGGTACCTTTGTAAAAACCTTCCCCCTGTATGGTATAGAACTCTTCCATTAAAGGAAGCATTTCCCCTTTATCTACCAACGCCAAAACTTCATCTGTTACCATCCTGCAAAGATATGCTTTCCTTTTTTGTTTTAATTGTGGGTTAGGTGTGGTGCACCACCAAAACGCACGTGCAATACTTCTAGTTCACTGCCATGGATTACTCCTTGGCCGCAATGGTCTCTATTTCGATCTTTGCGTTTCTCGCTAAGCCTTTAGCGGCAAAAGTAGTTCTTGCCGGTTTCTTTGTCATGTACTTGGAATATACCTCATTAAAAGCCGAGAAATCTTCCATAGTGCTCAATATCACTGTACATTTCACCACATTGTCCAAAGTCATACCGTGATGCTTCAATACGGCTTCTATATTTTTAATGACCTGTTCGGTTTCCGCTTTTATTCCTCCTTCAACCATCGTTCTCGTGGTTTGATCCATTCCGATCTGCCCGGCAAGAAAATACAGCTTGCCTACTTGCACAGCATCACTAAAGGGAGCATTTCTTTTTTTTACTTCATGGGATTCATGAAATGTAATTTTTGTTTTTTCCTGTGCTGTAGCCGGAATTAAAAAAAATATACTGAGGATGCCGAGAATGTAGAAGTGCTTTTTCATAGTATTGTCCGTATTAAATGTTGCTTTTTTAATTCGTATTCGCGAACTTTTTTTGTTGTGCAAAATTACCCTATTTTTATCAAAAATAAACCAAATGCACACCAAAGAAGAATTCTTTTCCCATATTGAGAAAGGATATACCACTAAAGGAGAGTTTATTACCATGGGCGCAGCCATGCTGGATGGAGAGGCTGTAGCCAATGCTCATGTGAAGATCCCCCTAAAAACCCTGAACCGGCACGGCTTGATTGCCGGAGCCACAGGAACGGGAAAAACAAAGACACTACAGGTCATTGCCGAAAATTTGTCGGACAAAGGCATTCCCGTACTATTGATGGACCTTAAAGGGGATTTAAGCGGTTTGGCGCAACCAAGTCCCGGACACCCTAAAATTGATGAACGCCATGAAAAGATTGGGTCTTTACCCTTTGAGGCAAAAAATTTCCCTATAGAAATTCTGTCGCTATCGGAGCAGGATGGCGTAAAATTACGGGCCACGGTCTCCGAATTTGGGCCTACGCTACTTTCCCGTATTTTGGACCTTACCGAAACGCAGACGGGAATTGTTGCGGTAATCTTTAAGTATTGCGATGATAATAAATTACCCCTATTGGACCTTAAGGACTTTAAAAAGGTACTGCAATATGCTACACAGGAAGGGAAAAAAGAATTTACCGAGAGTTATGGCCGGATTTCCACAAGTTCTACAGGATCTATATTGCGGAAAATTATAGAGTTGGAACAGCAGGGTGCCGACCTTTTCTTTGGGGAAAAGTCATTTGATGTAGACGACCTTACACGAGTGGATAACAAAGGAAGAGGCTATATTAACATCATACGCCTTACAGATATACAGGACAGGCCCAAGTTATTTTCAACGTTTATGTTGAGTCTTTTGGCAGAAATCTATGATAGTTTTCCAGAACAGGGAGATAGCGACCGGCCAGAATTGATACTCTTCATCGATGAAGCCCATTTGATTTTTAAAGAAGCATCCAAAGCATTACTAGATCAGATCGAAAGCATTGTGAAGTTAATTCGGTCTAAGGGTATTGGGCTGTATTTTGTAACACAGAACCCAACCGATGTTCCCAACGCAGTACTTTCCCAATTGGGATTAAAGGTACAACATGCGTTAAGAGCTTTCACGGCCAGAGATCGTAAAGCCATAAAATTAACGGCAGAAAATTATCCGGAATCGGCATTTTATGATACCAATGAGGTGCTGACTTCCTTGGGAATTGGAGAGGCCTTGATTTCCGCTTTGGATGAAAAAGGAAGGCCCACTCCTTTGGCAGCAACCTTACTACGGGCCCCCATGAGTCGCATGGATGTATTGACCGATCAGGAGCTGGAAGAAGTCATTGATGCCTCTAAATTGGTAAAAAAATATAGTGAGGTCATTGATCGCGAAAGCGCCTATGAAATGCTGAATGAAAAAATTGAAAAAGCAGAAATTCTTGCCGAAAAAGAAAAAGCCAAGCCAGCCGCGCGGAGAACTACGAGTAGACGCAGAACCAGCACACGTCAAAATCCTGTTGTAAAAGTATTGACTAGTGCCACGTTTATCCGGGGCGTATTGGGAATCTTAAAAAAGGTAATGCGTTAATTTTAACACACAGCGGTTCTCTTCTTATTTTTTGGGCGCTACCCCAATAGGTATTCCTTACGCATAGATGTTTTCATCAAGGGAAAACAAAAGGGTTGGAGAGTTCTTCAGTACGCTGCATCAAAAAACATATGGTCTAGCAAAATAAAAGTGATTCCCAAACGTATTTATTATAGGAAGGATTGCATTCATCAAAAAAATCATCACAACAATGCGTTCCCAAAAGACCAATCATCAAGTTAAAATCAATCAAAAAAACCAATGACCAAAAAGAACACACTCATCCTTAGTATTCTCATCAGCCTATTTTTTATACAATGTCAAAAGACTAGTACTGATTTTTTAATTACGGCAGATAGTGTTGGGAAATTAAAGCGCGATACCACTGTGAGCGATCTGGAAACTATATTTGTCACAGATTCCGTTGTCCGCGATACCAGTACCTCCAAACTACGCTCTAGTACAAAACGTATTCAGATCTACGAAAAAGGGGGACAACACTTATTGACCCTTACACCGAGTACAGATAGTATCCCTAAAATAGAGAACATCAGGATTATGGATTCCCGTTTTGTCACGGAAAAAGGAATAGGGTTCAGCAGCACTTTTAAAGAGATTAAAGACAATTACGATATAAAAAATACGATAACCACTATGAATAATGTGGTCATTTATCTTAAGGACAGCGATATGTACTTTACCATTTCCAAGGAGGAATTACCCACGAGTTTGCGTTATGCTGCGAGCTCCAATGTAGAAGCAGTTCAAATTCCTGACGAAGCCAAAGTGAAGTACTTCATGGTGGGTTGGTAAGCATAGTAGCGCTTATATCTGGGCGTACGGCATATTGGTATTAAATGCGTATTTTTAATACTGTCCAATTACCAGCTATGCCCGTACAAAACCAATTGCTTTGCTTTCCCAAAGAGGATGCCCAAAAGCGGCTTCTTCTCGGCAAGCCAGGAAGTCAAAATCTCCTGTGCAT
Source organism: Spongiimicrobium salis (assembly GCF_043678055.1). NCBI lineage: Bacteria > Pseudomonadati > Bacteroidota > Flavobacteriia > Flavobacteriales > Flavobacteriaceae > Spongiimicrobium > Spongiimicrobium salis. The sequence continues at coordinate 576,785 of NZ_JBHEQA010000001.1, forward strand.
AGGAATCAATCCCCATACTGCCCATGGAAAAAAATTAGATCCTACTTCAAAAAATGTAGCAAAAATTGCCCAAAATCACGGATATGACGGCTGGTTTTTAATGAATTTATATCCTAAACGAACGGCCAAAGTAGCCCTCTTGGAAACTAGGGCCGATCTGCTTTTATTCCAAGAAAACCTAAGTTATATCCAAACTTTCCTTGAACATAACGATTTTAAAATCCGTACCATATGGTTGGCTTGGGGCAATGGAATTGCTTCAACCGAACATCCTTATTTGAGAGAGGCGGCTGAACAACTTTACCTGATTTCTACCCGACTTTCTTTTAACTTTGTTAGTATTGGCATCAATCATTCGGGGCATCCCACCCATCCTTCACCTCAAGCGTTAGCGCAGAAATTCCGAAAGGACTATACTAAGATTCGATTGATTCCATTTGATTTTAACCGGTATATTTTGGACATTGTCCGAACATAAAGCAAAGAAATACTACATTATGCCCAAAAAATATCAAATCCAGAAAAATCCTTTTGTTGTACCTACAACGGATGGGAAACTCATTGAAGAACATTTTGGTGGGGCCACCAATGGGGATACGCAATTGAGCCTAGCCCATTTGATTGCCCCTCCGGGCTGGAGCGAGCCTTTTCAAACCCCAGAGTTTGATGAATACACCTATATTATTCGCGGTAAAAAAGAATTTACGATCGAGGGGGAAAAAGTGACCCTAAGTGCTGGGCAATCTATTAAAATTGAAAAAAACACTCGCATTCGTTATGCCAATCCCTTTGAGGAAGCCTGTGAGTACATTGCCATATGTACGCCGGCCTTTTCCATGGAAAGTGTCCATCGCGAAGCAGAATGAACTTAAATTTTAGAAGGAGAATCTTAAACTGAAGAAACTTTTTTATTGAAGTACGAATACGTAATTTTGTCGGCTTATTCGGCAGCAATAAAAGTAGCCCAAATCATGAAAAAGACACTCCAAAAGTACCTCCCACTGCTCTACGGGCTATACCTTAAAATCTTGGTCATATTCGCAAGAAAAAAAGCGGCGAAGACAGCATATCATCTGTTCTGTACGCCTCGTAAGGGAAGAGTTCTGGAAGAACAACGATCTTTTTTGGATGGGGCCAAAGATCAGCGTTTGGCATTTAATCATCATAGCATACAAACCTATAAATGGTCTGGCGGAGAAAAAACCGTACTCTTAATGCATGGATGGGAGAGCAATAGTTTTCGTTGGTGGCGCTTAATCCCCAGACTTCAGGAAGAAGGATATACCATAATCGCCATGGATGCTCCCGGACATGGATATTCCTCGGGCACTTGTCTAAATTTGTTGGTCTATGCCAAATGCGCCCAAAAGGTAATTGAAACCTATAACCCTCAATATATCATTGGACATTCTATGGGAGGTATGACCTTGGTTTATCACCAATACAAATACCCTAATGCAGCCATTGAAAAAATAATTTCCTTGGGAGCACCATCAGAACTCCCGGAAATCATGGCACAGTTTAAACAAATTTTAAATTTGAATCAACGGGTAATGCAAGCTTTGGATGACTATTTTATGACACATTTTGGGTTTCACATCCAAGATTTTTCAACCTCCAAATACGCCAAGGAGCTCCATAAAAAGGGATTATTGATTCATGATGAATTGGATGCTATAGCCCCCGTTAGTTGTTCCGAGCGTGTACATGCCAATTGGAAAGACAGCACCTTGATCAAAACAAAGGGCTTGGGGCACTCTTTACATCAAGATGGTGTCAGAGACCGTATTATTGCTTTTTTAAAATCTTAAAAAGACGTAATTTTACGCCTTTAATCATAGTCCTCTATCAAGGGGAATGCACTATTAAAATCATTGAATCCTATGGCACAAGTTTCACCTTTTCATATCGCAATCCCTGTTCATAATCTGGCGGAATGTAGAACCTTTTACAGAGAAATCCTGAATTGTGAAGAAGGTAGGAGCAGTGATCATTGGGTGGATTTTAATTTGTTTGGGCATCAATTGGTAATTCATTATAAGCCCAAAAGCGAAGAAGCAGATTTGCATTCCAATCCTGTTGATGGACATAATGTTCCTGTACCCCACTATGGTGTTGTACTGCCTTGGGATACTTTTGAAGAATTCTCCAAGACCTTAAGGGCCAAAGGGATATCCTTTATTATTGAACCCTATATCCGTTTTGAAGGACAGGTTGGGGAACAAGCCACGATGTTTTTCTTAGATCCAGCAGGGAATGCCTTGGAATTTAAGGCTTTTAAGGATATGGATCAATTGTTTGCCAAATAAAAAATTCATTGTTGAAAGGAAATTGTTGTTGTTTTAAGCGTTTCCCCTTCCAATTCAATTTCTTTAGTAGTCAGCAGTGCCTGTAGGGTATCCAAATCTTTGCGCGCGCCGTCCTTCATATGCACCACAAATTCTATCTGTGTGCTGTCGCCCTTGACTTCTTCTTTTAGGAGTTCAATTTTTTCTATGGTAGTAGCCTTGGAGGCGCTTTCCAAAAATGATAAATCCTCAACAAAATCATGGTTAAACTCTGGATGACTTTGGCGCAATTTATACTGGTCCAAAGCGGCCTTTATTTTTTCCAATATCAAAAGCTCGCGTGCCTTGTCCATAGACATCTCCTTGGAGGCTTCCACTTCCATTTCCAATAGTAAATCCGTATTTTCTTTTGAGGATCTGTTGGCACAGGAAAACAAAATACCCATACACCCCAAGTATATCCAATGTTTAGTTTTCATGAGCTATTCGGAATTTAAGTTTAACTATTTTTCCTCTTCGGTATTCTGTCTTTAGCACCCTTAAGTTTTTAAGTCTTTGGGTGGGAGTCGTCAAGATATTGATAAAAGCTTTCTTCCGATGGCGTTCCACACCAAGCCGTCCGGGCAATACCTCAAAAATAATGGCATCATCTGCCAACAAATGTTCCAATTCCTCCCTCCTTTTTTTCCAATCCTTAACATTGGAATTGCCATAATAATGTAACATCAATGCATAATCGTCCGTACGTAAACGAATAGGCTCCAAAGTTTCCGAGCTTACTTCCCTGTAAATCGTATCGGTCTTATAATAAGGAGATTGGGCAATAAAACGGACGTGTTTTTTTGTTGTAGTATAGCTAAAACATCCTAGACTATCTGTTTTATGGTATGAGGGAGATTCTCCCTCCTTTAATACGATAATATCTATAGGCGCTCTGGTGATTGCTTGTCCGGTATCCATATCCTGGAAACAAAAGTGCAAATTCGTATTGGTATTGATAAAGGCGTAACCAAGGATTCCTATAAGCAGCATACCCCCTATATACATCATCCAATAGGTTTTTATCGTATTCTTAGGTCCTGAAAGCGCATGATGTTCTTGTCGGAAGGCGTGCCAGTTTTCAAAACCCACATAACGCGATAGTACATTTAAAATATCGATTCGCGGTAGTTTTTCAGCTTGGTTTTTCACATAACTATAGAACCATTTTTCACTCACGCTGGATTGCGTCTTATCCCTAAGATCCTCCTGAAATCGAGTAATATCTTCTCCCTTCCATTGGGAAATATCCTTGTGCGAACTCGCATGCGTTTTTAAAAACACCGTATTCACTTGCTTTAAAAGCAATTGAAACAATTGAATATCCTTAGAAACTTCCTTCAATTAATTATTTGATTATAAGATAGTTACATTTTTCAAGTATAATACAATCCTTTTACAAGGGTTTTACAACAGTATTTCTGCATTCCCTTTTAGGTTTGAAACATCAATTTAAATAAATCCTTATGAAATCAAACACTTTTATCGGTATCCTTTCCGTATTCCTTCTTTTAGGTTCTTGTTCCCAAAGTTCAAAATATGAACTAGAAAATGTCTCTTTGGAAAAAGTAGCGGAAAATCAAGACTACAATTCCATTGCAAGAGAATCTACCAGCGCGCCTGAAAGAACACAAGCTGATCTGCTTTCCAATCTCAAAATTATAAAAAATGCAAGCTGTCGTTTTAAAGTAGCGAATGTAGATAGTATTACGCAACTGATGCAAAGCCTCATTAAACGCCACAACGGTTATATTTCGGATATGCGTTTTCAACAAAACAGCCATAGCTTAGAAAACAGATGTACCATTCGTCTGCCCCAACAACACTTTGAATCGGTATTATTTGAATTGGCCAATTATGCAGAATTCATTGACTATAAAAATATCAATTCGGAAGATGTATCCGAAGAATATGTTGATCTGCAAGCGCGTTTAAATACAAAGTTAAGGGTGCAGGCGCGTTATGAAGACATTTTACGGAACAAGGCCCGCACGGTTGAAGAAATTTTACAAACGGAAGAGAAGTTGCGACGATTACAAGAAGAAATAGAGGCCGCGCAAGGAAGGTTACATTATCTGAGCAATAAGGTAGCCCTTAGTACCATTCAGGTGGACTTATATGAAACCGTGTCCCATGTAGACGAGCCCGAAACTTACATTCAGTCCTATGGATCTAAAATGAAGGAAAGTTTAGGTTTCGGTTGGAATCTGCTCAAAGGGATTCTTCTGGGTATTCTATATATCTGGCCTCTGTTGTTCATCTTAATTGCGGTTCTACTATCTTGGAGGTATCGCAGGAGAAAGTCCAAATCTATACCATCCTAGTTTTTTTAACTACAGATCCCATAGCGTACCGTATCTACCGTCGCTATGGGATATTTAAGCTATTGTTAATGCATCAGACCGTCAAGGTCAGGGCCTCTTCCAAATAGGGTATAAGTTGCTGTCCCAATTCCCTTGCCTTATCATGCGCTCCATCTGCAATGCAGCGTTCGATATTTTTAGCTAATTTATGTCCGTTCTCAAAACCAAAAACGCCTAAGGAGCCCGCGATAAAATGTGACTTGTCTTTAAGTACATCCATATTCTCCTCTTGCAAAGCTCTTTTGATTTCTTCAATATCCTCCGGAGTACGCTTATTAAAATGACGTTTGATAATAGCGACAAAATCATTCCCTTCTTGCTCGGTCAAATTCTTGATCAAGGTATCGAAATCATCAAAAACTATTGTACTGAGTTCCACATTGCTTTCCTCTTTTCCTTCCTTGACTTCAGTCGTTATAGCTTCCTTTTCAATCGCAATAGCTTCTTTTTTATTGGGATGTAAATGTTTAAAAGTGGTCCGTATCAACTCGTCTTCCGTATAGGGTTTGGCGATGTAATCGTCCATTCCAATACTGATACATTTTTCCTTTTCCCCCACTAAGGAGTGGGCCGAGCAGCCAACAATAGGCACTTTTAACTTCAATTCTTTACGTATCTTTTTGGTGGTGGTAAATCCATCCATGACCGGCATCTGCAAATCCATCAGAATAATATCATATGTGGTTTCCGCCAACATATCCAGTGCTATGGCGCCATTTTCGGCAATATCGATATCCGTACCCCAGCGTTTATAGTAATTCCTTGCCAGTAATTGATTGTGAATATTGTCTTCCACCAAAAGAATCTTATCTCCTTTAAATATTGGTTTTTCTTGTTTTTTGACCACCTTTGTAGTCCCAATTTCCGGCACCCCATTGGTAATGTCAAAAGTAATTTCAAATTTAAATTCCGATCCCTTATCCCGTTCGCTATCCACCGTTAACTTTCCGTTATGCAATCGCACTAACATGTCAACAATATTCAATCCTAAACCGGTTCCTCCATACAATCTGGTGGTAGAGGTCTCTGCTTGGGAAAAACGTTCAAAGATAATTTTCAATTTATCTTCGGGAATTCCAATACCGGTATCCTTGACCGAAAAAGAGATATTGGCCTTGCCTTCTTTTATTTCATAGGCCATTGCGCGTAATTCCACAAATCCTTTTTTGGTAAACTTTATGGCATTACTCACTAAATTTATCAAAATCTGTGTCAACCTTGTTTCATCACCCAAAACATAAGGCGGTATTTCATGATCTATACTGGAAATTAATTTTAGCCCTCTTTCTTTCGCTTGGGGACCCTGTAATTTTATGACATGATCCATTAATTTGTTCAAAGAAATGGATTTCATCTCCAATTTCAGATTTCCACTTTCCAATTTGGCCACATCCAATACATCATTGATAATAACTTTCAGGTTTTGCGACGATGTGGCAATGGTATCCAAATAATCCTTTTGCTCTTGGGTCAATACCGTCTTACTCAGCAAGTCATTAAACCCAATGATCGCATTGAGCGGGGTTCGAATTTCGTGACTCATATTGGAAAGGAATTCATCCTTCACTTTGGACAATTTCTCAGTTTCCAATTTCTCTCTCCTTAAGGTGATAAGATTCATGATGGTTTTGGAAATCAATTCCATGACCTGTTGTTGATCTTCCGTTAGTTCTCTCGGGCTGCTATCTATCGCACAAAAAGATCCAAGGGCTGCACCATACTCATCGATCAACGGAGTACCTGCATAAAATCTTGTTTTATCCCCGTCAGTGACCAAAGGGCTATCCTTAAAGCGATCATCTTCCAAGGCATCATTGACTACAAAAGTATCTTCGCCCATGATGGTATATTGGCAAAAAGAAATATCCCGATCTGTTTCAATAGTATCTGTACCTAATCGTGATTTAAACCATTGTCGGTCTTCATCTACAAAGGAAAGCAAACAAATAGGGACATCTAAAATTCGGGCTGCAAGTTTCGTTAGGTCGTCGAACATTGCTTCTTCTTTAGAATCTAAAATGGAGTAATGCCGCAATCGTTCTAAGCGGAGTTCTTCATTTTCAGGCATAGGTAGGTTAGAGTTCATAATGGTCTTTTGTTTCAGCTTTTAACGGCTTAAGAATCAAAATATTGCATTTTTTCGAATAAAAAGTAGGTTTTAGATTACATTAATAATTCCAATTACGCATAAAATAGATTTTTGCAAAAAAAGAAGCCCAAGGGATATCCCTTGGGCTTTCATCAAATTTTATGAGTGCTGTATTACCTCTTCTTCATCTCAAAGTCGACCACCACATTAATTTCCTTAGCTATTTTATTGCTTACTACTTTAGGAATATCAATCGCAAAATCTTGCGGCTTTGTTCTAAAACTTGTCGTAAAAGAAATCACATCACCACTTTTAGACACTTTTGCTGTAGTATTGATTTCTTTGGTTTTACCATGCAAGGTTAAACTCCCTTTTAAAGGATATTCTTTTGCCGAACTTGATAGATCCCCTGCGGAAAAACCTTCCAATTTTCCTTTAAAAGTGGCTTTTGGATATTCTTCGGACTCCATGTAATTCTCATTAAAATGCTCTTCCATCAGTGCTACTTTAAATCTAAATCCACGCATTAAGGCCAAGGCTGCAATATCGCCGTTTGCCGTATTTAATATCCCGGTAACATTCTCATTTTTTGCTTTCACCTCTTCAAAAGAGGCTACCGAAGCCTCAAAATCTATAGCTCCATTTTTTGTAATATACTTGTCCTGGGCAAAGGATAGGCTAAAACCTAAAAGGAATATCCCTACTGTAAAAATTGTACTCTTCTTCATTTTTTTTGTTTTTTGTTTATTTCTTATTCGGCAAATCCATCTTCTACCCATCGGTCAAACAATTCACGAGTGGCAACCGGCAGTAGACCAGAAGGTGGCATTGGCGCTGTATTACTATTTATTCTACCTATCAAACCTCTATTTTCAATAGCCGAACGTACATTTTCCAACGTCACTAACGGAATTGGCGCTCCATTTTGAGGAGGATCTGAATGGCACTCATTGCAAATACCTTGTGTAATAGGTTGTATATTAGCTTCAAAAGTAATAATTCCCTCTACGGGCGGGTCTATAAGATCCTCTTCGTTAACACTGGTACAGGAAACCAGAGCGATCAATATACTTCCCATAATCATTAGTTTTGTGTTTATTTTCATAGCATCTTGCAGTTTTATGTTCTTTAAGTCGTTAAAAATTCAAAAAGCAAACACAAAACTTTAGATTCGTGCTTTTTACAGTTTCTTCTGAAAATCGATTCTCCATTACCTTATCCCTATTTGCTTTATTCTTCTATTACAAACTGGGGATTTCCCGAATTATTTTGCTGCTTTTTATTTTATTTGAATCTCGTTTAAGGGATCAAGAAAAATTCTACGATTATTTTTCTTCCCTAATTTATACATTTCTTGCTCTTTTTAGCCATACATTCCATATTTTTAGTCTTGAAATATCTTCTTCCTGATTGTTTGTCCGAAATATTTATACAAAAAATAGTAGGGATGAAAGATTGGGAACGACTTAAGTTAAAATAAATACCAATACTAATTCTTCAGGAGCTATAGGTTCCATAAAAAATGATTTTATGAAAAAAAAGATTTTGATTCTCTTGGCAATCGTCATCGTAGCTGCTATAGGCGTCTATAAATACGCCTATCAGGAACACCGGAATATAGAAACCGAAAAAGCGGCATTTGTCACTACAGCATCGGAAATGATTGCAGCTTTTCAAGAAGATGCGGAAGCGGCATCGGCCAAATATACCAATCAGACCATTGAGGTTTCTGGTTCAGTGACATCACAAGAGGAGAACAATATCACCATTGACAATACTATCTTTGCCCAATTTACGGACACGGCAGTTAAAGCAGAAGGAGCGATTACCTTTAAAGGACGCTGTTTAGGGTATGATGAATTGCTCGAGGAGATTAAATTTGATCAATGTACACTTATAAAATAATATCAAGAATAATGAAGAAATTAATACTTTTTGTATGTAGCGCAGCCCTTCCTTTCCTAAGCTATGCCCAGGATGACTTATTGGATGAATTGGAAGCGGAAGTGGAAACGTCCCAAGAAGGAAACTATGCGGATTCTGCTTTTAAAGGGCTAAAAATTGTCAACTTTGAATCGACCAAATTGGCCGCCAAAGGAGATTTTTATTTTGTAGTCTCACACCGTTTTGGCAGTGTTCAAAATGGTATCGACGATTTTTTTGGTTTGGATAATGCCGTGACCAAATTGTCTTTCTTGTGGGGAATCAGTGATGCCTTCAATGTAGGTATTGCGCGTAGTTCTTTTGAAAAAACCTACGGTGCCCATGTAAAGTATAGAATTATCCGCCAAAAGGAAAAAGGCTTTCCTTTTACTATTGTTGGATTTAATATTGTGACGGCCAATACAGAATTGGAAAGTGATCTATTGCCGCGATTGGAATTTCAAAATCGGTTATCCTATACCTCCCAATTCCTGATTTCCAGAAAATTCAATAAAAACTTCTCTTTACAATTGGCCCCGTCCTTGGTCCATGAGAACTTTGTGAGTTTTGTAGATCAAGATAATACGCAATTTGTATTGGGTATTGGAGGGAGACATAAACTCAATAAACGATGGAGTATTAATGCAGATTACGCCTATCATTTTAATCGTGCGGACAATTCCCCATTTAGAAATGCCTTATCCATTGGATTCGATTTGGAAACCGGAGGACACGTATTCCAATTGCATTTTACCAATGCCCAACCCATGTTTGAAGATGGTTTCCTCGCCAATGCCGCTGGAGATTGGACCGAAGGCATTTTCTTTTTTGGCTTTAACCTAAGTAGGGTATTTTAAATCCTTTGAGATTTTTTAAAAGGAGGAACATAAAAAACCAATTTTACAAAAGTGTTATCTCCATACCATCTTTTGATTGTATGGATTTGTTGTAATGCCTATAAAATTAAAAAATTGTTGTATGAAATTGTATCCTATCATTTTTGGAATCTTGTTATTCTTGGGGAATGGAATGCTTCTGGCGCAAGCGCCGGCCCACGCTTCCACGAAGGAACGTACTTTCCCTGATTATTTGTCCAAAAACGAATTCAATATTGCCCAGTTGTATAAAAAAGTAATTCCTAGTGTCGTTACTATTTATACCACCAGTGATTCCTATACCCAAAAAGGACCTAGCAAGAATCAAGGCTTGGGATCTGGTGTACTCATCTCCCATGACTGCCATATTTTAACGGCTGCCCATGTAGTAGATGGTTCTACAAAAATAGAAGTGAAGACTTATGATGGAAAAAGGCGGAGCGCCACGGTACTTTTCAGTGAGAAATCGGCTGATATTGCCCTACTGCGTTTGGATGAACCCGATACTTCCTTGGTCCATGCCACTTTAGGAGATTCCGATGTAATGGCTGTTGGGCAAAACATCTATGCCATAGGGAGCCCTTATGGCATGGAAAATTCCTTCTCTGCCGGAATTGTTTCTGCCTTTAGAGGCTTTAATAAAGTATATGACGGTACGGTCAGTATTGAATTCATACAGACCGATGCGGCAATTAATTCCGGGAACAGTGGCGGCCCCCTCTTCAATTCCAAAGGGGAAGTCATTGGAATTGCCTCCAGTATCCTAACGGTCAGTGGCGGGTTTCAAGGTATTGGAATGGCAGTCACCATAAACACCGCCAAAGACCTCTTATCTTTTGAAGATCGTCCTTGGATCGGTATCGATGGTATTTTGCTACGAAAAGAAGAATTCACTCAAGTCTTCAATTTAAACATCCCTGGTGGCTTGTTGATCCAAAAAGTAGCTAAGGGAAGTCCGGCCAGTAAAGCGGGTTTACGCGGAGGCACCATTACTGCAAATGTTCTTGGACGCTCCTTATTATTAGGAGGCGATATCATCTTGGAAATAGGAAAGCAAGAGGCTTGTCATGTGGCCTGCTTGGAAGGAGCTAAACAACACCTAAAAGATAAAAATACCATAAACATAAGATACCTTCGGGAAGGCATAGAACGTATCGCAGTAGTAGATGTTTCTGAAACCAGAAGAAACTTCCTGTCTAAAAATTAAGTGATTTCTGAGAAGCTTTTGGTTTTACATTGGAAATTGAATGTTAATGCTAACGAGTTCCTTCTCGATACATTTTTTGATACGTAATACGCATCAAAAACACTCGAAGTGACCATTGAAACCTCATCGCTAAAAAATCGGCAACAACATGAATAAAAAGCCTCTCGATCAAATCTGCTGACAGACAGGTGTACTCGAGGAGACATTATCTAGGTTAATTCATGGAATCAACGCTGCTCAAGTAGCTTTTTCAATCTGATACTTTTGAGAAAATACGGATCGTGAACAATGTCTGGTCGAGCGCAGTCGAGACCTACTCCACTACAACCATGGGCATAAAGCCCTCCATTTCCACTTTTTTCACAAAAAAACCAAAAGTCCCACACAATGCAACATCCGTGATATCCATGCATCATCGCTTTAGCTATCTTTAAGGCACATTTTAAAATTCTATACTTTTACAGCACTATGAACACGAAAAGCATGATTCGCACTACGCTTCTTTTTCTATTCACTATGACCTTGACCCAAGCACAATCTTTAGGAATTTTTGAAAATAGCCAAGACGTTGGCCAAGTAAAACATCCTGGAAGCACCCATTATGATGCTTCTTCCCAATCCTATACCTTAACGGGTTCGGGAACCAATATATGGGGAACACAAGACGAATTTCAATACGTATGGAAATCCATTCAGGGCGATTTTATCCTGAGAGCGCAAATGGAATTTGTAGGGGAAGGTGTGGACCCCCACCGAAAAATCGGATGGGCCATCCGAAACAGTTTTCATACAGGTTCTCCCATGGCAGTAGGCACTGTGCATGGAGATGGTTTAACCTCTTTACAATACCGAAAAAAAGCCAATGGTGAGGTTACAGAAACCAAATCAACAGCTACGGCTCCAGATATCATACAATTGGAACGTAGGGGCAACACCTACATCATGAGCACTGCTAAATTTGGAGAGGCCTTTACCACAGTATCTACGGAACTCGACTTGCGAAATGAGGTCTTTGTGGGCCTATTTATCTGCGCTCATAACCCTGAAGTGACCGAAAAGGCGATCTTTAAGAATGTACGTATTGTAAAACCTGCGCCTGAAGATTTACAGCCTTATCGCGATTATTTGGGAAGCCGTTTGGAAATTATGGATGTAGCCACCGGAGAACGTAAAATATTGACGACTTCCGAACACAGTATCCAAGCCCCCAATTGGACCCCGGATGGAAAAACATTGATCTATAATTCTAATGGACTACTGTACAATTACGATCTGGAAACAGGAAAAATAACCATGTTAAATAGTGGTTTTGCCAACCGCAACAACAATGATCACGTATTGAATGCCAAGGGGACAAAAATTGCAATCAGTCATCACAATGATGACGATAATGGTGATTCGGCCATTTACTACCTCCCTATTACAGGGAGTGATTCCCCCATAAAGGTCACTAAAACGGGCGTAGGCGCATCCTATCTTCATGGTTGGTCTCCCGATGAAAAAAAGATGCTGTTTACGGGGAATCGCAAAGGGCAATATGACATCTACGAATTGGATGTCGCCAGCGGAAAAGAAAAGCAACTAACAAATACCAAGACCCTTGATGATGGTTCGGAATACTCCCCGGATGGAAAATACATTTATTTTAACTCCAATCGCACGGGCACTATGCAGGCATGGCGGATGAAAGCAGATGGTAGTGAACAAACCCAATTGACCTTTGATGAACTCAACGATTGGTTTCCGCATGTGTCCCCAGATGAAAAGAAGATCGTATTGATATCCTTTCCAAAGGAAGTACCTTCTGGAGATCATCCCTTCTACAAGCATTGTGTTTTACGGATCATGCCCTTAGCAGGAGGTACTCCAAAAATTATTGCCCATGTCTATGGTGGCCAGGGAACCATCAATGTTCCCAGTTGGTCTCCCGATAGCAAGTATATTGCCTTTGTTACCAATTCTGGGGAGTAAAAAATAGGTTTAAGATAACCATAAAAAAAATCCGTTATGTTTTGCATAACGGATTTTTTCTTTGTTATCCTTTTGATCTATGCCGTTCCCTAGCCAATAAGGTATTTTTCAATAACATGGCAATGGTCATGGGGCCTACTCCACCAGGTACTGGAGTAATAAAGGATGCCTTTTTGCTTACATTTTCAAAATCCACATCCCCAGTAATATAATATCCTTTTTCCTTGGTCTCATCCGGAACGCGGGTGATTCCTACATCAATGATCACAGCGCCCTCTTTAACCATATGGGCTTTTACAAATTGTGGTATTCCCAAAGCTGAAATAACGATATCTGCATTGGCAATAATCTCTTCAATATTTTTGGTCCTACTATGGGCTTGGGTCACTGTACAGTTTCCTGGCCAACCTTTACGTCCCATTAAAATGCTCATGGGCCTTCCAACAATATGACTTCTTCCAATGACTACAGTGCGTTTTCCCTGGGTCTCAATATTATAGCGTTCCAATAATTCCAATATTCCAAAGGGAGTTGCTGGAATAAAGGTACTCATGTCCAAAGCCATTTTCCCGAAATTGGTTGGGTGAAAACCATCGACATCCTTATCCGGATCAATGGCCATAATAACTTTCTGGGTATCTATTTGATCTGGCAGGGGCAATTGCACGATAAAACCATCGATATCTTCATCTTTATTGAGTTCCTCGATTTTTTTAAGGAGTTCCACTTCACTGGTGGTGCTGGGCAATTGCACCAAGGTAGATTCAAAACCAATACGTTTACACGAACGCACCTTGCTTCCAACATACGTTAAACTTGCCCCATCGTTTCCTACGATTACAGCAGCTAAATGAGGTACTTTTTCCCCCCGCTCCTTCATTTTTACTACTTCCGCAGCAATTTCTTCTTTAATCTGATTGGATATTTTTTTTCCGTCTAATAACTCCATATGCTTGTTTAGGATTGATCTCTGCTTATTTGTGGTTTTTATGCACTTGGTTTATGTCAATGCTGTGCGCATTTCGGGTGGACAACTAGCGTCCCCCTTTCATACCGCTCATCATCTGCATCATTTTTTTACCGCCACCGCCTTGCATCATTTTCATCATTTTTCCCATTTGATCAAATTGTTTCAGCAGTTGATTGACTTCCTGTATGGTACGGCCACTTCCTTTAGCAATACGTTTTTTTCTACTTGCATTCAATTTTGAAGGTGTTGCCCGCTCATCAGGGGTCATGGAATGTATGATCGCTTCCACATGTTTAAAGGCATCATCATCAATGTCTAGTCCTTTCAGGGCTTTCCCCGCACCCGGAATCATTCCCATAAGGTCCTTAAGATTCCCCATTTTCTTAATTTGTTGAATCTGACTCAAGAAATCATCGAAACCAAACTTATTCTTAGCGATTTTCTTTTGGATCTTTCTAGCTTCTGCTTCATCAAATTGTTCTTGGGCTCGCTCAACAAGGGATATTACATCCCCCATCCCCAAGATACGATCGGCCATACGGGAAGGGTGGAAAACATCTATGGCTTCCATTTTCTCCCCAGTACCGATAAACTTAATAGGTTTATCTACCACAGATTTAATGGAAATGGCAGCACCTCCACGTGTATCCCCATCAAGCTTGGTGAGGATAACTCCGTCAAAATTCAGAATATCATTAAAAGCTTTTGCGGTATTTACAGCGTCTTGCCCGGTCATGGCATCCACTACAAAAAGTGTTTCTTGAGGGGTAATGGCTGAATGAATATTGGCAATTTCATTCATCATTTCCTCATCAACGGCCAAACGACCCGCAGTATCTATAATCACTACATTATGACCATTGGTTTTCGCATGGGCAATACCTGCTTTGGAAATGGCTACCGGATCTGTATTTCCACGATCCGAGTATACCTCAACACCAATCTGTTCCCCAACCACATGAAGCTGATCAATAGCCGCAGGACGATACACGTCACAGGCAACCAAAAGTGGCTTCTTACTTTTCTTATCCTTAAGAAAGTTGGCCAATTTTCCGGAAAAAGTTGTTTTTCCCGATCCTTGTAAACCAGACATCAAAATTACAGAAGGCTTCCCAGAAAGATTGATTCCTTCGCTCTCTCCTCCCATCAATTCGGTAAGCTCGTCCTTTACAATCTTTACCATCAACTGTCCAGGTTGCAAAGTTGTCAATACATTTTGCCCCAATGCCTTCTCACGTACCCTATTGGTAAACTCCTTGGCAATCTTAAAATTGACATCCGCATCCAATAAGGCCCTACGAACCTCTTTGGTGGTTTCCGCTACATTAATTTCTGTAATTTGTCCATGTCCTTTAAGAACATGAAGGGCTTTATCTAACTTTTCACTTAAATTATCAAACATAATCTTATGCAATTATTGGGAAATGCAAAGAAAAGGAATATGCTATCGTTAGGCAAATGAAAGCCCTATTTACATGGGATATTTTAAGGGTATTCGCTTATTTTTTCACAAAATGTTGTCGCTAAAAAACAAAAGCCTTGAGGAAAGATTCAATACAGCCTACCAGACTGCACATCATCGCAGTCCATTTGCAAAAGTAGTTTGTCGTAGATGGTCCCGAAAAGGCGTACCCTGCCTTCTCCTGTATCATGGGCGATCCAACTAAAATTGAGCTGTTCGTAATTTTCAAATTGAAGTTCCACGATCACTCCGTCATCCGAGGGAGATATGGTCCATTGGCCCACTTCAGTAGTATTTCCATCTTCAAAAAGTACGGTATTGTCGGGCATAAAGGTCAAGCGGCCTTCTTCCAAAGGCACCTCTTCCTCATTTCTGGTCAAACGCGTAATATCCCAAGGACAAGACACCAAACGCCCCCTTAGGTTTTCTTCGGTAAAATCATCGTCACTATGATCATCATCGTCATCTTCATCACAGGCTCCTACCGCATTCAGTAATACTTGGGTCAACTCCGTAGCATCATTTGCATTGATTCTAGTACCATTGGCCAATTCCAAGCCTATGGGAAAACGAATACTGATAAAATCATCTGGGGAAAGTCCATTTAGATATCGCGTGAGCTCTTCGTCGGAGTTAACAGCATCTGTATCTGTAAATTGGGCTTCTACCCTAAAGGAAAAAAAAGTGAGTGGATACACAAAATCCACGCATTCTATATCAAGGTCGTCTCCTCCTTCAACACAGGCGTTCGCAATAGCATCAAACTCTTCCATACTGTTTACAACTACTTGTGTAAAATCTGGTTTTTGTACTGTTATGGGCACAAAAATGATAATTTGATCTTGATTGTCCTCATCGGCATCCAATAGCTCTTCCACCTCAATAAAATCATCTACGGAATCTATGGACAAACGTTTGTCATTCACTTCTATGGTATAGGGAAACACTAAGGAGACACAACTTACACCATCTACAATATTATCAAAAGAGCCATCATGTGCCGCTGTTCTTTTTAGTAGTCTGGTCATTGGGGAATTTACGGAAATAGCATCTCCATTTGCAGTCATAGGAGGCTCATTGGTTTCTACCTGACATGCCATTACATGTAGGAGCAACAAAACTATTCCAAAGCTTTTTAAATGTCTATAAAACTTTTCCATAACGATTCAAAGTTCGTTGATTTGCCCCCACTATACAACAACAGTAAAAAAAAATACCCTACTTATTTTCTTTTTTTAAGATATCTTTGAAAAAAATATTCGGACCTATTGGATACTAAAAATATAGAAAATGTATGTGAAGAACAAGTCTTCAGTTCCCTTTTCAAAGCGAACTCCAAAACCATTTTCAATTATATCTATTATAAGTTTGGTAACGAAGAAAAGGCCTATGATGTTGTGCAAGAGGCTTTTTTAAAATTATGGGAGAACTGTCTAAAAGTACATCCGGATAAGGCAAAGTCCTATGTATACACTATTGCCAACAACACCTACCTCAATATTATTAAGGCCGAAAAAGTACGTCTTAACCATGCCAAAAGCCGGAACGATACCTTTAACGAAACTCCTGAATTCTTGTTGGAAGAAAAACAATATCAAGAGAAATTGGAGCGGGCTCTGGCCAGTTTGCCTGAAAATCAGCGTACCACATTTTTACTGAATAGGATCGACGGAAAGAAATATGCCCAAATTGCCGAAATGGAGGGGGTTAGTGTTAAGGCCATTGAAAAAAGAATGCATTTGGCGTTAAAAAGTCTACGCCAACATATTGATGGTATATAAAAATTGACTTAAAAAAGGATGATATGCGGGCATACCATCCTTTACATTATAGTAGGGTTCACTGTTTATTTTTCCAACACCAATGTACGTAGGTGACCGTATTCGTCCGTATCCTTCAGCTCAATACGATTTGTAGTGATGGATACAAAATCCCAGTCGTCCGTCAATTCCTCAAAGAGCGTGTTCCCCTCAAAATTCAAGAACACTTTTAGGAATTGCTCATTATCTCTAAGCACTCTCCACAATCCTTCTAGGATGGGATCTGAACCTTCACTTACCGTTACCCGGTTGTCCTGGTCAAAGGCCAGACTATATCCCTCATAGGCGCTGGTTTGGTCTACACCATCATTCATATATTGCGCTACCGTCCAGGCACCTCCAAATAAAATATTTCTAATTTCAGGAATATCATCATCTCCATTAGCCTCGCATTCTCTCAGCAATACCAATTCAAAACCTTCAACTTCGAATTTCAATCGAGAATCATCCAAATCGCGCAATGGCCATTCAAAACTTACTCCAGGTTCCGACCCCATGGTGATTGCCAAAACCAAAACTCCTTGGGCATTCTGACCAATTTCCCAGCTTCCAGTAGCTGTATTTTCTCCATTACTCAAGGTCACAACACCGTCTCCTTCAAAACTAAAGGCATAACCTAGCAAACGACGTACTTCCTGTCCCTCATTTTTTACTTTCTTGATGATCCAAGAACATTCCCTTAAGATTTCTCGCAAAGTATCAGGGTCTTCATTTTCGTCCATTTCGCACCATTGCTTTAAAATAATACGATTGCCTTCTCCATTGAAAAGCTTAATGCCACGTTCTCCAATATCATACACCATCCATTCCAAAGTAAAATCGACCAAAACATCAAATTCCAAGCGAAGCAGGGCACCATTATCCGTAACACGTGTGGCCCAGCTACCGATAAGGTTATTCCCTTCCCTATCACGAACTACAACCTCACCATTTTCTCTAAAATTCATGGCATACTCAAAGAAGGTATCCGTTCTATCTTGATTATCTCTTTTCACTTCTTTTACCAACCATGGGCATTCTACTAAAAGATGATCCAAACGCTCTTTGGTAAAATCATCATCATTAAAATCATCGTCATCATCCTCATCACAAATATCTTTGGCACGTTCCAGCGCATCTTGCAATTCCATATTGCTATTGACCACTTTTGTTGTTCCATCAAAAAGTGCTAAAGTCACAGGATAGTCGACTCCTACAACATCGCCTTCCTCCAAATTATTAAAAAAGCGACGTAATTCCAGGTCACTATTGATTTCAACCCTAGCGGTCTGTTCATTATTGGCATCATAGGTAAAAAGGGTAATTGGATATACGAAATCGATACATTCAATATCGTCATCATCTCCATTTTCAATACAGCTTTCCACCAATTCCCTTAAGTCAGCAGGACTATTGATGGTAATTTCAGTAAAATCGGCAAGTGTTATCGTAATAGGGAATATAATTTCTAAAATATCATCATCAGTATCCAAGGCATCAAAAATTTCTTCAATCAACTGTAGATCTTCCCTAGAAGTAATGGTAAGTTCCAATCCATTTACGGCAACAGTATACGGGAATTTAATATCAATACAACTTGCACCGTCCACGACATTGTCAAAGGATCCGTCATTGGAAGCCGTTTTGGAAATTAATTCAGCAATTGTTGAATCCGCAGATAAGGTTTCTTGTTGACGCAACAAATCGACCTCTTCAAATTCTTCATTACAAGCGCTAAAAATAAGGGTCATCAGGAACATGATGACATACATCGGAAGTTTAAAAAAATGTTTCATAAAGTTTGGGATTTTTATTTGTTTCTGTTCATGTAAAACAATCCGTTTTTTAAAAACCCTACCTTTTTTATTTTTTCAAGTTTCATTTTTACACATCAAAAAAAGTCTTCAAACCCTTAATACAAAGGGGTTTACACAATCTTAAAAATATACGTGGTATTGGGGTAAAAAAAATCCCAGCGAAGAAACCTCTGTCCAATTCAAGGATGAAAATTATTCAAAAACAATAGTCTTCGTTCCCTTTCCATGAACCAGAAAATGATATCCAACGCAGCGAGACAAAACCCCTTGGGCTCCATTCTTTTTTGGCGTGGATTTTATACTGAATTGCTCATGAAAACAATAGTTGTTTTTTTACGTTATGGAAATTAGGCATGATTTATACCCTCATTTCAATATTTTTAGGACCGCATGAAGTAGGGTTAACCAGGGATTGAAGACCAAATAAAATTCTATATTTGATGTTTTTGTATAAAGATTATAACGATATATGGTAGGGTATTCCTATTTTTAGTTGTTATACTAATCAATAGTGACTGAAAGATGCAAGAAAATTATTTGGCAAAATGGTTGAATAACGAACTTTCCGAGGAAGAGTTGGAAGAGTTCAAAAAAACCGATGCCTATCATTCATATCAGAAAATCATAGCTGCTTCCGAGACTTTGGAAGGGCCCGATTTTGATATGGAGAATACCTATAACACTATTAAGGCCAAACGAGTTCATGAATCTTCTAAAGTAGTTTCTTTATCTCCAATCAAGAAATGGTCTCGAATAGCCGCTGCAGTTATCCTTTTGATTACGGGCGCTTATTTTTTCACCAATTCATTGGACAAAACAGTGACTACCTCTTATGCGGAACATAGTGAGGCCATACTTCCCGATGCTTCTGAAATCATCCTGAATGCCGATTCCGAGATCAGTTATAATGAAAGCAAATGGGATGAAGATCGAAGTTTAACTCTAGATGGAGAAGCTTTCTTTAAAGTGGCCAAAGGAAAAAAATTTACCGTACAGACCACTATCGGAGAAGTTACCGTTTTAGGTACGCAATTTAATGTGGAACAACGTTCGGGCTTGTTCGAAGTAACCTGCTATGAAGGTTTGGTGCGTGTTACCCATAATGCTATTGAAACCGAACTCCCTGCCGGAAGTTCTTTCTTGGTCATTGATAATGATGTGAAAATAGTTCCTCCTACGAAATATAATGAACCCACTTGGATAAACGATGAAAGTTCGTTTACCAGTATTCCCCTTCTGTATGTATTACAGGAGTTTGAACGACAGTACAATATCTCTATGGACATTAAGGATATTGATACCGATCAGTTGTTTACCGGTAGCTTTAGCAATAAAAATATTGACCTCGCTTTAAAAAGTATTTGTGTCCCTTCTAAAATAAAGTTTAATTTAGAAGACGATAAGGTACTATTCTATGCCAAAAGCGAACAGTAAACACATTTCCCTTATTTTTTTGCTGTCTTTCCTTTTTACCATGTCCATTGGTAAGGCACAGGATTCCCTAGCTCAAAAAATACCTTTGATTTCCTATTTAGGGGAATTGGAAACCAGATTTGACATTAAATTTTCCTATGTAGATAGTGATATTGATGGTAGTAGCATACTTCCCATTGCACAAAATACACTCTCAGAAATCCTTAAGGCGATCGAAGGCCAGACTTCCCTGAAAATCGTAAAGCTCAATCCGCGTTATTACTCTATCGTAAAGCATACCTTGGTTACCATCTGTGGACGGGTGCTTGATAATTTTGAAAAAAATACGATCATGGGAGCCTCAGTGGAAGTATTGGATACCAAGGAAGCTATGGTCACGGATACCGAAGGCTATTTTAAATTTCGGGAAGTAGCCGAAACCGCGGTTTTACGCATTCAGTATTTAGGCTATAAACCTATGTATGTACAAGCCAATGATCTGGTCAAGACTCCCTGCGCTCCAATTTTAATGTCCAAACAATATCAGGAACTCAGTGAGGTAATTCTCTATAACTTCCTGACCTCAGGGCTAAGCAAACAAAAAGATGCCAGCATCCGTCTGAGTACGAAAGAATTTGGGATTATCCCCGGGCTTATAGAACCCGACATTCTACAGACCATTCAAGCACTCCCTGGGATTAAAAGCATCAATGAAACCGTATCCGACATCAATGTAAGAGGAGGCACCAACGATCAAAACCTTATTTTATGGGATGGCATAAAAACCTACCAATCTGGTCATTTCTTCGGTTTGATCTCTGCATTTAACCCTTATTTGGTAGATAAAGTGGATATTGTAAAAAATGGTACTAGTGTAGCCTATGGGGATGGCGTTAGCAGTGTAATCAATATCCAGACCAAAAATGAAATCACCTCCTCTTTTTCAGGTGGTGGTGGTGTTAATCTCTTGAGCGGGGATTTTTATGGGATATTGCCCATTACAGAACGCCTAGCTTTTCAATTTTCTGCTAGACGCTCCTTTACCGACTTCTTTGAATCACCTACCTTCAATCAATTCTTTGATCGTGTCTTTCAGGATACCGAAATTAGAACCGGACAATCCCTAAACGATAATATTGAACGGGAAGAGGACTTTTTTTATTCGGACTTTGCAGCCAAAGTATTGTATGACATCAACCCTACGCAAAAACTGCGGTTTAGTTTTCTGAACAGCAACAACCGATTGGATTATTTGGAACGATCTACAAATACGCCCAGATCTACGGAAAGTACTTTGGATCAAACCAATATTTCTGGAGGTGCCAGTTTAGAGAGCAATTGGTCCCCAGATTTTTCCAGCTTATTGAATGTGTACTATACCCGTTATAATCTAGATGCTTTTAGCAGTTCACAAAATAATTTGCAACAGCTTTTTCAAAACAATCAAGTGATTGATTTCTCCATAAAACTCAATACCGCCTATCGTTTTTTTGACCACCTCCAATGGCGCAATGGCTACCAGTTCAATGAAGTAGGGGTCGTAAATCTTACCGACGTAAGCCTTCCCCCCTTTAGAAGCAATAATAAAGGGGTTATTAGAACCCATGCCCTTTTCTCGGGCCTTGACTATAGTTCCCGTAATGAAAAACTAGATTTGAGAGGAGGATTCCGTTTCAACTATATTGAAAATTTGGATTCTTTCAAGGAACTCATCATTGAACCACGGATCAATCTCAATTATTCCTTTAGTAAAAAGATAAAGGCTACCTTATTGGGGGAGTTCAAAAATCAGACTACCAATCAGGTCATTGATCTGGAGCAAAACTTTTTGGGTATTGAAAAGCGCCGATGGATTTTGTCGGATGGGGAACGCTTGCCCATTACCAAAAGTAAACAGCTTTCCCTAGGCTTTACGTACGACCAAAAAAGTCTTTATATAGGCTTGGAAGGTTTTTACAAAGACGTTGACGGTATCAGTACCTCTACACAGGGGTTCCAAAATCAGAATCAATTTCGAGGAGAAATAGGAGGATATACCATTAAGGGCCTGGAATTTCTTATCAATAAAAAAACGGCCCGCTATAGTACCTGGTTCAGCTATACCTACAATGTAAACAATTATACCTTTGAGGACATTGTCCCCCCTACTTTCCCCAATAATCTGGATACCCGACATACCTTAACCTTTGCTGGAACCTATACCTATAAAAAATTAAAGCTTGGTCTTGGCGTGAACTATCGCACTGGAAAACCTATTACCGTACCCTTGGAAGGGGATGCCGGCATTGATAATACTAGTTTTCCCTTAGCTATTAATTTTGAACCCCCCAACAGCAGTAGGCTGCCCAATTACCTCAGGGTAGATGCTTCTGCCATTTACAATTTTGATTTGACTCCAGGAATCAAAGCCTCTCTTGGTGCTTCCATATTGAATCTTTTCAACCGTAATAATATTCTGGAAACCTATTTTATTTTAAACGACGAAGATGAAATAGAGCGTATAGAAAACATCTCGCTGGGCATTACTCCCAATTTAAGTTTTAGAGTGAGTTTCTAATTTGGAATAGGGCTTATTGAAATCAAAATTCAACATTTTTTTCATGGTGCTATACAAGGCGGGGAATTCCTTTTTGAATACAGCAGGGGTCTCTACATAATTTTCTACTGCAACAGCAAAGAATTCATGCAGATTGGTCTGACCATAGGCCCGAAAATATTTAGTATCCTTTACCTTCTGAATAAATTGGGAATCGCCCGATATCTTTTTCATTTTTTTCAATCCCTTTTTAAAATCGAAGCCTTGAAAGAATGATTTCCCCTTCATATTAAAGATCAAGGCATGGGCAAACTCATGAGCACCAAGATTGATATTGTCGTTGGGCAACTTAAAACCTTCCCGTAATTGATCGGCAGCAAAAACCAACGTTTTTAATCCTGCATTGTATTCTCCATAGTGGTCTTTTCTTGTAAAAATCGAATAATAACGTGAAGGGTAAACAATAATTCTTTTTACCGAATCCAGTAAGTAATCCCGATGTCCCAAAGTGAGCATTACTGCGGTGGCGCTAATCAACAAAATAATCTCGCCTTTGTCTTCTACCTCTCCATTAAAGACAATTTCTTTTCTTGATCTAAACCGAATGATCCGTTTTTTAAATTTATTTCGCTGGGCCAGAGATAGTTTTCGGTAAAAAGGCAAATGATAGGAAATAAAACCTTCTTCCCGTACGGATAGTTTCTTTAGACGAATATAAGGGTCAATAAAATATAGGGCTACCGCATAATACAACATATACAACACGGCCAAGGCTACCAATATGCAAAAAATCATAAAAGCAATCTCTACGGTTGACTTAACATCAATATAGAGCGCTACTCCTTGCATAAATTGGTTTTTCTTTTGTTAAATTGAACTACATTCTATCCGGCACATCCACTCCGAGTAGGCGTAAAGAAGACTTGATAAGCTTCCCTACTTTCTCGGATAGTTGCACCCTGAAAATTTTCTTTTGAAGATCTGGTTCTGGCAAAATAGGAACGTTTTGATAGTACGAATTAAATTCTTTGACCAAATCATAGGTATAATTCGCAATTAATGCCGGACTGTAATTTGTAGCGGCCAATTGTATGGTCTCTGGGAACAATTGCAATTGTTTCAACAACTCCTTTTCTTTTTCATGAAGTTCCGTTAGTTCGGCCACGGTATTGGAATATTCAAAATCTGCCTTTCTTAAAATAGACTGTATCCTAGCATAGGTATACTGAATAAAAGGTCCTGTATTTCCTTGAAATTCCACGGACTCCTCCGGATCAAAAAGAATTCGCTTTTTGGGATCCACTTTTAGGATATAATATTTTAAGGCAGCCAAACCAATGGTTTTGTACAAAGCCTGTTTCTCTTCTTCCGAAAACCCTTCCAGTTTCCCCAAACGCGTACAAATTTCTTCGGCTGTCTGGGTCATATCTATCATAAGGTCATCGGCATCAACAACAGTGCCTTCCCTACTCTTCATTTTACCGCTGGGCAAATCTACCATGCCATAACTCAAGTGATGTAATCTGTTGGCCCAGGAATAACCCAATTTTTGAAGGATGAGAAATAATACTTTAAAATGGTAATCTTGCTCATTTCCCACAGTATATACCATACCTCCAATGTCGGGCTGATCCGTTACCCGCTGTATTGCCGTACCAATATCCTGAGTCATGTATACGGCCGTGCCATCCGAACGCAATACAATTTTCTCATCAAGACCATCTGCCGTAAGATCGATCCACACACTTCCATCTTCTTTCTTAAAGAAAACTCCTTTTTCCAATCCATCGGCAACCACATCTTTCCCTAAAAGATAAGTATCACTTTCATAGTAGAGTTTATCAAAATCGACGCCCAAGTTTTTATAGGTCACATCGAAGCCCTCATATACCCAGCCGTTCATGGTCTTCCACAAGGCAACAACTTCTTGATCACCCGCTTCCCATTTGCGTAACATCTGTTGGGCCTTTAAAAGTATTGGAGCTTCTTTTTCAGCAACTTTAGGGTCTGTTCCTGCAGCTACCATTTCTTGAATCTCTTTCTTATACCACTTATCAAATGCTACATAATAATTCCCCACCAGCTTATCTCCTTTCAAACCTGTGCTCTGGGGTGTTTCTCCATTTCCAAGTTTTTGCCAGGCCAACATACTTTTGCAAATATGAATTCCACGATCATTGATAATTTGGGTCTTGTATACTTTCTTGCCCGCAGCCTTTAAAATTTGAGCAACAGAATACCCTAATAAGTTATTTCTGATATGCCCTAAATGGAGCGGCTTGTTTGTATTTGGGGATGAATATTCCACCATGACCGCATCTGCATCCAATGTGGTGGCATATCCGTAATCTTCAACAGCCCTGATATCTTCAAAGAATTTTAGATAAAAGGCATTACCAATGATGACATTTAGAAATCCTTTAACCACATTATACCCCTCTACTTCGGCAACCTGTTCTTTCAAAAAAGCGCCTATCTGTTCCCCAATTTGTACGGGATTTCCTTTGATATGCCGAAGCATTGGAAAAACAACAACAGTAATATCCCCTTCAAAATCTTTACGGGTAGGTTGAAATTCCACAGCAGGAAGTTCTTTTTCAAAAAGCGCTAAAGCAGCTTCCTTTACTTTAGCAGTCAAGATATCTTGAATATTCATCAATAAAAGCAATTTAAGCGTACAAAACTACGTAAAAAAATATGCTTTTAAGGGACCTAAAAGGTATTCCGCGCTATTTTGGTTAACTTTAAGTCCATACTTAAAAAATTGCCTTTCCCTATGCTTGTCAATGTATCGTACAATAACAAAGAGATTACTAAAAAAGTGGATGCCGCAGTGGGAAAACCATTTTCCCTGAAAGAACGCTTTTCTCTGGGTGGTATAGGATCTCCAAAATTGTTCATTACGGAAACGAGTTTGGAAATATACCATTTATTGATTTTGGACAATAATGTCAATACCTGCAATATAGAACTTCGCCCTAAAGGCATTATCGTCCGGTTTCGCTCGCTTTTAGAAACCTATGCCTTGGTGATTCCCTGGTACAAACTCACAATTTACAAGGGAGATTCAGCGATCTATTCTATTTTCAAGGATCATTATTTTATTAAGGTCAAATCCGATACCAAGGCCATTCAGAAATTTTTCAAGAAAATCCTGAGCTATAAAGCAAACCACACCCCTTCGTCCATCGGCGATTTGTAACGAGAACATAGTATGCATTGAAAACACCGTATTGAAGAATGCCTAAGCCTTTAAAAATATTACTTACCGGAGCAAATGGATATATAGGAATGCGCTTGCTACAAGAATTATTGCGTTTGGAACATCAGGTAATCTGTGCGGTACGAAATGCCGAAAGACTATCCATTGATACTCAGACCAGAGTCAAAATCGATATTATTGAAATCGATTTTTTAGATTCCCCATCTCCCCATAAGCTACCTCAAGATATCGATATTGCGTATTTCCTGATTCACTCTATGAGCTCGTCCACTAAAAACTTTGATGAACAAGAAGCTACTACCGCCCATCACTTTAATGCGTACTTAGCCCATACCCGTGTACAACAGGTCATTTATTTAAGTGGCATTGTCAATGACGCCCATTTATCTAAACATTTGTCCTCCCGAAAAAATGTGGAAGAGATTCTCTATAAGGGCGCATTTCATCTTACCGTCCTTCGCGCAGGTATTATTGTTGGTTCGGGGAGTTCCTCTTTTGAAATCATCAGGGATATTTGTGAAAAACTCCCTATTATGATAACTCCAAAATGGGTGTTGACAAAATCCCAACCTATAGCCATTAGGGATGTCATCTATTTTTTGACGGCAGTGCTTCAAAACCATCAAACCTATGACGACTCTTTTGATATTGGAGGCCCCAATATCCTGACCTATAAGGAAATGCTCAAGGGATACGCTAAAGTAAGGGGGTTTAAAAACTGGATATTCTCTGTTCCCGTTATGACACCAAAACTATCCTCCTATTGGTTGTATTTTGTTACCTCTACTTCTTATAAATTGGCCATCAACTTAGTAGACAGCATGAAAATGGAAGTTGTGGCCAAAGATCATCGACTTCAAGAACTTCTGAAATACAAGACACACACCTACGAAGAAGCCATTACCATGGCTTTTAAAAAAATCGCCCAGAACTCTGTTGTCAGTAGCTGGAAAGACAGCATGATAAGTGGACGTTTTAAAGAAAGTCTGGGGCAATACATTCAAGTTCCGAAATTCGGGGTATTGACGGACCAGAAAAAAGTCCTTCTTCAAAAACCAGAGCATACCTTAGAAAAAATTTGGCAAATAGGTGGCAATACGGGATGGTATTATGCTAACTGGTTATGGCAATTAAGAGGTTTTTTGGACAAACTGAATGGAGGTGTCGGTCTTCGAAGAGGAAGAACACATCCCGATAAAATTTCCCCAGGCGATGCCCTTGATTTCTGGCGTGTCCTTCTTGCCGACAAAAAAGAAAAACGACTTCTCCTTTTTGCCGAAATGAGGTTGCCGGGGGAAGCATGGTTAGAATTCAAAATTGATAAAAACAATATCCTCCATCAAACCGCCACTTTTCGCCCGAAAGGGATTCGGGGAAGATTGTATTGGTACAGTATTGTTCCTTTCCATTATTTTATCTTTGGAGGAATGATTAAAAATATTGCCAAAACCCCTTGACAAAAAATACCGCTGTGATTGCACTCGTACAAAAACGTCCGCTCCTATCTATTTCCATAGGCCTAGTTTTGATTTTTTCTATGGTTATTGGTGTATTTACAGAAGAAAGTTACCAGGGTATTGAAGCGGCTTCGATTTGGGTAAGGGACCTTTTCGGTTATTTTTACCTCTACTTAGGATTAGGTTGTGTACTCCTTGTACTGGGAATTGCCTTTTCTCCTTTGGGGAAAATAAAACTGGGAAAAGATCAGGAACAACCCGAACATTCCCTTTGGGCCTGGGTGTCTATGTTGTACAGTGCCGGGATGGGTGCCGGGATTCTACTCCGCGCTGTTCAAGAGCCCGTATTTATGCAGCAAAATCCCCCCTACGCTTCTGCTTTATCTGCTGAGATATTGGCCTTGGAATTTACTTTCTATCAATGGGGATTTACGGCTTGGGCCTTCTATGGCCTTTTTGCCATGGTCATGGGATACGCACTATTTGTTCGTAAAAAAACTGCGCGGGTAAGCAGTACTATTGATCAAAGCATTTCCAACAAATCTGTAAAAAATAGCATTGATATCATGACCATCATTACTACAGTTTTTGGTTTGATCGCAGCTACGGGGCTGGGAACGGCGCAGATCAATGGGGGTTTAAATCATCTTTATTCCGAAAATTTTGGTGTGGGGGCTACCATACTCCTAAGCATTTTGATAGCTGTACTTGCTTGTTTCTCTGCCTGGAAGGGAGTCAACAAAGGTATCAAGGTGATTTCCAAGCTCAACATTCTCATTACAATGTTGGTGCTGGCCTTTATCTTTTTAGTAAGTGATATGTCAACTATTTTAATGGCTTTTGCCGAAGCATCTCTGCATTATATCCTGGACCTCATTCCGATGAGTTTGGCCTTGGGAGGTTTTGATCCCGGCATTGCTTTTTTGACCGATTGGACGTTTTATTATTGGGCATTTTGGCTGGCCTGGGCCCCATTTACGGGTATTTTTATTGCCCGTATCTCTAGAGGAAGAACACTACGGCAATTGTTATTGGGCGTGATGATCATTCCTTCTTTGGGAACTTTCTTTTGGTTTTCGGTTTTTGGAACCTCTGCCTTTCAACTTATTGAGCATTGGGGCGTATATCAAAACGAATTTGGCAATGTGTTTTCGTCTATTTTTGTTTTTTTTGAACACTATCCTTTGGCAACTGTATTGAATATCACCACTATAGTTTTACTCATCAGCTTTTTGGTTACCTCGGTAGACTCTGCCGTATTTGTACTGAGCATGTTTACAGACAAAGGAAAAAAAGACCCTAGTAAAAAACATCGTATCCTATGGTCTTTCTTTATTTTATTGGCTACTATTGCCCTTATTCTATTGGGCAACGTTCATCCAGGAATAGATATTCTTCAGGCCGTGCAAAAACTACTCATCATTACTTCTTTGCCTTTTGCTTTTTTCATGGTCTTGATGATTTTTATTTTCTTGAAAGAAGTTTTGGGTAAAAGCAAAAAGGTAGCCGACTAATATGGTTTCAAAAAATAAATAGGTCCGTTAGTGTTCCGAGGAGTATCTTTCTTAAGATTATCCTTAATTCATGGTATCACCGCAATAATTGAATGCCATGTTCAAGCCTAGGCTTTGGGCAGAAAAACTTCGGCCATCATACAACGTGCACTCCCTCCACCACAGGTTTCGATATTCTCTAAAGAATTATGAATAATCTCACAATACTTTCCAATAGTATTAAGTTGATCTTGTCGCAGGGAATCATGGGCAGCTGAACTCATAATCAAATAGGGTTGACCGTCCTTCCCGGTCACCTGTAACATATTACCTGCAAAATTGTGCATTTGCGCTTCGGTAATGGCAATGATTTCTTTTTTATCCTGCTTTAAATGCGCGATAACATTTTTGCGTTCTTTCTTATCGTCAATGGAATCGAGGCAAATGACGGCAAATTCTTCTCCAAGGCACATCATCACATTGGTATGATAGATGGGCATCCGCTGGCCATTTACATTTTGGTTGGCCGTAAAAATAACAGGAGTATATTCAAAATCTTCGCAGAATTCAATAAATAATTCCTCATCGGCCCTGGGCGACAAGGCACAATAGGCTTTTCTATTTACCCTATCCATAAGAATACTTCCTGTTCCTTCCAGAAAAAAACCTTCTTCCTCCGCAGAAGAATAATCTACTACATTTTCGATCACAAATCCCTTTTCCTCCAAAATGTCCAAAACATCTTCCCGGCGTTCCGCCCTTCTATTCTCTGCAAACATGGGATAAAGTGCCACGGTTCCATTTTCGTGAAAGGAAATCCAATTGTTTGGGAAATGGGCATCGGGAGTATCTCTTTCCAAAATCCCATCCACGACAGTGATATCAATACCTTTTTCTTCCAACTTCGCCACAAAAGCATCAAATTCTTGTTGCGCTCGTTTTAATAAGGTTTCGGGCAAAATACCTTCATCTGATTTTTGATAGTAATTGTTTACCGCGGTCTGCTCATTAGAACGAAATGTAGCCGGACGGATCATTAGTATGGAGTTGGTAACCTGACGCATTTATTTTCCTATTTAATGTGAGCAAAATTACTAATTTCTATCCCCCTTCTTTCTAAAAAGAGCGAATTAAATATTAAAAAATACATGTATTATATTTTGATACATCAAATAATGATGTATATTTGTCCTATGTATTCAAGAGAACTATTAAAAGGCATTTTAAAACCTATTATTTTCAAGCTTCTATCTGAAAATGATAAGATGTACGGTTATGAAATCACACAAACCGTTAAAAAAATATCGGGAAATAAAATCCTAATCAAAGAAGGATCGCTTTATCCCGCCCTTCACGCCTTAACCAAAGAAGGGTTTTTAGAAGTAGAATCCATACCTATAGGGAATAGAATTAGAAAGTATTATCGCTTAACTCGAACTGGCAAAACCCAAGTGGAACCGATTACCAATGAATTATTGGAATTCTCTACGACCTTGCAGACGCTATTTCAACAAAAAACAGTGATGTCATGACCATAAACGATCAACAACTCAACTTTATACAAGCGTATTTACGCCAAGAAGGCGTATCCAAGGCGACACTTCAGGAAGATTTGGTGGATCATTTTAGCTGTGCCATAGAAGAATACTTAGAGGAGGACGTATCTTTTGCAACAGCTTTTGATTTGGCAAAAGAAAGAATTGCTCCTGATGGGGTAAAAAAAATAGAAGAAGATTTAATTTATTTATTAACCATAAATCATGAAATTATGTTACGAAAAATTGTATTCATATTAGGGTACATCAGTATCTTACAGATTATTATGGCTTTTGCACTTTACTTACCAGGATCTATCCTAGACAAGGAAGTTTCGGGCTACATCGCCATGGGTGGAATCTTTTTGTTTGCTGTAAGTGTAGTTCCATTTTATTGCTATCAACTCTATAAAAAATCTGTTCACCAGCTTAAAGAAGCTTAATGGTATAGCAAAAGAAGGGCTTTAGTAGTACTACTAAAGCCCTTCTTTTACTTCTAATGGTATTAGATGTCTTTATTCTTTGACTTCAAACTGTAGGGTTTCCAAACCTACGAATTGAAAAATAAGAACGTCTCCTTTTCTAGCCATGATTTTAAACTTGCCATCAAAATCCGATACTACCCCATAATTTTTATTTGTTTTAAGCGTAATATTAACCCCTGGTAATGGCTCTTTATCGCTCACTACTTTCCCAGAGAAGATCGCCCCGGATTTATCCAATGCCCCTATGACCTCCATCTTTTCACTTGGATTGGCTTTCGGGGATGTACTTGATTCTAGATCATTCTGTTGGTGGTATTTCCAGGACAGCGGAAATGAGTAAAGGGTTTCAATCGTTTCGCCTTTTAGCTTGCCAGGCTTAATTCGTGGCAAAAGCTGAAGTACACGTTCAATTTCATTGTGAACCGTCTCGTTGGGAGCATCGGTAAAGTTGCTAATTGTTCCATTCTCCGCAATCGAGAAAAGTACCTTTACTTTTCCTTGAAAATCTTGGCCCTCTTCTTTTTCGGGAATTCTATAGTGTTTTGCAATATGCTCTTGTAACTTACTTGTAAAGCATGCTCTTTTATCGCTAGCACCTTCGCATCCAGGAAAGATTGGCACGGTCTCAACGGCAGTAAAAGCTATTATGGTTCTTTCCGAAAGAGGCACTCCTGTTTCAGTCTCCTGTGCATCTAACATTTGAGAGGTGTCTTCTGTTCCACTACATGAAGTATACATCAAGATTCCCAAGACGAGAGGAAATAATAAGGCATACTTTAATTGATAAATGGTTTTTGATTTTTCTTTTGTTAACATAAGGATTCGTTTTTTAATTAATGATTGTTTAAAAAATTGGTTGACCAAACTGAAATTTTGGCTTTCAAAAATCTCAGAGAGCAATAATTCATATTGTTTTTTCTTATCTATTTTGGCAGCTTGGTCGTCCGCCATAAATTCATGAAGCTCGGCAATGCGATTTTGATACACGTAAACCAAGGGATTGAACCACCACACAATGCGCATCAATTCAAAAAAAATAAGATCTACGGAATGCCATTCCCGCACATGAACCATTTCATGTGCCAGAATACTCTCCACTTTGTTTTTGGGTAGATCCTCCCCGAGAAATATGTATCTAAAAAATGAAAAAGCTTGTCCACTTTTGGGTAACATCACCTTCACATATCCTTTTTCTAAAGAGATAGTACCTCCTTTTTTTAGGCAATAGATACGATAGAGTTTGATTCCAAACCACAATATCATCAAGACTACTACAATAGTATATACCAGATACCCCCAATCAAAAGTTTGCCAAAAATTATCCTTAGGTTGCGTTGCCACCACAACTTCATCCAATTGCGTAAAAAATTCTTGGTATTCCACTAAATTTTCAGGTACTGTCGTTTTTAGCGCATCAAAGCTGATTGTTGGAAATATCAAGGACCCCATGAAAGTGGCCAAAAGATATGTTCGATTCCAATGAAAAAAGGTTTCTCTTCTTAAAAATAAATCGTAAACCAATAAAAATGCCAATTGAATGGCCAGGCATTCTAATAAATACGTAATCATTCCTCTTCGTCTTTTTGAATTTTTTGCATGATATCTGTCAATTCACTAAGGCTGATGTCGTTCTTTTTCATAAAAAAGGACACCATACTCTTAAAGGAACCTTGAAAATAACCATCGACCAATCTAAAAATAGATTGATTGCTGTACTCTTCCTTTTCCACCAATGGAAAATAGATATGCCATTTTCCTTTTTTTTCATGACCCACAAAGCCTTTGTCTTCCAAAATGCGAATAATGGTAGATATGGTATTATAGGCAGGTTTGGGTTCTGGCAATTGTTGGAGTATTTCAGGTACTCTGGCTTTTTTCAATTGCCATAACAATTGCATGACCTCTTCTTGTGCTTTGGTTAATTGCTTCATTTCAAACTAATTTTTTAGTTTAACTTTGGAACAAATCTAACTATTTTTTTAGTTCGAACTAATAAATTAGTTTATTATTTTTTAAAAAATTAAAAACACATTGATTACCAACTAATTACAAATAAACTTAAATTGTAAAAAAACCCCAATTTGATGGTTCTTGCTAGAAAATTTTACATGAAGTGATGAAATAACCGCTCCCTTGTAGCGCAGAAAGAACAGGGGTCTGCTCCCCCTGGAATAATACAAGTAGAGGTTTTTTTAATAGTAAAAGAGAAATGGCACGAAGCCGAAGTAAAGCTACTTTGTCCGAATCTTATTTTTCCCGAATCAAAGGCATGGTACTACAGCGCAGCAAGCCTTCTTGCTTGGAAATTTCTGCATAAGGAATTTCCTCTACGGTAAATCCTTGCTCCCTTAGCCAAGTATTGAGTCGCGTAAAGTTTTGCTCGGAAACAATAACTTCCGGAGAAATGGAAAAGACATTACTGAACATATGATACATTTCGTCTGCTGTAATCTCAAAAATGTGTTCCTTCCCAAAATAATTGACCAACCATTGATATTCCTCTTCTCTTAAAAAGCCGTTTTTATGTAAAATTGCCTTGTCCTTCCCAATTGGCTGGAAACAACAATCCAAATGCAGGGCATTCTCCTTGGCGACGGTATTGGATTTTCGCAATTCAAAAGACTTTATCTTTTTATGTGGAAACAGTTCCTTAATGTAGGCCACTGCTGCCTTATTGGTTCTTGCTGTTATATAATCCGGGTAGTCCTCTCCAGTATATGTTCCTATAAAGATATACTCTTTCCAAGGCATGACATCACCGCCCTCAATATGTACTTCTTCTGGAGGGCAAATAATGTTTTGTGGGTTGATCTGCTTCAATACATGCTGTATGGCTTCAAATTCCTTTTCCCTATCCGGAAGAATATTTGCTTTGATCAATTTATCTTCGATCACAAAGGCAATATCCCTTGAAAATATTTGATTACAATTTTCCAGTACCGTAGGTCGAAATACCTGTACGCCGTGTTTCCGAAATACGGCAGCAAATGCTTCCATTTCCTTTGTCATATCCTCCTCTACCGGATAGGTTCCATTTAGGATATGTTCCAACGATTTTGGGTCATACGCCTCTTCCGCAGTTGGTGTGGGCCCACAACTTTGTGCGGTTCCCAAGAGAACTGCTTTTAAGGGTGAAGTCTCATCGTTTACATGTAATTGCAGCATTGCTTTTTTTTGCAAATATAGGTAATCTCTGCAGGGTATTTATAAAGAAAACACCACGATGACAAAATTGTGATCGTGGTGTTTTAAGCTCCTTAAATTTTTGTTTGTTATCGCTTTTCTACAGCAACAAAGGGCCTTGAGTTTGCTCCAATATAAATCTGTCTTGGACGACCAATTGGTTCGTTCCTCAATCGCATTTCTCTCCATTGTGCTATCCAGCCGGGCAATCTTCCCAAGGCAAACATTACGGTAAACATTTCGGTAGGGATTCCTAAAGCCCTATAGATAATTCCCGAATAGAAATCTACATTTGGATATAGTTTTCTATCCACAAAGTACTGATCTTCCAAGGCTTCTTTTTCCAAACCTTTAGCAATTTCCAAAATAGGATCATCTATTCCCAAATCTCCTAAGACTTCGTCCGCTGCCTTCTTAATAATTTTGGCACGGGGATCAAAGTTTTTATAGACTCTATGTCCAAAGCCCATTAAACGGAAAGGGTCGCTTTTATCCTTGGCTTTGGCCATATATTTTTTGGTATCTCCCCCATCAGCTTCAATAGCTTCCAACATTTCCAATACAGCTTGGTTGGCACCTCCATGCAAGGGGCCCCATAAAGCTGATATTCCAGCAGATAAGGACGCAAAAAGACCTGCATGGGACGACCCCACGATTCGCACAGTGGAAGTAGAACAGTTCTGTTCATGATCCGCATGTAAAATGAGCAATTGGTCCAAAGCATCAATGACTATTTTATTTTTTACATATTCCTGATTTGGTCTTTTAAACATCATTTTATGGATGTTTTCCACATAACCTAAGGTATCATCCCCGTAATCTAACGGCAATCCCTTTTTCTTTCTCATGGTCCAAGCGACCAAGACCGGAAACTTTGCTAAAATTCGAACAATTGCACCATACATTTCTTTTTCCGAACTCACATTTACGGAAGCGGGGTTAAACGCAATCAAGGCACTGGTCAATGAAGATAATACACCCATAGGGTGGGCAGATTTTGGGAATCCGTCCAATATCTTTTTCATTTCTTCATCGACATGGGATTCTGCTTTGATATCCGCATGAAACTTTTCCAATTGCTCCTTATTCGGCAATTCTTCAAAAATCAACAAATAGGCTACTTCCAGAAAATCTGCTTTCTCCGCCAATTCCTCAATGGAATAGCCTCTGTATCGCAAAATTCCCTGCTCTCCGTTTAAAAAAGTAATGGCACTCTCGCAAGAACCTGTGTTTTTATACCCGGGATCTATGGTTGTCATCCCGGTGGCAGCACGGAGCGTTTTAACATCTATGGCAAGTTCATCCTCGGTGCCTTTTATGACCGGAAATTCAAAAGAATTCCCATTATATTCTAAAGTAGCTTTATCTGACATGTTTATTTTTTACTTGTTTGCTTAATAGTCGTAAATTTATGAAAAACACTACATCTTAACAATTTCCATGCCGGTTTTAGTCAATTATTAACAAGCGTATTTTTTTAAGTTATTTCTCCCGAAGGTCGGTGAGTTTAATGCGATTTCAATCTGAAATAGAGTAGAGTAATTTATAGTATTCGTCTACCGATTTTTTCCAGGTAAATCGCATTTTCTTGGCGTTGGATTGTATCTTTTTCCACAAAGCCTTGTCATTGCTATAGACATCCAAAGCTTGGTCAAAACTGGCCAACATATTCTTGATCTTTTCATCATAGGTATCCCCATCAAAACTAAATCCGGTTTTCATGGGGGTAACGGTATCTTTAAGTCCGCCAGTATGATGAACCAAACAGGGGTTGCCATTTCTCATGGCCAACATCTGACTGATTCCACAAGGTTCAAAAAGGCTAGGCATAAAATAGAGATCGGACTCCAAATAGATAGAGTCGATAAGATCTTCAGATTGGCCATTGGTAAAAATAAAGTTCTTATGCTCGTAACTCAATTGCCTAAAAAGTTCTTCATATTCAGGTGCTCCGGTACCCAATAACATAAAAATACCATTGACGCGTTCCAGTTTTTTAAGTATCTCCACGAAAGCATCCGGGGAGCGCTTAAAAAAGTAAAATTTTTGTTCCGTTAACCGGGCCACACTAGATACAATAAATGCCGGGCGCTGATCTACATATTGCATGGTTTTCTCTCCGGTATGCGCCAAAAAATGCGCTTTATATTGTTTGGATTCCTCCTGCAACCAGCTAAAAAGTGCCTTTACCGTATTCCGATACAGTTTTCCTTTATCCGCCGTTCGAATATTATTGTAATTAGATCCATTAAGAATCCCGAATAATCTTCCTTGATTCTCCGCTTCCAATAAATCTTGTTCCAAACCTTCGCCACCGATAAATTCAGGGGGCGAACTCGGTTTTAAAACATCTTCCTTATAGGAGGGGGAAACAGTATGTACGGCATCGGCAAAACGGATACCCACGGCCATTAAATTGATACAATCTTGATAGCGGTAATCGCGTAATCTTTTGTAATCCAAAGGTATCTCGGGAAACCAATTCTTTAAGGAAGAATAGTTATCCTCAAAAGGACGAATGCCCTGTATGGCCAGATTATGGATACTATATACAAATCGCATTCTTTTTAAAATCTGGTAGGCCGGATGATATTCTTTTAAGAACAGAACAAGGCTGGAATGCCAATCGTGCATATGAACAATGTCTAAATTTCCAAACGAGCCTTTCTTAATAGCTTCGGCTACGGCCGTACTGAAAATAAAGTATTTTATGGCATCGGTAAAAAAAGGTTCTTCCGGATCATCGTGATAGATATGCGCAATATCTCCCGCTTCTATTTCCGGATGATGGATGACATAGTGATAGATATTGGGAAATTCTTTTTTCGGAATCACTTCATACAATTCAGCAGTATAGGTAACCCCTCTCAACTGAAAATTTAAATTGGTTTTAAAGGTTCCCTGTTGATGCAATCTCGAATACGAAGGTACTACAACATGGACTTTATCCCCGCGTTCGGAAATCTGACGGGGGACGTCTCTGACCACATCGCCCATGCCTCCGGCTTTGCAATCAGGAATAGCGTCGTTCTCTGCCGCTACAAATAAAAAGGTATTCATATAACACTAGTTCTAAGTACCAAAAGATAAGTCTTTAATTTGAATTTAACACCTTACCCCAGCTAATTTTGCAAAGAAAAAGCCTTCCCAAATTGGAAAGGCTTTTTATAGATTAAGAAATTGTTTTATTTTAACTTAAATGCATTTTCTTGAGGGTAATATGCGGTACTTCCCAATTCCTCTTCAATGCGAAGTAGTTGATTGTATTTCGCCATACGATCAGATCGAGAAGCCGAACCTGTTTTAATCTGCCCAGTATTCAAAGCCACTGCCAAATCCGCAATGGTATTGTCTTCTGTTTCTCCAGATCGATGTGACATTACAGAAGTATATCCTG
Source organism: Spongiimicrobium salis (assembly GCF_043678055.1). Lineage (NCBI taxonomy): Bacteria > Pseudomonadati > Bacteroidota > Flavobacteriia > Flavobacteriales > Flavobacteriaceae > Spongiimicrobium > Spongiimicrobium salis. The sequence continues at coordinate 614,310 of NZ_JBHEQA010000001.1, forward strand.
CATTCTTTGCCATATTTACTGCCGCGATAGTTTCCGTTAAGGTACCTATTTGATTTACTTTGATTAAGATGGAATTGGCAATACCATTCGCAATCCCCTTGGACAAACGCTCTACATTGGTCACAAAAAGGTCATCTCCGACCAATTGTACAGTTTCACCAACTTTATCCGTCAGGGCTTTCCAGCCATCCCAATCATTTTCATCCATACCATCCTCAACAGAAATAATAGGATATTTAGCGCAAAGATCGGCCAAGTACTGCGCTTGTTCTTCCGATGTTCTCACTGCACCTTTATCTCCTTCGAACTTGGTGTAATCATATTTTCCATCGACATAGAATTCCGCTGCCGCACAATCTAAAGCGATCATCACATCGTCTCCTAAGGTATATCCGGCTTTTTCCACTGCTTTGGCAATAGTATCCAAAGCGTCTTCCGTACCATCCAATGTGGGCGCAAAACCACCTTCATCACCCACGGCCGTACTCAAACCTCTATCGTGCAGCACTTTCTTGAGGTTATGAAAAATCTCTGTTCCCATTTGCATGGCATGCGAAAAGTTTTTCGCCTTTACCGGCATCACCATAAACTCTTGAAAAGCAATAGGGGCATCCGAATGGGATCCTCCATTGATAATATTCATCATCGGAACCGGAAGTGTATTGGCACTTACGCCACCTACATACCGAAATAAAGACATTCCCAATTCATTTGCAGCCGCTTTTGCTACTGCCAAAGAAACTCCTAAAATAGCATTGGCCCCCAACTTAGACTTATTAGGGGTACCATCTAGGTCTATCATGACTTGGTCCACCAAGTTTTGTTCAAAAACGGACATGCCCAAAATTTCTTCGGCAATCAAGCTATTTACATTATCTACAGCTTTGGTCACCGCTTTTCCCATGAACGCTGTTCCCCCATCTCTAAGTTCTACCGCTTCATGCTCCCCTGTAGATGCTCCCGAGGGCACTGCCGCCCTACCCATTACACCATTTTCAGTATATACATCAACCTCTACAGTTGGGTTACCTCTTGAATCTAAAATTTGTCTTGCATGAACACTAATAATGATACTCATATCTACTTTTATTACAGGTTGATTTCTTAAGGGACAAATATACGTAAGCCCTTGGTTTTAGCATGTTTTATATTCTCAAAAAACTACGCAAACGTTTTAGTTTGCACTTGCTTTCAGGAGTTTAAAGAAATCGTCGAACAAATAGGTCGCATCGTTGGGTCCCGGACTGGCTTCTGGATGATATTGTACGGAGAACACCTTCTTGTTTTTCATACGAATTCCGGCCACGGTATCATCGTTCAAATGTATATGCGTTACTTCCAAATCTGGATTTGCTTCCGCTTCTTCCCTATTTACTGCAAAACCGTGGTTCTGTGAGGTAATCTCGCCTTTTCCTGTAGTTAAATTTATAATGGGGTGATTGATTCCACGGTGTCCATTATGCATTTTATAGGTAGAAACATTGTTGGCCAAAGCAATTACCTGATGTCCCAGACATATTCCAAATAGCGGTTTGTCATTCGCAATGATATTTTTGGCAGTTTCAATGGCGTCTTCCAAAGGCTCTGGATCTCCGGGTCCATTGGAAATAAAGTAACCATCTGGATTCCATGCACTCATATCTTCAAAAGAGGCATTGTATGGAAAAACTTTAATGTAAGCCCCTCGTTTGGCCAGGTTTCTTAAAATGTTTTTCTTAATGCCAATATCCAAAGCGGCAATTTTATAGGTACTGTTCTCATCGCCATAGAAGTAACTTTCTTTGGTAGACACTTTGGAAGAAAGTTCCAATCCTTCCATACTCGGTACTTTTTCAAGCGCTGCTTTCAGTTTTGGAATATCATCGACTTCTGTGGTTATCACGGCATTCATTGCACCATGATCTCTGATATAGCTTACCAAAGCCCTGGTATCTACATCTGAAATTGCAAAAAGGGAATTGTCTTCCAAAAAATCCTCTAAGCTCTTATCGGCTCTTTCCCGAGAATATTCATAACTAAAATTTTTACAGATCAAACCAGAGATTTTAACACTGTCCGATTCTATTTCTTTGGCATTGGTACCATAATTCCCAATATGGGCATTCGTGGTTACCATAAGTTGGCCAAAATAAGAAGGGTCCGTGAAAATTTCCTGATAGCCCGTCATTCCAGTATTGAAACAAACCTCCCCATAGGCAGTTCCTTCTTTATTCCCCACAGCTTTTCCGTGAAAAATAGTGCCATCGGCCAATAATAACAATGCTCTTTTCCTTGCTTGATACTTCATAGGTGTTCTTACAAAATTTAATTTGACAAATAAACATAAAAAAAGGATAAGCTTTTAGGCTTATCCTTTTACAATTATTAAAATTTAATAACAATTTTATTCTTCTGAATCATCAGTCTTTGTTTCGGTAGTTGCAACAGGTGGCGTAGACGCCTTTTTACCTCTTCTACTTCTTCTTGTACTTTTCTTCGCGGCTGGCTTATCAGCGTTGTACAATTCATTGAAATCTACAAGTTCGATCAATGCCATATCTGCATTATCCCCTAGACGATTTCCCAATTTGATAATTCGGGTATATCCTCCAGGTCTTTCTCCAACTTTCTCCGCTACCGTACTGAACAACTCTGTTACTGCGTTCTTATCTCTAAGATTTTTGAATACAATACGTCTGTTGTGCGTTCCTTTCTCAACAGTTTGATTATTTGCCGCTTTTGACTTTGTAATCAAAGGCTCTACAAATTGCTTTAGCGCTTTTGCCTTGGCCACTGTTGTGTTGATTCTCTTGTGCTCTATTAAGGAACATGCCATATTTGCCAACATAGCTCTTCTATGGGCTGCCTTTCTTCCTAAATGATTGACTTTTTTACCGTGTCTCATTGCTCTTTACTATATATTTCCTTATCTAAAAATGGAATACCATAGGTGATAAGAAATCTAATTTAATCCTTATCCAATTTATATTTTGATAGATCCATTCCAAAACTCAAGCCTTTGTTAATGACCAATTCTTCCAATTCGGTCAATGACTTCTTACCAAAGTTTCTAAACTTCATCAAATCATTCTTGTTGAAAGAAACCAAATCTCCCAAGGTATCTACTTCTGCCGCTTTCAAACAATTCAAGGCACGCACGGAAAGATCCATATCTACCAATTTTGTTTTCAATAACTGACGCATGTGTAGTGATTCCTCATCGTAGGTTTCCGTTTGTGCAATTTCATCCGCTTCCAATGTAATTCGCTCATCGGAGAATAACATAAAGTGATGTATTAACACCTTAGCCGCTTCAGTAAGGGCGTCTTTAGGATGGATAGAACCATCACTAACGATTTCAAAAACCAATTTTTCATAATCGGTCTTTTGCTCTACACGGAAATTCTCAATGCTATATTTTACATTTTTTATCGGTGTGAAAATAGAATCAACAGCGATAGTTCCCATAGGGGCACCTGACTTCTTGTTTTCTTCAGCGGGTACATATCCTCTTCCTTTTTCAATGACCAATTCCATATTGATCGTGATTTTGGAGTCCATGTTACAAATGACCAAATCTGGGTTCAATACTTGAAAACCAGAAATGAATTTTTGAAAATCACCTGCAGTCAGCTGATCTTTCCCACTAACGGAAATGGATACCGCCTCACTATCAACATCTTCTATCTGACGCTTAAAACGAACTTGTTTTAAGTTTAGGATAATTTCGGTAACATCCTCAACAACACCTGAAATGACTGAAAACTCATGTTCAACCTTATCGATTCTAACAGAAGTTATAGCAAAACCTTCCAAAGCAGAAAGTAATACCCTTCTCAATGCGTTCCCAACCGTTAGTCCATAACCAGGCTCCAAAGGACGAAATTCAAATTTCCCTTCGAAATCTGAGGAGTCGATCATGATTACTTTATCGGGCTTCTGAAAATTAAATAATGCCATATTTAGGTTTGTGTTGTTTATTTAGAGTATAGTTCGACGATCAATTGTTCTTTAATATTCTCTGGAATCTGAAGTCGCTCAGGTATGCTAACGAACGTACCTTCTTTCTTATCTGAATTCCAAGTAATCCACTCGTACACACTGCTATTTGCTGCAAGTGCATCCAAAATGGTCTGCAATGATTTTGATTTTTCCCTTACACCTACAACATCACCGGCTTTTAGGGAATATGAAGGAATATTTACCAACTCTCCATTTACCGTAATATGTCTGTGCGAAACCAACTGTCTTGCTCCTCTTCTAGAGTTGGAGATACCCATACGGTATACCACATTATCTAAACGAGACTCACATAATTGTAATAATACTTCACCGGTAACGCCTTTGCTTCTATTCGCTTGGGCAAATAAATTTCTGAACTGTCTTTCCAAAATACCGTACGTGTATTTTGCTTTTTGCTTTTCCATTAACTGGACTGCATATTCAGATTTTTTTCCACGTCTTCTGTTCTGTCCGTGTTGTCCTGGAGGATAATTTCTTTTTTCAAAAGACTTATCTTCTCCAAAAATAGTTTCCCCAAATTTACGGGCGATTTTTGTTTTTGGTCCTGTATATCTTGCCATCTTCTTTAAATTAGGAAATATGATTATGAATTAAGGCTTAGTATCCTTCGATAATCGTAACTATACTTCCAATGAATATTTCGCTTATGCGAGATTAATAATTAATTATACTCTTCTTCTTTTTGGAGGTCTACATCCATTGTGCGGCATTGGCGTAACATCGATGATTTCTGTTACCTCAATTCCGGAATTATGAATAGATCGGATAGCGGATTCTCTTCCGTTACCTGGTCCTTTAACATAGACTTTCACTTTTCTCAATCCAGCTTCATGGGCTATTTTAGCACAATCTTCTGAAGCAACTTGAGCGGCATATGGAGTATTCTTTTTAGAACCTCTAAAGCCCATTTTACCTGCTGAAGACCAAGAGATCACATCACCTTTCTTATTTGTCAAAGAAATGATGATATTATTAAAAGAGGCTGTAATATGAGCTTCTCCAATAGACTCTACGATAACCTTGCGCTTCTTTGCTGCTTTTGCACCTGTCTTTGCCATCTATTTATTATTTAGTTGCTTTTTTCTTGTTAGCAACAGTTTTTCTTTTCCCTTTTCTCGTTCTAGAGTTGTTCTTTGTCCGTTGTCCTCTTAAAGGAAGACCTGATCTATGACGGATACCTCTATAACACCCAATATCCATCAAACGTTTGATGTTCAATTGTGTTTCTGAACGTAATTCCCCTTCTATTGTAAAAGAAGAAACGGTCTCACGGATACGACCTATTTCATCATCGTTCCACTCAGACACTTTAGTATCTTCACTAACTTGAGCAATACTCAAAATCTCTTGAGCTCTGCTTTTTCCAATACCATAAATATACGTAAGGGCAATAACCCCTCTTTTCTGTTTTGGTATATCAACACCTGCGATTCTTGCCATAACTTACCCTTGTCTTTGTTTAAATCTAGGATTCTTTTTATTGATTACGTACAACCTGCCTTTTCTACGCACAATTTTGCACTCGGCACTTCTTTTTTTAACTGATGCTCTAACTTTCATCCTGTTCGCTTAATATCTATATGTAATTCTTGCTTTGGTCAAGTCATAAGGACTCATTTCCAACTTCACCTTATCTCCTGGAAGTAATTTAATATAATGCATTCTCATTTTTCCTGAGATATGTGCTGTTACAACATGACCATTTTCTAATTCTACTCGAAACATCGCGTTGGACAATGCTTCAATTATGGTTCCATCTTGCTCTATTGCTGCTTGTTTAGCCATAATTATGCTACTTTTCTATTTTTACCGGTTTTCATTAACCCATCGTAATGCCTGTTCAATAAATACGAATTCACTTGTTGAACGGTATCTATAGCAACACCCACCATAATGAGGAGTGATGTACCTCCATAAAACAAGGCCCATCCCGGTTGTACATTCAATAATTTAACTACGATTGCCGGCAATACGGCCAACAATGCCAAAAATAACGATCCTGGCAACGTAATCAATGACATGATCTTATCTAGATAATCTCCTGTTTCCTTTCCTGGTCGAATACCTGGAATAAAACCTCCACTACGCTTCAAATCATCTGCCATTTTATTGGTAGGAACTGTTATGGCCGTATAGAAATACGTAAATATCACAATCAACAGTCCAAACAAAATATTATAAGCCAAGCCAAAAATATCTGCAAACTGCACTTCCATCCATTGTCCCGCTGCAGTATTGTTAAAGGTCTTTCCAATTAAACTTGGCGCAAACATAATAGCCTGTGCAAAGATAATAGGCATCACCCCAGAAGCATTCAATTTTAAAGGAATGTATTGTCTTGATCCCATTACATTTTTTTCGTAGCCTCCAGAAGCCGTTCTTCTTGCATATTGTACTGGAATCTGACGCGTAGCCATTACCAATAACACACTAGCAAGAATGACCAAAAACCAGATGATTACTTCTACAAGAACCAACAAAGGACCTCCATTACCATCGGTATTTCTAGAGATAACTTCTTGAACGAAAGATTGTGGCAATGTGGCAATGATTCCAATCATAATCAACAAGGAAATACCGTTACCAATACCTTTATCTGTAATCTTCTCCCCCAACCACATGGCAAACACACAACCTGTTACCAAAATAATTACGGCAGGGATAATAAAATCCAATCCTTTTCCAAGTACGAAAGCACTGTCTGGAACACCCAATGCCCCTAATCCATATAAATATGCAGGAGCTTGAACGATACAAATACCAATAGTCAACCACCTTGTGATTTGGTTGATGGTTTTTCTTCCACTTTCCCCTTCCTTCTGCAATTTTTGAAGGTAAGGAATTGCGATTCCCATAAGCTGAACCACAATGGAAGCAGAAATGTAAGGCATAATACCCAAGGCAAATACAGAAACATTGGAAAAAGCCCCTCCTGTAAATGCATTTAAAAGTCCAAAGATTCCATCACCTGTATTGGAAGCCAGTTCTGCCAATTGCGCAGTATCAACTCCGGGCAGTGCAATCTGTGCACCAAAACGGTATACCAAAAGCAAACCCAAGGTCACTAAAATTCTCCCTTTGAGCTCTTCTATTTTCCAAATATTGGATAATGTTTCAAAAAACTTTTTCATAACATGCGTTGCTTATAAACTTATTGCTTCTCCTCCTGCAGCTTCAATAGCAGCTTTGGCTGTGGCAGTAAATTTATGTACAGAAACTTTAAGGGAAGCTTTTAATTCACCCCCACCTAAAATCTTTACTAAATCATTTTTTCGGGCCAATCTATTTTCTACAAGCGTATCTAAAGTAACCTCGTCTTTAACGATACCTTTATCTACCAATTCTTGTAATTTATTTAAATTGATTCCGCTGTATTCTTTTCTATTGATATTGGTAAAACCAAATTTAGGAACACGACGTTGCAAAGGCATCTGTCCACCTTCAAAACCAATCTTCTTGGAATATCCAGATCGAGACTTAGCCCCTTTGTGACCTCTTGTTGCCGTTCCTCCTTTACCAGTACCTTGTCCTCTACCAACAATCTTTCCACTTCTATTGGATGCGCCTTCTGCCGGTTTTAAATTGCTTAAATTCATTACACTATAATTATATGTTAAGCTTCTTCAGAAGAAACTAAGTGTTTGACTTTATTTATCATACCAATAATATTTGGCGTGGCCTCGTGTTCTACAACATGACCTATTCTTTTCAAACCAAGAGCTTCCAAAGTCCTTTTTTGGTTTTGGGTTCTCTTGATACTACTTTTTACCTGAGTTACTTTAATCTTTCCCATAGTATCCTAAATTATCCTTTAAAGACTTTTTCTAAAGAAATACCTCTTTGTTTTGCTACTGTTCTCGCATCCCTAAGTTGCAATAGTGCATCAAAAGTTGCTTTTACCACGTTGTGTGGGTTGGAAGAACCTTGAGACTTAGACAATACATCGTGAACCCCAACGGCTTCCAATACTTGTCTTACTGCACCACCTGCAATTACTCCGGTACCATGTGAAGCTGGTTGTATATACACACTAGCTCCCCCATATTTTCCTTTTTGCTCGTGTGGCAATGTTCCTTTGTTCAAAGGAATTCTTACCAAGTTTTTCTTTCCATCTTCAATTGCTTTTGCAATTGCAGTGGCAACTTCCTTGGATTTCCCCAAACCATGTCCTACGACACCATTTTCATCACCAACAACAACAATTGCTGAAAATCCAAAGGCTCTACCTCCTTTAGTAACTTTGGTTACCCTTTGAACTCCGACCAATCGATCCTTTAACTCTAAACCTCCTGGCTTAACAATCTCTGCGTTTTTATATTTTTGGTACATAATATCTTAGAATTTTAGTCCTGCTTCTCTTGCTCCTTCAGCCAATGATTTAACTCTTCCGTGGTATAAAAAACCTCCTCTATCAAAAGCAACAGTTTCAACACCAGCTGCTTTGGCCTTTTCAGCAATTGCCTTTCCAACAAGACTTGCAATTTCAGTTTTTGTTCCTTTTTCTGAACTCAACGCCTTATCCCTAGATGATGCCGTGGCCAATGTGACCCCTTTATTATCATCTATGATTTGAGCGTAAATCTCTTTATTACTTCTAAAAACAGACAATCTAGGCCTAGTTTCGGTCCCAAAGGAAATCTTTCTGATCCTTCTCTGAATGCGTTGTCTTCTTTCGCTCTTTGATAATCCCATAATACTACTTATTAAGCTGATTTACCTGCTTTTCTTCTTAATTGTTCTCCAACGAACTTAACTCCTTTTCCTTTATAAGGTTCCGGCTTACGGAAACCTCTTATTTTGGCGGCAACCTGGCCTACCAATTGCTTATCGAAAGAAGTTAATTTCACGATTGGGTTTTTTCCTTTTTCAGAAACAGTTTCCACTTTGATTTCCGGAGCAACATCAATGACGATATTATGGGAAAAACCTAATGCTAAATCTAATTTTTGTCCTTGGTTACTTGCTCTATATCCAACACCTACCAATTCCAATTCCTTTGTCCAACCTTTAGAAACTCCTTGAACCATGTTATTGACAAGAGCTCTGTACAAACCGTGTTTGGCCTTGTGATCTTTGGAATCCGATGGTCTTTTCAACATAACATTTCCATCTTCAACACTTACAGAAACATCAGAAAACTCTTGAGTAAGTTCACCTAATTTACCTTTTACAGTAATTACGTTATCTTCCACTGTTACCGTTACGCCTTCTGGAATTCCTATTGGGTTATTACCTATTCTAGACATGTTCTAACTCTTTTATCCTATTAATATACATAACACAAAACCTCGCCACCAACATTCTCTTGCTTGGCTTGCTTGCTGGTCATCACTCCGTGGGAAGTAGAAACTATTGCAATTCCCAATCCGTTCAATACTCTTGGCAATTCCCCTGAACCTGCATACTTACGAAGTCCTGGCTTACTTACACGTTGTATTTTCTTGATTACCGGCTCTTTTGTGAACTTATCATATTTCAAAGCAATTTTAATACTGCCTTGCACTTCGTTCTCCTCAAATTTATAACTTAAGATATACCCTTGATCGAACAATATTTTTGTGATTTCTTTCTTAACATTGGAAGAAGGAATCTCCACTACTCTGTGACCCGCTCTGCTGGCGTTCCTTACTCTTGTTAAATAATCTGCTATAGTATCTGTAACCATTGTCTTAACTTTTAACCTATTACCAACTTGCTTTTTTAACTCCAGGAATCAAACCTTTGTTGGCCATCTCTCTGAACATCACTCGCGAAATACCAAAAGTTCTCATATACCCTTTAGGTCTACCAGTAAGTTTACATCTATTATGCATACGGATTGGAGAAGCATTTTTAGGCAATTTCTGCAATGCATCATAGTCTCCTGCCTCCTTTAACGCTTTACGTTTAGCTGCATACTTGGCTACTATTTTAGCTCTCTTGACCTCACGGGCCTTCATTGATTCTTTAGCCATATTACTTCTTTTTAAAAGGTAATCCCAATTCAGTTAATAATGATTTTGCTTCTTTATCTGTATTCGCAGAAGTGACAAATGTAATATCCATTCCATTGATTCTATTGATTTTATCAATATTTATCTCTGGAAAGATGATTTGCTCTGTCACCCCTAGGCTATAATTCCCTCTACCATCAAAGCCTGTAGCTTTGATACCTTGAAAATCACGTACCCTAGGCAATGCAGAAGTCACTAATCTATCTAAAAATTCGTACATTCTTTCACCACGTAAAGTCACTTTGGCCCCAATAGGCATTCCTTTACGCAATTTGAAGGCTGCAACATCCTTTTTAGATACGGTAGAAACCGCTTTTTGACCTGTTATTATGGTAAGCTCATCTACAGCGTGATCAATAAGTTTTTTGTCTGCCACAGCAGCACCAACTCCTCTACTCACAACTATTTTTTCAAGCTTGGGAACCTGCATTACATTTTTGTAACCAAATTCTTCCTTGAGCGAACCAACAACGCGCTCCCCATATTCTTTCTTTAATCTTGAAACGTAAGCCATAATTAAATTACTTCTTTAGATTTCTTGGAAAACCTCACTTTCTTACCATCTCTTACTTCGAATCCAACTCTAGTGGCCTCACTTGATTTTGGATCAATAAGTGACAAGTTTGAAATATGTATTGGAGCTTCCTTTTTTACGATTCCTCCTTGAGGGTTCTTTGCACTTGGCTTCTCATGCTTGGAAACCATATTTGCACCTTCTACAATAGCCTTGTTCTTTTCACGGTCAACTTTAACCACTTTACCTTCAACACCTTTATGGTCTCCAGCAATGATTCTGACAAGGTCCCCAGTTTTTATTTTTAACTTTATCATCTTTATGATATATTATAGGACTTCAGGAGCCAATGATACAATCTTCATGAATTGCTTATCTCTAAGCTCTCTTGCAACCGGTCCAAAAACACGGGTTCCCCTCATTTCCCCTGTTGGGTTCAATAACACACAAGCGTTATCATCAAAACGTATATAGGATCCGTCTGGCCTTCTTACTTCTTTTTTGGTACGTACCACCACAGCTGTTGAAACAGCTCCTTTCTTAATTGCTCCATTAGGAGTAGCTTCTTTAACAGTAACTACTATTTTATCGCCAACAGATGCATATCTTCTTTTTGTACCTCCAAGCACACGAATGGTCAAAACTTCTTTCGCCCCAGTATTGTCCGCTACCTTTAGTCTAGATTCTTGTTGTAACATAATTTATTTAGCTCTTTCAATAATTTCAACTAATCTCCAACACTTGGTCTTACTCAATGGACGCGTCTCCATTATTTTCACTGTATCACCAAGGTTACAATCGTTCTTTTCATCGTGCGCAACATATTTCTTTGTCTTTAACACGAATTTACCGTACATAGGGTGCTTTACTCGCTTAACTTCGGAAACCACAATTGATTTCTCCATCTTGTTACTTGTAACAACGCCTACTCTTTCTTTTCTTAAATTTCTATTTTCCATAAAGCAGAACCAATTATTGTAATTCCCTTTTTGTTAATTCTGTTGCCAATCTAGCCACCGTTCTTCTCACCTTACGGATTTGAAGTGGGTTTTCTAAAGGTGTAACGCTATGTGCAATTTTTAAATCCTCATGCTGCTTCTTAAATTCAGCCAACTGCTCTCGCAAACCTTCAATTGATAATTCTTTTACTTCTGATTGTTTCATGATTCTTTGCTATTTCAGTTATGCCGAGTAATCTCTAGCAACAATAAATTTAGTTTTCACCGGCAACTTTTGTGCAGCAAGACGCAAAGCCTCTTTTGCAATGTCCATAGGAACACCGGCTATTTCAAACATTACTCTTCCTGGTTTCACAACGGCTACAAAATACTCAGGAGCACCTTTACCTTTACCCATACGTACTTCCAATGGTTTCTTTGTAATAGGCTTGTCCGGGAATATTTTAATCCACAATTGTCCTTCCCTTTTCATATATCTGGTCGCGGCAATACGTGCTGCCTCTATTTGACGTGATGTTATGAATTTGGAATCCAAGGATTTTATACCGAACATCCCGTTTGAAAGTTGATGACCCCTTCCGGAAAGTCCTTTCATACGACCCTTTTGCGCTTTACGAAACTTCGTTCTTTTTGGCTGTAACATTTCTTTCTACTTCTTTAAAAATTACTTTCTACGACGCGGTTTCTTTCCTCCATCTTGAGACTTTCCACCTTTATTTCCTTGGGATTTTGACATTCCCACTAATGGTGAAAGCTCTCTCTTTCCATAAACCTCGCCCTTCATGATCCATACTTTTATCCCTAGTCTTCCGTAGGTTGTATGTGCTTCATGCAATGCATAATCAATATCTGCCCTAAAAGTGGACAAAGGAATCCTTCCGTCTTTATACGACTCCGAACGCGCCATTTCCGCACCGTTCAAACGTCCTGAAATCTGAATCTTTATTCCTTCAGCATTCATTCTCATTGCAGCCGCAATAGCCATTTTAATAGCCCTTCTAAAAGAAATTCTATTTTCGATCTGACGAGCAACACTGGCAGCAACGAGATTTGCATCCAACTCTGGTCGTTTAATTTCAAAAATATTGATCTGAACTTCTTTATCCGTAATCTTCTTAAGCTCCTCTTTCAACTTATCAACTTCCTGACCACCTTTCCCGATGATAATTCCAGGTCTTGCGGTAGTAATTGTAACTGTGATAAGTTTAAGCGTACGCTCGATAATCACTCTAGACACACTCGCCTTTGCCAAACGTGCATGAACATATTTTCTGATCTTATCGTCTTCGGCCAATTTATCACCGTAGTCGTTTCCTCCATACCAGTTGGATTCCCAACCTCTAATGATACCTAGACGATTTCCGATTGGATTTGTTTTCTGTCCCATACTAAATGCTCTAGCTTTCTGTGTTATTATTAGATCCCAAAACCATAGTAACATGGTTGGAACGTTTTCTTATTCTATGTGCTCTTCCTTGAGGTGCAGGTCTCAATCTCTTCAACATACTACCACTATCTACGCGGATTTCTTTTACAATAAGGTCCGCATCTTCAATATTGGCATCCTCATTCTTAGCTTGCCAGTTTGCAATGGCAGATAACAATAACTTCTCCAATCTTCGTGAAGCCTCTTTTTGATTGAACTTCAAAATAGCAAGCGCTTTTTCTACCTGAACTCCTCTCACTAAATCGGCAACCAGCCTCATTTTTCGTGGTGAAGTAGGGCAATTGTTCAATTTAGCAAAAGCTATCTGCTTTTTCTCAGCCTTTATTCTTTCGGCCATCTGTCTTTTTCGAACTCCCATAGCTTACTATTTTTTACCTTTATTTTTAGCCCCTGCATGACCTCTAAAAGATCGTGTAGGTGAAAATTCTCCCAATTTATGACCTACCATGTTTTCTGTAACATAGACCGGTACAAATTGTCTTCCGTTATGAACTGCAATTGTTTGACCAACAAAATCCGGCGTAATCATAGAAGCTCTAGACCAAGTCTTAATAACCGCTTTTTTTCCTGATTCTACGTTTTGCTGGATTTTCTTCTCCAAACTATGATGAACGTAAGGTCCTTTTTTTAGTGAACGTGCCATTTCTTTCTACTTTTTATTTCTTTCTACGTTCTATTATATACTTATTGGTGCTCTTTGTCTTGGAACGGGTTCTGTATCCTTTTGCAGGAATACCGTTTCTAGATCTTGGGTGACCACCTGAAGCTCTACCTTCACCACCACCCATTGGGTGATCAACAGGGTTCATTACTACTGGCCTTGTTCTTGGCCTTCTTCCCAACCATCTACTTCTACCCGCTTTACCAGACACCAATAATTGATGATCGGAATTGGAAACTGCCCCAATCGTTGCATAACATCCAGCAAGTACTAATCTTGTTTCACCGGAAGGCAATTTAATCGTAACAAATTTTCCGTCTTTTGCCATTAATTGAGCAAATGTACCAGCACTTCTTGCCATAACAGCTCCTTGTCCAGGACGCAATTCTATACAAGAAATAATAGTTCCCAAAGGAATTGCACTCATTGGCAAGGCATTACCAATTTCCGGTGCCGCATCTGCTCCAGAGGAAATTTTCTGATCTACCTGCAACCCATTTTGAGCAATAATGTACCGCTTCTCCCCATCGGCATATTCCGCCAATGCAATAAAAGCTGTTCTGTTTGGATCGTATTGAATCGATTTTACAGTGGCTTCAACTCCATGTTTGTTCCGCTTAAAATCTATGATACGATACCTTCTTTTATGACCTCCACCTTTTTGGCGAATGGTCATCTTTCCTTGACTGTTTCTACCTCCCGACTTTTTTAACGGAGCAAGTAAACTTTTCTCCGGCTTATCAGTAGTAATGGCGTCAAATCCGTTTACTACTCTAAAACGCTGTCCAGGAGTGATTGGTTTTAATTTTCTAACTGACATTTCTTGTCTTTATAGATTACTGTAAAAATCAATAATATCGCCTTCCGCAACATCAACAACCGCTTTCTTATAAGCATTTGTCTTACCGTGCTGTACACCGGTCTTGGTGTAGCGCGATTTACGGGAAGGACCATAATTCATGGTACGTACTTTCTTCACTGAAACCCCATAAGTGGCTTCGACCGCTTCTTTGATCTGAATTTTATTTGCCCCAGGATCAACAACAAACCCATAACGATTGAATAATTCGCTATCTGCTGTCATTTTTTCCGTAATAATTGGCTTTATCAACACACCCATGACTTTTCTATTTATTTAAATTTGATTCGATTCCTTCCAAGGAACCTTCCAAAAGAACAATATTATTAGCGTTAAGTATCTTGTAAGTACTTAATTCTGAGTTAGTTATAACCTCAGAACGCTTCAAATTGCGTGACGACAAATATACGCTATTATTTGAATCGCCCAACACAAATAGAGATTTTTTGTTCTCCAATCCTAAGGACTGTAAAACCTGAACAAAATCCTTTGTCTTTGGCGTCTCAAAACTAAAATCTTCAACAACGATAATCGCGTTCTCCTTTGATTTCAACGTCAAGGCAGATTTACGTGCCAAACGCTTTACGTTTTTGTTCAATTTTTGCGTATAATCTTTAGGTCTAGGGCCGAAAATACGTCCTCCACCTCTAAAAACTGGAGACTTGATACTACCAGCTCTCGCTGTACCCGTCCCCTTTTGTTTTTTGATCTTTCTAGTACTACCTGCAATCTCACCTCTCTCTTTGGATTTGTGAGTCCCTTGACGCTGATGCGCCAAATATTGTTTTACATCTAGATAAATAGCGTGATTATTCGGCTCTATCCCAAAAACAGCATCAGAAAGGTCTGCCTTTCTACCTGTTTCTTTTCCTTTAATATCTAAAACTGCTACTTTCATTACTTATTGATCGTTACGTAAGCGTTTTTATGCCCAGGAATAGCTCCCTTAACTACGATAAGGTTCTTCTCCGGTACAATCTTTAAAACTCTAAGGTTTTGAACAGTGACTCTTTCACCCCCCATTCTTCCAGCCATGCGCATTCCTTTGAATACTCTTGCCGGATACGAAGCAGCACCGATAGAACCAGGAGCTCTTAATCTGTTATGCTGTCCGTGTGTCGCTTGTCCTACACCGCCAAAGCCATGTCGTTTCACCACACCCTGGAAACCTTTACCTTTTGATGTTCCAACAACATCAACAAACTCTCCTTCTACAAACAAATCGACTCCAATGGAATCTCCTAGTTTATACTCTCCTTCAAAATCTTGGAACTCAACGACTCTTTTCTTGGGAGAAACACCAGCTTTCTTAAAATGACCTGCTTCGGCCTTGTTGGTACGCTTCTCTGCCTTGTCATCGAAACCAAGCTGAAGGGCACTGTACCCGTCAACCTCTTCGGTTCTGACTTGGGTAACTACGCATGGCCCAGCTTCGATTACAGTACATGGAATATTTTTTCCATTTTCATCAAAGATGCTGGTCATACCTACTTTTTTTCCTATTAACCCAGACATATTTATATTTAATTAAATTATTTACTCTTCTTTATTTTTCTGACAAAAAAACAGGGTCAAAAACACTTCAACCCTGAATGTATTTTTTTCCGTTTTTCCTTCGCGAAACGCTCCGGACATGTCTACCTCCACAATGCGGAAGTCATTATACTCAACTGATTTCAGTGAAGCAACCCCAATAACTAGGAGTTATACTTTAATCTCCACTTCAACACCACTCGGCAACTCTAGCTTCATCAAAGCATCAATAGTCTTTGAAGAAGAGCTATAGATATCCAAAAGTCGTTTGTATGAACTCAATTGAAATTGCTCTCTCGATTTTTTATTTACGTGCGGAGAACGCAATACCGTAAATATCTTCTTATGTGTTGGCAAAGGAATTGGACCTGTAACAACAGCCCCGGTAGTCTTCACCGTCTTTACGATTTTCTCAGCAGATTTATCCACTAAATTGTGATCGTAAGATTTTAGTTTTATTCTAATTTTTTGACTCATTTTCTACAATTTAAGCGGTTACACCTTTAGCTGCCTTAATTACTTCTTCTGCAATATTGGATGGTGTTTCCGCATAGTGTGAAAACTCCATTGTTGATGTAGCCCTACCTGAAGATAAAGTTCTTAAGGAAGTTACATATCCAAACATTTCAGAAAGTGGCACAGTTCCCTTCACCACCTTAGATCCGGCTCTATCGCTCATATCGCTAATAGTCCCTCTTCTACGGTTAAGGTCACCTACAATATCCCCCATATTTTCTTCTGGAGTCAATACTTCCAATTTCATAATAGGTTCCATAACTACAGCACCTGCAGCTTTACCCGCAGCCTTATACCCCATTTTGGCGGCCAATTCAAAAGAAAGCGCATCGGAATCCACTGGGTGGAAAGATCCATCTTTCAACACTACTTTCATCGTGTCCATTTCATAACCTGCCAAAGGTCCATTCTTCATTGCCGCAATGAATCCTTTTTCAACAGAAGGAATAAATTCTTTTGGTATACGCCCTCCTTTGATTTCATCCACAAATTGCAATCCAGTTCCTTCAAAATCTTCATCAGCTGGCCCCATTTCGAAGATAATATCTCCAAACTTACCACGACCACCAGATTGTTTTTTGTAGGTTTCTCTATGCGAAGCTGTTTTCGTAAGGGATTCTTTGTACTCCACTTGTGGCTCACCTTGATTCACCTCTACTTTGAACTCACGCTTTAAACGATCTACAATAATATCCAAGTGAAGCTCACCCATTCCAGATATAATCGTCTGTCCGGAAGCCTCATCGGTCTTTACCTGAAATGTAGGATCTTCTTCGGCCAATTTTGCCAAAGCCATACCTAATTTATCTACATCCGCCTTTGTTTTAGGCTCTACAGCAATACCGATTACTGGATCTGGAAAATCCATACTTTCCAGAATAATTGGATGCTTTTCAGCAGACATTGTATCTCCAGTTTTAATATCCTTAAATCCTACAGCCGCACCAATATCCCCTGCCTCGATAAAATCAATAGCATTTTGTTTATTGGAGTGCATTTGATAGATACGTGAAATACGCTCTTTCTTCCCGGAACGATTGTTCAAGATGTACGATCCAGCATCCAAGCGTCCTGAATACGTTCTAAAAAATGCCAAGCGACCTACAAATGGATCTGTAGCAATTTTAAAAGCTAAGGCAGAAAACGGCTCTTTAACATCCGGCTTTCTACTAATTTCAGCACCAGTATCAGGATCTGTACCAACAATTGCATCCTTATCTATAGGAGAAGGCAAATATCTACATACGGCATCCAACAAGAACTGAACTCCTTTATTCTTAAATGAAGACCCGCAGATCATAGGGATAATAGCCCTATCCATAACGGCAGCTCTCAATGCAGCGTGCACTTCTTCTTCTGTAATGGAATCCTCATCTTCAAAGAATTTCTCCATCAACTCTTCATCATATTCTGCAACAGCCTCGATCAAAGCAGCTCTATACTCCTTCACCTCAGCTTGCATTTCCTCAGGAATGTCGATCACATCGAAAGTAGAACCAAAGTTATCATCATGCCAAACAATAGCTCTATTCTTGGCCAAGTCAACAATACCTTTGAAATCTGCTTCATCACCAATTGGCAATACAATAGGAACCGCATTGGAACCTAACATCTCCTTTACCTGATTACATACATTAAGGAAATTGGAACCCTGACGGTCCATTTTATTGACAAAACCAATACGTGGCACTTTGTAATTATCGGCAAGTCTCCAGTTTGTTTCGGACTGAGGTTCTACACCATCAACCGCACTGAACAAGAATACCAAACCATCCAACACACGTAAAGAACGATTCACCTCTACGGTAAAATCAACGTGTCCCGGAGTATCGATAATATTAAAATGGTAACCTTTAGCATCTGCCGTTGGCTTTCCATTTTCAGTAGGGAAGTTCCATGTACATGTTGTCGCCGCAGAAGTAATTGTAATACCTCTTTCCTGCTCTTGCTCCATCCAGTCCATCGTAGCAGCACCATCGTGCACTTCGCCTATTTTATGACTTACACCCGTATAAAATAATATACGTTCTGTAGTTGTGGTCTTTCCAGCATCAATATGTGCCGCAATACCAATATTTCTTGTGAATTTTAAATCTCTTCCCATTACCGTTATTAGAATCTAAAGTGAGAGAATGCTTTATTTGCTTCAGCCATTTTGTGGGTATCAACTCTTTTCTTTACCGCAGCACCTTCTTCTTTGGAAGCCGCTAAAATTTCAGAAGCGAGTTTTTGTGCCATAGATTTTTCGTTTCTCTTACGAGAATAACTAATCAACCATTTCATTGCGGTTGAAATTTTTCTATCTGGCCTAATCTGCATTGGTATTTGAAAAGTGGCCCCTCCAACTCTTCTACTTCTAACCTCTACATGGGGCATTACATTGGATAATGCGTCTTTCCACAACTCCAATGCCGTTTTTTCTTCGTCAGTTTTCTTTTGATCTACAATATCAATAGCATCGTAGAATACTTTAAAAGCGATAGATTTCTTACCGTCCCACATCATCATATTGACAAAACGAGTCACCAATTGATCATTAAATTTTGGATCTGGTAAAAGTGGTCTTTTTTTAGCCTGCTTTTTTCTCATGTCTTCTCTTTAAAGTTTTGATTACTTCTTAGGTCGTTTTGCACCATACTTAGATCTGCGCTGAGTTCTTCCGGCAACACCTGCCGTATCCAAAGCACCTCTAACAATATGGTATCTAACACCTGGCAAATCCTTTACTCTTCCGCCTCTTACTAATACTATCGAGTGCTCTTGTAAATTGTGTCCTTCTCCAGGGATGTAAGCGTTCACCTCTTTACCATTGGTCAACCTTACCCTTGCAACTTTACGCATTGCAGAGTTTGGTTTCTTTGGCGTTGTAGTATAAACACGCGTACAAACCCCTCTTCTTTGAGGACACGAATCCAAAGCAGCCGATTTACTCTTCTTAGTAATTGTGGCCCTTCCTTTTCGTACTAATTGTGAAATTGTTGGCATACTATATTATATGTATATATAAATTACCCTCTTTTAAGGGCTGGCAAATGTAGTAATTATCTCTTATAATTCAAACCCCAACTGATTAATTTTCAATATTTTTTTCCACTCGCAAAATATTGTCTTAAAAAACACCCGTTACACTACTGTTTTTATGGCTTAAAATTCCTCTTGGAATATACCCTATAGGCTATATAAGGATTGTTAAATATGTAAGCCTTGGATGACAGTTGTAAGGGAATCGAGGGAGGTTTCACTATCGCTTAAAATGCGACATTGAAAATAAAAATATAGTAAATATACATACCCGTTAATTTTTAACACATTTTTTACACAAAGTCACATTATTTAACAATTCGTTAAAAGTTTATGCAATATGTCTTGGATTATTAACACGAATTTATGACTTTAGTTGTAGCTAATTCAAATAACATAAAAAATGAGAACAAAATTAAATGGAATTTTAACGCTGTTTTTCGCGTTTGTTGTGCATTTATCCTTTGCGCAAGAAAAAACGATTACAGGGACGGTCACAGACCAAGATGGTCTCCCCTTACCGGGCGTTAATATCGTTGTCGAAGGCACTGATAACGGTACACAGACCGATTTTGATGGTAACTACACCATCACAGGAAATGTGGGTCAAACCCTCCTCTTTTCTTACATTGGTCAAAAGGATATCCGAAGAACCATTGGTGCAGAAAATACGATAAATGTACAGATGGTAGAAGACGCCCAAGCGTTGGAAGAAGTAATCGTAACTGCTCAGGGTATCAAAAGAGAGAAACAGGCACTTGGATATTCGGTAGCTGAAGTCGGCAGCGAACAACTGGAACAACGGGCAGAAGGAGATGTCGGTAGGGTTCTTACCGGTAAAGCCTCTGGTTTGAACATTACACAACAGAGTGGTCTTTCCGGTTCCGGTACCAATATTATTATTCGAGGATTCAGTTCTTTTAGTGGTAGTAACCAGCCATTATTTATTGTGGATGGTGTTCCTTTTGGAAGTGACACCAATGCGCAAGGAAGTTTTGTGAACGGAAACAATGGATCCAGTAGATTTTTGGATTTAGACCCTAACAATATTGAAAGTGTAAACGTTCTTAAAGGTTTGGCAGCGGCCACCTTATATGGAACGGCTGGTAGAAATGGGGTGATTTTGATTACCACCAAAAACTCCAGTTCCCAAGGCGCATCCAAAAAGAACGAGGTTACCGTACAATCTTCCTTATTCTTTAATGAGATTGCTTCATTACCCGATTATCAAGATGAATTTGGAAACGGTTTTGACCAAGCGTTTGGATGGTTCTTTAGTAACTGGGGACCAAGTTTCCAAAGAGATGGTGTTGCCGGTTGGATCAATGGCGTGGATGCCAGAGACAACAGAGGGTTTAATGAGGATGGTACTTTAGCGCATCCGTATTCCACTGCGGCCAGCTCTACTGGAATTCCAGCAGCATTTCCTGAGTTCGCAGGAGCGCGTTACGAGTGGAGACCTTATGATAGTGTAGACAATTTCTTTAGAACTGGAACGGTCAAAACAAACTCTATCAACTTCAGAGGAGCATCGGACGATGGAAAAGTATCTTATAATGCTAACTTCGGACATTTGGACGATGAAGGGTTTACACCAGGCAACAACTTAAGAAGATATACTTTAGGTGTAGGTGGTAGAGCTATTTTATCCAACAAATTCACCGTAGCGGGAACTTTGAATTTTTCCAATACGGATTTCAAATCTCCTCCAGTAGCAGCAAGTACGGGGAATGGAGCCTTTGGTAACGGATCTTCCGTATTTGGAGAATTGTTCTTTACACCTCGAAGTGTTGACCTTATAGGCCTGCCTTTCCAAAATCCTATTGATGGATCAAGTGTATACTACAGACAGAACAATAGTATTCAGCATCCACTTTGGACGGTGGCCAATGCACAGACAAGACAAACGACCAATAGGGTATTTGGACAATCTTCCCTTACCTATGAAATTAATGACAACTTAAACATTTTGTATCGTTTTGGTCTTGATGTTTACAGTGAGAACAATGTCAATAGACAGAATAGAGGTGGTAGAGGACAAAGTGATGCTGCCTTGGTCAGTGGAATTTATCAAACTTGGAACAATACAAGTACCATCTCCAATCATGACTTTATCTTGAACGGGGATTTTGATTTGAGCGAGAAAATCGGGATGACCTTCAACTTGGGAGCTACTTCAAGAAGGGAAGCTTTCAATAGAGTAGGTGTTTCCAGTAATGGACAACAAGTTTTTGATGTCTTCAGACATGTCAACTTCGCCAATCAGAATGAAATTGAATTCACACAAAATAGAAATATTGTGGGACTCTTTGGTCAGGCAGATTTTGATTACGATCGCTGGGCTTACTTAACGCTTGCAGGAAGAAACGACTGGGTTTCCAACCTAGACACGGCGAACAGATCGGTATTCTATCCTAGTGCCAGTGTCTCTGTTATACCAACATCTGTTATTGATGGGTTGAAAACAGAAAACGGAATCAACTACTTAAAAGTAAGGGCTGGTTTCGGTACTTCCGCAAACTTCCCAACCGGATTCCCAACCGTTTCTGTATTGAATATCAATACACAATTCTTCCAGGATGGAGGAACAGATATCGTAACCAACTCCGTAGGAAACAGATTGGGTAATCCAGATTTAAAGCCAGAGCTTTTAAACGAATTTGAAATTGGGGTTGAATCCCGTTTATTCAAAAACAGGGTAACCCTTGAAGCCTCGTATTACTCTAGAACAACTACGGACTTGATCGTGGACAGACCTTTAGATCCTTCTACAGGATTTACTACTCAACAGACCAATGTTGGTGAAATTAAAGGGGATGGACTTGAAGTTGATTTAGGTGTAGATATTTTCAGAAGTGATGATCCCCGTGGTGTAAACTGGTCCGTAAATGGTAACTTCACCACAAACAACGCTGAAGTTGTAGATTTAGGTCAGGATACAGATATTATTGTATACGCCGGTTTTGGAAACTTAGGAAATGCAGCCATTGAAGGTGAGCAATTAGGCGTTATCGTGGGTAGTAGAATTGCCAGAAATGACGCTGGGGAATTCTTGGTAGACAGTGCTGGGGATTATGTAGAGGAAAATGGGCAATTTGTTATTGGTGATCCAAATCCAGACTGGGTATTGAATGTGAGCAACCAATTCTCGTACAGGAATTTTAATTTCTCTTTCCTTATCAATTATACGCAAGGAGGGGATATTTATTCCAGAACGGTTTCTACCTTATTAGGAAGGGGATTGACCACAGATACGGTTGATCGTGTGAATACATTCATTCTTCCGGGAGTACAGGAATCTGATGGCAGTCCAAATACAAAACAAATCAACAACTCTACATTCTACTTTAACAATGTATTGTTCGGCCCTAATGAATTAGGGGTTTTTGATGGAACCGTGATACGTTTACAAGAAGTTTCCCTAGGATATTCCTTACCAAAGAAATGGTTGGACAAAACTCCTTTTGGATCTTTAGACTTATCCGTTTCCGGTTTCAACTTATACTACAATGCCGTAAACGTGCCTAAAGGAACAAATTTTGATCCAAATCAGGCTGGTTTAGGTGTTGGAAACGGTAGAGGATTTGATTTCTTGGCTGGGCCAAGCTCTAGAAGATATGGAATTAGTCTTAAAGCTTCATTCTAATAACAATAATAAAATTTATGATAATGAAAAAAATACATAACTATTTAGGTTTGGTATTATGCATAGGAGCTTTGTTCTTTAGTTCTTGTGAAACTACCGAATTAGATCTTACCGAAAATCCGAATCAGTTGCGTCCTGATCAATCTTCTGCGGATTTATTTTTGAATTCGATACAAGTCGATTTCGCAACTTTCGCCGAAGTCATGGGAGACAATGGAGGAGAATTGGTCAGAATTGAAAATATGAACGGAAGAAGTTATCCCAATGTAAATGCGTACTCTCCCACCAACTTAAATCAAGAGTGGAATATTGCGTATCAAGCGGATGCAGGGGAAGCACTTCCTACAGGATTGGAAATCAACGGTATTCTAGCCGATATCAGAGCAATGGCTCCAGAAGCAGAAGCCAATGAATTGTTTCACCACACGGCTATTGGGCAATTTATTGAAGCCTATACCATAGTCACTTTGGTAGATTATTTTGGAGACATTCCTTATTCCCAAGCTATTCAGGCCAATGCTGAAACTCCCGTTCTAAACCCTGCTTTAGACCCAGGATCTAGTGTTTACGATGCTGCATTGGCACTACTGGATGCCTCCATTGCCAACTTTAATCTTGATCCGGTAACGGAACCTGAAAATGATTTCTTCTATGGAGGAAATACAGGTCGTTGGATCGATGCGGCCAATACTTTGAAAATGAAAATTCATTTACAGAGACGTTTGGTAGATCCTACGGCAGTTGCCAGCTTTAACGCTATAGTTGCCAGCGGAGATTACATTCAAGATAGTGCAGGAGATCTTCAATTCCAATGGGGAACTAATGCGGTTCAGCCCGATGTACGTCATCCAAAGTATGCCAATAACTATATTGCTTCTGGAGGGCAGACGTATATGTCCAATTGGTTGATGAATTTAATGGATACTACTGGGGATCCAAGAATACGTTATTATTTCTACAGACAAGTAAATGCGGTTCCTGGAGCTGAAGTTCCTGCAGACGAAGAGACTATTGCCTGTTCGTTAGAGCCCGTACCGCAGCACTATACCGATGGAGGGTTTACCTTCTGCGTATTGCCTAACGGGTACTGGGGACGTGATCACGGACAAAATGCAGGTATTCCGCCAGATGGATTTACCAGAACAGTATACGGTGTATATCCTGCCGGAGGACAATTTGATGATAGTAGTTTCGAAGGAATTAGTATAGGTGGTGGTGGTGCCGGTGCCGGTATTACTCCTATACTTATGTCTTCGTGGGTAGATTTTATGTTAGCGGAAGTTGCCATGTTAGGCAGTGCTGATGCCGGAAGACCATTTATTTTGAATGGTATTACGCAGTCTGTAACGAAAGTAGCTGCTTTTGGTTCATTGGATTCTGGAGCAGATTTATCCTTCGCCCCTACTCAAGGAGCTATTGATAACCATTTAAACAATATCGGAGCCGCATTTGATGCAGCGGATGATACTGGAAAATGGAATATTCTTGCGGAGCAGTATTTCATCTCCCTATTTGGAAATGGAACAGATGGGTACAACTTTTACAGAAGAGCTGGTTTCCCAACTACTTTACAGCCTAATTTAGAGCCGGATCCAGGAGCTTTTGTACGTTCCTTGAACTATCCTGCGGATTTTGCAAACAACAATTCTTCCGTAGATCCTAAACCTAATTTGGAGGTTCAGGTATTCTGGGACAACAATCCAGCAGCACCAACTTTTCCCATAGCTAATTAAAAACAATAAAAAATTCATAAACATTATGAAAAGATATATCACTAAAATAATGGTCTTCGGCCTTGCTGTAAGTACTATATTTTCTTGCTCCTCTGATGACAAGATTGTTGATCAGATATTAGAAGGAGTAGGCACTGGTGCCATTCTGAGAACCAGAAGCGAAACCAACAACCTTGTTTTTAACGATGTTACAAGAACATTCGATGCAGGGTCCAATTACGCCTTGACCATAGAAGAACAGGATGAGGAAGAAGGTGCTTTATTAGAGTCTGTAGAGATTTTTGTAGCCTATAGAGATAATTCTGGAGGAGAGATGACCACACAAGAAGTCCCGCTCCAAACCTTAATGGCTTCTGATTTTACTACAGGAGAACGCGGATTACCTGAGGCATCCGTATCCTATACTTCGGATCAGTTGGTATCTACTACAGGGATTACCGAGTCCATGGTTGTAGGAAAAGATAGATTTGAGTTCCGATTGGTGCTCAATCTCACCAATGGCGAAGTATTTTCCAATAATGATGTTGGAGGTCCGGTAAGTGGAGGTTCTTTCTTCTCTGCCCCCTTTGAGTATTTCCCTGAAGTAGCTTGTTCCATTACCGAGAGTCTCGCTGGCACGCATACTTACGTAACTTCCAACATTGATTCTGCTCCTGGAGCAGGAGGCATGTGCTCTGGAGGAAATGTTATGGGTACCGTTACTTGGACCGAAGTTGAACCTGGCGAATATTCTTCTTCGGATATGAGTTTTGGTCAATTTGAAGATTGTTATACCATCAGAGGTCCGGCCGCGGGAGAAGATATTACCATTGTATGGGATTGTACCCTTCTAACTCCGGATGGAGAGGTATACTTGGATGAAGATGGGGTGGTAACACCAAATGATGACAATGATGATCAGGAATTCACCTATTCTTACACCATTACAAATGTAACAGGTCCAGACATGACCATTGATTTCTCGAGTTCTGCAGGGGATAGAGGAACGGTTGTTATAACAAGGGAAGGTGGAGCAGATTGGCCAGCCATCTTTACGGCGAACAACTAATACCGTTTACCATTTATAAAAAAAGCCCTCCAAATGGAGGGCTTTTTATTTATAATTCTTGATAATAACTCAAGACTTTCAGCATTCCTTCTCCCTTTTTCAAATTGATCCTATTTTTAGTGATATACGCCTTAAGAGCTTCCTGCTTCCCTGGATCATCCTTAAACAATTCCAGTAAAGCTTTCTTGGAGCGTTTGAGAAAAAGTACCTTACTTTCTTTTTTCTTTACGTAAAATTCCGAAGCTTCCACAAATTTATCGGGTACTGGAATTTCCAATGAAGTCTTGGCTTCTTTTCCTTCTTTGAATCTTTTCCGCATACGTTCATAGATGACGAGCTCATCCGTAGCCATACGCTGAAATAAATGCCCTTGCAAGCGATTTTGTTTTTTATCGAAGTACGGAGTATACACAATGGTTTCCTTATTGCGCACACAATAGATATCCTCCCGTTTTAACAATGTTTCTATTTTCTTTTGACCTAAAAATTTCTTCAATTGCACCTCTTCGTTATACCCATCGTACCTACTATATGCATATCCTTCCAAACCATCGGGACTATAGATAGCCGTTTTTACAAAATTCTCCTCCAAAAAAGGAGATCCTTGTATATTGGTCAGTGGTATCGCATCTTTTTGATTTCGATATTGTTGGAAGATAAAATCGAGATTGGGATTCCTGCCCACCGCATCCAAATCGGCATTTCCAGGGTTAAAATTGGTGTTTGGCAGATTTTGAGCAAGCAACACTACTGTTGGACACAAAAGTAATGCTAGAGATAACTTAAGCTTCTTCATGGCGTATATTTTAAAAATCAATATTCTCTTATTCAATCACTTAAAGATATAAATAAAGTATAGATCATAAAATAAATTAAAAGATTTACCTTTATCCCCAAATTCAAGGAACTTGTGAAGAACACCACTCAAATTTATGGCGTAAGGGCCGTAATAGAGGCCATACAGGCCCAAAAAGAAATCGATAAAGTCTTTATACAAAAAGGTCTACGGGGAGACCTTTCCAAAGAGTTGGAATCTTTAATTCGAAAAAATGACATTGGCTCTTCTTATGTTCCTGTTGAAAAATTAAACCGACTTACCAAAAACAATCATCAAGGCGTGATTGCCAATATATCTCCCATCTCGTTCCATGATTTTGAATCCCTAGTGGAACAGATTGTGGCCACTAAAGAAAAACCGCTATTTCTCTTATTAGATCAATTATCTGATGTCCGCAATTTTGGCGCTATTATCAGAACTGCTGAATGTACGGGAGTCGATGCCATTGTTATTCAAAAAAAAGGAACTGCTCCGGTTACGGCAGACACCATAAAAACTTCTGCCGGAGCCGTATTTAAGATTCCTATTTCAAAAGTGGGCCATCTTAAAGATGCCGTACATTATCTACAAGCTTCAGGCGTGCAGGTAATTGCTGCTACTGAAAAAACAGAAAATACCATTTACGACATCTCATTTAAACAGGGAAGTGCCATTATTATGGGTGCTGAAGATGTTGGTATCTCCCCCTCTATTTTGAAAGCGGCCGATGCTACTGCCAAATTGCCCCTATTGGGCGATATAGGATCTTTAAATGTTTCCGTTGCTTGTGGGGTATTCCTATATGAAGCTGTACGACAACGGCAGGTATAATCAGTTTTCGGTATCTTTTTTTGTGCTCGGCTTAAAATGATATTGGATATTGAGATTCAGGGTATTGTCCTCTTCAATTTTTTCTTCTTGGGTTTCTATAAAATTCCCATCGGCATCAAAATGTCGGAGAAATTCATCTTCCTCTTCTTTAAATTCTTCCTTCTCCCATTCGAATTTCTTTAATTCCGGTAATGCAGTCTTTAAACGAAAAGCCAAGAACAGACCTGCAACAAAACCGCCTAAATGTCCTTCCCAAGAAATTTGCTCCTCTATTGGAAAAATATACCAAAGAAGGCTCCCATAAATAAAAACCACGACCAAGGACAAAGCCACCAACCTATAGTGTTTGGTAAATATTCCTTTAAAAAAAATAAAACTTGCCAGGACATAGATCAATCCACTTGCCCCAATATGATAGGAAGGCCTTCCTAACACCCATGTAAAAAAACCAGACAGGAGTATTCCCCAAAAGAGCACTTTTAAGGACACTTTTCGGTAAAAATATACTAAGGCCATAGACAGTATTGCAATAGGTAAGGTATTGTTGTACAAATGATCTACGGAGCTATGGATAAACGGACTGAACACTATTCCTTTTAAACCCGAAAGAGTTCTTGGGTACACTCCATATTCGTTTAAATTTATCTTAAATCGCAGTTCCACTAAAAAGACGGTCCACATGGCCAATATGGCCATTAAGGGAACCAGAATGACATTGTACGAAAATTTAAAATAGGTATCGGACATAAGATTAAATTACAACTTCTTTTACAATTTTTTAGCCAGAGTTTACTTTTCTGAAATATTGTCATGAAAGCATCAAACACTATTTCGAAAAAAGGATGCTTTTATAAACTCACGAAGAGGTTCCGATGTGCACATTAGCACCTATATATCAACAAAATACCGTTTTCAAACTTGTCCTTGTGACGATTATTTTATATCTTGTTAGCTTAACCACTAAAATCCAATTAGATATGAAAATCAACTATTTTTTCTCTCTCCTGGCAATCGGATGTTTAAATGTAGCCATGGCACAACACTGTGCCATCCCTTCTTTGGAATCTGGAAATCCACTCACAAGAATTGTCAACACCTTAAACGCCAATGCTGCGGCTTCCGTATATAAAAATTCAACAGGCTCACCGTATTTAACAGCTTCGTTTGAATCTAGCAAAATTTATGTGGACAATAAACTGGTAGGTACGTTCTATACACGCTACAACGCGCATAGAAAGGAAATCCAAGTAAAGAAAACTACCTTAAAGGAAGAAGCCTACCAAACACTATCCAGAGACGGAAGTGTTAAAGTAGTATACCATGACAAAACACTACAATTCGCTTCTTTTCTCAATGGAAAAGGTGAAAAACAATATGACTATTTGATGACTGTAGCCGATGGGGATAAATATACCCTGTACCGCAGAGTGAAAATAAAGTATAGAAAAGGTAGAAAAGCCGAAGACTCGTATGAAAGGGATACTCAAGGACGTTTTACAAGTGTAAATGAATATTATGTACGAGATGGCAAGAGCAATTTAATGCTAGAGTTGCCGAGCAAAAAATCAGATCTTCTCAAAGTATTCAAGAATGCAGATAAAATAAGTGTTGCGGGTCTAGTAAAAAAAGGATCTTTTAAACTACATCGGGAGAGAGATTTGATCAAACTTTTGAATTTGGTCAATACTGCTCCGGTAGATTATGCTGCCAAATAAGCATCTTTTTATCTTATAACAGTACAAAACCATCCATACCTAATGGATGGTTTTTTTAGTGCTTATCGACTTCCAAAGCAGAAAGCATAGGCATAACTTTTTAAAGTTCCCATGATCTGGCATTCATTTTTTTGATGGAATAATGCTTATTTTTACGTCATGAACGAGCCACTTGCGGAACGGGTACGCCCTAAAAAATTGGAAGATTATGTGAGTCAATCTCATTTGATCGGGAGTAACGGATCTTTGACGCAACAAATAAAAAAAGGAATTATTCCTTCCTTAATTCTTTGGGGACCTCCAGGTACGGGAAAAACTACCTTGGCCAATATTATTGCCAATGAGAGCAAACGCCCTTTTTATACCTTGAGTGCCATAAGCAGTGGGGTAAAAGATGTACGGGAAGTCATTGAAAAAGCAAAACAGAGCGGGGGTTTATTTACGACCAAAAACCCTATTTTGTTTATCGATGAGATTCATCGTTTCAGCAAATCCCAGCAGGATTCCCTGCTAGGGGCAGTGGAAAAAGGTTGGGTCACCTTAGTAGGGGCTACCACTGAAAATCCAAGTTTTGAGGTTATTCCCGCCCTCCTATCCCGATGTCAGGTCTACATCTTAAATGCTTTTGAAAAGAAAGATCTTGAAGCCCTACTCAAAAAGGCAATAGCGCAAGATCGCTTTTTGAAATCAAAAAAAATTACCCTAAAAGAAATCGATGTGCTATTACGCCTCTCCGGTGGAGATGGCAGAAAGCTGTTAAATATTTTTGAACTTATTGTAAATTCTGAGGAAACAGATACTGTCACCATTACCAATGAACTGGTATTGAGCAAAGTTCAAAAGAACACGGTGCGTTATGACAAGACCGGAGAACAACATTATGACATCATTTCCGCCTTCATAAAGTCTATTCGAGGTAGTGACCCCAATGGTGCGGTTTATTGGTTGGCCCGCATGATCGAGGGAGGAGAGGATGTGAAATTTATTGCCCGACGCATGCTTATTTCCGCTTCTGAAGATATTGGACTCGCCAATCCAACGGCCTTGGTTCTAGCCAATACCACTTTTCAAGCCGTAACCACTATTGGATACCCTGAAGCTCGCATCATCTTGAGTCAATGTGCCATTTATTTAGCTACATCCCCCAAGAGCAATGCCAGTTATATGGCGATCAAAAAAGCACAGCATACCGTAAAAGAAACCGGGGATTTATCGGTCCCTATTCCCTTGAGAAATGCACCTACGAAATTAATGAAGGATATTGGCTATGGTAAAGGTTATAAATACGCCCATGATTATCCCAATAATTTTGTGGAAGAAGAGTTTCTTCCGGAAACCTTAGAAGGAACTTCTTTTTATACTCCAAGTAAAAACCCTAGAGAGAAAGCCATCAAGGAATTCCTAAAAAACCGATGGAAAGATAAATACGACCTTTAAAATTTAATGTTCAGCGCCTCTACCACAAGTTTTTCTTGAGCATAATATTCAAAAAACCAGTTTCCATTTTTTTCATAGACCATCCCATTAACGGTATCTTGTTTGGCTAGAAAAACGTTGGACATGGATGTTTTGAAAATTTTCATTTTTATTTTTGGTGTGCTATCTACCAATTGATAACCATTGGCAATGGCTTGGGCATACAACACGTTTTGGGATGCAACCGCTGGCACTTCTTGTATCGCATTATTCGTTTTGCGAGGCAAATCAACCGGTTTTTTATCTTTATACGATTGTTCTTGGGGTGTTGCAATTTGTTCAACAACCTTATTCTGCTTTCCCAAAGTTGTATTTTCTTCTATGGTCTCTACTATAAGTTCTCCTGGAATACGTTTCATTTCTTTCTTTGCACTAAATTTATAGTTAACACCATCCAAGGAAGCCATTGCTTTGCCAATAGCTTCAGTATAGGCCGCTTTAAATTCCTTTTTTTTACTTCTTCCCTGCTCGGTCACAAAAACTTCCTGTGCATTGCAATCTTTAAATACAATCTTAAGTTTGGTAGAAAATAAAGAAGATACTTCATCAATACTGGCAAGTAGGGCAAGGCATCTATTATTTCTCAATTCCTTGGGCAAGGCATCGTCGTAGATCGCAGGGAGTCCTTTTTGCACCAACAAATACTTGATCAACGTACTGCTTTGGTGCTGATTTTCCTTTTTAAAATTATCAAATTTTTTGGGTACTATGATATACTGATATGCATTAAATTCATCTTGAGCATAGAGCATACCGCTTCCAATAAATAGAAGGGCCCATACGATATTCTTCATAAATACAGTGCTATTGTTTCTTTCCCCAAGATATGATATTTAATCCAAATTGGAAAGAGAGATAATTGGTATCGGCAAGATTTTGATAGGAAAGCAGATTGTCTGCCAAGGCATAGATATTAACTGGTCCTGCTTGTAAATTAATACCCAGTCCCACATTGCTAAAAGTAAATTTATCGACGGTATAGGATGCTTTCAACGAAAGTCCCGTTCCTACCCTATGTTGATAAAAAGCGCTCAATGCAGCTTGCGGTCCCCTTGGCCGGTTCACCATATAAAGATGACCTCCAAAACTGTTTTTGTAGGTAATTTTATTATTGCTTTCTGCTCCTACCTTATAATTACAGTCACAATCTTTCCGTTTCTCCACTGGTTTTCCAAAATCACGTCGGATCGAGGCATTTAACCGCGTTGGGCGAAAAGTGATATAGTTGTTTTCATTGGAATCAAAGGGAACCGATTCTTCAACTTCATCAATAATCTCTTGAATAAAATCATTATCTGGATCTAACAATATATCTGGAAATATAACTTCAACACCCTCCACAGATGCATTTCCTTGCAGGGTATAGGTCTTCACATCCGTAGTATGATATATAAATCCCAGATCCAGAACACTGGCAGTGACTACGGTTTGCTTATCGAGTTTATAGGTAAATCCAAAATCAACACCCAATCCTAAATCTCCACCCAATAAAGCCCTGCGTCTAACCAAATCCGTAATATTGGCCACATTGTTTTCATCATCATCCCTTCTTAAAATCTCCCTAACCGCCTCCACTCCAGAGGTTCTTAATTCCAAATCTGCATTTATAGTGTTACGCAATAAATTATCGGTCCCCGGAACAGTTTCAAAAAAACCTTTGTTCCTACTGGAGCTAAAGTTAAATATACTGGAATACAATTTTCCTCTTGCACCAACCGTAAGTTTCTTATTGATCTTGCGGTTGATTCCAAAGTGAAAAACACTGACCAATTCTCCTCTAAATTTCAAATGACTAAGATCAAATCTTCTTCCCAATGTATTTCCATCCAAAGCCAGAATCGCCAGATCCCGGAACCAATAGCCTATCCCATCGCCTTCTTGATAAAGTCCAAAAGAATAAAAATCCCTCGGATTGGGACCTCTAAAGCCACCACTCAATAGTTCTATTTGAAGGGTCCCGCTGAGTTCATCACGTTCTGTTTGACCAAAAACAACACGCTC
The DNA here is from genome assembly GCF_043678055.1 of Spongiimicrobium salis. NCBI lineage: Bacteria > Pseudomonadati > Bacteroidota > Flavobacteriia > Flavobacteriales > Flavobacteriaceae > Spongiimicrobium > Spongiimicrobium salis. The sequence goes on from NZ_JBHEQA010000001.1 coordinate 647,082, forward strand.
TCTTAGCTTGGTATTAAAATCGACCCCATCGTTGGCAAAAATATCTTGTACTGTTGCCCCACTAGTACCAATTTGAAAAGAAATCTGAGAGGCTAAAGGAATACCCGCATACCATTTAAAATTAGTTTCAACACCAGGATTGACCAATAAGGATTGTGGTATTTCTACGAAATCATACAACAACTGTTTGTTTTGAGCATATGAGAAAATGCCTGTTCCGAGCAGGCCCACAAGAAGTAAGCTGTATTTTCTCATCTAATCCTCACCCTAAAATTACCGCTTGAACGTAAGATGATTTTTGGCTCTGTCAATGAAGATGTGCTTATATTATCTCCTAGATTTGTGGCCACAATGCTCAAAATAGTTGTGTTTTGGAGAATAGTGATATCTTTCCCACCAGGACCATAAAATACTTCCCGGCGCTCTATAAACGGTTGTGGTGGTATACTGGGAGAAACTGTAAAAGTTTCTTGATCCAAAGCAGTCCCTGAAGCATCCAAAAAATCTACTATCACCTGTAGTTCCTTGCTTGTAGAATTTTCTACTTCATAAGTAATGGAACCATCAATGACCCGATCTCCAATGACATTATCATTAAAAGGATCAAATTCAAAAGTTTGCGTAAATACATTTGCCCCTGCTGAAGCATTGACCAAGCTTTCCGGAGCTTCAATTAAGAAAAGGCTGGATTGCACCGAAGGTCTAAGCTCTACACTTTCTATTTGGTCAAAATCCTGATCTTCCGCACAAGAGGAAATAAAAAGCGCAGCAACAAGAAGAAAGACGGTTATAGCATGGTTTTTGGACATTCTCATAGTATAGCAATTATAGGTATCCCTTCTTCTCCACAAAATGATTTGGTGACGGTCAGGACCTATATATATAACTCTACAAATACATTTTTATTTCATCCAGTCCATGGATCATATGACAATATTCGTGCTTCGGTCCGTTATGTCCGTTAAAATGCAAGGTATGGAACCCCAAGGCCTGAGCTCCAAGAATATCTGCCTCTATATTGTCACCGATCATCATTGCTTCTTTAGAAGTTACGCCTGCACTGTCTAAGGCCAATTGAAAAATATACGGGTCCGGTTTTTTAACCCCTGCCATCTCCGAATCAATAATTTGATCAAAGTAATTCAGAATTCCGGAATTTTTCATTTTCCTTTTCTGCACTTCCTGAAAACCGTTGGTTATGATATGGAGTCGGTATTTGGGCTTTAAATAATCCAATATTTCCAAAGTATTTGGAAATAAGTAATTAAACGATGCCAGTTCTTCAATATAATCAATGGCGAGACGGTTTATAAGTTGGTCCGAAATAGGGAATCCAATGGCGTCAAAGCTCTTTTTTAGACGTTCATACCGCAGGGCTTCCTTACTTACTTTACCTTCTCTGTACAATTTCCAATACGCTTGATTGATAGGAACATAGGTGCGCAAGAAGTCGTCTATGTACACGTCTATTTGATGTTTGTTTAGAATTTTCTCAAAAGTTAAGGCCGAATTTTTTTCAAAATCCCATAAGGTATGGTCCAAATCAAAAAAAACGTCTGTAATAATAGTACTATACTGCATATTTTTCTATGACAGATTGATATAGATCTTTCCAATCTACAGGATGTTCCCCGCCTAAAAGTTCATTGGAGAAAATGGTTACGAAATGGCCATTGACCTCTTTTAGGCGTTTATGAATTGATGAAAGATGAGTTAAAATTTCTTCTTTATGTTTAAAATCGCGCAGCGCATAATCATGTATTGCAAACGGATGCACACGGATGGGCTGTTGTACTTCCAATAAAATATCATAGAAATAAAAAGGAACGGAAGTGCCTGCCCTAAAACCAATCTCATGCGTATATCCCATAGTATAGTCGTCCGTAAATTCTGCAGTCACCAAATCCCTATACGTTTCTGGAATATCAACCCTATTATAACGGGCCCTGGAACAGTTAATAGGTCTATTGATCACGTTTGCCAAACGCTTCTTCTCTTTTTTCAAAAGATCGATATTTCCAAAGGAAACATAGGACGTGGCCAAAGACACAATGCTATAGTCGGCAATGGACTTTATAAGGTATTTAAATTTATTGTTGTTGGGAGATACGTTTTTATCATAGGTAGAATACTCCGCAAATAAAAAGAAAAACATGCTCTGAATCGCCTTTTCTTTATGAAGTGCTATTAAGAACGCGAAGTTATCATAAGGGTCCTTTCGAATTCTTGTCCAAACCAAAATTCGACGAATCATACGGCGTATTTTAAAAGAGGAAAGGTCCAAAAATACCCCGGCGATGCTTCTCACCAACCCTTTATGGGCAAACCCATGCGAGCTGGTAACATCTATAATGGAAGTGTATTGATATTTTTTTTGTACCAACTTCACCTCCGGAAAACGTTCCCTTAACTTCTCAAAAAACTTAAATGCCCATATTTCTACAATGGGTAATTGCAAAAAATTATACTTATATGCTATGCTCTCCTTTGGTGAAAATCGTCCATGAACATCCTTAATATGGGGCAAATACTCCTCATACCTGCTTAAGAGATAAAAACTTGCCGAAAAAATATCAAAGGGGATGGTACTCCGATCTCCCGCAGAAAAAAAGCAGGGAACATCTTCCCATGTGCCCATGGTAATTTGAATGTCATTGATCCCTTGCTCAAACAGAAGTTCATTACTTCTTATAAAGAATTCACTTTGTAAAGGTTGCTTGGTATAGGTGATCTTTGGTCCTTTATGCTTTATGAAATCCTCCACTTTTGTGGTATAACTGATCTCGATTCCCAGAATCCTCGTAAATAACTGTTTCATGATATACATGAAACGCGGTGTAATTTTATGGGTATAAATCAATAACATAGAAGTTCAAATATAACATCTAAATCCTAGTGATACCCCAAATTAGGAAGAAGAATATAAAATCCTATACGATCATTTTTATTTAAAGGAGTTGGTTGTCGGCAAAACTGAAATAATCCTTCCGTGTTATAATGAGGTGGTCTAACACTTTAATGTCCAATGCTTCGGCTGCGGATTGTATTCTTTTGGTCATTTTTTTATCGGAAGCACTGGGCTTTAAGGTTCCCGAAGGATGATTGTGTGCTAAAATCAACGCTATTGCCCCAAGTTCCAATGCCTTTTTCAGAACCAATCGTATGTCTACGATAGTTCCTGTAATGCCTCCTTTGCTCAATTGTACAATATCCATAATGTTATTGGAATTGTTTAAGTAGATGATCCAGAATTCTTCATGGGGCAATTCACCTATATGTGAATGCAACACGGTAAAAACATCGTTACTCCCCGTAATTTTTACAATCTCTCGCGCTCTTTCCTCTCTTCTTCGCCTTCCCATCTCCAAAGCGGCAACTATAGTAATTGCCTTAGCTTCCCCTATGCCTTTGAACTCTTTTAATTGTGTTACGGATAATTTCCCTAGATCTCGTAGATTGTGCGATACAGAGGCTAAAATTTTCCGCGAAAGTGAAACTGCACTTTCGTTTTTTACTCCTGTTCCAATGAGGATGGCCAATAATTCAGCATCAGATAAGGTAGTTTTCCCCTTTTGTGCCAACTTTTCACGGGGTTTGTCATCTTTTGACCAATATTTTATGGGAAGTGAGCTGGATACCATTATCATTTTGGGGTTATAAATATATTATTAAATTACGAATTTAATCTATATTTTAATATCTGTCAAACAATACAGTTTTAAATAATAGAAAATAAGCATCGTTTTGCGTGTAAAAGTATCTGAAATTTTATTGTACATTTCCGGTATCAAACAAAATTGCCACTCAAATGAAATCAATTTTTGAAGAAGCCACGCATGAGGAATTACGGAAACGTATTGAACATCTTAATGAAGGCTCCTCACGTCAATGGGGTAAGATGACCGTAGGTCAAATGGCATGGCATTGTAAATTCCCTTTAAAAATAGGTTTAGAGAATAAAATTCCGTCCAAAAAGCCCAATCCCTTGATCATATTTTTCTTTAAGAAATCTATGTACAACGAAAAACCTTTTCGTAAAAACCTTCCTACTTCACCTATGCTAAAGACTAAAGAACCTAAGGATATTCAGGTAGAAAAGAAGGAACTTCTGGATTTGGTCAGTAGTTTCCATGCGTTGAAAGAAAAGAAAGATTGGAACCCCCATCCTGTTTTTGGCAAGCTTACTCCAGAACAATGGGGCATTATGCAGTATAAACATTTGGACCATCACCTCACACAATTCAATGTTTAAAGACATTGCACACTATGAAATATCCGCCCAAGCATCATCAAGAGCACTACTTTGACAATGTGATCACGGTAGTGAAAAATTACCCTTTTGCCAGTTTAATTACAGCTAAAGACAATCTTCCTTTTATTACCCATATTCCCATGGTGTATGAGCAGGACGGCAGTACTTATGGAAAATTAGTGGCCCATATAGACAAATACAATCCCCAAGTAGCTACTTTAACTGAAAATGCAGAGGTTACAACAGTTTTTTATGGACCGGATTGCTATATTTCCCCGGCCATTTACAGTACAAAACAATTGCCCACATGGAACTATATTTTTGCTCATTTAAGGGGAACCGTGCATCTTTTAAAGGATAAAGAAGCCGTAAAAAGCACCATGGTACGCATGACTTCCTTCTTAGAAGGCGAGCATCCCAAATACCAATTGGCCCAGGACGACCCTAGAATGGATGGTTTAATTGATTATATCATTGGTTTTGAAATTAAGATTACCGCTTGGGAAGGGAAATTTAAATTTTCACAAGACAAATTAGCTAGGGACCGGGAATTGGCAAAGCAAGAATTGATCAAAAGCCAACAGCGGGATGTTTCCGAATTTGTAGCAAAAATCTTTAAAAATCACCATCAGGAATAAGTAAATCCCTCCTTGTCGGATTCGAGATCATCTGGAAGCACTTCTGCTATTTCCACATGTTTTCTAGTGTCGTTTACCATTCTGGTTTCTTCTAAAATAGCATTGGACATCCCCAGCATAAAAGCAATTAGGAGTACTCCCAATTTTCGTTTTAGCAATAAGATACCTTTCTGAATAAGATGTATGCCCTTGTATCGCATACTTAGGATAATTCAAAATCTGTTCCCTACCTGAAAACCATGACAGATTTACAGCAATAATTTATGGTATTAGTGCTCCAGGCGCTCTTTTACGGCATTGAAATCCAATCCTCCGTAGTTTCCAGAACTCATTAACAAGAGTACAGACTCTTCAAAAGTCTGGGAGAACAGAAACGCTTTAAAGGTTTCAGCATCCGTAAAAATTTTAATATCGTCGCGATCAAACGCCTGGGAAATCTGACTATGGGTAACGGCGTCCAATTGCTTTATCTTCACAGATTCGGGAGAGTAAAACACAACTGCCGTATCGGCATCATCCAGAGCGCCTTTATACTCTTTTAAGAATTCCGCATTTAAACTGCTATAGGTATGCAATTCCAAACAAGCCAATAATCCTCGATTGGGATATTGTTCCTTTACAGCCTTGGTGGTGGCCGCCACTTTACTGGGAGAATGCGCAAAATCCTTATAAGCCACGTTTTGTTTTCCTTCCGCTATTTTTTCAAGACGTTTGGAAGCCCCTTTAAAAGTGGTAATCGCTTCATAAAAATCATCTTCATCCACCCCCATATTTTGACAAATCCATTTTGCCCCGGCAAGATTGTTTAAATTATGTCTCCCAAAAACTTCAATGGGCATAGGTCCTTCTGGGGTTTCCAATAAGGTTTGACCGTTATCTACCGTATATTCCGGAGTCTTATAAGCGAGTTTTCTAATGGCATTTTCTGAAGCCTCCACAACATCCTTGACTACTGGGTCTTCTTCGTTGTAACTTATGCTTCCTCCTTTAACAATCCCATCTACAAAAATCCGAAACTGTTCTACATAATTGTCAAAGGTGGGGAATACGTTGATATGATCCCAGGCAATGCCGCTTAACAGGGCTATATTGGGTTGGTACAAATGAAATTTTGGTCTTCTATCTATAGGGGAAGACAAATATTCATCTCCCTCTAAAACAATAAAATCGTTTTCTTCCGTAAGATGTACCATACGATCAAAGCCCTCCAACTGTGCTCCCACCATATAATCCACGGCTATTTCATGATAATTCAAAACATGCAATATCATAGAGGTGATAGTGGTCTTCCCATGGCTCCCGCCTATAACGACCCTGGTTTTATGTTTGGACTGTTCATATAAAAACTCAGGATAGGAATAGATTTTCAACCCCAGTTCCTGTGCTCTCTGCAGTTCTGCATTATCTGGTTTTGCATGCATCCCCAAAATAATAGCATCTAAACCCTTGTGGATTTTTTCCGGAAACCACCCAAAAGATTCTGGCAATATTCCTTGGGCAGCCAATCTGCTTTTGGAAGGTTCAAAAATAACATCATCGCTTCCTGTAATTTCATATCCTTTATGACGCAATGCCAAAGCCAAATTGTGCATGGCACTACCTCCAATAGCAATAAAATGAATCTTCATGTATAAAAATTATAGGGCCAAAGATACGCATTGAAAAGTCGGCAACAAACCTTTCTTCACGCTCCAAATTCCTTTATCTTCGCTATCTAAATATACTAGATTATGGATATTAAACTTTCCGATGTTATCTCAAAAGAAATCATGCCCGGGTATCACGGGAAATTAATTCACACCGAAAACATGACCTTGGCCTATTGGACGGCCGAAGAAGGGGCCTCTGTGCCCGAGCATTTTCATGTGAACGAACAGGTAATGCAGGTTCTGGAAGGCCGTTTTGAATTTACCTTAAATGGTGTTACAAAAGTTTACGAACCCAATGATATTGTAGTGATTCCTTCGAATGCGCCCCATAGTGGAAAGGCATTGACAGCTTGTAAGTTATTAGATGTTTTTAGCCCTGCGAGGGAAGAGTACAAATAAGAACACCCATTGGTTATGGCAGGGCAGAGATGCGGTCCCGCTCTGCTATGGCCAACTCAAAATCGCCCCGCATGGTCAAAGCCTTTTCAATCCATTCATCGGCCTTTTTCTTATCCATTTTTTGACGGTAGAGACGCGCTAATCTATAGTAGGCCCATTCAATGGGAACACCATCTTTTACCGAGTATTGCGCTACAAATTCTTCCATATGGCGTATCCCTTCGTCTACTTTCACGCCATAATCTCCACAAACTTTGCCTATTTGATATCGCAATTGATTACGTCCTATATGGTCCAGGCCATCTAAAAACTCCAGTCCTTTTAGGTAATTGATCCTTGCCTTTCCCGGTTCATCATCATATTCATAGACATACCCTAAGGCAAGATAGCCATCTACCAATGAAATTTCCTTCAACTGGCCTGCATATTTACGTGCCTTGGACACACTACCTCCAACTATGCCAGGCAATGAAAGATACAGATCTACTAAAGCCCATCGGGTATCCACGTGCTTACTGTCCAAATTGGCCGCTTTTATAAATGAAGACTTTATCCTTCCGATCATGGTCAGTGCTCGAAATCTACTGCTGCTCTGTGCTTTTTTTGCAAGCACTCCCCCATATCTAAACCAATACTCGGCATTCTTGGGGTATTCTTCCTTTAGCTTGCTGTAAATAGGTATGGCTTTATCCCATTTTCCTTGTTGCGCATACACTTCTCCTAATTTATCCCTTAAAATGGCATTCTTGTCAATGTCGTGATGGATCAAAAGTAACTGTTCGGCTTTTTGGAACTCTTTAGCGGCCATGTATGCATCAATTTCCGACACTGTATTTTGCTGTGCGAAGCCCATTACCGAGAATAGCATCGCGAAAATGACAACTTTAAGTTTCATAGCCTTTACATTTTACTTCTATAGTCGAAAGAACATACGTATCCTTAATCCGTATAGGTGTTAGAACTTTGCTAAAATGCTATACTTACAACGGTGCATGCCCTTTAAAAGTATTTGTGGCACCTTTTTTGTTTTTCTTCAATTTCCAAGCCTTAACTCATTGAACATATGTATTGGCTCATTTATTATTGTACATAAAATTCCTAACCTACATATTTGTTCTTAAATTTAACAGTATGAAACACATAACCACAATAGTTGTTCTCTTATTCTTTTCACATATGGGATATACACAAGACCAAAACGATCCTTATACCTTACTTTGGAACAAAGTGCATCTACAGGAACAAAAAGGGTTGACCAAATCTGCGCTTCAAACCGTGGATACCATTTCCCATGCTGCCCGAAAAGACCATAATACGCCCCAACTCATTAAATCACTACTATTTAGATCTAAATACCTATTGATTTTAGAAGAAGATGCCCAATTGAAGATTGTAAATCAATTCAAAGAAGAGATTGAACAAAGCACATTTCCCACCACAAATGTTTTGGAAAGTTATCTGGGAAATATGTATTGGCAGTATTTCCAGCAGAACCGATATCGTTTCTATAACCGCAGCACTACTGAAACCAAAGTAGATTCGCTTGATTTTAGGACTTGGGATTTGCGGACTTTGTTTACGGAAATTGGAATTCATTTTAAGAATTCTTTGGAACGCCCCTCGGATTTACGCAAAATTGCCATTCGTGATTATGAACTCATCTTGGATACCGAAGATAATTCTACGCTTTATAGACCTTCTTTGCTAGATCTTTTAGCGCATACCGCATTGGGTTTTTATCGAACAAACGAGAATACTATAGACAAGCCATCCTATACTTTTCAACTAACGGATCCCGAATACCTTTGTGAGGCAGCACAATTTCAACAATTAAAAATCACATCCAAGGACAGTGCATCACTCCAAGTACGCGCCTTGCAATTATATCAATTACTCTTGCAACAACATCAAGAAGATCCTAGCCCTGAAGGACAGGTATATTTAGATATTGAGCGCTTAAAATTTATCCACCAACATGCTATTTTTGATACCAAGGATGAGCAATATGTAGAAGTATTGAAGAATTCTGCTTCTCGTTATAGCACGCATGAAATTTCAGGAGAGTATCATTATGAAGTTGCCGCTTTCTACCACCAACAGGGAAATACCTATCAGGCCAAAACAAATGAGACACATCAATGGAAACATAAGGAAGCTCTTGCGCTTTGCGATAACATTATTAACAAACATCCCGAAAGTACAGGGACCTTAAAATCCAAAGCCCTCAAAGAAACCATTTTAAACAAGAACCTCATTCTTGCTAGCGAAAGTCATATTCCTGTGAATCGTCCGGCCAAGTTATTGATCGACTATAAAAACCACAATGCCCTTGAATTTACGGCCTATCACATTTCCAATGAACAGATTAGGGTATTGAACGATCTGTACCGGGAGGATAAAAAACTGGACTTTATTCAAAAGTTGCGCCCTTATAAAACATGGGGTGCTGAATTGAAAAATGAAGGCGACTATCAAAATCATCGTATAGAAGTTCCCGTTCCTTCCATGGAAGTTGGATCGTATCTTATCTTTGCGGCGCCAAAAAAGAAAGGTGGTACGTATTCTTTCGCTTTTAATCCTCTTCAGGTCACCGATATCCTTTTGGTAGAGCACCGGAACAATGGGGCAAACGACTTTCAAGTAATTGATCGAAATGATGGCAAACCTCTGGCCAATGCCAGGCTTAGTATTAATTATCAGGTAAATTATAACGGACAACGCTATACCAAAACATTTACAAGTGATAAAAATGGTCTTGTTCCGATTTCTCCCCAACAACGGTGGAGCGATGTCAATGTCGTGGTGAGACATGAAAAAGATCGTGCTTTTTTTAATGGATATTACTTCTACAAACGCGGTGAAAGAAGAAAACCTGGCACGCAATACACTAGTTTTCTTTTTACCGACCGAAGTATTTACAGGCCCGGTCAACCCCTTTATTTTAAGGGGATTGCCATAGAAAAGAATGAAGAATCCTCCAAGGTTTTGGAAAACACCGAAGTTACCGTGACACTTCGTGATGTGAATGGGCAAGAAGTGCGCAAAGCAACTTTCAAAACCAATGATTTTGGTTCTTTTCAAGGAGAATTTATTATTCCCAATGGTGGTTTAACCGGAAGCTTTTCGCTTCAAGTACGGGCAAACTCGGTAAACCTCAGTGGTTACGCCAATATCGCCGTAGAAGAATATAAACGCCCAAAGTTCGAAACCTCTTTTGATCCCATTACACAAACTTTCAAAGTTAATGATAGTGTTGTTGTCCAAGGTAAAGCACAAGCTTACGCGGGTAATATGATTACAGATGCCCAAGTAAGCTATACGGTAAGGCGCAGCGTATATTACCCTAGATGGTACTGGCATTACAGCTCCTCTTATTATAGGGGCAGCGATGTTATCATTGCAAAGGGGGAAACTTTGACGGATGCACAGGGCAGCTATACCATTCCTTTTGAAGCACTTCCCGATCTCACCGCAAAAAAAGAAAATCATCCCACGTTCACCTATGAAGTTACTGCCGATGTTACTGATATCAACGGAGAAACCCATAGCGCTACCACTTATGTAAATGTTGGCTACCATCTTATCAATGCCAATATCAATGTGGCCACTCTTTTGGATAAAACGAAAGGAAATGACAGCCTCGTGGTTTCGACAACAAACCTCAACGGTCAATTTGTTGCTACCAAGGGAAGCATTAAAGTCTATAAATTAGAAGGTCCTGGCCGCGTACTTAGAAATAGACCCTGGCCCGCTCCAGACTATCATTATTTCACCGAAGAGGAGTTTAAGGAGCAATATCCTTACGAAGCTTTTCAGGACGAGAACGACGCTAAAAATTGGAAAAAAGGCCCTTTGCGCTACGAACAAGCCTTTGATACGGGAATTCGAAACACTGTGGCTCTGGGAGATCTTAAAAAATGGGTTTCCGGAAAGTACATTATTGAATTGGAAGCTAAAGATCGACTTGATCAAATTGTACGGGATGTTGCCCAAACCACTCTTTTTAGCCCCACTGACAAACGTCCTTCGGATCACCAATTGTTCCATATAAAAACGGATAAGAACGGTTACGACATAGGAGATAAGGTAACGCTTACCTTGATGTCCGCTGCCAAAAATCTAAAGGTCACCGTATATATTGAGAAGGATCACAAGATTGTAGATACCCATATTATTCATTTAAAGAACAATAGCAAAAGTCTTAGCATTCCGGTCAAAGAAGCAGATCTTGGAGGCTTTGGGATTCAGTATAGTTACGCCATACACAATAGTTTTTATTCGGGCTCGCTCAATATTGAGGTACCCTATCCGGATACGCAATTGCGGTTCGAGACCATTACGTTTAGAGACAAACTGAAACCGGGAACAGAGGAACAATGGACTTTTAAAGTAAAAGGGCCTCAGGGAGATCAGGTGACCGCTGAGATCCTTGCCAGTATGTACGATGCCTCCCTTGACGCTTTCCAAGGGCATTATTGGGGATTTAACCCCTTGTACCGGGGGAATTATTACACCAATTCCAATAGCAATGCCCGCAACAGTTTACGGGTAAGCAATTTCAGAAGTTATAATCATAACCCAAACCGTTACCCCTATCCTTCCCAAGGTTATGATGCTTTGGATTGGTTTGAGTTTTATTTTGGTCAAGGGTATAGATTGTATCGCAATAAATCTAGAAGACTAGAAGGGTTTTCCGCTGGAGTAGAAATTGATAATGAAACCGCATTAGAAGAAATTGTAGTGGAAAGCGAAGATGGTTTTGCGTTTGCCGTGGCTTCCAGTCCTCAAGAAGGTGCCCCGGCCCCAACACAGGCTCCAGAGCATCAGGAAAATAAGGAGGAAAAGGCGAAAAATGAAGTGCAAATTCGGAAAAACCTTCAGGAGACGGCCTTCTTTTTCCCCCAATTGCATACCGATAAAGAAGGGAATTTTTCTTTTAGCTTTACTTCTCCCGAAGCATTGACCCAGTGGAAATTGCAGCTTTTAGCGCATACCAAAACACTGCAGAGCGCTACCTTAAGCCTGAATACGGTCACCCAAAAAGAATTGATGGTGGTACCCAATGCGCCCCGTTTTTTAAGAGAGGGAGATCAAATCCGATTTAGCAGTAAAATTGCTAACCTTACGGAGAGTGAATTGAAAGGGAAAGCAAGCTTGGTCTTGATCGATCCTATTTCGGGAAAACCTATTGATAATGCACTGGGCAATACAAGTCCCGAAAAAGATTTTACAGTCGATGCGAAAGGAAATACCGTGATTTCCTGGTCACTTAGCATACCGGAAAATATACAGGCAGTACAGTATACGGTTATTGCCAAAGCCGGAGACTATAGTGATGCCGAACAAAATGTACTTCCAGTGCTTCAAAATAGAATGTTGGTTACGGAAACCTTACCGATGTGGGTTCGTTCCGATCAGCGGAAAAGCTTTCGTCTGGAAAAGCTTCGGGACAATACTTCTACCAGTTTAAAGCACCATAAATTAACCCTAGAGATTACTTCGAATCCCGCATGGTATGCTGTACAGGCACTCCCCTATCTTATGGAATATCCATATGAGTGCAATGAGCAAACCTTTTCACGCTTTTACGCCAATAGTTTGGCCAGTCATATTGCCAACTCCAATCCTAGGATACAACAAGTATTTGAGCAATGGGCCAATACAGATGCCTTACTCAGTAATTTGGAAAAGAATCAAGAATTAAAATCTTTATTAATTCAGGAAACTCCGTGGTTACGTGATGCGCAATCGGAAACCGAACAAAAAAAGCGCATTGCCCTTTTATTCAACATGAATAAAATGAAGGATGAACAAAAAAGATCTCTGAGCAAATTAAAAGGGAATCAGTCCTCTTCTGGAGCATGGCCCTGGTTTCAGGGGGGGCGCGACAATAGATTCATTACCCAACATATTATAGCAGGTATAGGACATCTACAGCAATTAAAGGTACATCTTCCAGAACATAAGCAGATGATATCAAAGGCTATTGCTTACCTCGATCGGGAGTTTATCAAAGAGTATGAAGTGATGAAGCGAAATACTTCCAATATCAACGCAGATCATTTGAGCTATACACAAATTCACTATCTGTATACCCGCAGCTTTTTTAACGACATCCCACTATCCAAGGAAGCTTCTAGAATACGCAGCTATTACAAAGGGCAGGCCAAGAAGTATTGGAACAACAAAAACTTATATTCCAAAGGCCTTTTATCCCTTATTCTGCACAGGATGGATGATACCCCAGCTGCAAATCAAATTTTACGCTCGTTGAAAGAGAACAGTATTGTCAGTGAGGAATTGGGCATGTATTGGAAAGCAAATACCGCCTCCTGGTATTGGCATCAAGCCCCTATAGAAACCCAAGCTATAATGATAGAGGCTTTTTCTGAAATACAACAGGATATCGCTACTATTGACAATCTTAAAATATGGTTGCTAAAAAACAAACAGACCAATCAATGGAGTACTACCAAAGCAACCACCGATGCTATTTACGCCCTGCTGCTACAGGGATCTGAATGGTTGTCCGTAAGTGAAGCGGTAGACGTTCTGGTTGGTGGAAAGTCCATTTCCAATGAAAAATTGGCCCAAGTAAAAGTCGAAGCAGGAACCGGCTATTATAAAACCAGTTGGAACGCCCACGAAATACAGCCCGAGATGGCTGAAATTACGTTAGACAAAAAAGGAAAAGGAATTGCTTGGGGTGCCTTGTATTGGCAATATTTTGAAGATTTGGACAAAATCACTTCCGCAAAAACTCCTTTACAACTCAAAAAGAAATTATTCCTAAAAAAGAATACGAACACTGGGGAAGAAATTCGTGAAATTACCAAGAAGACAAGGCTCAAGATTGGAGATCTGGTCCGCGTTCGCATAGAACTAAGGGCGGATAGAGCCATGGAATTCGTGCATATGAAAGATATGCGAGCTTCCGGTCTAGAGCCTATCAACGTATTTTCCCGTTATAAATGGCAGGATGGCCTTGGGTATTATGAAAGCACAAAGGATGCCAGTACGAATTTCTTTTTTGATTATTTACCAAAAGGTGTCTACGTTTTTGAGTATGACTTAAGGGTAAACAATGCGGGGGATTTCAGTAATGGTATCACCACCATACAAAGTATGTACGCTCCCGAATTTAGCAGTCACAGTGAAGGAGTTCGGGTAATGATCGAAGATTAAGAAGTAGTGAGGGTAGAATTACCTCCTACCCTTAGATACTCATTTTATCCTTAAAAATATAGGATTGCCTGCGGGATACTTCAATGTCGTCCCCGTTCTGCATGGTTAGTTTTAGTTTTCCATTGAACCAGGGCACTACATTTTTGATGTAACCAATATTGATGATCTGTTGTCTATTGGCCCTAAAAAAAGTTGCTTCAGGAAGTTTTCCCTCTACTTGGTTCAGGGACTTATAGAGCATAGGCTTTTGATCTTTAAAAAAGACCTGGGTATAATTGCCTACAATTTCCATATGGGAAATCTCCCCGATGCGAACCAACCAACATTTTTCGCCATCTTTAATAAAAATCTGGCTGCTCTCTGTTAAACGTTCGGAAGGAGTTTCTTCTTTAGCTACTGCTCCTTCCAATTGTGCCCTTACCTTTTCCATTGCCCGTTGAAAGCGTTTCGTATTTATAGGTTTCAAGAGATAGTCCAAGGCATTGTACTCAAAAGATTTTATGGCATATTCATCAAAAGCCGTAGTAAAAATAGTGATGGGTACCTCATCCAACATTTCCAAGAGTTCAAAACCATCTTTTTCGGGCATATTAATATCCAACAAAAGCAAGTCTGGTTGCGTTTTTTCAATCAATTCATATCCTTCGTCCACATTCTCCGCTTCTCCCAAAAGTGTAATATCATCGAAGCCTTTGATCAATTCTTTCAATTCATTTCGCGCTAGGCGGGAATCCTCTACAATGACAGTTTTAATCATGTTAATGGTATTTTAATGTTGGCTACTACCTCTGTGTTTACTTCATCCAAGGAGAAAACAGCTTTGGTTCCATATAACAACTTTAGGCGTTGCCTGATATTTTTCAATCCCAATTGGGTAGAATTTTCGGCAATCTTCAATGTTCCTGTATTAATGACTTTAATACATAAACGGTCACCATCAATGGCCGTTTTTAAACTCACTTTTCCTCCGGCCTTAAGATTGGCAATGCCATGTTTCACTCCATTTTCGATCAACAATTGAATGACCATGGGGGGTATTGGAATCTTTAAAGTATCAGGGTCGATCTCTTCCGCATACTCCAGACGATCTTCCATTTGTATTTTGGAAAGGGCAATGTAGTTTTCCACCATCTCCAATTCTTCGGCTATGGGTATGGCATCCACGTCATTCTTCACCAGCGCATACTGCAACATCTCCGAAAGTTTTGTAATCATTTCACGAGAACGATCCACGTCTTCCAACATCAATCCTCGTATATTGTTTAGGCTATTGAACATAAAATGGGGATTCACTTGCCCCTTTAAGGTATTCAACTGTGCCTCTTTCAATGTTGCCTTTAATTCCATTTCCTCCAGTCTATTCTGATTGGATCTTAAAAGAATTTTAATTCCATAATACAGCAAGGTCCATCCTACGATATAGATGGCCGAACCAACAAAAATGGAAACAACCCCCATACCTTCCACAATAAATTTTTCCTCTGAAGGGGTGCGTTCAAAAAAGATTTCATAGGTGTATTCTATCCCATATTCTACGCCCATAAAGGCCAGAATAGCGATTCCCATAATCACGAATAAAGGCAAAATGGTATTTTTACCATACCAATCTATCGTAACATACTTTTTTAAATAATACCGATAAATACAAGTCAACAAAATCCCAAAAACCGTATACAATGCATAGGAAAACAGCATGTATTTTGCACTGAACACCGCTGCCAAAAGGAAGGTCAGGGCGTTAACGATTCCCCAGCCCACTAGCTGTAATGTCCAAAAGAGTCGATTTCTATTTTTAGGTGTGAATTCCATATGTTGTTATGCCGTTTTGGAAAATACATCATCATTGGTTGCCCCTTCCAGTGGCAAGACGATGTGTACCAAAACATTATTTGACCCCTCTTCTAGGGAAAAAGTAGTCTTATCTTTATACAATAATCGTAAACGTTGCTTTATTTTTTGCAGCCCAAAATTGTAAGATTCATTCTTTTCGATTTTCCCGGAATGCTCCACCAAAAGGTTAAGAAATCCTTTGGTTATTGTGATTTTCAACATCACTTTTCCACCTTCCCGAATTTGAAAGATTCCATTTTTAGTTGTATTTTCTATAAGATTGAGTATCAGCATTGGAGGAACCGAAGTAGTACGCTGATTGGCATCTATCTGCATAGAAAAAGCCAATCGTTGACCGTATTGCACACGGCTCAATGCAATATAATGTTCCACGATTTCCAACTCATCTTCCAAGGGAATTGTATTCACATTGTTCTTTGTCAAGGAATAGCGGAGCATCTCCGAAAGTTTTGTCAGCATTTCTCGAGATAAGGAAACATCCTCTAGCATTAAACCCTTGATATTATTTAAGGCACTAAACATAAACTGCGGATTTATATGTCCTTTTAGGGTATTCAGTTGTGCCTGCTTTACATTATCCCGGAGCTGCAAACGCGCCATGCGCTGCTTATTTAGCTTGCGAAAGCCTTTAATTGAAAAATACAGCACGGACCAACCAAAGTAAATGATAAAATGACCGAAATATCGTAAGGAGTTTGGTGTTCTTGAAGCGTTAAAATAGTTTTTTGAATCCTCTATAAAGAATCGGATAACATACCCTATGAGGTACCCAAAATAGTAGGTTATTGAAGGTGATAATAATACAACGACAAGGATTCCAAAGGCTATCTTCACAAAACTCCAAAGATTCAGCGCATCAAGATCGATGTATTTTTTATAATACCACCGCAATAGTGAACTCATCAATATACCGATCATTAAAGATCCCGAAAAAACAATACTGGCTGCTGTGAAGTTTTTAGCGATACCTGTAATTGTAATGGAAAATAGGGACAAGCTTCCCCATCCTAGGATTTGTAGTATCCAAAAAGTATGTTTCCCTTGTAGTTTATACATAATGCCCCCCTGTAAAATTCAAAGATAAGGATACGAATCGGTTCTTTTTAACAGTATTCCTGTCCTCGTTCCCGGTACAAAAAATACAGGATGTAGCCCCATCCAAAGGCCATATGTATTAGCGCCCACAAAATCGATTTGTTTTTTTTAAAAGAGACCATTAAGGCCAATAGTGCGCCGCTTAATTGTATTCCCTTTGTGATTGACGTTTGGATTTGCCCCAGCGTCAATCCTATTAATTTCCCAAACTCATAACCAGTTCCATACATAGATCCATTTCCCAAAACGTAAGCCATACCTAAAAAGATTCCCGTACTTATCAATATTCCGATAAAAAAGCTTTTAAGTATCTTTTCGTTTCTTGTTTTTGTAGTGGTATCAGTTCCTGAATGTGTCATTTCACGGATTGTATTAGTACTTTGCGTTTGATTTTGTCTTCTTAGGCTATACAAAAATGCTTACGATCAATGTCAATACGAGTTTAGCAAGTGCGATCATGTTATTGTTGTTTTAAGGTTTATGGTTTGGTAAAGGTAATCTTGGCCTACCCCTATTTATCTGAAAATATGGCCAACGGTAAAATTTTCATGCTAAGCGGAATTGTAACTTCCCTATTTTGTGGAATTCTTGCAATGCGGCATCAAAAATTTTAATAGACCAAGAATCATATGGTGGTAGTGTTATGTAAACTATCATACGATCAAACGTAATATTAGTTGATGAATTGATAAACAACACTTCCTAAAATATGTCCTAATTTGTACAAAAGAGATCCTACAATTACGGTTGCGATAATTGCCGCCTTAATAATTTCTGTCTTTTTGATTAATTGAATTCTGCTTACTGTTTCCATGATATAAAAATTTTGTTTGTTATTGATGGTGTAAAAGTATGTGGAAAGTCAGCATTTTGAAATTAGAATATGACCAACGGTAAAATTTTAAATCTGAATGGTAGAAAACTGTTACTGAATCATGAAAAAGCCGTTTTGAAGTGAATTTAGCGCATTTTTACAACTCAATTTACTGAAAAACAACGCATTAACTAGTGTAATTTAAGAAAGGTTTTTCAGCTAAGGAATAGATCGGAAAGCACACTTTATGAAGAAATAAGCAACTCCCCTTTAGTTCTTAGAAGGAGGATAGGCGGCAAATACCTTCGCTACAATCGCTATAAAATCCTGTTCTCTTTGCAAAGGAGATGCATTTTCCTTAAAGGCACTCTCAGTAGAACCCTGCCAGAAGAGTTCATCTTTTTTCGTATCGATCAAATCAAATATGATTTGACGATTGACTTTTCTTCCTCCCACGGGAACTCCAAAGGAAATACCACCACCTACATTTCTTCCAGCACTTCCCAAACCAACTCCAACAGAATTTCGGGAACCGGCAACAAAAGTGGAGCTTTGAATATTCATCAAAAAATCGGGTTCTTCAGATAACAGAAATCCTTTCGCTTGCATAGTAGAATCAATTACCTTGAAAAGGCGCTTATCATCCAATTCACTTAAACCGGTATCTATTTCTGGGTAATAATTGTAGGTAGCATAATTAGAGAAATCCGTTTGTTTATCGTAGTCGTAATTCACCCGTATGGCAGTACAGGATAAAAATACAATGCTTAGGAAAACGAGGATTATAGCTTTCATTACCACTATCTATTATAAGACCATCTACTAATGTAGCAAAAAAAGCAATTCAAAAAGGAAGAAAGCCGCTTTAATCGTTCAACAGTCCCCAAAGGGCATCTTTAAGTTCTTGCAGGCCCTGTTGGGCAACAGAAGATATAAACATATAGGGCACATTATCCAGATCTTTATCTAGTTCTAAACGCATCTCCGCAATGAGTTCTTCATCGAGCATATCACTTTTAGAGATGGCAATCAGGCGACTTTTATCCAATAGTTCAGGATTGTACCTGCGCAATTCATCCAAAAGAACCTTATACTCTTTCCCAATGTCATCACTGTCTGCCGGAATTAAAAATAGGAGTGTGGCATTCCGTTCTATATGACGCAAAAAATAATGCCCCAACCCTTTGCCTTCTGCTGCACCTTCTATAATACCAGGAATATCGGCCATTACGAAACTCTTAAAATCCCTATATTCTACGATTCCAAGATTGGGCTTCAGCGTTGTAAACTCGTAATCTGCTATTTTTGGCTTAGCCGAAGTCATCACAGATAGCAAAGTTGATTTGCCCGCATTGGGAAACCCTACAAGTCCAACATCGGCCAATATCTTCAACTCAAGTGTTACCAAAAGTTCTTTTCCCGGTACTCCCGGCTGTGCATATCTCGGAGTTTGATTGGTTGCCGATCGGAAATGCCAATTTCCACGACCTCCCATACCGCCCTCCAAAATAATTTTTTCTTCTCCGTGTTCTGTGATTTCCAATACTACTTCATTGGTTTCACGATCCCGGATAATAGTCCCTAGCGGAACCTCCAGATACACATCGGCACCATCGGCCCCTGAACTTCTGTTTTTACTTCCATGTCCTCCGTGCTCTGCTTTGAAATGCCGAGAATATCTATAATTCACCAAAGTCCATAAATTTTTATTTCCTCTAGCAATTACATGTCCTCCACGACCTCCATCTCCTCCATCGGGTCCTCCCTTGGTAATGTATTTTTCGCGATGCAAATGCACAGAGCCCTTCCCTCCATTTCCGGAACTAAGACTAATTTTTACATAATCCACAAAATTACCTTCGGTCATGTTATCCCTATATTACAAGTTGTTGTGCGCGTGCGGAATGCTTTGTTCTATGTTCAATACACCTATACTGGCATGAAATAGGTAGCGGTATTCTTAGAGTTCTTCGATGACAGTGGTCAGGCGATCGGTGATTTCGGCTATTGATCCTATTCCATCTACACTATGGAACTTCTCCTGACCTTCATAATACGATCGCAAAGGTGCCGTTTTTTGATTGTACTCCTCAAAACGGTTTCTAATTTTACCTTCATCCTGATCATCGGGTCTTTTACTTTCCTTTCCCCTTTCCAAAAGGCGTTCGATCAAAACCTCATCGTTGGCTTCTAGGGCAATCGTAGCATTGATTTTCATATTTTTTGTACTTAGAAAAGCATCCAACGCCTGAGCTTGTGCCGTAGTTCTAGGAAAACCGTCAAAAATAAATCCATTGGCTTCTGGATTTTTCTCCACTTCATCCTGCAGCATTTTTATGGTCACTTCATCAGGAACCAAATCTCCTTTATCCATGTAAGACTGCGCCAATTTGCCCAAGTCAGTCCCATTTTTGATATTATAACGGAAAACATCTCCAGTGGAAATATGTTTCAAATTATATTTCTCTTTTAGGAAAGCTGCCTGTGTACCCTTTCCAGCACCAGGTTTTCCGAATAATACAAGATTAATCATATGATCATTATTTAATTGGTATACCTCACGGAGGTTTCTTCCTAATTCGTTATAATCCAACCCATATCCCACAATAAACTTATCCGGGATATCAATACCAAAATAGTCTATGGCATATTCGCCATTGTACGCGCTGGATTTATAAAAGAGTGCTGCAATTTTGAATTCTTTCACATGCGTATCCGAGAATAAATGCACCAATTCCTTTAAGGTACGTCCGGTATCTATAATGTCTTCCAAAATAATCACACTTCTTCCCTCCAGGTTATCCGGAATGTCCAAAAGTGTTTCAACAATTCCTGTCGAAGTAAGTCCCTGATAGGAACTCAACTTTACGAAAGACACCTCGCAGGGATGTTTATAGGCACGCAGGAAGTCGGCCACAAACATAAAAGCTCCATTTAATACACCGACAAAAATAGGAACCTCGTCCTTATAATCAGCCGCTACCTTATCTGCAACAGTTTGCACTGCGGTAAGGATTTCTGTCTCGGACAGATAGGGCTTAAAATATTTGTCGTGTAACTTTAGCAATGGACGTCTCATTTATAAGTGCGCAAAGATAACATTTTGATTTCTCTTTTTTAAGTGCATTAGAGGGGTTTCTAAGATTTAGCTGTATTTTTGTTTTTTAATGGCTGCCCATTGCGGTTAAGGGCATAAAGTAATACGAATGAATTATTTTTCTTCAGATTTTAAATTGGGAATCCTAGGTGGGGGACAATTGGGCAAAATGTTGCTCTATGAAACCAGAAAATTTGATATTCAAACGGCTGTGTTGGATCCGTCTGCCGAGGCACCTTCGGCTATAGCCTGCAATAGTTTTACTCAAGGAAGTCTTTTGGACTATGATACGGTATATCAATTTGGAAAACAAGTAGATTTACTTACTATTGAGATTGAAAATGTAAATACGGAAGCCTTAGAACGCTTGGAAGAAGAAGGTCTCAAAGTATATCCTCCGAGCAAAGCGCTACGTTTGATACAAAATAAGGCCACCCAAAAACTGTTTTATACGGACCATCAAATTCCCACCGCACCTTTTGTACGTTTTGCCTATACCACCGAAATAAAGGATAGCATTTCCAATGGTGGGCTTCACCTACCTTTTGTATGGAAAGCTGCCCAGTTTGGGTATGATGGCCAAGGCGTAAAGGTCATTCGAACACTTGCCGATCTGGATCTGTTGCCTAATGTGGAATGTATAGCCGAGGAAATGATTCCTTTCAAAAATGAGTTGGCGGTTATTGTTTCCAGGAGTAGTACCGGAGAAATCAAAACATATCCTGTGGTGGAAATGGAATTCCATCCAGAAGCAAATCAGGTGGAATACGTGCTATGCCCAGCCCGTATTCCCGAAGAGATTTCAGAGAAAGCAAGGGCCGTGGCCTTAAAAGTTGCCGAAAACATACAACATGTAGGACTCTTGGCCGTAGAGCTATTTCAAACCAAGGAAGATGAGATTTTGGTAAACGAAGTAGCACCACGACCACATAATAGCGGACATTACTCCATAGAGGCCAGCTATACCAATCAATTTGAGCAGCATATAAGGGCGATATTAGGACTTCCTCTAGGAAATACCCAGAGTAAAGTAGCTGGAGTAATGGTCAATTTAGTAGGTGCCGAAGGACATACTGGTGAAGTCCATTATGAAAACATGGAAAAGATTCTTGAATTGGATGGGGTGACTCCACATATCTATGGAAAAAAACAAACCAGGCCTTTTCGGAAAATGGGACATGTAACCATTATTGATAGCAATATGGATAAGGCCCGAAACATTGCAAAATTAGTTAAAGATACCATACGAGTAATAAGTAAATAAAGGAATTGAATATGAGTAAAGTAGCCGTAGTCATGGGAAGTACAAGTGACCTTCCCGTTATGCAAGATGCCATTGACATCCTTAAAGGATTTGACATTGAGGTTGATGTGGATATTGTATCGGCCCATAGAACCCCGGAAAAATTGTTTGAATTCAGCAAAAATGCCCATACCAATGGCTATAGCGTTATCATTGCTGGAGCAGGAGGTGCCGCGCATTTACCTGGAATGGTCGCATCTATGTCGCCACTTCCCGTTATTGGTGTTCCGGTAAAAAGCAGCAATTCCATAGATGGTTGGGATTCTGTATTGTCTATTCTTCAGATGCCCGGAGGTGTTCCTGTTGCTACCGTAGCTTTGAACGGTGCCAAGAATGCTGGAATATTAGCGGCACAAATCATCGGTAGTGCAGACAACTGTGTTTTGGACAAAATTATTCTTTATAAGGAAGGCCTAAAACAGAAAGTAATCAACGGAGCAGAGGAAGTTCGGAACATGAAGTAAAATGTTCATACAGAAAACAATCCTTTGTTTAATCGTTAAAAATTAAATTTATCCCTATCGAGATTTCTACTCGAAACCCCAAAAATAGTATTCCATATGAATCCATTATTGACCCCATTTGATACGGCACCATTTTCTCAACTGAAAAACGAACATTTTAAGCCTGCTTTTTTACAAGCTATCCAGGATGCCCGAGCCGAAATCGAGGCCATCACCCAAAACCCAGAGCCCGCAACTTTTCAAAATACTTTGGAGGCTTTAGAGTACTCTGGGCAGCAATTAAATCGTATTTCCAGTGTGTTTTTTAATTTAAATTCAGCAGAAACCAATGCTGAGATTCAAAAAATAGCGCAAGAAGTTTCTCCTTTGCTTTCAGAATACACTAATGATATTAACTTAAATGAGACCTTGTTCCAAAAAATCAAAGCGGTATATGAGCAAAGACAGCACTTAGACCTCTCTACTGAGCAACGTACTTTATTGGATAAAAAATATAAAAACTTTAGCAGAAATGGTGCTAATCTTGCCGAGGATAAAAAAAATCGTTTGCGAGAGATAGATGCTGAACTTGCCACATTAAAATTAAAATTCGGAGAAAATGTCCTTGCGGAAACCAATGCTTTTGAATTAGTACTGACCAACGAAGAAGATTTAAAAGGACTTCCAGAGGGCGCCAAGGAAGCTGCGGCCCAATTGGCCAGATCCAAAGAAAAAGAAGGTTGGTTAATTACCTTGGATTACCCAAGTTATATTCCTTTTATGAAGTATGCCGAAAATAGGGCACTTCGAAAGCAATTGTCCATTGCTTTTGGTAGTAAAGCATTCCAAGGGAATGCGCACGACAATCAAAAGAATGTGTTGAAAATTGCAAATTTACGCCATGAACGTGCAAATTTATTGGGATATACTACCCACGCACATTTTGTATTGGAAGAACGGATGGCCGAAACCCCAGAAAATGTATATGCTTTCCTAAACGAATTACTGGAAAAAGCCAAACCAGCAGCGGAACGGGAGTTTGCAGAACTGGAAGACTTTGCAAAAGCCCTTGATGGTGTTGATCGTTTGGAAAAGTGGGACGGGGCCTTTTATTCCGAAAAACTAAAACAAAAGCGGTTCAGTTTGGATGATGAAAAATTGAAACCCTATTTTAAGTTGGAAAATGTGATTCAAGGGGTTTTTACCGTAGCAGAAAAATTATTTGGACTACGCTTCCAGGAAGTATTTGATATCGACAAATACCACGAAGAAGTTAAAACGTATAAGGTATATGACATAGAAGCCAATTTTATTTCGCTTTTTTATGCCGATTTCCATCCTAGACCAGGAAAGCGCGGTGGGGCTTGGATGACCTCTTTTAAATCCCAATCCATACAGGAAGGTGAAAACATACGTCCTCATATCTCTAACGTATGCAATTTTACGAAACCAACAGAAAGTAAACCCTCCTTGCTCACTTTTAATGAAGTAACCACTTTATTTCATGAGTTTGGACATGGATTGCATGGAATGCTCGCGAATACCACCTACCCCAGTCTGTCGGGAACTTCGGTTTTTTGGGATTTTGTAGAATTGCCTAGTCAAGTCATGGAAAATTGGTGTTATGAAAAAGAAGCTTTGGAACTCTTTGCTACCCATTACGAAACCGGAGAAGTGATTCCAATGGAATTGGTTGAAAAAATTAAAGCTTCGGCCACCTTCCAAGAAGGAATGGCCACCTTGCGCCAATTGAGTTTTGGCTTGTTGGATATGTCCTGGCATGGTGCAGACCCCAGAGCTATTAATGATGTAAAAGCACATGAAAATAAAGCCTTTACAGGAACAAGCTTGTATCCGGAAACTCCGGAAACCTGTATGAGCACCGCTTTTTCGCACATCTTTCAAGGCGGTTACTCCTCTGGATATTATAGTTATAAATGGGCCGAAGTTTTAGATGCAGATGCTTTTGCTTATTTTAAGGAAGAAGGAATATTCAATACAACAATTGCCCAAAAATTCAAGGAACATGTCTTATCCAAAGGAGGTACAGAAAACCCAATGGTATTGTACAAACGTTTTCGGGGAAGTGAGCCTAAAGTAGAAGCTCTTTTAGAACGGGCGGGATTATTGTAAGTCAAGTGTAGTATTTAAAAATAATAGTATTGGTGAGGCATTGCTTTTCCATGCCCTATGAAAAAGACAACTGACAAATTAAAAGATAGGAATAAGCCCCGATCCTATGCACGAATTGGCTTTATAGACATCTATCTTGAAATTGCAATTGACGCCTGTGTCCAATACCTTAAGGACAAGCATGAGCACGATGTCATCGTTGCCGAAGGCGGGGAGCTTCATGAAGGATTTATGGTTTATGATCGCATGGAGGAATATCTTGCTTGTGGTGATCGTATGACCAAAGAAGTAATAAAGACCCTAACATTTTTAGCTACGTTTTTGGAATCTTACATCAATGATCTATCGGGTATTGTCTTAGGAGATCAATATTCAAGAAAGCACTTGGACAAACTGGATTTAGTTAGTAAATGGATGATCATTCCCAGATTGATTACAGGTAAAGAACTAGATAAAAGCAAATCGTACTATGGAAAACTGAAACAATTGGTGAGCTGGAGAAACCAGTTGGTGCATCCCAAATCTTCTAATTTAAGCAATCATCTCAAAAGTTTGAACACGCCCACATTTAAACCTATACGAGCCATTTATGAAATCGTTGATGTTTTGGATGTTTTTGCGATGTTAGAGGATTTATTCCAAGACCTGGACCGAATTGATAAAAATGGTGGACATACCTATCGCATAAAAAGCGGAATTGCCCGTATTCGGCGACAAAGAGCATTACATTCAAAGGAAGGAACCCAATAAATAGAAACATGACATACTCTTTTGATATACGGGAAATGCAGCCCCAGGATATTCCGCATATTGTTTCCTACTGGAATACGATGACCCATGAACAACTAGAAAGCATGGGGGTTCCCAAAGAAGCTTTAGAACGGTATATACACTTAGGTCCTTTCCTCAAAAAGCAACTACAATTGCCTTACTCAAAAAAGGAAGCGCTATTTATGATCGGGCTCTTGGACAAGGAACCTTATGGACATTGCTACGTTAATAGTATTGAATTTGGGGAAGAGGCGCATATGCATTTGCATGTATGGAACTCGGATCGCAGGCAAAAAGGCCTGGGAAGAGAAATGGTACAACGAGCTATTCCCCATTTCTTTAAAAAACTACAGTTAAAGATTTTGATATGCGAACCCTATGCATTGAACCCTGCTCCCAACAAGACTTTAGATCGCTTGGGATTTGAATTTAAAAAAGGCTACAAGAACACTCCTTCTGGATGGAATTTTGAATTGCAGTTGAATCGTTGGGAACTCAAAAAAGAGTAGGCAATGGAGTTTATTAGTAAACCTTGACCATTTTTATTATAAAAAAAGGCAATCTGTTTCCAGATTGCCTTATCTTATCATATAACGTTAGCTATTAAGCTACATCAAAACGATCAAGGTTCATTACCTTGGTCCAAGCAGCAACAAAATCGTTTACAAATTGCTCTTGAGCATCATCTGAACCATATACTTCGGCAATGGCTCTCAATTCTGTATTTGAACCGAAAATCAAATCAGCCCTAGTACCTGTCCATTGTACCGCTCCTGTTGCACGATTACGACCTTCAAATACCGAATCGTCTTCTGAAGCTGAGCTCCAAGTGGTCGCAAAGTCCAAAAGATTTACAAAGAAATCGTTGGAAAGACTTCCCTCATTTGCTGTAAACACACCATGTTTGGAACCATCATAATTGGCCCCTATAACACGAAGACCTCCAACCAAGACCGTCATCTCCGGAATAGAAAGGGTTAACAACTGCGCGCGATCGATCAATAATTCTTCTGCAGCAGCAATTTCACCATTTCGGATATAGTTTCTAAATCCATCGGCACGTGGTTCCAAATGCATAAAGGACTGTATGTCTGTTTGCTCTTGAGAAGCATCTCCACGCCCTGGTGTAAATGGTACACTAATGGTGTGACCCGCATTCTTAGCAGCTAGCTCAACACCTACAGATCCTCCAAGTACAATTAAATCTGCAATAGAGACTTCCTTACCAGAGGTACTGTTGAATTCTTCTTGAATTCTTCCCAAAGTATCCAATACTTTTGCTAATTGCGCAGGGTTATTTACTGCCCAATCTTTTTGAGGTGCCAAACGAATACGTCCTCCATTGGCTCCACCTCGCTTATCCGATCCACGGAAGGTAGAAGCAGAAGCCCAAGCCGTAGATACCAATTCGGAAATACTCAAGCCGGACGCTGCTATATTATTTTTTAACCCTGTAATATCCGCATCATTCACAGAAGCACTGGTTCCTGCAGGAATAGGATCTTGCCAAACCAATTCCTCTTTAGGAACTTCTGGACCTAAGTAACGAGAGATAGGTCCCATATCACGGTGTGTCAACTTAAACCAAGCCCTTGCAAATGCATCCTCAAAAGCTTTGTGATCGGCATGGAAACGTTTTGAAATTTCCAAATATGCCGGATCCATTTTCAAAGCCATATCAGCAGTGGTCATCATTAAAGCTTGTGTCTGTGAAGCATCACCAGCCTTAGGAGCCATTTTTGCTTGAGAAGCTGCAGTAGGCGTCCATTGATGTGCTCCAGCAGGACTTTTCGTCAATTCCCAATCATAATTAAGCAATACATCAAAATATTCATTGTCCCAACGTGTTGGATTTGGCGTCCAGGCTCCTTCAATACCACTAGTAATGGCATCGTCCAATACTCCTGTACCAAAGGTATTTTTCCAACCTGTGCTCATTTCTTCGATCGGTGCACCATGTGGTTCTGCACCTACGTACTTATCAGGATCGGCAGCTCCGTGAGCTTTTCCAAATGTATGTCCACCAGCAACTAAGGCTACGGTCTCTTCATCGTCCATGGCCATACGACCAAACGTTTCTCTAATATCATGACCAGAACCTACTGGATCTGGATTACCGCTAGGTCCTTCAGGATTCACATAGATCAACCCCATATGGACCGCACCTAAAAATCCTTTTAATTCTCTTTCGTTTTCATAACGCTCATCTTCTCCCAACCAAACATTTTCATAACCCCAGTTGATATCTTGTTCCGGTTCCCAAACGTCTTCACGTCCGCCGGCAAAACCAAAAGTTTCAAAGCCCATAGATTCCAAGGCACAGTTTCCTGCTAGGATCAATAAATCTGCCCAAGAAAGGTTTCTTCCATATTTCTTTTTGATCGGCCATAATAACAAGCGTGCTTTATCTAAGTTTCCGTTATCTGGCCAACTGTTCAAGGGTGCAAATCGCTGCGACCCTGAACTAGCACCTCCACGTCCATCACCAACACGATACGTACCTGCACTATGCCATGCCATACGAATCATAAATGGACCGTAGTGACCATAATCTGCCGGCCACCAATCTTGAGATTCTGTCATTAAATCAATGACTTCTTGCTTTAACGTTGGAAAGTCAATACTGTTAAATGCTGCAGCATAATTGAAATCTTTTCCCATAGGATCGGATTTCTCTGCATTCTGACGCAAAATGTTCAGTTTCAATTCGTTTGGCCACCAGTCGCGATTTGTTGTACCACTACCAGCGGTGGTTGGTTGCGCACCACCCATAAATGGGCATTTGCTGATGTCCCCGTTCATGTGATTGTTGTTCTCCATAGTATTATAATTGTTTTTATGCCTTCAATAGTCGCAAATTTACCCAATAGTTCCCCTGCTTACAATAGTTCCTCATTTAATTATGCAACCGTAGTATAAACAAAATCTATAGTTTAAATCTAAAATCATAGATTAACGATATACTCTAGTCTTGTTAAAAAAAAAATCGACTTAAGATAGCATCCGATCAATTGATCGTCAACGGTAAATTTCCAACCTTTACAAGATTGTCGATCACAGGTCAATATCCCTTACACTTTCAATCCTATTTCGGTCTAAAAAAGCATCAATAGTTTCAAAATGTTCTATGACCCGTTGTTCCTTGAACTCAAACACTTTTTGCGCTAGGCCCTGTAAAAAATCCCTATCGTGCGAAACCAAAACGAGTGTCCCATCAAAAGATAGGAGCGCTTCTTTCAGCACATCTTTTGATTTTAAATCCAGATGGTTAGTAGGCTCATCAAGAATAAGTAGATTTACGGGTTCCAAAAGCAGTTTCACCATGGCCAAACGTGTTTTTTCGCCTCCTGATAACACGCTTACTTTTTTTTCCACATCGTCTCCCCCGAACATAAAACGCCCTAAAATGTTTTTTATCTGTGTACGCACATCGCCTTTGGCCACTTCATCCACGGTTTGAAAAATGGTCAAATCCGGATCCAATAAAGCTGCCTGATTCTGCGCAAAATACCCTACTTTGACATTATGTCCCAAAGTACAGGTTCCTTCTACATCGATTTCTCCTAAAATAGATTTGATCATCGTAGATTTCCCTTCGCCATTGCGTCCCACAAAACAGACCTTCTCCCCTCTTGCTATGGACATATTAGCATTGCTAAATACGATATGTTCTCCATAAGATTTTTTCAAATCTTTTACCGTCACCGGATAATCCCCAGAACGTTGCGCTGGAGGGAAACGAAGTTTTAAGGACGAAGTATCTATTTCATCCACTTCAATACGCTCTAATTTCTCTAGCATACGCTCTCTGGAATTTACTTGATTGGTTTTGGAATAGGTCCCTTTAAATCGTTCAATAAAAGACATGGTATCTGCAATGAACTTCTGTTGCTCTTGGTATGCTTTTAATTGATGCGCCCTGCGTTCTTCGCGCAATTGAAGATAATGTGAATAATTTGCCTTATAATCGTATATACGTCCCATGGCCACTTCAATGGTCCTATTGGTAATGGCATCGATAAAGGCTCGATCGTGGGAAATCACCATCACTGCCTTGGCCTTATTCACCAAAAAATCTTCCAGCCACACCACGGATTCAATATCAATATGGTTTGTAGGTTCATCCAACAAGATCAGATCTGGCTTTTGAAGTAGTATTTTAGCCAATTCAATACGCATACGCCAACCTCCACTAAACGCATTGGTCTGACGATTAAAGTCACTTCGCTTAAAACCAAGGCCCCTAAGTGCCTTTTCTACTTCAGCATCGTAATTTACTTCCTCCAAGGCATAGTATTTCTCCCCTAACTCGGACACTTGCTCAATGATTTTCATATAGGCATCGGATTCATAGTCCGTACGAGTTTCCAGCGCTTGGTTCAAGCGATTCATTTCATCGCGCATCTCAAAGACATGGGCAAAGGCTTTTGCCGCTTCCTCGAATACCGTACAATCATCTTCGGTTAATAAATGCTGCGGCAGGTAGGCAATCACCGTATCTTTTGGTCGGCTAACATGCCCCTTATTGGCCTTTTGTACTCCGGCCACAATTTTCATTAGGGTCGATTTCCCTGCCCCATTTTTACCCATTAAGGCAATCTTATCATTTTCATTGATTACAAAGGATACTTTACTGAACAATGTTTGTCCACTAAAACCTACTTCCAATCCGTCTACTGAAATCATCGCTATTTCTTCTTTCTTTGCTGGCCGCAAAACTACTAAAATCGTTGGTGGAAAAATCAGGAAAACTGCAAAATATTGTAAGGACGTCAGGTCGTTATCCATTTTTTAAAATTCTACCCCAGAAAAGGCAGTACAGCACAAAGCTATTGGTATCTTATGTCATAAAACAGTATCTTGTGCAAAGACCAACTAGACCAAATCATATGCTTCCCACCTTCGTATACGATAAAAATAGAATAGCCGCATTTTGTGATGCCGTTTTTTCTATTGCCATGACCTTGCTGATTCTGGAGATAGAAGTGCCAAGCAGTGAAACGCTGAATACTATGGAGTTCTCATCAATTCTTTCCAATCGCATTCCGAGTTTCATTGGGTTTTTGGTAAGCTTTCTCGTCATTGCACTCTATTGGATGTCGCACTTACGCATCTACAAATTTGTTACCACCATGAGTGAACGATTGGTATGGCTCAATATTTTCCTTTTACTTTTTGTGGTATTCATTCCTTTTTCCACAGCCATTTATGTCGGTGATTTTTATGGTACGGCACCTTTTGTTTTTTACTGCCTCAATCTGGTGTTTTTAGGAAGTTTCAACTACCTCATCATAAGAGCCATTGTTCAAAAAGAAATGGGGAATAATGGTTTGGATAAAATCACCGGAGCTTTATTAAAGTTTAGAGCATTGAATGCCGTATTCGTATGGGGATTTGCTGCTGTGTTGGCTCCTTTTGCGCCAAATATGGCCCGGATGGCATTTATTTTGATTTTTATTTTTCAATTCTTTGGCAATCGTTACTTCAAGAAAAAGATAAAAACAGCACAGCTGTAACATTGTAGGGCAAGGCTAGACCTATAGGGCGTCAATGTACACCAAACCAAGAATTACGCCATGATCACATATCTTAAAAGTATCTCTAAAGCCCAGTATTGGGATTATTTTATTCTTGTAAGTAGGTTTCTGCTTGGTTTTGTATTCCTGAGTTATGGCTATGGCAAATTAACCGATGGACAATTTGGTATCACTCCTGAAGAATTGGCCACTCCCGTGCAAGATTTGAGCTTTTTTAAACTTTCTTGGTATTTGTTTGACCAGCAACCCTTTAAAGCCTTCGTTGGAATCTCCCAACTTGTATGCGG
Organism: Spongiimicrobium salis; assembly: GCF_043678055.1. Taxonomy (NCBI): domain Bacteria; kingdom Pseudomonadati; phylum Bacteroidota; class Flavobacteriia; order Flavobacteriales; family Flavobacteriaceae; genus Spongiimicrobium; species Spongiimicrobium salis. The sequence continues at coordinate 678,536 of NZ_JBHEQA010000001.1, forward strand.
CCTACTATTGATGGTGAATAGAACTGCCCTTGTTGGAGCTTTTCTTTTTCTCCCTATAGTGAGTACTATTTTAATTATAGACATGACCTTTATGCCCAAGGCCATGGCCTATGCTTTTACCTGGCGCCTTTCTTTCTATATACTTTTGGATTTTCTAATTTTATGGCATTACAAGGATAAAATGGCCCTGATAGGGAATGCCGTTTGGAATAATGTGAACACCAAGTTTAGATTTCCGTTGTGGGCTTACCTTATATTACCGGTAATGGCATTAGCTTTAGAGTTTTTCGGGGCGCTTCCGGGGGCTTTATTACGTCTTCTTTTTGGATTCTAACAAAGTCCTGCCTTAGGCATATCGTCCTTCATATTGTCAATACATATTAGCTGTCATTTTTCGAGTATATTGGTATTTCATCTAAAAATTAAAAAATAAACTTTCAATAATTACTGAAAGTTCAGAAATATTAATATATTTGCTTTATGGAGTTCAAGGAGGCAAAAGAGAAATTTATAGGAACCTGGGGAAGTTTAGGCACATTGTGGGGCATTAATAAGGCCATGGCGCAAATACAAGCATTACTTTTTGTTACTCCAGCCTCACTATCCATGGAAGAAATCATGGAAGAACTTAAAATTTCAAGAGGAAACACCAGCACCAATTTAAGGCAATTGATCGATTGGGGCATTGTTTCCAAAGAAATCAGGATGGGTGAACGGAAAGAGTATTTCTCCACAGAAAAAGATGTACAGGAATTGGCGCGTATTATTGCAAAAGAACGCAGTAGAAGGGAAATACAGCCGGTTATAAAAACCTTAAAGGAAGTATCCAGCATAAAACACGATGGTAGTAAAGAGGCTCTGGAACTCATTACACAGACCAAAGCCCTGCACGACTTGGCGCAAACGGCGGACAGTATGTTGCACAAGATGGTCAATAGGGAGCAAAACTGGCTTACGAAATCTATTCTAAAATTTATGAAGTAAAAAAATTTATTCTATACTTTCAATATTTTCTGAAACTTTAAAACTAAAAATAATGACACTACACATCCTTCATTATCTTATCATCATTGGGGGTCTTGGTCAAATCTTTACCGCTCTGATCTATCCCTATATAAGACACCATGTTTTTGACTGGTATACCGATGTAAAACAACTAAAACCATTAAACCAGGAGATTGCAAAGACCTATGGAAGGTATATTCAAGGGTTAAATTTCTCCTTTGGTATCATCGCCTTAACATTGACGGAAGAACTTCAAAACGGCAGTAAGCTTGCTTTGGCCATTAGCTTACTCATTGCTGCGTATTGGATAGGTAAAGTGCTTACGCAAATTGCCTATTACCCCATGTACGACATTCCACAAAAAACCTTATTTAAAGTGGGCAGCTATGGTATGAACTGCTTGTTCGTTCTCTTTATGGTGGTGTTCTCATGGCTTTTTGTACATAATTTAATGCTATTTATACACTAAAATTGACGTTATGAAAAAATTGGTCATCGCAGGAGGTAGCGGATTTTTAGGTCAGGCCTGTTCTCAACATTTTGCAACTATGTTTGAAAAAATCATCGTTCTTACCCGTGGGGAAAGTCGTACCTCAAATAATTTGGATTACATGCATTGGGATGCCGAAAGCCTAGGACCATGGGCCTCTCATATTAATCATTGTGATGTACTCCTCAATTTAACAGGAAAATCGGTAGATTGTAGGTATACACCAAAGAATAAGGTCACTATACTAAACTCTAGAGTGAACTCCACCACTATTTTGGGAAAGGCTATAGCACTAGCCCAACATCCGCCAAAATTGTGGTTAAACTCCTCCACGGCTACCATTTACAGGCATTCCCTAGATCTTGAAATGTGCGAATCCCAAGGGGAAATTGGCCATGGATTCTCGGTTGAAGTAGCTAGGGCATGGGAAAAAGCCTTTTTCCAACACCCTACTCCCACAACAAGAAAAGTGGCCCTTAGAACCAGTATTGTTCTCGGACCACAGGGAGGGGCGTTCAAACCATTGAAAATGCTTGTACAGTGTGGTTTGGGAGGTCGCCAGGGACGCGGAAATCAAAAATTTAGTTGGATTCACTTAAAGGATTTCCTTCGTAGTCTGGAGTACATCATGGAACATGAAACCTTAGTAGGCCCCATTAATATTGTAGCGCCACAGATTACCACCAATACTGAACTTATGAAAACCTTCCGAAATGCATTGAAAAGACCTTGGGGAATTCCATTACCGGAATGGCTTCTTCACCTAGGCGCGAACATCATAGGAACTGAAACAGAGTTGGTTTTAAAAAGCAGGAATGTCATCCCCAAAATACTGTTAAATCATGGCTTCACCTACAACCATCCTACTTTAAAAAGTGCGATAAAAAACTGTCTTCATCGACTATAACCTACTAAAAATTAAATGATTATGATAATTTTAACATTTACAAACACTTATTGGAGTCTTTTGTGAAAACTCTGTGATAAGTTTTCATTTTGTTTGTATCAAATTAAATCTGAAGATAGTTCTCAAGGTATCGCGTTAAAAGTATATCCGATTAGAGCAAAGATAATTACAGTTTTTAACTTTTTATCTCCTATCTTTGAAAACAGACAACATTATGGCATTAGATCACATGGTAGAGCATCAACTTCAACCCGAAAAATGGGTAGACTTATATGCAGATTATCTTTACAATTACGCAGTATCCCGAGTAAGTAATTCTGAAATTGCCAAAGATTTGGTACAAGAAACCTTTTTTGCAGGCTTAAATTCCGCGAAAAATTACAAAGGTGATGCCGCCGAACGTACATGGCTTATTGCTATTCTAAAACGCAAGGTAATTGACCATTACAGAAAAATAAACTCCAATAAAGGAAAAGCCGAGGTAAGGGTCAATTATAATTCCAATAGTGATTCCGAAGGAGATTGGCTCGAGGAACAGGTGGCCGATCCTTTTAGCAAATTGGAAAACAATGCCATTGAGAACGAAGAATTAGGTTTGGCTATTCACGAATGTATTGCTAAATTGCCCCAAAAACAGTCTCAAGTTTTCACTATGAAAACGATTCAGGGGGTTAGTACGGAAGATATTTGTAATGAATTGGGAATTAATCCGTCTAACCTTTGGGTAATGATCCATAGAGCGAGAACCGCTCTTATGGGTTGCCTTAATCAAAATTGGTATTAGCTATGATTTCTTGTGAGAAAGCATCAATCATTTGTAATAAAAGTCAGTATAACGAGGCTTCGTGGTTCGAAAAATTAAAACTTCGATTTCATTTAGCCTATTGCAAAACATGTTCTAAATATTCTGCAAAAAATACGCAGTTTACGACACTATGTCAAAATGCACACTTGCAGAGCCTCTCTGAAAAAGAAAAATTACGCATGAAAGAAGAGTTAAAAGGAAAATTTTAATACTTCTCTTTCGTGAAATCCCAATCTAGGGATTTCAATGATATAAAATAAAAACTCTGGTGATATGGATTCAAACATGACCAGAGTTTTTTTCTGCTCTAAATTCTCCCTAAGAGCACCCTTTTTTCTTACATCTGGGCCAATTTACGAATCAAAGCCCTCAAGCTGTTTATAACCTGCCTTTTTCGTTAAAAACTTTAATACTGATACTAAGAACAAAATAATAGTTTTCAAAGAATTAATCCCTAATTTTGTCCACCGTAATTTTAGAAAAAGACCCTTTACATTATGAGGACAGATGAATTTGCTTTTCGCCACATAGGTATTCAGGAAAAAGACTATGAGCATATGCTAAAAGTAGTCGATGTGGAAAATTTAGATCAGTTGATTTTTGAAACCATCCCTGATGATATCAAACTTTCTGAACCTTTGAAACTCGATGCCGCTATGAGTGAGCATGAATTCCTGGAACACATTCATCAGCTATCCTTAAAAAATAAAATATTCAAAACCTATATCGGTTTGGGATACCATGGCTGTATCACTCCATCGGTTATTCAAAGAAATATTCTTGAGAATCCGGGTTGGTATACGGCATATACACCCTATCAAGCAGAGATTGCACAAGGGCGTTTGGAAGCCCTGCTCAATTTTCAAACCATGGTCTGTGACCTTACTGGGATGGAATTGGCCAATGCCTCTCTTTTGGATGAAAGTACTGCTGCTGCGGAAGCAATGACGATGCTATTTGATCTTCGTAGCAGAACCCAGAAAAAAAATGGAGTGCTCAAGTTTTTTGTTTCCGAAGAGATATTACCACAAACACTATCCGTTTTAAAAACACGATCAGCCCCTTTAGGTATTGAATTGGTTGTTGGCAATCATGAGGCCTTTACATTTGACGAAGATTTCTATGGGGTATTATTACAATATCCAGGAAAACATGGACAGGTTTATGATTATGCTTCTTTTGCACAAAAAGCCAAGGAAAATGATATCAAAATAGCGGTAGCTGCCGATATCCTTAGTCTTGTTTTATTGACCGCCCCAGGAGATTTTGGTGCCGATGTTGTTGTGGGAACAACGCAACGTTTTGGAATTCCTCTAGGGTATGGTGGGCCGCACGCAGCATATTTTGCCACGAAAGAAGCCTACAAAAGAAATATTCCTGGAAGAATCATTGGGGTGACCAAAGATGTAGATGGCAAACAGGCATTGCGCATGGCCTTGCAGACTAGGGAGCAACATATTAAAAGGGACAAGGCAACATCAAATATTTGTACGGCACAAGTATTGTTGGCTGTAATGGCAGGAATGTACGCCGTTTATCACGGCCCCCAAGGATTAAAATATATTGCTAAAAATGTACATGCAGCGGCTGTAACGCTTGCGGATACCCTAGAGAAGTTGGGCATCTATCAAACCAATACTTCTTACTTTGATACTATTACCTTTAAAGTAGATACAACACGTATTCGTCCTATTGCGGAAAAACATCAAGTGAATTTCAATTATATTGATTCAGAGACACTTTCAATTTCCCTAAACGAAACTACCGCGCTAAAAGACGTACAGCGCATTGTTGACATTTTTTCCGAAGCCTTGGAAAAAACTCCGCTCACCGTAAACGAATTACACACTTCTTCTGCTATTCCGAACAGCGTGCAACGTACTACAAGTTTTTTGGAAAATAGTGTTTTTAACAGCTTTCACTCGGAAACGGAATTGATGCGTTATATCAAGAAGTTGGAACGAAAAGATTTGGCCTTGAATCATTCTATGATTTCTTTGGGATCCTGTACCATGAAATTAAATGCTGCCTCGGAAATGCTCCCATTAAGTTCCGCACAATGGGGAAATATACATCCGTTTGTTCCCCTTGAACAGGCCGAAGGATATCAAATTATGTTGAAAGAACTGGAGCAGCAACTCAATGTAATTACCGGGTTTGCCGGAACTTCCCTGCAACCAAACTCCGGAGCACAGGGAGAACTTGCAGGTTTAATGACTATTCGCGCCTATCACGAATCTAGAGGGGAAGAGCATAGAAATATTTGTATTATTCCGGCATCGGCCCATGGAACCAACCCTGCTTCGGCTGTAATGGCAGGAATGAAGGTTGTGGTGACCAAAACGGATGACCGTGGAAATATAGACGTTACGGATTTGGAAGAAAAAGTAAAGTTGCACGCTTCCAATTTAGCCGCTTTGATGATTACTTATCCCTCTACACATGGTGTTTTTGAATCTTCCATAAAGCAGATTACCCAACTCATACATGATCATGGTGGCCAGGTATATATGGATGGTGCAAATATGAACGCACAAGTTGGCCTCACCAATCCGGCAACCATTGGAGCAGATGTTTGCCATTTAAATTTGCATAAGACCTTTGCTATTCCCCACGGAGGAGGAGGCCCTGGAGTAGGTCCAATTTGCGTGGCAAAGCAATTGGTTCCTTTCTTGCCAGGAAATCCGGTTATTCCCACTGGAGGAGGAAAAAGCATTACGGCAATTTCAGCTGCTCCCTGGGGTAGTTCGTTAGCTTGCCTAATTTCTTATGGCTACATTAAAATGCTTGGGGAAAGTGGTCTTAAAAAAGCTACCATGATTGCTATATTGAATGCAAATTATATAAAGAACAGACTTTCAGGTAGTTTCGATGTGCTGTATACAGGCGAAAAAGGAAGAGCTGCACATGAGATGATTTTGGATTGCAGGCCTTTTAAACAAAATGGTATTGAAGTTACTGATATCGCGAAACGTTTAATGGATTATGGATTTCACGCCCCTACTGTTTCCTTCCCCGTTGCCGGAACAGTAATGATAGAACCTACAGAAAGTGAGAGTTTAGCAGAGCTGGAGCGTTTTTGTGAGGCGCTTTTATCCATACGAAAAGAAATTGATGCGGCCACGATAGACAACCCGAACAATGTGCTAAAAAATGCTCCACATACGTTGGCAATGTTGACCGGAAACGATTGGGATTTACCATATGATCGTCAAAAAGCAGCTTTCCCATTGGATTATATTGCAGAAAATAAGTTTTGGCCCAGTGTAAGAAGAGTAGACGATGCGTATGGCGATCGTAATTTAATTTGTACCTGCGCTCCTATCGAAGCTTATGTAGAAGCATAGAAAATCGTAATAAAAACAGTACTTACGAGCGTTTTTCCCTAAACGGAAAAACGCTTTTTTTTGTTGCATAATCTCTATTTTTCTTGCTGGGCATCGTATTAATTATTATGCATGCATAGTAATTTGAATAAAATTAGCTTACCTTGTACCAACCTTAGAATAAAACTGTATGAATATTGGCATTACTGGTACGGGTTGCTATTTACCCCCTATTGTTGTACCAAATGAAAACTTTGGTAGGCATAAATTCCTAAATAGTGACGGTACTGCATTTGAACAAGACAATACGGTTATTATTGAGAAATTCAAGGCCATTACCGGAATAGAGGAACGGCGCTATGCAGAATACAACCTCAACACTTCGGATATTGCCGCTATTGCAGCCGAGAAGGCTATTGAGGATGCAGGGATTGATCGGGAAACCCTTGATTATATTATTTTTGCCCATAATTTTGGCGACATTACGCATGGGAAATGCCAAACCGACACCTTGCCCAGTTTAGCTACACGGGTAAAACATCATTTAAGGATTCGCAATCCAAAATGCGTTGCTTACGACATTATTTTTGGCTGTCCTGGTTGGGTAGAAGGAATGATCCAAGCCTATGCCTTTATAAAAAGTGGTATGGCCAAGAAGTGTCTGGTCATTGGTGCAGAAACACTCTCCCGTGTCATCGATGATTTTGATCGGGATTCCATGATTTATTCCGATGGTGCTGGAGCAACTATTCTAGAAGCACAGGAAGATGAGGATAGCGGTGACATTCTATGCCATTCTTCGGCTACTTACGCTTATGATGAGGCCAACTATCTATTCTTCGGGGATTCCTATGCCAAGACTTCCGGAGATGACAACCGCTATATTAAAATGTATGGCAGAAAAATTTATGAGTTTGCCATTTCCAAGGTGCCACAAGCTATGAAAGAATGCTTGGACAATAGCCATGTAGACATTCATCAAATCAAAAAAATATTTATCCATCAAGCCAATGAAAAAATGGATGAAGCAATTGTAAAGCGTTTTTACCGCTTATTTGGCAGTCAACCTCCTGAAGGTATTATGCCCATGAATATTGGCCAGTTCGGAAACAGTTCGGTTGCTACAGTACCCACTCTTTTTGATATGGTCCGAAAAGGAGCATTGGAACATCAGGATCTTCAAAAAGGTGACGTTATTATGTTTGCGAGTGTTGGGGCGGGGATGAATATCAACACTATTGTGTATCGTTATTAGCTTTTCCCAGCTTTTCTTTTTATTTCCCCTGTTTCCCATAGCACAACTTGCCAAAAGGAATTGAAAACTGTAATTTTATGCGGCTCGCAGCTTTACTATCCTTACAGGTATACTTTATGAAAAACAGCAAACAACTGCGCAATTTTGTTTTTATATTTCTCCTATGTTTGTATGGATGCGGGCAAAGTAATCCTTCAGTAAATAAAGTAGTCATTGCTACGGCAGCAAATATGCAATTTGCCATGGAGGCCCTTAGTAAAAAATTTACGGAGAGCACCAAAATTACATGTGAACTGACCATAAGTTCTTCAGGAAAACTTACTGCCCAGATACAAGAAGGCGCCCCCTATGACGTTTTTGTTTCGGCAAACATGAAATACCCTCAAGAATTGTTCTCCAAAGGCTTTACGGAAAGTCCTCCTAAAATATATGCTTATGGGCAGTTGGTACTTTGGACAACCATAGTCGGATTAGATCCAAATATGGCATCTTTAACACAAGAACATATTGATCATATTGCCTTGGCAAACCCTAAATCTGCCCCTTATGGAAGTGCCGCTATGGAAGTTTTAGAGCATTATAAGATTAAGGACCAAGTAACCCATAAGTTAGTATATGGGGAAAGTATTTCCCAGGCCAATCAATTTATCATGTCGCAATCTGCAGACATCGGTTTTACCGCAATGGCTGTAGTTCGTTCTCCTAAAATTAAAGATATAGGACAGTGGGCTCCCTTGAATTCCAATTTTCACAGTCCCATTGCCCAAGGAGTGGTTCTTATCAAACGACAAGAAAAATCAAACAAAGCCGCCGAACAGTTTTATGAATTTCTATTTTCGGATACTGCTGCTGAAATACTAAAAACTTATGGATATACTATAGATGAATAGTTTAAGCGGACATATCACTACTATTGAAGTCCATGGAGGTTTATCCCTGGTCAGTCTGAAAATTGGCACCTCGGTTTTTTTAAAAACCATCATTGTGGAAACCCCAAAAACTGCCCCTTATTTGGTTAAAGGACATCCCATACGGGCTATCTTTAAAGAAACTGAGGTTGTTCTTGGTGCTGCCGAGCCTCTTGCTATTAGTCTTCAGAATAGAATTCAGGGCACAATAAAAAAACTGGACAAAGGGGTGTTGATCAGCAAAGTGACCATAAACTCTTCTGTTGGGGAATTGGTATCTATTGTAAGTACCGCAGCGATAACACAACTGAAATTAACTGTAGGACTTCCTGTTGTTGCCATGATTAAATTGAACGAAATAATGTTATCAGAACAATGATGGATTGGGAACCTTTATTTTTAACTTTTAAACTGGCCACTGTAACTACAGTGATTCTTTTAATGGTTTCCATTCCTTTGGCCTACTGGTTGGTCAACTCTAAATCAAGAATAAAACCAGTTATCGAAACTTTGGTGAGTATGCCTTTAGTGCTCCCTCCAACCGTCTTGGGATTCTATTTTCTAATGGCTTTTAGTCCGGGAAATGCTTTTGGGAATTGGCTCGACACCTGGGTGGGACTTAAATTGGTCTTTTCCTTTACGGGGCTGGTTCTAGCCTCTGTTATTTATAGTTTACCGTTTATGGTTCATCCTATTCAATCTGGCCTTTCCAATCTTCCTTCTTCCTTGACCGATGCGGCGCATGTTATGGGAAAAACAAAACTCACTACCCTCTTTCGGGTTTTACTCCCCAATATAAAGCCATCCTTGCTCACCGGAATAGTTCTTGGTTTTGCCCATACCATCGGCGAATTTGGAGTCGTTCTTATGATCGGAGGAAATATTCCCGGAAAAACCAAAGTGGCTTCCATTGCGATCTACGACGAAGTAGAGGCCCTAAATTATGATGTTGCGAATAATTATTCCTTAGTCCTTTTTTGCATTACTTTTTGCATTTTGCTAGCGGTGTATCTTATTAACGGAGGTTATCTAAAACGATTTTTGAAATGATAGCAATCGATATCCACAAAACACTGCAAGCAGCCTCGGGCAGTATGAAGCTCCATGTTCCCATTGAAATCAAAGCAGGGGAATTCATCACCCTATACGGAGATTCCGGCGCCGGAAAAACCTCCACCTTGCGCATGTTGGCCGGGCTCTTAAAGCCTGATCACGGAAGTATTGTGGTTAAGGATAGGATTTGGTTCCATGCAGAAAAAAAAATCAATCGCAGTCCTCAAGAACGAAAAATTGGATTTGTATTTCAGGATTATGCCCTTTTCCCCAATATGACGGTTCGTCAAAATTTAGAATTTGCATTGCCTCAAAAAAAAGATAAAGGAATCATTGCAGAAATCATGGATATCATTGCCCTTGGGGAGTTGCAGGACCGAAAGCCCCAGACCTTATCCGGTGGACAACAGCAGCGTGTTGCTCTTGGGCGTGCCCTAGTGCAACGTCCATCCATTTTACTTTTGGACGAACCGTTTTCTGCTTTGGACCTTCAGATTCGAAAAAAACTACAAGACTACCTACTTCGGGTCCATCGTGAATTTAACTTAACCACAATCCTCATCAGTCATGATATCCCAGAGATCGTTAAATTATCTGACCGTGTTGTGGTGTTAAAAAATGGAACAATCACACGGCAAGGTACCCCTACAGAAGTATTCATCCAGAAAAAAATTAGTGGAAAATTCAGTGTTACCGGCGAAGTCCTAGCTATTGAACAGCAAGATGTGGTGTATATCGTTACTGTTCTTGTTCACAATACTATTATTAAAGTTATAGCAGATTCCTCTGAAATTGAAGGACTACAGCTTGGTGATAGCGTCTTGGTAGCCTCAAAAGCATTTAACCCTATCCTGTACAAAATAGAACAATCTAAAAAATAACATTACACAAGCACAAAAGTTTGTGATGTTGCCAAAAAAAACAGGTAGCACTATTTTTTTCAATGCAAATAATGCCCCTCGAAAGATTTATTTCATAAAAAGTGTGACAATTTAAAACAACGGGATACTAATAGTACAAACTATACTCTTTAATGCGCAAAGAAGGAGCGTTTATACAGATGATCAAGGAACATGAGGGAGTCATTTTCAAGATTACCAGTGTATATACCAGCAATTCCAGTGACCAAAAAGATCTATACCAAGAGATTGTATACCAATTGTGGAAAGGATATGAGCGTTTTCGCGGGGATGCAAAAATCAGCACTTGGATGTATCGGGTAGCGTTAAATACGGCTTTTACCCATATAAGGAGGAACAAACGCAGAGGGCATGCCGTTCCCTTAGATCATATTGATTTGAGTTACGAGGTTCACGACCCCATGCTTGAAGAACAATTAAAGCAACTATACAAACAGATCAAATTGTTGAGTGATCTGGAAAAAGGATTGATCCTATTACTATTGGAAGGAAAAAAATATGGGGAAATCGCAGATATCACTGGCCTTTCCCCTACCAATGTAGGAACACGTATTTCCCGCATAAAACAAAAATTAAAAAAACAAATGACAAATTGCTAATCATTTATGGAACTAGAAGAAATGCAAGCAGCCTGGTCTCAGATGAGCGATCAATTGGAGACACAAAAAAAATTAACGAACGATATTATTTTAAAAATGACCCAACAAGCTTATAAAAATCAATGGAATAAAATTGCATGGCCCGAAAAAATAGGCACATTTATCTGTTATACGGCCCTTATATTATTATTGGTCAATTTTCGCCGATTGGACTCTTTTCCGTTGCAGGTTTCAGGCGTACTATGTGCTTTGATCATGGCATTTTTACCCATTGCTTCCCTAAGGACAATACGGGCCATGCAACGTATTGATATTTCCAAAAATAACTATAAGCAAACTCTGGAAACCTATGCCAAAGAAAAAAAACGCTTTGTTTTTTTTCAAAAAATAAATATCGGAATAAGTTTCGTCTTTATGTTTCTTACCATTCCGGTATTCTCCAAGTTATTCAATGACAAAGATTTCTTTGAAATTTTTAACCTCAAATTATTGTATAGTTTGCCTTTTGGAATCCTGTTCTTTTTTCTATTTATCGCATTTGTCACAAGATGTTATAAAGGGGTCATAAAACGATCGGATACCATCTTGGAAGAATTAAAAGAATAAGTTAAGGTCCAGAAATTCTATACGAATTCCTACAGCTTTCATTATCTTTAAGGTCATCTTTGGTGGAAGATATATGAAGAAAAAAATCAGGAATGTAGTATTATTTATGGTTTTTGCACCGTTAAGTATTCTACTCCTGTGCAATTACGCCATTGAAAGGTCGGTGAAAGGCAAAACCTTCTATGACTTGGACAATCTTCCCAAAAACAGGGTAGGCCTTGTTTTAGGCACTGCCAAAAGATTGGCCGAAGGTGGAGCAAACCCCTATTATACGTTTCGGATCAATGCAACAATACGTTTGTACAATGCCCATAAAATAGAGTATATATTAGTCAGTGGTGATAACGGAAGTATTTATTATAATGAACCTACGACCATTAAAAAAGATCTCATGGCCAGAGGCATTCCCGAAGACAAAATTTTTCTGGATTATGCGGGCTTTAGGACCTTAGATTCCATGGTACGCGCCAAGGCCGTTTTTGGATTGGATAGTGTAACAGTGATTTCACAGAAATTTCATACGGAACGGGCAGTTTACCTGGCCGAAAAGAAAGGCCTCTTTGCTGTAGGCTACAATGCCAAGGATGTTTCTACCAAACAGGGTTTAAAAGTGCAATTGCGCGAGTATTTTGCACGGGTAAAGGTATTTGTAGATCTTGTGCTGAATACACAACCTAAATTTTATGGCAAAAAAATAGAAATCAAATAGGTAATATTGATGTGATATAGCGCATATCGTTTGAATAAAATACCCTATTTTAGAGGCATAAGTTACCCAAGCATGTCCACGATAAAAACGCTTCTAAAGAATCTAGGCCCAGGATTGTTATTCGCTAGTATGGCCATTGGAACTTCCCATTTAGTTTTATCTACCAAAGCAGGCGCCCAATATGGTTGGATCATGGTTATTCCCATTGTTCTGGCCAATGTCCTAAAATATCCTTTTTTTGAATTTGGAATCAGATATACGACCATTACCGGAGAAAGCCTGATCGATGGGTATCTGAAACGCGGGAAGACCTATTTATGGATTTACGCCCTCATTACCCTAGTAACCACTTTTACCATATTGGCAGCTTTATATGTAGTAACTTCAGGCCTCTTCATTAATCTATTTAAAATATCCGATTTTTCGGTGAGCATTGTGGCCTTGGGTCTATTCATCTTTATCAGCGCCCTATTGATTATTGGACGCTATGCTTTTTTAGAAACCTCCCTAAAATTCGTTGTTTCCATATTGTTCATTGCTTTGATTGTCACTACTGCCCTGGTCATATTTAATGGCAAAGTTACTCCTGTAGCTGATTTCAAAGCCCCTTTTTTGTTTGAGAACGCCGGTATTCTATTCCTAATCAGTTTGGTAGGTTGGATGCCTACTGCTGTTGAAGCTTCAGGTTGGGTAAGCCTATGGAGCATTGAAAAATTTAAACTTACAGGAAAAAGACTGTCTTTAAAAGAAGCCTTACAAGAATTCAATACAGGGTATATATTAACGGCCTTATTCGCTGTTTTTTTCCTTATTATAGGATGGATGACCTTGTATGGAACAAATACCGAGCTCAGTACCAATTCTGTTATTTTTGCCGACCAACTGGTAAATCTGTTTACTTCGAACATTGGTCAGTGGGCCTATATTTTTATCGCTGTTTCCGCTTTTGCTACCATGTTCAGCACCTGTATGACGGCACACGATGCCGTTGCCCGGGTAATCATTGATATTCTAAAGCTGCTTTTCCCAAAAACCACAGTCTATAGCGAGCGAAAAAAACAATCTTTTGCCTTTACAGTAATCATACTGGCGGTGGTAAACTTCATTGTGATAGCAGCCTTTAGCGGAAATATGGGACAATTGGTGGCCCTAGCCACTTTTATCTCATTTGTTCTAGCCCCCGTGGTAGGCTATATGAACTTAAAAAATGTGATGAGTTCCGACCTTCCCGAAGCAGATAGACCTAAATTAGGGTTACGTATATTGACGTATGCCGGAATTTTATTTTTATCTTTATTTGCCATATACTATTGTGTAAAGGTCATCGTTTTAAAAGACTAAATATAGTACAACAACACCTACTTATGAAATTTTCTTCCCCCGCGAAAATCTTGTATGTGAGACGCATATGCATGGTCCTTATAGGCCTTTTTCTTTGCCAAGTCTCCATTTCATGCGCACCAAATAACTATCAAACCATCCCATTAGATCAGTTAGACCCTAAATTCAAAAACAGGGGAGAATTGATTGTAGGGGATATTCTAACCTCCTTAAACCATCCGGATGGGGCGAGGTATCTTTTGGACAAGGAATACATTACTCCAAAAATTCATGGTAGGATCATGTCCAATTTGGATATGTACAATGAAGCCTATGTTATGGGCACAGCTATTATTGGTTCCATTACCGATTATGAGCTCTTTGAAGTGGTGGACAAAAAAATTCTGAAAACCATGCGCTATCGTCTCATAACCGCGAATGAAGATATCAAGGCCGTGGAATTGAAAATAGATGTGAGCAATACCTATAGATTGGCCGATTTTTATTTATATGCCACAAGTACGGATGGTACCTTGGAATACGTGAATATACTGCCAGAATCCTTTCGATAATCCTGCGCCTATAGCATCCCTACTGAAAAAAGACCCAAGGATAATGCCTTGTGCATTACAAAGCATTATCCATCACTTCTTTTACTACCTCAGGGTTTAACAAAGTACTGATATCCCCTAAGGCCGCTGTATCTTTAGAAGCAATTTTCCGCAAAATTCTTCGCATAATTTTTCCACTTCTGGTTTTGGGCAAACCAGACACAAATTGAATTTTATCTAATTTAGCTATGGGGCCTATTTGTTCCGTAATTTGCTGATTGATTTCTTTACGTAGATTATCCCGATCCCTACTTTGTCCTATTTCCTTCAAAATCACAAAACCGTATAACGCATTTCCCTTAACATCGTGAGGGAACCCAACAATGGCTGACTCTGCCACCGCCGGATGTTCATTGATCGAATCTTCGATAGGCGCAGTACCCAAGTTGTGACCCGAAACAATAATAACATCATCTACTCTTCCTGTAATTCTATAATAGCCTACGGCATCGCGCAAGGCTCCATCGCCCGTAAAATATTTCCCTTCATAAGCGGAAAAATAAGTATCTCTATACCGCTGATGATTTCCCCAAATAGTTCTAGCCATAGAGGGCCAGGGAAATTTGATGCACAAGCGTCCATCAACTTGATTTTCTCTAATTTCCTCACCATTCTCATCCATTAAAGCAGGTTGTATACCAATAAACGGCAATGTTGCATAGGTGGGGGTCGTTGGCGTTACATAAGGGATGGGAGAAATGAGAATTCCTCCGGTTTCCGTTTGCCACCACGTATCTACAATGGGGCTTTTCTTTTTTCCAATATTGTTATTGTACCAGTGCCAGGCCTCTTCATTGATAGGTTCTCCTACAGAGCCCAAAACTTTAAGGCTAGACAAATCGTATTTTTCAACAAAATCCAAACTTTCTTTGGCTAAGGCCCTAATGGCCGTTGGAGCCGTATAAAATTGGGTCACTTTATGTTTTTGAACCACTTCCCAAAAGCGTCCATAATCGGGATAGGATGGCACCCCTTCAAACATCACCGTAGTGGCCCCATTGGCCAAAGGACCATACAAAATATAGGAATGTCCTGTTATCCAACCAATATCTGCCGTACACCAATACACATCGTTTTCCCGATATTGGAAAATATTTTTAAAGGTATACGCGGTATAGACCATATACCCAGCACAAGTATGCACCATTCCCTTAGGTTTTCCAGTGGAACCTGAAGTATATAAGATAAAAAGCGGATCTTCGGCATCCATAACCTCAGCGATATGATCGGCATAGGCATTATCCAAAAGCGGTTGTAGCCATTGATCTCTTCCTTCCTTCATAGCCACTTCGGCCCCAGTGCGCTTAACCACTAATACGGACTGTATGCCCTTGCACTCTTCAAGACCGGCATCTACAATCCCCTTTAGATCAATCATTTTATTTCCGCGATAGGAACCGTCCGAAGTAATCACCATTTTGCAATCAGAATCATTGATTCTAGTAGCCAAGGCATTCGCAGAAAAACCTGCAAAAACCACGGAATGTATGGCTCCAATTCGCGCACATGCCAAAAGGGAAACCGCCAGTTCAGGAATCATTGGCAAGTAAATACAGACGCGATCTCCTTTTCCAATGCCATTATCCAGAAGCACATTTGCCATTCGGCATACACGTTCGTGTAATTCCCGGTAGCTAATGTGTTGGGCTTCCTCATTTGGATCATTAGGTTCAAAAAGTAAAGCTGTTTTATCGCCCCTGGTCGGAAGATGTCGGTCTAAACAATTTTCGGTAATATTTAATTTGGCATTTTCAAACCATTTTACTTCAGGTTTTGTAAAATCCCAACGTAGAACATTATCCCATTTTTTTCGCCAAACAAAATGTTCTTCTGCAATTTCTTCCCAAAAACTCTCTGGATCGCGAACAGATTTACGATATACTTGAAAATATTCTTCCAGATGTTTTATGTGATAATTACTCATGTTTTTCTTATTTTTTTCAAAACGTCATTCGCTAGTCCGAATCGCTTTGTATTCTAGTTGTCAATGTAATGAGGCTTCTTTAACCCCCGAAGGAATACGGATGTCTTCCACAATTTGTTGCACTTCTTCAGGTGTTTTCTTAGTAAACCTACAAGTTACCAAGGCTATTGTAAAATTAAGTAACATTGCAATAGTACCAAAGCCTTCCGGGGAAATCCCGAACCACCAATCTTCAGCCGTTCCGCCTCCGAACATATCAAATTTAAACTTCAACATATAGAACAACATGGCCACAATACCGCCTATCATTCCGGCTATTGCCCCTTCTTTATTCATTCCTTTATAAAAAATTCCCATGACTATGGCGGGAAAAAAAGAGGCTGCCGCCAAACCAAAGGCCAAAGCAACCGTTGCTGCTACAAAATCTGGAGGGTTTATGCCAAAATAGCCGGCTATGCAAACCGCAACAAAGGCTGCCAAGCGGGCTACGATCAACTCGCCCCTATCCGAAATATCCGGTCTTATTTGTTTTTTAATAAGATCATGAGAAATGGATGTGGAAATAACAAGCAACAAGCCTGCTGCCGTGGAGAGGGCTGCAGCCAAACCTCCTGCTGCAACCAAAGCTACCACCCAATTGGGCAAATTGGCGATTTCCGGGTTTGCCAATACCATGATATCCCTATCCACAGTAAGTTCATTCTCATTAGCGTTGGCAACATATTGAATGGTTCCGTTTTTATTTTTATCCTCAAATGTAATAAGGCCTGTTTCTTCCCATTTCGAGAACCATTCTGGCATCTCCGCATACTTCTTATCCCGTACCGTTTCAATAAGATTCACTCTGGCAAAAACCGCAACCGCTGGGGCGGTAGTATACAAGATTGCAATAAACAAAAGGGCATAACCTGCAGATTTACGAGCATCCTTTACCTTGGGCACTGTAAAAAACCGTACAATAACATGAGGGAGGCCCGCAGTACCCAACATTAAGGCTGCTGTTATAAAAAAGATATCGATTGTAGATTTTGAACCATCTGTATATTGGGAGAATCCCAATTCGGTGGACAAACCATCCAATTTATCCAATAAAGAAATCTCTTCTCCAAGGGGATTTGCACCCATTCCCAATTGTGGAATAGGGTTTCCCGTCATTTGAAGGGAAATAAAAATTGCAGGCACCATAAAGGCAAAAATGAGTACGCAGTATTGTGCTACTTGCGTATAGGTAATTCCTTTCATTCCTCCCAAAATGGCATAAAACAAAACAATGATCATTCCATAGATTACTCCCTCCTCTATAGATACTTCCAAAAATCGGGAAAACACCAGACCTACCCCTCGCATCTGTCCGGCAACATAGGTAAAGGAAACCAATAAGGCACAAATAACGGCTACGGTTCGTGCCACATTGGAATAGTAACGATCTCCGATGAAATCCGGGACCGTAAATTTTCCAAATTTCCGGAGATAGGGAGCCAACAACAAGGCTAGTAACACATATCCCCCGGTCCACCCCATGAGATAGACCGAACCATCATGCCCTCCAAAAGAGATTAGACCGGCCATCCCTAAAAAAGAAGCTGCCGACATCCAATCTGCTGCCGTGGCCAATCCATTTGCCAAAGGAGGCACTCCTCCTCCCGCAACATAGAACTCTTTTGTAGAGCCAGCTCTAGACCATATCGCAATGCCAATATAAACGGAAAACGTAAGCAGTATAAAAATATAAGTCCATAGTTGTACACTCATTATTCAGGAAGGTTTAATGTAGTATGTTCAAGGAAAAAATAGTGTGGTATATGGCCATAAGATTCATTCGTCAAAACCATATTTTTTGTCCAAACGATTCATTAAAGCAACATAAACAAATATGAGTATTACAAAAACATAAATTGATCCCTGCTGTGCAAACCAAAAGCCCAATTTGAATCCCCCCAAGGAAATCTCATCCAAAAAATCCTTTAGAAGTATTCCAAACCCATAAGAAACCAAAAACCATATTCCTAAGAGTAGTATTAGATAAGATACATTCTTTTTCCAATATGCCTTGGCGCGTGCTTTTTTGTCCATGACCACTATATTTCTCTAAATATAGTTAATCCTGAAAACTATAAAAAAGGCAAACCGATTAATTTGCCCTTAGGCAATCATAGTATGCATAAAATGGAAGGCTCCTGCAGAAAGGGAGCAAAGAAGAACTCGACGGCTTGATTCGAGTTATTTTCCCTATTTCAGTTGATCGTAGTTCTTGATGATAACATTGGAGCGTTCGTTCTTTTTATGTAAGAAATCTAGGCAGTATACCCCGTTGGTACAGTTATTTATTATTTTACTTTCTCCATAACCAATAGCATCAACAATATTATCTTGGGACACTCCTTTTTCCAAAAGGTAATTAAGAATGGCTTGTGAACGTCTTTGCGAAAGCCTTAAGTTGGTAGTACTCCCTCCCCTACTATCCGTATGTGTTTCTATCTGCAACTGTAATTTTGGAAAAGCTTTTACGGCACTTACCACTCTATCCAATTCCAATGCTATCTCTGGAGTTATTACCGCCTTATAACGTTGAAAATAGAATTTCTTGAGCTTCAGTACGGTCTCATTTTCTTTGTCCTCGATCAAATCGTCCAATAACACCATATCCACATCCAATACCGCATATTCCTCATTCTCATTCAGTGCCTGTTCTCCAAAGACTTTGGTAAAGCTGGAATATTTATTTTTTGAAATTTCAATAACTATTTCTTTTCTCCAAGGGATTTCAAAGGCATAGGTCCCATCGTTTGCTGTAACAAGTTCTTTAATTATTTCTTTGTTGGCGTCCAACACTTTTACCCGGGCATTGGCAATACGATCTCCGGAGTTTGTGGTTCGGACCTGTCCTTTAACAATAATAGTGCGCAAGCCCGGTTTCTCTTGTGCATAAAAACCATAAATATCGTCATCTCCATTACCCCCTTGTCTGTTGGAAGCAAAATATCCCTGAAATCCTTGAGTGCCTCCTTCCCTAATAATAAATCCAAAATCGTCTGAATCTGAGTTGATTCCTTCTCCTAAGTTCACAGGCGTACTAAAAGACCCATCGGGTTGGAAATTGGAACGATATATATCCATACCTCCTTGCCCATAAAACACATCAGAAGAAAAGTATAGGCTGTTATTAAATATATAAGGAGCCATATCGTTTCCAGGAGTGTTTATTCTTGGGCCCAAGTTAATGGGAGCCGACATAATCTGACCATTATTGGTATGCACATAGTAGATATCTGTTCCGCCATAACTATCTTCAAAATTGGCCGTAAAATAAAGCTTGCTATTTTTAGCATCATAATATGGATAATAGAAAGACGTACTTAAATCACTTAAAAGCATACGGAAATCCCCATTAAGATCTACAATTCCCATAGCTAAGGCATTCTTCCCATTCTTGTCATAAGCCAGTTCGTTACCAAATGCATTTGATCGTATAAATAAAATACTTTCCAAGGCTTCCGAATAAAAAGGGGTTGCATTATGGAAATTTGTTTTTGGAATTCCCTCAAAGGCATTTGGATTCATTAGTTTACCCTGGTTCGATATCTTGGCAACATAAATGTTTAGAAAACCAGTTGACCTCCTAAATTTCTTTTTGGACGGCTTTGGTCTTCCACTTGCAAAAAGCAGTTTTTCTTTGTAAAAACTAGGCGAAAAATCGGATTGAGGACTATTCCCCTCACTATTAAAAACAGTAATCCCTTTCTCGTTGCCCATATCTGATTCCAAGAGTTCAAAATTAAAGTTGGCGTTTTCCGTTAATTCTTTGGAAAGAAGTACATCTTCTTCCTTCAAAAAAGACTGTACCGCTTCTAACCCTGAGATCTTTGCCATACTTTGGAGCATTTTATTGACATCATGGGTAGGCATTTCAAAATCTTTTTGATGCACCTCTAAATACACCTCTAACGCTTGCTCGCTCTTCTTTTCTTTTAGATACGAATCGGCCAGGTTCAATAACTGTGTATTGGACAAGGGTTTCTTTAGCGCCTCTTTGTTGTATTGAACAATAGCATCTTTATAGGCATACTGAAAATATAGGGCATCTCCTTTGGATTGAATATCCTGGGCATTTCCCATAAGGTTCATTACTAAAAATATAATGGCGATCCTAAATTTCATATCCTTTTTTCTTTTAGAAAAATCGTGGGGAATCGATCTGTTTTGGTTTGCCCTTGGCTTTATTTGCCTTCTTCTTGTTTTGTCTGTCTTCTTTCTTACTAAAAGAGAATTTCATGATAATTTCGTGTGAGCCCTGACTAAATTCCCCTAAAGGATTTGTATTGTAATCATAGGCATAGCCTACCAGTATTCCCTTTGATATTTGCACCCCTAACAACCCACTAACAGCATTGTCTAACCTATAGGATGCTCCCAACGTAAGTACATCCCGAATTAAAAAATTGGCAGAAAGGTTCAGGTTTACGGGTAAGCCCTGGGTATAATTGGCTAAAAAGGCCGGCTTAAACCTGAGCGATTCGGAAAGGTCAAAAACATAACCTCCAATGAAATTCAACTGTGTTTCATCATCCACAATACTGTTGATCTCACTGTCTACAATTCCTGTTAAGAAGTTTGGTGCAGACAATCCCACATACCATTCTTCTGCATAAAGAAATACCCCGGCCCCTACAATAGGGTAAAACTCGTTAAACTGCAATGTATTTAACAGGGGTTCATTTAAATCTTCAATATTTTGATTGGAAAAATCAAAATCGTACAAGGCGCCTCCCGCATTTAAGCCAAATGATAATTTGGTCTCTTCCGAGAAGTTCACTTGATAGGAATAGGCAATATCCAGAAAAGTTTGGGTGGTGGCTCCCAATTCCTCATTTACCACATTGAACCCTAATCCTGTTTTTTCGTTCGCAAACGGAATATTCAATCCAAAACGAATTGTTTTAGGAGCACCTGGAATATCTACCCATTGTGTTCTATAGAGGCCCGTGGCCTGAAATTTATCTACCGTCCCTACGTAGGCTGGGTTAAAACTACCAATGTTATTTACATATTGGGTATACTGTGGTTCCCGCTGGGCATATATTCCGGAAGTAATCCATAACCCCAATAAGGCAAACATTATTTTTTTAAAGGACAAGATCCTATTCATTGAACTATACATCTTTTCTATCTTAAAATTTGGATATAGCCTTTTTGTACCTCAGTACCATTGGCCAAGTTCAACAAATAAAAATATGTTCCTTTGGGTACGTTTCCGTTTCTACCTGTACCGTCCCATGTATTATCATAATTAGTGGCACTAAAAACTTCATTGCCATACCGATCAAAAATTTGCAGACTGTTTCCTGGAAAAGTTTCTATTCCGCTTATGACCAGAAAATCATTAAAACCATCCCCATTAGGCGAAAAGATATTAAAAACAATTCCTGCAGGATTCACATTAATGGCGACAGTAGCCTCGTTATTTTCCAAATTCATATCGATAGGAAAAGAGTTCAAGACATTAACGGTATTGACATGATTCCCCAAATCTAATATCAGTGTACGAATAACCAAGGTATTCACTTCCTCTCCCTCAATCTCATTAATTAACCAAACCCCATCTCCAGGTGTATATTCTCCTCGTGAAGTGGTATGTGACAGATAACGAAAGCCCGCCTCTTCTTCAATCAACTCAATGACACGAACCACTGCGGCTCTTTCCGGAGTTTCATTGGTCAAGGTAATCGTGAACACTACTTCTTCTCCCACAGCAACATTGGACTGCCCCACATCTGCTTCTTTTGTAATTGAAAAATCTACCGGATTTGGGTTACAATCAGGAGTTAAGTTAGGGTCACAGGGATCTAAAGGATCCGATCCGGTAGCAATTTCCACCCCATCTGGAATTCCATCCCCATCCGTATCACAGAGGCCTATAGTATTATCAGGCACGCAGGGATCTGCATTGCCTGGGTCTTGCTGATCTACGACACCATCTCCATCCTCATCCAAGGTATTGGAATCCAGCGCATCTATAATACCGTCATTATCTCCATCCAAAGGATTGTCAATATCATCCCCCACTTCTGTGGCATCGTCGATACCATCTCCATCGCTATCTTCATTATTGGGATCGGTTCCAATCATCGTTTCCTCATCATCACTCAACCCATCACCATCAGAATCCACGATACAACGATCCACCGTAATGGTTAAGGTAGTGGACTCATCCACACAGGGTGCAGTAGCAGTATTGGTGGTGTAGGTGAACACATAATCTCCGGAGGCTAAGTCTGTAAAGTCAATAATATTCCCACTTAAGATAATCAGTTCCCCAGCTGAAGGGTCTGTGGTAAGTGCCCAAGTTCCAGGGTCCGCCCCCATAAGCTGATCATCCAAATCTACGATGGTAGGCCCTACAGCACTATTATTTGTACTACAGGCTAAAATATCTTCTGCGATACCTGCTGAAGGCTGAATATTTACAGTGGCTTCTACAGGAACTCTGGCAGAAGGGCACCCATTTGCTGTAGCTTCTACAAAATAATTTCTGGTAGCATTGATACTTGGTGTCACAAAAGTGGGACCAGAAAACAAAATAGTTGTACTTGTCGCCGTATCGTACCAATTAAAAGTAGCTCCTGCACTACCGCTAACTCCTAAGGTAAGACTTCCCTCTCCACAACGGACATCAGGTTCTACTGCGTCAATGGTGGGCGTTGTATTTAGGGTCAACGTTATTTCCAAGGTAGTACTCGCGCACATATTCACCTCATCAAAAAAGAATCCAAAATATCCTCCCGGAGCTGGATTGGCTACATCGGCATCAGGCAAATGTGCACTCACTACCAAGGGATCGGGATTGGTACTCCATCGGAGTTCACTTCCTGCCGGGGCATTTCCCACGACATAGTCATTAAGACTTTGGGTAATAACATCACAAAAAACCGTGGGCACATCTGTATCCAATGTAGGTCGCATCGTTCCTGCATCACAATCTGGCGCACAATCACTAATAAAGAGGGAAACATCGATCGTTTGGTCTACACAAGGTGCAACGGCCTCGATCGTGGTATATCGAAATACATATTCTCCAGAAGGCTGGGTATTAAAATCAACAATATTTTGAGCTCCTATGGTCACCGTACTACCTGCAGGGGTGGAAACAATCTCCCATGGGCCTCCCATAGATTCATTGATTATGGTGAAATCCAAATCCCAAGTGGTATCCCCATTGGCTGCAACATTACAAAATTGATTATTTGGATTTAAAGTTCCCAAGGAGGGTGTTGTATTTACCACTGCTACCACTTCCGTTCTTGGTGATACACAACCATTGTTTATGGCATCTACGAAAAAGGAAGTTGTAGTGGAAATATTAGGGGTATTGAAAACAGGGCCCGTTGCTAAGGGTGTTCCCCCTGAAGCAACATCATACCATCGTAGCGTACCTACATCGGTGGTCGCTCGCAAAACGGTAGTTCCAGAGTCACAAATGGCGCTATCTGCAGCAGCATCGCTTATGGTTGGTGTTATATTAAATGTTAATGTCAGCGGCGCTAATGGGCTTAAACAAGGGTCTCCGGTAGATACTTCTGTCCCCAAAAAAACCGCAAAATAGGTGTTGGAAACCGTAGCATTGGTCACGGCGGGGTCTGTAATCTCTAACAAATCACCTATGGCAGGAGTAGGATTAGTCGTCCATCGCAATGAACCTGGTGTTGGCTCTGTACCAATAAAATAATCGTTTAAGTTAACCCCTGCGGAGTTACAAAACGAGGTTTCCAAGGTAGCATCGAGAATAGGTGCAGCGGTTCCCGCCGTACATTGACTATAGCCACTTACATAGGTAAAAAGGCAAGCTACAAAAGGTATCAAAAACTTTAGTTTTGACACCCTCTTTTTTTTGTAAAGGAAATCCATATTAATTTTAATGTTCATCTAGTGCTCTTTAGATCGATTTAAATACCATACCCATCTCTAAAAAACAGAGTTCAATATTACTAAAAAAGTCGTCTACAACCCTAAAAACGGGGGTTAATTACGATATTCATCGTTTAAAGTAAGACTAGGGCACATTTATTTACGAAATAATGGCGGGTGTGGTTTCAATGCCGGGGCTTATTTTTCTAACCAAGCCCTGTAAAACCTTACCAGGACCAATCTCTGTAAATACTGTTGCTCCGTCACTTACCATATTTTGAACACTTTGCGTCCATTTAACCGGTGCGGTCAATTGTGCTATCAAGTTTTCTTTGATAAGTTCGGAATCTGTAATAGCTGTAGTGGATACATTTTGATAGATAGGACAGCTTGGAACATTAAAAGTGGTATTTTCTATAGCTGCCGCCAATTCTTCTCGTGCCGGTTCCATTAAGGGAGAATGAAAAGCTCCGCCCACTGGCAGAATCAATGCTCTTCTGGCTCCTGCTTCTTTTAAGCGATCGCAAGCGGTTTGAACAGCCGCTAGCTCACCAGATATCACCAATTGACCAGGGCAATTATAATTTGCCGGAACAACAATCCCTTCTATTTCGGCACATTTCTCTGCAACAAGATTATCCTCCAGTCCTAGTACCGCAGCCATAGTGCCCGATTGTAATTCACAGGCTTTTTGCATGGCCAAGGCACGCTGGGAAACCAACCGCAGCGCATCACTAAACGTTAAAGTGCCATTTGCTACCAAAGCCGAAAACTCTCCTAGAGAATGTCCTGCCACCATATCAGGTTTGGATTCCTCTCCCATGATTTTATGGAGTACCACGGAATGTAAAAAGATTGCAGGTTGGGTGACCTTGGTCTGTTGAAGGTCTTCTTTGGTACCTTCAAACATAATATCGGTAATAGAAAAACCAAGAATATCATTGGCCTTTTCAAACAATTCCTGAGCTAAAGGATATTTCTCATAAAGGTCTAGCCCCATGCCTACAAATTGGGCTCCTTGTCCAGGAAATACATATGCATTCATAACTTTTGTGTTTTGGTGGAACAAAAATACATATTCTAAACTTAGTCCACATAGCGTTGCTGTAAGATATCACCCTTCTGTAAAATACACTAAACTAATCTTCTTTGAACCAACTGGCATATTCTATGTAGTTATTGGCAATGCGATCAATTTCTCCCTTACTCAATTCCGGACTGATATCCCGTATTTTTTTTGCAGGTACGCCTGCGAACACCGTTCCACTTGGCACATGGGTACCTTTGGTCAATACTGCTCCTGCCGCCACAATACTATGACTTTCCACTACGCAATTGTCCATAACAATACTTCCCATACCAATGAGCACATTATCTTCTATAGTGCATCCGTGAACAATTGCATTGTGCCCAATAGATACATTATTCCCTATAGTAGTAGCGGCTTTTTTATACGTACAATGTACAACGGCACCGTCTTGGACATTGACTTTGTTTCCCATTTTTATATAGTTCACATCTCCACGTAAAACGGCATTGAACCAGATGCTACATTGATTTCCCATGCTAACCTCACCCAACAAAGTTGCATTGTCTGCGATATAGCAATCCGAGCCCATCACAGGAGTTTTTCCATTCACTGTTTTTATGATCATAGTATATTTTTAGGTATTAGAATATAGTATCCTACTATTCAAAATACGATAGTAATTCTTTTTTCTTAGATGCCGAAACCAGCAATTCCTTATTATTGGATATTACGACACTCCCTCCTTTGCCTTTTTTATACTTGATAATTTCATTCACATTGACCAAATATGATTTATGGATTCGCGCAAAGGAAAACTGGGATAAAGCGTCTTCAAAATATTTCAACGTCTTACTGACCACTATTTTTTTGTTCCCCACATAAATCTCCGTGTAATTATCGTCTGCCTTGCAGTAGAGGATATCCGATATATTCAGTACTTGAAAACCATCTTGCTGAGGCAAGGTAATTTTTCCTTCAACATGTTTCAATTTGGGCTTTAGCACCCTATCTTGAAGGGCATCTTCTTTGGTTCTTATTTCTGTGACATAGTCCACAGCCTTGATCAATTCATCAATATTAATAGGTTTCATCAGATAATAGGCGGCATGATTATTCAAGGCATCCATGGCATATTGATTGTAGGCCGTGACAAAAATAGTTTCAAAATTGCGATCGGGAACCTGATCTAACAGATCAAAAGCATTCCCAAAAGGCATTTCCACATCCAGAAAGACAAGATCGGGTTTTTCGTTCTCGATCAATACCAAACCCTCTTTTATGGTAGCGGCCTCACCCTTTAAATCTACCGAGGGACAATATTTTGCTAGGTAATTTCTTAAAATCTCCCTACTGTTCGCTTCGTCTTCTACAATTATCGCTTTTATACCCATTGATGCTGATCTATTCTTGAAAATGGTCTTACAAAAGACCTCATTTATTCTTTGTTTAGTGTAAATATTACCTTGGTACCCCTGCCTTCATCTTCCAAATCGGAAATCTGAACATCTACTTTATCCTTATACATAGTGTTTAGAATAGCAATTCGTTTTTTGATATTACCCATCCCTTTGGATTTTTGCTTTTTCTGATTGGTCGTCTTCAAAGCAGCGGATTTTTTACGTCCAATGCCATTATCCGTAATGGTTATCACTATGACTCCTTTTGTTTTCTGCGTTAAATCAATGTTCAAAAATCCTTTTTCCTCCTTATACCGAAGTCCATGCCAAATTGCATTTTCTATATAGGGTTGCAATAACATTGGTGGTATCTGAAAAGCATCAATATCTATATGCTCGTCGATAGTAATCTTATAATCAAATTTATCTGGAAAACGGGAATGTTCCAATTTGGTATACAATTCCAACAATTCCAATTCTTTGGATAGGGATATAAAATCTTCTTCGGAATTTTCTAGCACGGCGCGCATTAAAGTTGAAAAATCGCTCAGATATCTATTGGCACTGCGTTCATCACTTTTTGCAATGTAATTATTGACCGAATTTAGGGCGTTGAATATAAAATGAGGATTCATCTGCGAACGAAGCGACTTTAACGCCAAAAGATTATTCGCTAATTTTTGTTGATTATTGCTTCTGTAAAAAAAGAATGCTGTTAAACCAATAAGAAGTATCGCTAAAATTAGGGAATAAATGACCCATCGCTGCATCTTGTTACTCTCTAGAGCAAATTGTTCATTGGCCTGCATTAGATCATACTTGCTTTGCGAAAGTTCCCGTTCTTTCTCCAAGCCCGAAATGCGGCCTTGTTTTGAAGCTATCTCCCTATTGAATCGAGCAGCACGAGACAATTCTTGTTCTTTTCTAATATACAAAGTATCTACAACGGAGGCGTAGGCCCTGTAGGTTTCATAGGCCTTGGTAAAATCCCCTTTGTATTCATATACTTCGGATAATTTGCGCAAACCATCTTTTTGTACGATCAAATCATTTTTACTGTCCGCCTCATTAATGCTTTCCTCTAAATACGGAATGGCTTCATCATACTTATCTTGGGAAATATAGGCATTGGCAATCTTGTAATTGATACGCTGTGCTGTAATAGTATCCTTTAGCACCTTATCTGCTTCATTATCTTCAACTACGGCATTTGGAAGTGATTTTAATTCATCCAAACTTTCCTTACGCAATTCGATCTCATCATCGTATTGGTTATTTTTATTGTAGAAATCTGCCACCTTTTCCTTTTCCTGAATCGCCCTTTGTGGAGCTTCTTGATCGGCCAATTGCAAAGAGTTGGAAAAATAACCTTCAGCTTCCTGAAAACGATTGTTATCGGCATAGGCCGCGGCAATTTTGGAATTCAAATCGGTGATACGGGGAGACATTAGATTTTCCTTGGCTACTTCTAAAGCGATATTGTACTCAGAAACCGCTTTATCCAATTCCCCTAATCCTTTATAGGCATCTCCCAAGCCTTCATGGAGCTGCACTTTTTGATAGGCTGTCGCAGCTTTTTCCCGAGCTAAGGAACGAAAGTGAAGTTCTGCTTCCTTATATTGCTTATTGAGCAAATATGTCTTTCCCAACTCTAAGGAAACCGCCATTGTTTTCTTGGCATTCAAGGCATCTTTGAAGTTGGCGATAGCCAAATCATACTGTCCATGGTATTGGTATACTTCACCCAATAGGGCCAAAGAATTTGCCAAACTTTCTTTGTTCCCTCGTTTTCCTAAACTGGCTATGGATTGGGCTATAAAGTCAATACTCTTTTTAATATCGGATTTCTTGTAGCTATTCGCGGAATCCAAATAGGTTTGGTGCAATGAACCTGCTGTCTTTTTTAACTTTGTACCTGTAGCTGACCGGGCTTCTTTCTTTCTACGCACCACAACTTCATAGCCCTCGACCAACACATCTAGTCTTTTGTCTTTATCCTGGATAACGGTATAGCGTAAGGTTTCGATCTCCGGACTCTCAAATTTCAATTCATCCCCAATGTTCACTTTGATCCGGTATTCCCCAAGAACATTGGTCACCGTATATCTTCCCTTATCCGTGGACACTTCCACGCCTTTAATAGGTTTATAATTCTCTTTTCCCTTTACCGTTCCTTTAATCTCAAAGGGCGCAGGCTTTCGCACTGAATTTTCAAACTGGGAAAAACCAGAAAAAAACAGCAGATTAAAAAATAGGACGATGTAGTGGATTTTTTGCATTTAAACCATTTCAACAGGATAAACTTAGGGGTTTTAAATGGTTTTTAAAAATGATGAAATACGGTTTTGAGCCCATAAAAACAGCTATTTGCCTTCTTCTCGAACTTAAAGGGTCCTTTCCCTCATTAAAAAAGAGCGTTCCCTCATTTCCTATTTTTTTCAAAAAAGTTTGAACATACCTTTAGGCAGTTATTCATCATTAAGAATCATTTTAAAATCACAAACAAATGAAATCAATAAAACATATATTAAGTATTGGTCTTATGGCCTGTTCCATCACCTCTTTGCTAGCGTGTGAACTCCATTCAAAAAAACCGGAAAATCCAACTCTTATTGCCAAAGCAATTTCTTCGGAATCCAAACCGTCCAAGCATTATGTGAAAGTTGCCTTGTTATTGGATACCAGTAATAGCATGGACGGATTAATCAATCAGGCTAAAGCGCAACTTTGGGACATTGTAAACAACTTTACCTATGCACGATGTGGGAATGAAACCCGTCCTAATTTGCAAATAGCCCTATACCAATACGGCAATGATGATTTACCCTCTAACGAAGGGTACATACAACAAGTCTTGGGCTTTAGTAGTGATTTAGACGAAATTTCCCAAAAACTCTTTTCCCTAACGACCAATGGAGGGGAGGAATTTTGCGGCGAGGTAATCCAAACTTCCCTAAAACAGTTGGAATGGGGCAAGAATCCAGATAACTTAAAAATGATCTTCATTGCAGGGAACGAGCCCTTTTCCCAAGGAAAATTAAATTATGTGGATGCGGTGACCAATGCCAAAGAAAAAGACATTGTAGTCAACACTATTTTCTGTGGCAATTACGATCAAGGCATTTCTTCCCATTGGAAAAAAGGGGCAACCCTTACAGGTGGTGAATATATGGCCATTGATCATAACAGGCAGGTGGTGCAGATTAAAACGCCCTATGACAAGGTCATTATTGAACTCAATTCAAAATTGAATAATACTTACATTTCTTATGGTTCTTTAGGAAGATCAAAAATGGAGTTACAGTCCGTCCAGGATTCCAATGCCATGGAATTGGAAGAGGGTGTCGCAGTAAAACGTGCCGTAAGCAAGAGTTCGCGTTTGTATAAAAATTCGACCTGGGATTTGGTCGATGCCAGTGATGACAAAGATTTTAAATTGTCCAAACTATCAAAAGAACAATTGCCCAAAGAACTTCAAGGAAAGTCAGAAGCACAAATACAAAAATACATTGCCCAAAAAAAATCGGATCGAAAAATGATTCAGGAGAAAATCAATGCCTTAAATGTAAAACGCGAAGCCTATATCGCAAAACAACAAAAAGAGGGTACTAAAGGAGAGTTGGAAAATGCGATGTTAACCGCTATTAAAAAACAAGCCGCCAAGAAAAATTATACTTGGGAGTAGGCAAAGGATTTAGTTGTAGTTGGTGTTTGTCAGGGATCTATCCATATCTTATGGGTAGATCCTTTTCAGGATATGGTGCTATCAATAATTAACTGCGGGACAATTACAATCCAATCTTTTTTCCCGTTGACCAAAATCATATCCCAAGGTAATTTGATGGAAGCCCCCGCTTCCTACGCGAACATCTCCCGATTGATAAGAGTAATTATAGGAAAACAGGAATTGTTTATAGTTCACTCCAATAATAGGGGTAAACAATTGAAGGCGTTGTTCGCCAAAATTACCATTCTGCTGAAATTGTGCTCCGTCAAAACTTCGTCTATACGATAGCCCGGCCCATACTCTTCCGAAATCCACATCGCGGTACACTTTGGCATTGAGGTCAATGGTTTTTTCCTGGGTAAACTCTGTCAATTGAAACAATACGGATGGCTCTATTTGCCATTCCTTTTTTCCAAAAACATATCCCACAGAAAACAAGTATCGTCTCAGGTTATCGATAACGGGTACATTATCCGGATCTGCCCTACCAATTCTATACAATCGGCGTTCTGCCCCCAAAACATTCTGGGCTGCAAAATGCGCATAAAACTCTAAAAAATTGTAGGATACGCCAATATCAAAATTTAAGTAACTCGCTGTTTGTTTTGTTCCTGTTACCGCAGGATCTGGTTGTACGGAACGAAATTCTGTTTCATCCAAACTACTCAAAAGTACTGTAGTACTCAGACCAAAGGAAAGTTGATTTAAACTTCTGACATCCCCAGCAAATTTTAAATGATGGGCATAAGTTGCCTTTAAGCCTGTCTGGGAATGAAAACCATTTTGGTCGTTAAAGATGATTCCCCCTACACCACTGTTGCTATCCTTGATCCTAAAATGGGCATTAACCGTCTGTAAGTTAGGAGCATCCCGGACATCGAACCACTGCTTTCTTGCCGTTAAACGTATCTTACCTCCTTCACCAATCCCAGCCATGGAAGGATACACCAAATAGTAATTATCCGATAGATAATCAAAATACACGGGAAGTCCTTCTTGTGCCATTGCAGGAACGCTTAGCATTAAGGAAGAAATTAAGACAAAAAATAGATGTTTCATCTAGGATATAAGGATAAGGTTGGTGTTTAGGGCGTTATAACGTTCAAATATATAGTATAACGGACGAAATACAACATTATTATATAGATCTATAGTTGGAATTACTTTGTATTTTTGTAAAAAATTAAGGTAATGAAAGAATATACCATCACTACGGTAGAAACCAGCAACCCCAGTATATTAAAATTTGACACCAATCATTTCATCACTCAGAATACGAGTTATGAGTTCAACAATATTGACGACGCCAAAAATTCTCCTTTGGCCCAACAATTATTTTATCTCCCTTTTATAAAAACGGTCTATTTATCTGCCAGTTTTATTGCTTTGGAGCGCTATGATATTGTGGATTGGGCAGACGTTAAGGACGAAGTGGCCCAACAACTTGTGGATTATCTGAATTCTGGAGAGCCGGTAGTTTTGGAAACCGAAAACACTAAAAAATTGCCGGTAACCGTATATGCCGAGGTAACTCCAAATCCATCGGTAATGAAATTTGTGGTGAACAAAAAAATAGTCCCGACCATTATGGAGTTTAAGAACATTGATGAGGCCAAGGATTCTGACTTGGCCAAGGAATTGTTTCTACTTCCTTTTGTAAAAGAGGTCTTTTTTGACGAAAACTATGTTTCCATCACAAAGTACGATGTTGCCAATTGGGATGAAATCACTATTTCCTTGCGGGAAATGATTCGGGATTTTATTGCCGATGGAAAAGAAGTAGCTTCCCATGAAAAAGTTGCCCAAAAGGCCGCGGAAGCACCTAGACAACAATTAGCGGATGAAAATTTAGACGATACTTCAAAACAGATTATTGACATCTTGGACGAATATGTAAAGCCTGCAGTAGCCAGTGATGGCGGAAATATCATGTTCAAGTCCTATGAAAAGGACACCAAAACGGTTAATGTTATTCTGCAAGGGGCTTGTAGCGGCTGCCCATCTTCTACCTTTACCTTGAAAAATGGTATTGAGAACATGCTAAAGAATATGATGGGCGACAAAGTAAATGAAGTTGTTGCCTTAAATGGATAATTTTATGGATTGTATTTGTATTCCCTGGTTTTAAATTCTTAACTTTAAGGGAATATTAAAAACACTACCATGGCAATTTTAAAAGTAATTGAAGTATTGGCAAACTCCGAAAAAAGTTGGGAAGATGCCACAAAAAAAGCTGTAGCACATGCTGCAAAAAGCGTAAAAAACATTCGTTCCGTATACGTACAAGATCAGAGCGCAAGTGTTAAAGATGGAGAAATCTCTGATTTTAGAGTGAACGTTAAAATCACTTTTGAAATCAAATAAAAAAAGTATGTTTTTATACCGTATTAAGCGTCCAGATTTGGACGCTTTTTTTGTTTCCTACCTTCGCCAAAATTAAAAAATATACCTCCTACCGCCCTTTTTAAAATTCAAGGGATTTACTTAGAATCTACATCATTTTTAGCTTTCTGTATTGTATTTTTGAAAAGTCAAACCTCACAAACACCTATTGTCAATTATGGAAAACTTTACCGATTACGAGCAACATATCTCCAACGCCATTGATTGGATTTGGAATGCCTTACCTAATCTAATTTTAGCCATTTTAATTTTTGTTGTTGGCCTGTGGGTCATTAAGTTTCTAAACCGGCTGGTCCATAAATTCTTTGAAAAAACAGATTATGATCTTACACTTGAATCTTTTTTACAAAGTTTTATCAGCATTGCTTTAAAAGTCTTATTGTTTGTTTTGGTGGTAACCCAATTAGGCGTTAAATCTTCGTCCCTAGTGGCAATTGTAGGGGCAGCAGGTTTGGCTATTGGATTAGCATTACAAGGATCGCTGTCCAATTTTGCCGGCGGGGTGTTAATTTTAATTTTCAAACCTTTTAAAGTTGGAGATTTCATATCGGCCCAGGGCATCGATGGTACGGTGAAGGAAATATCTATTTTCACGACCAAGTTGAATACATTTGGCAATCAAGTGGCCATAATTCCCAATGGGCAATTGTCCAACAACAATATTGTAAACTATAATGTAGAGACTACACGGCGCGATAAGATCGATATCGGCATCAGTTATGATGCCAACATTAAAACTGCAAAGAATATTTTATTGCAAATCTGTGCAGAAACCGAAACTATTTTAAGTGACCCGGAGCCCGAGGTATATGTAGGGGCTTTGGCCGACAGTGCTGTTGAACTAACGCTGCGTTTTTGGGCCAATAACGATGTTTTCTGGGCAGCGCACTTCCATGTTTTAGAGGAACTTAAACTCAGATTTGATGCAGAAGGCATAGAAATTCCTTATCCACATATGGTACAATTTAATCGATAAACTACATCGTTAGTTTTAAAGTTTTTGCACGTCTAAAATATATATCTATATTAGCGCAAAAATTAAGAAGACTATGAAATTAAAAGCAATCATCTTTGCCCTTTTGTTACCCATTTTTGCAACTGCACAAATAAGTTTTGGGAATCCTGATGAAGGAGGCATTGTAAGTTTTAAAACTTCGGGTAGCAGTAGTACAGCTGAAAAAGCTTCTGGTTCTCCTTTCGTTAATGAAACCTTTCTACCGGGAAGAGTAATTGTAAGTGGAGAAGTAAAAGCAGAAGGATTGTTGCGGTATAATGCATACCGTAGTGAGATAGAAGTAAAAGAAGGAAATGATAGTTCCTATTCTTTGTTGAAGAGATCCTATATTTACGCAGAAATCAAAGGAAAAACATACCGTATCTTTAGATTTATGGATGGAGAAGTGGAAAAAACATCCTATTTCAATCCATTGAACAAAGGTGAAGTTCAGCTGCTATTTAGACCTCGTATTAAATTAAAGCGTGGAAGAGCGGCAGCCACCACTTATGATCGTAATATTCCACCAAAGTACATTACGATAAATTCTTATTTCGTCAAAAAAGGCGATAAAGCTGCTGAGAGAGTACGCTTGTCCAAAAAAGATATTCTCAAGTATTTGAGCGATAAGTCTTCCGAAGTGAAATCATATATTGCAGACAATAAGATAAAACTTAAAAAGGAAGAAGATTATATAAAGGTATTGGATTACTATAATTCTTTATAGTTCGTATCATTTTTTCGTTGTCACCTTAGTTTTAGAAGGCTTGGCAACAATAAAATCTTTTAGATAGTAGGGTTCAAAATACGCTACATCTTCAAATGTCCCTGCTTGGAACCTTTGTTCGGAAAGTAGGGACATTTGTTTTGCGGAAGGCATAATAGAATTATCATACTCAAAATTAGGAGCTGTTAACACCGTCTTACACTTCTCGGCACCGTTACCTAATAGGTATACTTTATTTTCACCTACATACTCCTTAAAACTGTCTTCTTCCACAATCTCAGCTTTTGTTTCCCGTATTTCATTATAGTGATGATCGAATATAGCGGAATATACTTCCATGCGCCTTGCATCCAATAAAGAGATAATGCGTTCTCCTTCCTGTAATTTATGCTGATGCGCCATGACTTTCAAGGTAGGTACTGCAATTAAGGGAATCCCTAAAGAAAAGCATAGGCCTTTAGCCGCCGAAACTCCAATTCGAAGCCCTGTATAGGACCCCGGTCCTTTGCTAATAGCGATAGCCTCTATATCCGTTAATCGTAACGCAGCCTCTTCCACAACAGTTTGAATAAAACTATGTAATTGCTCCGCATGGGAATAGTTGGGCGTGTTATCTTCCTTAAGCGCAACCAACGTCCCATTTTTAGAAATACCGACAGAACAATTGGTTGTTGCCGTTTCTATGTTTAAAATAATAGCCATATCGGGCAAATATACCCAGAATCCATAAGTATAAAAAAGTCCTGTCCGACATAAAGTCAAACAGGACATTCTCCGTTTAATTATTCTAAGTTGTTATCTATTCAAGGATAAAGGAATTCCAAAGTAGAACTCTAAAATCTTTAGCCTAAAAATATAGTCATATTTTGTACGGACCACATTGGCTTCGGCATTATCCAAACGGGATTGTGCCTGACTAAAATCAAAGGAATTCATTAGCCCTACATCAAAGCGCTCTTTAGCATAATCATAGGCCAAACGCCTTGCTTCCAGTGTTTTTTCCGCAGCTTCATAGGCCTTATAAAAACTGGTCACATCAACATAAGATTGATTAATATTGGTTTCTAAAGCCAGCTTGTCCTGTTCCAACTGAATTTTTGATCTTTCTACATTAATTTTTGCTCTTTTAATACTATTTCGAACGCTAAATCCATTAAAAATTGGAACATTTAAGGTTGCTCCATAGGAAATCCCATCAAAAATGTACAACTGATCTGTAAAACTTGGTAAAAAGGTTTGCCCAGGATTATTGGGATCCGGAAGGAAACTCTGATCCGAGTATCGCGTTCCATAATTAAAGAATGCGGATAGTGTAGGATATTTGTTTCCTTTTGAAATCTTTAAATCTTTTTCCGCCAGTTCAACATTGGCTTGAGAGAATTTAATGTCATTTCTAAACGTCAAGGCTTTGTCAAAAATCACTTTAGCCGAATTACTAAGAATATCCGATGGAGGAATCTCAAAAGATTCTTCGGCAATATCGAAATTCTCATAGTCCGTTATCTGTAACAATTGTGCCAGATTGATTCTGGAAATGAGCACTAAACTTTCCCCATTGACCACCTGTTGTTCCTGCGTTGCCGCTGTGGCCTCAATTTCCAATAGGTCTCCTCTGGGCACCACTCCGGATTCCACCAATTCTTTTGTACGCTTTAGATCCTGTTCCGTAACAGCATATTGCGCCTTGAACACTTTTAATTGTTCTTTATTTGAAAGTACCTGCAAATAGGAATTGGCAACATTCAGACGGATATCGTCTTTTAAATCGTCCAAGCGATATTGATTGGCTATGGCATTCAGTCTAGCGCGTTGTATTCTATTGTAATTCCGCAAACCATCGAATAAAGTAACGTTGGAGCTAAATCCTCCATTGGCACTCAATACCGTATTATTGGTTGGTAAGTTGGTGGTTGGATTAATGGAGAAACCCGTACTGGAGTTTACTCCTGCCGAACCATTAAGGTTTGGTAACAGGGCTCCTAAAGCATCGGACTCATCTATTTTTGCATTTTCTAAATCTAACTCGAATTGTTCAATGGTCAAGTTATTGTCCACCGCATAGGTGACACATTCTTCCAAGGTCCATTTTCGAACTTGGGCTGTCGCTGCTCCTATTGAAAAAAGGATCAGTAGTAGTGCTATCTTAATTTTCATTTGGTGATTGTTTTATATTATGATTGATGATTTTTTACTAGTCTTCATCACTATCCGATCCATCATCCTCATCATCTTCGCCTATCTTTTTGGGCTCTGTCTTGTTCCATATCTTTACATTATCAGATTCGGTAAGTCCAGAGATAATTTCAACATTCACACCGTCAGAAATTCCGATTTCCACATCTTTACGCTCAAACTGTTGATCTCCAACAGATAATTCAACATAAGGCTTGTCTGTATCTTTATCAAATTGCAAAAGTGCTTCAGGAATCACCAAAACATCGGTCTTCTTTTCTAAAACCAAGGATGCATTGGCACTGTACCCTGCTCTTATCACGAAGTCGTCTTCCACTTCTACATCTCCTTCGATTTTAAATTGTACGGCACCCGCTTCTTCTACCCCTTTGGGCGCTATGAATTTCAACCTTGCTTTAAATTTTTTCTTCTCAATGGCCCCAAGGCTAATCTCCAAAGGCATATCCAATTTCAGTTTCCCTACTTCTCCCTCATCTACTTTTCCTTCAAAAATCATCTTTCCCAAATCGGCAATGGAAGCAATTGTAGTACCATCGTTAAAGTTATTACTCTGAATCACCTGATCTCCCTCTTTCACAGGGATCTCTAAAATGGTTCCCGATACTGTTGCTCGGATATTAGTGTTGGCCGTTGATGATCCGCCAGCAGATCCTTTTTGTATGATCTGATAATCGGACCGGGCATTTTCCAATTCCTGTTCAGCCTGATCAAATCTCAATTTTAAGTTATTGAAATCTTGGCTTGAGATTACACCTTTATCAAAAAGTGCTTTATTACGATCATATTCAATCTTGGTATTGTTCAATGCAATCTCGGCATTTCGAACACGTCCGCGGGATTGATTCAGGGATTGCTCATTGGGAACTACTTTAATTTTTGCAATTAAGTCGCCCGCTTTTACTTGCACCCCTTCTTCCAGATATATTTTATCTATAATCCCAGAAATTTGAGGCTTAATAGCTACTTCGTCTTCCGGAATCACTTTTCCGGTAGCTACGGTTTTCTTTTCAATACTAGAAATAAAAGGTTGTTTGGTCTCGTACGTAATGGCTGACTTACTATTGGACTTTATAAAAAAGGCAGCAGACCACAGTCCACCTAGAACCAAAACTATAATTAATGTCCATTTTAAAGCTTTTTTCATTTTAATTGTATTTAGTCGAATTCTATTTATATTGGTTTGTTTATTCTTCTCTTAAAGCATCTATGGGCTTTATACTAACTGCACGTTGTGCTGGGATAAGTCCGATTAAGGTTCCCATGAAAGCCATAAAAATTAATGCCCCTGTAACATAACTAATAGGCACTGTAGGATTTGCATAGGGAAAATCTGTTCCTGCCGTCAAAACATCAATCAACTTCAAGGTCAATGCCCCTAAAATGATTCCAATGACTCCAGAAAGGAAGGTAAGCACTAAGGATTCAATAATAATTTGATTACGAACCTCAGCGGGAGTCGCCCCCAATGCTCTTCGCACCCCCAATTCCTTGGTACGCTCCTTTACGGATATCAACAATATATTTCCGATTCCAATGACTCCGGCCACAATTGTCGCAATTCCTACGATGAGGGACAAAAAGGTAAGCCCATTGGCAAAGCCCATGATTTTGTTAAATATCTCTCCTAAATTAAAGGAGCCAAAAGCCCTTTCGTCCGTGGGATCTACCCTGTGGATACTTTTTAAGGTGCGCTTTACATCTTCCTCTACCTTCAATACATCAGCGTCATCATAAGCCGCAATGGTCAACCAGCCTACATTATCACCGCTATTGTATAATTTCTTATAGGTGGTAAAGGGGATAAAAATATCGCTGTCACTTTCAAACCCACCTCCAGGGGTAAATTTGTGCACCCCAACGACCTGAAAATAAATATCATCGATTTTGATATAGCCCCCTATGGGATCTTCATCTTTTTCAAAGAGTTCTTTTTGGGTGCGTTCCCCTATAACACAGACTTTTCTACTTTGATCAATATCTTCATCATTAATGAAACGGCCTCCGTCATATATCTTTTTGGTGGCGATTTTCGTAAATACCGGATAATCACCATAGACTGCATAATTTCCCGACTTTAGACCTCTAGTGATAACGCCTGGTGTAGATCCAAAAACGCCACGTACATTCCTAGGGGCAATGTGTTCAATCTCGGGAATGCGATTTTGCAATACTTCCACATCCCCAATCTTTAATTGCAATCGCCTACCTGTTTTAAAGCCATCATAGGGTTTACTGGTACTTTGGGCCCAAGCAAACATACTGTTCATGGCCACGGTTTCAAATTCACGTTCAAAACCATGATCCAATCCTTTGGCCGCCCCAGACAGGCCAATATAAATATAGATTCCAACGATTACACCGACCATCGTTAAAAACGTACGAACTTTGTTTTTACTGATCGATTGAAAAATTTCTTGCCAGGTATTGCTATCAAATAGTTGTCGCATAATTATTCGTCTCTAAGTGCTACAATTGGTTTAATACGAGCGGCCCTTCTTGCCGGAATATACCCAGCAATGGCACCACAAATAATCAATAATATCGTAGCAAAAATGGCTACTTTGATATCTATATATGGATTCGTGATAAAATAATCATCTTCCAATGAGGTGCCTATGGATTGTAATCCCGCAACACCCAGTACCATTCCAAGAAAACCAGAAATCGTGGTAATAAAAACAGACTCCAACAATACTGTATTGGTCACATTTCTTGGTGTGGCCCCTAAGGCTTTTCGAATTCCAATTTCTTTAGTTCTTTCTTTCACCACGTACAACATTATATTACTGACGCCAATAACCCCTGATATGATTACGGCCAATGCAATACAGGATATGATAATTTGCAATACTCCAGCAAATTGTTGATTTTGCTTTAATTGCTCGGCGATATTTCGAATAAAAATACCATTGGGGTCTTTAGGGCTAATAACTTTCTTGCTCCTTAAATATTTATCCAAGCTTCTTTCAAAAGCTAAAGATCCTGTATATCCAATTTCTGGTTTAAAAGCTAAAATAATCTGATCTATCTTATCCGTATTTCGTTCGATCAACTGCCTGGTGGTATAGGGAATATAGATATAACGCTCCTCATTATCTCCTCCATCATCTTGAAAAACCCCTATCACCTTAAAAGCACTGCCACCGATATCTATAAATTCGCCAATGCTACTTTCTCCCTTAAAAAGGTCTTTTTCCACCAATCGCCCAATAACAGCATATTTGGTTTTTTCCTGAATATCCGTTTCATTCAGGTAACGCCCTTTCATCATTACGGTCTTTTCGGCAAATTGATGTGCCGGGCCTACGGCTCTTGTAGTATAGTTATCGGACTCTTCTTTATATTTTACCAATGCCCCCCTAGATATTCGTGGGGTAATATATTCCATGAAGAAGGCGAAGTTCTTTTCGATATCTTCCAAGTCCTCATTTTCAAATTCAATACGCCTATTGGCCTTAAAACCTTTATAAGGCACTGTTGTTTGCCCCGGAAAAACAAAGAATACATTCGTGGCATCGTCTCCAAAAAACTTTTGAAACGTATTTTTTAAACCATTCCCCATTCCAAAAAGCCCAACAAAAATCAAAATCCCCAAAGCAACGGAAAAGCCCGTAAGAAAAGTCCGTAACTTATTTTTTTGGATGGTTTCGAAAATCTCTTTCCAAGTATCTCTATTAAACATATTGTGATGCTCTTACTTGATCAACTTTTTTATCTTCAACAATCACCCCATCTTTTAAATGTACGATACGCTTGCACATTTGGGCAATATCTTCTTCATGGGTTACTACCAAAATGGTATTCCCTTGATCATTGATATTTTGAATCAAATCCATCACTTCATACGAAGTTTTACTATCCAAAGCCCCTGTTGGCTCATCGGCCAACAATACTTTTGGTTCTGCTGCCATGGCCCTAGCAATGGCCACCCTTTGTTTTTGACCTCCGGAAAGCTCACTGGGTAAATGCCCTGCCCATTCTTTTAAGCCTACTTGATCCAAATACTTTAACGCTTTTTTTTGGCGTTCTTTTCTACCTACTCGTTGATAGTACAGGGGGAGTGCCACATTTTCCATAGCACTCTTGTAATTGATCAAATTAAACGATTGAAATACAAATCCTAAGAATTTGTTCCTGTATTGCGCCGCCTTCGTCTCATTTAGGTCTCTAATGGGAACATTGTCCAAATTATATTCCCCAAGGTCTGCCACATCCAACATTCCCAAAATATTCAACAATGTAGATTTTCCCGAACCCGAAGATCCCATAATAGCCACCAATTCTCCTTCTTCAACAGAAAAATTGATTCCCTTTAATACATGGAGAGAGTTACTCCCCATCTTATAAGATTTGTGAAGGTCTTTAATTTCGATCATGGTCAGTTATATTAGTCATTTTTAGTCTTGCCCAGATTTATGCCATTAAAACTCGCATGGCAAAATCCAGTTATATGACTCCCTTATCTTTGAATTGTTACAAGCTTATTTCTAAATAATTTGTTAAAAAGCGCTTAAAAAACAATCCGTGCTTTTTTCAGCGCCCATAGAACTTGCCCGAATACAAAGAGCCCGCCTACTATTGCGGGCCCTTAACTGACCAATTTACTAACCAACTAAAAATTGACAATTTTTTAAAACATAGCTATTTTATGCTTCAATACTTGAAGTTTACTCTTAATATAGGTCCATAGCAATAGTATGAACAGCATTAGATAGTGACCTGTTTTAAGCAGGAAAAGATAGCATTGCTCCCGTATGGAAATGATGACGATTTGTCTTTCGGGTATTTTGAATCTTGTAGGAACCTTATTCATCCTATTATCTTTAATAACTTCCCAGAAGACATTCGCCAAAATAAACAACATAAAGGCACTCAACATCCATGCTAAAATGCGCCATTCGGCCGTATCCCATGAAGTGTTTCCCGGAGTTGTCATCTTGTATTTATCTATATATCTTATCATAGTACAGTATTGTTCTCTATTGCATATTAAAATTTGCGCACCATCCATGTCATTACCAAAGCCACTCCTACGGTAATCCATATAAAATCTAATTGTAACCTTATTAATGTTCTTAGATCAAGATTCGTGTAATAGGCCATGGATACCAATACACAAACACATAGTAAAATGACCAAGTGTAACACAAATCGTAGGACAAACTTCAGTTTGGCCCTTAAACCAAATCTTTCTTTATACACTTTTATCTTTTTTTTTAAACAAGACGGGCGAACATTAGGTTTGAACTAAAATTTATTTTGATTTTCATAACTCAGCCATTTAAAGGATTGACTATTTTCAGCATGTTCACTTGTGCTATTGTTTTTTTGATGAGATAAAACTATTTTAGAAATACCTATAAATCAAGCCATCATTGTCACAATTCATGAATTTAGAGTCCTTTTTCATGAATTTGGAGGGTTCTTATCTTCTGCCAAAAAGTATTGGACTTCATAAGAAAATAGTATATTTAGGGATTGTCATAATCTTACAGTAAATGAAATTAATGCAAGCGAAAAAAATCCCCTATACTCCCTTTACCTCCTATTGTCTTCGCCTTCCCACTTTACCTTTTGATTTTTTAAAAGACTTGACCGCTCCGACCACTATTAAAGATTCGGTTTTAATAGAAAAGTTTGAAATTCCCCTTGTGCAAGAAGCTATTTTTTTAGCTTCTCCCGAATTTTACACGCAAATTGTAAAATGGAGTCAAGGGGCTATAAAAAATGAAGGAAAACAGGAGCGCATACGTCATTCTTTGTTAAAATACCTTAGCAGAATGGCCTCACGTTGCACGCCTTTTGGGTTATTTGCCCATTGCAGCACGGGAAAATTGGCCGAAGAGCGCAAAATTGAACCCTTTACCAGCGAAACATATACCAAAGTAACACGGTACGACATGCATTTTCTGGTATTATTTTCCAATTACCTAGCACAAAAACAACATATCCAGCCGCAACTACTGTTCTATCCCAATTCCTCTTTGTACCAAATTGGAGATCGCTATCGCTATGTGGAATATCAATATGAGGGAAAACGCCGTATACATAGTCTGGAATCTGTGCTATGCTCCCCTTATCTGGAAAATATCATTGCCGCTGCTTCAAAAGGGGCCAAATTGGAAGAGCTGTCCCAAGTATTGGTTGAGATGGATATTGATGAGGAAACCGCAGCTGGTTTTATACAAGAATTGATAGAAAATCAAATCCTGCAGAGTATTCTGGAGCCTACTTTGACAGGAGATGATTTTTTGAATCAATTGGAACAGAAACTCGAACC
This sequence comes from Spongiimicrobium salis, assembly GCF_043678055.1. Classification (NCBI taxonomy): domain Bacteria; kingdom Pseudomonadati; phylum Bacteroidota; class Flavobacteriia; order Flavobacteriales; family Flavobacteriaceae; genus Spongiimicrobium; species Spongiimicrobium salis. Next base: position 721,627 of record NZ_JBHEQA010000001.1, read on the forward strand.
ATTAAAAGATGTTTCAGAAGAACTTTCTTTAATCCAAAGCATGAAAAAGCACCTTGTTGCTTTAGATCAACAGGTCGGGAACCCCATTGACTCCTATCAAGATGTTCGTGAACTTATAGATTCTTTGAATATTGCGGTGGACCATAAATATTTGTTCCAAACGGATCTGTTTTCTGCTACTAAGGAAAACACATTGGGCAAGCAAAGCTTGGAAAAGATTAAAGAAGGGATTGTTTTTTTAAATACCATATCCAATCCTCCCTCGAATGAAAATTTAAATCGTTTTAAATCTGCTTTTATTGAACGATATGAACACGAAAAAGTACCCCTATTACAGGTCTTGGATGTGGAAACGGGCATCGGTTATATCCAAAATCCCAATTCCGTGGAAGCTACGCCTTTTCTAGACGATTTGATTATTCCCCAAGGAGAAGATACCAACATTCCCCAATTCTCGTGGTCGCCATTGCAAGGCGTATTACATGCCAAGCTTCGTAATTTTTCACACACTAAAGCAACTAGTATTGAATTGACCGACAGCGATTTCGAGAAACGGAAAACTGATTGGAAAAATGCCCCAGACACAGTAGCTTCTCTCATTGAACTCGTTAAAATCAACAATACGAACTATGTCTCCATGAGTCATCTAGGTGGTTCCAGTGCGGCTAACCTCATTGCCCGTTTTAGCTATGGAGATAAAGGCTTACTGCGGCTGGCCCATGAGATTACGGCCAAAGAAGCCGAGATGCATTCGGATAAAATCTTGGCAGAAATCATTCACTTACCAGAATCACGAACAGGCAATGTTTTACGAAGACCGCATTTACGCGCTTTTGAAATTCCCTGCTTGGGCAAATCAGATATGCCCCTCGACCAGCAAATCCCATTGTCCGACTTGGAAGTTTCTGTGACCCATGAACGTATACGACTATATTCCAAGCGACATCAAAAAGAGGTAATTCCTAAATTGACCAATGCCCATAATTACAGTTATAATGCCCTTCCGGTGTATCATTTTCTCTGTGATTTACAACAGCAACACCGGCAGCATTACGGCTTCTCTTGGAGTTCCTTTTTTGACCAATATGATTTTTTACCTAGAGTGGTTTACAAGCATATTATCTTGGCAAAAGCACAATGGCGTGTAAAAAAAGAGATGATTCGCGCCAGTATAGAGAGTACTAAAACACAAAATTTCCCTTCCAAAGAATTTCTTTCCTGGAGGCAGCGGTATAACATTCCACAATGGGTACAATTGGTAGATGGTGACAATACGCTCACGGTGAATCTCGATAATAAAAATTCTACCCTTATGTTATTTGAAACGGTAAAAAATAGAAATCGCTTTGTATTGGAAGAGTTTTTGTTTGCCGATGATACCGTAGTAAAAAATGATCAAGGAAACTATGCCAATCAAATACTATTGGCATTTCATAAAACAGCTTTAAATTCTGACATGAACCTATGATACAACGAAAATTTATTTTGGGAGAAGAGTGGTTGTATTACAAATTATATTGCGGTGCCCGAACGGCGGACCACCTCCTCTCAACACTTATTTTGCCTGTAACAGAAAAGCTTTTGAACGAAAATCATATTGAGCAGTGGTTTTTTATTCGATATGCCGATCCAAAACCGCATTTACGATTGCGTTTTAAACTTAAGGAGATTTCAAGTATTGGTAGCGTTATTGCAGCAATGAAAACGGAGACCTTGCCCTATATCCATGAAAAACGCCTGTGGAAAATACAAACGGACACCTACGCCCGCGAATTGGAACGTTATGGCAATACCACCATGGAACTTTCCGAAACTTTGTTTTTTCACGACAGTATCCTCATCACTAAGGCTATGGATCTAGTGGAAGATGATGAATTGTATTTTTTGTTTATGCTGCGATGTATTCGCAGTTTTGTACAGGCTTTTTCTTTTTCAGCGGAAGAAGAACTGCGTTTTTATCAAAAGAATGCTCTTGCCTTTAAGGAAGAGTTTAAAATGGATAAGTCCTCCAAGTTGCCTTTGGATAAAAAGTACCGTGGACTTCGTAAAGAAATTGATCAATTTTTATCTTCAGGAGCATCAGAATATGCGCCGCTTTGGGAATTATTGAAAGCCAGGGACACTCACATTTCAAAGGAGATCACAACCTTATTGGATAAAAATAAGGAAGGGACATTGGAAGTTCCGATCCAAAGTTTAATGAGTAGTTACATTCATATGTGCGTCAACCGGGCTTTTCGCGGGAAACAGCGTTTTTATGAACTGGTCATTTATGATTTCTTGGAACGTCATACCAAGTCTAGTATCAAACGAAAAGTGGTGGTTTAATAATTCTATTTTTTTCCTTACTTAAAAAAACTATTTCAAGATTTTATATCTTCAACACCGATACACAAAACCGTGCCTAAAAAATTTCCTTTCCATAAACAATTAGATGCTAAAGATTGCGGGCCCACAGCCTTAAAAATTGTGGCCAAGCATTATGGAAAAGCCATTGCTATTGAACATTTACGGGATTTGGCGGAAACGACGCGAATTGGAAGTACCTTGCAAGGCCTGACCAATGCCGCAGAAGATATTGGATTACGCACCTTACCAGCAAAAATAGATTTCCTTCAACTGAAAGAAGTGCCTTTACCGGCTATCCTTCATTGGAACAAAAATCACTTTGTGGTGCTCTATAAAATAAAGAAGGACACCTGCTATATTTCGGACCCCGCGCATGGCCTGATCCACTATTCCAAGGAGGAAGTTTTGAAACATTGGATGGGCAACAATGCCAAAGAAACTTCAGAAGAAGGAGTAATATTGCTATTGGAGCCTTCCCCCGAATTTTATGAGAATGAATTTGACACCAAGGAAGACCGATTGAGTTTTCGTTTTTTGTCCAAATACCTTATCAAATACAAACGTTTTCTCTTTCAACTCATTTTTGGGTTGTTAGCAGGAAGTTTGCTGCAGCTTATATTTCCCTTCCTTACCCAAAGTGTAGTGGATGTGGGCATACGCAACCAGGATATCAATTTTATCTATCTTATTCTCGTTGCACAATTGTTCTTATTTCTTGGAAAAACCGCTGTTGAGATTATCCGTAGTTGGATCTTATTGCATCTGAGTACCCGAATCAACATCTCTTTACTCTCTGATTTTTTTATTAAACTGATGAACCTACCCATTGCCTTTTTTGACACACGACTCACAGGCGATATTTTGCAAAGAATAAATGATCATGAACGGGTAGAACGCATCTTAACATCTTCTTCCCTCAATGTATTGTTTTCCTTGATCAATCTGTTTGTTTTTGGAGCAGTACTGGCTTTTTACAACCTTTTGATCTTTGGTATTTTTGTGTTGGGAAGCCTCCTCTATTTTGGTTGGATCATTATTTTCCTGAAAAAGAGAAGAACCCTGGACTACAAACAATTCTCTCAGGTAAGTCAAGAACAAAGCAAGGTAATTGAATTGATCAATGGCATGCAAGAAATTAAATTGCACAATGCTGAAAAGCAACATCGATGGGAATGGGAACATTTGCAGGCACGACTCTTCAAAATTTCTATGGAAGGATTGGCTTTGAATCAATATCAGAGTGTTGGATCTGGCTTTATCAATGAGTTTAAAAATATTATTATCACGGTATTGTCGGCTAAATTGGTCATCGATGGAGAAATCACCTTAGGGATGTTGTTGGCCATTTCATATATCGTAGGGCAATTAAACTCTCCTATTGCGGAATTGATCGGCTTTGTACGGGAACTACAAGATGCCAAAATTTCCCTGGAACGCCTTTCCGAAATTCACAATAAGGACAATGAAGAAAATCCCGGCCAGCAGCGTGCTGCTATTCCAGACGATGTAGATATTCATTTGGAACATATTGCTTTTCGCTATCCGGGTACCAGTACGCTGGTTCTTGAAGATGTAAACTTAAGCATCCCACGGAATAAGGTAACAGCTATTGTGGGGAGCAGTGGTAGTGGAAAAACAACGCTAATGAAGGTGCTCCTCAAATTTTATGCTCCTCAAAAAGGGAACATTGCTATTGGGAATACTCCTTTAGAGACCCTATCGCATCGCGGTTGGCGAGATGCTTGCGGAGTGGTCATGCAAGAAGGCTATATTTTTAGCAATACCATTGCCAAAAATATAGCGGTGGGAGAGGATTATATTGATAAGGAACGATTGGCTTATGCGATTGATATTGCCAATATCAAAGAATTCATTGAAGAATTGCCTTTATCCTACAATACTAAAATAGGCATGGAAGGCATGGGCTTGAGCACAGGGCAAAAACAACGTATCTTAATTGCACGAGCCGTCTACAAAAACCCTGAATATTTATTTTTTGACGAAGCTACTTCTGCTTTGGACGCCAACAATGAAAAACATATCATTCAGAAATTAGATTCCTTTTTTACGGATAAGACCGTGGTTATTATTGCCCATCGACTAAGTACGGTAAAAAATGCCGATCAAATCGTGGTTTTGGAACATGGAAAGGTCATTGAAGTGGGAAACCATGAGAAATTAACCCAACTAAAAGGCGCTTACTACAAACTCGTCAAGAATCAATTGGAATTGGGCAGTTAGGATAAAGAAATCTTATCCCGGAGCTTTATAGACGAACATTCATTTCTCGCTTGTTCACAAATATATTCTTCCCTAAAGTATAAAAGAAGTAACGTGTTAGTTTAACCCTCTTTTTACAAAAACGCTGAAAGCGATATAAGGCATTTGCCAAGAAACGACGAGATTTTGATTGTTGCACAGGAGATTCTAAAACCAAGGTTAGGATGATTAAGGAAATCAGCACTAAGGTAATATATACAAACTCTGACCATTGATAGGATTCAAAGACGCTATCATGGGGTTTGCACATGGCAAATTTATCAATACACAAAAACATATAGTGGTGGCTCATTATATTATTAGTGTCATTAACATCAAAAATGTTACCAAACTGTATAATTTTTGTAAAAAATTTATACTTTCTTTATCACTTTTTAAGAAAATAAAGTGATATGATAAACACCTTTTAACAGCAAAAACAGTGGTAATATATTGAAACGCCTCTAAAGTATATCCTATAGTTTTATTAAAATTCCAAAAATTGAATATTATTAATTAGTTATTCTCAACCTCATCAGGAACCACTTTGTTCCATATTTTTATTTTGTCTTCTGCGCTTAATCCCGATTTCACCTCTACGTAAATCCCGTCGCTGATACCTAATTCCAATTCCTTACGCTCAAACTGTTGCCCTGCAGTAGCCACTTCTACATAAGGCTTTTTTGTTTCATCATCATATTGCACCAAGGCTTCTTTAACCGCCATTACATCATCTACTTTCGCTAAAATAATAGAGGCATTGGCACTAAGACCAGCTCTAATAAATATGGAATCTTGTTTTTTTAAGGTGCCCTTAATCTCAAATTGAATTGCTCCGTTCTCGGCCTTGCCTTTTGGGGCGATATAATCCAAGACCGCATCAAAAACTGCATTCTCTATGGCCCCTACCGTAATCTCCAAGGGAAGATTCTCACTGATTTTTCCAACTTCCGATTCATCCACCTTCCCTTCAAAAATCATCTTATTTACATCGGCAATGGCCGCAATGGTTGTCCCTTCATTAAAATTATTGCTTTCAATAACCTGATTTCCCACTTCTACAGGAACTTCCAAGACCATTCCGCTTACCGTAGCCCGTATCTGCGTATTTGCTGCATTGCCATAACCACTGGTCGTTCCCGTCTTTACAATATCATAACGCTTATTTGCAGCTCCATAGCCCTGCTTTGCTTGATCATAACTTACTTGGGCACGTTCCAGGTCTACTTTGGATATCACTCCTTTATCAAACAAACTCTTCTGACGTTCCAAGTTTCGGCGTTGATCATCTAGAGCAATGCGTGCTTCGTCAATCGCATTTTTAGAATCGTTCAATGCATTGAGATTTGGTACTACTTTAATTTTTGCCAATAGATCCCCAGCTTTTACAAAATCTCCTCCTTCCACATATACTTCCTGAATCACTCCTGAAATATTAGGTTTTATCAAGACTTCTTCCAAAGGCAGAATACTTCCGGTAGCTACCGTTTTTTTTATGATGGTTCTGGTAGAGGCCGTTTCCGTTTCGTATACTACCGGGTCTTCACTATTTTTTGAATATAAATAGTACATGGACCCGCCAAAGACAACGACGATCAGGAGTAAGATGAGTATGGTTATTGATTTTTTCATGGCTCGTATTTTATATGCTGTTCTGGTTGTTATTTATTCATTATTATTCTGTTCTCAGGGCGTCTATGGGGCGGACCTTAATGGCGCTTTGTGCAGGAATGAATCCGGCCAGGAGACCCGACACAATCAAAATTACCAAGGCTCCGGCAACCACTCCCACACTGACACTGGGATTTAAAAACATATCTACAGGGCCTACAGAATCCAATAAAGCGTTCACTCCATAGATAAACAAGGCTCCCATAATAATTCCCGTCATTCCTGAAATTAAGGTCAGGAATACGGATTCCATTAAAATTTGAAGTTTAATGGACCAAGGGTCTTCCCCTAAAGCCCGTCTGATTCCTATTTCTTTAGTGCGTTCTTTAACTACGATCAACATAATATTACTCACACCAATGATTCCTGAGAGCAATACCAATATGCCCACAAAATAGGCTACCAATCGCAATGCTCCGAATAAGCTTTCCACCCGATTGTACTGCTTGAAGAGGTCGAAAAAACCAACAGCCCGTTGATCTTCGGGGTGGACCTTTCTATTTTCTTTGATGAGATCCACAATTTGTTCGGACAGCTCGGTAATGGAGGCTCCATCTGTAGCTGTAATAGCCATTCGCTCTACATTATCTCCTCTATTAAATGCCTGGGAAAACGAAGTAAAGGGTACAAAAATCTCTTTTTCCCCTTCGTCTCCGTCTCCATCATTAGTTTTTTTCTTGTAGGTGCCGACTACCATGAAATTTACCCCTTGTATTTTGATAAAAGTCCCTAGTACCTCCTCTCCCTTCTCATACAATTCATTTTTAACACCATTCCCTATAATGGCAATCTTCCGCTTTTCTTTAATATCACTATAGTTCAAAAAACGTCCGGAAGTGATGGTCATGGGGTCTTGCTCAATAATTTCAGGATAGTCCCCAAAAACATTGTACGCCCCAGCTTTTATTCCTTTGATGACATTATTACCTCCTCTAAAACCTCCCAAACGATTTCTAGGGGAGATAAACCTAAGGTGTGGTACATTGTCCCTGAGCGCCTGTACATCCTCTATCTTAAAGGAAAATCTACGGCCTTCGGGCAAGCCTTTATAGGCCTTTGAGGTGGGTCTTGTCCACATAAACATGGTATTGGTAGCAATATCCCCGAAGTCCAATTTCACCCCGTTTTCCAAACCTTTTCCAGCTGCCAATAAAATAATAAGGATAAGGATGCCCCAAAATACACCAAAAGCGGTCAGCAATGTTCGAAACACATTACTGGTCAACACTTCTATAATTTCTTTCCAACGATCTCTGTTGAACATTTTTGACGGTATTTAGTTGGTTCCGTTATTCGTCGCGCAATGCTTCTATCACTTGTATTCTAGCTGCTCTCCAAGCTGGAAAAAAACCTGCTAAGGTACCCGCAAAAACAAGTACCATTACGGTGGTAAAAGCGATATTAAAATTTACGGAGGGGTTTACGATATAATCTACTTCTATCTGTGGTCCAAAAATTTCTAAGAGTCCCATACTAAAAATTAGGCCTGAAAAACCAGCGATAGCCGTTACAAAAATAGCTTCATGTAATATCATGCCGATAATGGACCAGGGCTTTGCACCTAAGGCCTTACGAATACCAATTTCCCGGGTTCGTTCTTTTACTACGATAAGCATAATATTGCTTACCCCCACAACGCCGGCAATAATGGTACAAATACCTACAAACCAAAAGAAAAATTTGATATTTCCGATAAGGCTATAAAATCGCTGTGCGTCTTCCATGGAACCGGAAATTCTCAAGGCACTACGATCATCAGGCGAGACGGTATGCGCTTTTTGCAGGTAAGTCCCCAAAATTTTCTCAAAATTCCGGAATTTGGTCACGGCTTCATTGAAGTTTTCCGAAGGGGGAAGCGTGTAGGCAATTCCACCTATCCTATCCGCGCCATTAAATACGGTTTGAGCTGTAGTAATCGGTATAAAAATTCGCTCTTCTTCCCGTTCTCCTGCCCCATCACCATAAACACCCACAATTTTAAAAGGAATATTGGAAATTTTAATGAATTCGCCGATAGGGGTATCTACATCTTCAAATACATCTCGCTTGATTTTATTTCCGATGATGGCTACCTTAGCGCTATTTTCTTCGTCTAAATAACTGATATACCTACCTTCCGACAAGTATTCATTTTCTATAAATTGAAATTGATGGGAAATTCCTCGAACCCCATATACTAGGGATTCTTTCCCATAAATAACGGTGGTATTAGGCACAAAAAAACGAGGGGATTGGTACTCTATTTGATTTCCGAGCAAGGTAGCTGCGGTTTCGTAGTTTTCATTTCTGAATTGAATCCTTCTTCCTGGATTAAGTCCGCCGAATTTCTTTGTAGTAACCCCTCCACGCACCCAAACACTGGTAGCGGCATCTTGTTCGAACTCCTGAGCAATACCATTCTGCATGCCCTGACCAAACCCTAATAAGATAACGAGGATAAAAATTCCGGAGGCAACAGATAATCCCGTAAGAAACGTTCGTAATTTATTTTTACGAATCGTATCAAAGATCTCTTGCCATCTTTCAATATCGAACATGTTGATTGTATGATTGATGAATGCACAATACAGCGTATAGCGCATTCATAAGACGGCACATTCAGCGGATTGTTACAGTTATGTTCTTAAAAAAATGTTAATTTTTTAACTTTTTGAACACGTAGTAAAACAAAATTCCAACCAAAATATAGGGAATGGCCATAAGATAAAGAATGCCATTATTGATTCCTTCTGCCGCAGCTCCATCCGCTTCACTTTCCAATACTGCCCTGCACATAGCACATTGTGCCCGCGATACCAATGGCATTAAAAATAACAGTACACTTACTACAACTATTTTTGTTCTCATGCTACAACTTTTATACATCACCTCTATTCCATCTTTCCACATTCTTCATATCAATACGCATAATAGGGTGAAATCATAAGGTAGACCACTACTCCTGTTATCGCCACATATAACCAAATAGGAAAAGTTATCCGAGCTAGTTTTTTATGTGCTTCATAGCGTTTCATATATGCTTTTGCATAGGTTTTTAGCACTAATGGAATAATAACAATAGAGAGCAGAATATGCGAAATCAAGATAATATAATACACATATTTTATAATTCCTTCGCCACCAAAGGCGGTTGATTCCGAAGTCATATGATAGGCAATATACATCACAAGAAATGCTAAGGACAATCCTATACAGGTCGTCATAATGTTTTGATGCCACTTTTGATGTCCATTTTTAATGGCCCATACCGCTACCAGCAATAGTATGGCCGTCAATCCATTTATGGCGGCATATATAGGGGGTAAAAAGCCCAAGGGCTCCACATTGGGCAGTTTCACTCCAAATAAAGCAGCAACTACCAGTGGAACAGCAATAGATACTATGGTAATCCATTTATTGAATTGCTTTTCTTTTTGAGAGATAGGTTCCATTTATTCCGCCAATAATTTTTTAATATCCTCTTTTAACATACTGATTTCCTGCTCTTCCCCCTCTAAATTAACACCTTGTTCCTCTGTAATGGTGCCGCGATAATAGATAATGGGGTTTCCAAAATTGTCTACCCTAGAGCGGATAAACCCTTTTTTATCGATGAGTGCAAATCGTCCTGAATGTTCAAAACCACCTGGCGCATCTGAAGCTTCATTGGCTAAAATATAAAAACCTTTGTTTGCCAATTCATAGATATCTTCTTGTGCTCCGGTCATTAAATGCCAATCTATATTGGTAATTCCGTACCGCTCTGCATATTCTTTCAATACTCTGGGTGTGTCATGCTTGGGATTGATTGTAAAAGAAGCAACACCAAAATCATTGAACTCTTTAAATTCATTTTGGATCTTTACTAGATTTTCATTCATAATAGGGCAAATGGTGGGGCAGGTAGTAAAGAAAAACTCTACTACATATACTTTGCCGCTATAGTCCTTGTCCGTAATCATAAGGCTATCCTGGTTCACAAAGGCAAAATTAGGAACCCTTCTTTTCATTCCCTGTTCATTGATGATATAGGCCAGTTCCCCGCTATTGTCCTTTCTATTCATCCGATCGTTTTCCACGACCGATCCTTCTTTAATACGATTTACAATTTTCGGGATAAAAATAATTCCGAAGATCAGAATTACAAAAGAGACCCATACATAGGTATACTTATTCTTCATTTTTATTTTTTTCTTTCGGCATTGTTCTTTTTGAGTGCCAATCGATACTCTGCCAAAATGATCTTAACATCGTCTTCCATCTTATTGTTCAGCTCGGCCACTGATATGGTGTTAAAACCATATTTCACTCCCTCATCCTCATCCGCTTTCCTTCCTCTTAGATTTCTATCTTTATCGATGATAAATACATAGGGAGAACCTACAGTTTTGTCTAAACTTAAGTTTGTTCCCAAGGCATTAAAGTATTTTTTGATGTCTTGATCCTCCGCAAAAACGAAAATCCATTTTTCCATCGACACCAAAGCGCCAAGTTCTTTTTTAAGTTGCCCTACCTTCTCTTCTGTGCCTTTGGGCACTACCATGATCAATTGAAAATCATGAAACTCATGGAAGCGTTTATATATCTTTTGATTAAGGTTAAAGGCATTCCCTTTGTTAAGCTCGGTTTCTTTTCCCAAAAACCCTAAAATCGTAATCTTATTATCCAAGGTAACACTGGCATCCAGTGCAATCAAATCTGGCACTCCTTCTTTAAGGATTGGTAATTTTCCAAAATTATTTATCCCTGAAGCAAAGAAAAGATAGGCCACGATAGGGAGAATGAACAAAGCGACTAAAACAAAGGTTTTCTTCATAATACAAAACGCAACAGGGGTTAAAAAAAAGTCTTATATCCATCTTTGTTATGGGACTGCAAAAATACGCCATAAATTGGCAAGCAACAAGTATTCATCCCTATCAAAACAAAGTTTATGGTATAAAAAAAGCGGTTAAAAAACCGCTTCTCCTTATATATCTCTTATACTAGAAATTCCATTTTACAAAACCGTCTTTATAGATATTGTAGATATAATCTGCCTCAAACAACAGGATAAATACCAAATACAATACCAAGAAAATCGGTGTCCATACTATTGCTCTTCTCAAAGCGCTTTTCTCATCTCTCAAGTGCATAAAATCCCAAGCGATATAGTAGGCTTTAACCAGCGTTAAGATGATGAATATCCAATTCAACAACTTCATCCCCAAGAATGAGCTTCCTGTAAGGGATTCGGGTTTAATAATCCCCAAAGCTACCTCTACTGCCGTCACCAAAGTTAAAAATGCCAGTACTCCCCATATTTTTTGGGTATTACTCTTAAACTTTACAAGACCTCTGAAAATTGCTAATTTATGTTCGTGTGCCATTTTATATACTTTTATTATAGGATCCTATACGGATGTAATATCAGATGTTATACTTATTTTAAATTTATACCAGATAGAAGAAGGTAAATACAAATACCCAAACTAAATCTACAAAGTGCCAGTACAGCCCTACTTTTTCCACCATCTCGTAATGCCCTCTCTTCTCATAGGTTCCTAAAACAACATTAAAGAAGATAATCAGGTTGATCAATACTCCGGAAAACACATGGAATCCGTGGAATCCGGTTATGAAGAAAAAGAAATCTGCAAAAAGGCGACTTCCATATTCGTTATGCACCAGATTGGCTCCTTCCACTACTTGGACAGCATCCTTAATTTTCTTCAGGGAACCTTCTCTTGTCAATAACGTTTTTTCCCCTTCCTCGTTTATGGTTTCGGTCCGGATCAATATATTGGGATTGGATTTAAAACCAGCTACTACCTCGTCTAAGGAGTACGACGTCAGTGTTGTTTCACTATCATACCAAATACCTTCCTGCGATTCGTGTGTAACGCGTTCTCCAGGAAGTACTTTGGCAAAATCCGCCAAACTTGCACGCTCTCCGGTATCGGCCTTTACGAATTGCAAAATTCTACCTCCCTTGGTTTCCAAAGCTCCGTAATCCCCTTTGATAAAAGTAGCCCATTCCCAAGCCTGAGATCCTACGAAGATCGCCCCGCCTATGATGGTAAGGAACATATACCAAATCACCTTTGTTTTCTGCATTTTATGTCCAGCATCCACAGCCAATACCATGGTCACGGAAGACATGATCAGAATAAAAGTCATGAAGGCTACATAATACATTGGGAAATTCCCATGAAAAAATGGAACGTGGGTAAATACCTCATCGGCAATCGGCCATGTTTCAATAAACTTGAATCTAGAGAATCCGTAAGAAGCCAAAAACCCAGAAAAAGTAAGGGCATCAGAAACAAGGAAGAACCACATCATCATTTTCCCATAACTTGCTTTCAAAGGCTCATTGCCACCTCCCCAAACGTTTTCTTCCGTACCCGTTGTTACCGTAGAATCCATATATAAATTATCGTTTTAATAAAATTTTCACAAATTTACATCTTTTTACTTGAAAGAAAATTTTTGACTTCCAAAATGTGCCAAAAAATTTCATTCCTTAAATTTTGACTTAGCATTCACTAACATCTAAACCAAAAACTCCCTTATTTATTACTTTACGAAGTACATAAACAAGATTAAATACACCCAAAGTATATCTAAAAAGTGCCAGAAAAAAGCACCTAGTTCCAATCCAAGCATATTATCTGCACTATATTTATTGCGCAACTGATTGGTCAATACCACCAACAAGGAGATTATCCCTGCTACAATATGTGCAATATGCACCGCTGTAATTAGAAAAACATAGGATAACTTTATGTTGCTTGTAGGCCCTGTAAAGTAATAGCCATTCGCCACCATTTGGGTAAAACCATTGTATTGGAACGTAATAAATGAAACCCCCAACACCAAGGTCAACACCAAAAAAACGGTCCCCAGCTGGACTTTATTTTGTTTTACCGATTTTACGGCTAAAATATAAGTAAGACTGCTCAATACGATAATTGCAGTACTTACAAAAAAGGAAGAAGGCAATTCTAATGTACTGACCCAGTCTTCCCTTGTCCTACTTACCAAATATGCACTGGTCCAGCCAGCAAACCCCATGAATAAGCCTACGATTCCGAAAGCCAACATCATTTTTTTAGCCCTACTATCTTTCTCTCTCTCTGTCCCTTTCGTTAAATCCATATCCTTTGTCTAGATTCCTTCAATTTTAAAATAAAGCGTCTACAATAAATTTATCGGCCACATACACAATCTGCATCAAGGTGATATAACTTACACTGGCCAACATCAGCTGTCTTGCCGTTTTATTATCTCTTTTTTCGTACAGTTTAAACGCAAAGAACAACATTACCATTCCCATTAAAAAAATGAGTATTGCCGCCACAACGGATAAGTGCAATGCCCCCGTAATCCCAAAAGCCGGTATTACCGATATGACCAACATCCAAATGGTGTACATAATAATTTGCAAAGCTGTACCCTTGTCCTTTTTCCCAGTGGGGAGCATTTTAAAGCCTCCCTTTTTATAGTCTTCATCCAACATCCATCCCAATGCCCAAAAATGTGGAAACTGCCAAAAAAACTGGATCATAAACAATGTCCCCGGCTCTATACCAAAATCATTGGTAGCGGCCACCCAGCCCAACATAAAAGGAATGGCTCCAGGGAAGGCTCCCACGAAAACCGCCAATGGGGTTTTTGTTTTCAAAGGGGTATATACACTGGCGTACAAAAAGATGGATATGGCCCCGAACATTGCCGTTTTAGGATTAAGTACATACAGGGAAACAACTCCTAGCAAGGTCAAGATTACAGCCAAAGTCAGTGCAGCATTCACGCTCATCCTACCTGCTGGAATAGGGCGGTTCTTCGTCCTATTCATCAATACGTCCAAATCTTTCTCTACGATTTGATTAAACGCATTGGATGCACCCACCATACAATACCCTCCAAAGGCAAGCAAAAACAAGGCTGAAAAGTGAATCTCGGGAGCTCCAAGAAGGTAGCCTGCAATAGAAGAAAATACAACGCTTATCGCAAGTCTTGCTTTGGTAATCTCCTTAAAATCAGCAAAAATTAAGGACCAAGAGGTACTTTTTGCTGTGCTAACCGCGGTCTTCATTACTCCTATTTAATACGGCTGCAAAGATACGATCAGAATGCTATTTTTGCAACGAAATGGGTATGTTTCTCTTAACTTTACCGACTATTCCTTCATTTAGAAACACAAAACGATTTGATCATGAACAAAAATTCCTTCTTTATTGCATTATTCACTCTTCTTTTTTGCAGCATTCCCTTGAGTGCTCAAAATAATGAAGTTACCATTTCCATTGACACGCTTTCCAATAAAGTATATATGCTAACAGGCCGCGGGGGCAATATTGGGATTTATGTGGGAACAAAAAATGTATTTATGATCGATGATCAATTTGCTCCCATCAGTGACAAAATCATGAAGGCGATTGAAAGCTTATCCAACAAACCCATTTCTTTCTTGTTCAACACCCACATGCATGGTGATCATTCGGGCGGAAATGCAAAATTCAACACCGACCAGACTTCTATTATTGCTCATCAAAAAGCCCGTGTGCGTATTCAGGAAAACATGAAACGCAATTTAGATGCCCAAAAAATCACTCAAGAATATTACGACTTAATGTTACCGGAAATTACGTTTACAGATGACCTAACCATTCATGATGGGGATGAGACCATCATGGCCATACATGTCCACAATGCGCATACGGATGGGGATGCCATTATTTATTTCTCCGACAGCAATGTAATCCATATGGGCGATACGTATTTTGCAGGAAGATACCCTTATATTGACCTCCGAAGTGGAGGTAGTGTAGATGGTTTGATCGAAGCACAGAAGAAGGCTTTAATGGTCATCAACGACGACACCAAAGTTATTCCAGGGCATGGCCGACCCTCCAATAAGAAGGAAATGATCGCCTATCTGGAAATGTTGGAAACTATAAAAGCTAAGGTACTTACCGCAATACAAGAGGGAAAATCGCAAGAAGAAATCAAAGCAGACAGTTCACTCACGGCTGCCTATGATGCGACACATGGCACAGGCTTTATAAAACCTGAAGTAATGCGTGAAACCTTCTACAAAAGCCTTTATACAGAAGATTAAGTCCTAGATAATAGGGAATATAAAATCCGCTACAGTTTGCTCATCCCTGTAGCGGATTTTTATATGCTTTCAATCCCTAATTCAATTTAAAGGTAATAGGGATACTAAAGGGTACGCGGACTGCATTGCCTCTTTGTTTTCCTGGGGTCATTTTTGGAAGTTTTCCTATGATTCGCGCCGCTTCTTTTTCCAAAATTTTGGCGGGGCCCCTCATTTGAACATCAGTAACCGTGCCATCGGTATCAATTTTAAAGAGTACATCCACTCTTCCTTGCTGTCCGATTTCCTGTGCAGCTTCGGGATATCTGAAATAGCGTTTCACATGCTTTTTCATCTTCTCATTAAAGCATGTTCTTCGTTCGGACTTTTCTACCTTCTCACATCCTGGAAAAATGGGTACATCCTCTACCAAAATAAAAGGAACCTCATCTATAATATCTTCTTCCTCATCCGGGATTTCCGTTATTTTAAATTCCCCTTTTGGAACTTCGATCACTTCAACCACCTTCTTGGCTTCTTCAACAAAAGTATCATTATCGACCACCTTAAACGTATCCGGATTTACTATCTTCCGCTGAGGCTTTATTTCAGGTTCTTTAGGTTGCTCTACCCGAATTTTTTCCAATTCTGGATATACTTCGATTAGAGATACTTCCAAAATAGCGGAATCTTTAGATTCTATCGGCGCTACATTTCTAAACGAGGCTTCCAGGCCAATATAGACCAATAGGAGTGCTAAAATTAAGCCAAGTTGAAAGCGCTGCGACCCCCTTTTTCGTAAATTTGCGTCATGCTTGGACCCTTTGGGTTTGGCATTGCGGTTTGCTTCGCTATTGCTCCCATTCCCGTGGGCAGCAACAGTCTTTGCTGTGTGTTTCTTCATAATAGTTAAAATTTTATAGAATTATTACTATAAAAGAAACACAAGAAGTGTACCAAAAAAAAATCCCCAACCTAGGCTGGGGATTTTTTAACTATTATAAAGTGGTTTTTCTATTGCAACTTAAATGTAATTGGAATACTAAAAGGAACACGAACCGCTCTTCCTCGCTGTTTTCCTGGAGTCATTCTCGGTAATTTACCAATAATTCTAGCCGCTTCTTTTTCCAAGTTTTTGTCCGGACCTCTCATTCTGATGTTTCCGATACTTCCGTCTTTCTGAATCGTAAAAATTACACTAACCCGTCCTTGAACTCCCATTTCTTGGGCAATCTCTGGATACCTAAAGTTCTTACGGATATGTTTTTGCATACTTTTGTTAAAGCACGCACGCATGGCATCAGCACCTTTTCCTTTTTCCTTTTCACATCCAGGGAAAATTGGTACATCCTCAATTACCGCGAAAGGTACATCCTCATCAATTATTTCTTCCTCTACAACTACATCATCAACTTCTATAACTTCTTCTTCCTGACTTGTCTCCGTAGATTCGATTACCGTCTCCTCTATTTCTTCTTCATCTTCAACAACCTCAATAACTTCAGGTGCAGCAGGAGGTGGTGGAGGTGGAGGTGTTTTTATCTGTTCTGTCATTGGAACTTCTTCATCCAAATCATCCTCAACATTCAATGAATAGTCAAAGTTATTGGTTTTATCATAGGTCTTCCATTCCAGTGCTCCATAGACCAAAGCCAATACCAGCGCTAGTCCGACAACAAAAAAGAGACTACTCCTTTTTCTTAAATCTGCCTTTGGATTTTTCTTTAATTCCATAATACTTACATTTTAAGGTTCGCTAATTTAATTATTTTTTTGATTAAAAAGCAATTATAATCTCCATTTTAACTGCCTTTTCCCGGAAAAAAAATATTTAATAAAAAATGCACCTGCTATTGCTCCAATGGTATTTGCCAATGCATCCATGATATCACCGCTTCTTTCCGTGGTAAACACTGCTTGAATTACCTCAATAATTACACCATAAATAATAGCAAAGAGAGTAGCCTTAACAATTGTAGGGACAATAGCCCGTCTTCCCTTGCCTACTTCCCTCAAGAAGAGTGTTCCTAATACGGTTGTGACAAAGTAGAAAACAAAATGCACGACTTTATCGGCATGCAAAAACTTGAAAGAATCGTCATCGTTATCCGGGAACGATATACTAAGTAAGCTGGCCAGTGTCATCAACACCATCCAGCTTACAAAAAAAAATTTAAAAAAGTGTTTCTTAAGCACCTACCAATTCTTTATAACCGGCATCGCTAAGCAAAGAATCTATTTCAGAAGCATCACTAATTTTTATTTTGATCATCCATCCTTCCCCATAAGGGTCTGTATTCACTTTTTCAGGTTCATCTTCCAATCCTTCATTGAATTCAATAATTTCACCTGTTAGAGGCAAGAACAAATCGGAAACAGTTTTTACGGCTTCTACAGTGCCAAAAACCTCATCCTTATCCAAAGTTTCATCTACGGTTTCAACTTCAACATATACAATATCCCCCAATTCTCCTTGGGCAAAATCCGTAATCCCTACGGTTGCAATGTCTCCTTCTATACGCACCCATTCGTGGTCTTTGGTATATTTTAGTTCTGATGGTAAGTTCATATCGCTATTATAATTTGTTATGCAGCAAATGTATAAGATCAGTACAAGCTATTCAAAAAAAAATGCGCTAAACCAAAAGGATAAACTATTTGACAGAAAGACATCATTTTACTCGCACATCAGCCCTCTATTTCCAATGCATTGACACACTTGCCTCCTTTTATATTGCTCTTAATTTCCAAAATTGTAGCGCAGTGTAAAACCAGCATTGATCGTGGTCTGCGGGAAGGCCGTAGAAACAGCGAATTGTGAAAATGAATGATCATAGAAGAACAAGGCATTTAAACTTTGGCTCAAGGCATAATCTGCAGAAAATTTAATGGAAAGTAAGTTCTGACCAGAAGTAATCTGATTGTTATCGATATCCAAATTTCTAATGATGGTAATGTTGTCCCTCAAGGACACATCTGCCTTAAGGTTAAGGTCTCCCTTGAAGCGGGTCTTCTCCCCTCCAATATTGGTTACCAGCTTCACATCTTTAAAGCGATATCCCAAACCTACGGTATATTCTTTTCCGTTGACCTCCGTGAGTAAATTATTGTCAAAACTCAAGGACAACGCACGATCTGTTCGTACCTCTGCAATAACACTCAATGAATTTTTCATTTCAAAATCTACACGGATCAGAGGGTTGAACTGATCGGTAAGCACTACATTATTAATAATATTCTCTGGTAGAAAATCCCCATTCTCAGGGTCAATCGTAACATTTTGCCGTTCCAAATTGGTCTGAAAGGAATTAATGCTATAAGCCGCGCGATAGCCATGACTTAGGGAAAAACGCTTGAATTTCTTCTTGAACCATTTATTGCGCATTAATCCCGTATACTTAATATTCCAGTTTGGAATAGGAATGTCCCTGAAAGCATCCAGGTTTACTCGATCGGGATTCTGCCCAGAGTAGGCTGCAAAGAATGCGGGTAGCAACACATCCTGACTTGTTTTTCCATAACGCTCCGGAAACCCATCTTCATCTACCACACCTGTATTCTGATTTCGATCCGCAGCGATTCTATTGGCAATGGTCAATCTACTATCTTGAAAATCCCTAAATGTCTTAGAATCAAACTCATCACTTTTACCGAATGCGGTTCCTATCAATACTGTAGAGATACTAAAGTTTCCAAAAGTATTTCCTAAGAGGCTTTCAAATTCAAACTGCT
This sequence comes from Spongiimicrobium salis, assembly GCF_043678055.1. Classification (NCBI taxonomy): domain Bacteria; kingdom Pseudomonadati; phylum Bacteroidota; class Flavobacteriia; order Flavobacteriales; family Flavobacteriaceae; genus Spongiimicrobium; species Spongiimicrobium salis. The sequence continues at coordinate 740,702 of NZ_JBHEQA010000001.1, forward strand.
CATTTCCTAAATCGTTCACCCTAAAATTCTCTTGGAAGCTACTTGTAAATTGCCGGTTCGCCGTTAAATCAATAGTAAGGTCACGTGTGGGTTGCGCTGTGGCTGTGATATTTAATTGCTTTGTGGTTCTTTCAATAAACTGTTGATTGAACTCGGTAAAAGTAGTCAACCAACCATTACGTGCCGCTTCAAAACGCACATCGGCCTGACTTCCGAACACAAAGCCCAAAGAAGGCCTCGTAGTTCCAATAAAACCAATGGATTGCGTATAGCCTGGCAATACTTTTCCATTGTTTTCGCTGTAGTTGATATTGACGCGCTTTACCATGGTAAGGATATCCACCAAGGTGTTAAAGCCTTTACTGGTTTTTTTCTGGATTTTTTGGCCTTCCGCCGGATTGCCCGCCTTATCCAATCTAGGGGCACTATTGGCCAGTACCTTTCCATCTCGTTTTTTCAATCCAATATTATCATAAAAGGATTGCATATTCAAGGTGGCCGTAATATTGTGGGTATTGGCATTTTGTACGGTATTCAAGGACACATCCCTTCCTCTTTCCTCACTAGCGAGTTCGTTAAGGGCATCTCCTCCACGTTGCCAATCAAAGTTACTGGTATAGGTGTATTGGGTATTGATAAAGCCAAGTCCCGGAATCTTATCAAAAGGCAATTCATAATTCAACTGCATTTGTTGGGAATGTCTATTGGGTTCCCCCACATCAAAGAAACCGTCCCATAAATTTAAATCCTGATTTATTCCCGAATCTGCATCTCCGTCAAGGTTAAAGTAGTTCCGTACAATATTGTTATTGGAGGCCGTCAGGTTCACACGAAGGGATTTGGTCACCGTATAATTCAAAGCGTACTGCCAATTGAACAAATAGTTACGTTGCTGTAACAAAGGCAATTGCAAAGCATCCACACCGGGTTCCAATACATCTCTAAAACGTTGTTGGTTAAACGATCGGTTTATATTGGAGTTTACGGAAACACTTGTGGGCAGGAAATTAAAATTCAATTCTTTTAGCCACCTCCAATAGTCGCCATTGAACAGCGAATCTTTTTTGGCAAAAGGAGCAATTGTAGAAGGTTTAAAATTATGATTGTAGACAAAACCTGTAGTTACATTTTGGTCCCTCAAATTGGCAATTTCAAAATCCCGATGATCGGTTTCATTATAGGAGTAGTTGAAGGTAAAATTCTCAATATCATAAAAATTGGCATCGGCATCTTCTCCTCTATCCTTTCGTAAACCGATGACATTGATACTAGTCCGTTTGGTATAATCTTCGGCTTGCTTTTCAATAGTTTCGGCATCTTCGGCTGTTTCCGCTGCAGCAATACGATCTTCCAACTTCAAGTCATCAAATACGGGGTCAAATTCCGGGGTAATCAATTCTTCCGAAATCCCATAATTGAACGGGATTTGCAAGCCCCATTTTTTGGGGAACAATTGTCCCACATTAACATTGGTCACCACATCATAGGAAATGGCATCTTCCCTTGATCGTTCGTTAGGGCGTTGATCAATAGAACCAAAACCAGAAGTACTTCTACTTCCTGTTGCGGTGATGTTGGCAAAATCGGCAATATTGGCGTCCACTGCAGCCACTGCGGCCCAGCCACCATTATTATCCAATCCTTCCAAACGCAATTCATTGAACCAAACCTCTCCTCGGGCAGGCAATCGATCGGTATTGAGTACCCCAACCATCATACTTCGGATACTTCCAAGAGAAGGGTTCCCCCTAATTCCGATCCGTTGCACTCCTTCTGTCCTAGGTGCAAACTGTTCTACAGGAACCAATTCCCCATTGATGATTTCATAAAAGGTAGTTTGGTCCAGGGTCTGATTGGCGATGCTCAAAGACTTAATTCTGGAAAGATCATCAAAAGCGACATCCAATTCGTTTATGGCCGGCCATATAACATCCCTGGCAGTACTGCCGAAAGGTGTAAACTGTAGCGGAACTTCAATTTGATAATAGTTTTCTGTAAAATCCGTACCAATGCGAAGGAACCCGATCAAAGGGGTCTCCCCTTCAGGAAAATCAGATTCTACAATTTCCTCCGCGTGCAAGAACATCTTGATACGTTCGTACTGTCTAACATCAATATTTAAATTTTTAAATACCCCTCTGGCGTCTTCCGATTCCAAATTCTCTACGACAAAGGATAATGCCTGCTCATTTTGACGAATAATGGTATTGTTGTTATTGGCTCTTTGACGTTCTACGCCAGGAGGCAATACATAAGGGATAGGCGTTCTTGTATTATTTTCTTCAATATTTACAGCATTTACATCGGTAAAGGTGCCGTCATCAGAGGGGTCGTTGTCTACAGCATCTTCCTGAAGTGACCTTGTATATGCCCTCCAATCCCCACGAACAAGATCCAGTGTTCCAAATCTCAATACGATATCATCCGAAAATCCAGTAAGATACATTCGCATAAAACTAATGGATCTAAAATCGCTTATTCCACCAAGAGCTGCGGTAAAATCGCTCAAGGGTATCTTATATTGTATCCATCTTCTGTTCAATTGAGATCCATTGGGCAAATCTGGAGTCAGGCCTTCACTGATATCGGTTACATACTGATCATTAATGGTGGTATTGGGTCTAATTTGTATCCGGTATTCAAAGTAACTGTCTACGGTATTCAATGTAAGATCCCGATCCACATCTTCCACATCAGGCAAAGTAGTAGATCCCCTATTGGTATTGGTAACTGCAATGGGAGAATTTCCTTCCGTATTATTAAAATCCAAATATCTTTCCAGAATCCCTCCTTCTCTATTAAGGTAATACTGGTAGTTGTCCAAAGCCGGATCATCTCCTGGATTACTGGTATAAATGGCGGCTTCCTCGGTATCGTTCAATCCATCAAAACCAACATCTTGCAAGGCTCTGCTGGCCTCATCTACGTCGAAAGCATATACTAAAGACTGCGTTGAGGGTACCTGACCCCAAGAAGAAGGTGCTGTAAGGTCATTGCTGGCCACACCGGGCAATCCATTTTCATATTGCTTTCTACCGTCCTTTAAAATATCTTCCGAGATATTTCCAAGGTTGATGACCAATTCTCCGGAGCTGGTAGCCGAACCATCTACATAAGGATCCAACACCCAAAACTGTACAAACTCCACATTGGATTGTTCAAAGTTGGTACTGCTCAGCGGACGCATAATACCACCCCATTTATCATCGGGAGTTTCTGTATTAAAGGTCGTACTATTGTTATATGGCCCTTTTTGATTGGGATAATAGGCAATATCCAAGGTATTCTGCACCGTTGTCTGTCCTTGGGCAATATCTATTTGAGGGAAAATTTCATCAATAAAAATTCGTCTCGTGGCATTCAGGGAAATATCGTCATCTCCAATTCCTGCCGGTCTTTGATTTGTATAAAATATAGGGTCAATGGTGTACCAAGCCACTTTTGCCCTTCCAAAACCATTTTGAAGGTTTGCGGGATCCTCCGGGGAAACTCCAAAAAGCTGATTGGAACCATCTCCAAATTCCAAAGGTGTACTGGCCAACGTCCATCCCAATGAAGAACGAATATCAATTAAGGATTGTGCTCCTTCAAAATCGTCTACATAGGTCGTGGTCTCTCCAAGAAAATCTGCATTTTTCGGGGAATTTGGTTTTAAAACCGCCACTTCCCCACGAATGGACAAATTAGAGGGAACATCCGTATCTATATTAGGTAGTTTATTGACCAAACGGGTCAAAAAGGGAAGTTCTGTAGAGAAATTTCCATTAAACCCAAAAATGGTATTGTTCACAGGTTCTTGTCCAAAATTGGATTTTTGGGTCTGAGGACGTTCGCTCAGGTTCAGAAACGTACCTCCCAAAACAAAATTCTTATTAATTTGATGTTCTACATTGATTCCCGTAAAACGTCTGGTCTGCTGATTAAAAATAGCATTATTCTCCACGCTAATATTGATCGGCGTATTGGATGCCTCTAAGCTGGGGTCCAACAATTGTACCGTCCCCGCCGCATAATTCACCGTAAAATCAATACCTTCCTGCAATTGCCTATTCCCTGCCGTAACGCGTACGGATCCTTGTGGTACATTAAAAGCGCCAATGGGAATACCCCCACTCCCTTGCGATTTGTACCGTCCTTTCATCACAAACCTGTTCTTCTCCGCATCTTCTTGGGAAGCCGCTTTGGTCTGGGTATACAAGTTTCGAAACACATAGCGCACCTGGTTGGCGTTATAGCCTTGATCGTTCTCCACATCGTATACACCTCCACCCAAAATTTCAAATAGGGATTCACCAAAAGGTTCAACTCTCGTAAAAATGATATTTCCGGATTGCGTATCTATGGTAATTCCGGGAATGAAATCAAAAAAACCATCTCCTCCTGGCTGTATGTCATTATAGACATTCAAGCGGTCGAAGTTGAAGATATCCAAAAGAATTCTATCCTGTAAAGGCCGGTTTCCTCCTGTTGGTGGAGGAAAGTCTTCTACTGGTGTTAAATAGTTTCGTGGGGTGGGGTCGGAATACAGGATATTCATCCTAAAATCTTCTTCACTTAATTGAAAAGCACCTGTAGAATAAATATTCTTCATCATCAAATCCCAAATAGGATCTTGTACTTGCGTGATATTACTTTTTAACAGCTTTAGTACTAAGGTATTGTTGCTGATTTGAGGATTGGTGACCACTGCCCCTGGGGCTACCGTAGTGGCATCAATTCCACCATTGGCAAACTCCCCTACTTGGAACACTTCCCCATTGGCCGTGTATTGAAAGGCAACTGCCAAAACCTCATCATTGCTCAAACGTTGACTCAAGGAAATATATCCCAATTGGGTGTTCAGGGTAAAATCCCTTCCTTGTTCCAGTTTCCTTGCATTTTCCAGAATAGCGTAATCAAAACCCTGATTTACGGTATAGCCAGGGATATTAAATCCGGCTTGTACGGTAGCAATGTCCCGTATGGAAGAATTTAAAACGCCTCCGGCATCTATCGCACCAGGATCATAGTCATTGGCACTATTTTGGGGAAAACCAGAAGCCGCTGAAACATTGAAAAATCCTGCTGGATCTCCATTTTCCCTTCCAATTCTTGTTTGTTCCGCTACCGTTTCTCCCAAATCCTGTATCGCCACTACATTTCTCACGTTCAAAGTTTGCTGACTCCTATTGGTCACCCACACTTCAATTCGACTAATTTGCACCGGACTCCGTATGAAGGGATAACTCTCTAAGGCCGTATCGTATTGATCTCTAAAATATTGGGAAAGGAAAAAGTGTCGGTCTTCATCGTAATCCAAGGCTGTAAGTTCAAATTCATTCAATGTTCCTCCACCTTGGGCGACCACGGAACTATTTTGAGATCTTTGCTCCGAAAAAACAGCAGTCACCTTAGTCTTCCCAAACTGCAAATCGGTTTTTACCCCAAAAAGACTTTGCGCTCCAGTAATCAAGGAACTATTTAAGGGCATACTTACGTTACCGATCTCAATATTCTGGATAATATCATCTTCCGTAGGGGTATAATCCAATTTTACCAAATTCTGAAAATCAAAAGTAGCCTCTGTATCAAAATTGGTCGTTACCGTTAAGCGTTCTCCTATTTTCCCCAAGAGACTTAGGTTGATACGCTGGTCAAAATCAAAAGAAAGATTGGTTCTATTCCTAGGAGAAAGCGCCGGATTATCATTTTTCTGCCAAATTATCCCTAAATCCATAGCCACCGAACCTTGGGTTTCTATAACAATGGGGCCATCTCCAAAAATACTTTTGAAAAACGAGTTATTGACGTAAAAATTGGGCAGTAGATTTTTTCGCGCCTGTTCGCTACCTTCTTTTTTACCGGACAGCGCATCGTTTTTTTCTTTGAAATATGCCTTGATACTTTCTTTTCTTACGAGGGCATAATATTGCTGTGGCGTTAGGATAATGGGGTAGTTGATATTGAACTTCCCAACACTTTCCGTATAGATATAACGATCTGTTTTAGGGTCATACGTATACTTGGACACAATACTATTTGGGTTTTTTATAGCGAGTTTCCCCAAGGAAAAGCCCGTTTTAACCGAATCGGTCTCTTGTTCATTGGTTTCTTGGGCAAAGGAAGTGTGTATTGCCGTAGAAAAAATAATGAATAGTATGAAAGACTTAAATGATGATGATTTAAGAAATAATTTTGCCCCTTTTTTCAAACTTGTTACAAATTTTTAAGCGAGAGTTTAATAATATTTTCGACGCTTAGTGTAGGATCTTGCATGAGTACTTTGTCAACGATCTTTTCTGACTGTTTTCGCGCAAATCCAAGAACCTCTAATGCAGATAACGCTTCATCTTTATTTGTATTGTTCGAAGTAGTGGAAACTTCATCAATATCGTAAACTTTTAAAATTTTATCCCTTAAATCCAAAATGACGCGCTGCGCCGTTTTGGCTCCGATCCCCTTGACCGACTGAATGGAAGCTACATCATTATTGGCAATGGCATCTCTGACTTGTACAGGGGAAAGTGAGGATAACATTGTTCTGGCCGTACTTGCCCCGATACCTGAAACGGACAATAAGAGCCTAAATATCTCACGTTCAGATTTCTCCGCAAAACCGAACAAGGTATGGGCATCTTCCCGTACTTGCAAATGGGTATACAGCTGAATTTGTTCTTCATCGGCAATTTTAGAAAATGTATGCAATGAAATATGCACCAAATACCCTATCCCCGAGCACTCTATAACAACATCCGTAGGGTTCTTTTCTACAAGTTTTCCTTTTAAATGGGTGATCATTTATTTTTTTCTTTAGTATGCTATATTGTTCAGCGCAAATTAAGGTTCCTTTCCTACTTATACCCCAATTTGGCCCTTTTTCTCTTTTCCCGCTCCTGAGCATCAATTACGGCAACCGCTGCCATATTCACCATTTCGTCCACGCTTGCCCCCAATTGAAGAATGTGTACAGATTTTCGCAGCCCCACCATGATAGGACCAATGGAATCTGCCTTGTTCAATTCCTTTAGCAATTTATAGGTAATATTTGCCGATTCCAAGTTGGGGAAAATCAAGGTATTTACTTTTTTATCGGTAAGCTTGGAAAAAGGGAATTGCGTTTGTCGCAAATTCTTGTTCAGGGCAAAATCGGTCTGAATTTCCCCATCCACGATCAAGTCCGGATTGGTTTCATGTAGCAAACGGACCGCTTCCCGGACCTTTTTCGCATTGGGATGTGTTGAAGATCCAAAATTGGCATAGGACAACAATGCCAGAACGGGGTCAAAACCAAAGGTAGAAGCCACATTGGCCGTCATTTGCGCAATTTCGGCAATTTCTTCAGCATTAGGATTGATATTAATAGAAGTATCGGCTAAAAACAAAGGTCCTTTCTGGGTGATCATAATATGGACCGTGGATGCTTTCTTTACATTGGAAGCCGTTCCTATGACCTCAAATATTGGTTTTACCACCGTAGGATATGCTCTGGAATACCCAGAGATCATTCCATCGGCATCGCCTTCCAATACCATCATGGCACCAAAATAATTTCTTTGGCGCATTTTTCTTTTGGCGCTATAAAGGGTTACCCCACTTCGTCTTCTGTTTTCGAAAAAAGTGCGGGCATATTTTTCCCGTTTTTCTTTAGACCCATCTCCTGTAGGATCAATGATAGGAATATCAGCATGAAACTCCAGCTCTTTCTTTAATTCGGAAATCACCTCTTCCCTACCCAATAATATAGGACGGGCAATCCCTTCTTCATATACAATTTGGGCAGCTTTAAGGACATCCAAATGATCAGCTTCGGCAAATACTATTTTCTTGATATTCATCTTGGCCCGATTGTGCAATAATCGCATTACTTTATTGTCACTTCCCAGACGCTGTCTCAACTCTTCCTTATACTGATCCCAATCTTCAATTGGTTTTCTAGCTATTCCACTTTCCATAGCTGCTTTGGCAATGGCCGGCGGGATTTCGGCAATAAGTCTTGGATCAAAAGGTTTGGGAATAATATAATCTTTTCCAAAAGTCAATCTTGTCTCCCCATAAGCAATATTCACTTGTTCTGGCACAGGTTCCTTAGTGAGTTTGGCAAGGGCTTCAACGGCAGCCATCTTCATAGCCTCATTGATTCCGGTAGCCCTAACGTCCAAAGCTCCCCTAAAGATAAATGGAAAGCCCAAAACATTGTTCACTTGGTTGGGATGATCTGATCTTCCCGTGGCCATAATAATATCTTCACGAGTGCGACAGGCTAAATCATACGCAATTTCAGGATTAGGGTTGGCCATCGCAAAAACAATGGCATTACCGGCCATAGACTTTAACATTTCAGGAGAAACGATATCTGCAATGGATAGTCCAACAAAAACATCTGCGTCCTTCATAGCCTCTTCTAAGGTATCGATCTGCCTGTAGGACGCAAACTCTGCCTTCTCCTTGGTCAGGTTTTCACGATCATGCCGTATCACTCCTTTACTGTCCAGCATCACAATATTTTCTGCTTTTGCACCAAAGGCTTTGTACAAACGCGTACACGAAACTGCAGCTGCTCCCGCGCCACTCACTACGATACGGACTTCATCTATTTTTTTGTCTGCAATTTCCAAGGCATTCAACAGTGCTGCCGCAGAGATGATGGCAGTACCGTGTTGATCATCGTGCATTACCGGAATATCCAATTCTTCCTTTAATCGTCGCTCGATCTCAAAGGCTTCGGGTGCCTTAATATCTTCCAAATTTATCCCCCCAAATGTTGGTGCGATGGTTTTTACGGTTTCTACAAATTTGTCAATATCCTTAGTATCCAATTCAATATCGATACCATCTATATCTGCAAAAATTTTAAACAGAAGCCCTTTTCCTTCCATAACAGGTTTGGAAGCTTCGGGGCCAATATCACCAAGCCCCAATACTGCTGTTCCGTTGGATATTACAGCCACAATATTTCCCTTGGCCGTATATTTATAGGCATTGTCTTTATCCTTAGCAATTTCCAAACAGGGTTCCGCAACACCAGGAGAATAAGCCAATCCCAAATCACGTTGGGTAGCATAGGGCTTTGTAGGTACTACCTTAATTTTACCGGGCTGGGGTTTCGCATGGTAAATCAATGCTTCCTTTCTCATTTTTTCATTGCTCATTCCTGTTGCTCTTTAGTGAATAGCAAATATACTCCTATTCTTCTAAGATTTCATAGCAAATCTTAAAGCTTAACAAGCGCACAAAAACAGCTTTATATTCAGAAAACAACAGATGGGAAAAATGTAACGTATCCCGTGATTTAAAGCCCGTAGAAAAGTATGCGCTTAAACCCTATAAAAGCTCTTAAAAAAAGAAGTTTCTTTATGTTTTTGCGGTATTCAAGCGCATGGCCAGTATTGCAGAAATTATAAAAAATGCTCCCGCAAAGAGAATGGCGTTAATGGCACTTCCTCCCAATAAATACTTGTAAATGGGACCAAAGGTCAAGGTTTCGATACCCATTGGAATAACAATCATCATGTTTAAGATTCCCATATAAACCCCTCTTCTTTCCTGAGGAACTACTTTGGAGACCATGGTATAGGGTATTCCCATCATGGCTGCCCAGCCGATCCCAAATAATACCATGGGGGCAAGAACAAATAATGAATCTTCAATAAACGGAATGGCAAAAAGTGCAAGACCTGTTCCTACCAAACTATAGGCATAGATTTTCTTACCGCCATATTTGAGTGTCAGCGGGACTAAAGAAAGGGCTACGACCATGGTAACAATATTGTAGGTCAGGCTCATTTGAGCTGATTGCGATGCAGCTTCGGAGGTAGAATACCCCAAAGTAAGCTTAAACAGCGGCGTTATATATTGCCAATAGATGAATAGGGCGTACCATTGAAACAGATAGACCGCCCCAAGTTTCCACATAAATTTCGGCATTTCTTTGACTGCATCAACAATTTCCCTAAACGGCGTTGCAATTCGGACAGCCAGTGGCTGACTCCTATTGTGATTGATCTCTTCCAACTCCGCACTACTCGGAGGAATCTCAGGGGTCTTAAACACAGACCAAAGTATGGTGGTAATGGACAGTATTCCTCCAATATAGAAAGAATAATAAAGCCATTGTGGGATTTCCCCAGCTGCTTCTACAGACTCTCCACCAAACAGGTACTGAAACAACACAATAGATCCGTTCGCCAAAAGAATACCTGCCCCGACAAAAAGACTCTGCATTTGATACCCCAAACTCAATTGCTTTTCCGGCAATTTATCTCCCACAAATGCTCTGTAAGGCTCCATGGCCATGTTATTCCCCACATCCAAAATCCAAAGTAACCCTACGGCAAACCACAATACCGGACTACTTGGAAAGGCAAACAGGCAAATACTCCCTATAATTGCCCCTATCAAGAAATAGGGTTTACGTCTTCCCCATCTTGGGGACCAAGTTTTATCTGACATTGCCCCTATGATCGGCTGCACAATAAGTCCTGTAATAGGGCCGGCTATATTTAGTATGGGCAACATTTCTTCAGGTGCGCCCAAGTATAGAAAAATGGGGTTTATGGCTGTTTGCTGTAACCCAAAACTATATTGAATCCCTAAAAATCCAACGTTCATATTCCATATCTGCCAAAAATTCAGGGTGGGTTTTTTGAGTTGTTCCATGAATACAGCGCGCTTAATTTAAAATTAGGTTTTTGAAAACTTTGCAATCTATCCAGTCAAAAATCAATCTTTTGACAAAATTATTGCCAAACAATATAGTATTTTAGCTGCTTCTTGCAAAAAAATTGATTTTTTAAAACTCACGAAATGAACAGGAAAACGATTGAATGTTAATAACAATCACTTTAAGAATTTAATATTTCGTTGCAATCCTGAAAATTTTGTGCGCTTCACTGCCGATTTTTGAAATACTTTTTTAAATACATCTTCGGTGAGTTCTTCCCAGTCTTTCTTTTTCATCGTCAACAATTCTGGATGGGGATCAAAGAGAGGTTCGTTATGTGCTTTGGAAAATCGGTTCCAAGGGCAAACATCCTGACACACATCACAGCCAAACATCCAGTCATCCATTTGACCTTTTACGGCTATAGGTATTTCATTTTTTAACTCGATGGTGAAATAGGAAATGCATTTACTTCCATCTACCACATAAGGAGCTACAATAGCTTCCGTAGGACAGGCATCGATACAGGCAGTACATGTCCCACAATGATCTGTTGTGGGGGTATCGTAAGCCAATTCCAGATCTACGATCAATTCGGCTATGAAATAAAATGACCCGGTTTGTTGTGTCAATAAATTGCTGTGTTTGCCAATCCACCCCAAACCACTTTTGGCCGCCCACGCTTTATCCAGAACAGGTGCCGAATCTACAAAAGCCCTTCCATTGACCTCTCCGATATGCTCCGAAATGAAGTGTTGTAATTGACGTAATTTTGCCTTAATGACATGATGATAATCCTTTCCATACGCATATTTGGATAACTTATAGCTTTCTGCTGCCTGTGCTTCTTTCGGATAATAATTCAATAAGAGGGAAATTACAGATTTTGCGCCATCGACCAATAAGGTAGGATCCAAGCGTTTATCGAAATGATTTTCCATATAGTGCATCTCTCCATGCATATTCTGGTTCAGCCATTTTTCCAGACGCGGAGCTTCATCTTCCAAAAAACCAGCTTTGGAAACCCCACAAGATAAGAACCCCAAGCGCTTGGCTTCCGCTTTAATGGCATCGGTATGGTTTTGCTTGTGGTTCATTGGTTTTTCCCGGTATTATTAGCTCAGAAGCTAAAGTACAGATTCCCCAACGTTCTTCACATATTCCCCAAGCATAGTTTTATGGATTTAAAGAAAAAATGTAACATTTTTTAAATTTATGCACTAACTAAACGTATCAAACAAATAAATATATGATAACCGTTCAAGATTTAACTAAATCATTTACCACTACGACCAAAAAGGGGTTTAAAAAAGAAACGAATACTGTAAATGCAGTAGATCATGTCTCTTTTGATTGCAAGCCCGGACGTATCTTTTCGCTATTAGGTCCTAATGGTGCCGGCAAAACGACCACCTTACGTATGATTGCCGGAATCATCAACCCTTCTTCAGGAACAGCCATTGTGGACAATGTGAATATTTCACAAGGAAGCGATGAAGTCAAAAAGCGCATTGGTTTTTTAACCGGTTCCACGGGCTTATATGAGCGCTTAAATGCCGATGAAACCATTGATTTTTTTGGCAAAATATACAATATTCCAGAAGCGACTTTCAGCGAACGCAAAGAATATCTATTTGAAAAATTAGGCATCAATGATTTTCGTAAAAAACGATTGGGGCAGATGAGTACCGGTATGAAACAAAAGGTATCCATTGCCCGTACCCTGATTCACGACCCGGAGGTTCTTATTTTTGATGAGCCTACCTCAGGACTCGATGTCATCACGGCGGATAGTATTATTGACCTCATCAGAGAATCCAAACAAAATAACAAAACCGTCATCTTTTCTTCACACATTATGAGTGAAGTGGATCTTTTATGCGATGATTTGGCGATCATCAACAAGGGAAGCATTATTTACAATGACACTTTTGAGAATTTCAAACGGGATATGAAAGCCGATAACCTCACCCAAGAATTTATTAACCGCGTAAAAGAAGCATAAGATGAAAGAAATACTACTGATCATTAGAAAAGAACTTACAGAACTTTTACGGGATAAAAAGACTGTGATCAACTCCATTATTCTCCCAACCTTACTTACACCTCTCCTTATCATTGGAATTACTAAAGTTTCACAATTTATCAATGAGAAAGATAGCCAGAAAGCATTGAAAATTGGCTTGGTCAATGCTCCAGATGATTTCCAGCAACTATTGGCTCAGGATACTTTGAACAAGGTAACCACTTATGAAAAGGAAATGGACTTTAAATCCCTGATCAATGAAGAAACTCTGGGAACTGCTCTTGTATTTCCAAAAGATTGGGACAACCAAATGAGTGCTTTGGCCACTAGCGATATTAAAATTTATCGCAACGGTGCCAGAAGAAGTATCAATGACCGCGTATCGAGCCTGATACGTGCCTATGGAGAAAACTTAAAAAACACAAGGGTGGCGCAGCTTCAAATTCCACTTGAAAAATTAACGCCCTTTACGCCAAGTTATGTTGAAGTTGGCGAAAAGAAGGAGGCCATTGGAAAACAAATTGGAGGATTCATTCCTTACATTTTCATTCTCACGCTTTGGGGTGGATGTCTATTGGCATGTATTGATTTAGTCACAGGGGAGAAAGAACGAAAAACTATTGAGACTACGCTATCCCTACCTATTTCAAAATTTAAGGTCTTGATGGGAAAAGCAGTCGTAGCTTCACTATTAGGTTTTTTCCCTGCCGTATTCAATATTATTGGATTGGTTGTAGGACTGCAATTGATCAGTGATGTTCCTCCTGCCATACTGGAATTCATCAATGAACTATTAAGTTTCCAATCGGTAAGTATGATTCTATTACTATTGTTCCCGTTTGCACTATTTCTAGCTGGCCTATTAATTGCGATAATTGCAAGCGCCACTACTTTTAAGGAAGCGCAAAGTAAGGCCACTCCGGTTATTATGCTCATTATTATTCCTTTGGTTATGGCATTGCTTCCGGGCGTAGAACTTACTTGGGCCACCGTATTTGTTCCTGTTCTCAATATTGGATTGGGCATCAAGGAAATTGCAGCAGGAACCATAGACATTGCCCAATATGCGGTAATATTGCTCTCTCTTATTTTATTTGCCGTTGGCGCTATTTACTTTAGTTATAAAAAATTCTCGGATGAAAACGCAATCCTTAAATAATACCAACTAGGAAACCTAAGTTTTTAACCGTAAAATAGAAGTACAGCCTGGATTCTTTCCACAAGAATTTCAGGCTGTACTTTTTTCACCATATACTCTTTTCCATTACAGATAGTTTAACAGTTTAGCATATTCATATCTACATTCGTAAAAAAACGAAATATTTCTAAGGTAATTTACATATTCTTCAATAGGCTAAAATCGCATTAAAAAAGTGTTTCACAACGTTCTTCAGGAGAAAAAAAAATCATTTTTCTTGCATTTCATCGAATAAAGCCCAGTTCCTATATAGGCCATACATTTTTTTAAGATAATTTTAAGGATTTTGTGATTTTTTTAAGTATTTTAACGCGAATAATACTAATTAACTGACAAAAAACTATTGAAATTATGAAAAAAATCTACTTTTTGGCCTTATTTGCTTTTCTTATAGGGCCAAGCTTACATGCCCAAAATATGGATGGCATTGTGCAAAACTACTTTAATAGTAGTACCCAAAAATCCAGCCTTAGTGCAAAAGATCTTTCCGAGTGGCAGATTACTGATGTTGTCCCATCCCTGAACCCTCAAATTCAACATGTTTACGTACAGCAATTCCATAAGGGTATCCCTATTGATAATGGAAGATATAAGCTAACCGTGAAAAAAGGACAGGTAAGCTGGGAAATCAATCAATTTATTAATGAGCTTGAAACCAAGGCCAGTACGGCTAAGGCCTCAATCACTCCAGAAAATGCTATTATGAGCGTTGTCAATGCACATCAATTGCAAGCTCCCGCAAATCTCAGTGCATCTTCCAAAAGCATCAATAGCTTAGAATATGCCAATTCAGGCATCACCCGAGAACCTATTAAAGTAGATAGAGTATACCTATATCAGGATGATACGCTTTATTTGACTTGGAAGGTGAATCTGTATCAAGCAGATGGACAGCACTGGTGGGTGGCCAATGTAGACGCTGCAACCGGAAAAATATTACGTACCGAAGATTGGGTCATCCAGTGTAACTTTGACGATCCCAACGGTGAAGCCCACGATCATTCCCATGCCAATGGAGAGGCACATCCTCAGGGTGCGGCAGATTTCCCCTTTGATATTCCGGCCCCCGCTCTTGTCGGCGGAGGATCTTACAATGTATTTCCTTTGGGAGTAGAAAGCCCAATCCATGGAAATAGAACTATCGTAACCGATCCTGCAGATGCCACGGCATCTCCGTTTGGATGGCACGATACCAATGGTGCCGCCGGAGCTGAATTTACCACAACGCGTGGAAATAATGTTCTTGCCCAAGACGATATCAATGGAAATAATGGATCCGGGGCCAGACCTGATGGTGGTACCAGTTTAAATTTTGACTTCCCCTTGAATCTCAATGTAGCTCCTGTACAATCCTTGGACGCTGCCACAACCAATTTATTTTATTGGAACAATATAATGCACGATCTCTGGTACCAATATGGATTCAATGAAGCCAGTGGAAACTTTCAAGAAAACAATTACGGTAGAGGAGGTATAGGAAGTGATTCTGTAAATGCCGATGCCCAAGATGGAAGTGGCACCAACAATGCTAACTTTGCCACCCCGCCAGATGGAAGTAACCCAAGAATGCAGATGTTCCTTTTCAATGGAAATCCACAAATTGATGGGGATTATGACAATGTGGTTATTGCCCATGAATATGGCCATGGAATATCTACCCGTTTGGTAGGAGGTCCTGGAACAAATGCTTTAGGAGGTTCCGAACAAATGGGTGAAGGTTGGTCCGATTGGTTTGGATTGATGATGACCATTGAACCCGGAGATACTGGAGCTACACCGAGAGGCGTTGGTTCGTATGTAGTAGGACAAGGCCCCAATGGAGGCGGAATACGCCCTACACATTATTCTACAGATACAGCTGTAAACGGAACAGATTATGGCGATATTTCTGGTCTTTCCGTCCCTCATGGCGTTGGTTATGGTTTTGCCACCATTCTTTGGGATATGACCTGGGCATTGATCGATTTGGAAGGTTATGATGCCGATCTTTACAATGGTACGGGAGGTAACAATATTGCAATGGCCTTGGTCATTGAAGGTCTTAAAAATACCGCTAACAATCCAGGGTATGTTTCAGGTAGGGATGGAATTCTTCAGGCCGATCAGGATTTATATGGTGGACAATACAATTGTTTAATTTGGACTGCCTTCTCTGCGAGAGGTGTGGGACTTAATGCTGTTGAAAACTCCAATGGAGGAACCAATACCAATTCCGATCAAATCGTTTCCTTTGTCAATGGATGTAATACCGGAGGCGGTGGAGACCCAACTTGTAATGCCACGGTATCTGCACTACCCTATAACGAAGGTTTTGAAAATACCTTAGGGGATTGGTCTCAAGAAGCGACCGATGACTTTGATTGGGCTTTGCGTACTGGAGGAACACCTTCCAACGGCACTGGACCAAGTGGTGCATTTGAAGGAACTCACTATGTGTACGTAGAAGCTTCTGATCCAAATTTTGGTGGAAGAACGACTATCCTTAATTCTCCTTGTTTTGATCTTTCGGGAGCGGCCAGTCCTCAAGCTTCCTTTCATTATCAAATGACCGGAAACGCAGTGGGAACCATCCGTCTTGAAGCACGATTGGATTCGGAAACCACATGGACCGAAATTTGGACGCAGTCTGGAGATCAAGGTGCCAATTGGATCGAAGCCACTGTAGATCTTGCTGCTTATGCTGGTAATACGGTACAATTGCGCTACCGTGCCACCACAGGGAATTCCTGGCAAGGTGATATCGCTATCGATGCTTTTGGAATTACTGCTACTACTGCAGATACCCAAGCGCCGAGCGATCCTACAAACTTAGAATCTACAGCAGTTACCGATACCACAATCGATCTTTCGTGGACGGCATCAACAGATAATGTAGGTGTTACTGCCTATGATGTTTTTGAAGGAACCAATAATCTTGGTGAAGTCACCGGAACAACAGCGCAGATTACCGGGCTTACCGCCGGAACTGCATATTCGTTCAGAGTACAGGCCAAAGATGCTGCAGGTAATGTTTCCGGGTTTAGCAACACTTTGGATGTTTCTACCTCGGGAGGTAGCACTTCAGGTTGCGCTGGAGGAGTAAGTAGTTTGCCTTATGGAGAGAGTTTTGAGGCAAGTCTTGGTCTTTGGACCCAAGCAGCCGGGGATGACCTTAATTGGACGAGAGACTCCGGAGGTACGCCTTCCAATGGTACAGGACCTTCTTCAGGATCCGACGGTTCTTTCTACGTTTATGTAGAAGCCTCTGGAAATGGTACAGGATTCCCCAATAGACGGGCCATCCTAAATTCTCCTTGTTTTGATCTTAGTTCGCAAACAATCGCATCCTTTATCTTTGATTATCATATGTTCGGGTCCGCAGACGGCGGAAGTGTCAATCTAGAAGTGAGTCAAGATGATGGTGCCAGTTGGACCAGCATTTGGAACCAAACTGGAAATCAAGGAAATCAATGGAATACCGTTAATATTGACCTTACACCCTATGTTGGAGGATCCATACAATTACGCTTTAACCGTATCACCGGAGGTACATGGCAGTCTGATGTTGCCATAGACAATACCCGTTTGGTGGCAGGTGACGGTAACGATCCAAATCCACCTTCCAATTATTGCGCGGCAAACGCCAACAACAATTCGGAAGAATACATTCAACGTGTTCAAATTGGTACCATAGACAATACCTCTGCCGGAGGAGCCGGGGGATATGAAGATTTCACCAATATCTCCACAGATCTTAGTGCCAGCAATACCATTACGATAACACCACGTTGGACAGGTTCTGTTTTCGCGGAAGGGTACGGAGTTTTTGTGGATTGGAATAGAGATGGAGACTTTGAAGATGCTGGAGAAACTGTATATACTAGAGCAGCCTCAACCACCACTCCCATTACAGGCTCTTTTGATATCCCTGCCGGTGCAGCACAAGGCCAAACTCGTATGCGTGTTATTATGCGATATAATACGATTCCATCTCCTTGTGGCGCATTTGACTTTGGGGAAGTGGAAGACTATATCGTGAATGTGACTAATTCCGTAACTTCCGGTTTTGCGGAAACCACAACTTCTTCATCTATTGGCAATGAATTCATACAAGAAGATGATGCCCTAACATTATCCTTGTTCCCCAATCCTGTAGATCAAGGCCTCCTCAACATTGCTGTTCGTGGAGAAACACCTACCAGTTATACCATATATAATATCATTGGTCAGGCTGTAAAATCTGGAAAATTCACCAGAACAATGGATGTTTCCAACCTTGAAACAGGTATGTATATGATTACCTTGGATATGGGAGGGACCCTAATGCAAAAACGATTTGTAAAAAAGTAGATGGGAATTTTAGTACCAGAAACACTATACCATTCTAACCTTAACAAAAACCCGATGCCTTTGAGCATCGGGTTTTATTTTCTCGCCGTGAACCGCAAAGGGACTGTCTTGGGTTTCATGGAAATTAATGGGTTGATTTCCACGGCTTCCATCGGTGTTGAAATACTATAGGATTTCACCACTTCTGCAATGGCCATGACCATTTCATACATCGCAAAATTGTTTCCCACACACATTCTAGGGCCAGCCCCAAAAGGATAATAATAATCCGAGTACACTTTTTTATCTTCCACCGCAAAACGTTCCGGTCGAAATTCCAATGGGGTTTCCCAAAAATCCGGACTCCTATGCAACTCATAGATCGACATCAAAATCATGGTGTCTTCCGGGAAAAGCATGGCTTTAAACCGGTCATTCGCAATGGTGACCCTATCAATGATATAGGCAGGCGGATATAAACGCATGGCTTCCTCAATACACTGCTTTATGTAGGGGAGTTGCATGATATTTGTCATAAGATCATGATTTCCTAAATTTACGCTACTAGCTTCTTGATAGGCTTTTTGTTGTATCTCTGGATGTTTTGCTAACAAGTACAGGGTGAAACTCAAGGTGTTTGCGGTGGTTTCATGTCCTGCCGCAAAAAGAATCAGTACTTCATCGATCAGTTGCTTTCTAGACATTGCCGTACCGTCTTCATATCGAGCCTTTAAGAGCATATCCAATAGATCATCTTTATCTTCTCCTAAAACAATACGTTCTTCAATAATGGCATTGAGCAAAGTTCGTGCATCTTCCGCCAATCTCAAATGTCTTTTAATTTTCCCGCTTATATGGAACCACCAATTGAGATAAGGCTGTCTCATTTCCTTGATCAACATCTGCTGATTGGTTTCAGTCATATATTTTAACCGCGCCATTCGCTTTCGGATATCAGCCCTGCTAAAAAGGGACTTCGCCACGACCTGAAACGCCAAATCCCCCATTAGGGGAAAAATATCCTGAACCTTTTCCGTTTGAATAGATTGGAGTTCAAAACGAATGGCCTCGTGCATAATTTCCATAAGCCCTAACAATTTCTTCTTATGAAAGGCCGGCTGAATCATTCGTCTATGCGTACGCCAATGCTCTCCATTGGACGTTAAGATGCCATGGCCTATGTATTTTGCCAAGTCCCTGGTTTGTAATGCGGATTTATGGTAGTGTTTATGCTGTTTTTGAAGCACATGTTTGATCAGTTCCGGATCTCTGGTAAATACCACTGAAGTTTGACTACCCACCTTCACTTTAAACGTATTTCCGTGCCTCTTAAAATTCTTATGGTGAAACGGTAAGGGGTTCTTTAAAATTTTCCTGCTGTTCAGTAGCACTTGTAGATTAGAAACAGTAGGAAGATGCTGCGTTTCAGTATCTTTTTTCGGAGCTTCTTGGCTTTCTTTCATAGTAGTGAGGCAGGCTTCAGAATAGGCCGCCTTGTACGGATCCTTTAATACGTCCCAAATGTTTATATGCCAACTCTGTTACTTCCCTACCTCTAGGGGTACGCATGATAAAGCCTTGTTGAATTAAAAAGGGTTCATAAACTTCTTCAATAGTCTCAGCACTTTCAGATACTGCCGTAGCTAAGGTTGTTATTCCCACCGGACCTCCCTTAAATTTATCAATAATAGTGCTTAAAATTTTATTGTCCATTTCATCCAATCCGTGGGCATCCACATTCAAGGCATTCAATCCAAATTTGGAAATCTCCATATCAATTTTTCCATTTCCCTTGATTTGGGCAAAATCCCGTACACGCCTCAAAAGGGCATTGCAGATTCTCGGAGTTCCCCTACTCCGCCCTGCAATCTCAATAGCTGCTTCATTGGTAATGGGAACATTTAAAATTTCGGCACTGCGCTGCACAATGGTAGACAGCAATTCCGTTGAATAGTATTGAAGACGACTTTGAATACCAAAACGGGCACGCATGGGAGCTGTCAACAATCCAGATCGGGTAGTAGCGCCAATTAAGGTAAAGGGATTTAAATTGATTTGTACGGACCTTGCATTGGGTCCGGTTTCAATCATAATATCAATTTTATAATCCTCCATGGCCGAATACAAGTATTCCTCCACGATAGGACTCAATCGATGTATTTCATCAATAAAAAGCACATCCCTTTCCGACAAATTGGTAAGCAGCCCTGCCAAGTCCCCGGGTTTATCCAAAACGGGCCCTGATGTAATTTTTATACCCACACCCAACTCATTGGCCAAAATATGGGCTAAAGTTGTTTTTCCTAGACCGGGAGGGCCATGAAACAAGGTATGATCCAAAGCTTCTCCCCTAAGGTTAGCCGCCTTTACAAAAACCTTCAAGTTTTCCAGCACCTGCTCTTGTCCAGTAAAATCATCAAAGGAAATAGGGCGCAAAGCTCTATCTATATCGAATTCCTGATCGGAAAAATTATTTGTAGTAGGATCTAAATGCTCATTCATATCCTAACAAAGATAGGGGAAAATAGCGTACTTTAGATAGCAAATCTATTTTGGATAATTGTTCGATATCTTCTCCCCTTTATAAAATTCCTTTTGCCTAGTTATCGAAGGTATTCTTAGAAAATATTGTAATTTCATAACATGAAAAAGACTGATTATTCTTCTGGCGTATTGCAATACATCCCCTTCTTTTACATTATTTGGTCCGACGATCTTCTTACGGTTTCGGAAACCGATGTGGTCAAAAGAGCTTTAGAACTGGATCAAGAATTGTCCTTGAAGGATCGGAAAACCCTTTCTGCTTGGCTCGACAAAAAACAACCTCCTTCAGATATCGAAATAAAACAGTGGAAACAGACCATTTCCAATGCTGGTGTAAAGTTGATCGCTGGGGATACCTATCCTTTGACCAGTTTTTCTCAAAGATTGGTCTGCAGTTATAAAGCGCAATGTCCCTTTAACGAGTATCTAAAGGAAATTGAGATCAATCTCGGGATACAACCCAATCATTACAGTCATCTATTTTCCGTAGAAGTTGTTGAGGAAATCACTTCCAATTATTATAAGGCTGCCCATATTGACAGCATTCTAAATGGTGAAAATGCAGTTGTTATAGATCGTTTTAGAACCCTAATGAAAGACGCTATGTTTCAATGGGGCATTCATAGGGATAAGGAAAGTTTTAGGAAAAAAGTATTGGATCAAGTAGCATTTTTGGCACAAAAAGGATATGGCGCATTGGCCTATCCCCAGGGATATGGCGGAACAGGGGATATGGAAGGCTATGCGCACATTTTTGAACATTTGATGTACCTCGATGGTAGTCTTGCCGTAAAATTTGGCGTCCAATTTGGTTTGTTTGGAGGAAGTATTCAAAAATTGGGCACAAAAAAACATCATGATCGCTATTTAGGCGATGCAGGTAAAGCAAAATTATTGGGGTGTTTTGCGATGACAGAAACCGGACATGGCTCTAATGTCAGAGGCATCAAAACCACGGCCACCTATGATTCCGAGACTGATACCATTGTGATTCATACCCCTGGAAAAAATGACAATAAAGAGTATATTGGAAATGCTTTGCACGCCACCATGGCCTCCGTCTTTGCGCAATTGATTGTCAATGGAAAAAATGAAGGTGTCCATGCCGTATTGGTTCCTATTCGCGACGAGAATCAGAAGCTTTCTCCCGGTGTGACTATAGAAGACAATGGTTATAAGTTAGGCCTCAACGGAGTTGACAATGGGAAAATTTGGTTTCACCAAGTTAGTGTCCCCAGGGAAAACCTATTGGACAAATATGGATCTATTGGGGATGATGGTACGTATTACTCCAGTATTTCCAAACCGAGCAAACGTTTTTTTACGATGTTGGGCACTTTGGTCGGCGGAAGGATTTGCGTGGCTAGAGCAGGTCTTGGAGGAGCAAAAATGGCATTGACGATTGCCGTAAAACACGCTTTGCAACGCCGGCAGTTCAATGATAGTATAAAAGTTCAAGAAGACCTCTTAATGGACTACCCTACCCATCAATTGCGTTTGACCCCTGGTATTGCCCAAGCATTTGTCTATCATATCACTCTAGATAAGATGATGGCCTTATATTGTGATGAAAGTACTCGCGACAAACGTAAAGTAGAAACCCAGGCCGCAGGTTTGAAGTCGGTCATTACTTGGTATGCCAATTCCACTATACAAGCTTGTAGGGAGGCCTGTGGAGGTAAAGGATATCTTTTGGAAAATAGATTTGGTGACCTTAAAAACGATGTGGACATCTTCACCACTTTTGAAGGTGATAACACGGTACTTCTTCAGTTAGCGGCAAAAGGAGTTTTATCCGATTTCAAAGCAGAATTTAATAGTGCTGGATTCACTTCTGTCCTAAAACTGTTGAGTTCCCAATTAAGTGATAAACTGGCAACGATCAATCCCATCTATTCCAACAAGGTGGATAAGGAACATTTATACAATCCTAAGTTTCACAAACACGCCTTTAATTACAGGACAAGGAGGTTAACCTACTCTTTAGCCTCCCGAATTCGCAGCTATATCAAAAAAGGAATTCCATCGTATCAGGCCTTTTTAAAGGTACAAACGCACTTACTGGCGCTGGGCAAAGCGTACAGTCATGAACTTGCCCTAGATACCTTCACAGCATTCACAACAACTATCACCGATGAAAAATATCGTCTGTTGTTTGAGAAGTTGGGTACCTTATATGCTCTTCACGAAATACGACAGGATGCCTCTTGGTATTTGGAACAGGGATATTTGAGTGGCACAAAATCAAAAGCCATTCGGCAACGGGTAGAGCGTCTTTGCACAGAATTACGCCCTCATATCGGGGTACTGGTTGATGGATTTGGCATTCCCGAACATTGTATTACGGCGCCTATTGCCCAATAAAAAAACGCAGTTGAAAAATTCCAACTGCGTTTCTAGCTTATCTTAAAAAAATCTTTATTGTTTTACAAGCCTGAGGATTTCCGTTTTCTGCGCTCCCTTTACTTGGACAAAATAAAATCCATTGGGATATGCCCCCATGTCTAACTCCTTTTCCGAATCGGAAGAAGTGGTTTCGTACAGTACACGGCCTGTCATATCGATCAAGCGTATTTGTTTCTTCCCTTGCATTCCTTGAATCGTTACCTTACTCATTGCAGGGTTTGGAAAAATAATCATTTCAGGGGATACCACTTCTGTATTGATCAAATTGGATTGCAAATTTGTACTTACAGAACAATCTGCACTATATAGCGTATGGGAGCTTTTAAACCACCCGGAATACCCTGCTGCTGCACTGGGGTTATCAACTTCCACACAATTCAATGAGGGGTTACCTTGTACATCCAATATTGTAATATTTTGATTATTCCCATTTCTAAGATTTAAGGATGTCAATCCATTTGAAAATAGACCTACCACCTGTAAATTTGGATTATTGGCCAAGTTTAGGCTACTCAACGAAACATTATTCCTTATATCCAAACTTTCTAAATTGGTATTGGAACTCAAATTTAAGGTACTCACATCGGTAACTACCAACCTTAAGGTCTTAAGATTGACATTTGGGGAAAGATCAAGATTTGCAATTCCAAGACAACTATCGCATTTTAAACTCTCCAAATTAATGAAAGCTTCCAATCCTGTTACATCTACTGGTTCGTCATCATCTGCATTGGGATCTTGATAGGCCATATATTTATCTAAATCCAAGTTAATTACGCTTTCTGCATCTGAACGGCAAATAGATTGGTTAACAATGCCATCCGAATCGGCTCCAATTTCAATAAGCACTTGCTCAAATTTTGCATCAGGAATAAAAATAGATTCACATTCCTTAAAATTGATGTTTCTAAAAAAACTTTCTTGTACTGTTGGGTTACTGTCTTTATCTGCAATAAAGGTTACATACGAAAAATTTCCAGTTACAAAATCCCCAACAGGAATCCGATAAGTTTTCCAACCATTGTTGACAGTCATATCTGCAGTAGTATAATCCCTATAGGTTTGGTTAGCCCAAGGTGCATTCTGCGTTCCTGCCAACTGGAATTGCGCTTGATTTGAATTGCTTCCAAAGCTATTATCATTGTCAACTCCTATCCCATGAATCTCTCCCAAACCTGTCACTTTAAATTCAAACTCCAGAATTGTGTTGGGCGTAATATTATAATTTAAATCTGCTCTTTTCCAAGAATTATCATAAAGTCTTAGGGTACTACCAGAATTCAAAACTTCATTAAAGCCATTATCATCTGCATAAGTTACTACTTCACGTTCAATAGCATTTATCAATATGCCCGTTGGTTCTTCCCTGAACGTAATATTTCTAAAAAAGCTTTCTTGCAAACTTGTATCGCCATTATCCTTATCCCCAAAGAAAACAATATGGGCAATATCTCCCGTGAGATAATCTCCCAATGGAATGGAATAGGACTTCCAGCCATCATTGGAATTCATATCGGTAGTATTGTAATTATTATAATCTTCATTATCCCAATTTACTCCTTGGGTACCCGCCAACTTAAAAAACTCTTCTGGCAAGCCAGTACCTGCAAAATCAATACTGGTATCGCTGTCAAACCCTATTCCATGTAGTTCTGCAAGGATATTTATCTTGAATTCAAATTCCACCACCGTATTCGGAGTGATGGTGTAATTCATATTGGCCTTTTTCCATGAATTTCCGGATAATTTCAAAGTCGTCCCATTCTCCAATACTTCAAAAGCCCCTTGATCCGGCCCTCCAGGATAAGAGGTGACTTCCTGATCTTCTCCATTGATCAATAGTCCAGATGGTTCTTCCCTAAATGTAATATTTCTAAAAAAGCTTTCTTGCAAACTTTTATCGCCATTGTCCTTATCTCCAAAAAAAACAATGTGGGCAATATCTCCCGTAAGATAATCTCCCAATGGAATGGAATAGGACTTCCAGCCATCATTGGAATTCATATCGGCAGTACTGTAATTGTTATAGTCTTCATTATCCCAGTTGACTCCTTGGGTACCCGCCAACTTAAAAAATTCTTCTGGCAATCCAGTGCCTGCAAAATCAATACTGGTATCGCTGTCAAACCCTATTCCATGTAGCTCTGCAAGGGTATTTATCTTGAATTCAAATTCCACCACTGTATTGGGAGTGATGGTGTAATTCATATCCGTCTTTTTCCATGAATTTCCAGATAATTTCAAGGTGGTCTTATTCTCCAATACTTCAAAAGCTCCTTGATCTGGCCCTCCAGGATAGGATGTGACTTCTAAATCTTCTCCGTTAACATTTAAATTGACCTGTTGTTTTTCCAAAATATCAAAATCTTTTGCCAGCCATGCCAAATAGATTTCTAGATCAGAATATCCCGCATTATTGACAACTTGATATGCTCCAAAATCCCAATGTATAGTAACTCCTGTTCCATCACCTGTAATGTTATGTTGGTTTTCGAAAATATCGGATATCCCATTGTTATTAGTATCGGCATCTGCCGTGCCGCCGGCAATAATAGGAAAAACACCTGTCTGAGCAACTACGCCAGTACCTGAATTAATATGATTAATAATTCGAATATCATGACTATCCCTAGGAAAAGCACCCGCATATAACAATAGGGTATCTTTTAGGCCTGCAGTTGGCTTAGGAACATACGAACTCCTGTACAAAGGTGTAGTTTTTACATATTGCGGATCTATGTTTGGCGCTATTTCTCTGCTATAAGGGCCTATGTCATTTCCGTTTACATAGAAATAAGAATTTTCAATAGTATTTGTTTCTCCATTTACCGGATTGGGTGCCGCTCTATTAAATGCATTTGAATTTCCTAAAGTGACTTGCGAACTGCCTTCATACACATTATTCTCTACGGTGACTTTAAGGCCATCAGTAGGTTGCGTTGCGAACCTAACCCCATAAATCAAATTATTGATCTGTTCAAAAGTCAAATCCAAATGGTCTACGGTATTCGCTCTTATATTTCTTTCGTTCGTTAAGGCATGTATCGTATTTAATACAGATACATTTTTAGATCTTTGAATCAAAAAACTTTTAATATTTTCTGATACTATGGAACGCTGAAAAGTAATATTTTCAGCATTTGCTATTGCCACATTTTCGTCTAAAGCCCAACTTATAGAACAATGATCTATAATGACATTGTTCACAGTAGTTTCGTTAAAACCCCGTATCTTGATTGCGTCCCTATTAGATTCGGTACTTGTAATACTGTCCTGTCTAAACCTTAGATTTCTAACAATAACATTGCTTGCACTGATACGTAACTCAGCTCCACGAATGAGTATTCCACCTCCAGGCGCCGTTTCCCCTGCTATAGTAACGTCCCCATTAGCCTCTTTAATATCCAAGTAATCGTTTCCTGTATGTATAATTGTTCCACCAACCGTGAAAACAATAATTCTTGGTCCTGTCTCTCGCAATGCCGCATCAAGGGAACCAGGCCCATTTGAATTCAAGTTGGTTACCTTAACTATCCTTCCACCGCGACCTCCTGTTGTATTTTCTCCAAATCCCTCCGCTGTAGGAAAGGCTTTTAAGTTGTCAAGAACAATCTGTTGACCGTTAAGTGCACTAGAAATTAAAGTAAATAAGATGAGTAGTAGTAGTGTAATTTGTTTCATTTGCTTTGGCTTTTGTTTCTAAAACCAAAGTAACGAAAATAATATCCATATATATAAAATAAACTATTAAATATAGGTTAAGAAATACTATTCTTACAGATAAATACTAATTAAGGGACACCTAAAGCTTTTTCTTGCTCAATACCGCGGTATCCAGGAATTCGGTAATGGTAATTTTTGGTGTGCCGTAGAGTTGTATTCTGGCGGATCCTTTTGCCGCGAGTTCAATTTCCTTATAGGCGTATATTCTTGACTTTGCCGTACCATTGATTTTTAAAGTGGCCATGGCCGCTTCGTATTTCTCTGCCTTCATATTGGCACTGCCCGTAGCGTCAACGGTCAATACATCAGTGGTGCCCTCTAAATTGAGGGTTGCACTTCGTTTGATATCTAAATTTGTACGCTCGGTTACCGCATAAATTCTAGTGTTGATCTTATCCGACAAATGCATTGATAGGGAATCTACATCGAGATTGAAATTCCCAGAGCTATTTCCTTCCATATTCACATCTATAAGCGCAGCATTTGCATTCAATTCCAGTTTGGCGTTTTCATAAGCGTTTATAAAGAGTTCATCGGCATCAATAGGTTGTTCTGCAACAATCTTCCCTTTCTTTATACTAATGCTTTGCAACTGATCATAGCGTACCGTGATATCCAATTTCTTCTTTCCGGTAATTTTGTAAAACGAACTAATGACCAAGGTCTCTCCCGACACCTTAAACTTAAGGACATCGATCAAATTATCATCAGCATTGATATCATAACCATTGGTTGCCCCTTTAACCAATCTAATTTCCAAGTCATCATTAAGCTCTATGGCATTAAAAGGAGGCAAATCTTCGCGGACTTCAATCACATTTTTGCTGCCTTTTATCTTTGGCTTACGTTGTGCCTGTATTTGAATACTGAATAAAACGAGTAAGAGAACGATACTATTTTTCACTTGGATAGATTTTTTGATTTATGAATATATGATTCTTCATTTTCTTTAAAAATACAAGGATCTCCTTTCTTTCCTTTATTATAAGAAACATAAAGTGCTTATAAGTCACTTAATTAATACAAAGAAAGTGATATTATAAAGGATATCACAAATTGTACCATAAAAAAACCCATCTTGTGAAGATGGGTTCTCTTTATATTTTAAGGTAATGTTTTAGTGATTGAGTTCTTCCTCATCCTCTTGTAAGGGGATATTTTGAGGAACAAAATCCTGCCCTGGAAGTATATACTCCCCGTTCTCCTGCGTCTTACTATAATCGTATGCCCAACGATATACATGTGGAATTTCACCAGGCCAGTTTCCATGAATGTGCTCTTGAGGAGCTGTCCATTCCAAAGTATTGGATTTCCATGGGTTTACAGGTCCTTTCTTTCCGTAGAAGATACTACTGATAAAATTGTATAGGAAGATAAGCTGCGCCAAACCGGCAATAAGGGCAAATACCGTAATCAATACATTCACATCTGTCAATTCATCGAACATAGGGAAAGCGGTATTTTCATAATAACGTCTTGGAACTCCTGCCATTCCCACAAAGTGCATAGGGAAGAATACTCCATAGGCGCAAATCGCGGTTATCCAAAAGTGAACATAGCCCAGATTTTTGTTCATCATCTTTCCTTCAAACATTTTAGGGAACCAGTGATAAACTCCGGCAAACAGACCATATAGTGCAGATATACCCATTACCAAATGGAAATGTGCTACCACAAAATAGGTATCGTGAACATTGATATCCAATGTACTATCTCCTAGAATAATTCCCGTAAGTCCACCCGAAATAAAGGTCGATACCAATCCTATCGAAAAGAGCATTCCAGGATTCAATTGCAGGTTTCCTTTCCAAAGGGTGGTAATATAGTTAAATGCCTTCACTGCCGATGGTATTGCGATCAACAAGGTGGTAAACGTAAATACAGAACCTAGGAACGGATTCATTCCCGAGATAAACATATGGTGTCCCCATACGATAGTAGATAAGAAAGCAATGGCCAAAATAGAGGCAACCATGGCTCTATATCCGAATATAGGTTTACGTGCATTGGTTGACATCACTTCTGAGGTAATCCCCAGAGCAGGCAGCAATACAATATATACTTCCGGATGTCCTAGGAACCAGAACAAGTGCTCATAAAGTACCGGAGAACCTCCTTGATAATGCAATACCTCGCCTTGAATAAAAATATCCGATAAGAAGAAAGAAGTTCCGAAGCTTCTATCCATGATCAATAATAAAGCTGCGGATAACAATACTGGGAAGGATATCACCCCAATAATTGCTGTTACGAAAAAGGCCCAAATGGTCAATGGCAATCTTGTCATTGACATTCCCTTGGTTCTAAGGTTGATTACCGTAACAATATAATTCAGGGATCCCAATAGCGAAGAGGCAATAAAAATAGCCATGGAAACCAGCCATAAAGTCATCCCCATTCCAGAACCTGACTGCGCCATGGGCAATGCACTAAGCGGAGGATAAATGGTCCAACCTGCTGATGCTGGGCCTGCCTCAACGAAGAGCGAAATAACCATGATAACACTGGACAAGAAGAATAGCCAGTAAGAAATCATATTCAAAAAGCCAGAAGCCATATCCCTCGCACCAATCTGCAATGGAATTAATAAATTACTGAAGGTACCACTTAATCCTGCGGTTAATACAAAGAATACCATAATGGTACCATGAATGGTCACCAATGCCAAATAAATATCTGCATCCATCACCCCATCTGGTGCCCATTTCCCTAAAAAGGTTTCAAAGATGGCGAAAGATTCTCCCGGCCAAGCCAACTGCATTCTGAACATTAATGACATAGCGATTCCAATGAATCCCATAATCAAACCAGTAATCAAATACTGCTTGGAAATCATCTTGTGATCCTGACTAAATATGTATTTAGTGACAAAGGTTTCTTTATGATGATGATGTCCGTGATCTTCTCCGTGTTCGTGTCCTGTTCCTGACATAACCCAGTATTTATTTTTAAATTAAATTTTCTTTTTAAACAACCCCTTATTGAGCAGGAGTCATCGTCTCTTTAAATGTCTTCTGCTTAGCCATCCAAGCTTGGTATTCCTCTTCTGTTTCTACAATAATCTTCATCTGCATGTTGTAGTGTGATTTTCCACAAATCTTATTACAAAGTAGGATATAGTCAAACTCCCAAGGGTCCAATAATTCTTTTGTAGGCTCTCCATTGGCCTGTAGGATAGCATTTTCAGCACGAATTTTCTCGTTCTTCTCCGCTCTCAGTTTATTCGTACGCTTTACTTTATCTACCACTTCAGGATTCTGTCTCATTTCTTCCGTGGTATATTTTGGAGTAAAAGAGAATTGCGTTATCATACCGGGCACACAGTTCATCTGGGCTCTAAAGTGAGGCATATAAGCTGAATGCAATACATCTTGCGAACGCATTTCAAAATTCACCTTTCTACCTACCGGCAAATGCAATTCTTTCACAATAACATCATCTGCAGCATTGGGGTCTGCAATATCCAAACCAAGCACATTGGCGTTGGCAATATCAATCATTCTAACATTGGCTTTTCCCAAGGTGTTGTCATCTGCTCCTCCATATCTGGCGGTCCAATTAAATTGCTGTGCGTATAATTCAATATGTAAGGGATCATCCTCTTCATTGATATCCATAATATTAGT
This sequence comes from Spongiimicrobium salis, assembly GCF_043678055.1. Lineage (NCBI taxonomy): Bacteria > Pseudomonadati > Bacteroidota > Flavobacteriia > Flavobacteriales > Flavobacteriaceae > Spongiimicrobium > Spongiimicrobium salis. The sequence continues at coordinate 771,172 of NZ_JBHEQA010000001.1, forward strand.
CCAAGTGTACAAGCCCCATAAAATTAGGCCCGCCAAAACAATTACAGGGATAATGGTCCATACTGCTTCCAACATATTATTATCTGCAAAGAAAAGGGCCTTTTTACCTTCAACTCCGCGATACTTATAACTGAAATAGTGCAATAAGGCCTGCGTAATCGTCTGTACAAAAAAGATAATCACAAAAGATACCAGCATTAAATAATCGTAATCCCCACCATGTTCCGAAGCCGCCTCTGGCAATAGGAATTTTGTGTATTTCCAAAAACTAAATATGGTAATTCCATAAATAAAGATGAGAAAGGCAAACATGAGATACCCATTATTTTTGTTATCGGTATCGTTTGCTATTTCAGAATTTGCTGTCCTAACTTGTGACAATTCAAATATCTTGGTCATTTGCCAAATTGCAATTGCCACTAAGACTAAAACGGTTATCGTTAATAATGCAGTCATTGTATGATCTATATTATACTTTAAAAACTAACTAGTAATGAAAATGTCTACTTTCTTCAATAAACGGATTGCGTTTGGGCTGAATCGGCGCACTTGCCAATGCTCTAAACACCCAGAAAATAAACAATCCGGCGAAGAATAATATTGCACTGATCTCCGGAATACCAATGAACCATTGATCTCCAACCGTAGCAGGCATAATCATATTATAAATATCTAAATAATGTCCCGATAAAATGACAATACCCGTCATTACCACGAACCAATTCATTCGTTTAAAATCACTGTTCATCAACAAGAGTACAGGGAACAAGAAATTCATGGCCACCATGCCAAAGAAAGGCAATTGGTAATCGTTGAATCTGGTCACAAAGTAAGTTGCTTCTTCGGGAATACCTGCATACCATATCAACATAAACTGAGAAAACCACAAATAGGTCCAGAAAATACTGATTCCGAACATAAACTTGGCCAAATCGTGAATATGGCTATTATTTACTTCTTCCAAATATCCTTTGGACTTCAAATAAATGGTCACCATAGCAATCACCGTGATTCCAGATACAAACATACTGGCAAAAACATACCATCCAAATAAGGTACTGTACCAGTGTGGATCTACACTCATGATCCAATCCCATGACATTATAGATTCCGTATATAAATAGAATACCAAGAAAGCCGCAGAGATTCTAAAGTTCTTCTTGAAATTGGAATTGTCATTGGCATTATCCTGAGCCAAAGAAAACTTGCGGGAATACTCGCGATAGGCAATCCATCCACCTAAGAAGATAGCAGCCCTTAAGAGGAAAAACCACCCTTTAAGGTATCCAGATTTTCCTTGAAGCAATTCGTCGTGGGCAACCACATCTGGATCCATCCAAACAAATAAGTGATTCATATGGGCTACTGACATTGCCAACAATGCAAATACGATAATACCCCCCGGCACCATATAGGAGGTTATTCCTTCCATTACTCTAAATAATAGAGGCGACCATCCTGCCTGAGCTGCCCTTTGAATGGCATAAAAAGCTAAAACGCCCAGCGCTATCATCATAAAGAAAAAAGCGGCTACATAGGTCGCGGCCCATGGCTTGTTCTGCAACTGATGCATCACGTGTTCCGCATGTTCATCTCCATGATCTTCCCCAGCAGCTTCGGATGCACCATGCCCATCTGCTTTCGTCTCATGTGCCGCAGCTTCCCCATGAGAAGCTTCTTCTCCATGTCCGTCACCATGGCTCGCCACCATTTTCATGGCTTCTTCAGGTGTTCCTGGAGTGGAAAGAAATCCACTTGCCATTCCTAAAACTCCGACGGCCATCAGAATAAATGAAGCTATTTTTAGTCTATTTGAAAAAGTGTACATACTTCTAGCTCTATGTATTATTTTGTTAAATCTTGTTTCAATTTCATAACGTACTCTGCCACTTGCCAACGCTCCTCAATATTCAATTGATTGGCATAGGAACCCATAGAGTTCAAACCATAATAAATGGTATGATAGGTACTTCCAACAGTTACATTTCTAGCCACATCATCATAGCTGGGAACTCCTACGAACTTCTCTCTCTTTGCCAAATATCCTTGTCCATCTCCCTTATTGCCATGGCATATGGCACAATAAATATTATATAACTCTGCCCCTGTCGCTAAATTCTCTTCCCTATTTAGAGAATCTAAAGGACTTGGTTGTAAACGTGCCAACTCTTTTCCTTCAGGGCCATTATCAAATTCATAAGGCATCCATCCCCGTGGAATGGTATTTTCGACAGGTTCCATAGCCTCCATTTCCTTTTTAAGAAAATCTACCTTTTGATAGGTCTCATAGCCTACGGGCTCATACATATTAGGCATGTACTGGTAGTTTGGGGCATTTGTATCTGCACAGCAAGCCAATGCGAGCACCAATCCCAATACCACTATTATCTTTTTAAAACTATTCATAATTATATGACTACTTTTCTGAAACATTTATCTCTACTGCTCCGGTATCTACCAATAAATCCCTTAACTCATTCTCGTTATCATGAATTTCAATTTCCATAAGGAAAAGATCATCCGTTGTACGTACATCAGGATTTTCAGCTTCTTTGAATGGCCATAACTTACTTCTCATATAAAAAGTAATTACCATAAGGTGAGCCGCAAAGAAAACGGTTAACTCAAACATGATCGGCACAAAAGCCGGCATGTTCTGCAAATAACTAAAACTAGGCTTTCCCCCGATGTTTTGAGGCCAATCATTAATCATGATAAAATTCATCATCACGATGGCTACGGTAAGTCCAACACATCCATACATAAATGATGTGATAGCAATACGTGTGGGTGCCAATCCCATGGCCTTGTCCAATCCGTGCACCGGAAAAGGACAATATACTTCTTCAATATGATGTTTTTCTGCCTTCACCTTCTTAACGGCATGCATCAACACATCGTCGTCGTCGTATAATGCTTGTATAACTTTAGATGCCATAGTTACTGTTTATTATTTAAATCTTTTGCCTGTCCTGCCCAATCATCACGTTGCGCCCTTCCCGGGAAAGACCCTGTAATGGAATCCAATAAATCATATTCCTTTTCGGTCATCAGACTTACTTGTGCAAAACTAAATATTCCTATTTGGTTCAATGTTTTTTCCATTTGAGGTCCAATACCTTTCACCTTTTTCAAATCATCCGGTGTTTGGGTATTGGCATCAAAAGTTCCTATGCTCCCCAGAAGGTCTGCTACTTTCTCCGGAGCAGCCTCCAATGCAGCTGGTTCCTCCTTTACCGTAGTAGCATTCATTTTCTTCACCTCATATAATGGCTTTCCAGCATCCCTTAATTTTTTGTAACGTTCTCCGGAAGATTTCAATATTGATTTTACCTCTGCCTGTGCGATTACCGGGAACGTTCTAGAGTACAATAAGAACAGTACAAAGAAGAATCCTATGGTTCCTATAAATATTCCTATATCCACAAAAGTTGGGGAGAACATTGTCCAAGAAGATGGCAAATAATCCCTGTGCAAAGAAGTCACAATAATTACAAAACGCTCAAACCACATTCCTATGTTCACTACAATAGAAATAAAGAAGGAGAACATAATGCTCGTTCGCAACTTTTTGGACCACATAAACTGAGGAGAGAATACGTTACAAGTCATCATAGCCCAGTATGCCCAAGCGTAAGGTCCTGTCGCCCTGTTCAAGAAAGCGTATTGTTCGTATTCCACACCTGAGTACCATGCCATGAAGAGCTCCGTAATATAGGCACAACCTACGATGGAACCTGTAATCATGATTACGATATTCATCAATTCTATATGCTGCACCGTAATATATGCCTCTAGATGACATACTTTACGCATGATGATCAATAAAGTGTTCACCATGGCAAATCCAGAGAAAATCGCTCCCGCAACAAAGTAGGGAGGGAAAATGGTGGTATGCCATCCCGGAATTACCGAAGTAGCAAAGTCAAAGGATACAATAGTGTGTACCGAGAGTACCAGTGGTGTTGCCAAACCGGCCAAAACCAAGGAAACCTCCTCAAAACGTTGCCAATCTTTGGCGCGTCCGCTCCATCCAAAACTCAACAAACTATATATTTTCTTTTGGAAAGGACGTACAGCCCTATCGCGAATCATGGCAAAATCTGGTAAAAGTCCTGTCCACCAGAATACCAAGGACACCGATAAATAAGTCGATATTGCAAATACATCCCAAAGTAGCGGTGAATTAAAGTTTACCCATAAAGATCCAAATTGGTTTGGAATAGGCAATACCCAATAGGCCAACCAAGGACGTCCCATATGAATAATTGGGAAAAGCCCCGCCTGTATTACCGAAAAGATGGTCATAGCCTCCGCAGAACGGTTGATTGCCATTCTCCATTTTTGTCTGAACAACAATAGTACAGCAGAAATCAAAGTTCCTGCGTGACCAATACCTACCCACCATACAAAGTTGGTAATATCCCAGGCCCATCCAACTGTTTTGTTCAATCCCCAGGTACCGATACCCGTTGAAACCGTATAAATGATACAACCAATACCCCAAAGGAATGCTGCTAAAGCAATGGAAAATACTATCCACCAGTGTTTATTGGCCTCCCCTTCTACAGGAGCTGCAATATCCACTGTGACATCGTGGTAACCTTTGTCTCCGACAACTAAGGGTTTTCTTATAGGTGCTTCGTAATGCGACGCCATAAATCTCTATTATAGTTACGTTACTTAATTTATTATGCTTCGTTTGTATTTCTCACTTTAACATGATAGAATACATTGGGACGTGTCCCTATATGCTCCAACAAGTGATACATACGATCGCTTTCCTTAAGGTCAGCAACCTTACTTTCTTTATCATTGATATCACCAAAGACCATAGCTCCACTACTACAAGCCGCAGAACATGCCGTCTGGAACTCACCATCTTTCACCATGCGTCCTTCACGCTTGGCATCCAGAATGGTCTTTTGTGTCATTTGCATACACATAGAACATTTCTCCATGACCCCTCTGGAACGAACGGTAACATCTGGATTAATGACCATTTTCCCAAGGTCATTGTTCATGTGATAATCAAACTCATCATTATTATTATACAAGAACCAATTGAAACGTCTTACTTTATAAGGACAGTTGTTGGCACAGTAACGTGTTCCCACACATCTGTTATACGCCATATGGTTTTGGCCCTGACGCCCATGTGATGTTGCTGCAACCGGACATACTGTTTCACAAGGCGCATGGTTACAATGCTGACACATTACAGGTTGAAAAGCGACCTGCGGATTGGCATTTGCTTCTTCCAATTCCCCGAAACCACCCAAAGAACCTTTATCTCCAGATAATCCGTCAAACTCATCTTTTTTGATATTATCCCCTTCAAAGTTATCTTCAGAAGAATAATACCTATCAATACGCAACCAGTGCATATCTCTTGACTTACGTACCTCTTCTTTTCCTACTACCGGCACATTGTTTTCTGCATGACAAGCAATGACACAAGCACCACAACCGGTACATGCATTTAAATCTATCGATAAATTAAAGTGATGTCCTATGGAACGATCAAAACTCTCCCAAAGGTCTACGGAAGTCGCAGGGACTTCGTTATGATCCAAAGATACTTGAGGAACATGATTCCATTCCGCCGCATCTTTCGTATTAAATATCTCTAATGTAGTTTCTTTGATAATGTCTCCCCTACCCATTAAGGTATTGTGCAACTGCACACAGGCAAACTCATGATTTCCGGAAGCCTTGGCAACCGTTACGGATTGCGTATTGGAAAATCCTTTATATAGGGAATAGGCATTTACTCCGGTTTGCATTTCTTCCTGCATCCCTACCTTTTTTCCGTACCCCAAAGAAAGTCCAACTGTTCCTTTTGCTTGTCCAGGTTGTATGATTACTGGCACGGTCACAGGTTCAGCCCCCTCAACAGTCAACGTAGCGTAACTTCCATCCAAACCACCATTGGCCACATTCTCATTGACCAAACCAAGTGTCGTAGCATCGGCTTTGGACACCGTTACATAATTATCCCATGAAACTCTTGTAATGGGATCAGGGAATTCTTGCAACCAAGGATTGTTTGCTTGTTGACCATCACCCATTCCAACTTTGGAATACAGTATCAAATCCATTCCATTTGCACTGGCATTTGCCAAATTCCTAACCGCAGCAACAATATTATTGCTATTCGGAGCCTCCATGACCTCTTCTGCAGTATCCACAATTTCATCCACCATTACAGGTTCTGCAGAAACCGCATAAGCTCCATCGTGAAGTGCCTTGTTCCAGTCATTTCCAACTAAAATCTGAGCTTCCCATGTCTCACGGATGTACTCATAATAATTTTTATCACTGTCCATCCATCCCAATAAAGAGGATTGGAATTGTCTGGTATCAAAAATCTCTTTTATAGTAGGCTGCATTAAACTATAATGCCCCCTTTTCATTTCTACATCTCCCCAAGACTCCAAATAATGAGGTGCAGCGGCAGCATAGGTGGTAGCCACTGTAGTTTCATTAGGATTTTGGGAGAAAGTCACAGAAATGTCAACATTTTTTAGCCCTTCTTCGAAATCAGAAGCGTTGGGCAAAGAGTACATTGGATTTACACCGTCGATCAACAATGCTCCAATCTGACCTCTTTTCATATCCGCAATAAGCGCTTCTACAGCCTTTGCATTTCCCTGTCTTGTATATTTTGGTGCTTTGGGATCAAAAGCTTGGCTTCCCAACATCGCATTGATGGCCAAAACCACTTGTTGTGCATCCACATCATCAATACCAGTTACCACGACAGCCTTATCTCCGGCTTTTTTGATCTCAGCAACAGCACTATCCACAGCAGCTTCAACTTCTGCGGACAACGTACCGCCAACGTTGGTCCCATTTAATTTTCCATACAACTTGGCCAAAGCTATCTTTTGCTCGGCAACGGTTAGCGGGATACGCTTATCCGCATTTGCACCCGTTAAGGACATAATCCCCTCGAACTGCACATGTCTGGACATTTTACCATGTTGGGGCACACGCCCTTTGGCATATCCGCTATCATAACCCCCTCCTTGCCAATCGGACAAGAAGTCGGCCCCGAAAGCAACAATAACTTCCGCTTTTTCAAAATCATAATCCGCCAAAGCACGCTCACCATAAGCTGCTTCAAAGGCATTCAAAGCCGCTTCTTCAGCAATCGCGTCATAGGTTACATGATTTACATTCCCATACGCTTCTTTAAATTCAGCGATCAAACGTGTGGTAGATGGACTGGCATAGGTCTGCGTCAACAAAGCGATTTGTTTTCCAGAATTCCTTAAAGCATTCAATTGTCCTTTTACCGTAGCATCCAAAGCCTCCCAAGTTACATCAGCATCCCCTGCTTTTGGTCCTTGAAGTCTATTTTTATCATACAAAGTCAATACTGAAGCCTGAACACGCGCATTGGCACTTCCGTTCACTTTTGCATCCGTATTGTTCTCTACTTTAATAGGTCTTCCTTCGCGTGTCTTTATCAAGATACTTGCAAAATCAAAACCGTTCGCTATGGTAGTAGCATAATAATTAGCAACACCTGGAATAATTTGTTCCGGCTGCACCACATAGGGGATGGACCTTACCACAGGCCCTTCACAAGCCGCCAAAGAAGCAGCAGCCGTACTAAATCCTACATACTTTAAAAAGTCCCTTCTATTGGTACCCGAAGAAGACAAGGTTTTCTTATCTCCCAAAAACTCATCAACAGGAATTTCTTGAACAAATTCGTTCTGTCTTAGCGTCTCAACAATGGAATCGTTAGGATTTAACTCCGCCTCGTTCTTCCAATATTTTTTGTTTGATGCCATACGATTATCTCTGTAATTAGCTACTTAAAATTAAATTAATAGTGGCATTTACCACATTCCAATCCACCCATTTGAGCTGCCGTAAGCTTATCTACACCATACTTTTTGGAAAGTTCTTCATGAATTTTGGCGTAGTACTCATTTCCTTCAACATTCACATCGGTTTCACGGTGACAATTGATACACCACCCCATGGTCAAAGGAGAGAATTGATACATTATTTCCATTTCCTCTACAGGTCCGTGGCAAGTTTGACACTCTACACCTGCTACAGAAACGTGCTGGGAGTGGTTGAAGTACGCAAAATCGGGCAAATTATGTATACGCACCCATTCTACAGGTTCAGATTCCCCTGTATACTTTTGATTCTCTTCATCCCAACCAACAGCTTTATATAATTTCTTAATTTCCTTGGTATAAAATTCATTGGTATACCCATTTGCCAAATCTTCCTTACTTGGCCCTTCCGGATTACCAGAATACTCATTGATATTTTTATGACAGTTCATACACACATTCAAAGAAGGGATTCCAGAATGCTTGGACACCCTCGCTGAGGAGTGACAATACTTACATTCAATTTTATTGTCCCCTGCATGTATTTTATGTGAGTAATGAATAGGCTGTATTGGGGCATAACCCTGATCAACACCTACCTGCATGAAGTAACCGTACACAAAGTACGCGCTTCCCAACAACAAGAAAATTACGGTGACGATCATCAAGAACTGGTTCTGCACAAAAGCTTTCCATATCGGCAATCTTTTTTCTTTCTCCTCTTGCAATTGCACCCCATTGGCCACTGCAATTCGCTTTAAGGTCTTGTTCACCAACACCAACATGATGACCAACAAACCAAAAACCAAAGCCAAAGCACCCAAAATAAGCTCATTGGATATTCCAGAAGTTTGAGCAGCAGGAACATAGCCACCTCCATCTGGAGTCGTTGGCTCAGGAACAAAAGCCGTATAAGCCAAAATATTATCGATATCCGCATTGGTCAATGTTGGGAATGCCGTCATTGCCGTTTGGTTATACTCATTATAAATTTTGTTGGCATAGGCATCTCCAGAAGCAATAACCCCTGCACTGTTCTTTACCCAAGCATAAATCCATTCCCTGTCCAAACCTTCATCTGCCAAACGCGCTTCAACATTTGCCAAAGCGGGTCCTGTTGACTTCCCATTTAATTTATGGCAAGCGGCACAATTTTGATTAAAAATAGATTTCCCTTTTACATGATCACCTCCGGCAGCGGCGTCCGCGGCTGGCTCTTGTGCAAAAAGAGAAGTGGAAAGAAGTAGAAAAGCTATGAAGCTGATACCTAAAATTTTAGAAATTCGATTGCGGTATATAACCTTTTTCATATTAAAAATATTTCTATCGAAATTTTGGCACGATAATTTCGTTATAAGAATAGTTCTTGGTTTATCGTCGGCTCAAATCGAGCACAAAAATACGACATAGACTTTATTTGGGAAATGTTAAGTTATTTATAATTTACAATTTATAATTATTCTAAATAACTGGCAATTCTTTTGTTTACGTATTAAAAATTTACTTTTGTATAAGCTATTAATTTTCACTTCACTAAACACAATGAAAATCGTTTTAACCACTTTATTTGCTCTCATTTTCACTGCTTTGAGCCATGCCCAAGAAGGCGAGGTAAACATTCAGCAGGATGAAAAAATAGCAGAACTACTCAAAATTTATAAATCCGCCAATCAAAGCGCAACGTACTACAGAATTCAAGTAGGTTTTGGATCATATGGCAATGCAAAAAATATCCAAAATCAAGTGAATATTGATTTTCCAAATTTGAGTTCCAGTATTGATTTTGACACGCCTAATTATAAGGTGCGGATTGGAAGATTTAAAACTAAATTGGAAGTAGAACGAAAACTCGTTGAAGTTCGAAAAAAATACCCTCAGGCCTTTTTTGTTGTTCAAGGCAAATCCAAATAACAAACTTGAAACCGAAAAGAACTTTTAGGGTTTTCAGAAATCGGACCGAAAATCATATCCCATAAAAAAAGCCACGATATCGTGGCTTTTTTATTTCCTCATCTGAAGATGGGCATTATTTCAATTTTTTCTTAACCGCTACTTCCTGGAAGGCTTCCACGATATCCAATTCCTTAATATCGTTATAATTCTTTATCTGAAGTCCACAATCATAACCTTTGGACACTTCTTTCACATCATCCTTAAATCGTTTCAATGAAGATAGGGCTCCTGTAAATATCACCACACCATCACGAATCAATCGGATATTGGAATTTCTAAAGATTTTACCATTGGTCACCATACAACCTGCGATAGTTCCCACTTTGGAAATCTTAAAGGTCTCACGTATCTCCGCAGTTCCCGTAATTTCTTCCTTCATCTCCGGAGAAAGCATTCCTTCCATCGCATCTTTAAGATCATTGATCGCATCGTAGATGATGGAATACATTCTAATATCGATTTCTTCCTTATCCGCTATGGCACGGGCATTCCCCATTGGCCTAACGTTAAATCCAATAATAATTGCCTCTGATGCAGACGCCAATAATACGTCGGACTCCGTAATGGCCCCAACCGCCTTATGAATAATATTCACTTGAATTTCATCCGTAGACAATTTCTGGAAAGAATCGGTCAAAGCTTCCACAGAACCATCAACATCCCCTTTCAAGATAATGTTCAATTCCTTGAAGTCGCCCAAAGCAATTCGTCTTCCAATCTCATCCAAGGTAATATGGCGCTGCGTTCTAACCGATTGCTCACGCATTAACTGGCCTCTCTTGGCAGCGATTTGCTTGGCTTCACGCTCATCTTCCAGAACATTGAATTTATCTCCTGCCTGCGGCGCTCCATCCAATCCTAAAATGGATATTGGTGTGGAAGGCCCAACTTCTTTAACGTTGTTCCCTCGCTCATCCTGCATGGCCTTGATTTTTCCACTACAGGTTCCTGCCAAAACATAATCTCCAATTCTAAGGGTTCCGGCTTGCACCAAAATGGTAGAGACATACCCTCTTCCTTTGTCCAAGAAAGCTTCCACTACGGTTCCAGAACCAAGTTTATCCGGGTTCGCCTGTAACTCCAAGAGTTCAGCCTCCAAAAGCACTTTTTCCAACAATTCTTTAATGCCTTGACCTGTCTTAGCAGAAATATCATGGGATTGTATCTTACCTCCCCAATCTTCGACCAATAAATTCATATTGGCCAAACCTTCTTTAATCTTATCTGGATTTGCCGTAGGCCTATCTACTTTGTTGATTGCAAAAACAATGGGTACGCCAGCCGCTTGTGCATGGCTTATTGCCTCCTTTGTCTGTGGCATGATATCATCATCCGCTGCCACAACAATAATGGCAATATCCGTTACTTGCGCACCACGTGCACGCATCGCGGTAAAGGCCTCGTGACCAGGAGTATCTAAAAAGGCAATACGTTGTCCATTGTCCAAAGTAACCCCATATGCTCCAATATGCTGGGTAATTCCACCACTTTCACCCGCAATTACATTTTCTTTACGGATATAATCCAAAAGCGATGTTTTACCGTGATCTACGTGTCCCATTACTGTCACGATAGGCGCTCTAGGCCTTAAATCTTCAGGCGCATCGACTTCCTCCACTATGGATTCTTCGATATCCGCAGTTACAAATTCTACCTTATAGCCAAATTCGTCGGCTACAATGGATAAGGTTTCCGCATCGAGGCGCTGGTTCATGGTCACCATGATTCCCAAAGACATACATGCTGAAATAATTTGGGTCGTAGGAACATCCATCATGGTCGCCACTTCACTGGCCGTAACAAATTCTGTTACTTTCAGGATTTTACTTTCCAATTCCTGCTTTTCAAGATCTTTTTCTGTCTGTTGACGGTGTTGATCTCTTTTATCCCTTCTATACTTCGCTCCTTTTCCTTTCTTGGATTTCCCTTGAAGTTTCTCCAAGGTTTCCCTCACCTGCTTTTGTACTTCTTCTTCTGTAGGCTCAACTTTGGCCACTGGCGTAAAACGCTGTCCCTTCTTAGCAGGACCTCTATTCCCCCTATTACCAGGACCCCCTGTTCGCGCTCCTGCGTTATTTCCGGTATTGCTGACAATTCTCTTTCTTCGCTTTCGCTTATCCGCGCCTTCATTTGCCTTAGCAGGCTCCTTCTTTTTCTTGGGTCGCTCAAATTTACTCAGGTCTATTTTAGCTCCTGTTATTTTTGGACCACTAAGTTTTTGATACTGTGTGGCAATCGCACCAGATTCGGCCGGTTTATCCTCTGTCTTGGGCTTTTCCGTATCCGTTGCTTTTTCTGCAGTTTTTTCCTCTTTTGGAGCATCAACCTTAGCTTCAACACTTTCAGAAACTTCTTTTTTCGGCGCTTCAACTTCCACCTTCACGGGAGCTGCCTCCTTCTCTTCCTTCGGTTCAACGGGAGAAACAACTTCTTTTTTAATTTCTTCGGTGACTGGTGGTGCTGTTTTCTCTTCGGTCTTCTCCTCAATATTGGACTCAACCTTCTTATTACCCCCATCCAGGTCAATTTTCCCTACAGTCTTAGGACCGCTAAGCTCTGCCTTTGCCTTTACAACCTGATCGGACGCAGCTCTACGTTCCCGGGCCAACCTGCGCTCTTCTTGTTCTTGCTCTAGGCGAATCCTTATGGCTTCCTTCTCCTTCCGTTTCTCTTCTCCTACTTCTTGGGACGCAACTTTTTTGCTCATATCCGTCTGGAACTCATCCAAGAGCACCTGATACACCTCATTGGATATTTTTGTAGTCGGCCTTGCTTCCACTTCGTGTCCCTTGGACCCTAGGAAGTCTACCGCCCTATCCAGTGAAATATTAAGTTCCCGGAGAACTTTATTAAGCCTTATCATTGCATTGTCTGCCATAAATAATTTATTCCTGTCCTATAAATTTGCTGCTAATATATAGCTTAATCTTCAAATTCCTCTTTAAGTACGCGTACAACTTCTAAAATTGTCTCTTCCTCTAAATCCGTACGCTTTACCAAATCATTAACATCTTGCTCTAAGACACTTCTTGCAGTATCCAGACCAATTTTCTTCAACTCCTCGATTACCCAAGCTTCTATTTCGTCAGAAAACTCGGTAAGTTCTACATCTTCTTCAACACCTTCCCTAAATACATCTATTTCATATCCAGTAAGTTGCCCTGCCAATCGTATATTATGACCGCTTCTACCGATTGCCTTGGACACTTCTTCGGGTCTCAGGTAAACCTGGGCCGTCATTTTCTCATCGTTCAATTTTACCGAGGAAACCCTTGCCGGACTCAATGCCCGTGTTACCAACAACTGTGGATTATTGGTCCAGTTGATCACATCTATATTTTCATTGCCCAATTCCCTAACTATCCCATGGATACGGGAGCCTTTCATCCCCACACAGGCCCCTACAGGGTCAATTCTATCATCATAGGAATCTACAGCTACTTTTGCTTTCTCTCCCGGAATACGGACCGCCTTCTTAATGGTGATTAACCCATCAAAAACTTCGGGTATTTCCTGAAAAAACAATTGTTCCAAGAAGATAGGAGAGCTTCTTGACATGATGATCATGGGTTTATTCCCTTTCAATTCCACGCTCTCAATAATTCCACGTACATTATCTCCTTTTCTAAAGAAATCCGATGGGATTTGCTTGTCTTTAGGAAGGATGATCTCATTGCCTTCATCATCCAACAAAATAATTGCTTTGTGGCGTATGTGATGTACTTCAGCGGTATAAATCTCCCCTTCTAAATCCTTGAACTGCTTGTAGATCGTAGTATTATCATGTTCGTGAATTTTAGAAATCAGATTTTGACGTAATGCCAAAATAGCTCTTCTTCCCAAATCAATCAATTTCACTTCTTCAGAAACATCCTCGCCAACTTCAAAATCGGGCTCAATTTTCTGTGCTTCCGTAAGGGATATTTCTTCATTGGGATCCATGACATCTTCATCCTCAACAACAATACGGTTTCTCCATATTTCCAAATCCCCTTTATCCGGGTTAATGATAATATCAAAGTTGTCATCGGAACCAAATTTCTTCTTCAATGCGTTTCTAAAGACATCCTCCAAAATCGCCATTAACGTTACCCTGTCTATAAATTTATCATCCTTAAACTCGGAGAAAGATTCGATCAGCGCAATATTTTCCATCTTGATCTACATTTAAAATTTTAATATAACTTTTGCTTGTTCTATCTCAGAAATTGCAATTTCTTGTTTTTTCTGAACGGTTATTTTCCCTTTACCTATAGGTTTAGGCTCTCTCGCCTTCCACTCCAAGGTAATGCTGGTCTCAGTGGCAGCCGTCAACTGCCCTTCTATATTTTCATCTTGTGTTCTCACTTCCAATTTTCTACCGATATTCTTTCGATATTGCCTAGGCATTACAATTGGGGCCGTTGCTCCGGCCGAAGCAACTTCCAAGGAAAAATCTTCTTCTTCACGATCTAAATTGTGCTCAATGGCTCTACTCACATCCATACAATCGCGTAATGTAACTCCATGATCCCCATCCAAAATAACGTTGATTTTATTATCGGCACCAACCGTAAAATCAATCAAAAAAATGGACTCCTTCTCTTTCAATGCACTTTCCAAAAGTGCTGCTACTTTCTCCTTGAACATAAATTTAAGTAATAAAAGAGGGGACAAATTGTCCCCTCATGAATACTTGATATCCTTTCAGCAGTGCAAATATACAACTTTTTATGACTCCAACAAGGTAGAATCTCTTGACTCCTAGCATTTATACCATTCCCTAACGAAAAACATCCTTAAATAGAAAAAATTACAAGATTACCCTTATTTTAGTCTTTGCCAAACACAAATGCTAACCCATGGACATACTCTCTCCATACGATTTTATTATTATTGCCTCCCTCATTATTATTGTTTCTTTTTTATTCAATGGCATTGCCAAAAAGACCAATATTCCCTCGGTACTGTTACTTATTGTTTTGGGCATACTTTTAAAATTTGGACTCAGCTTTATTAGCGACGATACTCCCAATCTGGATAGTAGCTTGGAATTTCTTGGCATTGTAGGCTTGATCATGATTGTTTTGGAAGCCGCTCTGGAATTGAAACTGGAACGGGATAAATTGATTCCTATTCTTAAATCCATGGCCATTGCCCTCATAGGTTTAATTGCTTCTGCTTGGGTTGCCGCCCTCATTTTGCACTATTTTATCCCCGGGATGTCCATGCAATCGGCCTGGCTGTACGCCACGCCACTCTCCATATTATCGAGTGCCATAATCATTCCGAGCGTGGGCGGACTAGCGCAGAAGAAAAAGGAATTTCATGTTTATGAAAGTACTTTTTCCGATATTTTTGGTATCATGATGTTCTATTTTTTGATAGGACAATTAAATCCTGCCGAAGACCATGGCATCGGAGGCTTCTCTTTGAATATTGTATTGACTATTATTGTTTCCTTAGTAGCTAGCTATCTAATCATTCTGGTATTCCAGAAAATAAAAAGTCAAGTAAAACTATTCTTATTGATCGCGGTACTGCTACTCCTGTACGCCCTAGGAAAAAAGATGCATTTATCTTCCCTTATCATCATTCTTATTTTCGGTTTGGTGATTGCAAACATGAAATTGTTTTTTGCTGGAAGACTCTCTCAGTATTTGGAAAACGAAAAGATCAACCAAATCTATCATGAACTACATATTATTACCTTGGAAACCGCTTTTGTGGTCCGCACTTTTTTCTTTGTTATTTTTGGAATGACCATTGTCATATCTTCCTTATGGAGCCTTAATGTGGCCTTGATCAGTGTATTGACCATGCTCTCTATTTACGCCATACGATTTGTGATTTTACGCACTTTTATTGGCTCGGATATTCTTCCACAATTGTTCATCGCGCCTCGCGGTTTAATTACGGTACTTTTATTTTATGCCATTCCCAAGGAGGTACAGTCCGAAGCTTTTGAACCGGGAATTTTACTTTTTGTCATTATTGGCACCAGTTTGATCATGACAGCGGCGATGATCAGAGACAAACGATTACATATAAAAAAGGCCAAAATTGAAGCCATCCCTCTGGAAATCACCAATGAAAGCAGTATTGAAGAAGAAATCACCTCTGAAATCAGAATAGATGACAGCCTAGACGAGACAACAGATGACATCGGTAATGAGGAAGAACCTCCCACACCTTTGGAATAAGGATAGACTATTTCAAGGCCATTCCTGGTAACTTACGCAATTAATTTGAAGGGTTGCCGATCATATAAAGAATAAGGGGTTACCTCCCCTTAAAAAGCTGTTAAACACGAGGCTATTTTTTAATTTTTATAAGATTTTTACTACATTGCTTTGCGGATTCATCAAGCTAGAAACAACCCCAATTAGGAGTTTATCAACAAATGGCACACTGGTCTTATTTGCTGTAATGTTCAACATTAAACGAGTGATGACCAAACGTTATTTTGTTCCGCTCCATTTCGAGGCAATATGATAAAAACGTATTGACTTATTTTTAATCTTAATAAAAACCTACTATGACACACAAATTCATATTTCTTCTCCCTTTACTCCTATTAATC
Organism: Spongiimicrobium salis; assembly: GCF_043678055.1. Taxonomy (NCBI): domain Bacteria; kingdom Pseudomonadati; phylum Bacteroidota; class Flavobacteriia; order Flavobacteriales; family Flavobacteriaceae; genus Spongiimicrobium; species Spongiimicrobium salis. Next base: position 787,549 of record NZ_JBHEQA010000001.1, read on the forward strand.
AATACTTCTGTAGTATCGCAGAGCTACAATGAACATGTACTTGAAGCTACAAAATTACATGCCAAAAAGGAATACAAAAAATCGGCTCTCCGTTGGCAAAAAGCATTCGATATTCATACAGGATATGCCTCGGATTATTATAACGCCGCTTGCGCCTTCTCTCTGGCAGGTTTGGGACCACAGGGCTTGCTTCACCTAAAAGAAGCCATTCGCAACGGCTGGACAGATATTGCATGGTTAAAAAAGGATAGCGACCTCCTTCCCTTAAAGCAATTGGATCAATGGAACTCATTCACAGAAAGTATTCCGGTCTTACAGGAAGAATATAGGAACTCTATTGACACCCCCTTAAAAGAAGCTTTAGAAAAACTAAGAGTTCAAGACCAAAGCATACGACAATTGCTTCCTGATGCTGAAAAAAGATTTGGCCGGGATTCGTATCACTATTCTTGGTTCAGGAATGAATTAATGCCTAGAAACGACAGTATTGTTTTGACAAAGTTAAAACACATCCTTCAAAAAAATGGATGGCCAGGAATAAACAAAGTTGGAGAATTGGCCAATCAAACACTTTGGCTGGTCATTCAACATGCCCCTTTGGAGGACCAGGAAAAATATCTTCCCCTGTTAGAAAAATCTGTAGCCAAGGGAGAGTCCAAAGCTCGATACTTGGCTTTCTTACAGGATAGAATATTAATGCGCAAAGGGGAACAGCAACGTTATGGCACACAATCTTTATGGGACCCCATGAAAAAGAAGAATGTCATTTATCCCATTTCCAATCACGAAGGTGTGAACAAACGACGTGCTGCAGTGGGACTGAACACCATTGAGGAATATGCTAAGGAGAATAATTTCTTATACGAACCGAAAATGGCAAAAACCCTGAAAAGATAGCTGGACTATTGGGGTTTCCACCTTTATTTTACAATTTCACTTCTTTATGCACTGTCTCTTTTGGAGTCTCCCAAGTCCCTTTATAGGGGTTATAACCGCATTTTGACGGTTTGGCATAGCGATTATCCACATATGCCCTGCAGTCGGAACACACATACCTATATTCACAATCCTTGCAGACCTCTATTTGATCCTTATTGATTTCCCAAAGCTTTTTGAACTCTGATAAACTCAAAACTTGTTTCAAGGATTTTTCTCCAATTTTCCCAAAAGAATCATTCATGGACGGACAATTCTTAATATGCCCGTGAACATCAACCGAAATTTTCCCATTCAAACAGCTATTATGGGTAATTCCCTCTATAAAGGTTTCTAATTTGTTGGGGAGTCGCAAGGTTTTTTTGTTGATGATACCACAACTCTGACAAGAGTTAATGGGCTGTTTTATATATTGCACATACCCCATACCATGTAATAGGTTCTCTAATGGGGACGGGTTAAATTCATTCTTAGGTGAAGAATGCACTGTAAAGGATACATTGGGAGAATTATGAATAAACTCCCTATAAGCTTCCAGTGCTATATGCGCTGTATATTTTACAATCATATGGATACTCTTAAAGTCTTTATTGGAGAAACTTAAAAGTATTTCCTTCAATTCTTTATATCCTAGATCGTCATAGGATCGTATTTGAACATGTTCACAGCGCAGTTCACTTAGTTGTTTGGCAATTTCATAGTAATCATGGACACTGTGAGCGTTCAAATCAACAATTGCATTTTGTATTGGGGTCGGACTTATCCATCTCAATTCAATTTTGGGGAAGTTTTGAATATCGTCCACATAGGTCGCATAATCATTTTTAATCAAAAATTGAACGAAGTCAAAAAAGGCCTCATGGGAATCGTGATCAACATGATGTTCCAAGAGCTCTCCAATTTTAAATTTTCGAAATAACTGGGACAATTCAAAATAGTCGTTATCCACAAACTCCCAGGTGTTTTTTGTGATATCACATATCATTGTACGTGTATATCCCTTTACAAAAAAGATATCGGTGAATACAAAAAGGTAAGAATTATATGGTGTCATCTACTTGGGAATAATCAATTATTTTAGATATTAATTTCTGAGTTTGCTCTGAGATAGCGTAGCTATTGTAGCGTGAGGAATCTGAAAACTCAAATTCATAGTTGGAAGAATTCATCGCCTTATAGTTTATGAAATTGCAGAATAAAGGCAATTTTTCTTTCTGCCGATTTTTAAGTTTTATTTTTTCCATTTGCTAGTATTTGATAAGGTTTTCCGTGAAATCTTTTTCCAAAAAATAATTGCATTTATCCGAGTAGAAGGAAAATTGACCAATAGGGTTTACTTCTAAGAAAACATATTCCTTTTCTTGGGTTACAATGAGATCTATTGCACCAATGGTCAATCCTAAATTCTTCATAAGAACATCTATTTTATGAGATTCTTCCACTGGAAGTTCATAGGGAAGGTAACGCATGGGTGTCTCTGTGTACTGCCGATGATCCACACTTGTAGCTTTTCTGCTTTGTGAAAAAATTACCGTTGAATAACACTTCCCATTGAGGTAAAAGACGCGCAGCTCATATATTTTTTTTATTTGAGATTGAATGAACGAAGGAAAAAAAGTGTCCGATAACGTATCTATATTTTTTTTGGATATTTTCTCGGTATAGGTAAAATATCCATACTCCCTATTGGTAATATAAATCCCTTCATCACTTGCTTTGGTGATAACATCACCTTTGTTCAACACTTCTTTTAATTTTACCTTCGTGTTCAGGATATGCGAATTTGGTATCTTTAGCCCCACTTTCTTTGCTTCGCTCAGGGTAATTAGCTTATTCAAACCTTTCTTAAAAAAACTCGAAATCAGTTTCCCTCCGCTGGCCTCAATTTTGTAGTACACGTAATCCAAAATAGTCCTTAGTTCGGCTTTGATTCTATTTGGAATAGCCTTGGTGTTATTAAAAAGGACCTGTTTCAAGACTTCCTCTTCATAATTATAGCTAAAAGATTTGGAAGAAAAAGCACTTCTCCTGAACCAAATACAATCAAAGTCCAGTAGATTATAGGATACCCCATGCTGTTCCACAACAATTTTATCATTGCTTATTTCTGTAAATTGTGTTGCATCATCATCACCATTAATCCTAAGGAAGTCCTCTTTATAAAAGAGCAACCAATCAATTATTCTATTGGTAGAGGCATCGTTTCTTTTAGTCAGAATCAATATCATTTTCAATGTATTTATGCAAAAAGCCAATCATCTGCGACGATTGGCTTTCCGTCTTGTTCTATATTTTCTTCCCGAAAACTATTCTAGAATCTCGTTAGACCAGAATCGGAATCAGAATCAGAATCGGAATCAGAATCAGAATCTGTCAATGAAGAAGAAGATGAAGATGAAGAAGAGGATGAAGAAGAGGATGAACTATCATCACTTGCGCCTCCTAAAATCATACTTAAGTTGTCTTTACTCAAAATGTTTTCTTCCTGAACTGCAAACTTTTTTAATTTCATAATAGTATATTTAAACAATTATTGCCTACTCATTTTTTAAAGGCTTTTCGGCTTCCTCCTACTTTTTAAAAGTAAAAAATATTTGTAGGAAAATACATCGTTTAATATAAGTTTAACTTTAATTTAATATTCTACCCTCTGGTTCTTCCCGAGCCTTTATTACAATACTTCATTGATTATACGTTACTTACCAAGTATTTATAGTACCCAATCAAGGGAAAGCGGTCTTCTGTCTTATAAAAAACAGCTTCTGACATACTCTTTCACCTCTATAAATTCCCTAAAACATTGGGTTTTTAGAGTTTTCCCTCAGATATAGAACTATTCTCCAGAAAGAATTAAACATTACATTGCCGTGCGCGTCTTTCGTATTCTTTTTAGCCCTATCTGCTAAAAATTTGCTTGAAAATGTAGATTTATGTATTAAAAATCTGTGTAGTAATGCGGAGGTTATTTCAAAAAAGTATTATAGATCAAACTCGAAATAAAATACGTAAAATCTTATTTTATTTATACAGAAATAAAAGACTAAAAACTGTTCAAGTAAGGTAAAAACAAAAATCCGAGCACTTCTTAGTATCAGGATCATTCTTAAAAACGTTGTTGGCCCACTAAGACCTCCTTCGACAAGCTAAGGATGAACTCCTTGCCCAAGCGAATTCCGAAAACAAAAAATCCCAACATCTTACGACATCGGGATTATTCTTAAACTCTGTTGGCCTACTAGGACTCCCTTCGGCAAGCTCAGGATAAACTTCTCGTCCAAGAGAATTCCAAAAACAAAAAATCCCGACATCTTACGACATCGGGATTATTCTTAAACTCTGTTGGCCTACTAGGACTCGAACCTAGAACGACTGGACCAAAACCAGCTGTGTTGCCAATTACACCATAGGCCAATACCTATTAAGAGCGTGCAAATTTAAAACAAAGTTTTGTTTGCGCAAATACTTCTACCATTTATTTTAGGATTAATTTCATATTCCTTTGGAATTGTTCCCAAAGCTTTTCTTAAAAGTAGGTTTAATTTTTATTTAAATTAGTAAATTCGCCCTTAATTGTAACACTGGAACCTTCATCTGGCATTGACCTTATGAAATGATCCAATGATTTTAAAATCATCATATTGCGAAATCAGTGTTTCACTAACAAACCGCGTATTTCATGTTTTCAAAGAACTTTCAGAAATGGGACACCATCTTAGGATGGGCCGTTTTTTTTATTGCACTTATTGTTTATGGAATCACCGTAGAGCCCACAGGGAGTTTTTGGGATGCCGGAGAATACATTACGACTTCTGCAAAATTACAAGTAGGTCACCCTCCTGGAGCGCCTTTATTACAGATGATCGGAGCCTTCTTCTCCCTATTTGCTTTTAACGACCCTTCTAAAGTGGCCTTGATGGTCAATTATGTTTCTGGAGTATCAAGTGCTTTTACCGTACTCTTTATGTTTTGGACCATAACTAATTTGGTGCGAAAATTAATCTCTAAGGGCCATGCCTTCACCAATTCCCGTGCCATTGCGGTTTTTGGCAGTGGTTTGGTAGGTTCTCTAGCTTTTGCTTTTTCGGATAGCTTCTGGTTCAATGCTGTAGAAACGGAGGTTTATGCCATGGCTAGTTTTATTATGTCCTTATTGCTTTGGATGGGGCTTAAATGGACAGACAATATTGAGCATCCAAGAGGCAATAAATGGCTGATTCTTATCTCCTTTGTAGTGGGACTTACGTTTGGAATTCAGTTTATGGGCTTTTTGGCCATACCGTCTATTGGACTGCTCTATTATTTTAAAAAGTACAAAACCACAACGGTCAAGAATTTTTTGTTGGCCAATATTGCCGTGGTCACCCTTTTAATTTTGGTGTATAAATTCTCGCTGACCTATGTCTTAAAACTGTTTGGGTGGAGCGAAGTGTTCTTCATCAATAGCATTGGACTTCCGTTTAATTCGGGAACCATCATTATGGGACTCATTTTTATTGGCGCCTTTTATTTTGGCCTCAACTATACGCGGAAAAATGATTTTAGGACGGCCAATACCATTGTACTCTGCCTCATGTTTCTTTTTCTAGGGTTCTCCTCCTGGCTTATGCTCCCTATACGAGCCAATGCCAATGTGGTTGTTAACGAAAATGACCCTTCCGATGCAAGATCCCTATTAGCGTATTACAATCGAGAACAATACCCTGGTGTTGATAGTCCTTTTTATGGCACCTACTATTCCAATTTATTCGCCTCGGCAGGCGAGGATAAAGACGACAAGCCCAAATATGAAAAGGATGAAGTTTTGGGTAAATATATCATTGTAAACCATTGGGAAGGTGCAGTTCAAGGTCCAAATAAAAAACATGTTGGCCTACTCCCCAGATTATGGAGCGAACAGCATGCCGAAAATTACATGAAATATTTTGGAGGATTGGATTTCAGAATGAAAGAATCCAATGAAGAATTGCGAAAAGCAGTGGCTCAATTAAAAGAAGGCTATGCCAGAGGTGAGGTAGAAGAAGGCCAATATATTCAATTCTTGCAACAATTCAGCGACTATATCGAAGTGGAACCTCCTTCTCTATGGGACAATATTGAATACATGTTCAGCTTTCAATTTGGCTATATGTATGGACGTTACTTTATGTGGAATTTTGTCGGAAAACAAGATGACATTCAAGGAAAATACAACAATAATGGCAATTGGCTCAGTGGTATTGGCTTTGTCGACAATTGGTTTAGGGGAAGTCAGGAAAACTTGCCCAGTGATGTAAAAAACAACAAAGGAAGAAACACCTATTTCTTTCTTCCCTTTCTTCTAGGAATCATTGGAATTTTATTTCAAATTGCCAGAAACCCCAAACAGTTCTGGGTGCTATTCGTGTTTTTTATATTTACTGGAATCGCCATACAATTTTACACCAACCCCTATATTTTTCAACCTCGGGAACGCGATTATTCCCTTGTTGGTTCTTTTTACATCTTTGCATTATGGATCGGCTTGGGCGTATATGGGCTTTTTGATGAATTTAGAAAACTAGTTTCCCCCAAAGTATTGGCACCCGCTATCACCGTTGTTTGTCTATTGGCCGTACCAACGGTCATGGCCTACCAAAATTGGGATGATCACGATCGCTCAGGACGTTATACGGCCAGAGCCTCTGCCAAGGCTTATCTAGATTCCACCCACGAAAACGTAGGTTCTATTATTTTTACTATTGGTGATAATGATACTTTTCCCCTTTGGTATGTTCAGGAAATTGAGAATTACCGTACCGATGTTCGTGTGATCAACACCAGTCTTTTTGCCACGGATTGGTATATTGATCAGATGAAGGCCAAAGCCTATAATAGTGAGCCCATCCCTTCCCAATTGACCCATGAAAAATATCGTTTGGGATCAAGGGACGTCATCCTCTTTCAAGGACTGACAGAGTCCAGATGGGACATCAAAGATTTTATGAATTGGATCGATAGCGATAAGCCACAGACTAAAATCAAGTATCACCTTCAAAAGCAGGGTGCCGATGTTTCCCAATACCCCGAGAGCACCTTGGATTTGGTGTTTTACCCCACGAACAAGATTAGAATTCCTGTGAATAAGGAAAATGTTTTAAAAAGTGGTATTGTAAAGGAAAAAGATGCGGATTTGATCTTGGATTATATTGATATAGACCTCCCCAAAGGAGCGCTTCCCAAGAACAGGATTTTGATGTTGGACATTATTGCCAATAACGATTGGAAACGTCCAATTTACTTTTCTGGAGGAAGTTTTGACAATGCAGAATACATTTGGATGAAAGATTATCTGCAGATGGATGGTCTTGCTTATAAGCTTGTCCCTATAAAAACACAGAACAGAAGTCCTTATGAACTAGGTAGAATTGATGCCGATCTTATGTATGATATTGTCATGAACTGGGACTGGGGCAATTCTGGAAGCACGGAAATCTATCACGATCCGCAGACCCGAACCCAAGGCCTTTCTTATCGAGGGAATTTGGCCCGCTTAACGGAAACCTTAATCAATGAGAACAAGATAGATAAAGCCAAGGATATTATCAATCTCAGCATGGAGAATATGCCCTTGGATTACTTTGGCTATTATACGTTTGTAGAGCCCTTTTTGGATGGTTATTACAAGGTTGGGGAAACAGAGAAAGGGCGTGCACTTTTTGAGCAATTGAAGAAAAAATACCAAGAACGCTTGGATTATTATGCCGGAGTCCCCTTAGACGAGCAATATCAATATCTGGACAATATACTGTCTGATATGGAAGGCTACCAGCGAAACATTAATATCTTAATTCAGAATAAAGATCGGGAATACGTAGAAAAAGAAACAAAAATCTTTAATGCCTATATTGATAAGTTCGCGCATTTTATGGGTGATGACAATCCTTTTGAGGACAGTATCGAAGAAACGCCACCACCAAGTGATAGCATCCCGGAAGCCGTTTTGGACACACTTCTTGAAAATAGCACTGAATAATGGTCCCGGCAGCATAATACCATAGACATGATGTCTGAAAAATTGCAATTATTTCAAATCGACACCTTTACCGATACTATTTTCGGTGGAAACCCAGCTGCTGTACTGCTGCTAAAAGAATGGCTCTCCGCAGAGAAAATGCAAAAAATTGCCAATGAGAACAATTTAGCTGAAACTGTTTTTATTGTACAGAAGGAAAAAGCCTTATTTGAGATTCGATGGTTTACCCCCACTGTCGAGGTAGATTTATGCGGACACGCAACTCTTGCAGCAGCTTATGTCCTTTTTACCTATCATGGTTTTTCTTTAGATCGTGTCAACTTTCATTCCCATGCCAGCGGAGTCCTATCCGTTACCAAAAAGGAGGATGCCCTAACTTTGGATTTTCCTGTAGATAGCTACACTAGCGTAAATCCTCCTCAAGAACTACTGGAAGCTTTTGACGCTGTTCCCATTGAAACTTATAAAGGAAAAACAGATTATCTGCTTATTTTTTCTTCCCAAAAGGAAGTGGAAATGGCAAAACCTAATTTAAACCTTATTAAAAGCTGTGATAGTCGGGGCGTAATTATTACGGCCCAGGGAGAGGAAGTTGATTTTGTATCTCGTTTTTTTGCACCGCAATCTGGAATTGACGAAGATCCCGTAACAGGCTCAGCACATACTACCTTAACGCCCATTTGGAGTAAGAAATTGGGAAAACTCACCTTATCGGCACAGCAATTATCTGCAAGAAAAGGAGAATTAACCTGTACGTTGAAAGGGAATCGTGTTCAAATTACTGGAAAAGCAGTAACCTATATGATTGGGGAATTGCTCTTATAATGGCTAAATCTGTCCATTAAAAAGGTATGTCTGACATAGTTTAGATATATTCATTCAAGATACCTATTAAAGTATTGGCATCCTGTTCTCCACTTTGGCGCCATACCATTTCCCCTTTTTTATAGATCATCAAGGTAGGCAGTCCTTTTACTCGCAAGGCTTGGGAGAGTTCTTTATTTTTATCAACATCTATTTTAATGACTTTCCCCTTATCCCCAAGAGCTGCAGCAACATCTTTCAATACTGGGTGCATGGATGCCGATTGCTCATTCCATTCTGCATAGAAGTCCAGCAGTACAGGAACTTTTAAATCTATTAGTTCACCAAATTTAGACATAACTTATAGTACTGAATTTAATATATTCAAATGTAAGAAAAAATGTTAATACACTGCGAATATCCTATTTTATCACATATCTACGAGCAAAAATACTATGCTAGATCTTTCTTTTTTAAAGTAATCACAGTAATCTCTGGCCATATCCCTACTCTTCCGGGATAACCGATAAACCCAAAACCTCTATTTACATTGATAAACTGGCCCAGTTCTTCATATATGCCTGCCCAATACTTGTATCGAAAACGTACTGGACTTAATTTAAACCATCCAGGGATTTCAATGCCAAATTGCATGCCATGGGTATGACCGCTCAATGTAAGATGATAATGATAATCATCGGAAACCACCTCTTCTTCCCAATGCGAAGGGTCATGACTCATTAATATCTTAAAATCGTTCTTATGAATTCCAGAAGCGGCTTTCTTCAAGTCTCCAGCTTTCTTAAAACCGCCTTTGCCCCAATTTTCAACACCGACCAAGGCTATTTTATCGTCTCCTTTGGTTAAGTATCGGTTTTCATTGAGCAAAAGATCAAAGCCCATATCTTTCTGAAGTTTCATTAAGCTATGGAGATTCGCTTTCTTCTTTTCCTCGGATTCCCAACGCACATAATCCCCATAATCATGGTTCCCCAAAACAGAAAACTTGCCATCTTTAGCCTCTAACTTGGAAAACAAGGCCGCCCAAGGTTCCATTTCCTCAGCCCTATTGTTTACCATATCCCCTGTAAAGAGTATAACATCACTCTGCTGCTCGTTGATCAGATCTACCCCATAGGACACCTTTTCACGATCGTCAAAACTTCCACTATGAACATCGGAAATCTGCGTGATTTTATATCCATCAAAAGCTTCTGGAAGATCATCGAACTCCAATACGTAGTTCAGGACTTTAAAATTGTACTTTCCCTTGTACATTCCAAAAAGTAAGGCCCCAAAGGGCAAAGCGGCCAATCCAAGGGCTATTGCACTTACAAACTTCCTTCTTGAAGGAACATTAAACTCCTTGGTGCTTCCAAACAATTTGGTATACAGCGCCACAAAAAACCGAACCACATCCTCAGAAAATATGAAGAAAATAGTGACCATATAAAAAGCCATACTTGCAAGTAAGAACCCAAAGGCAAGGCTTCTGCCATGATCCAAAACCCTATTGGGCGTATCTCCTGCGGAAAATTGATAGATAAAGTTTCCAACAATCAGAAGGGATGAAAGAATAAATAAAGCATATATCCACTGATTTTTCGTAAGCGTTTTCAATGCTTGAAATGCATAAAAACCAAATGCAGTATATACCCCTAAAAAGATAATCCAACGTAGCATGCCTCTTTTTTTTACAAAGGTATCCCTTTCCATAGGCAAGGGACTCTTTTTTACCTAATTATTAACAATCTCAATAATTTGTCGCACAATAGCAGCATCCGTTACGGCCAAAGCGTCATCTTGTAAAAAAGAAGGAGAATTCATCGAGATTTCAGGCTTCCTTTCCAGGCTCTTTTTGAAGGTTGTTCCTGAAAAATGAATTGCTTTAAATCCCCTGTTTTTAAAAGTATTCGCGTTATCTGCGCGCACTCCGCCCCCAGGAAGCACAGTGCAGCTTTTTGCATCCTTTGTTAAAGTAGTGAGCAAATCTATTCCCGCTAAAGCTGACTTTTGCTGTCCGGAAGACAAGACATAATCGACTCCCAAAGCCTCTAATTGCTGGAATGTCCCCAATGGATCTGAGACCCAGTCAAAAGCCCGGTGAAAGGTAAACTTCAACGGTTTTGCTAATGCAATCAAGGCTTTGGTGCGTTCTACATCCAATCTAAAATCCTTATAGAGCACCCCACTTACCACCCCTTCAAATCCCATTTCATGACAAAGTTCAATGTTGGCTTTCATAATGTCAAATTCCATCTGGGAATACGTAAAATTGCCACTTCTTGGGCGAATCAATACGTGAACAGGGATGGAAATATGCGATTTTACAGCTTTTAGCAGACCATAAGAAGGTGTTATCCCTCCCGTACCTAGTTCGGAACAAAGTTCAATACGATCGGCTCCCGCTTTTTCTGCGGCTAGGGCAGATTCCAAAGAATTGGCACAAACTTCTACTAGCATTTTACTTATATTTAGTCACTAAATTAAGCAACCTTATAGATGAAACGAAGAAAGTTTATTAAAAATTCTGCTGCCGGCACTGCTGGTTTTATGACCGCTCCTTTGGCCACCTCTTGTAAGGAGAGCACTACTGTTAGGACTGAGGCTGAAGAAAGTCCATCCATTAAGCCAATTGTTATTTGCACATGGGATTTTCATAATGCTTCGGCAAAAGCCTGGGAAGTATTGGAAAAAGGAGGCACCGCCTTAGATGCTGTGGAACAGGGCGTGATGATTGAAGAAGCAGATGTCAATAATCAAACCGTTGGTGTGGGCGGTAGGCCCGATCGCGATGGCAATGTCACCCTAGATGCCTGTATCATGGATAAAGATGGGAACTGTGGTGCCGTACTGTGCATGCAGAACATTGCACATCCTGTTGCCGTTGCCAGAAAAGTAATGGAAGACACCCCTCATGTAATGCTTGCCGGAAAGGGAGCCGAACAATTTGCTTATGAGAAAGGGTTCAAAAAAGAAAATTTGCTTACCGAAAAATCCAAACAAGAATGGATCGAGTGGAAAAAAACATCAAAATACCAACCCATCATCAATATTGAAAACCATGACACCATAGGCATGTTGGCCATTGATCAAAAAGGTGATATTTCCGGAGCCTGTACTACAAGTGGAATGGCCTATAAAATAGGAGGCCGAGTTGGAGATTCCCCTATTATTGGGGCGGGACTTTTTATCGATAATGAAATTGGGGGTGCCACCGCTACTGGTGTTGGAGAAGAAGTTGTGCGAACTGTTGGCAGTTTCCTTATTGTAGAACTGATGCGGCAGGGAAAAACACCTCAAGAGGCCTGCGAGGAGGGCGTAAAGCGTATTATTGCCAAAAATAAGGACAATACCGATTTTCAAATTGGCTTTATCGCGGTAAACAAAAAAGGAGAAACTGGCGGTTACTGTATTCAGCCCGGATTCACCTATCGTACCTATTCTGAAAAAGGGCACATCAATAACCCTTCTGACAGCTATATTAGCGCTTAATTTTTTTTAAAAAGAAGATAATCTTTGTAGCTTTGAAAGCTTACCAAAATTCCTAAAATGGCAGAACAAAAAAGACTTTTTCTATTAGATGCATATGCGCTGATCTTCCGTGGATATTATGCGTTGATCAAAAACCCTAGAATTAATTCCAAGGGTATGGATACCTCTGCCATCATGGGATTTACGAATTCCTTATTTGACGTTATAAAACGGGAAAAACCAGATTATTTGGCGGTTTGCTTTGATAAAGGAGGAAGTCATGAGCGCACTGAATTATTTCCGGAATACAAAGCCAATAGGGATGAAACCCCAGATGCCATACGGATTGCCGTTCCCTATATCCAAAATATCTTAAAAGCCATGCACATTCCCGTGGTGGTTCTGGAAGGTTGGGAGGCCGACGATATTATAGGAACTTTGGCCAAACAAGCAGAAAAAGAGGATTACAAGGTATTCATGGTAACTCCGGATAAAGATTTCGGTCAATTGGTTTCGGAAAATATTTTCATGTATCGCCCTGCTCGAATGGGCAATGGCATAGAAATTTGGGGCATTCCCGAAATTCAAAAACGCTTTGGTGTACAACGTCCGGAACAGGTTATTGACTATTTGGGAATGATGGGAGATGCCAGTGATAACATTCCGGGACTTCCAGGTGTTGGTGATAAAACCGCAAAAAAATTCCTGGAACAGTTTGATAGTATGGAAGGCCTTTTGGCGAATACTGATCAACTTAAGGGAAAAATGAAGGAGAAAGTAGAACAAAATGCGGAATTGGGATTACTCTCCAAGAAATTGGCCACCATATGCACTACTTGCGATGTACAATTCAATGCAGAGGATTATAAGATGTCTACACCAGATGGGGATCAGGTACAACAGATTTTTGACGAGTTGGAATTCAGACGTCTTAAAGATCAGTTCACAAAACTATTTTTTACCCCTAATGAAGAAGGAGCTACAACCGAAGCAACACCTTCAAGTCCGGCAAAATCAAAAGAAGCGGGCGGAGGCCAATTCTCCTTGTTTGGAGAAGGCGGAGACACTTCTGCCAGCACTGGCACAGCTTCTGGACGAAAAACAAATAGCAACGTTCCCCACCTCTATCAGAGTATTGCCCCGGGAATGGCCATGAAACTCTTTGTCCAAAATCTGATGAAGCAGTCCTCGGTATGTTTCGATACGGAAACAACAGGTTTAGACCCTTTAAGTGCCGAACTTGTGGGAATCGCTTTTAGCTGGGAGGCAACCAAGGGATTCTATGTTCCCATACCTGAAAACAGGGATGAAGCACAACAAATCGTGGAAATGTTGCGCCCATTTTTTGAAACGGAACATATTGAAAAAATAGGCCAAAACCTGAAATACGATATTAAAGTATTGCACAAGTATAACATTACGGTAAACGGTCCTTTTTTCGATACCATGTTGGCGCACTACCTCATCAATCCTGATATGCGGCATAATATGGATGTTCTTTCAGAGACCTACTTGAACTATACCCCGATTTCTATCACCACTTTGATTGGAAAGAAGGGGAAAAATCAGTTGTCCATGCGACAGGTGCCTTTGGAGCAACAAACCGAATATGCCGTTGAAGATGCCGATATCACCTTTCAATTGGCGGAACACTTTAGGCCAGAATTGGCTGAAGCAAAGACAGACGGTCTTTTTGCGGATATTGAAATTCCTTTACTTCGTGTACTTGGTGACATGGAGTTAGAGGGCATAAATCTCGATAAGGAATTCTTAGCATCCCTTTCCGAGGAGTTAACCAATGATATTGCTTCCCTGGAAGCTAAAATTTATGAAGCTGCCGGTGTTACGTTCAATATAGGTTCTCCAAAACAACTTGGGGAAATTCTATTTGATAAATTAAAATTGGTGGATAAACCCAAGAAGACCAAAACGGGTCAATACTCTACGGCCGAAGATGTACTTTCGTATTTAGCCAAGGACCATCCCATTATTCAAAATGTATTGGATTACCGAGGTCTTTCCAAATTGAAAAGCACCTATGTAGATGCCTTGCCCGAGCAAATCCATCAAGAAACGGGAAGAGTGCATACAGATTATATGCAAACCGTAGCTGCTACGGGAAGACTGAGCAGCAACAACCCCAATTTACAGAATATCCCTATTCGTACCGAAAGAGGAAGGCAGGTAAGGAAAGCATTTGTGCCACGCAATGAAGACTATATTTTGTTGGCTGCGGATTATTCCCAAATAGAACTGCGTATTATTGCGGCCTTAAGTGAAGAGACTACCATGATCGAAGCTTTTAAGAACGGAGAGGATATCCATGCTTCTACGGCTGCAAGGGTATTTAATGTGCCGCTGGAAGAGGTTACACGAGAACAACGAAGTAATGCGAAGACCGTAAACTTTGGAATTATCTATGGCGTATCTGCTTTTGGACTTAGCAATCAAACCGACCTAAGTCGGTCCGAAGCAAAAGAATTGATAGACACCTATTATAAAACCTATCCCAAACTCCGAAATTACATGAGCGAGCAAGTAGATTTTGCTCGCGATAACGGTTATGTGCAAACCATTTTAGGACGTAGGCGATATTTAAAAAATATCAATGGCAGCAATGCGATTGTGCGCGGAGCAGCAGAACGAAATGCGGTCAATGCCCCTATTCAGGGAAGTGCCGCGGACATTATTAAAATTGCCATGATCAATATTCATGGCAAATTAAATAAGGGAAACTATAAGACTAAGATGCTTTTACAGGTACACGATGAATTGGTTTTTGATGTGTACAAGCCCGAATTGGAAGAAATTAAAGCTTTGATCAAATCCGAAATGGAAAATGCACATGTCCTGGCCGTTCCCTTGGACGTGGAATTGGGAACCGGAAACAATTGGCTAGAAGCACATTAGGAAAAATACTTTTATGTTATCTGCTTTTTTCAGAAAACATCTTAAGTTTTTCTTATAGTGGTATTCGTAAATGAGATAATATAATTCTCAATACTGTTAAGTTTTAGCCTTATATTACGACTGCTTAAGCGTTGTCCTGTTCGGAATTGTATGGATTAAAACTATATTTAATGGATCTTATCAAGACCTTTCTTTATTTTGCCATTTTTAAACATCCCCTCACAAAAGAAGAAGCAAAAAACTTCTGTCAGTACAAAACGGATAATATCGATGCAGATTTAGCGCTGTTGGTAGAAAAAGAATTCTTGTACAAATTTGGAGAGTATTACCTTCCTTACAATCACGACTCCTGGATCAAACGAAGGATAAAGGGAAATCAGCTTGCTGAAAAAAAAATGGACAAGGCAAATAGAATGTCCCGAATTTTAAGTCAGTTTCCTTTTGTTCGATCGGTCATGATATCGGGGTCTTTGGCCAAAGGGTATATGGACAAAACATCGGATATCGATTTTTTTGTCATTATGAAATCTGGCAATATTGCCATATCCAAGGCAATGATTGGTTTGTTTAGACGGTTTTTTGCTTCAAAAAGTCTTTGTGTCAATTATATGATCAGTGAAGATAATTTGCACATCAAAAAGCAAAATATCTATACCGCCGTTGAAATGGCCACTTTAATCCCTACCATAGATTCCGGCCTTTTTGAACCTTTCATGGAGGAGAACATGGAATGGGTCCGTACTTTTTTACCCAATGCCGTCATTGAACAGAATAGCATTTCACCCATGAAATCGGGTAAACTAAAACAGTTTTCTGAGTTTATCTTATCTACCAAACTGGCCGATACCATTGATGATAAGTTGCGAAAAATCTACCTTAAAAGATCCGGGCTTCAATTGGGCGCGAATAAAATTAAAAAGAACGAAGAACAAGTAATCAATAAAGGAATTCTTAAATTGCACAACAAATCGTACCAATCCAGAATCATGGATATGTACGAGCAATATGAGCAAAATTTTGACTCTGGAGAAGAGTTGGTTTTTAATCGTCATTTCTATGATTGATATTCTTTTTTCACATTCCTACTATTACCCCCTGGATAGCAAACAATGGAAAAACAAGACTCCCTACCCTCCATTGGGTACGCTCTACGCGGCTTCCCTCATGCAAAAAGAAGGATATCGTGTAGATTTGTTTGACACCAATTTATTGGATAATCCAATGACGATACGGCCTAAGTTGGAAGAGCAAAAGCCTAAATACCTGGTCTTATACGATGATGGGTTCAACTATCTTACCAAAATGTGTCTCACTACGATGCGCGAAGCGGCTTTTAAAATGCTCGCAATTGGAAAAGAACATCAGTGTATTACCATTGTATGTAGCTCAGATGCCACCGATCATTATGAAAAATACATAAAGGAAGGTGCAGATTACGTGATTCAAGGAGAAGGGGAAATGACCTTGAAGCAACTGATCACAACACTGGAAGCCGAAGAAAGTGTGGCAGAAATTAAAGGACTTGTATTCCAAAAGGAGGATAAGACAATCGCCAATCCCAAACAACCGGTAATGCATCATTTGGATGAATTGCCTTTGCCCGCATGGGAATTGGTAGATATTGCCTCCTATAAACAAGTATGGAAACAGAGCAATAAAGAGTTCACACTTAATATTGCCACTACCAGGGGTTGTCCCTATAAATGCAACTGGTGTGCGAAACCTATTTATGGGAATCGTTACAATTCCCATTCTCCATCTTATATCGTACAACATATAAAGCTACTACAAGAACGCTTTGGCGTAAAACGCTTTTGGATGTGCGATGATATTTTTGGATTAAAACCCAACTGGGTTCAGGAATTCAGGGATGAATTAAAAAAAGAAAAAATCAACATCAAATACTACATACAGAGTAGAGCAGATTTATTATTAAAAGAAGATAACATAGATGCTTTAGCTGCTTCAGGACTGCAAGAAGTCTGGATTGGCGCCGAAAGTGGTTCCCAGAAAATTTTGGATGCCATGGACAAAGGCACTAAAATTGAGCAAATCTATGAGGCGACACGATTGCTGAAGAAAAAAAACATTCGAATCGCTTTCTTTATCCAGTTCGGCTATTTGGGAGAAACCAAAGAAGATATTGCCAAGACCATCACCATGATCAAAGAACTATTGCCCGATAATATTGGCATATCTGTATCCTATCCTTTACCTGGAACCAAATTTTACGACAAGGTAAAGAATGACCTTAAATTAAAGACCAATTGGACAGATTCCGACGATCTTGCCATGATGTTCCAAGGCACTTTTAACTCAAAATATTATAGAAAACTCCATCGATATGTCCATAAGGAATATCGCAAAAGCATGGGGATTCAGAATATGAAGACTATTGTAAAGAATCCTCTCAAGGCCAGTTATCAAAAAGTAAGATCTGCAGCACTCTACTTTTATTATGCCTTGAGCGCATCTATCTATTTATCGCAACTTAAACGAATGCAACCGACCAATGGTTAACGGCTTTGATCTTGCTGCTTCTGACTATGATGTTTCTTTTACGCACACACATGTGGGTAGGTTACAGCGAAGCAGAGTATATCATTTCTTAAATAAATACGTTTTCCAAAACCCCAAAAACGAGGTTCTGGAGGTAAATTGTGGCACTGGTGAAGATGCCCTATGGTTGTCTCAAAAAAGTGCTCGGGTTACTGCCACAGACCTTTCCATGGCCATGCTGACCAAAGCAGAGTCCAAAGCCCAGGGAAAGGACAACATCACCTACAAAACTTTAGACCTCAATCATTTTGGGGAAACGACTTTCGAAAGTGGTTTCGACTTTATTTTTTCGAATTTTGGAGGCCTCAATTGCATCGCTCCAAAGCAAATGGAAAAATTCATTCAAGATGCAGGCTCCAAACTCAATGAAAGAGGACAAATGGCCCTAGTCATTATGCCCAAGAAAACGTTTATGGAACGCCTATATTTTTTAATCAAAGGCAATAGAAGAAAAGCTTTTAGAAGAAATACCACTACTCCGGTAATGGCCAATGTAGAGGGCAAAGAGGTAGCAACCTGGTATTACGACCCTTCCGATATTAAGGCTTATGCAAAAAACACTTTTAAAGTCTTGACCTTTAAACCTATTGGTTTTTTGGTTCCCCCATCGTATTTAGAAGGTTTTTTTAGCACCAAAAAGAAACTCCTCTCCCTTTTGGGATGGATTGATCGTCGTTTGGATTTTTTTAATCCGCTCAGTGCCTATGCAGATCATTTTATCATTATATTAGAAAAACGATGAGCATTGTATTGACACATGCATATTATCTCGCTGAGGATGAAAAGGAGCAAAAAATCATGAAACCTTATCCTCCCCTGGGCTTGCTTTATATTTCCGGATATTTGAACGAGCGCAACGTGGAGAACCATGTCTTTGATACTACCTTTTACAAAAAAGCCGAACAATTGGCTTTTATCGCAGAAAAACAACCCGACCTCGTAGCAATTTACACCAACTTAATGACCAAAGTTGAGGTGATTAAACTTATAAAAGAATTCAAGGATAACGCCCGCTATGGCCATCCCAAAATTGTACTTGGGGGTCCGGATCTCACCTATAACCTGGAAAATTATTTAAACGCGGGAGCCCACTATTTGGTGATTGGGGAAGGCGAGCAAACCTTGCATGAATTACACACTGCAATAACAGAAAAAACCGATGTTTCTGCGGTTAACGGTCTGGCATATCTTGTAGATGGTCTGCTTACAAAAACAGCTCCACGTACCAAGATGAAGGATTTGTCGCAATTGCCTCTTCCCAACAGGGATGCCATACCTATGGAGAAATATTTGGATACCTGGAAAACACATCATGGACAGAGCTCCATGACCATAAGTACACAAAGAGGTTGTCCCTACACCTGTAAATGGTGCAGTACGGCTGTCTACGGACAGAGCTACCGCAGAAGACCAGCGCACTTAGTGGTTGAAGAATTGACCATGTTGAAGCACAAATATAATCCAGATGCCATTTGGTTTGTGGATGATGTATTTACCGTAAGCCATAAGTGGATCAAGAGTTTTCACGAAGAAGTTCTTAAAAATGACATCATTGTTCCTTTTGAATGCATTACCAGAGCCGAACGGCTTAACGATGAAATTTTACAATTATTAAAAGAAGCGGGTTGCTATCGCATTTGGATCGGAGCGGAAAGTGGTTCCCAAAAAATCATTGATGCGATGGATCGTCGTGTTGATGTAGATGTTGTAAAATCGGCCATCCAAAAAACCAACGCTCTCGGTATAGAAACCGGCACTTTTATTATGGTAGGTTATCCTGGTGAGGACGAACAGGATATCAGTGAAACAATAACCTATTTGAAAGCGGCCAATCCAACACATTTTACCATAACTGTTGCCTATCCCATAAAAGGAACATCGCTTTACAATGAGATCGAAGATAAAATAACGGTTCAACCAAATTGGGAAACGTCTACGGATAGGGAGATCGACTTTACAAGAACCTACCCCAGAAAGTTTTATAACCATGCGGTTAGAAAAATTGTGAATGAAGTAAATTATAGTAGAGAAAAACAACGTGATAAGAATCTCAAAAAAATGATTCGTTATAAATTAAAATCAACTATTGCCGGTGCCTTTATGAAAATCACTAAATAATATGAAATCATTCCTTTCTACATTATCTTTTGCCTTGGTTTTAGTCTGTTTTTCCTGCGCTAAGCAAGACAATGAAATTTCCCTGAAATGGAATAAGGCTCATGATGAGGATACTTTTGAAAGAAGTATTACAGGGCTAAAATGGGCGTTGTCCTATTTAGGATCTACAGTAGCGAATGACTCCACATTACTAAAATTTAATCCCAAAGACTCCATCATTACGCTAGATGCTAATCAACTTGGGTTTTCCAAAGAGGCGGCCACCGTCCTATCCAAACTGCATTACAATTTTAAAAATACAGAGGCTTATACTATCAATAAAACATTTGACCTTGGCAGGTATGTATCATTGATCTTTGGGCGTTCCCATAATTATTATGCCATTGCAGGTGTCCCAGAAGATCTCGAGGCATTTGATCAACTTTATCAGTTTTCGGAAGCAAAGGGTTATATTGACAACTCCAGCATTTCAAAGGTAGATCGGATCATTTCTTTTTCCAATATCCATGAAAAAAATAATCAAGCTTTTATATCCGCAGAAATAGATAGTATTAGCAAAGATACCTTAGAATATGAGACCATGCAGATAATGCCCAACGGACAATTAAAATTTGGTGTTTACGATTTGGACGGGAAAATAAAAAGAGTTGCCAATAAAAATGTTACCCGGGCCGGAAAGCCCGCAAAGTGTATTTGGTGTCATGAGGTAGTTGTACAACCCTTATACAGATCACAGAAAAATCATGATACCTATCTAAAATATACCACCTTTAATGATACCTTGAAATATTTTAACCATAGGTTACAGACTTATCAAGATTCATTGTGGAAGGACAAAAATTTTAAAAACAAAAAATTACATTCCGAATTGGAATTGCTTTACATTGCTTTTATGGAACCCAATGCAGAGCGCATATCTAGAGAATGGAATATGCCTGTAACGGAAGTAAAACAGAAACTATCGCATTTAGAGACACATGTTTACGAAGAGTTTGTGTTTTTAGGAGATTCGTATCACAGAAAGGATATCGATGCCTTGGCACCCTTTCAGGTGCAAGAAGCACCTGAAAGCATTCGGGAGTAACTATATCACTAAAAGTGTTGGTCTTAAAAAGACTGTAGTGTTTTATGGAATTAAAAGATGACCCTATAAACGAATGGGCAAATGCTTACATTATGAGAACTGTATTTGTAGATAGGGATGGCGTAATCAACAAAGACACTGGATATGTACACAAAATTGAAGATTTTGAATTTTCGGAAGGGGTTTTTGACAGCTTCAAGTATTTAAAAAGCAGAGGGTTTGATTTAATTATTGTGACCAATCAATCCGGAATTGGGCGAGGGTATTACAAGGAGCAGGATTTTAATATTCTTACCCATTGGATGTTGAATAGATTTAATGAACAAGGAATAGCAATATTGGATGTCCTATATTGTCCACACAAACAAGAGGACAATTGCAATTGCAGAAAACCAAGAACGGGCATGTTGGAAGAGGCCGATAAGAAATATAAGATAGATAAGAAAAATTCATGGATGATAGGTGATAAGGAAAGTGACATTAGTGCAGCGAATACCTTTGGCATTTCCAATACGATCCTCATTAAAAATGACCGCACTTTTTTAAAACAAAAGAGCGATGCTCAATTTATACTCCCATCTCTGAATGAAATCAGTAATTATATTCGTTAGAACGTATTTCAATGGAAGAAAGCTTTACGAATAAAACCATATTAATAACAGGTGGCGCCGGATTCATTGGATCCAACATCGCGCTCCACTTAGAGGAGGTATATCCTCAAAGTAAGGTCGTGGTTTTTGATCTGTTCAGGAACGGGGAAACTTTCGAAAACGGGAATTTGAGGAGTTTTGGGCATTACAAAAACTTAATTGGTTTTAAAGGAGATATTATCTGTGGGGACATTACGAATAGTGCGGACCTTGGTACATTGAACTCGTATCAATTCGATTATATTTTCCATTTAGCTGCAATTTCGGATACACGTGTTTATGATCAAGAAGCAATCATGAGAACCAATGTCAATAGTTTTCATAGGATTTTGGAAATCACCCGATCTCATGGGGCAAAACTTGTGTATGCCAGTTCGGCGGCCACCTATGGTTCCAGTCCGTCTCCTCAAAAAATTGGTGATGATGCCCCGGAAAACACCTATGGATTTTCAAAGTATGCCATGGATCAAATGGCTAAAACCTATAGTTTAGCATATCCAAAAATGCATATTGTAGGTCTTAAATATTTCAATGTTTATGGGGAGGGAGAATATTATAAAAACAAGACTTCTTCCATGGTCATTCAACTAGCACACCAAATTTTGGCAGGAAAATCTCCGCGTTTATTTATCGGTTCGGATAAAATCATGCGCGATTTTGTGTACATCAAAGACGTTATCACCGCCAATATCCTTGCATGCTCTACAAATAAAAATGGCATTTATAATATCGGTAGCGGCATAAGTCGTAGTTTTTATGACATCGCACATATCTTGCAACAAGAACTAAATAATCATACCGAAATCGATTATTTTGAAAATCCCTATACGGCCTATCAAACGGATACTAGGGCAGATATCAGTTTAAGTCAAAAATTTCTAGGCTACCAACCAAAATACACCTTGGAACAGGGCATTAGCGACTATATCCCTTATATCAAACAAACGTTTAATTGGAGCAACAAATAATGAAAAACATTTTAGTTTTAGGGGATCTAATGATCGATAAATATCTGATCGGGAGCAGCAAACGCATCTCTCCGGAAGCCCCTGTGCCCGTGATTGATATCAGTGAAGAAAAATCGGTCCTGGGTGGCGCGGGCAACGTCGTGAACAACCTATTGGCTTTTGGTGCCCATGTAGATGTTATCAGCGTAATTGGCAGTTGCGACAATGCATCCGTCTTGCATAATTTACTTCAAAAGAAAAACATTTCCACAGATTATATTATTGTTGAACACGGTAGGCTAATCACTAAAAAGACAAGGATTCTCTCTTCAAATCAACAGATCGTGCGCTACGATAGGGAAACCACAAAAGATATTTCCGAAGAGAGTGCAGACAAAGTTTTTGAAATCTATTCGTCCATAATTAAAAATTATGAAATAATAATCCTCTCGGATTATGGAAAAGGGGTGTTAACAGACCTATTGACAAGTAAGATCATTAAGCGCGCCAAAGAAGAAAATATCAAAGTAATCGCCGACCCCAAAGGCAGTGATTATTCAAAATATACGGGTGCTTATTTGCTAACTCCCAATAAGAAAGAAGCCAATATTGCTACGGGTTTTGACCCCAACAATACCGATCTATCTGATAGCATTCAAAAACTCAAATCGGCCTATGAACTAGAAGTTTCCATTATTACCTTAAGTCAGGATGGGATAGCTGTTTTTGATGATGAACTCAGAATATTCCCTACTAAGGCCAAAGAAGTATATGATGTTACTGGAGCCGGCGATACTGTCATTGCTGCCATAGGGTATAAATTAGCACATGATAGTCATATTGATGAAGCTATAAAATTCGCGAATTTGGCCGCTGGTATTGTTGTTGGTAAAATTGGGGTAGCGACCGCAACAATTGATGAAATTTATGCCAATCAACATCATATCAAAACCCGGGATGAAATCGAAGTAATTGCGGACAACGCCAAACGACAAAAGAAAAAAGTAGTATTTACCAATGGTTGCTTTGACATTCTACATCTTGGTCATATCACCTATTTGGAAAAGGCAAAAGCACTTGGGGATATTTTAATTGTGGGCGTAAATACAGATGACTCTGTGAAAAGAATAAAAGGGAACAAGCGTCCCATTAATCCAGAATTTGACAGGGCCTACCTTTTAAAATCGTTAAAATCTGTTGACTATACCGTGCTTTTTGATGAGAACACGCCTTACGAATTAATTAAAGTGATACAGCCAAACGTTTTGGTCAAAGGCGCCGATTATCAAAATAAAGAAGTAGTGGGCAGTGATATTGCCGACACCGTTACGCTCATAGATTTTGTAGAAGGCAA
Organism: Spongiimicrobium salis; assembly: GCF_043678055.1. Taxonomy (NCBI): domain Bacteria; kingdom Pseudomonadati; phylum Bacteroidota; class Flavobacteriia; order Flavobacteriales; family Flavobacteriaceae; genus Spongiimicrobium; species Spongiimicrobium salis. The sequence goes on from NZ_JBHEQA010000001.1 coordinate 811,376, forward strand.
AAGCACATCGGAGATAATTAACAAATTAAGGAATGATATCTGAAAAATTAACAGAACATATTAAGGTAATAGAGCAGACTATTCAGTTATATGAAAAGGATATTCTTCTTATCGCAAATACTTGTATTGAACGTCTGGAGGCAGGCGGAAAAATTGTCCTATTTGGAAATGGAGGCAGTGCAGCAGATGCCCAACATATGGCTGCAGAGCTTGTCGGTAATTTCAACAGCAAGCAAAGAAGGGCATTACCAGCAATCGCATTAACAACAGATACCTCAGCCCTCACCTCCATTAGCAATGATTTTTCATATGACGATGTATTTTCCCGGCAATTGGAGGCTTTTGTTTCCGCTAAAGATGTTGTCATTGGCATAAGTACCAGTGGAACAAGTAAAAATGTGATCAACGCCCTTAAACTTGCAAAAGCCAGACAAAGTTTTGTCGTTGGATTAAGTGGTAACGAAGGCGGATCAATGAACAGCCTTTGCGACAGAAACATTGTGGTAAGCTCAACGCACACCTCAAGAATACAGGAAACCCATATATTCATTGCGCATTGCATTTGTGATATCATCGATAAACATTTTATAAAAACTGCGTCATAAGCCCATTTTATTGAATGAAACATCAATTTTTAATTTTTATCGACAGTCTTTTCAAACCCTTCTATACCGTGATAAATGCACTGAAACGGAAAGGGGAGTCTTCTCCTGAAAATCAGCATTTTTTGGTTTTAAAGTTTTTTGGATTGGGCAGTATCACAAGGATTGTTCATGTCATGGATGCCATAGCTCTCCCAAAGGAACGAGTGACCTTTGTTACCCTGTATAAAAACAAATCGGTTATTGATCTCTTGGATTTACAGGCTCTTTATGTGAACACTAAGCACCCATTGATTTTTATTCGTAGTGTATTCCAACTCATTGTCCACATCTGGAAATTAAAAAATACGACCATACTGGATATGGAACGGGCTTCAAACATTTCTGGGCTGTTTAGACTGATGATCGGATTTAAAAAACCTTGTCACTCCTTTCATTTTAAATCGGAAAATCAAAATAGACCAGGGCAATTCTTTGTATCGCTAAAAAATAAACCCGCAACACAGGCTATAGCGGAGATGTTCCATCACACATATATTGAACCTTTGGCACGGGAAAACAAACCTATTAGCTCTAATAAAGTATTTGTAAATATCAATGCTGGAAATTATATTTCCGAACGCAAATTTACGCCTTCAAAATATGCCGATTTAATAAAAACACTCCACGATAAAAACCCCCATTGGGAATTTTATTTAACCGGAGCAAAGGCTGAATATCACTATGTAGAAGCGTTTAAAAATCGTTTAACAAGCCTTGGAATTCCCGCTCCTCAAGTATACAATATTGCTGGCCAACATAATTTATCCGGGTTCATCACCTTTTTGGAAGAAGCTAAACTTTTTATTACCAATGACTCAGGCCCTTTGCATTTGGCCCATTTCTTTGGGATAAAAACGGTAGGTATATGGGGGCCAACTTCTTCGCGTTTAGTAGGGTATAAAGACAGTAACCATATGCTTAACTTTAACCCAGAAATAGATTGTGCGCCTTGTTTTACACATCCAAAATCTCAAATCGCAAAATCTTGCCAAGGAGAGATCACCTGCTTTAAGCTGAGAAATACAGGGGAAATGGCCTCAAAAATAATTAGCTTCGCAAAGCTGGAAAAAGAAATTGTAGCATGAGTTCAGCCAAACACATCCTGTTTTTAAATCCTCCCGGAAAAAAAATCTATATCAGGGACTACTATTGCTCTAAGGTTTCAAAGGCATATTACCTTCCACAACCTGTTGATTTATTAATGCAATCTACCTTTTTCGATGAACCCGATTATAGGGTCTCGGTTATAGACTGTATTGCTGAAAAAATAAATGAAAAATCGGCACTTGAGAAAATTGATCGTTCCGACCCCGATTATATTATTGGCTTGATCGGTGCTGTTTCCCTACCCGAAGACCTCGCCTTTTACAAAGCCATAAAAAAAAGAAAACCCAATGTTATCATTGCCTGTTCTGGTGATGCACTCCTGGAGAAACATCAGGAGAAATTTCAAAAATATGATTGGTTGGATGCCATTATAACCAATTTTTTCAAGGATGGCTTTAAACAATTCCTAGAAGGGAAAGAAGAAATTGAAGGTCTGGTGTACCGATCAAATGAAGGAGTTATCACAAAACCCAGTAAGCGTTCCAAGCCAATGGATATGGCCGCGCCAAAACAATCTCTTTTTAAAGGTCACTATAGAATGCCCTTTGCCAATGCACTTCCTATAGCTACAGTTTTGACCAATTACGCCTGCCCCTACCCCTGTACATTTTGTATTATGTCTACCCTCCCCTATACCACACGTACAGCCGCTTCCATCATTTCCGAATTGAAAACATTGAAAGAAAATGGATATCGCTTTCTATATTTTTCCGATCAGACCTTCTTTCAATCCAAAGCCATTACCAAGGAAGTTTTGGAGTGGATGGTTGCCGAGAACTACGGTCTAAATTGGATGTGCTTTTCTAGGGTAGATGTGTTGGACGAAAAAGAATTGAAATTGATGAAGGCTGCAGGTTGCTCTCTAATTATGTTTGGTGTAGAATGGGCGGAGGATGAGTTATTGACCCACTATAAAAAACACTATACCACGGAACAGATAAAAACAACCTTTGCTTTGTCAAAACAACTTGGGATAAAGCGCCTGGGGACGTTTTTAATCGGAGTGCCGGGACAATCCAAGCAATCCATATTGAATACCATGGTTTTTGCAAAGGAAATTGAGGCTGATTATGCATCCTTTAATGTTGCCGTACCGCGTAGCAATACGTCTTTCAGAACAGAGGCGCTCACCAACGGATTGATTGATGATTCCTTGGAAATCATGGACCAATCCGGAAATGAAGTGACTATTGGCACAGGGATACTAAGCAAAAAGGAGTTGCAACAGTTGAGAAATAAAGCGTATCGATCTTTTTACTTCAGGCCCAAATATATCTGGGACAAATTGCTCAGTTTACGAAATTGGACAGAATTCAAAATTCATTTTAGAGAAGGCTGGTATGTACTTAAATCAGTATTCAACTAATTAGCTTATGAATATAGGTCATCCTTCATATTCCTTTTTTGATTACAAATCCACTTTTTGGATACCCTTTTTTTTAGGAGCATTGATCATTTTGACCGTGGTGCTTTATCTTAACTTTCCATCTGCTTATAATCAGGGACTCTATCATTATCAAGGTTTAGTGATGAAAAACGGGGGATTGCCTTATACCGGTTTTATTGAAAAGAAGGGGCCAATGGGTTTATTGACCTATGCGCTAGCTTCTCTCATTTTTGGTGAAACAAGCATGGCCTACCGCTTTTTTGACCTTCTGATCCTAGGAATCATTGGTTTTTTTCTCTTTCGCTTATCCCAACTGAAGTATTCAAAATCCATTGGTTATATGGCCATTGTATTTTGGTTGCAACATGTACTTATTGATGGTCCGGGAAACACTGCCGATGTTACCAATATCATTACTGCCTGTTACGTTGCAGTTGCCTATTATATGATAGCTCCAACAGTGAAAAATCGTTATTTCCGCATTGGAATACTGGTTGCGTTGGCCTGTTGGGTAAAACCTACCGCCTTACTTATAGCCGTTCCTCTTTTACTTCCGTTCTTGCGGAAATCTAAAAATGCATTGAACATGTCCAAAAGGCAGGTAGCATTTCAATTCCTTTTAGGGTTAGGGATTCCCAGCATTGTTTTTACAACCTATTTATTACTCTCCAACACATTCTACGGTTTCTGGGAGGCCGTTGTATTGGATACTGTTTATAATTATGCGGGTAATGTATCCCGGATTAGTTTCCGGGTCTTGTCTAAAACGGGGAGAGCTTTCCTTCATGATCCTGTACTTAGAATTGGCGGATTGTTAGGCTTGTTTATTTTTTCAAAAAATACTATGCTAAAACTTTTGACCATTGGCATAGGCCTCATGCTCATTGTAGAGGGAAGACTGTACCCCTATCAATATAGCATCTTATGGCCATTTTTGACCTTGGGTCTTATTGAAATGTTTACGACTTTACATTCTAGATTTTCAGAAAATAGGCAGAAAGTGTTCTTGGGTCTCTTCTGTATTCTCATGGCTTTTCCTCTTTTAAAAACGGGTCCAGTTTTTATTCGTGCAGGATTTGCCACCCCCAATTTTGATGCCGGACAAACTTTCTTGGCTCCAGATTTCAAAACCATGTACAGCTTCCGTAAACCGGTAGTTTCATATTTAAAAACACAAGTAAACCCTCAAGATGAAGTATTGGTATTGGGGCAAGATCCTAATATCTATCTAGAACTGGGCGCAATTACAAGCTGTAGATTGGCCAGAGAGGGTAGAATGCTTACAAAAGAGCCCACTTTCAAAACGCCCTCCCATATTGTGGCATGGCAAAAGGAATTAATTGCATATATGCAATCGAACAAAGCAGATTGGATCGTGGTCCTGAAAACACTTCCCGGGCATTGGGCGAATTCTTATAGTCCAGAAATAAATAGTATTTTTTCAGAAAAATATGAATTGAAGCACACTACCGAAGGGCATTTAATTTATAAAAAATCTTAGTCCCATGATAAGCAATGATTCCATAATAATTTTAGCTCCATGTTACAATGAAGAGCTTAATATTATCAACTTTCTTCATGCTCTTGAAGAAAGTTGCGGGGTTTTAGATGCCTTATTTGAAGTAGTTATTGTGAATGATGGGTCGACCGATAAAACCGCACAGTTACTGGACACCTTTTCTTTTACCTCCAAAAACATAGTACTTACTGTGTTGGAATTGGATTTTAATGTTGGGCATCAACAAGCTATTTTTCAAGGCTTGATGTATGCAAAAACCTCGACTTCAAAACAGTTCATAGTCTTGGATAGCGATGGCCAAGATGACACCAAGCTGATCCCTTCAATGATTGCGCAAAAAAACTGTGATGTGGTTCATATTATTCGAAAAAAAAGAAAAGAATCCTTTGTATTTAAACTTGGCTATGTCATTTATAAAATGATCTTTAAAATGATTACAGGCCAAGCGATACATTTTGGGAACTTTTGCTTATTGAACAGAACCATGTTACATCGTGTTACTACTTCTGGTTTTGTTCATTTTCCCGCTTTTCTTTCCAAATTCGCATCCCGTAGAGCATATATCGAGGCTGACAGAAATAAGAGAGGTCATGGAAAATCTAAAATGAATCTAGTGGATTTGCTAAACCATGCCATCAAATCTTTTATTGAATACTCGGAGCGACTCCTATTGGTATGTCTTTGGATATTTATATTTTTAGTCATTGGCCTGACTATTTTTGCGGCTTATATTTTATACCAAAAATTATTTACCAGCAATGCCATCCTGGGATGGGCAAGTACCATTACTTTAGGTTTATTTAATGGCGCATTAATTGCCTTAAGTGCATTTGTAATCGGAACACAATTACTGAAAAACTCGTATGGTCGCCATATGGATTTCTATGCGACCATTACAAAAAATAAGGGCATGTCTACCAAAACTGGGGAAAATGAATAGTTTTATGAAGACTCTTGGAACAAAACTATTCACGAATACCATTGTCATCAAGCTTTGGATTTCCATTGCCATGGCCCTAATCATATTTAAAGGCGTAGTAAATGGTTGGAATACCACTACCGGGGATTTTAATAATTACTATGTATCGGCCAAACTTCTATCCCAAGGAGCATCCATTCATCAATTTTACGACAATGATTGGTTCAAAGGGGAAGCAGAATCTATGGGCATTCCAAAAGGGGCCAAGTTTTCTCCTTTCCCTCCGGTTACTGCCTATGTTTATCTGCCCTTAACCATATTCAAGCCCCTAATGGCCAAACGAATTTGGTTGATACTTAATGTTTTAATGCTAGTAATTCTACCCTTTAGAATTCGAAAAATAACAGGTTGGTCCTTAGAGCGGGCCATCTTTTTTCTATCCTTATTTACTTTTCCTCTTGCCAGTTGCATAAATCTTGGGCAGTTGTATCTTTTTATCGGCTTTTTACTTATGGAGTTGTTTGGTCAAGACTACATGGCAAACAGAACTAAATTAATTGGCTTCCTTATGGGTATCGTAACGGCATTAAAGTACCTGCCCATTATTTTTTTGGGGTACCTTTTAAAACACAAAAAAAGAATGAGCATACTGGCTTACACCTTCTTGGGAATCGCAGTACCTACCTTGCTAGTCTATTTTTTGGATCAGGCAGCTTATGAAGCCTTTTTTCAACATTTCTCATCCCACATACAAGGTAATGTTCCAGGGCAAGGCAAATATGCCGTGGCTTTTCAATCGATCGACTCCTTACTTAATAATTTATTTGTTTATGATTCATTGAAAAATCCAATTCCGATCGTAAATCAACCTATATTAAAGCCCCTAATAAAATATCTTTTCATCGGTATAATTCTTGGGTGCATGGGAGTTGTTTATAAAAAAAATCACTATCAACTTACCCCGGTCATAGTATCTATTGGTATTATTGGAGTCTTTGTATTAATTCCAGCATCAGCATCCTATCACTTTTTACTATTATTATGGCCCATTCTATATCTATTTAAATGGCTCATTTCTGTAAAATCAATGCAAGCACTAATAATCGTTTCGGCATTGATTTTTATAACGCTCACCATCCGACCAGATCATATTCCAGACTTCAGTCAATTGCCAACAATCAATTTATTACTGCATTACCCAAGGTTTTGGGGCTTATTATGTGTATTTTTATTCCTTAGTTATTACCATATTAAATCTATGAAAAAGAATTATGGCTAAATTATTGTTTCTTCAAAATTTGGACTATGAATTTCTCGGTCCCATGTATATCTCATCCATGTTAAAAAATCATGGCCATGAATGCGAATTGGCCATAGGTCAAACTTTTGAGGATTTTAAGGAAAGGATAGAAAGGTTTCAACCAGATTTGGTAGGTTTTTCCATTATGAGTGGCAGTCATTATTGGGGAAAAAACATTGCGGGCCAGATTAAGGAGCAATATGGCATCAAAAATATTTTTGGGGGCGCGCACCCTACTTTCTTCAAAGATTTTATAGAAGAACCCGAGGTAGATTATCTGGTAAGAGGTGAAGGAGAAGAAACAATGAAAGAGATTATGGATAGGATCGATCGCAACGAGTCCTTTCAGGATGTTCCCAATGTATCTTTTATAGAAAACAATGAGAAGACCCATAACCCACTGCGGAATTTAAGGCCTGATCTAGATGACTATCCTTTTCCTGATCGCTCCCTTTATGACGATTTAAATAAGTTGGGAGAACGAAAAGTACGAAATGTAATTACATCAAGAGGCTGCCCTTTTCACTGTACCTTTTGTTTTGAGGATGCCATGCGTGACATGTACAAAGGAAAAGGCAAGTATGTTAGAATACGGGGAATAGATAGGGCTATAGCGGAATGTAAAAGACTTCTTGCAGAAACAAATGCCGAGATCATCTATTTTGCCGATGATGTGTTTGGCATGAAAAAGCAATGGCTCTATGAATTCTTGGAAGTATACAAGAAAGAGGTCAATGTAGAATTCATCTGTTTGGTAAGAGCCGATATTGTTGCTTCGGATGAACAATACGCCTATAAATTGGCAGAGGCAGGTTGTAAATCTGTTTTCTTTGGCATTGAATCAGGGAATGAACAACTGAGAAATAAAATACTCAATAAACAATTAACGGATGAACAAATCTTAAAAGCTGCCAAATTGCTTCACGATGCCGGAATAACATTTAGAACCTATAACATTGTGGGACTGCCCGACGAAACCTTGGAAGATGCTTTTTCTACAGTAGAACTCAATATAAAAATTAAGGCAGACTATCCATGGTGCTCCATTTTTTCTCCTTTCCCGGGTACGGAGTTAACGGATTATGCCTTCAATAAGGGGTATTTAGGAAAAGAATTTGATTATGATTCCTTGGACAAGTCTTTCTTCTTAGAAACTAAATTGGATATTCCACATAAACGTGAGATTCAAAATTTACAAAAGTTCTTCCAAACCGTTGTCTTATGGCCGTGGACCTATCCTTTGATCAAGCGTTTGATCCGCTTGCCCTCCAACATCTTTTTCAGGGCTTGGTTTGGCCTGATTTACTTTCATGTATATATTAAATCGGAAAGACGTAATTTTTGGGAAACGCTTAAATTTGCCTTAAAAAACTACAAGCATGTTTTGGTCAAAGAGTAGTTTAATTAATATTGACCCAACAAATAAGAAATAGTATGTTGATTCCTTTCAAAGTTTGTCTGATTGTCAATACTTTGAATTTCAAGACATTGGAATCAAAGTGTATTGAAAGCCAATTCCCCGAACATTTTCGGAACATTCGAATCAGTGCAATGGTGCTACGACCATATTGTATGAAGACTCGTGTAAAATACATTTCATATTCTTCCAAATATTCTCGCCATGCATCTTCAATACATTTTAAACCCAGTATCATGTATATTCATGATAAACTTAAGTTTTCCTTAATCCGTTTTTTGCATCATACTATCTTCTTAACCCACAAATTGCCTAAGGCATAATTCTCATCGAAATAAAAGATATATGAAGCTTGATCTATACAAATCATTTTCAAGATTAAAGATAGCTTCTTTATATGGTATAGGAAAACATATCGCTACGCTTTCCCAATTGGTCATCTCTTATGTTATTATAAAAAAGCATTCGGATATTCTATGGGGTGAATATGTCGAATTCTTTTTATGGGTGAATCTAATTGTACTGTTCGCATATTTTGAAAACAAAAGTTTTTTATTAAAATCCTTCAGTGAATTACCTTCGAAAATTCATCAATCTTGGGTTACTAATTTTAATTCTAGAATTTTATTGTTTCTAGTCAGTCTAGGCATAATTCTCCTAGTACCATTATTTGAGCACTATCGCCTTCTCATTTCTTTATGGGCATTCTCGCTATTCTACAATCAATCTTTTGAAGTATTGATCCTCTACCAGAAGGATTTTAAGTTCAGTATTTTCGTGGAATCATTGCGCAGTATATTTATTATCGGCGCCATACTAATTTTTAATGGAACATTGGATTTACGACTACTCTTGACTCTAGTAGTCATAGCTGGTATTCTAAAGGCGGTATGCTATAGTGTTTTCTATCTTAGAAAATTCACCAATGTCAAAATGAAAATCGACTTGCAAGTCATTGTACGATCTATTCCTTTTTTCCTTCCCATGCTCTTGGGTACTTTCAGATCTAGAATTGACACCTATTATGGCACTATTTTCTTTACGAAATCCGAATTGAGTCATTATCAGATTTTTGTGAGCATTCTATCCCTAGCACAATTGGGGACTGCATATATTGTAAACCCTTATTTAAAAAACCTCTATCGCTTAAAAAGCATGGTTTTAAATAAAATACAAAGGCAATCAGCATGGATTGGTATTATTTCGGCTATTTTATTCTTACCCGTTCTATATTTCACGACCCACTACGTTTATGGCTTTAATTTTACAATATTCAGTTATGCAATGGGATTCACTTTTGTGACCACCTTATTTTTACACATAATATTAGTAACAGAGTTTTACAAGCGGGATCAACAATATACTATTGCCATAGTTATTGCAATCATTGCATTATTTCAAATTGTTTTAGGATACTATACTATTCCTCTCTATAAAATTGAAGGTGCTCTTGCTATTAAAGTTATAGGTCAACTAATAAGTGTAGGGGCGTTATTTTATATAAAAAAGAGCAGGTGGAAAATTACCTCATAAGTGCACCAAAAGGTTTTAGGTAAAGTCCGACTTTTATGGCCGCCCCATTGCTTCAACATTATTGCCATTTCTCATATACTACACGGTGCTATTCATTTTTTTTAAAATATATTTCAAAATTATTTGAATAGCCTCCGAGACATCCAATATGCTTGTATCGATTTCAAAAGTCGCATTTACGGGAGCTTCATAAGGTGCTGATATACCTGTGAAATTTTTTATTTCTCCATTTCGTGCTTTTTTATAAAACCCTTTCACATCTCTTGCCTCGCAAATTTCTATTGGGGTACTTACATATACCTCAATATAATTATCACTGCCTGCGCGTTGTTTTACAAGTAGTCTATCTTTCTCATAAGGGGAAATAAAAGCTCCTATCACATTCACTTTTGCATCTAAAAATAGAGCTGCGGTCTCGCTTATTCGACGAATATTCTCTGAACGATCCGAGGGGGTGAATGTCAAGTCTTTGTTCAATCCCTTCCTGATTTTATCTCCGTCCAACACATAGGTGTGATGACCACGGGCCGTTAATTCCTTCTCCAAAGCATTTGCCAAGGTAGATTTCCCGGACCCAGAAAGCCCCGTAAACCATATAACACAAGGAGTTTGTTCTTTATAATTCATATCCTATACATGTCCATACAAGAAAACCATAAAGATAGTTGTTTGATCAGAATACAAAAACAATTGTCCCTTATCACTATTGTAAGTTTATTTTATATTTTGGATTCAGTTCTTAATTCTCATTTAAAAAGATACTAAGAGAAGGAATGTTTTTTCTTTACACAAAAATAGAGAAATTGGGATCAGTTAGGGTAATAGCTTCTCTTTCTTGTGAAAGTAGAAAGAAAAAAGACTTTTAAATGGAGTCATTGTAAATGAGAAACTGGTATTATTCTCTATCTTCGTTCATAAATTGGACGAATGTCTGAGTTTCCCAAAAAAAATATCGTTGTAGTAGGATATCCTAAAAGTGGAACGCATTGGATTTGCAGATTGGTTGGAGAATTAGCTGACTGTCCTATCCTAGGGGAATGGGGCTATTTTGATCAAAGTCAAAAAAAATATGAAGGATTAGAACGGATCTCCAAATTTCAATGCAGTAAATCCCATCATATCTACGATGAAATATTTTCTGCAAGTTCCGAAAGTATACATAAAATTATTTATGTCATACGGGATCCCAGAGATGTCGTAATCTCTGGGATGCACTACTTTGATTTCCTTCCCACAACATTTAGAACTTTTATTAAAAGACTACCCAAAGGAACCGCATTATATCACATGCTCAAAGGCTTTTTACATGCCTTTGTACCTTTAAAGTATCGAAAAAAACAAATGATAAAAGCAGTCTTAAAAGGGAATCCTAATTTAAATCGATGGTGTGCGATGTCTTGGAAAGCTCATTATACGCCTTATTTGGAGAAAAATATCCTATTTGTTTCTTATGAGAACATGCTGAGTCAGCCTTTAATAGAATGTAAAAAAATAACAGAGTATCTTGAATTAAGCCGCACTGATGAGGAAATATTAGATAGTATTTCCAAACAATCCTTTACCCATAGAAAAGCCGAAAGTCTGAAAAAAGAAGATACCAAACTCCTCCGAAAAGGACAATATGGGTATTGGAAAAATGAATTGACAACAGCAGAGAAGCAACTCTTTTTAAAAACATTGAAAAAAGAATTCTCACACTTCAAATATTGAAAAATGATAGTATAGTGGGAAATAGATTTTTTCATCAAAGAACAAGGCTAAGGGCTCTTGTCTTAGAAACCACATGCATGTAAAAAGTTAAAATTTGCCTATTTTTGGGTAAAATCAAGGGTTTCTCGGATATTTATACGATACCGATAGCTATAAGATTCTCAACGCAAGGATTCTTACTAATGGTATAAAAGCTATAAAGAAAATTATATGAATTTAGGAGTATTAAAGAAGGTTAATAAAAAGTTTTTACCTCAGAATTATCTTTTCCATCCCGAATGGATCGTTTTAGGGGTAAATAATGTCTGTAACCTGCACTGCAAAATGTGTGATATAGGCACCCAAAACCTCGATAGTAATTTTGCCCAAAATTTAGTAGGTACCCACCCCTTGAATATGCCTCTGGATTTGATTAAAAAAGTAATTGATGACACTGCAGCATATTACCCAAAATCCAAATTGGCCTATGCTTTTACGGAACCCCTTGTCTATCCACATTTAATTGAATCTTTAGAATACGCCGACAAAAAACAATTACGCACCACCATTACCACCAATGCATTAACATTAAAGCATAAGGCCAAAAAACTTGTGGATGCAGGTATCAATGAAGTGTACGTATCTTTAGATGGGCCTCAGGACGTTCATAATGAAATAAGAGGGCATAAGAAATCCTTTCAAAAAGCCTTGGAAGGTATTGAGGAACTTTTAAGCGGTCCTAAAAAACCTAGGGTCAGTATCATTTGTGCCATTACGGAATGGAATATTGAAGTACTACACGAATTACTGGAATCACTAAAACATTTACCTATCCATGATATTGGGTTCATGCATACACAATTTGTCACCAAGGCAGCTGCGCAATTGCATGAGGATTCTCCTTGGAACGTACTATATCCTGCTTCCGACTCCAATATTGATCTTTTGAATTTTGACAATATGGATCTTGATCGTTTGCTTCTGGAAATTCAGACGATCAAAAAATCGGATTATCCCTTTAAAGTATATTTCTCTCCAGAAATCACTACAAAGGAAAACTTAGCATTGTACTATCATCAAACCGAAAAAATCATTGGCAAACTGTGCCATGCGGTCTACACAAGCATCATGATAAAATCAGATGGCTCGGTCATTCCTGCACACGGCAGATGTTATAATTTAACCTTAGGGAACATGCACGAACAAACACTGAAGGAAATATGGTCTTCCGATGTGTTGCGAAGATTAAGAACAGATTTACATAAAGCGGGAGGGTTATTTCCTGCCTGCAGCAGATGTTGTAGTGCCTTTTAATCATGGAATCCTCAAAATCTTGCAATTGCAAAAGGAGAAATCAATAGAATCATAATATCTTTACCAATCTCTTATTTTAACTATCCGTATCATGTGCAACAAAGCTTTAATTTTTAATCCACGTAGTGCTAAAGGCAAGCATCGGATTCCTAATTCCATTTTACAGGTCGGTGCATCGATCTACGGTTTGTACGACTTTGTATTTGTTGATGGCAACTTGGAAAAAGATCCTTGGGCTAAGATTAAATCTTATTTTGATACTGGGGAATTTAAATATTTCTGTTCTACGGTAATGCCAGGACCACAATTGAGTCAGGCTATTCCATTTACCAAAAAAGTAAAAGCGTCTTTTCCCGGTACCGTTACCATATGGGGCGGGTATTTTGCTTCCAACCAGTTTAAGGTATCCATAGAATCCCCTTTTGTGGATTTTATTGTAAATGGTCCGGGGGACGTTACGTTCCCCTCTTTATTGAATGCATTGGAGAAGAACGATCGGGATGGACTCAAAAATATTAAAAATCTTATTTATTTAGATGAGGAAGGCACCATAGTCAAAACAGCAAAGGAAGCTCTTTTGGATCAAGACTCATTACCTCCTTTGCCCTACAAACACCTGGATTCTTTTTACCCCTTACACAATTATTTGTGTAAGACTTTTTTAGGAAAGCGGACATTCTCGTACCATTCTAGTTTAGGCTGTCCCTTTACCTGTTCTTTTTGTGCGGTAGTACCTATCTATGATGGTCGTTGGAAGGCAAAATCTGCCCAAACAGTATATGACGACGTTAAATATTTCATTGATAAATATGATATTGATGCGGTTGAATTTCATGACAATAATTTTTTCACCTCTAGAAAAAGGGTCGTTGAATTTGCCCAATTGATTAAAGATGATAATATCACTTGGTGGGGAGAAGGTAGAATAGATACGATCAATAAATACAGTGACGACGATCTTAATTTGATGAAGGAAGCGGGTTGCAAGATGATTTTTCTGGGTGCCGAAACGGGAAATGATGACATCCTAAAACAAATGAACAAAGGAGGTACGCAAACTGGAAATGGCATTAAAGAATTTGCGAGACGCTTATATCCAATTGGCATTATTCCCGAATTTTCATTTGTACTCGGTATGCCGGCGGACACCCCGGAAGAGGTGATGGCACAAATTGATTGGGATATTAATTTTATCAAAGAAATCAAGGAGATCAATCCGGATACCGAAATCATTATCTACCTCTACAGTCCTGTTGCCACGGAAGGATCCGAACTATATGAGCAAATACAGAGTGCCGGATTTAAGTTCCCTCAAGATCTGGAAGACTGGTTGAATCCTGCCTGGGCGAAATTTGATTTACGCAAGAACCCCTTAACACCTTGGTTAAATGCAACAATGGTGGATAAAATCCAAAACTTTGAAACGGTATTGAACGGCTATTATCCCACGGCCTCTGATTTTAGGATCAAAGGATTAAAAAAACAGTTTTTGCGGGGAGTATCCAAGTTTAGATATAAGAGCGGTTTTTATAAATACCCCTACGAAATTAAGGCCATGCACAAGCTATGGAAATATCGCCAGCCCGAAATCGAAGGTTTTCATTCTGAATAATGCGAGCATTTCTAAAAAAACTGACCCATCCTTTTTTAAAAAAAGGAGCACAGTGGTACTATTCCAAACCCCGAAAGTACCGCTATGACGATATTGAAGTGCTTGTACATCCCGATGTTTTTCCACCGCATTTAACACTCAGCACTAAAATATTACTGGATTTCATGAGCCCTATGGAACTTCAAGGGAAGCGTTTTTTAGAATTGGGCTGCGGCAGTGGAATAGTAGCATTATATGCCTCCAAAAAAGGGGCTAAAGTTACCGCCACGGATATTAACACCACGGCATTGTCTTTTTTGGAAAAAGCGGCGGATCACAATCAGTGCACTGTAGAAATACGACATTCCGATTTGTTCGAGAATTTACGGGAACATCATTTTGACTACATTTTTATCAACCCCCCGTATTATCCACGAAAGGCTAAAAATATAAAAGAGCAGGCCTGGTTCTGTGGAGAGGATTTTGAATATTTTAAAAAGCTATTTCAGCAATTGCCATCATATTTAGAAGAAAATGCGCAAACCTACATGATTCTTTCAGAAGATTGCCAAATAGCCACAATTCAAAAATTGGCAATACACCAAGGTATTTCCATGAAAGTAATTCATAAAAAAAAGGTAGCTGCAGAAATGAATTATATCTACACCCTTGCCTTAAGCACTAAAAATTAAAGTGGGTCCGATGAGAACCCACTTTAGACAAATATTATGTTCCTGTATGTAATTATCTTCTTGTAAAAACAGCACCTGTCCCTGCCAAGGTATTTTCATCAATAAGCTCTGCTGGAATAGTCAAGGTATCTCCTTCCAAGACTACCGTAAGCACTTGTTCTTCCCCATCTTGAGTGATGGTCAATTGATCATCTTCCAAACTCCATGTAGCTTCTTCGGTAAGCAAGGTTTCAGGACAGCTTATCATAGGAATGCCCCCGCCTAAGCCGGCAAGTTGATCGGAAAAATCCCTGAATTCAACAACGGCGGTATCGTCTTCATTGAAGGTCAAGGTAGAGATATCACAGCCATCATCTATCAATGCGGTCAAAATACCATTGATCAACACCAATTCCGTTGTAGCGTCGACCCCAGTAAGATCTAAACCGGAAAAATCCCAAATACCCACTAACGGATTTACTTCTTCCACAGGAGGTGTTTCCGTTTCTCCGGAAGTGTCTACTTCGCTATCACTGGAGCAGGAAAAAATGAACATGGTCCCTAAAAATAAAATTAACAGATTACGTTTCATTACTTTGTTTTTTAATTTTCGTTTTTCATTAGGGCGTAAATGTAATCGGTATATTTGAAAACTTCAAAGTTCTTATTATAAAATACAGGGTATCCCCGACCAAGAGTCAGATTAATCTCCATTTTCATCACTTAACAGAGGCATACTCTATATAATTTTAAAGAATAAATCGATATGTTGCCTTGATCAAGAAAATATTTTGAGGTTTTTCATTGCCAAAAATGGTATTCTCCAAGCCTTGAAAAAGTCCATCTTGGGGATTCCCTGAACGCGATAAATCTTGAGACCAGACCAAAAAGATCTCCGAGCCCGGGATGTACTCCCAACGCGCCACCAAATTCGATCGGAATTGCACAAAAGCGAAATCCGGATCACCAAAACTAAAATCCGTTACACCATCCAAATTTTCGTCTACATTATACGTGCCTTCGTTTAGCTGTATCTGTCCACCCCCATAGGCTGAGAATCGATCTTCAAAGCGAGCGGCCTCGGCATTATCCACCACTTTGAAATCCGAATACCTGCCTCTGGAAATAAAAGGTTGCCCCCAATATTGTATGGTGAGATTAGGATTGATATTATAATTCATTCGGAAAGACATGCTCAAAGTGCGTTGGGCAATAGTACCATTGAGATATCGCGTATCCCCGTTCACATCTATATTGCTTACAAATTGCAATTGATCGTTATTGATATTGTAGGAAGGTCTCGCCGAAAAGCTAAGGGCATTTATAGGTTGATACGTTACCCCGAAACCTATATTATAGGATTCGTATGAATTATCGGTAGCCTTGCGGCCATTATGGAACATATTCAAACGTACTTTTTTACGGCCATCCGTGCCCACGCTGTTAAAAAAGCCAATTTCGGGGGATTGTCGTAATCGGGGGCCACCTCTTAGGGCAAAGTTGGAATATTGAATGGGAGCGTAATTGAACCCTATGTTGGAAAACCAGTTGTTTTTCCAGTTTTGCCATGTATTGGTATTAAAGCGTAAACTATTATGATTCCCTCCAAAATCCCATACGCTCCAATGGTTGTAATTGATTCCCACTCTTCTAAAACTATTATCGGGCTTTAGAGTTTGATAGCCTACCCAGGTATAGTGTCTGATATCATCTGCCTGCCGTTGAAATCCTATATCGTTCAACTCCAATTCAGGGGAACGCCAAGTTGCCCCCGATTCAAATCTCCAATGACCATTTCCAATCTTACCTATTTTTAAGTTTCCACCACTCCCCGTCAATGAAGTTTTGTCGGGATCCACTTCCACATGATCCGCACCTACCCTCTGGAATAAATGCGTAATAGACTCCTGTGTATTTTGTATGGCTTCGGCACTTCCCAGGACATGACTCCATATAAACCTTCCTTCCAAATACCAGTCCCTTTCATTCCACTGATGCTTAAAATCAAGTCCCCCCGAATAAGCAGCACGGTGTAAAAAACTGACTCTTTCCGTTAGGGCATCCCTGTTCGTTGCCGTAAAAATCCCTCCAATGAAGGTATTGTTCTCATTAAAATCCTTCTGAATTCGACTGACAAAATAATTGGTCAACGGCTCCACAATTTCTTTGCGCCTATCGGTGCCATTGGCAATAGTAGCATAACGCTTGGCGGTAACACTTTCCAATACCCCTATAGACCAGCCATCCTGGGTCTTCCCACTAAATTTTGCCGCACCAAGTATGGGTGTATTTTCGGGCTGATCTACAAAATCTCCATCCGAGGTATTGGGAAAACCTTGGGGACTCCTCCCTATGCGCCTGGAATAAAATACATTATCAAAACCAAAAGTGTTGCCCGCTTGGGAGTTTGATACAGTATAATCGAAAATGTTTTTGTTCTCCACGAAAAAAGGGCGTTGCTCCCTAAAGAAAATCTGAAAACCATCTAGAGCAATGGCTGAGGGATCCGCTTCTACTTGTCCAAAATCAGGGTTTACCGTAAGATCTATGGTAAGGTCGTTGGTTACGCCAATTTTGGCATCGAGTCCTGCAGTAATTTGATTATCGTCTCCATCTCTAAAGGGATTCCCGTCCTCCGCTTCAAAAGTTTCCCTATTGGCAACCGTATAAGGCTGAATCTCCAATTGCTTCTGAGGCTCTAAACCTATTAGGCCATGCAATTCCCCAAATTCACTTACCCAACCTGGAGTATCTATAGGTTTTCGTTGCCAAAGCGAACGTTCTTCCGCTCTAAAAAAGCGTCGGGTAGATTGCAATCCCCAAACCTGTTCTTTTCCACTTCCAAATTTTAATTGACTTAGCGGTATTTTCAATTCGGCAGTCCATCCTTCCGTGTCAACATTTGTTTTTACATACCAGATAGGGTTCCAACTCCCATCCCAATCTTCTCCATTATTGGAAATAAATTCATCGCCTTTTACTCCAGCAGCTGTGATCGTAAAGGAGAAAGCCGTGCGTTTATCGTGATAGCTATCGATATTGAACTCTACCCAATCTCCCTCAAAGCCATCCCGCCTGGATAAGCGCTTAACGATATTCTGAGGTTCTGCATCATAACAGCGTACTCCTATATATAGAAATCGCTTGTCATATACAATCTTAAATTTGGTCTGATAACTGGGCGCAGTGTTTTCATCGGGTTGATTCTCAATATAGTCTCCTGTCCATTCTACGATATCCCAGGAGGCGTCATCCAACATTCCATCAATATCAGGGGCTTTTAAATTGTTCAAGGCTTTGGTGGTATACACCTTTTTCGGAACGGTATTGATGGTATCTTGGCCCACCAATGTTGTCTGCGCCAAAAAAAAGGCGCAGCACATTGGAATAAGAAGTTTCATGTTGTCGTTTTAGATTGATTCACAGTAAGGACTCGCGAATATGGAAGCAGTTACACCTTTCTTTGGATTTTAATTTTTATTTAACAAAAACCGCTATTTCAATCTATCTTCGCAGGGAGGATTTGGCCTTATCTTACCGCCAAATAAAATTTTATAAAATAATCTGAAACAAGCATTTGCATTTCAAGTTAATAATTGTACATTTGCACCCCGTTTATAGGGATTGGAATGTTTAATCAATAAATATATTAGTGTGGATACATTAAGCTACAAAACTGTTTCGGCCAATAAGGCAACGGTAGACAAGCAGTGGTTATTAGTTAATGCTGAAGGGGAAACATTGGGGCGTCTTGCTTCTAAAGTAGCCAAATTGCTTAGAGGAAAACATAAACCTAATTTTACACCGCACGTTGATTGTGGAGATAATGTGGTTATTATCAACGCAGAAAAAATCAATTTGACCGGAAACAAGTGGAACGACAAAACATATTTGCGTTATACTGGTTATCCAGGTGGACAGCGTTCTGAAACTGCCAGAGAAATTTTGGCGAAGAACCCTGCCCGTATCGTAGAAAAATCAATTAAGGGAATGCTTCCAAAAAATAGACTAGGTGCTGATTTGTTCAGAAACCTTAGAGTGTATGTTGGATCAGAGCACGATCAGGAAGCGCAAAAACCCACCGCTATTAATTTAAACGACCTTAAATAATGGAAGTAATTCATAAAATAGGTAGAAGAAAAACAGCTGTTGCACGTGTATACGTATCCGAAGGTACGGGTAATATCACTGTCAACAAAAAAGAGTTGAACAACTATTTTACCACAGCTACTTTACAATATAAAGTAAAGCAGCCTTTTGTACTTACAGAGAATGAAAACAATTTCGATGTAAAAGTAAATGTATATGGTGGTGGAATCACTGGACAGGCAGAAGCTATCCGATTGGCCTTGTCAAGAGCATTATGCGAACTTGACGTGGAGCATAGATCTACACTTAAACCAGAAGGATTATTGACTAGAGATCCAAGAATGGTAGAGCGTAAGAAATTCGGACAGAAGAAAGCCCGTAAGAAATTCCAGTTCTCTAAACGTTAAAATATTTTTAATACAAGTGCTGAAATCGTTTCGGCACTTTTTTCATAAGTTCATTGATAACCCATACCGGGTAAATTAAGATATCGATATGTCAATCGATATTTATGGAGATCTTTACGAGATAAAGGTCCCATTTAGTTTAGCATCTAAATGCTAAAGGCCCATCAATTTGGTGGCCACTTTAGCATTGCTAATTCAAAGGAACGTAAACTATAAATAAAATGGCAGACAAAATTGAAGTAAAAGAATTATTGGAAGCAGGTGTTCATTTTGGACACTTAACCAGAAAATGGAATCCAAACATGGCGCCCTACATCTACATGGAGCGCAATGGAATCCACGTAATCAACCTCTACAAAACCGTTGCAAAATTAGATGAGGCCAACGAAGCCCTTAAAAAAATTGCAGCCTCAGGAAGAAAAATACTTTTTGTAGCAACAAAAAAACAAGCAAAGGATATCGTTGCCGATAAAGTTGCTAAAGTAAACATGCCCTACATCACAGAAAGATGGCCAGGAGGTATGTTAACGAACTTCGTTACTATTAGAAAAGCGGTAAAGAAAATGGCGTCCATTGACAGAATGAAGAAAGATGGAACTTTCAACACTCTTTCTAAAAAAGAACGTTTACAAGTAGATCGTTTACGCGCCAAATTAGAGAAAAACTTAGGTTCTATCTCTGAAATGACACGTTTACCAGGAGCTTTATTCATCGTAGATACAATGCGTGAGCACATTGCTGTAAAAGAAGCTCAAAAATTGAACATTCCAATTTTTGCCATGGTAGATACCAATTCCGACCCAAGAGATGTGGACTATGTAATTCCATCCAATGATGACGCTTCTAAATCCATTGAAGCTATTCTAACGCAGGTTACTAATGCTGTTGCTTCAGGTTTGGCAGAGCGCAAATCAGAAAGACAAGCAGGTAAAGAAGGTAAGGAAGAAGCTAAACCACAAGCTGCTGCCCCTAAAGAGGCTGTAGCTGAAGCCCCTAAGACTGAAGAGGCCCCTAAAGTAGCTGCAGAAGCTGCACCAGTTGCAACCGCAGATGATTTAACAAAAATAGAAGGTGTTGGTCCTAAGATTGCTGAAATTTTCCAAGCAGCTGAAATCAGCACATTCGCTATTTTGGCCGGAAAATCAGAAGAGGAATTAAAAGCTGTATTGGCTGAGGCAGGTTCAACATTTGCTTCCAAAAACCCGGCTTCATGGCCTAAGCAGGCTCAGATGGCCGCTGACGGTAAATGGGATGAGCTGAAAGAATGGCAAGATAACGTCAAAGGAGGCGTTGAATAGGCATATCTTTTTTTAAACTGAATATTAATTTAATATTGGCTTAAAGAGATACGATAACACAGTATCTATATTTAGCATTATCATAAAACATATCATACAATGGCTAAAATTACCGCCGCAGAAGTAAACAAATTAAGAAAAGCTACCGGTGCAGGAATGATGGACTGCAAAAATGCATTGGTCGAAGCTGAAGGGGATTTTGACAAAGCAATTGAAGTTCTTCGTAAGAAAGGACAAAAAGTAGCTGCTAAAAGAGCAGATAGAGAATCTTCGGAAGGTGCAGCTATCGCTAAAACCAATGCTGACAACACCGTAGGTGCAGCTATCGTTCTAGGTTGTGAAACCGATTTTGTTGGAAAAAACGAAAACTTCGTCAAATTGGCTAATGAACTTGCTGAGCTTGCACTAAACCACAATACAAAAGAAGAGTTTTTGGCTGCTGATTTTGGAGGGATGACCGTTGCCGATAAATTAATCGAGCAAACTGGGGTTATTGGTGAAAAATTAGACATTAAGGCATTTGAAAAAATAGAAGCGCCTTATGTTGGAAGTTATGTACACATCAATAAAATTGCTGCTTTGGTTGGTTTATCTGCTAAAGTAGATAGCTCAGAAGTACTTGCAAAAGATGTATCTATGCAAGTTGCCTCTATGGGTGCCACTACCTTATCCTATAAAGATTTTGATCCCGCCTATGTTGCTTCCGAAACTGAAGCTAGAATTGCGGCCATTGAAAAAGATAATATAGAGTTGGGACGTTTAGGAAAAACCCTAAAGAACGTACCCCAGTATATTTCTATGGCGCAATTGACCGATGACGTATTGGCCAAGGCGGAATCAGATGCCAAAGCTGAGTTGGCTGCTGAAGGAAAACCAGAAAAAATCTGGGACAGAATTATTCCTGGAAAAATGGAGCGTTTTATTTCAGACAACACTACTTTAGATCAAGAACAATGTTTATTGGATCAGAACTTCATTAAAGATGAGAAAATCAATGTTGCAAAATATGTTTCATCTCATGGTGATGTTGCTATTTCTGATTTTAAACGTGTAAGTTTAGGATAACAAAACATTATGTTTCATAAAAAAAACCGCTTTCGTACGAAAGCGGTTTTTTTATGCTTATATCCATAGAAATCATTTTCCGTTACCCTTTATTTTTTCTTGAAGTAACTTTAACTTTTCAAGACCATGACTATTCTCTGGGTTGAGCGTTACGGATTTTTTATAATAGGTAATGGCTTTCGCCATATCTCCAGCCATTTCATACCCTTCCCCCAAACTATCCCATACATTCCATGAATCTGGATATTCTTCGGTATTGAGTTGAAATACTGCAATGGCCTTATCAAACAAATTTCTTCCCGCCAAGGCATATCCTAAACCATTCATCATAGTTTCTAAATTCACCGAACTATTTTGAGCGCGCTGCTCATGATACGTTTGCACAGCCACACCCAATGATTTATTTAGAAAACTAGTATACAGCCTTTCCCGAATTACAGCACTCTTATCTTTTAAGTCAGGATTGGCAAAGCCTCCTATATAATCCGCTATGGCATTGATATTGGGAAAGTACTTATAGCCGTTGGTCAATACGACAACCGTGATATCCTGTTCTAGATACTTCTTTAAACTCACTATTGTACCTCCAGAAAATCCTAGGGAAAGTTCTCCATTTATGCTTCCTCTTCCCCAACCATGGGCAAAATCATGACCGTTTTGATAGACAAAAGGTGCCCACATTCCAGCTTTTGTTTCTACCCTAAGTAATTTGTTATGATCTAATGCATTATTCCATGCGATGAACTGATCCAAGGTAGTCGCAATACCTGCCGCACCATACATGTACTCCGGAATGTCATACATTTTTGGCGCTACGATGCCTTCCTCATTGGGAAAGTACTCCGTAGCCCGTTTCCTAATGCCTTTCTCTCCTGCAAAAACCAAGGCATTGTGATCTCCATTAAATTGATGGTTTGTTAAAAACTGCTCCAAGGAGCTACCACTAACTTTGGCAATTATGCGATTTAACAACCAAAAATTGGTCTGATTATATTTAAAACGGTCTCCGGCAGAAAATGCTATGGGCTCTGAAAACACCTTCGTTTTATGCTCTTCTTCACTATCAGCATCAAAAAATATCATATCGGGCAAACCTGAGGAATGTGATAAAAGGTGCTTAATCTTAATTCCCTTCCACGTTTCTGGGAGTTCATTCATATAGCTTCCTATTTCATCTTCTAGAGAGAGTTTCCCATTTTCAATGAGCTGAAAAATTGCAGTGGACACGAAAACTTTGGAAAGGGAGTGCAGTTTAAAACGAGTATGTGCCGTAACGGGTTCCTGTTTTTCAACATCAGCCATTCCATAATATTTCTTATGGATTGTTTTTCCGTCTTGAATCACCGCAACAGCCGCTCCGGGAATTTCATAGCGCTGCATACTGATATCCATATAATCATCTATCTGTTGTTCTAAAGATTGACCAAATGTCAAGCTATTCCCCATTAAGAATATCAAAAGTGTAACTATTTGTTTCATTGCTTTGTTTTTAGGGTGTATTCGCTCTAGCGGTCATTTCCAAACGACCGCCAGAGTGAATATCCGATTCGTATTTTGATTTAGACTAGGTTTTTTTGGCTTAATTGGACCGAATCATAATATCGCCCTGCCAGGTCTTAAAGAGCATTTCGGCACCACCACCATTTATCTTTCCCTTCACCCATTGCTCCAAGGAAATTTTACGGGTATCCGAATTACTATTGGTTTCAACCGTAAGTTTTTTATCTTCTATGGCCATATCAAAGTCCGTAAAAATCTCTCCCATATCCGATCTCATTTTCACATTGGCCTTTAATGATTCTGGGAAGGTAATGTCAATATCCCCCTGAAAACTACTAAAAGCCATACTGGTATTTTCCGTAATGCTATTAAACACTACTTTAATATCACCGTTCGTGGTGTCTGCCGAAGCAGAGCCAGAGATATCCTTTAAGGTAATTTCCCCATTAACATTGGAAATTTCCATTTCTCCCTGCACACCTTCAACTATAATATCCCCCTTATTTACCGTACTTAATCGTAAATCAAAATTCTTCGGGACTTTTATCTCCAAATCTGTTTTTCGGTTGTGTTGTTCATTGATAATCTGAACAACATTATTTCGTTCCTCAGCACTAATCGACAGAGAGGAATTTGCAATTCGCTTCATCCCTTTTCCCGCATCACTGTTTCTGGTTTTCCGTTCTTCCAAAGTCGCTTTTACGATAATTTCGTTGCCATCGTAGCCCACTACGGAAATAGAACCTTTAATCTGACCTAATTCCAGTTTTCCCTTATTCCCAGGTTCACTTAAAGGAACCGTAAATAATTCTACTTGTTCTTGTGCATGCGCCACAGATACGATACAACACACAAAAGCGATAATGATTTGTTTTATATTTTTCATGGTGAAGTCCTTTATATTTTTTTGATAATTACATTTCCATTCAACGTTTCAAAATTATGATCCAAACTTCCGGAACCTATTTCCACAATAGGTCTGGCTTCGAACTTAAATTTTATTTTCCCTTTCTTATTTGAAGAATTCTTAGATGTTTTGGCATATTGTTTTACGACATCAAAATCCGTAAACAATTCTCCATTCATACTCTTAAAGGCTATTGCAGCGGACAAGTTTTTCTGATATGCAATGTTGATATCCCCATTCAATG
Source organism: Spongiimicrobium salis (assembly GCF_043678055.1). NCBI lineage: Bacteria > Pseudomonadati > Bacteroidota > Flavobacteriia > Flavobacteriales > Flavobacteriaceae > Spongiimicrobium > Spongiimicrobium salis. Next base: position 835,977 of record NZ_JBHEQA010000001.1, read on the forward strand.
CATAGTATCTTGATGGTGCTTCTGGATTCTTCGCATAGGATATCTGTACCTCTCCATTCACCGCATGAACATCGGTCTGTCCGGTAACATTCGTAAGCACAATACCTCCATTTACATTGTTGGCTTTGATATACTTCCCTGCCATATCCGTTACCTCTACTTCCCCTTGGTTTACAGTTCCCACTACTAGTTTGATTCCCTTGGGCACCTTCAAAGTAAAATCCATTTGGTGATCGTAGGACAAACGTTCATAATTATTGTTACAACTTGAGTTTAAATGGCCATTCTTATATTCAATATTGGGAATCCTAGGATAAATCACAATTTCATTCCCCTGCTTCTCTACTTCCAGTCCAATTTCTTTCTTCCCTAAATCTACGTCTGACTGTCTGTTTGCTTGAATGGTTTTCTCTACCACCAATTGAATCTCGGTACCGTTATAACCTTCTACGGTTATGGATCCATTAAGATTCTGTACGATCAATGTATTCTCTGCACTTTCCGTAGTAAAAGCGATTTCTTTATTGATCTTTTCTTTAAACTCTTTTTCCTGTGCCGTAACACATTGCACTAGTAGTGCTACTACAATGAAGGCATACCTCACTTTTGTTTTCATTTGATTTGTTTTTAACTGTTCGTAATTTGATTATGGCATGTGATCATGCACTTTATTGATGAATAAACTAGATAATTTCCCGTATTGATTTTTCGAGCTTTTGCTTCACTGCTCCGTTCAGTTCCGATGTTCGCATTAATTTCTTAAAGGGTTCTATAGATTTTTTCTCTTGCAAGCTTACCATAAGGTCGGCAAGGGTTACTTGAACAATGGGCGAGTCTTGTTGTACGATAGATGCTACCAGTCCCTCCCTTACTATAGGGTTATCCAAATAATTTACTAAGGATTCTATAGCCGCCAAGCGTACATTTACATTGTCATCGTTATTCAACGTCTTCAATAAGGCTTTAATGACCTTATCATCTGCTTCTTTGAATTTTACAGCCTCATTGACGCCTTGAAGTCGTTTATTGGCTGAAGGCTGCTCCAATAAGGTCAGTACCAATTGCTCTCTAACCTCCTGCGTTTCCTCCGTACCGGTCAAGGCTCCTTTCGCGTTCTGCCCATCTTCTCCTGAACTCATATACTGTCCCAACCCAAAACCTGCAATTAATATCAACAAACCATAGGCCAATTGAGGTTTGAATAAGAACCCAAAATAATCTCTCAGATTGGTCATCCAAGCCGCAGGTTTAGCTTTCTCTTTTTCCATTTCTGCATAGAGTACTTCATAAAACTTTTCATCCATAGCTACAGAAGGTTCCGGAAAGGCAAAGTCATCCATTCTTGACCATGCGTCTGATACCGATTCAAAGTTTTCTTGGAATTCTGGATGTTTCCCCAAAAACTCCTCAAATGCCGTGCTCCCTTGTTCATCCAATTTTTCCGACAAGTATTCCATTGCCCAAATCTCAAACTGCTCTTTATCCATATCCTCCATCACTGTTTATTTTCCAATTGCATAAAAATTCCTTTCAAATCTTTTAAAGCCCTATGTGCTTTCACTTTTGCTGCGCCCTCCGAACAACCAAGAACCTCCCCTATTTCACTAAACTTCATTTCTTTGTATTTGCTCAAGACCAATATTTCCCGTTTTTCGACCGATAATCGCTCCATAGCTTTGTTCAACAGACTCAGATTATCGTTTTTGATAATTCCTTCCTCAACATTCACGGTACTCTCTAATTTATAATCTACCGCACTGAGTTCACTTTGATACCTATTTTTTTTATTTTTCTTATAATGGTCAAAGTTTACGTTTCGAGCCGTGCGGAACATCCAAGCCATAAATGAACCTTCTCCAGTGAAGGTATGTTTGTATTTTAACATTCGTACAAATACATTCTGTACCAGATCTTCACTTAAAGCTGCATTACCGTTCATATTGTAAAAGAACCCAAAAACACGTCTCTTATGACGTTCGTAAAGCAAGCCCAATTTATCTAGTTCCCCAGATTTTACTTTTAGCATTAATGCATTGTCGGTTAGTGTTTGCATTCTTGTGTTTCAATTTTCAAAAGGGTAAACTTCCCCTTTTTAAAAAGGTTACAAAAAATTTTATTTTCTTTTAAGATACTCCTTATTTATCATAAAAAAAGCGGCTCCTTACGGAACCGCTTTTTCAACTATTACTTTATTTCTTATTATCCTTTCATCCAAATCTCCCTTAGCTTCTTTTGTTCATCTGAAGCATTTGGAGCTGTTTTTATAGTTTCTACTTGGAGCATGGGTTTCCCCACAGCTCCTGCTATCTGAAGTTCTTCCCCATTGCGTTCCACTACCATTTTCACTTCAGTCTCCGGAGTCCAACCAAAGCTTTGACCAATGATGGGCCGTATGGACTCCAAGGTAATGGCGGTACCATTGATACTCTTGATGACATCTCCCCCTTGAATTCCCAGATTATTAAAGAAACTATTCAACGTAATTCCCTTGCGAATAAAAATAGCGTTATTATTGGCTTGATCCACATCGATAAACGGAATATTACCATCTAAAAAATAACCACTTTCTTTTTCCTCAGACCCTTTGGTAAGTCCTACTCGACTCAGAAAGACATCATAGTCAATAGGCGTTTCGCCCACCACATGTGTATTAAAGAAGGTACGCACTTCCGGATAGGTCATGGCCACAATTTCATCGAGTAAATCGCTGTCGTTAAAGGGGGTCATTTTACCATACTTATTGGAAAGTTCTTTCATTAACCACAGTACGCTCTTCTCTCCATTACTTAAATCCCGCAAGGTAATATCAAGAGCCATATTGATCAAAGCGCCTTTCTCATAGACATTGTTATAATTGTCTTTATACGGATCCTCCAGAACATTCTTGCTCATCTCTGTAAAAGACATCGCATCGTCATACGCCTTGGCATTGGTTATTTTACCCATAATCCTATTGTAAAACTCCGCCTCATCGATCAAGCCTTGTTGAATTTGAAACAAATTGGCAAAATATTCGGTGGTTCCTTCATACATCCACAGGTGTTCCGACATTTTTGGATCGTTAAAATCAAAATACTGAATTTCTTTAGAGTGCACACTCAAAGGTGTTACGATATGAAAAAACTCATGGGAAACAACATCTACCATAGCCTGTTCCAATCTGTCCTTAGCCATCTGTTCGGGCAAGACCACTACTGTTGACGTATGATGTTCCAATGCGCCAAAGCCTGTGGCATCGGTTTCTCCCAATGTGGATAAATACAATAAAATCGTATAGTGTTTTGTACTATTGATAGTTCCCAAAAAAGATTTTTGAGCCCCCATCATCTTTTGCATACGATCCTTCAGGCTCGCCGCCGTGTATAAATTATTAGGAGAATATACGCTTAAGGTAATTGCGATATCATTGATTTGAAAGGTTTCCGTATCCGCTTTGGCATACAAAATAGGGTTATCAATAACTTCAAAATAACGGCTTGCCTTAAAATGATCTTGATTGGCTTTCCCATTGGGAACAGTGACTTTTTCCAAGGACGTAGTCGCGGTCAACCCTTCGGGCACATCAACGGTTATGGAATAGGGCACTTCTTTCAATCCTCCAAAATACCCAACAAAACCATGTAGATTCAGCATAAAGTTCTCTCCTTTGGCAATGTTGGTTCCTGCCGGGGAAAAAACAGCATCTGCCACTTCACTCTCCGTATCATAGGTATCGTTTACTTCATACTTTACCCAATCCAGCTTCTTTCCCTCTGCGATGACCCAAGTATTTTCATCTTTCTTGCTCACAGCGAGCTCATCCCCTTTATAATCATAAGCCTTAAAGTTCTCAATATATTTCCCATAATTGTCAGAACTATAAGTTCCAGGAACTGTTTTTGGGATATAGAAGCTGACATCATCTTTCGTAAAAGCTCCAGGATTCACCACAACGGTAACTTTGTCATCTTTAACATTGACCAAATCTATGGTAGTCGCCATAGGTGTTTTCGCTGCTGTAACCAAAGCTTTGGATCCCCCACAGCTATATACCAGTACCCCTAAGGTCAATAGCATTATTATTTTTTTCATAAATACCGTTTTTAAATTCTATTGATTATGAAGTTCTTTTATTTGAACCTTGTATTTGACGCGATGTCAACGATTATGTTACAAGAATATAAAATAATATCAAACTGATGCTTAGGATTTAAAAAATTATTGCCAGATATAAGCATAGTACGGAGCTCTTCCATAAATTATTTTGATTATTTTTGCTTGATTTTAATCCATAACAATGCAATACAAACGTATACTTTTAAAACTGAGTGGTGAAGCTTTAATGGGCGAACGACAGTATGGGATAGACCCAAAGCGACTTTCGGAATATGCCGAAGAAATAAAAATTGTTGTCGACAAAGGTGTACAGGTAGCCATAGTAATAGGTGGAGGCAATATTTTCAGAGGCTTGTCCGGTGCCAGCAATGGAATGGATCGTGTACAAGGAGACCATATGGGAATGTTGGCCACGGTAATCAATGGTCTCGCATTACAAGGAGCCTTGGAAGACAAGGGCATTGAAACCCGTTTGCAATCTGCCATTAAAATTAACGAAGTTGCCGAACCTTTTATCCGAAGGCGTGCCATGCGTCATTTGGAAAAGGGAAGAGTCGTTATCTTTGGTGGAGGAACAGGAAATCCATATTTTACAACGGATTCAGCTGCTGTTTTAAGGGCCATAGAAGTGGAAGCCGATGTTATTTTAAAGGGAACACGCGTAGATGGAATCTATACTTCCGACCCCGAAAAGGATAAGAACGCTACCAAATTTGAAACGCTTTCATTTAATGAGGTACTTACCAAAGGGTTGAAAGTTATGGATACCACTGCATTTACCTTAAGCCAGGAAAACGAACTTCCCATAGTTGTTTTTGATATGAACAAAAAAGGGAATTTATTGAAAATCGTTGCTGGGGAAAATATAGGCACCGTGGTAGACTTATAGCTTGGTACGGTATATGATGGGTGTATTAATTAGAAAAGGAAACTAAACTTAGATCCCGACACAGTTTTCGAGATCGCAGAAATTTAATATATGAACGAAGACATTACCTTTATATTAGATACTACAAAAGAGAGTATGGATGGCTCTATAAAACATTTGGAAAAGGCATTTGTGAAAATTAGAGCGGGTAAGGCCAGCCCCGTGATGTTGTCCAATGTTATGGTGGATTATTATGGGTCCCAAACACCATTATCACAAGTAGCCAATGTGAATACGCCGGATGCCCGAACCATTTCGGTGCAGCCATGGGAAAAAAGCATGCTTCAAGAAATAGAAAGGGCAATCATGAATGCAAATCTTGGATTCAATCCAATGAACAACGGAGAAACGGTTATCATTAATGTTCCTCCTTTGACCGAAGAACGAAGACGGGATTTGGTAAAACAGGCAAAAGCGGAAGCGGAAGATGCCAAAATAGGAGTTCGAAATGTACGCCAGGATTCCAATAAGGAACTTCGCAGTCTGGAAGTTTCTGAAGATGTATTAAAAAATGCGGAAGCAGATGTTCAGGAACTAACCAATACCTTCAGTAAAAAAATAGACGATCTTTTAAGTATAAAAGAAGCAGAAATAATGAAAGTATAGGTATTGCTTCTCTATGATTTTATAAGGGATGGTCTAAATGCCATCCCTTTTTTTGTACACAAAAACGCGCACAAAACCCTTTGTTTTCACCCAAAATCTAGGTCTTTTTTGTACCTCATAATTTTTATCCAAAACTCCCTCAGGGTTATAGAGGTGCTTCACAATCTTTTTTTACCTTTGCGCAAGGAAAAATAAAGCATGCGATGTGCATATTTTAATGGTATGTTACCCAGGTTCAATATGGTATTGATACAGGGGATTCGTTTGAGTCAACACATTTAAATGGTAGCTAAGCTAACACAGGGATTTTGGGCCAAAACAGCACGAATTATCCTTAGAAATAGAATACTGATCTTAATTGGCATTGCCGCAATTACTGTCTTCTTGGGCTTCCAATGGGAAAAAATGCGTTTTTCCAACACTCAGGCCAATCTCTTACCAAATGACCATCCTGTAAATCAAGAGTACCAAGCTTTTTTGGAGCGTTTTGGAGAAGAAGGGAATACCATTGTAATGGCCATTAGCGATAGTGCCTTATTCACGCCATCCAAATTTGAACGCTGGAACAAACTAAGTAAGCAACTAGAAGCCTTTCCAGAGGTAGATTTTGTGCTTTCCACAGATAACTTACAAGAATTGGTCAAGGACGACAATGAAGAAGTTTTTGTCCTCAAGCCCTTTCTTGAATCCACATTAGAAACAAAAGTGGAAGTGGACAGCCTTGTGGAGCACCTACTCAATGATTTGCCCTTTTATGAGAATCTCATATACAATAAAGAGACTAAGACGATCCGCACCATTATGTATATGGATCAGGATATTGTAAATACTGCCGTGCGAAAAGACTTTATTCTGGAAGATTTGGCAAACCTGGTCAATGATTTTGAAAAAGAGACCCAAATGGATGTGCGTGTCTCGGGAATGCCATACATACGCACCAAAAACTCCCAAAATATTATTGATGAGATTGGAAAATTCATTGGTGCGGCCCTAGCAGTCACCTCTTTAATTTTTTTCTTTTTCTTCCGTAGTTTCAGGGCCACATTTATTTCTATGTGTATTGTAATTATTGGCGTAATGTGGGCTTTTGGCATCCTTGGCTTGCTACAGTATGAAATTACCGTATTGACCGCCTTAATTCCACCTTTGATCATTGTCATTGGAATTCCCAATTGCATTTTCCTGATCAACAAATACCAACAAGAAGTCAAGAAACATGGCAATCAGGCCTTGTCCCTGCAACGGGTCATATCCAAGATCGGGAATGCCACTTTAATGACCAATGTTACCACAGCATCAGGTTTTGCCACCTTTATTATTACGGATAGTAAATTATTAAAGGAATTTGGTATCGTTGCTTCCATAAACATTATAGGGATTTTTATCCTCTCTTTGCTGATCATTCCTATAGTATATAGCTTTATGTCACTTCCCAAGACCAAACATCTAAAACATCTGAACAAAAGATGGATCGATCGTTTTGTCAATTGGATGGAAAATATTGTTAGGGAACGAAGAATTGCGGTTTACATTTTTTCCATAGCCTTGCTCGTTGCCAGTATCATAGGAATTTATCAAATAGATATCTCAGGAAGCCCCATTGAGGATATGCCCAAAAAATCTTCTTTTTTTAAGGACATACGTTTCTTTGAAAAAGAATTTAAAGGCATCATGCCTGTAGAAATCGTTGTAGACGCTAAACGACCAAGGGGAATTCTAAAACCGGCAACCTTAAAACGAATGGACCGACTGGGTCAGGTCATCGATGATATCCCTGAGCTTTCCAAGCCCATTTCAGTGGTGAATCTGGTGAAATATTCCAAGCAAGCCTTTTACAGTGGCATCCCCAAATATTATCAATTGCCCACGGCCCAGGAAAATACCTTTATCACCGATGTAGCCCGAAAATCTTCCAATAATGCCAATTTACTCAAGAGTTTTGTAGACAGTACAGGGCAAGTGGCCCGTATCACTACCTATATGCGCGATGTAAAAACGGACCGCATGGAGGAAATTGAGGAAGACCTTTTAAAGGAAATCGCCAAAATATTCCCTGAGGAACGTTATGAGGTCCATATGACGGGTAATGCCCTATTATTTTTAAAGGGGACCAAGTATTTGGTAAAGAATCTTGTGCTCTCATTGGCCCTGGCCATTGGACTCATTGCCCTTTTTATGGCGTATTTGTTCCGTTCCTTTCGGATGATCATTATTTCTTTGATCCCCAATTTACTGCCTCTAGTGATTACGGCTGGAGTCATGGGATTTGTAGGTGTACCCATTAAACCTTCCACCATTCTAGTATTTAGTATTGCTTTTGGTATTTCCGTTGATGATACGATTCACTTTTTGGCGAAATATCGGCAAGAGCTCACTGCAAATAATTGGAAGATTAAAAAATCGGTTTATGCTGCCCTGCGAGAGACGGGTGTAAGTATGTTCTATACTTCCATAGTGCTCTTCTTTGGGTTTTCGGTATTCATCATTTCCAATTTTGGAGGTACTGTAGCCTTGGGAGCCTTGGTCTCTGCTACTTTGCTTTTTGCCATGTTGGCCAATCTCACCTTATTGCCTTCACTCCTATTGTCCCTAGAAAAAAGCATAGCCAATAAAGAAACCCTAAAGAAACCCCAGATCGATATTCTACCGAAAGAAGAGCTTGGCAACACTAGCGAGGACGAAGATAGCACTACATCGTAAAAAGCACATTTATACTCCTGTTATAGGCCATCTTTTTTCTTAAAAAGGCTATCTTAGCCACTTCAAATTTAGAAGTAATCAAGATGAAACCATATCGTATAGCAGCACTGCTCACAGGAGATCTTATACAACAGGAAGTTATTGTCAATGGATGGGTACGCGCCTTTAGAAGCAATCGCTTTATCGCCTTGAATGATGGCTCTACATTAAATACGCTCCAATGCGTAGTTGACTTTGAGGAATTTGATGAGGATTTGCTAAAACAAGTGACTATTGGGGCTGCTTTAAAAATAAGGGGAACCCTTGTGGAAAGTCAAGGAAAGGGACAAGCTGTAGAAATCCAGGTAAAGGAAATTGCGATTCACGGAACTGCCGATCCTGAAGCTTTGAAGCTAACCATTCTTTCCCCCAAAAGACATACTTTGGAAAAATTGCGTGAGCAGGCACATCTCAGAGTACGCACCAATACGTTTGGGGCAGTGATGCGGGTCCGTTCCGCCTTGGCTTTTGCGGTACACCAATATTTCCGCGAAAGTGGGTTTTACTATGTACATACCCCTATTGTAACAGGTTCTGATGCCGAAGGTGCTGGTGAAATGTTTCGAGTAACTACTCTGGATGCCCAAAACCCGCCTTTGAATGAAGAAAAGACGGTGGATTATAGTCAAGATTTTTTCGGAAAAGAGACCAATTTAACCGTATCCGGACAATTAGAAGCCGAAACCTACGCCATGGGCTTGGGGAAAGTATATACTTTTGGACCTACTTTCAGAGCTGAAAACTCCAATACTTCAAGACATTTAGCAGAATTCTGGATGATAGAACCCGAAGTGGCCTTTTATGATCTGGATGATAACATGGATCTGGCTGAAGATTTCATCAAAAATGTACTAGCGTATGTATTGGAACATTGCGCGGATGACCTGGCTTTTCTAGAGAAACGCCTTTTGGACGAAGAGAAGACCAAACCTCAAGCGGAACGCAGCGAATTATCCCTGATCGAAAAATTAAAATTTGTCACGGAGAACACCTTTAAACGTGTTTCCTATACTGAGGCTATCGATATTCTCAAAAACAGCAAGCCCAATAAAAAGAAAAAATTCAAATACCCTATTCACGAATGGGGTGCCGACCTACAGAGTGAGCACGAACGTTTCTTAGTGGAGAAGCACTTTAAATGCCCTGTGATTCTTTTTGATTATCCGGCAAATATCAAGGCTTTTTATATGCGTTTGAATGAAGATGGAAAAACCGTACGCGCCATGGATATCCTATTCCCAGGGATAGGAGAGATTGTAGGGGGGTCACAACGGGAAGAACGCTTGGATGTATTGCTCGAAAAAATAAAGGCATTGGGGATCGATGAAAAGGAATTATGGTGGTACTTGGATTTACGAAAATTCGGTACTGCTGTACATAGCGGTTTTGGCCTTGGTTTTGAGCGCTTGGTGCTCTTTGCCACAGGGATGGGCAACATTAGAGATGTAATTCCTTTTCCAAGAACACCACAAAATGCGGAATTTTAAATTGAAATCTTTAACTTTATAGGAACGAACATTCCCCGATGCTAAAACAATATTTACAGTTTAAACTATCGCAAAAGCTGTCACCGCAGCAGATTCAGTTAATGAAACTGATTCAATTGCCTACACAAGCTTTTGAGCAACGACTGGAACAAGAACTGGAAGAGAACCCGGCATTGGAAAGTGGGAAAGAACAAAGTGATAGCCTAGAGGACGATTTTGCCGACACTTATGAAGGAGATACGGATAGTGAATCCATCAATGCAGAAGATATCAATATTGATGATTACCTAAGTGATGATGAAATTCCCGAATATCGCACACAAGCCAATAACTATAGTGCCGATGATGATGAAAAAAGTGTTCCCTATGCGGCTGGCACTTCTTTTAATCAATACCTACTGAATCAATTGAATACGGTATATCTAAACCCGGATGAATGGGGCATTGCTGAATTTCTAGTGGGCAGTGTTGATGAAAGCGGATATATCCGAAGACCACTTTCGGATATTACGGACGATTTGGCTTTTACCCAAAACATCTACACCGATGAAGCTACCGTAGAGAAAACCTTAAAAATAGTTCAAGAATTAGATCCGCCTGGTGTTGGAGCTCGATCTTTGGAAGAATGTCTTATCATTCAATTGAAACGAAAAGAGACTTCTCCCAGCATTGCACTGGCCATTCGCATTCTTGAAAAATCCTTTGAACAATTTACCAAAAAACACTATCAAAAACTTCTTCAAAAATACAATATCTCCGAAGAAGAATTGAAAGAGGCCATTTCTGAAATTGAGCGACTAAACCCTAAACCTGGGGGATCGTATTCCGGTAATACTAGAATCATAGAGCATATTGTACCAGACTTTTCCATTAGAATTGTAGAAGGCAACCTAGAGCTTAGCCTGAACGGACGTAATGCTCCCGAACTTCATGTGTCCAGAGAGTATCACAATATGCTGGAAGGCTATAAAAACACCAAGGATAAATCTAAATCCCAAAAAGATACCGTACTCTTCATCAAACAGAAGTTAGATGCTGCCAAATGGTTTATCGATGCGATAAGACAGCGTCAGCAAACGCTTTTCATTACGATGAATGCTATTATGCAGTATCAAAAGGAATATTTCCTTACCGGGGATGAACGCAAGCTGCGCCCCATGATTTTAAAGGACATTGCCGATGCCATCCAAATGGATGTTTCCACGGTATCCCGTGTAGCCAACAGCAAATATGTAGATACGCCCTACGGAACAAAACTGATAAAACAATACTTCTCCGAATCGATGAAAAACGAGCAAGGGGAAGATGTTTCTACCAAGGAAATCAAGAAGATTCTGGAAACGGTCATTGGGGAAGAAGAGAAGCGCAAACCCTTGACCGATGATAAATTGGCCACCATCTTAAAAGAAAAAGGCTATCCTATAGCCAGAAGAACGGTAGCCAAATATCGGGAGCAGCTTGGCATTCCTGTTGCAAGGCTTAGAAAACAGATATAATGAGGGCTTTCCATAAAGTAATCTCACATATTTTCCATCCTTTATTCATTCCTATTGTCGGTACGCTTATTTATTTTAGGGTAACCCCAAAATACACGCCTTTGGAACTCCAGAGCGGAAACATTTTACCCATTTTTATCCTAACGGTCATTATTCCGATCATCTGCTTTTTTATCCTTAAGAACATAGGCTTGGTCAATTCCATTTTTATGCCCTCGATCAAGGAGCGCAAATACCCGCTTTATATTAGTATTGCGCTCTTACTTATGGTTTTTCTTAAAGTGATTCCCAGCAATTTCATCGTTGAGCTCAATTACTACTTCCTGGGCTTAATTTCAGCTTCGGTAATGGCCTTATTACTGCTCTTTGCCAACTTTAAAAGCAGTATACACATGATGGGTATGGGAAGCATACTGATGTTTCTGGTGAGCCTTAGTATTCATTTTGAAATGAACATCACTTTAGGCATTAGTATTTTGACCCTGGCGACTGGACTTGTGGCCACTTCCCGACTATATTTAAAGGCGCATAATAAGGTGGAGCTATTGATTGGTTTTATTATTGGTTTTACATCACAATTGCTCACGGTGCGATTCTGGATATGACTATTCCGCATATCTAGCTCCAATTCTTTATGGACATCACTTATCTTTCTTAAAAATTTTCAAAAGCATCTCCATCATAGGTGGTGTAATTGATTTTCAAAGCGTTTACCTTTCGCAGCTCTTCCTTTACATCGGATATTAAACCCATGTTGGCCGTTCGATCCACTTTCAATACCACGGTGACAAAAGGTTGAATATGCTGTGGCTTTTTACCAATTTCTTCTAATACACGAGCACCTATCTGATTTAGCTTTAGAAAAGACTCATTCATTTGAACAACGGGTTCTTCTCCTGCAATTCTGCGATATTCCTGGGTTGGTTTTCCTATATGGATGTAAATCAGACGGTCCTGTTTCTCTAATTTTTTAATTTCACTGGCATTCGGCAAGGTATTTTCTACTTTGAGTGTGGTATCTTTCATTACCGTCACCGTCATAAAGAAAAATAACAGCATAAAGACAATATCGGGTAGCGACGCTGTTGATACCTTTGGAACGTCCCCATTTGGTTTCTTTTTAAATTTTGACATCTTATTAATTTTTAGTTTTTGTTTCAATGGTTTCTGCCTCGGAAAGTTTTAACGGAAATAAGGCTTGTATTTCCTTAATCTTCATCCTTAGGGTTTCTTTTTCTTTTTTCGATGTTTTCGCATCGTTATACTTAGCATCCATTGCCGTATAATCCATTTGATACAACCGTTGTGCTTCTCTATCGCGAAGTTCGTTATAGGCTCCTACCAATTCATTTTGCACGGTAATATAGGTTCCATATAATGCTTTCCTATTACTCTTTAACGAAATGACCGCTTTATCCGGGTTATCTGAAGACTGTACATCCCGGGCTCCTAAGCAATAATCACAAAAGGCAACCTCTCCATTGGGTGTTGCGCCCCCGTTATCCAAAAATTCTCGGGCAATCTTTCGCAAAGCCGTGATGGGGACGACCTCTTCTTCCACCAAGATTTGATTGTTTTCCCCAACGACTACTGTCAATATATTACGATGGTGAATTGGAGGCGGATCTGGCTGAGTTTTATCTTTTCGCGGAAGCTGTCTGTCCAAACCGGCATCGGTAGGGATTACCGTAGTGACCAAAAAAAAGATAAGCAATAAAAATGCAATGTCGGCCATAGAGCCTGCATTGACCTCTGGAGGAGTTGATTTACTTGACATAATTGTATTGATTTTATATTGAACAAAATAGATACATGACAATAACAACTAGAATATGGAATGGGGCGACTTCTAAACTTCTTTATAAGAAGGGTTCTAGCCAGAATCAATACAACAATTTCTATGCCAAGTGATTATTTTCTTAACTGGAAAAGTAAAAAAAGGGAAGCACACATTTATAACATGCTTTATGTAAACAACTTATACTAATGGATTTTTATTATCTCTACAAAATATAGAAAATAATTCCGAGTCTTAGAGGTCTAAACCCGATATCTTCTCCTGTAGTGGTTTGCACACCATCATTAAACAGGGAATTTAATCCATAATAGGCATGGATATTAAAGGTATTGTAACCAAAGCTCAGCGTAACTCCCGATTGAAAATCTCTGGCATCCCTATTAAAAAAGCTGTTTTTAGTTTCCTCAAGCACCAATTTGGAGCGATTTCCAAAAGCGTATCCAAATTTGATTCCCGTGTAGATTCTCCAGAATTTTGTACTCTCCGGATTAGAAGTACGCCAACGCAACTCCAAAGGCAGTTCAACAAGATGGTTTTCTAATTTATTACGTTTAAAACCACTATTGTCATTGAATACGGCATAGGTAAAATCTGTAGATGTTTCCTGAGCTACCAAATTACTGTAGTATGAATTCACAGCGTACCCCAGTCCGATTCCAAAACCAAATGTTCTTTCACTATTTATAGGCAAATCCTTTATAAAACCCAATTGTAATCCATAGGATAAATTTTGCTGAGAAACTCCCTGGGGCCGTTCTAACAAAAAGTTATACGTAATACCCACATAAAACTGATCCTCCAAGTAATTCTCGTCTAAATCCCCCTCTTGAGCAATTGTACTACTTGCCCACATTAAAAGAAAAACTCCCAAGAATCTACGCATTGCCACAAAGGTTTTAAGAGTGCATCTTGCACCATTTATAAAAGTATTCAAAATCTATCAATAAAAAAACGCTTCAAAATTACTTTTGAAGCGTTTTTTAAAATCTTATTTTCTACAATCTAGTTCTGCAAATTCATAAATGCATCACCGTCATACGTAGTATAGTTCACTTTCAATGCATTCACCTTTCTAAGTTCTTGCTTGATATCGGAAATCAATCCCATATTCGCATTCTTATCAACTTTTAATGAAGTTGTTAAAAAGTTCTGTAACGCTTGATCTTTTTTCGCTCTTTCCGCCAAGATATATGACCCTACGGCATCTACATCAGAAAACTTATCATTCAATTGAATTTTCGACTCCGTACCATATACTTTTTGAAATTCCCGCGTAGGGGCTCCCACATAGATATAGATTACTTGATCTAATTTCTCCAATTTTTTTATTTCACTGGCATTCGGTAGTGTATTCTCCACTTTTACCGTACTGTCCTTCATCACGGTAACCGTCATAAAGAAAAACAAGAGCATAAATACAATGTCTGGAAGTGATGCCGTTGAAACCGCTGGCAAATCCCCATCTTTTTTCTTTTTAAATTTTGACATTTTCTTTGTTTTTTTAGCCGTTCAATTAATTTGAAGCCGAAGTTTCAGCTTCGGATAATTTCTGAGGAAAAAGATCCTGAATTTGTTTCACCTGCCCCTTTAATTTCTCCTTTGCCGTTTCCGACAGGCCAGAATCCTGACTGAGATAGGTGGCTTCCATCTCTGTAAAATCCTTACCAAACAATCGCTGGGCCTCTCGGTTCCTAAGCTCATTATAAGCACCTACCAATTCATTCTGAACAGTAATATAAATCGCATACTTGGTTTCTCTATCATTCTTTAATGATATAATTGCCTTTCCCGGGTTATCCGAAGATTCTGGATCCCTTTTACCTTTACAGTAATTGCAGTATTCCGGCGTTCCGGCAGCCGCTCCTCCATTGTCCAAGAATGCCACTGCTTTCGCTTTAAGATCTTTCAAAGGAACCAATTCCTCCTCGACCAATAACTGTCCGTTCTTATTGATATTAACCTGAAAGATATTCTTTTGCTTAATCACAACGTCATCTTCTGGTGGTTCAATAGGAGGCAGCATTCTATCTAAACCTGCATCCGTTGGGATAATGGTGGTCACTAGGAAGAAGATAAGCAATAAGAATGCTATATCTGCCATTGACCCTGCATTTACCTCTGGTGGTGCTCCTCTTTTTGGCATAACTTCTTAGTATTATATTATTTACTGAATAATTTTTTGACTCCTGGCAAGACCATAGAGGCCACTGCCACAATCGTAAGGATAAAGAAAACATTTAATCCTACACCTATACGCTTCACAACGGTCTCATCTACTTCCTGTGCAGCCATTAGCTCAGGATTTACGTCATCCCCACTTGCCAAAGCAAATGAAATAACAACAACAACGACCAATGCTCCTATCACATATAATGCTTTCTTCAATCCTGCCGGATTGGAAAACAAATTCTTTAGGGTAAAGAAAACACTAACTACAACAGCTATACCCAATAATATATAAGTAATCATGAACATTGCTGCCATATATCCGTCCTTGGCAGCTTCTGCTGGATTTGCCTCTGAAAATTCTTTAGAAGGCAATTGAAACCATAGCACGGCACCTATTAATGAAATAACTACCAATACAATTTTTATAATCTTCTGCATAATGCTTTTTGTATTAGGTTGAACTTATTTCTTGTGGTCTACCAACATATCAATCAAAGAGATTGAAGAGTCTTCCATATCATTTACGATACTATCTATTTTTGCAATAATGTAGTTGTAGAAAATCTGAAGGATAATCGCCGTAATAAGACCAAATACCGTAGTCAAAAGTGCCACCTGAATATCTCCTGCAATAAGAGAGGCACTCAAGTTACCTACAGCTGCAATTTTCTGGAAGGCCTGAATCATACCAATTACCGTTCCCATGAAACCAAGCATCGGTGCAATAGCAATAAATAAAGAAAGCCATGAAACGTTTTTCTCCAGTTGTCCCATTTGTACACCTCCATAAGAAACTACCGCTTTTTCCGCAGATTCGATACTTTCTCCTGCACGGTCTAATCCTTGATAAAAAATAGAAGCTACAGGTCCTTTTGTGTTTCTACATACTTCTTTAGCAGCTTCAACACCACCAGAAGCCAAGGCATCTTCAACTTGTTGCTTCAATTTGTTACTGTTAGTGCTCGCTAAATTAAGATAGATGATTCTTTCAATAGCCACGGCCAATCCTAAAATCAAACACAAAAGAACGATACCCATAAATCCGGCACCCCCTTGAATAAACTGCTCTTTTAAAACTTGCGTAAATCCTTTCGCAGCTTCTTCCGGAGCATCTTGTAGGATTACTGCCGTTGCAGATAGGTTGGAAACTATTGTTTTTGCACTTACAGTGCTCGTACTTAGGACAAATAGCCCAGCCACTGCTAGGACAGAGAATAATTTTTTCATTTTCTTAAAACTTAAATATTCGTTAGTTAATCGGGTTAAAGATAAAAAATTTTTATAATTAAAAAATTAAATTTTAAATGATGGGAATGCAGCTTTGCTACTATCTATCCATTCTTACATAATCGTTTCTGATGAGCCCATTTTAAAGAAGGATATCTTACACCACTCTACTATTTCACTTTTTAAGGAGGGCCAAATAACAAAAAAAATATTAGTTAAAGAAATTTAACCCGTTAATTTTCTTGCATTTTCCGCCCTTGGTAATCTATAACAAAAACATTAGGCTCCTTCAAACAAAAACAATACAGGGACTTTATATTTGACCAAGTCACTAATTCCTTACAAAGTCCTTAAATTTCTACTTCTAAAAAGCCTATAGTGCATCGGGGGCAATAACTTGTTCACCTCCAATATAGGGAAAAGTAAATGATGCCTGAGGATAAAATCAATCCTTAAAACAATTTTATAAATATCTTATTATCAATATACTAAAAAAAATTACATTCTCCTTAGTCCGAGACTCCATCTAACAAAATAGGGCCCGAATTATTAAAAACATAACATTGCTCTTGAAACTTATACCTAAAGTTCCTTTTAAAAGGACAGGGAAATTTATCTATAATCTTGTTTTTCCAAATCTTAACAGATACGTGGCTTGGAATCCAAAATGAAGATTCCCGTCCCTAAAATTGAAATTGCGTGCCGTAGCACCCAATATTTTATCCTCCACCAATTTATCGGCATTGGTCAAGCTAAATTGCAGTATTAATTGCTTTACCTGCCAGTTCACCCCAATGGCAAATGGGCCAAAAACATTCTCATCATCGGGTGCATTGATATAATAATAGTATTCCGAAGCCAAAGAAACACGTTTCCCCACTTTATATCTGGCACCAAAACCTAGAAAAAACTTACTTACCCCATTGTCAAAAGAATCTGCTATCTGGCCATAAACATAACTGGGAGCCAATTGAAATGAAAAGTTTTCTGTAAACCTTCGAGATACTAATAGCTGCGTCGTTAATCCTCCAGAATCTGTATCGATATCAGCAAAACCTGGTGTTTTACTGCGAAATACCCCGTTTTGATATACGCTAATGGTTATAGGAGACTGCAATGTCCCTTCTTCTTGTTGGATCAGCTTGTATTTTAGAAAACCATCAATAGATTCGTATCTCGTCGCATATCCCACTCCAAGGGTTAATCTGTCACTTACACTATAGCCCAATTCAAGTCTTGAGTTGATACGATCTGCAATAAAGGTCCTCGCATTTTCATTTTGATTTTCCCGACTATCGGGGGTATTCCAAAATCTATTTTGAAGTGTAATTTCAAATGATCCGGCCGCTCTTGTTCGTGTAGATTGCCCTATTAAAATTCTAGAAGCACCAAAAACGGTTTCTTTTTTTAATTCAGCGGTGCGCGTAGCAGTCGTCTGAGCTGCCGTCTTAACGGAAAAAGCAAAGAGAAAAACACAGCAAAAACCAAAACACAAAACCTTCTTATTCAACATGGTAACCTCTATAGTTTTTTTTACGGCGTTCCGTCACAAAAGTAAGGTATAGAAATTTAAAATTTTGTCTTTTTTAAGGCTGCTCCTGTTCCATTTGGGCAATTTGGTCCCAAAAAAAATTAGATTCCCTATCGCCTTTCTGGAAAATACACTTTTAAAAAAGGGTATTCCGCAAATACTATTTTAACCTTGAACCCCACTTATTCTTGGATACAAAAAAAGTCCATAATGATACCATTATAGACTTTTTCTTTTGCAGAGAGGAAGGGATTCGAACCCTCGATACCCTTTTGGGGTATACACACTTTCCAGGCGTGCGCCTTCGACCACTCGGCCACCTCTCTATTCCTCTTCAAAAGAGTGGGCAAAAAAACGAAAAAAATACTAGTTACAAAAATATAACCCGTTAATTTTCTTGCATTTCACCACGCAAGGAAGTTTCGAATATTGTTTTGAATAGTTTTGGGGAAACATTATTGCCCAAGAGGTACATCAACTTGGTGATCGCCGCTTCTGTTGTAATATCCTTTCCGTTAATAATAGCGATACTCTTCAGTTGCTCACTGGTTTCATACTGCCCCATTAAAACACTTCCTCCCGAACATTGGGTAACGTTTACAATAAAGAGCCCCTTTTTTTTGGCTTCTTTAAGAGATTCGATAAACCAGGAATCTGTTGGAGCATTACCGGCTCCATAGGTTTCCAGAACCAAGGCTTTAAGATTGGGAGTACGCAATACGCTTTGCAATAAAAACTTATTAAAGCCTGGAAAGAGCTTTAGTACAGCTACATTATTATCCATCTGAGTATGCAACACCAAGGGCTTTGTTCTTTTTGGTTTTTCGATCAAATATTCATGGTATACTTTTAAATGGACACCGGATTCTGCCAAGGCCGGGTAATTCAAGGAAGCAAAGGCCTGAAAGTGTTCTGCATTTATCTTTGTTGTTCTATTGGCACGATACAATTTATACTCAAAATACAAGCACACTTCCCTAATTACCGGTTTATTCCGATACTGGAGCGCCGCTATTTGTACAGAAGTAATAAGGTTTTCCTTGGCATCCGTGCGTAAATCCCCAATCGGCAATTGAGACCCTGTAAAAATAACGGGCTTGGCCAGGTTTTCCAACATATAGCTGAGTGCCGATGCCGTATAACTCATGGTATCACTTCCATGCAGTACTACAAAACCATCGTACTCTTGATACTCTCTTTCGATAATTTTTCCAATCGCTGCCCAATGTTCCGTATTCATATTGGAGGAATCTATAGGTTCTTCAAAGGAAATGCTATTCACCGTACAATCCAACTGATTGATTTCTGGAATATTCTTGATGAGTTTCTTAAAATTAAAAGCTTTTAAGGCTCCGGAAGCGTAATCTTTGACCATTCCAATGGTTCCTCCGGTATAAATGAGCAGTATGTTTGTTTTCTTTTGTTCCAAGTTGCATTATTGTTTGTTAGCAGGTTTCTTCCCCAAGTTTACCTCATTCTATACTATGTTTTCAATCTGAATTAAACCCCAAAAATATCTCGGGAGTTTTTCGTTGTTATTTCGGCAATCTCTTCTTTGCTCAATCCGTAAATGGAAGCCAATTTTTCGAGCACATATATTAAATGACCGCTTTCATTTCTCTTTCCGCGAAAAGGTGTCGGAGCCAAATAAGGAGCATCGGTTTCCAATACAATATGTTTTAGGTCTATTTCATTTAAAAACCGATCGATCTTTCCATTCTTAAAGGTAACCACTCCTCCAATACCCAATTTCATTTGATAGGATATTGCCCGATGTGCTTGCTCTAACGTTCCAGTAAAACAGTGAAAAATCCCAAATAGGTCACTTCCCTTTTCCAACTCCAAAACTTCAAAAACTTCATCAAAAGCATCCCTACAATGAATAACGATAGGAAGTTTGTATTGTTTGGCCAATCTAATTTGAAACCGGAAGGCTTCTTGTTGCTCTTTCAAAAGGGTCTTATCCCAATAGAGGTCTACTCCTATTTCGCCAACAGCATAGAATTTTCGGGAAGCCAACTGCTGCTCCACATGCGCCAGCTCTTCCTTATAATTGTCTTTTACATGGGTAGGGTGAAGCCCCATCATCAAAAACACATGAGCTGGATACGCTTGTTCTAGATCAAACATGGATTGGGTATAGGTAGAATCTATTGCAGGAATAAAAAACCGATTTACCCCATTATCCATAGCCTTTTTGATCACCTCGTCCCGATCGGCATCAAAAGCCTCGCTATATAAGTGTGTATGTGTATCTGTAAGTATCATGCTGCAAAAATAGACTTATCTTTGTCAAAAAGAATACATGAAAGGCCTCAAAAAGTTTTTGACCCAAAAAAATTACGTTAAAATCCCGTTAGTACTGACGGCAACCAATCATTTTGAAATTACGGCAAGTATCAATGGAATTACTGGGCGTTTCATTTTGGATACTGGAGCTTCAAGTACCTGTGTTGGCCTTGATAAAACCTCTTTTTTTAATCTGATCTCCAAAAATTCCAAAATGAAGGCTGCCGGGGCAGGGGCAATTGACATGGAGACCCAGATTTCTAAAAAAAACATTATTGAAATTGGGCATTGGAGTAAAAAGAAGGTACGATTGGTATTATTTGACCTCAGCCATGTAAACCATGCACTTACCGCGCACAAGTCGCTTCCCGTAGATGGTATTATTGGTGCCGATATCCTACGAAAAGGAAAAGCCATTATTGATTACGACAAGAACTGCGTGTATTTGAAACAAAAAAAATAAAGCAATCTACTTTTTTGCATTCAAAAGAGCAGATTGCTTTAGCATTTTATGTGCAATGGATAATGGCTTAGATTACATTTCCAAAGCCTTCTTAATATTATCGTCCATCAATAAAGTAGCCGGATTTTCCAAAGCTTCTTTTACCGCGACCAAAAAGCCAACAGATTCCTTTCCATCAATGATACGATGATCGTAGGACAAGGCCACATACATGATCGGTGCAATAACCACCTGACCATCTTTGGCAATTGGGCGTTCCACAATATTGTGCATTCCTAAAATAGCGCTCTGTGGAGGGTTGATGATCGGTGTAGATAACATAGAACCAAATACCCCTCCATTGGTAATGGTAAAGGTTCCTCCAGTCATCTCATCTACAGTGATCTCCCCTTCCCTTGCCCTAATGGCCAAACGTTTCACCTCGGCTTCCACTCCTCTAAAGGTAAGGTTTTCTGCATTTCGGATAACCGGCACCATAAGTCCTTTAGGTCCGGAAACCGCAATACTAATATCACAAAAATCATAGGAAATCATTTCTTTCCCATCGATCATGGAATTCACGGCTGGATACATTTTCAAGGCGCGAACCACGGCTTTGGTAAAGAAAGACATAAACCCGAGGCTTACCCCGTGTTTACTTTTAAAATCTTCTTTATATTCTTTTCTCAACGCAAAGATGGGAGACATATCCACTTCATTAAAAGTGGTCAACATGGCCGTTTCATTCTTGGCGGACACCAAACGCTCTGCTACTTTCCTTCTGAGCATGGATAATTTAGAACGACTCTCACCTCTACTTCCTCCAGTTGGTGTTCCCATGGAAGGAACAGCTTTTACTGCATCTTCTTTAGTAATTCTACCATCTCTTCCCGTGCCTTGAACCGTATTGGCAGCTACCCCTTTTTCATCCAATATTTTCTTGGCGGCCGGAGAAGTTGAACCGGTAGCATAGGTTTTTGTTTCTACTGGGGCTGCAGCTTTGGCCTCTACCTTCTTTTCTACTGCAGGCGCCTCTTCTTTAGGCGATTCTGCGGCTGCACCATCTGGTTTCGCTGCGGCAGTATCTATCAAACAAACAATTTCACCAACTGCAACGGCATCGCCTTCTTCAGCTTTTAAAGTAATGGTACCACTAGCTTCTGCAGGGAGTTCCAGAGTAGCCTTATCTGAATCTACCTCGGCTATAGCTTGGTCTTTTTCTACGTAATCTCCATCACTGACCAACCATTCCGCAATCTCAACTTCGGTAATGGACTCTCCAGGAGAGGGAACTTTCATTTCTAAAATCATCGTTCTTTACTTTGTTTTAACCTAATTGGTTCTATTGTTTTACTTCTACACAATAAGACGTCACTTATTATTTACGCCTTATCATATTATCTTTTGTTTTATCAAAAACATAGTCAATGACCTGTTGATGTCGGTTTTTGGAACGCACGGCACTACCTGCAGCCGGGGAAGCATAAAATCTTCTCGAAGCCACTCTAAACCTATGTGCCTCATCAAAATGCATTAGAATATGACTCCAAGCCCCCATATTTCTAGGTTCTTCCTGAGCCCATACCAAATCTTCCGCATTTTTGTATTTTTTCATTATTGCCTTGATCTTATCTGCTGGTAGGGGAAACAATTGTTCCACACGCACCAAAGCCACATCATCTCGTCCTTCTTTTTCTTTTTCCGCCAATAAATCATAATAGAATTTACCGGTACAGAAGACCAAGCTCTTAACTGCCGCTACCTTTGCCACTATATCGTCTATTACTTCCTGGAAGCTTCCGGAGACCAAATCTTCTACTGTGGACACTGCCTGAGGATGTCGCAAAAGACTCTTAGGCGTAAAAATGATCAATGGTTTTCTGAAGGTAGCCTTCATTTGGCGTCGCAAAATATGGAACATTTGTGCGGGTGTACTACAGTCGGCAATATACATATTGTCTTTAGCGCACAATTGCAAATAACGCTCCATACGCGCTGATGAGTGTTCCGCTCCTTGTCCTTCATACCCATGTGGCAAGAGCATGATCAATCCATTTTGCAATTTCCATTTGTCTTCGGCTGCGGAGATGTATTGATCCAACATGATCTGGGCCCCGTTACTGAAATCCCCAAATTGTGCTTCCCATATCGTTAAGGTATTTGGACTTGCCATAGCATAACCATAATCAAATCCTACAACACCATACTCTGATAAGAGGGAATTATAAATTTGAAATTGCCCCTGCTTCTCCGATACATTGTTCAACAACAATACCTCTTCTTCGCTCTCCTCTACCTTTAAAACGGCATGTCTATGAGAAAACGTGCCCCTTTCTACGTCCTGACCCGATATACGAACCCCATATCCTTCTTCCAACAAGGTTCCATAGGCCAAAAGTTCTCCCATGGCCCAATCCAATTCATTGGTGTCAAAAAACATCTTTTTACGTGCTTCGATCAAACGTTCCAATTTTCGCAAGAACTTTTTGTCTTCCGGCAGGGTGGTAATTACTTTTGCAATTTCCGTTAATTTCTTTTTATCGTAAGAGGTATCAATAGCTTTCACCATCTCTACTTCTCCTACGGGAACAAAACCACTCCACTCATCGGCCATAAACGGAGTAATCACTGTTTTATCTTCTTTACGGGAATCTTCCAACTCTTCTTCCAAAGAAGCCTTGTATTCCTGTTCCAACTGCTTTACATGTCCTTCTTTGATGATTCCTTCTGCCAATAACTTTGCGGCATAAATATCTCTGGCATTTTTGTGTTTTGCAATTGCCTTATATAACTTGGGTTGGGTAAAACGCGGTTCGTCCCCTTCATTATGTCCGTATTTTCGATACCCCAAAAGATCTATAAAGACATCGCTTTTAAATCGCATGCGATATTCCAATGCAAATAAGGAAGCGTGTACCACGGCTTCAGGATCATCTGCATTAACATGCAATACCGGACTCAAGGTGACTTTCCCTACATCCGTACAATAGGTAGATGATCTTGCATCCAGATAATTTGTCGTAAAACCAATCTGATTATTAACCACAATATGTATAGTCCCATTGGTTTTGTACCCATCTAATTTGGCCATTTGCACTACCTCATACACCAATCCTTGTCCGGCAATAGCGGCATCTCCATGGACTACAATAGGGAGTACTCTGGAAAAATCTTCTGGATAGTGGGTGTCCTGTTTTGCTCTACTTATACCACCAACCACAGCGCCGACCGTCTCCAAATGTGAAGGATTAGGCGCGATATTCATTTTTATTTTATTCCCATTATCGGATTTACGATCGGAAGTCCAACCCAAATGATATTTTACATCGCCGTCAAAAATCTCCTGCTCATAATCTTTCCCATCAAATTCACTGAAAATATCCTTTGCCGATTTCCCAAAGATATTGGTCAGGACATTTAACCTTCCCCTATGGGCCATTCCCATTACAAATTGTTCCACGCCCATTTCCGCCGCTTTTTCCACTACGGCATCCAGTGCAGGAATCAAAGATTCGTTTCCTTCCAAAGAAAATCGTTTTTGCCCAACGTACTTGGTATGCAGAAAAGATTCAAAGGATACGGCCTGATTTAATTTCCGAAGAATATGTTTTTTTTGGGAAGTATCGAGAATAGGATGATTGTCATTAACATTAAGCCAATTTTGTATCCATTCCAATCGTTCGGGATTTCGGATATACATATACTCTACACCAATGGCATCGCAATAAATAGACGTTAAATGCTTGATGATATTTTCTAGACTACTTGCCCCTATTCCAAGAATTTCTCCAGCCGTAAAAACCGTTTTTAGGTCATCCTGGGACAATCCAAAATTCTCAATATCCAAAGTAGGGCTATATTTACGTCTTTCCCGTACAGGATTTGTCTTAGTAAAAAGATGTCCTCTTCCTCTGTAAGCATCAATTAATTTTACTACCTGAAATTCTTTTTGAAGCGACTGTGGAATCTCAGTTTGCGCGGAACTCAATAGTTCTGCACCACCTTCCTCAGACAAATTTTCCTGGCCAAAATCAAAACCTTGAAAAAAGGCGCGCCAACTTGGTTCTACACTATCCGGATTCTTCACATACTTTTCATACAATTCTGAAAAAAAAGAGGTATGTGCTGCGTTTAAAAAGGAATATTTATCCATGAACGATGTCTCTGTCTTTAGAACAAAATTTAATCAAAAATACAACATTTAACATTTCTAGTCTTATCTTAGACGGTATTATTGGAAAAAATTAACGACAATGAAGAAAAATGATTCCTTTACCATAAAAAAGGCATTTTTTGTGTTATTTTTTGTTGCTATTCCCTTCATTGGCAGTGCCCAGAACGACACCAATGCATTTTGGAAAAACGTTAGATTTGGCGGAGGTTTGGGCTTGGGATTTGGAAACGACACCTTCAATGGAGTATTAGCTCCAAGTGGTATTTACGAGTTTAACCAACAAGTTGCTGTTGGCCTGGGCCTAAGTGTTAATTATGCCAAGTTTGCAGAGGACAGATTACTGGCTTATGGAGGAAACTTGCTTTCCCTGTACAACCCGCTTCCTTTCTTACAACTTTCCGAGGAATTTGAACAACTTCGCATTCAAAGAAGACTAGCGACCTTTGCGGGAGACATTACGGATAACTATTGGTCTCCGGCCTTATTTTTAGGAGTGGGCTACACCAACCGCAATGTTACTTTTGGTTTGCGCTATAACGTTCTACACGAGGAAGGTCGAAGCATCTATGCCGATTCTATAGTACCCTTTGTGCGCCTCTATTTTTAGGACGTGTATTTGTTTCTAAACTGTACTTTTTGGAATTCTCTTTTTAGAATCAAAAAAGAAGCTTCTTTAGCCACTTCGACCACATCGGTAAGACTTATGGACTTAAACGCTTTCTCTGGAACATCAATACGGTACAACACATTGAGATAGTCATCAAATTTTTCCAAGAGTAAAACATAGACTTTCTCATGCAAACGCTCCACTAATTTTTCGGGCTTCTCCACTTCAGAAAAATCTACCGCTATATTAACCGCGTTAAAATCCTTGGTCAGCTGCTCTACCACTTCTTTGTATAGGTTTAACTGTATGGCGCTATAGAGCATTTCCACTGGTGTTGAAAAATCTTCCTTCATATGCTATGTACGAAGGAATACCCCAGCACGGTTGCCCTGATTACTTCTTTTATAGCATCTTGCCTACTTGTTCTTATAGACCACTCCATTCTTCATTACAAAACTAACCTCTTCCAACAAAGCAACATCTTGCAGAGGGTTTCCATCAACAGCAACAATATCTGCTAAGTACCCCGTTTTTATCTGCCCCAGACTATCGCCAACACCCAAAAGATCTGCATTGGTGACCGTGGCCGAAGTCAAGGCTTCCATAATAGGCATTCCAGCCTCAACCATATATCCAAATTCCTTGGCATTTAACCCATGGGGAAAGACTCCCGCATCCGTACCAAAAGCAATAGGAACTCCTTTCTTATAAGCCCTAGCGAACATATCTTGAATCAAAGGACCTATTTCTCGGGCTTTTCCTGCAACTACCTCCGGAAAAAAACCAGGGATTTCTGCTTTCTCGGTCACTTGTTTTCCTGCAGTAATGGTTGGCACCAAATAACTATCGTGCTTAATCATCAAATCCATAGTTTCCTCACTCATTTTGGTACCATGCTCAATAGTTTTTATACCTCCTTTTACCGCTCGTTGCATCCCTTCATCTCCGTGTGCATGGGCAGCCGTAAGCATTCCATAATCATTGGCCGTTGCCGTAATCGCTTTAATTTCTTCTAGGGTAAATTGCGGATTCTGACCATTCTTGGCCACACTGAGCACACCGCCCGTAGCTGTGATTTTAATAACATCCGCGCCACTTTTATAGCGTTGTCTTACTGCTTTTCTACCATCCGCCGGAGAGTTTACCACGCCTTCTTCAGGTCCTGGGTCGCCCATAAATGCTTTTTTCATTCCATTCGTGGGATCGGCATGCCCCCCTGTAGATGCAATGGATTTACCGGCAGTGTACACTCTGGGTCCAACTACTTTCCCCCCATTAATGGCATTGCGCAAGGCAATATTCACTCCCGTTCCGCCTAAATCCCGAACCGTTGTAAAGCCGGCCATAAGAGTACGTTCGGCATAAACTGTAGACTGAAAAGCAACATCAGCTTCATTGAGGGTAAAGCGTTCTACATAGGACTTGGCATCATATTCAGATTCCATATGAACATGCAGGTCAATGAAGCCAGGAAGCACCGTCTTATTTCTTAAGTCGATGGTATTGTCTTTTTTAGAACCATTGACAAAACCGTTACGGATACTTTTAATAGTACTCCCAGAAATCACAATGGTCTTTTCCTTAAGGGTTTTTCCTGATTTGGTATCAACAATTGTCCCACATTGCAAATAGGTATCTTGTGCCGCTACCAAGACGGCAAACAAAAGGGCAAAAGGCAGCATTATTTTTTTCATCTTATCCTATATTAAGTGTTATATCCAGAGACCCTATGGTCTTTATAGCTTTCTGATCTTGCGCTCCCAATCCCATGCAGACCCTATGGCCTCGTCCAAAGTTCCTTTGGCTTTCCAACCTAAAACCGTATTGGCTTTGGTTGTATCGGCATAGGCCACCGAAACATCCCCTTCTCGCCGATCAACCACTTTATAATTTAATGATTTTCCGGACGTACGCTCAAAGCTCTGAATCACTTCCAAGACGGTACTCCCCTTACCTGTACCTATATTGAAAACTTCGTAATTTTCCGCATTCTTTCCCGATAAAAGTCTATTCAAGGCAGCAACATGCGCCTTGGCTAAATCTACCACGTGAATATAATCCCGAACGCAAGTACCATCCGAAGTAGGATAATCATCTCCGAAGACGGACAATTCTTCTCTTAATCCTGCTGCAGTCTGCGTAATAAAAGGAACCAAGTTCTGTGGAACTCCTGTAGGCAGTTCCCCAATATGAGCAGAAGGATGCGCTCCTACCGGATTAAAGTAACGCAACGAAATTGCCTGAAGCTCAGGGGTAACCTTACATGTATCCCTTATGATCTCTTCCCCAATTTGCTTCGTATTTCCATAGGGGGAAATGGCATTCTTTATGGGTGCATCTTCTGTAATGGGCATCACATCTGCCTGGCCATAGACCGTACAGGAAGAACTAAAAATAAAACTCGCTCCTTTTTTAGCTGAGAGCTCTTGCAATAAATATACTAGGGAGCCAATATTGTTTTCATAGTACTCCAGAGGTTTTTGCACGCTCTCCCCTACTGCTTTGGAAGCTGCAAAATGAATGACGCCTTCAATAGTTGGGTGTTGCTGAAAAAATGCCTTGACTCTTTCTTTTTCGCGAAGATCTAATTTTTCAAATACTGGTTTTGTTCCACTAATGGATGTAATTCCACGAAGTACTTCTTCTGAAGAATTGGACAAATCATCTATAATGATTACTTCATAACCTTCATGTTGTAATTCAACAACGGTATGTGAGCCAATAAAACCAAGTCCTCCAGTGACTAGAATTTTTTTCATTTGTTTACAAATTGTAATATGGTCTGCGTTATATAAGCAATTTGTTCGTCATCCAATTCCGTATGCATAGGAAGGGAAATCACTTCTTTCACCAATTGATTGGTTACCGGAAAATCTTCGTCATTGTAACGTTCATCCCTATATGCTTTTTGTAAATGTAGTGGAATAGGATAATATACCCCACATGGAATTCCTGCAGCATTTAAGTGTTGTACCAAAGCATCCCTATCGGTATTTACCACACGAAGGGTATATTGATGGAATACATGACAATTGCAGCTATCGCAAATTTCGGTGCAGCCACTCACCATTTTAGGCAAAATAATATTGGCATGCCCTGAAAGTGCCGCAGAATATTTCCGTGCTGCGGTTCGCCTTTTGTTGTTATACTCATCCAATAAAGGCAATTTTGCCCGAAGTACGGCTGCCTGAATGGAGTCTAATCTGGAATTTACGCCTACTACATCGTGATGGTAACGCTCGTACATACCATGGTTTACCATTCCTCTCAAGGTATGGGCCAAGGCATCGTCATTGGTAAATATAGCGCCTCCATCCCCGTAGCAACCTAAATTCTTTGAGGGAAAGAAGGAGGTGGCGGCCACATGCCCTATAGTTCCGGCTTTGCTTTTATGGCCTTTGGCCGATATATGATCTGCCCCTATTCCCTGAGCATTGTCCTCAACAACATACAATTTATGCTTTTCCGCAATCTCCATAATCGCATCCATATTGGCACATTGACCAAATAAATGCACGGGAACAATTGCTTTTGTTTTAGGTGTAATAGCCTTTTCAATAGCGGCGGGATCAATATTAAAGGTATCGGGCAGCACATCTACCAATACAGGAGTTAATTGTAGGAGAGCGATAACCTCTACGGTCGCTGCAAAGGTAAAATCTGCTGTGATGATTTCATCTCCTGGTTTTAGGCCAAGTCCCATGATCGCTATTTGCAAAGCATCCGTCCCATTGGCACATGGAATTACATGCTTTACGCCGAGATAGGACTCCATTTCCTTCTGAAAAGCATGGACTTCCGGACCATTGATAAAAGCTGATGTTTCTAAAATTTGGGCAATAGAGGAATTTACTTGCGTTTTGATGGCTTGGTACTGACCATTGAGGTCAACCATATGAATTTTCTTCATCTATATGTATTAAGATAGCGAAATTACAAAAATAAGGAACGGATGCCAATGAATTTATGGAAAGAGTGTATTTTAGCAACAAACGATTACCAAGTGTACCACCTCTACAATCTTGCCGTGTCCATTGCCGCTTTTTTCCTAAAGATTGTGGCCCTTTTCAATCCTAAAATCCAGCTTTTTGTACAAGGTAGAAAGTCTACTTGGACTACACTGACCCAAAACATATCAGCGGAAGACAGGGTATTATGGATACACACAGCCTCCTTGGGGGAATACGAACAAGGCTTACCTATTATAGAACAATTAAAAGAAGTTTATCCTAGCCATACCCTATTGCTCAGTTTTTTTTCACCTTCGGGTTACGAGGTCAAAAAAAAGAATACGATTGCCGATTGCACCATCTATCTGCCCTTGGACACCCGAAAGAATGTTTCCAAATTTTTGAAAATAGCCCATCCGGAACTGGCCATTTTTGTAAAGTATGAGGTTTGGCCGGGATATCTTCGCCAACTTGATCGCGCTGGGACTCCCACACTTCTGGTCTCTGCCCTTTTTAAAAAAAACCATGTGTTCTTTAGATGGTATGGGGGATTTATGCGGAATGCCTTAAAAGCGTTTACCCATTTTTTTGTACAAGATAAAGATTCAGAAACCAGATTGCACGGCATTGGGTTTCGCAATGTGACGATTAGCGGCGACACTAGATTTGATCGGGTATCCAAGATTTTGGAACGGGACAACAGTCTGGATTTTATGATGCAGTTTAAACAAGAATACCCTTGTTTTATTGCCGGCAGCACCTGGCCCGAGGATGAAGCTATTTTAATTCCGCATATCAATAGCGACAATAGCTCTACAAAGTATGTTTTGGCACCACACAACATCAAAACGGAACAAATTAATATATTAAAAAAGTCCTTTAGCAAAAATGTGATGCTCTATTCTGAAATCACTTCTGAAACACTAAAAGATACAGAGGTATTGATCATAGACACCATTGGGTTGTTAACCAAAATTTATAGCTATGCCGATATTGCCTATGTAGGTGGCGGCTTTGGCAACAAAGGTTTGCATAACACTTTAGAACCAGCTGTGTTTGGTATACCCGTAATCATTGGGCCCCATTATAATGGATTTAAGGAAGCCGAAGACCTGGTTTCCCAAAAGGGAATTATAGTGGTGACATCTACAAAAGCCTTTGAACAACAGATGACCCATTTCCTCTCCGATGCTGTATATTTAAAAAAGACCGGGGACATCAACAGCACATATATCAATGCGAGCATAGGGGCTACGTCCCAAATTATGGATCATATTAAAACCTGCATTGTACCACTATAATTATTTTTCATAGATTTAAGGCAATCAACCGTATTTGGCCATGCACAAAAAAATTACCCAGGCTTCATTAATTGTAGCCCTTTCCGGATTCTTATTTGGTTTTGACACTGTCGTTATCAGTGGCGCTGAAAAAACTTTACAACAACTTTGGGGATCCTCAGATGTATTTCACGGCACTGTTGTCATAGGAATGGCACTATATGGCACCGTGGTTGGTGCGCTTTTAGGGTTCCTTCCCACCAATACTCTCGGCAGGAAAAAAACCTTGATTTGGATAGGGGTTTTCTATTCAATTTCCGCCTTGGGATCGGCCTTTGCCAACGACCCCGTCACATTTGGTATTTTTAGGTTTATCGGCGGGCTAGGTGTTGGTGCTTCAACCGTAGCGGCACCGACCTATATTTCTGAGATTGCACCTGCCAAAGATCGGGGGAGATTAGTGGGTTTCTATCAATTCATGTTGGTTTTGGGCATACTCATTGCTTTTATCTCCAATTACCTTTTTAGTGGGTTCGGGGAAAATGATTGGCGCTGGATGGTTGGAATAGAGGCTCTACCCGCAATCATTTATTCTATTTGCGTTTTATGGGTCCCAAAAAGCCCCAGATGGCTGGTCACAAAAAAGAGAGACGAAGAAGCGGCCCAGATTCTAGCTTCATTTGATTCCGAAATTACGGTTTCCATGTTAAAGACAACCATTGAAGACACCGCTGAAAATCACAAGGAACATATCTTTTTAAAGAAATATCGATTTCCATTAATCCTTGCTTTTCTCATTGCATTTTTCAATCAATTATCCGGCATCAATGCATTTTTATATTTTGCGCCCCGTATTTTTGAAACCGCAGGTTTAGGAGAGAGCACAGCGCTCTTGAGCAGTGTGGGAATTGGAGCAACAAACTTGCTCTTTACGCTTTTGGGCATCTTCCTGATCGATAGGCTTGGGAGAAAGAAATTGATGTATTATGGGTCTTTTGGCTATATTTTATCCCTGTCCCTTGTGGCAGCGGCCTTTCTATTAAATTGGGAAGGTATTATGGTTCCCATCTTCCTATTTTTATTCATAGCCTCGCATGCCATAGGCCAAGGCGCTGTGATTTGGGTATTCATTGCAGAAGTTTTCCCCAATCACCTAAGGGGTTCTGGCCAAACTTTTGGAACTTCGGTCCATTGGGTCCTCGCCGCTTTGATTCCATCTTCCATTCCTTTTTTATTCAGCTGGATAGGCCCTGGTCTGGTTTTTGCTTTTTTTGCGTTCATGATGGTCCTGCAACTGCTGTTTGTTCATTTTATGATGCCAGAAACCAAAGGAATTTCCTTGGAAGAACTATATCAAAAACTAAGCAATAGATAAAAATCATCTTGATATTTGATAATCAGCATTTTATCGATTATTTGTGCCGTTTATCTTCCAGATATACGATTTATATAGCCCTTTATCGAAATAGTGCCCTCCTTCAGTATTTATACGCTTTTATTTTTTAAATTAGAGGAAACAAATATGATTATGGAAGAAATATCTGTCGGTACAAGGATCCTAAATACGGTCCTTCGCGCTATGGTTGTAATTTTAATTGGTATTTTATCAGCTGTTGTAATTTGTATATTTTTAGCAGTCTTTAATATCATCTAAATAAACCCTCCCCTATCTTACCCTGTCGACCTATTTGATTTTCCTTGTATCCCCTTTCCAATACTTTTCTTAAGCCCTTGAAAAACAATTTTTTACAGGGATATTCCTACATATTCCAATTTCCACCGTTTTATATGCATAAAAACGTTAATTTGTTGATAACTTAAGGCTACTATATTTTTCTATTTCAGGAGGTGCAATATTTTTGTAAGATTGTCGTTAAAGTGTCAAAATGTTCGATTAACGGACGCTTTTCGCTCTAAAAATTGCTATATGAACTGCTCTGAAGTCCCAGAATATATAAAAAAGAATTTCTTTTTTTTCCTGACCTTATGCCTTTTTCTCCCTTCAGGACTATACGCACAGTGTACAGGTGCCGATTTTGAAGAACAAAACGGTATCGTTGTTATTCAAATGGAATCTGGAACACTGCCTACAGGTTGGAATGAAGAGACGGGTTCTGCCGGTTTTACCGGAGATTCTTTTATTGCATGGCGGGGAAGTGATTTTTTCAATACTCCGGGCAATGGCGTCATTACCTATACCGTTCGTATCAATACACCCGGAGAATATCGTTTTCAATGGAGAAGCAGAGTGGGTATTGGCACCAATAGTACGGAGCATAATGATTCTTGGCTCCGAATCGACGATGCCGATAGTTTTTTTGGAAGAAGAGCATCCGATGGAGGCTTGGTTTTCCCGAGGGATCGCCCAGGAAACCCGAAACCTGAAGGAGCAAGTTCAGACGGATGGTTGAAAGCGTATTTAAATGGAACGATCAATTGGACTTGGTCTACCTTGACCAGTGATAACGATGGGCATGAAATCTTTGCCACTTTTAATAATGCCGGAGTGTATACGATAGAGGTTTCCGGACGTTCCAATGGTCATTTTATAGATCGTATGGTGCTATACCGAGAAAGTCAGTTTTCAGAAAGTCAGGCTACCGACCTTTCTAGAGAGGAAACCGTATGTACCAATACTATGCCCGACTGTAGTAACCTTATGCTCAGTCTTGACCCCACGCCCGCAACTACCTGTAACGGGACCGATGGCAGCGTCGTTTCCAATGTATCCGGAGCACAGGGGGCCGTTACCTATAGCTGGAGCAATGGGGAGACCACGCCCAATATCTTCGGACTCGCACCGGGGACTTACACCTTGGACATCATGGACGCCGCGGGATGTCCCGCTTCCGCTTCCATTGTCGTCGGGGAACCCGCGCTGCCCAACGTTTCCCTAACCGCCTTTGCCAATGTTTCCGAAACCGATCCCGTCTTCGCCCTCAGTGGCGGAAGTCCCGTAGGAGGAAATTATTCCGGTACAGGGGTGAACAACAATATGTTCGATCCATCCATTGGACCCGGAACCTACACCATTACCTATACCTATACCGATGGTACCACGCAGTGTACCAATACCGCAACACAGAATATTACCGTAGATCCCGCAGGGACCGACTGTAGCAACCTTATGCTCAGCCTTGACCCTACGCCCACAACTACCTGTAACGGGACCGATGGCAGCATCGTTTCCAATGTATCCGGAGCACAGGGGGCCGTTACCTATAGCTGGAGCAATGGGGAGACCACGCCCAATATCTCCGGACTTGCTCCGGGGACCTATACCCTGGACATCATGGACGCCGCGGGATGTCCCGCTTCCGCTTCCATTATCGTCGGGGAACCCGCGCTACCCAACGTTTCCCTATCCGCCTTTGCCAATGTTTCCGAAACCGATCCCGTCTTCGTCCTCAGTGGCGGAAGTCCCGCAGGAGGAAATTATTCCGGTACAGGGGTGAACAACAATATGTTCGATCCGTCCATTGGGCCCGGAACCTACACCATTACCTATACCTATACCGATGGTACCACGCAGTGTACCAATACCGCTACACAGAATATTACCGTAGATCCCGCAGGGACCGACTGTAGCAACCTTATGCTCAGCCTTGACCCTACGCCCACAACTACCTGTAACGGGACCGATGGCAGCATCGTTTCCAATGTATCCGGAGCACAGGGGGCCGTTACCTATAGCTGGAGCAATGGGGAGACCACGCCCAATATCTTCGGACTCGCACCGGGGACTTACACCTTGGACATCATGGACGCCGCGGGATGTCCCGCTTCCGCTTCCATTGTCGTCGGGGAACCCGCGCTGCCCAACGTTTCCCTAACCGCCTTTGCCAATGTTTCCGAAACCGATCCCGTCTTCGCCCTCAGTGGCGGAAGTCCCGTAGGAGGAAATTATTCCGGTACAGGGGTGAACAACAATATGTTCGATCCATCCATTGGACCCGGAACCTACACCATTACCTATACCTATACCGATGGTACCACGCAGTGTACCAATACCGCAACACAGAATATCGTTGTCATTGCCGATTCTTGTACCACATTGCCAGAGGTTTCCTTTGCCGCTTTTGATCGAGAAATATCGGAAATAGAGACACCACTTGTATTGGACAAAGGTTTCCCAGAAGGTGGGGTTTATAGTGGTCCAGGGGTTGTTGATAATCGTTTTGACCCCTCAGTAACAGGACCTGGAACCTTTACACTTACCTATGAATTTACCGATTCAACCACCAATTGTTCCAATACGGCAACACAGCTCATCACCGTCATTGAAAATACCAATGAAGGCGTATTTATTTTCCCCAACCCTATCCAGGATGGTCGCTATCGGGTGAAGATTCCAGAAAATGTGACCGGGCCTCTAGAATATGGGATTTATGATGCCACTGGAAAAGCACTGAGAACGGGTACCATAGACAGCCAAGGCAATTTTCTCGATTTCAATGTTTCCAATCTCGTCTTACAACAGGGGATATATCGACTAGTAATTGAAGGAAATTCCTTAGAAAAACCCATAACAATTTCTTTTTTAAACAATTAAGCAAAAAAAATAGTCCAATTCATGGTTCTCACTCGTACGTACCTTAAGGCAAATTATAGACAGAGGATTTTCACAGATATTTTTCATAACAATTAATCTTTTATTCAACAATTTAACAATCTAATATGGGGCTAAAAACTACTCTACTACTATTATTTACAGCTGCATTTTTTTATCAAGCCAAAGCACAGTGCAATGCTGATTTTGAAGAACAAAATGGCATTGTCGTCATTGAAATGGAATCCGGGAATCTAGCTTCCGGATGGGAAAGAGAAACTGGAAGATCTGGTTTTACTGGAGATTCCTTTATTGCCTGGAGAGGGCAAGACAATTTCAACACTCCTGGAAGGGGTGTTATTGAATATAGCGTGCGCATTAACACTCCCGGTGTTTATCGCATGCAATGGAGAAGCCGAATAGGTATTGGAAGCAACAGTACCGAACATAATGATTCTTGGTTTCGTGTTCCAGATGCCTTTGATTTATTTGGGCGAAGAGGGAACGATTTTGTATACCCTAGAGGCGGAAACTTCAGGCGATCCAATGAGGTAGCCGAAGGTGCATCTGGAAATGGTTGGTTGAAGGCCTATTTAAGCGGTTCCACCAATTGGACCTGGTCTACCTTAACCAATGACGGAATCGGATATGAAATATTTGTTGAATTTAGCTCCCCTGGAACCTATACGGTACAGGTATCCGGACGATCTAATGGTCATTTTATAGATCGCATGGTACTTTACAGAGAAGGCGTTGTTTCAGAAAGCAGTGCCACTAGTCTTTCCAGAGAAGAGACAAGATGTTCTGGAGAAGATCCAGAACCAGACCCAGATCCGGCACCTGCAATAGCTTCCTTGCAATTGATCAATGCCGATACCAATACTGCAATTGGCACTTTGACCAATAATACTACCATTAACTTGGCAGATATCAATAATGCAACATTGAGTGTCAATGCTTTGACACAACCCTCAACTGTGGGCAGTGTACGCATGGCCTTGTCCGGTCCTATTAACTCGGACAGAACAGAAAATGTGAGGCCTTATGCCCTTTTCGGGGATAGCGGTTCCAACTTTACGGGACGAGCGTTCCCTGAAGGAGATTATAGCTTAAGGGTAACACCTTATAGCGGTAGTGCCCAAAGTGGAACTGCAGGTAACACAACCACGATTAACTTTTCTGTAGTAGATGATGCTACGGTAGATTGTTCTCAGTTATCGGTAACCTTGGGTTCTTTTAGCGATGTGGAAGAAGATACCGCATCTTTTGCATTGACAGGGGGTAGCCCTGCAGGAGGTACATATTCTGGGACAGGAGTTAGCAACGGTAACTTCAACCCCGGGATTGGTCCAGGAACATATACCATTACCTATAGTTTTACGGATGCAACAACGGGTTGTTCCGATTCGGCTACAAACACGATTCGTGTAACAGCCACAACACCGCAAAGTGCTATTACAAGCTTTGTCTTGGTCAATGCAGATACGGATCAAGATATTGGTGTTATCGCTCCTGGAATGCAGTACAATATCAATGACTTACCCACGACCAATTTGGACATTCGGGCCAATACCGGAACTACCGTAGGTAGTGTTGCCCTAACGTTAACGGGGAACCCTTCTGTTTCCCGTACGGAAAATGTAGCCCCTTATGCCTTGTTTGGGAACATTGGAACCAACTATATCGGTGCTGCCTTTAACTTAGGGAATTATCAGATATCAGCGACACCTTTTAGCGGTAGCAATAGATCGGGCACTGCAGGAACACCATTAAGCATAGATTTCTCCATTGTTGCTGGTTCTGGCGAAGAAGGAGAAGATCCGCTAGAATTTACTTTTAGAGCTATGGATTCCAGTACGGACCGTGCAATCCGGTTTGTTATAAATGGTACGACAGTCAGAAGAAATAACAATATTAACTTTAGAGTGTCTACCAATGACGATGCTGCAGTAGGAAGTATCGGGATACAACTAACAGGAGTACAAGATTTCGATGCTATTGAAAATGGCGCTCCTTATGCTTTATTCGGAAATGTTGGAAATGATTATTTGGACGGTTCCCTTCCAAATGGAACCTATACCCTAAGGGCAGAAGCCTTTTCGGGAAGTAACCTGACCGGAAGCTCACTGGGTTCCCGTACCGTAACTTTTAGAATTTTGGGTACGGCTTCAAGTACGCAACAACTTGTTGCCTTTCCAAATCCCGTAGTAGGAAGTACCGTTTCTGTTCAGATTCCAGAGAATATGGGACAAGAAATGTTTTATAGTGTAGTTAATGCTGCTGGTTTAGAATTGGAAACAGGGAAAGTTTCGGTAATCGAAGGACAAGAAAATGCTGTTTTCAACTTAAAGTCGTTCAACACTCGAAATACGGGCATCTATTACCTCGTAATTCAGTCAGGTGGTATTAAACGTACGGTACCCCTGGTGAAACAATAAGAAGATAAAATTATTTGGCAAAAACCACGCCCTTCCCCGGGCGTGGTTTTTTAGTTCAGGTCTTTTCCCAAAATGCAGTACAAAGCGGTTTGGATGGTTTCTAAAATTCTATTCTAAACCTTAGAAAGTGCTTAAAGTCTTCTTGACCACATAATTTTATAATTTTACAACATTATATGTAGGTTTTTTCTTTCTTTTTTATATCTTAGTACAAGCAGACAACTTAGGATTTAAATTCGATATCGTATGGAAAACTTATCATTCAAAAGCGGACTATTGAACACTACCCTATCTGTGCTTGTTGTGACACTTAAAGCCGTCTTGATTTTCATTACTTTTCGTGTACTCTTGTCGCTACTAGGATTATAAAACATTAAATAGGATTAATAAGTTTGGTTGTAATTAGGTTACTTTGAAGCAGTAAAGAGGCTTTCCATAAAGGAAAGCCTTTTTCATTTTCGATTTTTATATAAACCTTCCTCTATAAGGGCGTAAATACGTAATCTATACCCGCGGGACTCCTTTAATTCTTTTTTCAATTTTTCGTTTTTTCACCGTGAGACGCTTCATTAATTCCATTAATGTTTTGTCTTTGGTTTCCTTATAAATTTGATTAATGGCTAAAATGAGTTCCTTTGCCTTTCTAGAGGCAATAATCCGATCATTTGTTGACATACGGCTCATTTTTTGATTTTCAAAATCCAAGGCTTCGTTTAAAATATCCATAGCGTTTTATTTTTGAATGCACCTTAAAATTACTCATAATAATAGGTAATTTCCTACAATTTATCATAATTTTAGCAATACTACCGCAATGTTGTAGCGCACTATACTATTTTAGATGCCATTGGCTCCGAACACCGCCATTTGACAAAGTACGGTACGCCATTCTCTATAACAGAACTACTCTTTGTAGGTAAGAAAAATTAATAGGCCTTCATGGATATCAAGGTAGTGACCCAGACGATAAGTGAAGATATGATAATGCCAATAAGGTTGGCCCAAAATGCCTTGGATTTCTCCATTTTTAAGATATAAGTGGCGATACTTCCGGCATAAACTCCTGTGCCGGGCAGTGGAATCATTACGAAAAACATAAGGCCCCAAAATCCGTATTTTTGAATTTTATCGGCAGAACCCGTCTTCGCCCGTCTAGCAATAAACAATGCAGATTTCTTATAGAAATTCCATCGTAAAAGATGCCTGTTTACGTATTCCAAGAAAAACAACATTAACGGAAATACCAGAATATTTGCCGCAACACAAGCCACAAAGACAAGGTAAACATTTACATCTTTCAGCATTCCATACGGTATGCCCACTTTTGCTTCCCCAAAAGGTGAAATGCTCCAGAGCATAGCGATACATAGGTCTTTGATCATAAGCTATTTTAGCAATTTACAAAGCTAGTCATCAAAACTATTTTTTACAGCATTTATTATCGTAAAAATTGATGGTATGATCGTTAAAGTTTCTATTTCGCCTAAACCATTGGCCAAATCGTCCCTTTTTCCATAAAGAATCAAAGCATAAAGTCTCTAGGCTCAAAACGTTAATCTGATACAATTTTCATCAATTTCCATGCGCTATTTTTGGTCTCATAAAACAGCTATCCCTTGTAAATGCATACGCAGAGGAAAGTTTGTAGCACAATTCAAAACCAGGTCGAAGGAATATAACTTGTACGTAATACGGAACAAAAAAGCAGTCACATCCCTTCTATCATCTAGTAGTATTTCCCATGATTTGCTATCTTTAAACAAGGAAAAATGCATAGAATGGCTCACTTAGAACCAAACACAAAACACTTTTTAAGACCGTAAATACCATAACTTTTCTTCAATACCTCATATAGCTTAGATTTCTATGGACACGATAAAACATAACTTCCTTTTTCTCCTTTTATGCTTTTCCCTCTCTTTCAGTAGTTCTGCACAAAATATCTATAGGACGGCTTGTCAAGGGAATCTAACGCGTTTGGATAGTCTACTTCAAAACACGGCAATTGATACGGTAGACCAGCGCGGAAGATCGTTGGTCCATTGGGCCGTGGCCTGTAAACAAAAAAAAGTATTTGACTTTCTAGTCGCTCGGGGAGCCGCCACCAATCTCGAGGATAAGGCGGGAGACACTCCATTGTTTATGGCGGTCCGCTTCAATAATGAGCAATTATTTGATACACTTCTCCAGTTGCAGACCAGTACAGATTGGACCGCTAGCTATGGAGCATCCCTTTTGGAAAAGGCCATTTTGAACAAAAATTTAAGGATGGTTCAACAGTTAATTGCCCAAGGGGTAGACATCCATATTCTGAATGATAGGGGAAGTACTCCTTTAGAAATTGCTTTGCGGACTCAAGCCAAAGAGATTTCAGCTTGGCTCCTTACAAGCGGTGCCGATTCAAATCGGGTACGACACTTTCAATTGAATGGCCCTTATCTGGGACAAAAGGACCCCGGGTTAACTCCACAACGCTTTGCGCCCAATTTTATATCTACGGAAGAATATGAATTTGGTTCCGTTTTCAATGCTGCAGGAACCGAATTCTATTATGGCGTTGATGTTAATGGAAAAGCTGAAATTCGATATTCCAAACGGATAAATGATTTGTGGACCTTTCCCAAAATCCTACTCTCTCACGAACGTTATGGGTATAATGACCCTTTTCTTTCTCCGGATGAGAATAGATTGTATTTTATATCGGAAAGGGCTTTGGATGGCATCGGAGATTTAAAGGATTATGATATTTGGTACGTAGAGCGCATAAAAGAAGGATGGTCCCAACCTATCAATGCCGGACCAAACATCAATTCTGATCGCAACGAATACTACATCTCTTTCACCAAGGATGGTACGATGTATTTTTCCTCAAGTGTGAATGCTCCTGAAGAAAGAAAAAGCTCTGATTTGGATATTTATGCGTCGCAAAGTAAGAATGGAACATTTCAAAAGGCGGTTTCCTTAGGAAATTCCATCAATACCCCAGACTATGAAGCCGATGTGTTTGTAGATCCAGAAGAACGCTATGTTATTTTTTGTGGTATTCGTCCGGAAGGCTTGGGTAGGGGAGATCTCTACATTAGCTTTAAAAACCTGGACGGCACTTGGACAAAAGCGGCCAGCATGGGAGAAAAAATAAATACAGAACATCATGAACTTTGTCCTTTTGTCTCTAAGGATGGTAAATATTTCTTTTACACCAGCAATCAGGATATCTATTGGGTAAGCACAAAAATTATTGATGACCTAGCAGCGCAATATCGGAATTAGGGAATCTGGTCACAAGGGGTGGTACACATCCTTATCGCCTCGAAGAATATTCGTTATCTTTAACACACAAATTTCCTAAAGATGAAACCCATATTCAACACCTATAGACCAGAAGGGTTTGGCACTGTAAATGGATATTTGTTCGTGGAAAATCCTGAGGAACTTATTGTATTTCTAAAAAAAGCCTTCTATGCGGTGGAAGTCAATCGTTCCCTGCATCCAGAAAGTGGAGACATTGCCAACGTCATTCTTAAAATTGGGGATTCCTGCTTTATGATCAGTCAGGCAAGGGGCCAATTCCTCCATATGAGAACCGCATTTTACCTGTATGTAGATGATGTGGACAAAATGCACCAAAGGGCCATTGAAAATGGGGCGACGGTTGAATTTGAACCTGCAGATATGGAGTATCAAGACAGGCAATCGGGAATTATAGATCCCAGTGGAAACTATTGGTGGATTTCAAAACGACTTGTAGAAAAAGGGTATTAGTATATTTCAGGTTCCAACTTCTCAATGCCTTTTAAAAACTGCCTCCAAAGGTCAAACACTTTCGTATCTGCAGAATAACGCTATCTTTAAGGAGATAACCAGAGGGAATGATTACAAAAATTATAGTCCTGGCGCTCTATGTGGCCATTTTGTTTTTGATTGGAATAGTAGCTTCGCGTAGAATCAAAAGCATGAGCGATTATTATTTAGGCGGAAAAAAAATGGGCTTTTGGGCCGTGGCATTTTCCGCAAGGGCCACCGGGGAATCGGGATGGCTTTTGATAGGACTCACTGGTATGGGAGCCATCGCCGGCTATTCTGCCTATTGGGTGGTTCTAGGGGAATTGCTCGGGGTTTTTATTTCCTGGCAATTTATGGCCAAGCGTTTTAAAAGACTCTCGGATACCTATGAAGCCATTACCATTCCGGATTATCTCCAGGCGCATTTTAAATCGTCCACAAACAGTCTTCGGATCATTTCTGCTTCGGTTTTGGTGGTTTTTATTGTTATATATGTAGCCTCCCAATTGGATGTTACCGGAATTGCCTTTGAATCCATGCTCGATATCGATTATCGTATTGGGGTGCTTATTGGTTTCTGTATTGTGCTTGTCTATATTTTCTTTGGTGGATTTGTGGCCGCTGTTTGGTCCGATATGTTCCAGGGTATCTTAATGTTTTTTGGTCTGGTCCTATTGCCCATTGTCGTCTGGTTCTCCATGGATCAAGGCGCGGGAATTACGGAGGGATTACTGGCCATTGACCCTACACTAACCCAGTTTATGGGAAGAAGTGATGATGTGTGGATGAATGTATTTACCTTGCTCGGTTTTTCCATGATCGGATTGGGCTTCCTGGGTTCTCCCCAAGTATATGTCCGATTTATGTCTATTAAAGATGAAAAAGAAATTGATAAAGGAAAATGGGTAGCCTTACTCTTTACGCTTTTAACCGATGCGGCTGCCGTTACCATTGGTATCCTGACCCGAATTTATTTTACCAAAGAAGGGCAGGATCCAGAAGCCATATTGGGAACGGGCGGGGAAGATGTTCTGAGCATGATCACCAATGCCTTCCTTCCTACCCTACTTGTGGCTGTCTTTATTGCCATTGTACTTTCGGCCATCATGTCTACCATAGATTCCCTGCTTATTTTGGCTTCGAGTGCCATTACACGGGATTTTTACCAGAAAATATTTAGGCCCGATCTTAAAGATGAGGAGCTTACAAAATTCTCAAGACGAATTACCATTGGTATGGCATTAGCGGCCTTGGGCATTGCCATTCTCTTATATTTCCTATACCCTGATCGGCAGATTTTCTGGATCATTATTTTTGGGTGGTCGGGCATTGCCGCTACTTTTTGTCCGGTGATCATCTTATCTATTTTCTGGAAAGGTTATTCGGAAAAAGGGGCCATAGCCTCTATGATTACGGGCTTTGTATCTGTAATCCTCTGTAAATTTGTTTTCGCCAATATGGAAGGAATAGGCCCTTACTTTGTAGAATTGGACGTTTTGGCCCCTTCTTTTGCCCTGGCCATGATTGTAGGTTATGTTGTTTCCAAAATAGCACCGCCTAAGAAGGGATAAAGCGCTTTCCATGAATTATTTTCCAATTCATAATGCTTAGAAATTCATATCATAAACAAACCCTACTTCACATTCTAAACGCCCAATTATTGCCATAACCATCTAATTTGACAGCTTAGAAACAAAACCCATCCGTACATATATTTGGGCACGGCCCACAGGTATACGGAGACCCACAATACAGAGCCTTGATCACCAATGCCATTATTTGGGCAGTAAGTGAAGAAGCCGCGTCATGGGTAGCCCAACAGCAGGAAGGCTGATCATGCCCTTGTGAAAAATGGATGAGGATATTACGAATTTTTCTTTGCATTTTAATCCCTAATACACTCATCCTTTCTTACTAACTATTGCCGATAACAACCTTATTTTTCGATGATTTCCCGAACAAAATCATCTAGTTCTTTCAGTCCTTTGGGCATGGTGCAGCTCCCAGCCACATGTACCCTTTTGGTAACGGAGGGCATGGAGATATAAAACAAAAAGTCTCCGGCATCAGTGGTATCATTTTTACAGTCATATTTTTTACTTAGGAATTTTATTTTCCCATTGTGCAATAACTTCTTCATCGTAAAAAACTGAGATTTACTCAACTTTCCGGTAACGGACTCCCCTACTTGAGTCCCTTTCTGAAGGTCATAACTGTAGTTTCCATCATCATACAATTGAAATATTTCTTTTACGCCTTCCCCTTGTGAGGTATTTACATATAACCTTGACAACATTACCTTTTGATTTAGGGTATTATCGGGTTTTGTAAAGGATGAAAGTAGTATTAAAAAGGATACTAAAAAGATTGCTTTTACATAGGTTTTCATACGGTTTGTTTTTATGTAGTTCATATATCAGTGTTGTATTGCCCATTTCAAAAACATTGTATTTTAGGGTTCTTGCCATAAGCAACGTTTAAAATTCAAATTAACTAGACCAGTTTACTTAACGTTGAGATAAAAAAATTTACACCATTAATATTCTTAAGGTATTGTTTACAAACTCATGCAAAGGCGTTGGATTTTGATTGTACTTCATCCTTAAAACTGCTCCATGATACCCGTCATACAATAAATTCACCACATCATTGGCGCTCATATCTTTCCGCATTTCGCCTTCTTCTTGAGCCTTTGTAATCCATTTTACCAAGTAGGTCTTGAATACCCTAAAGCTGTCGATGATGGGTTTGGAAAAGGTATTGTTTTCATGCGTCACTTCCGTGGATAAGGACAACAACATACAATTTTGATGTCCGCCCATAGAAATAAATATTTCATTGGATTTCATAAAAAAAGCCTTGATTTTTTTACTGGGAGACAACTCCTCATTTTTATCGGCCTTTTCTAACA
This sequence comes from Spongiimicrobium salis, assembly GCF_043678055.1. Lineage (NCBI taxonomy): Bacteria > Pseudomonadati > Bacteroidota > Flavobacteriia > Flavobacteriales > Flavobacteriaceae > Spongiimicrobium > Spongiimicrobium salis. Next base: position 880,476 of record NZ_JBHEQA010000001.1, read on the forward strand.
AACCAAGTGTATAATCCTTATAGAGCTCAATAGCCTCTAAGGCAAATGCCTCTTTACTGGAAAAGAAATTATAAAAAGAACCTTTAGGGATATCACAGGCTTTTAAGATGTCCTGGATACCCGTATTACCATAGCCTCGTTGTTGGATCAATTGAATCCCTTTTATCAATATATCTTTTCTATTGTATTTGACGTTCATAAACTGACCGGTCTAATTGAATGTAAATATATAAACTTTTTCCCAAGCTTCCAACAAACACGCTCAGCCCCATTCCCTTAGATTGCATTATCCTATTGTTTTCCTAGTTCCAACGCTTTATGAGGATTTGGAAAAATTCTTTTTACGCAAGGATATCCCTGTGCAAAGATTAAAATTCCCTATGGTGTCTTCCATATCTATGACGTTCCCCACTTTTATTTAGCTAAAAATTATGGTCCCATGTAACCAATTGCAATAGTTGTTGTCTATAAGTTGAAACTTAAAACCAAGCTATCATGAAGCAATTATTTTTTCTGTTCTTCAGTCTATTCCTTCTAAATTGCTGTTTGGGCCAATCCGTTAGCGATAAAAAGTCTTTGCAAGAAAGGATTTCCCGAATCGAAAATCGCCTTCAATCCAACTTACAAATACGCGATGGGGAGAATACCAATATTTCATATTACCATATTGAAGATCGTATGAAAGCTTTGAATATTCCAGGAGTGAGTATAGCCGTAATGAATAACGGTATCCTGGAATGGGCCAAGGGTTACGGCATTGCCGATCGCACTGAAAACCGTAAAGTAACGCCCAAAACCTTGTTTCAAGCAGGGTCCATCAGTAAGCCTATTGCCGCCACTAGGACCCTACAACTTGCAGAAGAAGGCAAAATACATTTGGATTCCAACGTCAATGATTATCTAAAAACTTGGAAGTTGCCGGATAATGATTTTACGAAAAAAGAAAAAGCCACTGCCCGAAGACTTATGACCCATGCTGCCGGTCTCACCGTGCACGGTTTTCCTGGCTATTCCAGAAAGGACACGATCCCTAGTATCGTGAACGTTTTGGATGGAAAAGGAAATACGGCTCCCGTACGCGTGTTTAGAGCCCCGGGAGAAGGTTGGCAATATTCAGGTGGTGGCTATACTATTATGCAATTGCTCATTACGGATATGGAACAAAAAGCTTTTCCGGACATTATGCAAGAACATGTTTTAAACCCCTTGGGAATGACCGCCAGTACCTATGCCAATCCCCTTCCAAAAAAATACCATACACTGGCTGCAGCCGGGTATTATTCGGATGGCAGCGAGGTAGAAGGCAATTGGCACGTGTATCCTGAAATGGCAGCGGCCGGCCTTTGGACCACGCCTTCCCAATTGGTTTTATGGACACAAGAGATACAGCATATTGCACAAAATCAGCAAGATGGGATACTCAAGGCAAAGACCGTTAATGAAATGCTCACAGAACACAAGGGAAATCAGGGTCTTGGACCTTATGTACTTGAACACGTTTTTGGCCATGGCGGGGCAGATGAAGGATTTCGGGCCGACTTGATGGCTTGGAAAGAAAAGCCCATTTCGGTAGCCATCATGGTAAATTCGGATAACGGTAATACGTTAATCAGAGAACTATTCCTAAGTATCGCCCAGGAATATGACTTGCCGGGGATAGCACCTACACGACGAACATACAGGGCGCAATCTGCTACCCAACTTCAACGCTATGTAGGGAAATATGATTTTCAAGAAGCAGGAGAGGCCCAAATTATAATTAAGGACAATGGTTTAGAATTTTCCGAAGGCCCTGCAAATTCCCCTATCTTCCTCTTGCCCGAGAACGATACCACTTTCTTTAGTAAAGCTACGGGCCTGTATTTTCGGTTCACTTTTGAAGGAGAGGATGTACATTCCATTAGCGTTACAGGCTATGAAGCCAAAAAGGTGGACTAGGGAAAAGCTTGTATATGCATGGGTTAGACGTAGGAAATTAATTTTTTAATTCTTTTTTAAGAAGGCATTTGTAGCTGGGATGATTCCTTTTTTCTACTTTAGAACCCTATGGCAAGAACAGAGAAAAGTCATTTTTGGGTAGGCCGTTTTACATCCGAAGAATTGTATTTTGATTTTGTCGGTGAGGACCATAGCCGTTATGAATTGGAAGATTATGATGATGTGCCCATTTCTAAATTCGCAGCTTCTCAAGGCGAGGTTTGGATTGATCACGACTTTATGGAATCGGGATTTGAGGAACCACAAGCCCACATAAAAGAACAATTTGGACACTACTCCTACGCCAAAAATTGGGGAACGGAGCTTGAACAGCAATGTGCAGGCCGTATTCCCAAAAATAGCAATGTATTGGTTTTTTTAAATGAAAATCAAATCGCCAAGCCCCAATCCGTTGAAGGGCCGGATTTTGAATTGATCTATATAGGGGTGCTTGAATATGAAATATAGACACTCAATCGAAAACTAAAAACCACAACATCATGAAAAATAGCATTGGATTCGCAATCATAGTACTGCTGCTCATGGGATGTAAAGACCAGCCTAAAGCAACGAAAACCGCCGCAACTAAAGCAACATTCAATCAGGAATTGGCCGATGAACTCAAAAAGATGACCGTCGTAGATCAATTGGCTGCCTGGAACGCCTATCCCCCCGAAACCCATCAACACCTCTCCCTAGAGGAATGGAACGCCTTTAAAGACAGTGTGTACCGAACACATCAAAAGCGCTTGCAAGAAATTTTTAATGAATTTGGCTTTGCCGGTTACGACTTGGTCGGAGAAGAAGGTTCGCTCAATTTTTGGTTAATGACACAGCATTCCGATCACAATCCCGATTTTCAACAGCAAATTTTAGAAAAAATGAAAATTGAGGTCGACAAGGGAAATGCATCCTCGAGCAATTATGCCCTTCTGGTGGATCGGGTACAACTGAATACCGGGAAACCACAAATTTATGGTACCCAGGTAGATTACAATTTTGACATCGCACAGGCCTTTCCCAAAAACTTAGCGGACAGTACCAAGGTCAATGAAAGGCGAAAGTCTGTTGGATTAGAACCCATAGAGCAGTATCTCAATGATATGAGTCGTAGTAATTTTGAAATGAACAAACAGCTCTATCTAGACAAGGGAATCACTGAGCCTACCTTATATAAGATAGAATAGCCTCTTCAGCTGCCCTTATTTTCATAGCATGCAAATCATAAAGGTATTAGATGTCCCATCCCCCATGGCCGATTACGTGCTAAGGGAGTAATGACTTATAATCTTCCTTGCGCAATAAAGCGGCTGCATTTTTTCCTTTTTCCGAGATATGGTCGTTAAGGTATTTATCGCTCCATTGAACAAGCTCCGCAATTATCGGGGCTAAATCTTTTCCCTTTTCCGTCAGCTCATAAAGGTAAACTTTCTTGTTTGTTGGGTGTTTCTTTTTAATCATTGCCTCCAAATGTATCAATTTGGTAAGGCGTTCCGACAATCGGGCAGACGATATATTCTCCCCCGCTGTTGAAAAGTCTTTAAAGGTACGTTCACCATGCTCCAATAGGTCTCGCACAATAAGTAATGACCATTTATCCCCAAACAAATCCAAGGCCGAACTTATGGGGCAGGAGGATCTAAATTCATTTTTTTTCATCAATAAAATTACTTTCATTTTGAAAGTTAAATATAATTATTATATCTTTGCTTTCAAATTGGAAGTAAAAATAATAAAAATTCATGAAACAACGAACATAAAAAATAAATTCCTCCCGGTATCTGAGCAGTAATCCAAAATCTGTTGGTATGCTAGCTTGGATCTTCCGGAAAGAACACCTTTAAGAAAGGAGTCCCTTTCTTCACAGGATATAATTATTATAATCTTATACAAAACCATGAGAAAAAAAATATTTTTAACTATCGGCGGTCTTTTCATCATTCTCCTAGCCTACGGCGCCTTTTCCCTAACACGGCTTGCAGATATTAGAACTCCAGAGGTAAAAGCGCAATTTGATCGGGAAAAAGGAATAACCATCTTAAACCAGATGGCAGCAGCCCATGGAATACAGCACTGGGATAGCATTCATAGCTATAGCCTCACGATATCCAAAAACTATTTGAGCACTCTCGCCCAGATGATGAATGTCTATCCTGAAAATAAAATCACTTTCCATTTCGATGTCATTCCCGGCACTTTTACCAGCCGATTGACCATTGCATCAGGTGAATGGAAAGACCAGATTTGGGGCATTCAATCTTGGCACACTTATAAAGGAAGCAGGGCCACCAAACCCATTTTCCATGTTGAAAATGATTCGGATATTGAATTTGGACTACCCACCTATCAATATTTCATAGAAGTACCAAAGCGTATTTTGGAGGCCGATATCATCAGTTATGCAGGCGAACGCTCGTTAAAAGGAAATACCTATGACTTGGTATATGCTACTTGGGGGGCCGCAGCACCACAAAAAGATGTGGACCAATATATCCTTTGGGTAGATAGAAAGACCAAACGTTTGCGGTATTTGCACTATACCGTTCGGGACAAGATGCCCTCGGCACAGGCTTCCCGGAAGTATGATACCTATATAGAAAAAGGCAACGTATTATTTCCACAAAAAATGACATCGGTACTCAAAGGTCCTGAAAACGATAATATTGCGCAGACCATAGAAATCTCCGACATCGTTCTAGACAAAATTCCACCCCTAGCTCTCATGCCAGACCCTGATTTGGGGACCAGAGGAAAACACTAAGGAGTTATTTCACTAAAAAAGATGGTTAAAACTGTTGCTTTTAATGGACCTCAACTCCAATTCCAACAATTGCATTTCAACTTACTCAAAAGTAAAAACAACATTAACATTCTTAACATTTTATATCATGAAAACAAGCATCAAAAAAGGGATCAAAATTGCTCTGATTACTTTGGGAGCACTATTGATTGTTCTTATCGGACTGGGCATTTGGATAAGTGGGGGCAATAAAGGAGCCGCCGCCAAATCCTTGCCCGTCGTTCACGGAGGGCCTGCATATCGCATCTATGAAGCGATAGACTCAGTAAGCCCATTAAAACTAATGCACTTTGTAGGACAGCCTCAGGAAATCAATGTATCCTCAAGCATTGTCTATGGCAATACTGAAGCCGTGGTTTTTGCAGCCCAAGCCAATAAAGCTGCCGCTTCCCGATTGGCCGATGAAATTGAAAAACTAGGGCGCAAGCTAACTTACATTTACCTAGGGCATGCACATTTGGACCATGGGCAAGGTGCCTCCATCTTAAAACAGCGTTTTCCAGAAGCCAAGTGTATCGCTGCACCTAAAGTAGCCGCCATACAGAACGTACGCATGGAGGCAGACGATGCAATGGCCATAGATCGCTATGGGGATAATGCCGCTGTACCCTCGGTTCCTTTTGAAGCCTTCGACCATGATAAAATAATGCTGGAGGGTCGGGAAATTCAACTATGGCACGATTACTACGGAGATGTTGGAATCGGCCATGAAGACGAGCCTCATACGGTAGCCTATATTCCCGACCTTAAAGCGCTATTGCCCAACGACATTTGTTATTATGGTGGACATATGATGACCGGCGGTGGTACGCCCCATAGCTTAGCAGAACAGCGAAAGCAGATCAAAAAGTGGATGCAGATGGACCTGGAAGTTGTTATTCCGGGACATGTACCCCGTGGTTGGACCCCTCATATGACAGCAGAAGAGGTGCTCAAGCATAGTTTGCAGTATTTGGAGGCTTATGAAACCGCTCTGAGAAATAGTAGTAGTTCCGATGAATTGATCGCAAGTATGCTCAAAAAATACCCAAAACTTGAACATAAGTCGGCTTTGTTTTTAAGTGCCCGCATGCATTTTGGAGAAACACATCGGTTGTTGTTCAACCCCAGACTGGAAAAGGTCATGTCCTGGTTGCCCGATGCCACTGTAAAATGGTTGGATAAAAAGATGTGGGAATCCAAAAAAGAATCCATGAATTTATAAGGCATGGGGTTCCAATAATATGGAATGGAGCTCTTAAGGACCTTGCAGTTTGTTTTATGCGGAATAAACGATATCCTATACAGCGTTTTTAAATAGAATTTCTTTTAAAAACGCTTTCTTTTTGCTACTTTAAAATTCTATGGGAATTCACGAGAAATATCAGTTGAGCAAGATCATCAATGCTAGGGGTACTTACACCCCTTTAGGGGTTTCTCGTTCCACTCCTGCTATCACTGCTGCCGTTTCCGAAGCCTTGTCCGACTATTATCGGATAGATGAATTACAGGCAGTAGCTTCCAAAAAGATTGCTGCCTTCACTGGTTCCGAAGCCGGAGTAGTTACCCATTGTACCGCCGCTTCCATCAGTATGGCCATTGCCGGAATCATGACCGGCACTGCCGAAACAGCCATTGCAGGCTTGCCCGAGGTACATGGTTTAAAGCATATCGTGATCATTCCCAAAGTTCATGTGGTCAACTATGGGCATTCCATTTTGCAAGCCATTCGTTTAACTGGAGCGCGGCCTCTTGTGGTTGGAGCTGCGGATCACTGTAGTATGGCCGACTTGGAAAAAGCTTTGACCAACCCTAATGTGGCTTGCTTACTCTTAGTCTCTTCTCGCTTGGTAGCCGATACAAAGCTAAATCTAAGAGAAGCTATCGTCTTGGCGAAAAAACATCAGGTGCCCAGCATTCTAGATGCCGCGGCCCAAGATTTTAGGATTTCAGCATTAGCAGCCCTGGAATCCGACCTCATCTTGCACAGTGCCCAAAAATACCTGCGCGCTCCTACCGCCGGAATCGTTCATGGAAAAAAAGCATATGTTGCCGCCGTCCTTGCCAATGAAAAAGGTATCGGAAGGGCCATGAAAGCTACCAAGGAAGTTATTGTAGGAGTGCTTGCCGCTATCGAAGCACGACAGCAATTGGATCTTCCAGAATGGCAGCAAGAACAGGGTCAAAAGGTGGCCGACTTTGTAACTAAAGTTGGTGATATCCCGGGACTCCAAGCCACGGCCGTAAAAGATCCTACCGGACTTCCTTTCTCCCGGGTCTGTATTACCGTGGATAATACGCAGGCTACAATAACCACTGCGGAATTGGCCCAGCGATTAAAAACCGGAAATCCCCAAATTTGGGTGCTGCACACGGAGCAAGAAAACAAGCCGTTGTTTTTTGAATTGGTGGGGTTGGATACCGCTGATATAACAACTATTCTTGAAAAATTGACCCTCTATATGAATGCTTAACTCTTAACTTATATACGATTTTCTTATAAATAGTCGCGCAGGCAGATATACGTAAAGTCTGAAGGAAATATCGTTTTCACTTTATTTGCTATTGAATGGACACTTACAGCTTAACTCGCATATTTCTGTTGAAACTTCTTCGGCGTAAGTCCGTGGTGCGATTTAAAAACATGAATAAAATGAGAAGGGTTTTCAAAACCAACTTCCAGGGCTACTTCACTCACATTTTTATCTGAAGTCTGGAGCAAGAATTCCGCTTTTTCTATACGTTTTTCCTTTAACCATTTTGCCGGGGATAGATAAAAAGTCTTTTCAAAATTCCGCTTAAAAGAAGAAACACTCATTCCATTCAAGTAAGCAAAATCTTCTATCCTCAAATTACGAGTAAAATTATGCTCCATAAATTCACTTAAGTTATAGGTGTTTTTCTTGTTTAAATTGGTCAAAAATTCTTTAAAAATATTCTGTTTGTCATTTAAGACCAAGTTTAATAGAAGTTCTTCGAACTTTACCTTGAAAAGAGGTTCCGTTAGTAAACTTTTGTGTTCAAAATAAGGGAGTAAAGACTTTATATAGGCCTCTAAATTGATGCTATTGTTAAATTTAAAATACGTTCTCGGTTCTTCTTTTGAGGTATTTGCGTAGGGAAAATATTTCCCGTTTTTTTCAAAAAAGTCAAGTAAAAGATGATCATCCACAAAAAACAATATACTCTTATAACGATTACTTTCCATTATTTTTTCGGTGGTCAGAAATAATCCTTTTTTAAGAAAAATAACTTCATTTTTACCCAAAACCGTATCATTATCGAGCGAGTGAAAATACTTTTCCCCTTCAATCCCAAAGGCAATCAGATGTTGTGTCAGGTTTATTTTAGATCGACTTGTTTCATTATTTCTATCTAATAAAACAACCGTATTCCCATTTATGGTATGCACAATGTCCTTCTCTAAAGGAGCGGTATGGAAATCATGTGGAATAGTTAATAGCATTTCTTAAAATCAGGATTCTAAATTACAAAATGAACGCTTTTAATAGTATTGTTTTTAGGTCAAAAAATATCCTCTTTAGCTCACGGTCGATCTATTATCTATGCTGATAGGGTTTTGTTGTAAGTATGCGGAAATTGTTTTATCTCATTCCCGCATACTGTATTCGTTTTATGGATTCCCTATAAAGACCGCTAAATCCATAAAGGCCTTATCCCTATATGGAAGCAAGGCTTTATAGGCTTCCGACTCAAAAACATGGGTAATGGCTTGCTCATTTGGAAACTCCATAATAGCCACTATTTGCAATCTTTTAGTCCCTACCATGGTCTTGGTCACCTTGTATTTGGCCACTGGAGTGGCCCCTGCCGCTTTAAATAATGGTGCGGCATTTTCCGAATAATATCTAAATGCTTCTTGTTGATCCGTATTCAATACGGCATTGACGATCATTAATGATTTTTCCGACATATTTTTTTGTACTATAGAGGGGTTAAAATGTTATTTTTTGAATTGGAAATGCTTCAATTGGTGGCGTTACACCTCCAAATAATGCACTTAAGGAAGCATAAACGACATACACATTGTTTTCCACACGATCTAGGGTTGTGGGAAAGGCATCTAAAGGAGTGGTAAAGGTATTATCAATGCTTCCTGTAACCCAGTCATCCGAAGTGGTAATTTCATAGACCGCTTCATCAAAATCAGCTCCCGCGATATTATTACTAGCCAATAGCAGGGTGTTGTTATCAGTTAATAATAGGCCATCGACAGAATGAACGGGTACGTCCAAAGTTATTTCCGTGATACTATTAGAGGTACCATCCAACGAAACTCTAAATAACCGGCCCTCGTCGTACTTCCCAACAATAAGGTAGTTATCCGGATGATATACAATACCATTTAATCCAAAAAAACCTGGAGGTGCGGAAAATAAGGGGTCGTTGATCAAAACAGAGGCATTGCCCAAAGTATCCACTTTATAGATTACAGGAGAAAAACTATCCGTAACGTATATGTTCCCTTCATTATCTACCGTTACATCATTGGCCAAATGACTCCCCTGGGTTAAACTGCCCAAATCTACGGTCCTAATCTTATTCCCAGTAGACAGGTCATAGCTAATAATTTGAGCCAATTGTCCTACGGTGGCCGGGTCCGACTTCGTTCCCACACCAGGATCCGTATTGCATACAATCAATCGGTTATTGGTTTTATCAATAACGGTGCCCAGAACGGATACTAAGGTATTATCTTCCGCAAAAACCTGTTGATTTCCGTCTAGATCGATACTAATTATTTTTCCTTTTCTAATAGAGCCTGTATAAAAAACTTGCTCGTCTTCATTGTAAGCAATTCCTTCCGGGTAAAAATCTGATTCACGAATTACTACGGTATCCGGAAGCTCAGATGTCGATGATGCGACATCATTATCGCTATTACAGGAACTATACAGGATCGTAAATCCTGCCATCAGGATTATATTGCATTTATTCATTAATCTCTTCATTGTATTGGGAGTATAAAAGCGTATTAAAATTTAACTTTTGTTATTTCAAATTCTTGGGCCATGGGGTTGTTGCCCCCAAAAAGCAATGGCAGTTTGGCATAGATGACATAGGTATCATTGCCTGCTTTGGCAAGTGTTGTAGGAAAGGTTTTTCCCGTTTCAAAAGTTGCTATTGTTTTTGCAGATTTCCAATTATCACTGGTATGCACTTTATACACGGCACTGGGAAAATCTGCCCCCGTTAGGTTGTTACAAGCTAAAGCAAGGGTGTTATGATTCAAAAGCAGCACCCCATCAATGGTTGGATAGGCCTTATTCCCTAACTCAATTTCAACCAGGTTCGATGGATTTTCCAAGGGTATTTTAAATAATTTTCCTCCTTGGTATACCGCTGCAATAAAAAAGCCATCAGGATGGTATGTCAATCCGTTTAGTCCAAAAGTACCTGCAGGGGTCCTAAGTCTTTCATCCTGAAGAAATACAGTAGCTTTACCTTTTTTGGTGACTTTATAAATGATTGGTGAAAAACTATCCGTAATATAAAAATTCCCTTTTTTATCCTGGGTCACATCGTTGGCCATATGCCCTCCTTCTGGAGCAATAGCGGCTAAATCTATATACTTTTCCCTTTTGGCTGTTTTTAGATTGTAAAAAACTACAGAAGCCAGGGTTCCCTTAGTAGCCAAACTACTCTTAGTACTTGCTCCAGGGTCACTATTACAAACAATGAGTCTGTTTCTTTTAAGGTCAATTTCGAGTCCAACCGTAGAAATCAAGTCCTTATCCGCTGCAAAAACAGTGACATTTCCTTCTTTGGTTACCTTAACGATTTTACCTTTTGCGATTGATGTGGTGTAAAAAGCCCCTGTTTCAGGATGGTACACCAATCCTTCCGGATACAATCCAGGTTCTTTAATTATGATTTGATCAGGGGATTGTCCTAAGAGACTCCCCGATGAAAAAACAACTGCAATTATCCATAGCAGTATTGTCTTTTGCGCATGCTTTAAAAATTTCATTATTTCTGTTTTTAAATTATGCCACAAAAGTATCTTGAAACAGAGGGGTAGAGGTATCGTGTTTCGTCCAAAAAACCCATTGTCAGGTCCAGAAATAATTTATGGAAATGAGGTATAGTTCCCTTTAATCCTGTTGATCGTTTAGTAGCATGCCCAACCATAGCAAAAATGCTTCATCACGGAAAAGCGATGTAAACCATATCTTAGAATAGAAAATGTAAAGTCTTTTTGATTATGCTTGGGATAAACTCCGAGACTCCTCGAGCCTCTCCCTCCAAAACGACATCACCTAAAAACAAAAAAGCCCACAAACATCAAGTTTATGAGCTCTTATAATGTACAGGCGGAGAGACTCGAACTCTCACACCTTGCGGCACTAGATCCTAAGTCTAGCGTGTCTACCAATTCCACCACGCCTGCATATCCCAATAATTCGGGATGCAAATATATAGCAAAAAATCAATTTAAAAATACTTAAACTTTAAAAAGTTCTTTCGTAATTTTAAACTTTCCCTAAAATTAGCTGCATGCAAGACATAAAATCCTATTTGGATACCCATAAACAACGTTTTATCGACGAACTGATTGCCCTTTTAAAAATTCCTTCCGTGAGTGCCGACCCTGCCTATTCCCAGGATGTGCTCAATACGGCCCAAGCCGTTTCCGAAGCCTTGACCCAAGCAGGATGTGATGGGGTGGAAATCTGTGAGACTACAGGTTATCCTATTGTATATGGAGAAAAGATAGTGGACGCCTCATTACCTACGGTTTTGGTGTACGGACACTATGATGTGCAGCCTGCCGATCCTTTGGAGCTTTGGGATTCCCCGCCTTATGAACCCGTCATTAAAAAAACCGAGCTTCATCCAGAAGGGGCCATCTTTGCCCGGGGTGCCTGCGATGATAAAGGACAAATGTACATGCATGTAAAGGCATTGGAGTATATGGTGAATAATGACCAACTTCCCTGCAATGTAAAATTTATGATCGAAGGGGAAGAAGAAGTAGGCAGTAAAAGCCTGGCAGAATTTGTGGCAGCGAACAAAGAAAAATTGGCCAATGATATTATTTTAATTTCCGACACGGGCATGATCGCCAATGATGTGCCTTCCATTACCACAGGCCTGCGGGGATTGAGTTATGTGGAAGTGGAAGTTACCGGACCTAATAGAGATCTTCATTCCGGATTATACGGAGGGGCCGTAGCTAATCCGATCAACATCCTCACTAAAATGATTGCCTCCCTTCACGATGAGAACAATCATATTACGATTCCCGGTTTTTATGACAAGGTAGAAGAACTCTCTACTTCAGAGCGGGAAGAAATGGGAAAAGCGCCCTTTAGCCTTGACGCTTATCAAAAGGCTTTGGATATTGATTCGGTCTATGGAGAAGAGGGGTATAGCACTAATGAACGGAATTCCATCCGCCCTACCTTGGATGTCAATGGCATTTGGGGTGGTTATATTGGGGAAGGTGCTAAGACAGTCATTGCCAGCAAGGCCTATGCTAAAATTTCCATGCGTTTGGTTCCTCATCAGGATTGGGAGGAAATCACGGAATTGTTCAGCTCCCATTTTCAAGCTATTGCGCCAAAAGGGGTTCGCGTAGTGGTTACCCCACATCATGGTGGACAAGGTTATGTGACGCCTATTGATAGTGTGGGCTATCGTGCCGCGGCCAAGGCTTATGAAACTACTTTTGGAAAAACCCCTATCCCTCAACGCAGCGGAGGTAGTATCCCTATTGTGGCTCTTTTTGAAGAAGAATTGCAAAGCAAGACCATTTTGATGGGCTTTGGGTTGGACAGTGATGCCATTCACTCACCCAATGAGCATTTTGGTATCTGGAATTACCTGAAGGGCATTGAAACCATCCCCCACTTTTATCGCCATTTTACAGCGATGAGTCGTTGATTTTTTGTTTCCTCTAATATTGATAGATGTGGTTCCCTACGACGCCATCAATCCTTCATAAATAGATAAAGTATAGTATTATGCTTATAACCTATATACAGTTGATTGCTTCAAAAGGATAGGGATAATTTCCTAGTACTCTTATGAGCTTTTTACTGAATCAACAGAACGTCATTAAATAGAAAAATTTCATTTTTTTAACATTCCACACGGCCAGTATGTAAATTTATATTCTATGTTTGTAGAGTAACATCTAAAAATGTAGAGCATGTGGGTATCAAAAACGGGACTGACACAAGAATTCAAAGAAAACTGGTCTACCATCAACAAATTATGGTTCAGATACCTCTTCTCCTACTTTTTCTGGTATCTTTTGTTGTTCTTTTTAGCCGGAGCCTTTCTGGAAACACCCTTACGATGGTTGGGAGAAACGGTTTTGGGAATCAACTACGATTATGATACCAATGGCAATGGTAGTGGGGATAATACCTTTGCCTATATTAAACTCTTTGCTACGCTCCTACTTGGCATTATTAGCGGGGCACTTTGGAGCTTGCTTGATCGCCGGTCAAAGAATTATCATCAAATGTTCTATTGGCTGTTGGTTGTTCTTCGTATACTTCTTGTCGGTGCCATGTTATTATATGGATTTGCCAAAGTTTTTCAAGTGCAGTTTCAACCTCCATCATTATCTCGCCTGTTGCAACCGTTAGGGGAATTTTCCCCTATGGGTCTAGCCTGGACCTATATGGGCTACTCCAAAGGTTTTGGCGTATTTGCAGGAATCATGGAAGTGCTGGGGGGACTTCTTTTGATACCTAAACGCACACAGACTTTAGGGGCTCTTATCGTTATGGGCGTAATGTCGCAGGTAGCTATGATGAATCTGATGTTCGATATTCCCGTGAAGTTATTTTCCATTCATCTCGTCTTGATCGCAGCAGTAATTTTTTCTACGGATATCCGGAGGTTTAGCCATGTCTTCATTAAAAATAAAGCAGTAGAAGCGTATCAGTATTATCATCCCATTGCGAATACCACCTATCATAAAATAATTATATGGGTAAAGTCGGTAGGACTAGTCGTTGCTTTGATTGGAGCCAGTATTTTTGCTTTAAATCTAGAAAAACAGCGAAGCAAAAAACCTCCTTTATATGGCATTTGGGAAGTTGATCTATTTGTCAAGAATGGGGACACTCTTCTCCCTTTGCTCAGTACCACAAAGCGATGGAAGCGCCTTGTGGTGGATAAACGTGCCACTTTGGCCCAGACCATGGATGATCAGGTGAAACGATATCGCTTAGATATTGATAGTACACTTACCAAACTGGCTCTTTATGAATCTAATTCGGATCAGAAGGAATACAATTTTAGCAATTCTTCCTCCAATCCAGAACGCCTGGAGCTTCGTGGTATTCTTGAGAAAGACACCTTGCATATTGCCTTAAAACGCAAGGATTTGGACGATTTCCTATTACATTCCCGAGGCTTCCACTGGATCAATGAGACACCCTTAAATCGATAAATTTTGTTTTTTTAACATTCTACACTTGTAGAATATAAATATATGTTCTATGTTTGTAGAGCAAACTCTAATAATGTAGAACATGCAGTTATCAAAAACAGAAGAAGAATTGATGAACCATTTGTGGAAAATGGAAAAAGGTTTTATGAAAGATCTCTTGGAGGCCTATCCCGAGCCCAAACCTGCAACCACCACCATTGCCACGCTATTAAAGCGTATGACCGATAAGGGTTTTGTAGCCTATACCTTATTTGGGAAATCGCGGGAATATTATCCGCTTGTCAAAAAGAAGGATTATTTCTCCAAGCATGTCAACGGACTCATCAAAAACTTCTTTAATGATAGCGCTTCTCAATTTGCATCCTTTTTTACCACAGCTACAGATTTAAGCAAAAAGGAATTGGAAGAGCTAAAGGCCTTGATCGATGACGAACTTAAAAAGAAATAAGCATGTGGATCTATCTTTTAAAATTTAGTGCATGCCTGCTGGTCTTTCTGATTTGCTATACCCTATTTCTGGAGCGGGAAAAAATGCATGTCTTTAAACGTTTCTATTTATTGAGTGCCATTTTCTTATCGGCCCTTGCACCTTTGGTGGTGTTTACGAACTATGTGGAAGTGCCCCTACAAGCTGCCTCCACATCATTGATCGATGTGGCACCCAGAGGAAATTCTGAGGTCATGATGTCCGAAAGCACGGGAATAACAACAGTAAAGTCCTCTAATTATGGTCTTGTGCTCTTAGGTGTGGTCTATAGTATTGGCTTTCTCCTCTTTGGATACAAATTCCTCCGAAACCTATACCACCTATTGTTTAAAATCCGGAACAATCCAAAATACAAAAACAAACACACTACACATGTGTTATTGCCAAATGAGACCGGAGCACATACCTTCTTTAATTATCTGTTTTTTCCGGAAAAAGCCTATCACAAAGGGAATATTCCCCAGGAGGTATTTTGGCATGAGGAAACCCATGCTCGGCAAAAACACAGTATTGATATCCTGTTTATGGAACTGTTACAGGTGGTATTTTGGTTTCATCCGCTAATCTATCTCTTTAGAAATGCTATTCGATTAAATCATGAATTCTTGGCCGATCAAGCAGTACTCCAAAAGGGTATGGAACCGGCTTCCTACCAAGCTACCTTATTGGCTTTTTCAACCAATACCCATCAGATGCACTTTGCCAGTGCCCTTAATTATTCATTCATCAAAAAAAGATTTCAACTCATGAAAAAACACACCTCAACACGTACGATCCTTACACGAGCCTTATTCCTTATTCCGGTTTTGGGCCTTACACTCTATGGTTTTACGTCCAACAAAACAATTGTTAGGGAAGTGCCCATGGAAAATGCCGTAGCTGCTGTGCTCTCTCCGGTACAACAAACGACAAAAACTGTAGTCAATGGAGCCACAACAGCCGAATTGGCCACCTACGAACGACTTGTAGCCAAGTATAGTGCAAAACCCTATCCGCAGGTGCCTTTTATTACAAAACTAAAGGAAATGTCTACCGTGGCCCAGATATTTTCCAAAATGACCAAAGCACAGATAAACAAGGCTACTCCTTACCCTCAAAGTCCGCCATCCTTAAGCATTATCATTGATAATGACGGCAACTATATGGTAGATGACGAACCGAAGACCATAACTGAAATTGAAGCCATCATCAATCAATTTTCAAAGCGCGAACTCTCTAACACCTATGTATTTATGAGCAATAAGGATTATAAAAGATACCGCATGAAAAAAGGACAGATACGGGCTTTGGACGACACCTATATTACTATTGCTTCCGAAAACACCAAACATAAGTATGGGGACTTGGCTCCAAAACTTCCTAAACTCAAAGCAACATATAAAATAGTAACTCCTGCTCTAGAAGATCCTATTGTAAAGGATTATGCGATAAACTTAGCCAAACTCTTAGAGAAAAAAGGGGTAGGGCATGTAGCTTTCAAATAGCAGTAAACGAATAAAGAATATCTAAATTCCAATTTAGATCTAAAAAAGAATAGATTATGTGGATATACTTGTTAAAATCAAGTGCTTGTCTTTTTGTACTTCTCCTGTGCTATACCCTCTTTTTGGAGCAGGAACAAATGCATAAGTTCAAACGATTTTACCTCTTAGGGACTATTGTGGCCTCTGCTCTTATTCCTTTAGTGGTGTTTACTACCTATGTAGAGGTAACCCCTCTACCCCTGGAAATGGTAATTGTGGAGGAACATAACACCCTGTCTGTAGCTACTAATGCCATAAGCACCACCAGTTTTATAGACTATGTCCCTGCAATTTTATGGAGTATTTATGTTTTTGGCGTATTCTTATTTGGCTTTAAATTCTTTAGGAACCTTATCCGTATTTGGTTCCGGATACGCAAGAATCCGAAATTTAAAAACAATAGGGTAACCCATGTGTTATTGCAAAAACTCATCAGTCCACATACCTTTTTCAACTATCTTTTTTTGAACAAGGAAAAATACGACCACCAAGAAATTCCAGAAGAGGTATTTTGGCATGAAGAGGTCCATGCCCGTCAAAAGCACAGTTTCGATGTATTGCTGATCGAGTTTGTGCAGGTCCTCCTTTGGTTTAATCCCTTAGTGTATTTGCTGAAGAATGCCATTAAACTCAACCATGAATTTCTTGCCGATCAGGCGGTACTCCGCAAAGGGATAGATCCTGCAGCTTATCAAAGAACCTTATTGGATTTTTCAGCCAATCCGAAGAGCATTGCATTGGCCAATGCTATAAATTATTCATCAATCAAAAAACGATTTCAACTCATGAAAACAAACACTTCAAAAAAATCGGCACTGTGGAGGACATTGATCATCCTCCCGGTAGTTGCCGTACTGCTGTACAGCTTTAGCGAAAAAGTAGTACTCGAAAAAGAAGCTACCCCTAACACCGAAGCCACTTCAGGTCTTCCATGGTCCTTACAAAAAGGCACGAATAAAGGGGCTTCTGAAGCCATGATGCAAGAATACCGCGATTTCATGGCTGGCTTGGACCCCAGAAAAATGGTAGTCAATTACGCAGCGTACAAACGAATTGTCGCGATTTATAGCACGATGACGGACGCACAAAAGGCAAGCGTAAAAAAGTATCCCGAAAATCCCATAGGCAGTCTTAAGGAGGTGAAACGCAAAAAACCCTCCAAAACACAATTGGAAACCTGGAAAGACAAAAGCAAATATGCCCTTTGGATCGATGGAAAAGTGGTGGACAATAGCGTTCTAAACGATTATCGTGCCAGCGATTTTTCCTATTTCACCAGCAGTTTTGTCTATAAAAATGCGCGTAGTAAAAACTTCCCGCAAGCCTATCAAAATCATTTATATACCGAAAGGGGCTTCGACAAAACCTACTTGCAATCCGATAGTGATGAATATAAAGGGCTTTTGAAGAAATACAAGGCTTTATCCTCGGAAAAGACCTTGGAACGTGACATTTTACATGCGCAAATGAAACTATTGTACAAGACTTTTTCCCAACAAGAGAAAGAACGCTATTCGATTCCAACGCTTCCCGAGGCTCCAAGAGTAATCGTTCCACAAGATAAACGGCCTACACCAAAGCAAATGGCGACCTATGAGGCTTGGGCAAAAAAAATGCATGCCACTCCTTTAGGTGACCGTATCATCAAAAAGAAAGATTGGGACAGGATGAATGCCATTTATAGCGCCATGAGTCCAGAGCAGCAACAAAAAGTACAGGCCATGCCTCAGGCTCCTCCTCCACCCCCAAAACCTGTACTCGTTGAAGTTATTGAAATCCAGGACAAATTGGGGGAATACAAGAAAAAATTGGAAGTCTATGAACGTATTCGTAATGAGAAGACCCACTATATCCATAAATCCAGAGCGGAGCAGCGTAAATTGGAAAAACTCCACTCCGAATTGGGGAGCTTATATTTTAGATTGGCCAGAACGGATAAAAGAAAGACCAGGCGTCCTACCATACCAAGACATCCTTATGTGCTTTTGATCAAGGACGGAGAAAAAACCTATAAAAAAAGAAGCGAATTGACCGAAGCCGATAAAGCATTGCTTCCGCCTCCTCCACCTCCACCACCGGTTGCTCCCAAACCCCCAAAAAAGAAAACGATCCAAATTGAAGAAGTCCGGGAAGCAAAAGAGGTGGAAGTGGAAGAGATAGAAGTAGAAGAGGTACAAGCAGAGGCGGTAGAAATTGAGGAGATTGTAGAGGAAATTGAAGTGAGAGAAGTGGCTCCTGAAGCCGAGGAAGAAGAGGAAATCATGGAAGAAATTGAAGTAAAAGAAGTTCATTTCGATGGAGAAGAAATAGAAGTGGAAGAAATACGGGAGACTAAAAATACTGCTACATTTCGCCTACCTTCAAGCTTACTAAAATACAGTAAAGAATTGGCCGCCAAAAATGCCCAATTTTATTATCAAGACAAGAAAATTAGTCAAGAAGAAGGTCTTAAAATCATTCGTAGTGATAAGGACATTGTAGTAGAAACCTATCCCTACACTTCAAAGCAACCAGAAGTCAAGATTTACAAGAAATCCTGATAAAAAGTTCATTGCTGTGATAAATATTTCTTAAAGCCTCATTTTTTGAGGCTTTTTTGTAACAAATTACCTCAAACCGCGTTCTAATAGTCTATCAATCAAATCAGAACACTATGTTACAGCGCTTTTTCATTCTCTGCTCCGGAGCCGATTCCAACATTTTAGCCACTTGCTCCAATGGGGAGCAGAATAAATATGCCGGAATAGGTGCTACAGTGTTCTTTACGGCAGTCATGGCTTTCATTGCCAGCGCCTATGCTTTATATACGGTTTTTGACAATGTATATACTGCCATCTTTTTTGGGCTCATATGGGGACTTCTTATTTTTAATCTAGATCGTTTTATTGTATCTACCATAAAAAAGCAAGACAGTTTCTGGAAAGAACTGCTACAGGCCACACCACGAATCATCTTGGCCGTGATCATTGCTATTGTAATTTCCAAGCCTTTGGAAATGAAAATTTTTGAAAAGGAGATCAATCAGGTTTTGTTGGAACAAAAGAATGAGATGACCTTGGCCAATAAACAACAATTGGCACAGCAATATACGCCTTCGGTAGAAGCTTTAAATGAAGATATCCTTGCCTTAAAACGAGAAATTACCCAAAAAGAAGCGACAACCGATGCCCTATATGACATTTATATTTCCGAAGCTGAAGGAACGGCCGGCACCAAACTCCTAGGAAAAGGCCCAGTCTATGCCGAAAAAAGGGAAAAGCATGATGCCGCCCTCGCAGAATTACAGCAACTGAAAGAAAAAAACAATACTAAAATAGGGGCCATTGAAGATCAGATTGCGGCTTTAAACACGGAATATGCCAGCGTGGTCAAAGATTCCCAGCCTATTATAGATGGTTTTGATGGGTTAATGGCACGTATCAATGCTTTGGAAGAATTGCCATGGTTACCTTCCTTTTTCATTTTCCTTTTGTTTTTGGCCATCGAAACTTCTCCTATTATTGCCAAATTACTAGCCCCCAAAGGGGCATATGATTTAAAATTGGAGGAAGAAGAAAGCGTACTCAAGACCTGGGTAACACAGAAGGTAGCACAGCGAAAACATGTCATGGCAACCGACGCCTCCCTTAATGAAAAAATATATGGGGAGATTGCCGAAGAAGAGGAAGTCTATGCTTATAAGAAGAAAAAGGCCGAAGAATTGCTAAAACTCCAGGCAGACAGCTTTCATGATGTACAGGTGAAAGGATTATAACCTTTTTGTTTAAAAAAGAAAAAATGGCCCTTCATAGGCCATTTTAAATAGGAATTATGCACGTCCGATAGTCCAATGAGGTCACATGCTTATTTCCTCAATTTCAATTCAAGCAATCTTTTTATGTTTAAGCCCTATACGGGCTAAATGGTAGATTTCGAATAAATTCAATCGGATATTTCTAATTTAGCTATACCCGATCATTACAGAAAATATAACTGGTATTGGTTTCTGTCATTTTATGGAAAATCTTCTTGTTCTGTCTTCCTACTATAGAAATTACTTTATTGGCAAAAGCTGCACTTTTGTATAATCCTTCCAACATAAAAGCACCACTTTTATCAATATGATTGAGACGCTCAACATTCAGTACAATCTGCTCGTCTTGGTGAATCACAGATTCAAAATAGTTTTTTAAGGATTGCATATTTTGCGAAGTAATTGCGCCAAATATTTTAAATGCTCCGTTCTCTTTTTTAATTTCGATAGCCATTGTTACTAATTTTAAATTAAGGTTAAAGTGTTATCATAACGTAAATTCATTATTATATTGTAAGAATATTCCTATTTTTCGATGAAATACACTTTTTTAGACTATTCGCTCTATACCTTATTCATAACATAAGAAAAGGGGAACCGCTAACCACAACGTTCCCCTTTTCTATCTAACCAAAACACATAATTACAGTGATTTTCCAGATTTATACTTAACCTCAAAACATTCTGGAAAATACTTTTTCAACAAATGATACTTTCTTTCATCCTGCTGATAGTGTAAATTTCCATTAAAAAACCCATTTCCACCCTTGATTTTAGGTGAGTAGCAGTTTCCTATAGACCGGTACCCCTTATGTTTTGATAAATCTCATCCACTTTAAAAAGTCTTCTTCCTTATTCCCCCAAAATTATACCTACATTTATCGGGAATCTACTAGAAAAAGAGCTGTCATATTTTTAATTTACCACTGTTTTCTGTATGGATTTCAACCCTATATTTCTCCGATATGATGAAACACTTCCTTGGTCTAAGTTTTCTAATTCTCGTGACAGCTTGCGGTGGCAAGTATACAGCGGAAGAAAGTTCCCAACCTCATAAGACAACTACTTCATTGATGATTCTAGGCACTATTCAAGATGCGGGTTCCCCCCATATTGCCTGTAAAAGGGAATGTTGTAAAGTCTTATTTGATATCCCAGACCTACAAAGACAAGTGGTTTCCTTGGGGGTATATGATGAAGAAACTCAAAAAAAATACCTCTTTGAAGCAACTCCGGATATTGCACGTCAATTAAAAGCGCTAAAACAATTTGGAAAAAAGAAAGATGCAGAGTTGCCCGATGGTATCTTTTTGACCCATGCCCACATTGGGCACTATACCGGCTTAATGTATTTAGGGAAAGAAGCTACCAATGCCGATAATACTCCGGTATATGCGATGCCTAAAATGCAGCAATTTTTAGTCCAGAATGGCCCTTGGAGTCAACTGGTGCATACGAACAACATAGCGCTCCTACCCCTAGAAAATGAGCAATCGATTCCCCTTTCAAAGACGCTGAGTGTTACACCTCTTGTAGTGCCGCACCGCGATGAATATTCTGAAACCGTGGGCTATCGTATCAAAGGTCCCAATAAAACTGCTCTATTTATTCCGGATATTGACAAATGGGAAAAATGGGACAAAGACATCATTCAGCAAATTGCCCAGGTAGATTACGCCTTTGTAGATGCTACTTTCTACAGTGGAAAGGAAATCGGTAATCGCGATATTTCCCAAATACCACATCCTTTTATCATTGAAAGCATGGAAAAGTTCAAAGGATTAACGGCTGCCGAGAAACAAAAAATAGTTTTTATCCATTTTAACCACACCAATCCTATTCTAGACCCTAGCAGTCGGGAAGCCAAAAAAGTAATACAAAATGGATTTCGTATTGCCCAAATACACGATATTTATGAATTGTAGCGAAGGCCTAGATGGTCTAATGTGGACACAAATGCCTATTTAAATGTATCTATGAAAGATTTGATTTTAAAAACCGACCCTAGGGTAGATGCCATCTTTGATGCCTATCCAGAGGACGTACGCCAAAAGATGCAGGATCTCAGAGCCTTTATCGTCAACACGGCCAAAGAGCACCAAGACATTGGGCAGTTAGAAGAAACCTTAAAATGGGGGGAGCCCAGTTTTTTGACCAAAAACGGAAGTACCATCCGCATGGATTGGAAAGCCAAAAAACCGCATCAGTATGCCTTGTATTTTCAATGTACCAGTAAGTTAGTCCCTACTTTTAGAATGATCTATAAAGACACTTTATCTTTTGAAGGAAATAGAGCAATTACATTTCAGCTTTCCGACACCTTACCCTTAACAGCATTGAAAGCCTGTCTCAGGGCGGCATTGACCTATCACAAGGTAAAACACCTGCCCTCTTTGGGGATATAAAAAACCAGAAACTCCGGGGGAAAAGCTTCTGGTTCAATCCAAGCAATATAAAGTAGGTTCATATATTTTGATTCTGAGCAAAGTATAGCAATTGCGCCACTACCAGCGTTACCATGACAATCAGTTGCATATGCACTACCATAACAATGCTGCTGTGAAAAAGCACGATCAACACGGTCTGTGAAATCCCTAAGCTTATGGTCAAAAAAGCAGGTAGGTATCGTTTCTGATATAAAAAGTAATAGGTAAACATTTTAGCGATGATAAAAAGTGTGACCACCAACATATATTTTCCCAATAGGCCAGCATTCATGGCGTAGCCGTCTCCGTACATGATATACGACAAGGTATGGGGAAAAAAATAAGAGGCAGTTGTAAAAGCCAATGCAAACAACAGCACCGCCCGTACGTAACGCAAGAGTATTGTCTTTGGTCGAATTCCGTTTTCAACTTTCCGGAAAATCCTTGGTAAAAACACTAAAATACAAGTCCATGCAATGATATGGAGAAACTTCCCTACAAAGGCCATACTACCATATAAATGAGCGCTGGAAAATTCAAAATACATATCCATTAGGAAAATATTATTGGAATCCATAAGCATCTGAATGAGCTCAAATAATAACATCATAGCAATAAAACGGAAGAGTCGCTTTGATTTTTGGAACTGGAAAAAATTAGAAAAATACCTTTTAGTGAAGGGTAAAATCAGCGCTCTCTTTCCTAAGAAAATCAGCGCCACCAGTCCAAAAAACAATAAACCAAAAATATAGTACCCGTTTAAGAAATCGTTTACCCCCAATAACTCGTTATAGAGGTAATCCCCACCGAACAAAAGGAGCAGACTGCCCAAAAAGAGCATCAAGGGGAATTTTTTTCTGCTATGCATCATAAGTGCTTTCATCGCTTTTGTTTTTTATTTTAAGACTTTTTCAATAAAGAGATTACCTTAGCTTTATGGTATGTTTTTTTATTTTCCTTGGTTTGGGTCTCAATTTTTTTCAAGCTCCATAACAATTGCTCACTTTGGTCAATAAGCTGACGCAATTGATCCTTTATGGCAATTAAATTTTGAGTATCCAAAGTCTCTATAATGTCGTCCACTGTTCTTTCTGTTTGAAATAGCTTCTCCATAATCTTGGATTTAGAGGTTTTACTTTCTCAAAGATGGTGTATTCCCAAGACTAAAAAAGAGCAGTAGGGGCGAATGGAAATTTACTGTCGACGAATGGTAAAAAGCATGGGATTATGCAAAAATAGAAATGTAT
Source organism: Spongiimicrobium salis (assembly GCF_043678055.1). Classification (NCBI taxonomy): domain Bacteria; kingdom Pseudomonadati; phylum Bacteroidota; class Flavobacteriia; order Flavobacteriales; family Flavobacteriaceae; genus Spongiimicrobium; species Spongiimicrobium salis. The sequence goes on from NZ_JBHEQA010000001.1 coordinate 904,141, forward strand.
GGAGATCGCCGGGCAAGGTAGCGTCTGATTACTTGCTGTAGTGAAGCAACAGGACTCCTCATCGCAAATAGCTCCTATCCCTTAGGGAAGTTAAGTAGGGTGAGCTGTTGGGAACAGAGGATACGGATTAATTTCTTGATTATAATTTTTCCGAATAGCTTTTGGACCAATCCTTCCAAACCACCTCATAACCCTGGGATTGAATCATTTCTTTGATTTCGGCCGTGGAACGTTCGTCAGAAATTTCAAACTGCTCCAAAGATTCCGGGGCAACGCTATATCCTCCAGGATTGGTTTTGGACTCTGCACTAATGGAGGTAATTCCCAAGTGGATACAATGATTTCTAAACGTTTCACTTTCGCGTGTAGACATGGAAAGTTCCACATCCTCATCCAACAGTCGGTAAGCACAAATCAATTGCACCAAGTCCGCATCGGTCATGGCTACTTTGGGTTCCACATTCCCTTCATGGGGGCGTAGGCGGGGAAATGAAATAGAATATTTGGTTTTCCAATAGGTTTTTTGCAAGTATTGAAGGTGTAAGGCGGTATAAAAACTATCTACCCTCCAGTCTTCCAAACCAAATAGGGCTCCCAATCCTATTTTATGGATACCTGCCCTCCCCAGGCGATCGGGGGTCTCCAAGCGGTAGTCAAAATTAGACTTCTTCCCTTTAGGGTGGTGTATTTTATAGGTGGCCTTATGATAGGTTTCCTGATAGACCAATACGGCATAGAGCCCTGCTTCAATCAAAATCTCATATTCTTCCTTATTCAAGGGTTGTACCTCTATACTGATATTGGAAAAATGAGGCCGTACCAGATCAATGGCATGTTTGATATAGGATACGCCTACCTTCCTATTCGCCTCTCCGGTCACCAATAAAATGTGATCATAGCCCAAGGCTTTTATATGGGCCACTTCCTCTAAAATCTCCTTATCTGTAAGCGTTCTTCGGCGGATGGCATTGGTCATACTAAAACCGCAATAGGTGCAGATATTTTGACATTCATTGGAGAGGTACATGGGAATATACATTTGGATGGTATTTCCAAAACGCTTTTTGGTTCGTTGATTGCTCCGTTGTGCCATTTCTTCCAAAAAAGGTTGCGCTGCAGGAGCGATCAAGGCTTTAAAATCTTCCAGTCCTATCTTCTCTTTGGACAACACCTTTTGGACATCTTCGGAAGTCACCCCATAGATTTCCTCTTCCAGTTGATCCCAGTCGTATTGCACAAAAGTCTCTCTAAAACTACTCATGTAAAAAAGAGGTTAATGGGCTACTGGCTTCTGCATGATTCTTCATAGGGGCCAATTTGGCATTAAAAGCCATTCTTCCCGCCTGTACGGACATTTTAAAGGCCTTTGCCATCTCTTCGGGCTGTTGGGAAACCGCAATGGCCGTATTCACCAAGACCGCATCTGCTCCCAATTCCATAGCATGGGCCGCATGGGAAGGTGCACCAATACCGGCATCTACAATGACAGGTACATTGCTTTGGGCGATAATGATTTCAAGAAAATCCAAAGTTCTTATCCCTTTGTTACTTCCTATAGGGGCCCCTAGCGGCATTACACATTGTACTCCTACCTCTTCCAAACGTTTGCACAATACGGGATCTGCATGAATATAGGGCATCACCACAAAACCTAATTTCACTAACTCTTCGGCTGCTTTCAAGGTTTCAATGGGATCCGGCAATAAATAGCGTGGATCTGGGTGAATTTCTAATTTCACCCAATTGGTTTTTAAGGCTTCCCGCGCCAGTTGTGCCGCAAATACGGCTTCCTTTGCCGTTCGTACTCCAGAAGTGTTCGGCAGTAGGTGAAGATGTTGTGCATTGAGATGGGTCAACATATCATCACCTTTATCCTCAATATCCACACGTTTCAGCGCCACTGTTACCAGCTCACTTTCCGAAGCCAATACGGCTTTCCGCATTAGCGCGGCACTACTAAATTTCCCCGTTCCTGTAAAAAGTCGGGAATTAAATGTTTTATCTGCTATGGTCAACGTATCTTTCATACTACTGCTCTAGTTTCCAAACTTGCTCTTGTGTTGCAGGTGCTTTTAATAATTGATTGAACTTCCCTATGCGGTTAAAATCTTCATGTATTTCACTGGAGGCCGCAATGCCATGAATTCCAGTGGTCAATAGCTGGGGTACATCTTCTAAAGTGATTCCCCCTATTGCAATAATGGGGGTTTCCGTTTTTAAAATTTCTAAAATGGTCAAATAGCCTTCCCTTCCTAAAATAGGGCTCAGGTTTTTCTTGGTGTTGGTATAGCGGTAGGGACCCAAACCTATATAATCTACTTCTTTCGCTATTAATTCCTCACAATCCTGAAGGGTGTTTGCCGTGCCCCCAATACATTGCCATTTTTCCATATGTGCCCGGGCCTCTGTGGGACAAGCATCTGTTTTTCCCAAATGTACTCCATCTGCCTTTACCTCCTTTGCAATCTCATAATCATCATTGATAATCAGACGGGTCTGAAAATGTGCGGTCAGTTTTCTTGCCGCTACGGCCGTATCCAAAACAATTTGCCGCTCCGTATGCTTCAAACGCAATTGTACCAATTCGGCTCCGGCAGCACAAGCCTTTTGGATTGCCTCTAAATGTGCTTCAGGGGAATCTCCTTGGGAAATATAATGTAATTTTGGAATGGTCATTACGCTTCTTTCTTATCTGTGCAATATGTTGTTAAGGTTTCTGGTGCTATCGTGGCATGTGTTCCCAAATGTCCTGTATGGGAATTCAAGAAAGCTTCGGTATAAGCTTTGGCGAGAATTCCTGCTTTTTCCATAGCATTTCCCAATGCCAGCTGACTGGCCAAGGCAGCCGATAATACACAACCACTCCCGTGCTTTTCATAAATGGTTGCTGCCTCCGGAGGAATTTCCAAAGTATCGCCTTGATGCATATACAGCACATCCCAACCCCTTTTATCTTTTCGATGCCCTCCTTTATGATACACCGCCGTTCGTTCTTGCATGAATGCTAGGGTATCTTGTACCGATTTTGAAGGGAACAACAGCTGGACCTCCTCATCGTTTGGAGTAATCAGGTCTATTTTTTCCAGGACTTTATCCAGAATTCCCATCTCATCCTTGCTGTGAAAATCAAAGCCCGCACTTGCCTTTAATACAGGGTCTACCACAATCGTAAGCTCCGCATCATAAGCCCGCAACTTTTCAATAATCCTAAGCAGCCTCTTCCAATGGGGAACAATCCCAATTTTGATCACTTTAATCTTAAAACGCTTAAAAAGCATTTCGATCTGATCTAAAACCAATTGCTCTTCTATCCACTCACAAGATTTAAACTCAATGTCGTTCTGTACCGTTATTGCAGTACACACAGCTAATCCGTACAACCCATGGGCCTGAAAGGTTTGCACATCGGCCATGATCCCTGCTCCTCCTGAAGGATCAAAACCTGCAATGGATAGTATGTAATGGTGTTCCTTCACTCAAAAAAACCTTGCATCTGTTTAAAATCGGCAATCGGTGTGGCGCTCTTCCAGATTCCTCCCAAAACACCAACACCTTGAAAGCCCAATGCCTTAAATTTTGGAATATTATCTGCAGTCACCCCACCCATACCTATAATTTTTTTAGCACTATGATTCACATCAAAGCCCTTACCTTCATAGCCTTGTTTGGAAATGGAAGCAAATACGGGACTCAATAAATGATAGTCGAATGGAAAAGTACAACCCTCCAATTCCTCGGGCTCATGGAAAGACGAGCTTACCGTTATGCCTTCAAAATCACTTAGATATTCGGCTATCTGGGGCGTATCCCTCCTTTTCTGTTCTTGAAAGTGAATGCCCTTTAAATCAAATTCCTGAAGCAATTCATGATGATAGTGTACCATAATACGATCATGGTATTGCGTATCGATCTGATGGAGATACGCACAATGCGCTTCATAATCCTTATCTGGCTTTCTAAAGTGATAGTGCGTCAGCCCTGCCTCAAAAAGTTGGTGCAAGGTATGTATTTCATCTTGGATATCCGTTTCAGGGGCAATGAGTACAATCATGTTTACAGATATACTTTTGATCCTTTTTCCCTAAACTCTTGCGATTTTTCATCCATTCCTTTTTGAATGACCTCATTATCCACAATTTCGTTCGTAGCGGCAAAATCACGTACTTCTTGGGATATTTTCATAGAGCAGAATTTAGGACCGCACATGGAACAAAAATGCGCAATTTTCGCCCCTTCCGCAGGTAAGGTCTCGTCGTGATATTCCCGCGCCAATTCTGGATCTAGACCAAGATTGAACTGGTCTTCCCATCGAAATTCAAATCGTGCTTTGGACAAGGCATTGTCCCTGTGCTGGGCTCCGGGATGCCCCTTGGCCAAATCTGCGGCATGTGCCGCCAGTTTATAGGTCACCACGCCTGCCCGTACGTCATCTTTATTGGGCAATCCCAAGTGCTCCTTAGGCGTCACATAACATAACATGGCACAACCAAACCACCCAATCATGGCTGCTCCAATACCTGAAGTAATATGATCATAGCCGGGTGCAATATCTGTGGTTAAAGGTCCTAAGGTATAAAAAGGCGCTTCATCACAAAGTTCGATCTGCTTTTCCATATTTTCCTTGATCATGTGCATAGGTACATGGCCCGGACCTTCTATAAAGCACTGTACTTCATGCTTACGGGCAATCTGTGTAAGTTCTCCCAAAGTTTCCAGTTCTGCAAACTGTGCTTCATCATTGGCATCGGCAATAGATCCAGGACGTAGACCATCTCCCAATGAAAAAGCGACGTCGTAGGACTTCATAATTTCACAGATCTCCTCAAAATGGGTATACAGGAAGCTTTCTTTGTGATGGGCCAAACACCATTTTGCCATGATGGACCCTCCTCTGGAAACAATACCGGTAACGCGTTTTGCGGTCATGGGAACATAACGCAATCGCACTCCGGCATGGATGGTAAAATAATCCACTCCCTGCTCTGCCTGTTCTATTAGCGTATCCTTAAAAATCTCCCAGGTTAGATCTTCGGCAACCCCATTCACTTTTTCCAGAGCTTGGTAGATAGGAACCGTACCCACGGGCACAGGGGAATTTCTAATGATCCATTCCCGGGTTTCGTGAATGTTCTGTCCGGTAGATAGGTCCATAATATTATCTGCTCCCCAACGACAGGCCCAAACGGCTTTTTCCACTTCTTCTTCAATAGAGGAAGTCGTAGCAGAGTTTCCAATATTGGCATTGATCTTTACCAGAAAATTTCGTCCTAAAATCATAGGCTCCGCTTCCGGGTGATTGATGTTGGACGGGATAACGGCACGCCCTCTTGCCACTTCCTCGCGTACAAATTCAGGAGTGATCTTCGCAGGAATTGCCGCCCCAAAATGCTCTCCCTTATGTTGTTTTGCCAACTCGGTCATTTCATCAATGCGCTGATTCTCCCGTATAGCAATATACTCCATTTCTGGAGTAATGATTCCTTTTTTAGCATAATGCAATTGGGTGACATTCTCTCCTTTTTTAGCGCGCAACGGTTTTTTAAGGTGTGAAAAACGCATATGATCTAAGCGAGTGTCATTTAATCTTTCATTGCAATATTCAGAGGTGAAAGAAGTTAACTGCTCTACATTATCGCGCTCTAAGATCCATTGTTCCCGTATACGCTCAATTCCTTGGTGCACATTGATTTCCTTGTCCGGATCGGTATAAGGTCCTGAGGTATCATAGACCGTCACCGGTTCGTTTGGAATCAATTTTCCACTAAGGGAATCTTTGGTATCACTCAAATGGATCTCGCGCATGGCCACCTTTATTTGTGGGTGGATTTTTCCGGAGACATATATCTTCTTTGAATTTGGAAAAGGTTTTCTACTGATGATTCCTTCTTTGGGTGCTGTGTCTTTGTTTTTCATTCTCTTGTACTAGTGTTTTAAGGTTCTTGAAGTAGGAAATACCATTATTATCCTCCTTGGGCTGCTTGTATGATCAATACATGGTCATTCTCTGATAAGGCTTGGCTTGCCCAAGTATCTCTGGAAATGATGCTATTGTTAATGGCAACCGCAATACCGTCCGAAGTGGTATTGATTTGTTCCAATAATTGATAAAGGGTATGGTTTTCTTCGATTTCCATGGCCGCCTCATTGACCTGTATTGTTATCATATCTGCAATTATTATATGAACTCAGGGTACAATACGGACTTTGAAAGCAATATCGGGAGGATATTGACCAAAAAGAGGAGGACAACGATGTTCTCGCATTTACTTTTTCCTTCGCTGGTACTAACCATGTCAGGTTCAAAGGGTATTTCTCAGTTCCTTTATGGAACACCCCTAAAGCTTAAAGCAGTAAATATATTAAAAACTATGGATTTAATCCATGTCTTCTTATAATCTTTTTAGGAAAGGAAAATCACGGAATACGAACGGACACGCTCTCATCCTTTGTCCCACTTATTCAAAAAAAAGTGACAAAAGACAGGGTTGGTATTGGCTTATTATTACGGTAAAAAAGCAAGCTAAACAACTCACAATAAATTCAACCGTCGCATCAATTCCGGACGATTGGATCGGCTAATGGGAATGACATTCTTTTCTATCAAGACACTATTGTCTTCGATATCTATGATTTTAGAGAAGTTGATGATAAAAGAACGGTGAATCTGTAGAAAAATACTGTCCGGTAATTTCTCCTTGATTTTCTTGAGTGTGGAATGCACGCGGTACTTTTCTTTCTGGGTTTTTACGTCAATATAATCCCCTTGGGCTTCGATCAGTAAAATTTCATCGTACTTCAACTTAATCAATCTGCGATCGATATTGATATAGAGGTCTTCCCCTGAATTGGTTTCCAATTCTCCTTCGGAAGCATGTGCCGGCACTACTGTTTTTGCCATGGCATTTTTTACCTTTTGCAAGGACTTTTTAAAGCGTTCCAATGTTAGGGGTTTCACCAAATAATCTACAATAGCTTCATATTCATAGGCTTCTATGGCAAAATTGGTATCAGAGGTAATCAGCACTATTTTGGGCGGATTTTTTAGGGTCTGTACAAAGTCAAAACCCGTAAACCCTGGCATATGGATATCCAAAAACACCACATCTACAGTTTGTTGATTTAAAAATTTAATGGCTTCCATGGCATTGGGCAAAGAATCCATTACGTTCAAATCTGGCACCATGGAACAGAGTTGTTCCATAATGGCCCTTGCGGCGGCTTCGTCATCTACAATGATACAATTCATGGTTAAATAGTTTTAAGATACACTTCAATGGTTTCCAAAATGGAATGAAATTCATTTTTCAATGCCGTATTTCCTGTTCTCAGGTCTTCTTCATAGGTTACGGCCAACCTATAGCTTTCTTCTAGACCAAGGATATTGAACTTATGCTTTAATTTATGCACATTCAGAGCAGCTTCCCGAGTCATATCCTCGGCGATATTGCCAAGGTATTCTTTCTTTTCAATTGGGAATTCGGTCTGTAGAATGCCTATGAATTTCTTTTCAAAAGCACTGTCTCCTCCTGCTAAATTTTTGATATAAGTTAAATTGGGTTCTTCTGTCATGCTACTTGTTTTTTGATGGTAAAAAAGAATGTTGTGCCTTCTCCCACATCCGAGTTCAACCAAATTTCTCCTTTATAACTGTTTACAATTTTCTTGACTAGGGCCAGTCCAATTCCCGTGGCATTTTCGTTGTTTTCCAACTTTTTAAACATATCGAAAATGCTGGCTTGGTAATTTTTGGGAATTCCTTTACCGTTATCCTTTACACTAAACTCCCAAAATTTCTTGTTGTCTTTTACCGAAATTACAATGGCACCATCTGTACTATCTTCCATAGCGGTAATGGCATTGGTCAACAAATTTTTAAACAATTGCTCCAGTTTGTACTTCTCTGTATGAATAGTAGGCAAACCTTCCGTTGTTTTGATCTTTATGTGATCCGGAACAAAAATGGTTTCCCTAATATCCTCGATCAAACCGGTGACATCTACATTGGTCTTTTCCCCTTCATAGGAGGCAATGGTAGCATGCATTAGAATACCATCGATGAGATTATCCATTTTGGTTAAATTTCGGGCAATCAAATCAAAATTCCGCTTGCTGTCTTCACTAAGCCCTTCTTTCTCATCTTCTCCGATCCAACTTACCAAAGCGCTTATATTGCGAATTGGGGATTTTAAATCGTGTGAAACCATGTGGGCGTAATTGCTCAAGGATTCATTCTGCACTTCCAAATCTTCCAATAAGGTGTTTTTCTCAGAAGTAAGTTGTACCAATTTATCGGCTTGTTGTTCTATTTTGGCGGCTAATTTTAAGGCATCGAAATCTGCAAGTGGGTTTTCTTCATCTGCAGTATCCGAGGTATCGATCATCTTAATGGCATTGGATAATGCGCTAAAAATTTTCTTCTGGTTTTCTACCTCATTTCTAAGTTCTAAATTCGCCTGGGATAATTCTTCGGAACTAATTACCGTTGAACGTTGGATCAACGCCAATTTATCATCGTTGTTTTGATACGACGCGCCTACCGCCTGAAGAAAAGATTGTAATTCTTCAGCGGAGGCCAGTTCCTCAGAAAGAAACTTCCGAATCTGCCGTTCCAAAAGAGGATGTGTCATTCGCTAATAAGTGTTAAGGTCATGGTTTGATTATGCAATTTACATTGGTCTGCCCCAGCAAAAGGCGCCATTTCTCCGTACGAATAGAAGCCTGCTACTTTCGCCTTAGTCCCAATCACTTCAATGACTTCCTCCACTTCTTCCTCTGTACGCTGGTCCATGACCAATTTTCTACCCACACAGCTGATCAAAAGCCCTAGTTCTGGTTCATTTTTGCGATCTCTCATGGCAAATGTGGCGGCAGTCTGAGCTCCGTGGACAATATCATCTACCGTGGACATCATCAACTGCACTTCAGCTCCTTCCGGAACGTCCCCGGCCAAGATCATGGTATTTTCTTCTTCATTAATATTTAGAATGGTACGCACAATACTCTCCTTACTATCAAGTGTTTTTACACTTAAAGGATATAGCAGCGCCGCTTGGGGCAACTCTTTTGCCTTTTCTCCTAAATAGGTTTTGTACAGATCCAGAGCCGGTAATCCATCGAGCTCATACAATACATTATCTTTAGATTTGGTAATGGTGCGCTTTGGCCCAAAACCGGTCCATCCTCCATAGTTGGCACAGGTAACTTCCAAGGTATCTCCATAGAGTCCTATAGCGATCACTTCTCCTTCTTTTGGGTTTTCATTATAAGAAGCCAAGGTACGTTCAAAGCGTGCATCGTCTCCACAAAGTCCACCGGAAAGTGTAACTCCAGTTGGCAGTTCTTTTTCCATTCCTTCAATTAGGCCGCTCCCATTAACACTACTGCCTTCCGATACTACAAAAATGTGCTGTAGTCCTTCTTTCGGTAGTTTTTTCAACAAAGCCATTCCTAAATCTTGAACAGTATCCGTAAAATCGGCCACATTGGCCCTTTGTACGGTAAAGGTACTTTTCTCAAATTCCATAGCGGTCAAACTCAAACTTTGATCCAATACTTCGCTTTCTAAAATCTCTCCTGCGGTAGATCCAAAAACAATATGTCCATCTGGGAACATTGTTTTTATTTCATCATACAAACTCGTGGATTCTAAAGTGTAGCGGTTCCCGAACACTAAAACCAGAGGTTCCCTTAAATTGCGCTCATCAGATAGAAACTCCCAATTACCATCTTGTTCTTTTTTGCCCTGAATAATTCTCATGTTTTCTTTTTTAAGGTGAAGAAAAAGGTCGTTCCTTTTCCGGTTTCACTTTCCAACCAGACATTTCCGTTGTAGCGATCAATGATCTTTTTTACAATAGACAGTCCAATTCCTGTAGAGCGTTCTTTATTTCCAACGGATTGAAAAATCTTAAATATCTTTTCGTGGTATTCTTCAGGAATCCCAACGCCATTATCCTTTACGTAAAATTCCCAATGGGTCTGGATATCTTTACACCCTATCTCTACCAGACCTTTCTTTGCTTCAATATGCACCACGGCATTACTTAAAAAGTTTTGAAACAATTGGTGAATTTTGATTTTATCAGCGTGTAAAGTGGGAAGGTCGTTTGCTATTTTTACTTCTACGTGTTCGGGAATGTAGATGCTGTCACGAATCTCTTTGACCACTTCGTTTACATCCACCTCTGCTTCATGCAATGCATCATTGGATGCCGTGGAATATTTTAAAATGCCATCGATCAACTTATCCATCGATTCTACTTTCTCCTGCATCATTTTAAGATTGTATATCCCATTCTCATCAAGGACGTCCTGATAATCTTCATTTAACCAAGTGGCCAGGGCACTCAAACTCCTCAAGGGAGATTTTAAATCGTGGGATACAATATGTGCATATTCCCGAAGGCCCATATTACTGGCTTCCAATTCTTTTAAAAGTTTTTCTTTCTGCGCCTCCAAATTTCTTTGGGCCGTAATATCTTCTATCAATGCTAATTGATGCTTCAGTTCTCCTTTTTCATCGCGTAAGGCACTGACCGTAGTTTTTGCAAAAAAACGAGAACCATCTTTTTTAGCGTATTTTTTTACTATGGAAAAATGCTCCAACGCTCCAGAGTTTACTTTTTCCATTAAGGCCATGGAAGCCTCCACATCCTCAGGAGAGGAAATATCTTTAATCTTTAAGCTTTTGAGTTCTATTTCGGAGTACCCAATAAGTTCTACAAAAGATTTATTGGCCTTGGTTATCTTCCCCTCGGTGGTAAGTACAATTCCCAAAGGGGAATTTTGAACAATGACATCTAGTTCTTTGCGTTGGTCATCCAATAAATTTTTGATTTCCGTTTCCTGGGTAATATCCCGTATAATTCCTTGCGCGGCAATGGGGACACCCTTTGCATCATACACCACACTACTATTGATCTGCACAAATTTCTCCGTACCATCCTTTACTACAATTTTAGCCTTGTAGTTCTTAAGGCTTCCAATCTCTAAAAGAGAACGAATAGATTCCACGGTATATTCTACATAGTCCTTATGCACCAATTGCGAAAGGTTAATGTGTTCTTCGTTATGATCATATCCCAAAAAATTCTTGGCGGAAGCATTCATGTTGATCACATTGAACTGCAGGTCCATGACAATATAGGGGTCAATAATATTGATAAAGACACCATCGAGTTCAGAAGCTTTCTCATTCAACAGATTTTGCAACCTATGATTGCTCTCCTGCAAATGCTTGTTCATATCATACAGTTCCTTAGATTTTTCTTCTAAGATGCGTTCCGCCTGGATACGGGCCTTTTTTTGTCGGGCCAATGCTTTCTTTAAAAGAAGTACTTCTTTATTATCCATGCTGTATGATGTCAAACTTTACTTCAGTCCCATCCTCCTTTAACAGCTCATAGATGATTTCTGCAGTTCCATTAAAATGTTCAAATGTTTTTTCAATAAGGCCATGAGCCAGACGATATAAGCCTCTAGAAGAAGAATAAATCATAGAAAGACTATTCTCTGTCTTTTCCAATATTTTAAAGCTGGGCAGTTCGGCGTCGGGATATAGTTTCTTTACGTGTACGTGGATATGGTCTTCTATGGCGTACAATAAGTTCAAGGGCGCCCTGTAGTTCTTTATTACTTCGGGGTGGGCATTACTCAAGCTGTCAAAAAGATGTAGTCCAAAAGCATAGATAAGATCGTCAGCGGGCACATTGATCTCTGTACTCAAATTGGTGATCAAACTCACCATTTCATTAAAATCATAAGTTCCTATGGCGGTGTAGGCACCTTCGGAGTCTAAATTCGATTTTTCGATAATCGTATCGGCAACCTCCAACCCAAACTGGGATTCCACCATTTCCATGAATTCGGTAAAAACTATTCCTTTCATATTACGTATTTTACGAAATAAATGTAGGAAATTTAGTACCTAAAATAAAAATAAATGTTGTGAAAGCCTGATTTCTGTTAGGCTTTTATCAATTCATTTACTTCCCAATATTCAAAGACTTTTTTCAACTTCTGCTCATAATCCTCATATTTTAAGGGCTTTATGATATATCCAGCAATACCAATACGATAACATTTCAATAAATCATCGCGATTTTCGGATGTTGTCAAAATAATTGTAGGAAGAAATTTTAGGACATCATCCTTTTTTAAGATTTCCAGAAATTCAATTCCATTCATTCTGGGCATATTAAGATCTAGCAGAATTACATCTGGCAATGCTTCTCCCGACCTCAAGATTTCCAAGGCTTGTTCACCATTCTTAGCTTCCACTACGCGATGTTTACATTCCATTTTTGCTATGGTCCGTGTTAATTTCATCGTCTCTATGGTGTCGTCTTCGATAAATAGAATATTCATAACTGTATGTTTTGCCCTACAAACATCTGCAATAAATATGTAAAAAAAATTTGCTGTCGACGAATGGAAGAAAAGTGTCGACGAATGGAAATTTACTTTCGATATACATTTTAGCGATATCCCTAATTTCCCCATATTCTATCCCAAAGGACGAGGAATAATTTCCGTGCATCTGCACGGCCAAATCGGGGAGATTCTTCTATGGTAAGCACTTCTTCCTCTTTAGTAAGTTTGTACGAAAATGCAAATTGGGTCTCCTTGGGATCCAGACTCACCAATCCAAATCGCAAATCATTAAAATACAAGTTGCCCTCTTTTTCGGAAATGGTAAACCAATATTCTGCAATCTTCATCAAGCGTTTCAGCTTAGGATGTTCTTGTAATGCGCCCAACTTTGCGTGATTTTTAGGATAGCTCCTAAATTGTATGGGCTTACTGTCAAAAAAAGAATAGTTCCCAATGAGATAATGATCTCCGGCATCCACATTTGCGGTCCACAAGATTGCATTAAAGGGAGTCGTTCTTGTAGAAATTGCCGTATACGCCACACCTTGCTTCTCTAGGGCATCTGTAAATTTGGTGTAGGACAACCCTTTTAACATCAGGGTCACTCCCAAATAGGTACTGCTTACTATTAAACCCATGCTATTATACCAACTTCGTAAAGGGGATGTTTTCTTCTGGCGCATGGCCAACAGCAGAAATACTAGAAAAGGTAGGGTGTATAAAGGATCTATGACGAAGATATTTTTATAGGCCAAACGCAGGTCCAAAGGCCAGAAGAATTGGGTTCCCCAAGTGGTATGGGCGTCCAATAAAGGGTGGGTCACCAAACCCCAGAACATTAACCAAGACCAAGGTTTCCAACCCAAATGCTGTTTTCGTTCCACTTTGGAGATCAGCCATCCAAAAACAGGAGCAAATAACACACTAAACACTAGGGAATGGCTAAACCCCCGATGCACTTCTATGGTTGTCAATGCATCTGTGAAGTAGCGAGCCAAAACATCCAAATCCGGGATAGTACCTGCAATGGCACCATACATCATGGCCTTATTGCCCACCTTTTTTCCCAATACTGCCTCACCTACGGCAGCTCCCAATACAATTTGTGTTAAAGAATCCATGTGCTATACGATTGGGGTTTACGTACTATCATTTCCCCTTGTCTTTTCGTTTCTAATTTATCACAAGGCCAACTCCCAATTATACAATCTCCATTTTCTTCAGGAGAAAGGAGGCATTCATATTTTGGCAGATTCCTTTCTTAAATTTATAATCAAAATGCAGTTCGTCATCTATGATCTCCGCATCAAAATAGTGGTTTTCAATTTGCGCTATTTCATCTGCAGCTTCACATAAACTTAAATCATGGGTAGCAATGATCCCTGTAGCGCCCGACCCCACTAATTTTTCTACAAACTTCCGCGATCCAATGGCTTTATCGGTACTGTTGGTGCCTTTTAAAATTTCATCTAAAACAATAAAATAACGGTCGTGCTGTATTTCATCAACGATAAACTTCAAACGCTTCAATTCTGAAAAGAAATAGGATTCATCATCGGTAAGTGAATCTGTGGTACGCATGCTGGTAATCAACTTAATAGGCTTATAGATAGCTTTTTCTGCGCAAATGGGCAAGCCCATATTTGCCATTACAATTTGCAGGGAAACCGTCCTTAAAAAAGTACTTTTCCCAGCCATATTGGCTCCAGTAATAATAAAGAACTGATCGGCATTGATCAATATATCATTATACACTGCTTTTTTAGGATCTAATAAAGGATGTGCCGCAGCCTTGGCATCCAAAACAATATTGGCTTCTTCCGATATGGTGGGAAAGCGATATTCGGGGTGATTGAATTTAAAATTCCCTAAACTATTATAGGCATCAAAAAACGCAATGGTTTTGAACCACTGCGGCACCGCAGAACGGTATTTCATGATCCAAGCTTCGATTTTAAAGGCCTGATGTAAATCCCATAGCAGAAAGGCATTTCCCAAAAAACCAAAAAGCATATTGTTCCGCTGATCTAAAGCATTTAGAATCCGGGAAAACTCCTTTAGTCGCTCCGAAGTTTTTCCCTTCCCATCCATGACGTTATTCTTCTTATCGCTCAATAAGCTGGCCTTAAACGCAATACCTTCTATTTCTACGATCAACTTCTGATATTGTTGAAAGGTGCTATGGACTTTACTGGTATCCATAGCGAGCTTTGTAATACTCTTAAAATAAAGTCCTGTGATTCCCAATCCCAAAAGAAACCATATTAAAACAGGCCAACCGGGAAGGAAAGCCGAAAAATATCCTCCAACAAGCACCAAGGAAATCACGGAGAATAGCGTGGGCAATAGCTTCATCACTTTAGGAACAAAGGTGGTATAGGTCTGTAACCATTTGATGATACTATGATAGGGCGTCTCTGTTTTCACCAAGCTAGCAATAGCGGAAAACTCTTGTCGCCACTCTGGGATACCTGCCAATTCTTCAATAGCCTCTTGTTTGGAAGGAATTGCTGTAAGGGTATTGGCCAAAAAGAGTGTCGCCAAGGTTTCACTCCCCTGTTTTAAAGTAGTCCTATTACAATATTGATAGAAAGATCCCTTCCCAAAGAGGTCGATATCCTGACTAAAAAAATGTTCCGAATCCGCAAATTCCTGTCCGTTCGGCAAGTCATGAAATTTACGTTCCAAGACCAAAATCTCGGTGGCATTGATTTTGAGAATAGCCTCTATTTTATCTTTTTTATAGCGAAGATCCGTATGTTTGGACACCAAGAAAAGAAAGAGGGCAATTCCTCCCAAAACTATACCCATGACCAATTTAACATTACCAAAGGTCATATATACCCCAAATGCCATTGCAGAAAAAACAACTAAACGTAAAATACTGGATAGTAGAAGTTGCTTTTTAACTTCTGCCAGTTGTTGCTTATGAACGGCAATTTGATTTTTATAAAAAGAAAGGAGTTGCTCCATAGAAGGCACAGAAATTTAGAATTCATTACAGCAACTACAAATATACCTATATTCCCAAGGCTTAGAGCAGATCGTAGGCCGCTTTTAATTTGCGCGTAAACTTGGCCACCACCAAATCATAGGAATGATCTACCAACTCCACTATCAAACTTGGTGGTAATTGTTCTAGAAAGAGCGTGTTCCAATGCACTTTACTCATATGGAAACCCGGAATAATAAGCCCGTCGTATTCTTCTCTCAAGGCAATTGCCCTTTCCGGATCGCATTTGAGGTTCACTTGTGAGGGCTGTCTTTCCAAAGGGGCCAAGGCAAACATCTTCCCCATCACCTTAAAAACAAGCGTTTCCGCATCAAAAGGAAACTCCTCGGTCACTCCTTTTTTACGCATGCAATATTCTCTAAAGAGCTCTATATTCATAGTTTAGTTCTAGTTAGGTACAATTCCATTGGAATCATATACGATGACCTTGGTCCACAGGTCCTGACATTCCTCAATAAATTTTAGGTGAGCCTCTTCTTTTTGATAGCCATCCTGATCCTCGGCAGAGGCAAAAGTAACTACCAGCGAATAGGTAAAAGAGCCATCTACCACTTCCCGGGTGGCCCTAGGCGGTGTCCCTATAAAATTGGTTTTGGCATACTTGGAATTTTCTAAAAAACGACTGAGAGAGGCTTCAAACTTTGCTCTATCCACAGGGCTTTCCGGGTTTTTTAACCAGAAGAATACGGTGTGTACAAAATTTGCATCGAAATGCTTCATGGAAGCATCTTTTGATTTGTTTTCTTTGCAAGACGTAAAAGCCATTGCAGTAAGGAAAAATACAAGCACTATTTTTTTCATATTCAAAAATTAATTGTCTGTTTTTTGTTCTAAAATTCCAACACCATCCAAGGAAAGTGCCAAAGCACTATAATCTAATTTCCACCCTATAGTTTCTACAATCTTCTCCATAATCAATATGGTTTCCAGGGCTTCTCTCTGGGCGGTTTCCATTAAGCCACTTTCTGGAATTTTTTCGGTGATATAGGATTTTACCTCCTGATTCAAGGAAGTTAGATCATCGGGAGAAAAGGAATTAAAAAGTCCATTCTTTATATCGTAGAATTGAAGCTCCGGAGCAACACTGAGAATCTCCGGTTGCGGAAAATGCATTAAACTCACTTTTTTCGTTTCAGGATGTGCCTTTATTTGTACTTTCTTGAGGTCATACCCGATGTGTGCTTTGGCCTTAACGACGATCAAGGCTTTCTTTTTGCTACTGAACAGGCTTAAAAAGAGTTCTTTAGTATTCTCATAGGTATAGATTTCTGTAAAATCGCCTTCTACCGAAATAAGCTTGCAGACGGTTTTTATCTTTTCCAACAGAATTACCGACTGTTGTTCCGTACGTTCTTTTTCTTTCTTCTGCCTAAAAAAATTGAACAGCCAATACATTCCGATAGCCCCGAGTACACCTCCTAGTAAAATCGCTGTAATATCACTCATGGGCTCTATATTTTCCTTTGGATCTACAAATTAACTTCACGGCTTTTGTATTTTGTATAATACAGGTCTACTTGGACTGGCGTCATTCTCAAAAGCCGCCATCTGCAAGTTTAAAAAATAACTTCCATCGGATATCTGATTTGCCACATACACGAATTCCGTTATGGTCGCATTTTTTCGTAACCGATCGTCCATACCCCAAAATGCCCTATGCACCAAGAGAGCGCCTCCATCTTTCTCTTTGTCTACTGAGGGTAAATCCACTAAAAGATGTTGTACACCTTTATTTACCAGAAATTGCGCAGCCTCTTCCAATAAATAAGGAGGGTTGGTATGGGAATATTGCTTGGATTTTTTATCATCGAGATTGGGCAGGGTCCGTATAATTACAGCTTCTCGCTTTTTATTCCCCAAAGCATATTGTAATTGTTTTTTAGAAATCACGAAATCATCCTGATACTTTTCGGGAGCAATGGTAACTACTTCTGCAAAAAAGAAAAATTTGTCAAAGCAATCGTTTACATTGTAATATTCCCTGGTGATATGTCCCAAACATTCGGTATGGGTTCCGTGGGCATGGGGGTTAAACCAGATATTGTTGAAATTAGTGGTTCCGCCTTCGGCTACTTTTCCAATAAAATCGCCCTCGCGATGGGCAGTGATTTTTGGATGATCAATATACCAAGCATTAACATTATTGGCATTGCCCCGAATGGGAATGGAGATGTCCAAAGGATTTGCAAGGTTGATCGTATAGTTTTTGGTATTGTGTTTAATGGTCGTCAACATGATTCTAAATTAAGCATAAACAAATCACTGGCAATCCCATCGGTTAAAAATTTTCCTTTTGTGGTCACTACCAATGTTCCCTTCTCTAATGCAAGTAGGCCTTCTTGTACATGTTTTTCTGAGCTTTTCAGGAGGTAGGTATAATAATCCTCCCCATAATCCAATCTTACTTTTTCCAAGGAAACCCCCCAAATCGTTCGCAGACCCGTCATAATGTATTCATTGTATTGATCCTGCTCTGACAATAACTCCATTTCCATAGGAAGTTTCTTCTCTCCAATTGCCTTTATGTAGGCATGGTTATTGCGTACATTCCACCCCCGTTGTTTTCCATCAAAGGAATGTGCCGATGGCCCAATACCAATATATTTTTTCCCTAACCAATAGGCCGTATTGTTTTTGGAAAAAAAACCTGATTTTCCAAAGTTTGAAAATTCGTAGGGGATATAATCATGTACTTCCAATGTACGTAGAAGCTGTTGGTAATGTTTTGCTGCCATGCCGTCGTCTAAGGGTGGCAGCTTCCCGACAGCAATAAATTTTTCCAATGCTGTTTTGGGCTCTACTGTCAAGGCATAACTGGAAATATGGGGAACTTTAAAGGATAGGGCCTTTTCCAAATTCTCTTGCCATCGCGCTTCGCTCATATACGGCATTCCATAGATAAGATCTATGGAAATATTATCAAAGTATTGCGAGGCCGTTATTAAACAGTTTATGGCCTCCTCGGCAGAATGTGCCCGATTCATTAACCGAAGATCTTCCTCAAAGAAAGACTGTATCCCAATACTCAATCTATTTATTGGGGAACGTGCCAGCGCTTCAATTTTTTCAGTGGACAAATCATCCGGATTGGCTTCTAGGGTAATCTCGGGGTCCTCGATCAATTTATAATTCTCGCGAACTGTTTCAATAAGGCGCATTAACTGTTCGGATGTTAGAACAGAAGGGGTTCCTCCTCCAAAATACAGCGTTTGAATAGGCTCTCCTTTGAATTCATCTTTGCGCAATCGCAATTCGGAACATAGTGCGGTTATCATTTCCTCTTGCTTGTGCATGAGCGTGGAAAAGTGAAAATCGCAATAATGGCAGGCTTGTTTACAGAATGGGATATGAATATAGATACCGCTCATTTCAATGGATCATGACCCTTACATCATTGATGCAGGAATCCTTATTTTTTTACACGTTTCGCATTTTGTTTCACAAAGGCATCCCACCCACTATAGCTTTTCCCCACTTCAATACGCCCTTCATTGTAAAAGTGACATACAGCAGCGGCCAGACCATCTGTACTATCTAAATTCTTGGGTAATGAGGTAAGCCCTAAAACACTTTGGAGCATCCGCGCTACTTGTTCTTTACTGGCATTCCCATTTCCTGTAATGGCCATTTTAATCTTTTTAGGCAAGTATTCGGTTATTGGAATTTGCCGCGATAAGCCAGCCGCCATAGCCACGCCCTGTGCCCTTCCCAATTTTAACATGGATTGCACGTTTTTTCCAAAAAAAGGAGCTTCTATGGCTATTTCATCGGGATGATAGGTATCGATCAAGGAAATCGTACGTTCAAAAATGAGTTTTAACTTCACATAAGGATCTTTATACTTTTGAAGCAATAACTCGTTCATTTGAAGAAAGTGCATTTTTCTATCCACCACTTTAATCAAGCCGAACCCCATAATAGTAGTTCCCGGGTCTATCCCTAATATAATTTTTTCGTTTGCCAAGTCAGTTTTGTTTACAATGTATTGAGCACAATAGGTAATTTAAACTTTGCCCGTACCGGTATGCCCTGCTTCAACGCAGGTGCTATCTTGGGCATTTTGGTCAGGATTTTTGCAATTCGATCGTTCAATTCCGGAAACTGTGTCCCAATGGCACTATCTTTTTCTACGGATAATACGCTAATCATTCCCGTATTATCAATGCTAAAATGCACCGCCATGATTCCGCCTTGGGTAATCTCATCCCCAAAGTTTTCTGCAGTCAGATGTTTTGAAAAATGGGTTAAAAAAGTACTTTCAAAACAAGCTTTTTGTATTGCCTTTTCTGAAGCTTCATCACAATTGGCAAACATCGGATAGACATCAACATCATTCCAGTTGATCTCCTCCATTTTCACATCGACCAATTCCTGTATTTTTTCCTCTTTGGTAGTAAATAAATTACAGGATCCCAGCACGATCAGAAAAGAAATTACCCAAAGCTTTTGCATGCCTAAATTACTTTTGGGCAAAATACGATTTTTTGGGGACGTAAAGGCTACCTCAACTTTATGCAGCTTGTATTTTAAGGCTTCTGGGATTCTCTATTACTCTTCTTTTGCATAGAATATTTCTTCCTTTAATTCCGCAATACGCTTATTGGCAAATTGCAGAAAAAAATTCTTTTTCTTTCCAAAGCGCTCTTTAAAGCGCTCATAATATCGAAGCTTAATTTTAGGATCTTTATAATATTGATCTGCCGTTATGCAAACCTGATAATAGTTGATCGGGTTTTCGGGGTTTTCATCCGATGCCTTCTGATAGTAGGCTAAGGATTTTTTCAAATCCCCCTGCTCCTTAGCCAATTTTCCCAAAGCTTTGTACTCTTCCACAAAGAGCACTTCTTGAACTTCAATGGAGGTCTTGATATAAATTTCTGCACTGTCTAACTGTTTCTGCGCCCAAAAAACATCTCCTAAACCAAAATAGGCTTCTGCATCTCCGTCATCGAAAACCAAAATCCGCTTAAATGCCGCTTTTGCCTTCTCCAGGTCACCAACATTGTAATATGCATTCGCCAATTTTTCATAGATGTACTTTTTTTCTTCTTTAAGTTCGATCAATCGCTCAAAGAGGGGAATGGCCTCCTCATCTTGATCATTGTTATACAATGTCAAGGCTTTTAAATTGATCAAGGCTACATCGTTTTCATAGAACCGGAGGCCTTGATCAACGTATTTCAAAGTGGAATCATTTTCGCGTTGGGTCAGGTAATACCGTCCCAATTGGAACAGACTCCTAAGATGTGTGCTATCCCTTTTTACGGCCTCCTTATGGGCTGTGCTGGCCTCCTTCGCTTTTTCGGCTTTCTGAAGGGTTTGCCCCAAATAGTAGTAATATTCCGGATTTGTATCATCCTTCACCGTAAGCTCTTGAAAAACGGTCAAGGCTTGGTCTGTTTTTTTTGTTTTTAAATACAGTTTTCCCAATTCAAAAGCGGCACGGTACAAGGCAGTTTCTTTTTGAAGTAAGTTTTCGTATTCCGCTATGGCTTTGTCATAATTCCCTATGGCATTATAAGCCCTGGCAATTTGCTGCTTGGCTTTGGGAGAATTTATCTTGGCATAGGCATTGATGGAAGCCGTATAATTTCCAAGGGCATACAAACTATCTGCAATAGCCGAAGCCGAAGACTGAGCTCCGGCTTTAGACAAGACTATCACAAAAACTATTACAATATTTTTTTTCACAGGCCTAATGAATATTAAGGTACTACTCTTTTTTCTTTGTACGCGTCGCAGGTTCCGGAATATTGAAGGACGACGGTTTTCCATGCAAATTAAACGTTACGGGGACGGAAAAAGCTACATTGACTACCTTCCCTTTATGCCTACCTGGCTCCATTTGCGGCAACTTTTTTAGTATGCGCAATACTTCTTCCTCTAATATTGGGGAAGAAGCCCGTTGACGTACGCCCACAATATTCCCCTTTTTATTGATGGTAAAAATGGAGCTCACTTTTCCTTCAATACCTCTATTTTTTGCTTTTTTGGGGTATTTGAAATGTTCCTTAATGTGGGCCTTAAGTTTACTGTTAAAACAAGTTCCCTTGTTCGTAGCCTTCTCGCAACCTGGAAAAATAGGCACTTCTTCGACTACCACAAAAGGAATCATATCATGTTCTTGCCTAGCTTCATCGGTAGGGTATCCCATCACGACCTTAGTATCTGTTCCTTGAGATTGAGCTTCTACGGAAGTAGACCATAACATCCCAAAAATTAGAGGTAGTACCAAGGCATACTTCAATGCCATCATTATTGTTTTTGACTTGGTTTTCTGTATCATATCTATTCATTTTAAGGCTTAGTGATTCGAAAAATTGTTGAAAAGGAACTACTTTACTAGAGCATTATCCCTAATTAATATTGACCTGTTTTATTTCTACTTTAAGCTTTTTTTCTAAAATTTCCATTTCTTGATCTAGTTTTTTAACGGCTGGACTAGATTCATCGGCACTCTTTAAAAGACGCTCTCTTTCCGTATATAGTTCCGTATACAACTTTATCAAATTTCCTTTGGCTACGGATTGAGCAGAAATTGGCGGCGGCGGTGGGGTTCCATGCAGCCTAAATGTAATTGGAATGGAATAAGGCACATTGACCGATCTACCTTTTTGCTTTCCAGGAGTCATTTGCGGAAGCTTTTTTAAGATACGATCCACTTCTTCTTCCAGTATTTTGGCAGGTCCTCTTTTTCTAATGTTAACGACATCTCCGTCTTTATTTACCGTAAAAAGGGCACTTACCCTTCCTTGTATCCCTTCTGCCTGGGCACTTGCAGGGTAATTGAAGTTCTTACGGATATGCAATTGCATTTTTTCAGTGAAACAGGCGCGCTTATCCGTAGCATCTTCACAACCTGGGAAAATGGGCACCTCCTCAATTACGGCAAAAGGAACGTCCTCTATTTGCCCTGAAATATCATTTCCTGAATAGGAATAACCAACAACAACGGTTTCCTCCAAAGGAATTTCACTGGCATTTTCGGTCTCCGTAAGCTCATTGTCCAATTCACAGGAAGTATAACACAACATGCCAAAAACTAGGGGCAATAACAGTACATATTTTAATTGTACAATACGCTTCGATTCTTTTTTTTGTAACATAACTATTCGTTTTTTGATTAATGATGATTTAAAAAATGGATTTATAAAGGAAATATGCTGTGTCTGGAATACCCGAGACAACAACAATTCATATTGCGCTGTTTTATCTTCTTCCGGTACTTGGGCATCGGCAATGAAT
Organism: Spongiimicrobium salis; assembly: GCF_043678055.1. Lineage (NCBI taxonomy): Bacteria > Pseudomonadati > Bacteroidota > Flavobacteriia > Flavobacteriales > Flavobacteriaceae > Spongiimicrobium > Spongiimicrobium salis. The sequence goes on from NZ_JBHEQA010000001.1 coordinate 926,771, forward strand.
TCGTGCAATTCGGAAATACGGTTTTGATAGATATATACCAGAGGATTGAACCAGCATACGATTCGCATGACTTCAAAAAATAATAAGTCCAAAGAATGGCGTTGTTGAATATGCACCAGCTCATGGGCCACAATATGGTCGTAATCTTCCTTTCTGACCTTATCTCCCAAGAAGATGGTCTTGAAAAAAGAAAAAGCCAGATTACTTTGTGAAACAATGACCCTGGTAAAGTCCGAAAAATAGCGTAGCTCTCCTTTTTGTTTCAGACGATACAAGGTATAGAGCTTGTATCCAAAGACAAGAGTTGCTACCAGCATTCCCATATAAAACATGCCCATGGCCATGCTTATTTTTGGCGCTTCTTCCACAAGGGTTCCTGGGGTAAGAATCAAGGCATCCAATTGCACCACACCCCTACCAATGATATCATAATTTTCGGGAACACTGAGCCCCAAAGCTTCTATCTTTACCCATGGCAGGATCAAGGAAAGGGCATAGGTCCCTATTAAATAGGCCCGGTTCCATTGAAAAAAAGTTTCTCGTTTTAAGAACAACTCATAAATCACAAGAAATAGGAGTTGAAAAGCTATACATTCTAGGATATATTGTATCATTTCTCGTCTTTTTTAATTTCTTTTAAAATGGATTCCAATTCGGTAAGACTCATATCGTTCTTTTTCATAAAAAAAGACACCATACTCTTAAAAGAGCCTTGAAAATATCCGTCCACCAACTTATTAATGGATTGGTGACTATAATCTGACTTTTTCACAATAGGAAAATAAAGGTATCCTTTCCCTTCTTGCTCGTGATCCACAAACCCCTTGCTTTCTAAAATCCGTACAATGGTGGATACGGTATTGTAAGCAGGCTTGGGTTCCGGTAAAGCAGCAATAATAGCAGCTACATTACATTTTTTCAGGTCCCATAACAACTGCATTACTTCCTCTTCTGCTTTGGTCAACTGCTTCATTTTCATTCGTTTTTTGATTTTAATTTACTGCTCTATATCTAAAGTGAGCCTTAATTCTCAGGGCTAATATAACTAAAAAATTAGTTTAAACTAATTTTTTAGTTGAATAATTTAAAAAAAGAAGACCTAAACACGCATTTCCCTTCCTTTTTTATGTAACAAAAATCCCAAAAGCTAGTCCAATAGAAAACCAAACTATGGACATCGTACTGTTTTTCTTCGGACTTATCTGTATGTTTATTGGCGTATTGGGTAGTTTTTTACCCGTATTGCCCGGCCCTCCTATTAGTTGGATCGGCCTTCTACTCCTTTATCTTACCACAGCTGTCCCTACAGATTGGGTATTTCTAGGGATTACCTTAGGTATTGCCCTGATCGTTTTTGCCCTAGACTATATTATTCCTGCCATTGGCACTAAAAAATTTGGAGGCACCAAAGCCGGAATGATCGGCACTACTATTGGCCTCATCATTGCACTTGTTTTTCCCGTTCTCGGCATTTTTGGCATTGTCGTTTGGCCATTCGTAGGCGCCTTGATCGGAGAATTGATCAATAAAGCCGATCAAAAGACTGCTTTAAAGGCGGCATTTGGCTCTCTTGTAGGCTTCTTAACGGGAACTTTTTTAAAATTTGTGGTCACGATAGTATACTTAGGATTGTTCATTTCCACTTCCTGGGAGCACTTTGGAGCACTATTTCCTTTCTTTGATGCCTAGATGTTATAACCATATATGAAATACGAACAGCACCATGAAATCAAAAACTATGTTTAGAAAAACCGTTATCCTTTGTCTGTTGCTATTATTGTCGATCCCAGCAGTAGCACAAAAAATGAATATCCAAAAACTGGATAGTCTTTTTGATCTTTTAGCCAAAAATGACCGATTCATGGGAAGCATTGCCCTAACGCATGAAGGCAACATTATTTACCAACGTGCCATTGGGTATGACGATTTGGAGCATCAAAAAAAATCGAGCACTGATTCCCGCTACCGTGTAGGATCCATTTCCAAAATGTTTACCTCTGCCCTTATCTTTAAAGCTGTAGAGGATAAACTGCTAGATCTTGATGCCCCTTTAGCTACCTATTTTCCAAGTATCCAAAACGCCAAAAAAATAACAGTCGGAAATCTATTGAACCACCGAAGTGGGATCTTTAATATCACCAATGACCCCAGCTATGGTAGTTGGAATACCAAGCCGCAAAGCAGAAAAGAACTCTTGGCAAGGATTGTCAAAGGGGGCAGTATTTTTGAACCCGATAGTAAGGCAGATTACAGTAATTCCAATTATATCTTACTTACCTTTATTTTGGAAGATCTACACCAAAAGTCTTTCAAAACTATTGTTAAAGAAGGCATTACCGGACCTTTAGGACTCCAGAACACTTATGTAGGCAGCAAAATAGATCCGGATAACAATGAAGCCTATTCATACCGATTTGATGGAAAATGGACCAAACAAAGCGAAACAGACATGTCTCTTCCTTTAGGCGCCGGGGCTATGGTATCTACACCTTCCGACCTTTTAAAGTTCATTGAGGCTTTATTTGCGGAAAAGATCATTACTAAAGAAAGTTTAACAAAAATGACCACGCTACGCGATAATTTTGGTATGGGCATCTTTCAATTTCCTTTTAACGAGAAGAGGGCTTTAGGGCATACTGGAGGAATCGATAGTTTTGGTTCTATGTTGGGCTACTTTAAAGAAGATCAACTTGGCATTGCCCTTACCTCCAATGCCACCAACTACAATAATAACGATATTGTCATTGGTGCCTTAAGCGCGTTTTACAACACCCCTTATACCTTACCCGTTTTTGCCAATATTGTTTTTACCTCTGACGAGTTAAATCCGTATCTGGGTATATATGCTAGTCCGGACATCCCCTTAAAAATTACGATTACAGAGAAAGATAACTCCCTGATGGCGCAGGCAACTGGGCAAGGAGCGTTTCCTTTGGAAGCTCAGAGTAAAACTGTTTTTGAATTTAAAGCAGCCGGAGTGGTTATGGAATTCATGCCCGAAAAAAATGAAATGGTCTTAAAACAAGGAGGAGGTACTTTTACATTTACCAAAGAATAAAAATGGAGAAAAAAAATAAAAAAAGTATTTGGGATTATCTGACCCAACCTGGAATGCTTCTTTTTATATGCATTTGTGCTGTATTACTTTAGTAAGATTGTGCATTATTATTTCTAAAAAATGACATGAGATGAAATTACCTAAAATGGCTCTGCATTCAAATTTGGCTTATGGGATTCCCCTTCTAATTATACTGACCACTATAGCCATAGGTTTAAGTCCCCTTCTGCAACAGTACCCTCAAATTGCTATAGGAATTACCTATGACCTGGTATTGACCGCTCCACTGGCTTATTTTCTTGTCATTCGCAAACGAAATATTCCAAAAATTACCCTTATCCCCCTCATTGTTATTGGAATTATTATAGCCTCTTATATATTGCCTGAACAACAGCAAAGTCATTTAAACGCTATAAAAGCTTACGTTTTACCCTTAACAGAACTCTTAGTTCTTAGTGTACTCGTATTTAAAATCTCTAAAGGGATACGCACATTTCGTTTAGCGTCAAAAACTCGGTCCGATTTCTATGAAATTAGTAAATCCAGTGCAAAAACGCTTTTCGGCAAAACACCTTTTGCCGCTTTCTTTGCCTCTGAAATTAGCATGTTCTATTATGCTGGCTTTGCTTGGCGATTTAAAAAATTACAAAAACAGGAATTTTCAAATTATAAGGACAATGCCAGTATTGCTATGGCCGTGGCGCTATTGCTCGTTGTAGGTATAGAAACGTTTACCTTTCATATACTACTGATGAAGTGGAGTGTGGTTGCCGCTTGGATTTTCACCGGCAGTAGCCTGTACACAGCGGTATTGATCATTGCCCATATTAAAGCACTGCTGCTACGACCTTCATTATTGACTCCAAAAGAACTTGTACTTAAAAATGGGCTTCTTGCCAATATTCGCATCCCATTGGACAGTATTGCTACGGTAACGCGCTGTTCTGCGGAAATCTCATCTTCAGATAGCCGTATTGGGAATTTAGGTTTGTCCAAAAAAAGCACCCATCATTCTCTTGCCCTATACTTTAAATATCCGCAGACCATAGAAAAAATGTATGGTTTTACAGATGAATGTGATGTTTTGTTGTTTCATCTAGACAATAAAGATTCTTTTTTAAAGCTATTGACCAAGGCAGGCATACCCTATAGCGCATCTCCTCAATGAAAAAAGGCGTTTGTATCTGCACGTCTTGGCCTTATATTGTTCTGTTTTTGACAATGACACTTTAAATTCATATGACTATAAAATGAAGAAAGCGACCTGAGACGGGGTCGCTTCCAATCAATACTAAACTAACACTTATAACTGAAGTAGTGTATATCCAAAAAACACTTTTTTCTACTATTCCTGTTCAACAGAAAAATGTATGGTACTTTTCATTTTCAATTTTTTTCCCTGCAGTCTTGCCTGAGTCAAAAATTCTTTTGCCATAATTTGTTCAGCAATCAATTCTTCGATTCGCCCATTATCAAATTCACAATGGTCCAAAATATTTCCTTCTGTTCTAGCCAAACGTTGCAATTTGTGAAAGTTGATTTTCACTTCCAAAACATCATTGATAATATCAGCAGCCTGTGAAGCTGTAAAACTACCATCGATAAGTCTGATCGATTGTTCTTTAATCGCTGTTTGAGGCATTGTTTCTAAAACTTTCATAGTTTATATTTCTACGTATTAACACTTTTTGTTGGCCCCAAAGGTCGAACATAATATTTATATATTTTTATTTATATAATTAATATGAGTCATTAACAATCATTATGACATATTGATAAGGCCTAAATATAAGGGCATTCCCAAGGTAATATTAAAGGGGAAGGTTACCGCCAAAGCCATGGGAATGTATAGACTAGGGCTGGCTTTTGGAGCGGCCAATTTCATAGCGGCAGGAACAGCAATATAAGATGCACTAGCGGCCAATATGGCAAAAAGGAGTCGATTCCCCATACTAATATCGGTTAATCCACTCAGCAACGCTACTACACTTCCATTGAAAATAGGGACAAGAATGGCAAACAAACTTGCAAACCACCCTTTCTTCATAAAATCATGTAGCTTTTTTCCACTGGTAATCCCCATATCCAAAAGAAAGACGGCAAGAAAGCCTTTAAAAATGTCTGTAGTAAAGGGTTTTATCCCTTCGGCCTGCGCTTCACTGGCCAAAAAGCCAATAATAAGACTCCCAATGATAAGCAATACACTACCATTGGTGAACGAATGCAATATGACCTTCTTCATAGACACTTCTGCTTTATCCTTATTCTTCTTGAAAATCGATATCATCAAGAGTCCCACCATAATAGAAGGTGCTTCCATTAGTGCCATTACCGCTACCATATGTCCGCTAAAGGCAATTTGTTCCATCTCCAAAAAGGCGATCGCAGTAACAAAGGTAACCGCACTTACCGAGCCATAGGAAGCTGCAATGGCCCCGGCATTTTCTGTACTGAATTTTCGGCGCAAGATGAAATACGAATATACAGGAACCAGCAAGGCCAAAAGCACCCCAAAGAGCAAAGACCATAGGATTTCCATACTAAATGGACTATGGGAAAGTTCTTGCCCGCCCTTAAAGCCAATAGATAGTAGCAAATAAAGAGAAATGAACTTGGAGGAGTTCTCTGGGATGCTAAGATCACTTTTTACTTGTACGGCAATAATACCCAGAAAAAAGAAAAGTAGGGCGGGATTGGAAAGATTGTCGATCAACAAATGTAAATCCATAAAATTCAAGCTTTTAAATGAAGGATATACCCTAACGATTAGGAGCTATTTTTTTACTTGCCCTTTCCAGTGATGTAGCGTCTAGGGCAAGCAGAATAATACGTTCTCCCAAAAGCTTCTCAAAAAGAAAAAGACCGCCTCGCCAAACAGACGTCAATAAGAAGTCAATTCTAAAAGCAATGAGCATGAAAATATTCCCATTTGGAACAATCCATGCCTGCTGATACCTCCTGGTTTCTAAGACAATTACGCTCGTTCTAAACCCTGTAGTTCGGTGCATTTTTTGTACAATCATTTCATTTTGTTTTTGCAAAGCTCCTTGTTTTTATTCATATATTTTTATATATATTTGCAATGAAATTCATAAATTGTATTAATGAATTATACATTGCATCAGTTGGAAATTTTTTATAAAATTTCCCAGTTACGCAGCGTAACTAAAGCTTCAGAAGAATTATTCCTTACACAACCTGCAGTATCCATTCAATTAAAAAAGTTTCAGGATCAATTTCAGATTCCGCTCTTTGAAATTGTTGGAAGAAAATTATACATCACCGAATTTGGTGAAGAAATTGCCGAAGCCGCTAAAAATATCCTGAATGAAGTCAACGCCATCAATTATAAAGCGTTGTCTTTTCAAGGGGAATTGGCCGGGAAATTAAAAATCGCCATTGTCTCTACGGCCAAATATGCCATGCCCTATTTCTTGACCGATTTTATCAAAAAACATCAAGGTGTTGATTTGGTCATGGATGTGACCAATAAGGCTGAAGTAGTGAGATCATTGGAAAATAACGATGTTGATTTTGCCATGGTTTCTACCATACCCAAAAATTTGAAGATAGAACGCATCGCCCTCATGAAAAACAAGCTCTATTTGGTAGGGGGCAAACAATACAAAGCAGGGAAAAATGCACTGACCCCAAAAACCCTGGAACAGCTCCCTCTAATCTATAGAGAACAAGGTTCTGCCACGCGCAACGCCATGGAGCGTTTTATGGCCTCCCATAAAGTTTCTACCTATAAAAAAATGGAGCTTACCTCCAATGAAGCGCTAAAGCAGGCGGTAATAGCTGGTTTGGGATATTCCATAATGCCCCTGATTGGGATAAAAAATGAATTGAACAATGGAGATCTTCAAGTAATCCCGGTAAAAAACCTCCCCATGGTGACCGATTGGAATCTCATTTGGTTGAGTTCCAAAAACCTTTCCAGTATTGCCAAAACATTTATTGAACATCTCAACAACAATAAATCTACCATTATGGATGCCCATTTTGACTGGTTTAAAAAGTATTGAAAGAGCTACACCTTTTCAACTTTTAGGTCTTATCCCCTAGGAGCATCCCAATACAATGCGCCATGGCCGGATTTCTATTATCTTCTTTCCAAATGACCGAGAGAACAGCACGTTGGGGCAATTTTTTTAATTCTATAAACTTCACATCCATTTGAAAACCGTATTGCAGGGAGGTTGGAATAATGGCAATCCCCAAATGATTTCCTACCAATTTAAAAATGGTCTGGGCATGAACCGACTTATGGGAAACTTTGGGGGTAAAGCCGGCATTTTCACAGATACTCATCACCGTATCATAGTACAAAGGGCTGTAATCTTGCGAGAACAGGATAAAATCTTCTTCACTAAATTGTTGCATTTCCCTATAATTTCTGGCATCAATGGGATGATCTTTCGGCAGTACTATAGAGAAGGTGTCTTCAAAAACCGTTTGTATGATGATGCCTTTGGGCGCACGCGCCAAGCGCACAAAGCCAATATCCAATTGATCCTTTAAAATGGCATTCAACTGAGCCCTATTGGAGAGTTCTTCCAAACTTGTTTTGATTTTTGGGAATTGTTCCTTCAATGCCAATAGAAGTTTGGGAATCACATTTTGCATGGCCGAACCCAGAAAACCAATACGCACTTCCCCAAAGTTACCCTCGCCAATGAGACGGAGCTGTTTTTTGGTTACTTCAAGATGATTCAAAATAAATTCAACCTCCCCTTTAAGATATACACCAGCTTGCGTTAAACGCACTTTTTTCTTGGAGCGCACGAACAAGGGAGTCTCAAGAATTTCCTCCATTTGCTTAATTTGCCTACTTAGGCCAGGTTGAGAAATAAATAATTTTTCTGCAGCCTTCCTATAGTGGAGTTCCTCCGCAACCGCCAAGAAATACTTAAAATGTCGTAATTCTAGTTGATAACTCATAGTTATTATTTATACACAAAAATGGTATTGGTAATTATCAAAAATAGCAAATATCTTTGATAATATAAATGTAGGAGCTATGCCATTACAACAAAAACAGTTTTTATATGGGGAAGGTTTTTTGACCGCTGGTCTGGCCCTTTCCATGGCAGGAGGCAAAACAAAAGGCGTATTATCTCCCGATACACGTAAAAGGGTTCGTAAAAGTGCCCAAACCGTGGCTGCTATCGTTGAAAAAGGCGAAGCCGTTTATGGAATCAATACGGGTTTCGGTCCTTTGTGCACTACAAAAATATCCAAAGAAGAAACCAAAATATTACAGTGTAATATTCTAAAAAGTCACAGTGTGGGTGTTGGGGAGTCCATTACAGAAGAGATTGCCAAATTAATGCTCATTTTAAAAGTACATTCCCTCGCTAAAGGATATTCTGGAATTTCGGAAGCCACATTGGATAGGATCATCTGGCATATACAACATGATGCCATTCCCTTGGTTCCCTCTCAAGGTTCTGTGGGGGCATCGGGAGACCTGGCCCCTTTATCCCATCTTTTTCTTCCTTTAATAGGTTTGGGTAAAGTGCGGTATAAGGGAAACGAAATGGAAAGTTCAACACTCTTTGAAAAGACCGGATTAAAGCCTATTGATCTAGGGCCAAAGGAAGGCTTGGCCTTGATCAACGGAACACAGTTCATTGCAGCACACGCCGTAAAAGTTGTGGAAAAACTCCACAATTGTCTGTCCCAAGCAGATATTATCGGCGCAATGATGATCGAGGGCTTACAAGGTTCCGTGAAGCCTTTTTATACCGAGTTGCACGCCTTAAGGCCTTTTAAAGGGAATATTCATGTAGCCACAAGAATCAAGGCGCTTTTGGACGGCTCTGAAATTATGGAGGACCATAGTAAGTGTAATCGGGTGCAGGACCCTTATTCTTTGCGTTGTATTCCCCAAGTACACGGAGCTTCAAGAAATGCCTGGTTACACCTAAAAGAATTGTTGGAAGTAGAATTGAATGCCGTTACGGACAATCCTATTGTTATTGACGAAACATTTACGATAAGTGGTGGAAACTTTCATGGGCAACCTTTGGCCATGGCATTGGATTATGCCTGTCTTGCCGCTTCGGAAATCGGTAATATTTCGGACCGAAGGATATACTTGGCCCTGGAGGGAAATAGCCCTGGCATTCCCAAATTATTAATGGAAGCCACTGGAATCAATTCGGGTTATATGATCTTACAGTATACTACTGCTGCCCTTGCTAGCGAGAACAAAGGTTTGTGTTTTCCTTCCAGCGCCGATAGCATTCCTACTTCATTGGGGCAGGAAGATCATGTAAGCATGGGGTCCATTGGTGGAAGAAAGGCATTACAGGTCATTACTAATGTGGAAAAAATCTTGGCCATAGAACTGCTTACCGCAACACAAGCATTCGAGTTTAGAAAACCTCTTAAATCTGGAGTTTTTCTCAATGCCATACATCAAGAAATTCGAAAGGAAGTGGCTTTTGCGGATTGTGATCGGGTATTTGCCCATGATATTGAAAAAGGAATACAAATGATACAGGCCAAAACAATCATAAAAGTGATCGATACGATGATGGAGAGCACTCAACGAAGCCTCAACACCCCATATACCAACCTATTTGAAACCTATTGATGCCATGAACAACTATCAACTTGTAGGTCCATTTAAGCAATTACTGCCCATGACCGGGCTCCCTGCCAAAGGTGCCCTACAGGATACCGATTTGGAGCTTATTGAAAACGGAGGTATCATTGTACATGACGGGTTCATTGTGGCTATTGGGAAGTATACCAATATTGTACATCAGGCCAAGGCGCTCAATGCCACAAAAATAGTATTGGATGAAGATTTTGTAGGTCTACCCGGACTGATCGATGCCCATACCCATATTTGCTTTGCCGGATCCCGAGCAAAGGATTATGCCCTTAGAAATGCCGGAAAAACCTATCTGGAAATCGCCCAAAGTGGTGGAGGTATTTGGGATACCGTAACCCAGACTCGAAATGCGGATCAGACGGCCTTGGAAAGTGCTATTGCAGATAGAGCAATGCGCCATCTCAAAAATGGCATCACGACCATTGAAGTCAAAAGCGGTTATGGTTTATCCGTAGCCGAAGAACTAAAACTCCTGAAGGCGATAAAAAATGCAAATGCCCTCTTGCCAACGGACTTAATTCCCACCTGTCTTGCTGCCCATATGTTACCCAAAGATTATCAGGGTACGGAAGAGGATTATTTGTTGGAAATTGCTACCACTCTTTTTCCACTTTTAAAGAAAGAAAAGTTGAGTAATCGAATCGATGCTTTTATCGAAACCAGTGCCTTTTCGCCTCAAACCATTCAGTCGTATTTTGAAAAAGCGGTGGCCATGGGCTTTGACCTTACGGTACATGCCGATCAATTTTCCACGGGTGGAAGTGAGCTTGCCGTACAATTTAATGCGGTAAGTGCCGATCATTTGGAAGCGAGTACGGGTAAGGAAATAGAACTTCTTGCTAAAAGCAATGTAGTTGCCATGGCCTTGCCAGGGGCTTCCCTAGGTCTGGGCTGTAATTTTACCCCCGCACGAAAATTATTGGATGCAGGAGCTTGCTTGGCGATTGCCAGCGACTGGAACCCCGGTTCTGCCCCCATGGGAAATTTATTATCACAAGCATCCATTTTGGGAACTTTTGAAAAATTGACGAATGCGGAAGTCCTTGCTGGAATTACCACCAGGGCCGCATTGGCTTTAAAACTACATGACCGCGGCAGCTTAAAAACGGGAAATATTGCCGACTTCATCGCCTTCCCTGCTTCAAATTATCAAGAAATCACTTATCAACAAGGGGAATTGCAACCCACTATGGTATGGAAAAAAGGAATACTAGCACACAGCATCGCAAAATAATTCGCATGGAAAATTCAATCCCTAAAGATTTTAAGTCTCTGATATTGGAGGGTATTCCAAAAAAATTACCTCCAAAGAAAACTTATTCCCCAAACGGCAATCATGCTCCCAAAAGAAAAGACATTCTTAGCAGGGACGAAAAAAAACTGGCCATCCGCAATGCTTTGCGTTATTTTCCAGAAGAATGGCATCCGGTATTGGCCCCAGAGTTTGCCCAGGAATTGCAAGACTATGGCAGAATATATATGTATCGGTTTAAGCCTACCTATGATATGTATGCACGCCCGTTAAAAGCTTATCCGGCCCATTCCAGGCAAGCCGCCTGTATTATGCTCATGATCCAGAATAATCTAGACCCCAAGGTAGCACAACATCCCGAAGAACTAATTACCTATGGCGGTAATGGCGCAGTATTTCAGAATTGGGCACAATACCTAATTACCATGCAATACTTGGCCAAAATGACCGAGGAGCAGACCCTACATGTGTATTCCGGGCATCCCATGGGTTTATTTCCATCTTCCAAGGAAGCCCCCCGGGTCGTGGTTACCAATGGTATGATGATCCCCAATTATTCCCAACCCGATGATTGGGAAAAATACAATGCTTTGGGCGTTACGCAATATGGACAAATGACGGCTGGCTCCTATATGTACATTGGACCACAAGGCATTGTTCATGGCACTGCCATTACCGTTATGAACGCTTTTAGAAAGGTCCTTAAAAAAGATGAAGATCCCCGCGGGAAAATTTTCCTTACGGCTGGTTTGGGCGGGATGAGCGGCGCCCAGCCCAAGGCAGGAAATATTGTGGGTTGTATCAGTATCTGTGCTGAAGTAAATCCCCAAGCGGCTCTAAAAAGATACCAACAAGGGTGGGTGGACGAGCTCATTGAGGACATGGAAACCCTCCTAGAACGTACCAAAAAAGCAGTAGAAACCAAAGAAGTCATCTCTCTCGCCTATATCGGCAATGTGGTAGAAGTATGGGAAGAATTCTATAAAGAGGGGCTTTTTATTCATCTGGGATCGGATCAAACTTCCCTGCACAATCCTTGGTCCGGTGGCTATTACCCTATTGGGCTTTCCTTTGAGGCGGCCAATACCATGATGGTGACAGACCCCACAAGCTTTAAACAACATGTGCAAGCCTCACTGAGGAGGCAGGTCGCGGCCATTAATAGACATACGAAAAAAGGTACTTATTTTTTCGATTATGGCAATGCTTTTCTATTGGAAGCTTCCCGCGCCGATGCGGCCATTATGGCTTCGGACGGTATTCGTTTTAAGTATCCATCCTATGTTCAGGATATTTTGGGGCCCATGTGTTTTGATTATGGTTTTGGTCCGTTCCGTTGGGTTTGTACTTCCGGAAACCCTGAAGATCTCCGAAAAACAGATCAGATTGCATTACAGGTCATGGAGCATATAAAACAGGAAGCTCCGGAAGAAATCCAACAACAGATGCAAGATAACATTCAATGGATACGACAAGCCGAACACAACAAACTAGTGGTAGGTTCCCAAGCACGAATATTATATGCCGATGCTGAGGGACGTGCTAAAATAGCCGCTGCATTTAACTCCGCCGTGGCATCAAGGGAAATCTCGGCCCCCGTGGTGCTGGGCCGGGATCATCATGACGTTAGCGGAACCGATTCTCCCTACCGGGAAACCAGTAATATTTATGATGGAAGTAAGTTTACCGCAGACATGGCCATCCACAATGTTATTGGGGACAGTTTTAGGGGGGCTACCTGGGTCTCCATACATAACGGTGGTGGCGTAGGATGGGGCGAAGTCGTTAATGGCGGCTTTGGTATGGTACTCGATGGATCCGAAGAAGCCTATAAACGATTGAAGAATATGCTTTTTTATGACGTAAACAACGGGATTTCCCGAAGAAGTTGGGCCAGAAACGACGAAGCTTTATTCGCCATCAAACGAGAAATGGAACGTACACCCGAGTTATCGGTAACCTTGCCACATTTGGTGGATGATACTGTTTTAGATTCCTTATTCATTTAAAATCCTGTATTTTGGAAAAATCCCTGCATCCTTATCAAGCTCCTGACACAACCCTTTGGACAGGTCGAAGTTCAGGGCGCGAACTATACCTTCATGAAAAAATACAGGGTGTTGATTTAAGCACTTCCTTGGAGTCTACGTCATTTGAAAGAAGTTTTGGCATCTTGGGATATGCCTGTGACGAGGGCGTACGACGGAATTTAGGCCGAACAGGGGCTACTCAAGGGCCTGATGAAATCCGAAAGCAACTGGGAAAACTCCCCAACCATCTTCCCCTTGCCATAAGGGTATTTGATGCGGGCAATGTACATTGCATGGCCCAAGATTTGGAACAGGCTCAGCAACTATTGGCCGAAAAAGTGAGTTTTTTACTCCAACAAGGAACTTTCCCCATCCTCTTGGGTGGAGGACATGATATGGCCTACGGGCACTATTGTGGAATACAAAAACACCTTCAAAAAGGAATACAACCAAAACGCCTTGGCATCATTAATTTTGATGCACATTTTGATTTGCGTCCTTTGTTGGACTCCTGCAATTCCGGCACTCCTTTTTATCAAATTTCAGAAGATTGCAAACAACAGGGACTCCCCTTTCAGTATTGTTGCCTAGGCATTCGGGAAGATGCCAATGATGCTGATTTATTCTTAACTGCTAGACAACTGGGCGTCCACTATATTTTAAATGAAGATTTTACACCACGTCATTTTGAACACCTTCAAGAAAAACTTTCTTTCTTTATGCAGCAGGTAGACCATCTTTATGTCACTGTTGATCTGGATGGATTTTCATCGGCCTACGCACCGGGATCTAGTGCCGCTTCTCCCATGGGTTTTTCTCCAACCACCGTCCTGGAAGTTTTAAAGTGGATTATGGATTCCCAGAAACTCATTAGTTTGGATATCGCCGAATACAATCCCATCTATGATCGCGATCATCAGACCGCAAAATTAGCAGCAGCATTGATTCATAAGGTGCTACATGAACAAACGCGCGTATCCCCTTAATTTTTCCAAAAACAAAAAAGCCTCCCGATTTCTGATCATGATCAGAAGGAAAGCCTTTCATTGGTGTAGCATCGTTACTTTAAAAAGCTCCGACAACTATAACCTTGTTCCAATATTGCTATTGAAACACAACACAACGCTGCAAAGATAGGAAAGCTTTTTAATTATTCGCAATTATGTAAGGGATATCCGCTTAAAGGACAAAATCGAAACCTGATTCTTGTAGTTTTTTATATTTTTCATGATCAAACCGATATAGAAAGGCCCCTTTTTTTGAAGTGGTCTTATCTTTCTCTTCCAGCTTGATCAATAAGCCAAAGGACAGGACTTTTTTACGAAAATTACGATCGTCCAACGCACGTCCGTATATGGCCTCATATACACTTTGAAGTTGAGGGATGGTAAATTTTTGGGGCAATAACTCAAATCCAATAGGTTGATGTCTTACCTTTTCACGGAGGGCACTTAGCGCATCTTCTATCATTTTCCCATGATCTAGGACCAAAGTGGGAAGAGAATCAAACGCATACCATTTGGCACCATGCTTTTCTACTTGTCCCTTATCGTATTCATCGATCCGTATCAAAGCATATTGCGCAATGGAAATACAACGGGCTCCCGCATCGCGATGCACATCGCTATATACCTTTAATTCTTTTAAGAAAATATTTTGCAATCCCGTGAAATCATAAAGTACTCTTTTAGCGGCATCCGTGACACTTTCATTTTCATTGACAAAGCTGCCGATCAAAGACCATTCTCCCGCAAAAGGATCAATTCGCCTCTTGAACACCAATAACTTTAAAATCCCCTCATCAAATCCAAACACAATACAATCGGTTGCTACCAATAGCTTATGCTGTTCGCTATACGCCTGCTTTTTCTCCAAAGTCTTTATCTTCTCCTTAGTTTTTGCTAAAGTATCAAAATTAGCATCAATTTAGAAGATCCTGTACGGATAAGATTGCCTAATCCGAGGAAAGGATGAAAAAAATCGTTTAGGGTAATTTTCATAAAATAAGCGACTTGCGATAAACTGAATATAAAACGGATGAGCCGTTCCATCCTATCGTTTTTATCGACAATTGGTGTCACTTATCTTAAAATCGACATTCCTCCAATGCTTCCCTTTAATTTTGTCTCCGTTGAACAACTGAACGCACATGAACAACAAATTTCTTTTTACGCTAGCCACAGCATTCTTATTATCCTCTTTTTCCATGGTTTCGGAAAAGGAAGGTATTCCCAAAAAGTCAGAACTCACGTATAGCGGTTCATACCAATGGCTAAAAAATAGTCAATTGCCCAATGGCTTATTGGAAAGTACGGAGAACGGAAATTTCGTGTCCTTATATGATAATGCCCTAACAGCCTTATTATTTATTGAAGAAGGAGAGTTCAGTCGTGCCGAGAAAATATTTGATTTTTTTGAAGCCAGAATTCATAGTGAATTATTAAAGGGAAAGGGTGGATTCTTTCAGTTTCGTGATCGAAATGGAAAGAATGCGAGTCGAAGATGGATGGGAGACAACGCTTGGCTGCTCATTGCATTGAACCACTATCATAAGGCTACAAACAACACTAAATATCATGGACTTTCCACGCACTTAGAACAGTGGATCCGTTCTTTACAAGATACCGATGGCGGGTTATGGGGCGGACAACAAGCGAATGGAGCCCCAATTCATAAGGTGACCGAAGGCATCATTACAGCCTTCAATGCCGTGCCCGGTTATGACGATTTTCACAGGAATATTCTTTCGTATTTACAGCAAAATCGCTGGAACACCAAGGATCACCTCTTAGTCTCCTGGCCCACGAACAAAGCCTATTATTACGCTATGGATCTACATTCCTTAGGATATGGTATTTTTGAAAATTTTCCAAAGCAGGCCTTGAAGGATGCCGATCGTTACCTTAATACGCAAGCTAGTACTATGACTGGTGAACCGCTTACTGGGTATGGTTTTGATGAAGATAAAGATGTAATTTGGTTCGAAGGTACTGCCCAAATGGCCTTAGCCTTTCAAAGTGCAGGTTTTCATGCAAAAAGTGCCCTTATTCTTCAGAATTTGGATAAGGCCATCATGCAAAATGCGGCTGCTTCTATTGCCGGAATTCCTTATGCTTCCAATTTAGGTTCTTCCTATGGAACGAGCAAGTTGTGGGCACATGCAGATAGTACTCCTGCCATTTCTTCAACAGTATGGTACCTTTTTGCAAAGACAGGTTTCCATCCTTTAAGCTTGGGAAAACAGAAACAGATTCCTTTGAAGGATCAGTTTTGGCTTTCCAAATCCTAAGCCAATTCTTCCAAGGCACGGACCAGATAATCAATATCCTTTTTTGTAATATATACAGCGAGGGAAAAGCGCAATGCATTTAAGCCAAAAACGTTCATCGGGCGGCAATCAATGCCATAGGTGTCTCCCAATTGTTTTTTGATGATACTGACCTCTTTTCCTTTGACTTCCACCACTTGAATGGCTGCGGACAAAGCATCCAGGGCGGGGGTTTTGAGTTGAAGTTTTGGGTTTGCATCGATTTTGGAACGGAAGTATTTTTTTAGGGCATAAGAGCGCTCGTGTATTCTATTTTTCCCGATCTGATTGTGAAAATCAGCTGCTGCTCCCAATCCCAGGACTTCGGATAAATTTCGGGTATTGTAATTCTCCAACCTTCGTATGCTGCTGTCTTTATACCCTCTGGCCACCATTAAAGGTTTCAGGTGATGTTGCTGTTCTTTTTTGGCATAAAACACGCCTAAGCCTTTTGGAGAGAACAACCATTTATGGGAACTGGCCACATAAAAATCGCAACCTAGATCATGCAAGTCGATCGTAAACATTCCTGCAGATTGTGCGCCATCCACAGCGACCAAAATACCTTTTTCATGGGCAATTTCAGAAACTTCCTTCACCGGCAAAATCATCCCATTGGTATTGACGATATGGCACATGGAAATTACTTTTGTTCTTGGAGTAATGGCTTTTTTATACACCTCCACCACTTCTTCCACGCTTTCCGGGAGGATCGGCAAAGTAGGGCGTATCAATTTAACGCCTTTGGTTTCCTGCCAGTATTCCCAAGGGATAGTTCCACTGGCATGTTCGTGATCGGCCAAGATAACCTCATCCCCAGCTTTCAGATCAAAACTTCGGGCAATGAGGTTCATCCCTTCCGTGGTATTGTGTACCAAAGCAATTTCTTCGGCGGATACCGTGAATATCCGAGCCAACTTTTCGCGCACTTCCTCTTTGTCGTCTGCCCATCCGCCCCACATATATTTGGAAGGAAAGCCATCTAAGGTAGCTCGAAATTGTTCTGAGGCCTGCTGTACAGGAATGGGGGATCCCCCCAAGGAAGCATTATTAAAATAACGCAGTTTAGGGGCAAAGACAAATTGTTGGGCAATAGCTTCCCAATAGGCTTCTTCTGCATCCAAAGGAATATCTCCTTCAATAGCGGAAATGATCGGTGCATCTGTTGTTGCTGCGGCGAAAGTGGGCATGATCATTGAGCCAGCTATACCACTGGTCAATGATCGTATAAATTTTCTACGATGATTGTTTTTCATATCATCCCCAAGGTAAGAAAAAGCGTGGAGTCTGCAAGTTCTAGCGCAAGTCCTTCTGCTCCATTCTTTCTGTCAGGTCGAGCGCAGTCGAGACCTATTCAAACCGTATCATGTAAAACCTTCTCGACCCAATCTACCGACAGGCAGGTGCGCTCGAAGGGACAGGTATCGTTCATACGTCTTTTCAACTCCCCGAAAAAACACCCCTAAAATCTCCTCAAGGGGACAATAACTCCCATTTAATCCCGAATGTCACTTCGAGGGTTTCTTCGGAATATCATGGAGAAAAATGTATCGAGAAGCAACTTCTCAATATTATCCTTCTGCTCCATTCTTTCTGTCAGGTCGAGCGCAGTCGAGACCTATTCAAACCGTATCATGTAAAACCTTCTCGACCCAATCTACCGACAGGCAGGTGCGCTCGAAGGGACAGGTATCGTTCATACGTCTTTTCAACTCCCCGAAAAAACACCCCTAAAATCTCCTCAAGGGGACAATAACTCCCATTTAATCCCGAATGTCACTTCGAGGGTTTCTTCGGAATATCATGGAGAAAAATGTATCGAGAAGCAACTTCTCAATATTATCCTTATGCTCCATTCTTTCTGTCAGGTCGAGCGTAGTCGAGACCTATTCAAACCGTATCATGTAAAACCTTCTCGACCCAATCTACCGACAGGCAGGTACGCTCGAAGGGACAGGTATCGTTCATACGTCCTTTCAACTTCACAGCACAAACCTTATACCTAATTTCCAATTCCTAAATTCTTACAAAGGAATATTTCCGTGTTTTTTCTTGGGGATATTTACCACTTTATCTTCCAAAACAGCGAAAGCTTTGATCAACTTTCTTCGCGTATTCTTGGGGTGAATTACCTCATCGATAAATCCTCTTTTCGCGGCGCTGTATGGATTCGCAAAAGTATCGGCATATTCCGCTTCTTTTTCTTGTAGTTTAGCTTCCGGGTCTTCCGCTGCTTTGATCTCTTTCCGGAAAATAATTTCACTGGCCCCTTTGGCTCCCATTACCGCAATTTCCGCTCCAGGCCACGCATAATTGAAGTCGGCCCCAATGTGTTTGGAATTCATTACATCATAGGCTCCTCCATAAGCTTTCCGTGTAATTACCGTCACTTTTGGAACAGAAGCCTCACTCAAAGCGTACAACAATTTAGCTCCATTGGTAATGATTCCATTCCATTCCTGATCTGTGCCGGGCAAGAAACCGGGAACATCTACCAAAACCAATAGGGGAATATTGAAGCAATCACAAAAACGGGTAAATCGAGCTGCTTTCCTAGAACTTTCCACGTCCAATACCCCAGCAAGGCTCATCGGCTGATTTGCCACAATACCAATGCTTTGTCCACCCAAGCGTGCAAAACCAACTACAATATTCTCTGCATAGTCCTTATGAATCTCAAAGAAAGAGTTTTCGTCTATAATCCCCTGTATCACTTTGCGCATATCATAGGGTTGATTGGCATTCTCCGGAACAATAGTTTCCAATTCCTCACGGGTTTCCTCCTGTAAATCGTATGGAAGTCGCGCAGGACTATCCTCACAATTTTGAGGCATATAACTCAACAATTGCTTGATTTGAGCAATACACTGTATCTCATTGGCAGAGGTTAAATGCGTTACTCCAGATTTGGTGGCATGCGTTCGCGCTCCTCCCAATTCTTCTGAAGTTACTTCTTCATTAGTTACGGTTTTGACTACGCTGGGCCCGGTAACGAACATATAACTGGTCTGCTCCACCATCAAGGTAAAATCAGTCATGGCAGGAGAATATACCGCTCCACCAGCACATGGACCCATAATAGCGGAAATCTGTGGAATAACCCCTGAGGACATTACGTTTCTATGAAAAATATCGGCATAACCTCCTAGGGAACGTACCCCTTCCTGTATTCTTGCACCACCACTATCGTTCAATCCAATAACAGGAACTCCTATTTTAAGGGCCATATCCATAATCTTACAGATTTTCTCGGCATGGGTTTCCGATAGAGCACCCCCAAAAACGGTAAAATCCTGTGCAAACACACAGACTTTCCTTCCTGCGATGGTACCGTAACCTGTAACCACGCCATCGCCATAGAAGAGTTGATCTTGCATCCCAAAATCGGTAGTCCTATGGGTCACCAAAGCCCCCATTTCCTCAAAAGAGCCTTCATCCAATAAAAAGTGAATCCGCTCTCGCGCTGTCAATTTCCCTTTCTCGTGTTGCTTATCAATTCTCGCTTGCCCTCCGCCCAATCTAGCTTCGGCCAATTTATCTTCCAATATTTTCTTAGTATCCTTCATCTCTATTTCTTTTTCCCGTGTTACAATCTGTTCTTTTTCCAATTGGAGTTGGCCATTTCGGGGCTTTTCAATTGCTCTTTATTCTCTAAATACAGTTGTAATCCAATTAATCCTGCGATTTCTTTTTCTTTGGCATAGGTGGCATTTAAATGATCTGCTGTATAATAATTCTTCACGAAATGGGTGTCAAAGTTTCCAGATCGGAAGGCTTCGTGCTCACATACAAATTTTCCAAAAGGCAGGGTTGTAGCAACACCTTCAATCTGATAGGCGGCAATAGCCGCTTCCATTCGTTGTATGGCTTCGTTTCTATCTTTACCATAGGTAATCAGTTTGGCCAACATAGGGTCATAGTAAATAGGAATCTCCATTCCTTCTTCAAAACCATCATCCAAACGAATGCCTTCCCCTTCAGGTCTTTTATAGGTTTCCAAGGTTCCAATACTCGGCAAAAAGTTGTCCAAGGGATCTTCGGCATATACCCGTATTTCCAAAGCATGACCGGTAATGGACAAATCTTCTTGCTTAAAGGCCAATAGTTCTCCCCGGGCTACTTTAATCTGTTGTTCCACCAGGTCCATCCCTGTAATTAATTCCGTAACTGGATGTTCTACCTGTAAACGTGTATTCATTTCCAGAAAATAAAAATTCTTATCTGCATCCAATAAGAACTCTACCGTACCTGCACCTACATAATCACAGGCTATGGCCACTTTTTTAGCCGCTTCTCCCATTGCATCGCGAATCTCGGGAGTCAATACCACCGAAGGTGCTTCCTCTACCACTTTTTGATGCCTTCTCTGCACACTGCACTCCCGTTCAAAGAGGTGAACTACATTGCCGTGGGTATCGGCCAGCACTTGAATTTCTATATGCCTTGGAGAAGCCACGTATTTCTCGATAAATACTGCCCCATCACCAAAAGCTGCCGTAGCCTCACTGATGGCCCGATCCATTTGTTCCGGTAATTCTTCCAGGCTATTTACCACACGCATTCCTTTTCCGCCCCCGCCTGCTGAGGCTTTGATTAAAATAGGGAAGCCGATTTCCTGTGCAATTTTTTTTGCGAGGGCTACATCGGTAATCGCTTCTTCTATGCCTGGCACCATAGGAATATCATAATCTTTTACCGCTTCCTTGGCGGCCAATTTATTGCCCATCACCTCAATGGCATGTGGCTTTGGCCCAATAAATACAATACCACTATCCGTCACTTTTTGGGCAAAGACCGCATTCTCACTCAAAAAACCATACCCTGGATGAATGCCTTCTGCGCCTGTTTCTTTGGCTGCCTTGATAATTTTGTCCATGACCAAATAGGATTCTGCCGAAGGTGCATTTCCTATGCCTACAGCTTCATCTGCAAAAGTAACATGAGGTGCATTTCGGTCTACATCAGAATATACCGCCACAGTTCGTATTCCCATCTTTTTTGCCGTTCTCATGATACGCAATGCGATTTCTCCACGATTGGCTACAAGTATTTTTTTCATCTTAAATTTTTAAAGCTGCTATTATTCCATTTCAATGATCAATTGCCCTTTCTCTACGGCATCATTGGTACTTACTCTGATTTCTTTGACCGTACCGTCTCCTGGCGCCAAAATGATATTCTCCATTTTCATAGCGGACAGAATAAAAAGTTGATCTCCTTCCTTGATTTCTTGTCCCTCTTGGGCAATAATTTCAATGATAAGGCCCGGCATAGGGGCATGGATCTCATTAATTTTTTGTGCGGTATTTGCCAATAAGCCCATTTGCTGTACCATCTGATCATAGGCATCTTCCAGACCAACCTCATACGAATTTCCATTAACGGCAATCGTAAATTTTTTGTTCAAATAGTCTGTAGCGATTACTTCAACTTCATAGGATTCATGTTCCCGCAATACATGAAAAGTTTGATTTTTTTTGGGAATACTATTTAGGGCGGCAACATCTTCAGAATTATAATCCATGACTTGATCGCCTACCGTTACTTTATAATTATCCATTTGTTCTTTTTTTCGCGTTACCACAATTTGCGGAAAGGTATAAAAACTATCTTTTATTAAATATTCAAAATTCAAGCAAAAATAAATACTTATGATAACTATTTTTAATGCAATCGAAGAAAGACGTAAAATTCTTTGCTTTTTTTGCGATTTATTAAAAATAATGCGATTTGGACTTTGCGATTTGTATCGGTAAAATTGCCCTTGGGCCACGGCAAATATTGGCTCGTACATCAAATCTGCTTTTAAGGAAAATGGGATACGTATTGGCAATTTCCATTGATACGATATTATCCAAGAATATGCGCATTTTATTTAAAATTGAGCCAATATAGGATTACAATTAAAGATTTAGCTACATTTAGTTCATGGATGATATGGTGCAAATAGGAGCTGATTTTATAGAAGAGCATACCGATTTTGAGGTTCTGATACAGGCTTTACGATCTGGTTTTTCTTCTAAAGAGCTTCTTGTTCCCATGCGACATCATCATGACTTTCCCAATCCTGAGGTAAACGCTGATTCTACGTTACTAGTGATGCCTGCTTGGATTCCCGGCAAGGTTTCCGGAGTAAAAATTGTAACGGTAAATCCAGAAAACGGTCAATTTAATCTTCCTTCCATTCAGGGTACTTACATTTATTTCGATGCCCTCAAAGGCACCATAAAGGCAGTATTGGATGCTAAAAGTTTGACGGCCAAACGTACGGCTGCCACTTCTGCTTTAGCATCCTACTTTCTTTCCAAAAAAGAAGCGTCCTCCCTTTTGATGATCGGGACAGGAGCCCTTTCCATCAATTTAATCAAGGCACATGCTTCTGTTCGCCCCATTAAACAAGTATATTTATGGGGAAGAAATCATGAAAAAGCCATAGCCTTAAGCAATCAATTGAAAAATGAAAGCTTTGAGTGCATCCCCATAAGGACCATAGCAGATAAAATTAACGAAGTGGACATTGTTTCCTCGGCTACCTTGTCTAAAACACCTTTAATTTTAGGGAAGTATCTTAAGGCCGGACAACATATTGATCTTGTAGGCGCCTATAAAAAAGAGATGAGGGAAGCCGATGATGAGACCATAAAAAAAGCTTCAGTTTTTGTAGATACCTATGAGGGAGGTATGCAGGAAAGTGGGGATATTGTTATCCCTGTACAAAATGGCATCTTGCGAGAAGAAGATATCAAAGCCGATCTATTTGAATTGTGCACCGCTGAAAAAAAAGGCCGATCCAATACGGCTGAAATCACTGTTTTTAAGTCGGTAGGTTATGCCTTGGAAGATCTTGTAGCGGCATCCTATTATTATAACCAATATTGTCATGGGGAAAACATATCAGAATATTAGGAACAATACCATATTTACACCCAATAACGATTGGATACAGCTCAAAACCATTGACATGCATACAGGAGGGGAACCCCTTCGTGTCATTGTAGATGGATTCCCTGAATTAAAGGGAAACTCTGTATTGGAATACAGACGCTATTGTAAAGACCACTTTGATTATTTGCGAACAGCACTAATGTTTGAGTCACGTGGACATGCCGATATGTATGGCTGTATTCTATTGCCCCCAAATGATGAAGAGGGAGATTTTGGGGTGATCTTTTTACATAATGAAGGGTACTCCACCATGTGCGGACATGCCATTATTGCCCTAGCTACCTTGGCGGTAAAAATGTACTGGATCGATGTGCAGGAAGGCGATAATTGTATTAAAATTGATGCGCCTTGTGGTCGCATTACTTCCTTTGCCCAAGTAAAAAATGGGGAAGTAATAGGAGTGCGTTTTTATGGTGTCCCGAGTTTTGTGCTGGCCCTGGATAACACTATTCAAGTAAAAGGTTTGGGCAAGGTGACTTACGATTTGGCCTATGGAGGCGCTTTTTATGCCTATGTCGATATGGCCAAAAATCATTTTGATTTTGATTTAAGCAAGGCTTCCTACCGTTCCCTGATCAGCGCAGGAATGGCCATTAAACAGGCAGTAATGGCAGCGGATGATCCCATTTTACATCCCTATGAGGAAGATTTGAGTTTTTTGTACGGCACCATTTTTATTGGAAATGCTCAGAATAAGGATATAGATAGTCCCAATGTCTGTGTTTTTGCCGAAGGAGAAGTAGATAGAAGCCCAACAGGTTCCGGGGTTTCAGGGAGAGTGGCCCTTCACAGGGCCAGAAAAGAATTGGATTATGGACAAACTTTTACTGTTGAAAGCATTGTGGGATCCGTCTTTACAGGATCTATGGTAAGGGAAGAAAAATATGGCGCTTACCCTGCTGTAATTCCTCAAGTAGAAGGGTCGGCCTACATCACCGGAATGCAAACCTTTGTTATTGACCCTAACGACCCTATGAAGTCGGGGTTTATACTTCGATAAGGACCCGCTAGACCAAGTGCGCTTCCCTGATTTTCCCTTCATAAAAAATTAAGTGGTATCTTCTATTTCATTTGAACAATTCCCATATCGAATTTGATATTCGGAAAACCGCTGATTTAACTCTAGTTTTTCACTTTAAACAAACACTATGAAAGCATTTGTATTCCTATTTTTGACCCTTACAGTGACCCAAGGTTTTGGACAAGTTGGCGAACAGGGGGACAAAGACAAGATCCTCGCTATTTTAAAAACACAAGAAAAAGCTTGGTCCAACAATAACATAGAGGGCTTTATGGAGGGCTATTGGAAATCTGATTCTTTAAAATTCTATGGGAGTAGCGGATTAACCTATGGATGGAAGAAGACCTTGGCCAACTACAAAAGGAGATATCCCACGCCAGACCATACGGGAACTTTAAATTTTAAAATCAATGATATCTCCAAAATCAATGCGGGCGCCTATTTTGTCCTGGGGGAATATTACCTTACTCGAAAGGTGGGCGATGCCAAGGGTATTTTTATGATTATCTTTAAAAAAATCAAAGGAAAGTGGAAAATTATTGCTGATACGTCCTCCTAAGGGTAGTTTCTTTTTCCTAGCATTTCTTTTAAAACCTTCGCTCTGGATGAAAAGGACTTATATCGATTGTGGTTGTTTTATCTGAAATAATTTCAGCAACCAATTTCCCTGTCGCAGGCCCCAAACTCCACCCCATCATAGCATGCCCTGTAGCAATGACCACATTGTCATACGTAGTTGACCGTCCTATATAGGGAAGTCCATCCGGGGAACATGGTCGCAATCCGCAATCGGCACCGGCAATCTCTGCTTCATTTATTTTCAATCCTTCGTAATACGAGGCTGCGGCTTTGGCAATAGCCCTTACCCTATTCATGGCAATATCATGGTTGATACCTCCTATCTCCATGGTTCCTGCAAAACGAGTCAGCCCCTGCATAGGGGTCACAGCTACCTTGGCTTCCATCAAGATACCGGGCATCTTAATATCAAGGGGACGTTCTACATTGATGCGATATCCTTTCCCTGCTTGCATAGTGATTTTTAGCCCTAACTTCTTGGCAAGTCGAGCCGTCCACGAACCCGCAGCAAAGATTACTTCATCGGCATCCAATCGTCGTTGGGGGGTAACCACCGTCCTGAGCTTATATTTTTGTAGGACAAGGTCTGTTACTTCTTCATTAGTATAAAATTTAACTCCTTTTGCTTTTAGGAATAGGCACATGTTGCCCATAAATTCATGGGGCGTCATATGCGCATCAGAATCGTAATAAATGGCTCCTTTAATGTTTAAATCCATATGCGGCTCAAAAGCTTTTACTTCCTCTTTGGACAATTGTCTTACTTGAAGTCCTTCAGAAATAGCACGCTGTCCTACCTCCCATTCTTCTGCTCCCGCCTTTTCGGTTTGATAATACATGAAGAGGCCTTTATGTTCAAAATGAAAATCAAAATCTTGGGACGCTTTTAGATTTTGATACAGTTCCCTACTCCAAAGATTGATTTCCTTTATTACCGGAATGGCTTTCTTCACCTTGGCAGCGGTGGCCGATTTTTTGAAGGCCCAGGACCACTCCAAAAAATCCCGGTTTAGGCGGGGTTTTACATAGAATGGGCTAGAAGCATCAAACATCCATTGTATTCCTTTTGAAATGATTCCCGGAGCAGATAAGGGAATTATATGACTTGGGGTAATATATCCGGCATTGACAAAAGAAGCTCCTTTGGTGATATCAGATTTATCAATAACGGTCACCTTATGCCCTTCCTGTTGCAGGTAATAGGCTGTGCACAATCCTATAATTCCACCCCCAATAACTATGCAATTTTTCATGACATCACTTTTTTCGAAACATTGGGATACAAAGATTTAAATCACCTGAAACCCATGAGCATAAGGATCATCCTCATCATCAATAATGATGTTGTTATAGCCGTAGATTTTGGCCCATCCTTGAATACTGGGTATTACAGCCATCTTGCCATTTAGTGTGGTGACTTCTTCTATACGTCCCATAAATTTGCTTCCAATAAAGCTTTCATGAATAAATTCTTCTTTTTCCTTAAGCTTTCCTTTGGCATATAATTGTGCTATTCGTGCGGAGGTCCCTGTTCCACAAGGGGAACGATCAATGGCTTTATCGCCATAAAAAACGGCATTCCGCCCCGAAGATGTGGGATCGATAGGATTCCCTGTCCATAACATATGTGTAATATCCCGAATGGTTTCGTTTTCTGGATGAATAAACATATGCGGATATTTTTCATTGATACGATCTCGTACCACCTGGGAATATTGTACGATAGTGCTGGCTGTGAAATTGTGCACCCCCGAAAAATTATGTTGGGGATCAACAATAGCATAATAATTTCCCCCATAGGCGACGTCAAATGTAATTTGGCCCAATTCTGGACAATCTACTGTCAATCCCTCTGCCGCCAAATAGCTTTTTACATTGATCAGTTTTACCCAGTCTACTTTCTTCCCGGTCTGTCCGTATTCTATTTGCACCAATCCTGCAGGGGCTTCCATTCTAATTTTCCCTGGAATCTTGGGGGTAATCAGGCCTTCTTCAATGGCTATCGTAATCGTCCCTATAGTACCATGACCACACATAGGCAGGCAGCCGGAGGTTTCAATGAACAATATGGAAAAATCATTTTCTGGATCATGGGGCGGGAACAAGATGGAGCCACTCATCATATCGTGCCCCCTAGGTTCAAACATCAGGCCCTTTCGAATCCAATCGTACTCTTTTAAGAAATGCTGGCGTTTCTCGCTCATATTGGCGCCCTCAAGGTTGGGGCCTCCCCCGGCAACCAGTCTTACCGGATTCCCACAAGTATGGGCATCCACACAAAAAAAGGTTTTCCTACTCATTTTTCTTTTTCTCTATATAGGTGTTCACTCTATCTTCCAGAATGGAAAGCGTTACCGTACCGTATTCCAAAATGACTTCATGAAATTCCCGAATATCAAATTTTGACTGCAGTTCTTTTTTTGCCTTCTTTCTTAGTTCCCGAATCTTCAACTCGCCAATTTTATACGACAATGCCTGACCTGGCCATGAGATATAGCGATCGGTCTCTGTATTCACTTCATGGATAGATAAGGCCGTATTGGAGGCCATAAAATCTACCACTTGTTCCCGCGTCCAACCCTTGGCATGGATCCCAGTATCTACCACTAAACGACAAGCCCTCCACATTTCATAGGTAAACTTCCCAAAATGCTCATAAGGTGTGGTGTACATCCCCATTTCATCGGCTAAAAACTCCGTGTACAATCCCCACCCTTCACCATAGGCTGATAAATACAGGTTTTTTCTAAAATCTGGAATACTATCCCCTAATTCATTATTGAGACTTCCTTGTAAATGATGTCCGGGTACAGCCTCATGGACCGTTAATGAAGGTAGGGTATATAATGTTCTACTGGACAAATCATAGGTGTTGACCCAATAATAGCCGGGATCCGTACTATTTTTTGCGGTCCCTATATAGCGTCCCCCGGTATACTTAGGTGCCAAGGCATCGGGAACTGGGGCTACACCATAAGGCTTACGGGGCAATGTTTTAAAAAACCGAGGCAATTGTTCATCGGCTCTCTTGGCCATATCCCTAGCGATCATCAACAACTCTTTGGGCGTTGAGGCGTAAAACTGTTTATCCGTACGCAGGAATTGTAAAAAATCGGCAAATGACCCCTTAAAATTCAGATCTGCAATGATTTTTTCCATTTCGGCTTTGATCCGCGCTACTTCCTTCAATCCAATTTCATGAATATCATCTGCCGTATATTGGGTACTGGTAGTATAAAAATTAATACGATCTTGATAGAATGCCGCCCCATTGGGCATGTCAGAGGCCCCTAAGCTTGTTCTTGTTTTTGGAAGGTATTCCGTTTCAAAAAACTCCTTTATCCGCTTAAACTGAGGAGTAACCTGGTTTTCAACAGCCATTTTGGCAACCCTCAAGACAGAATCCTTTTGTTGTTGCGTAAGTCCTTCTGGCAAGCTCTTAAAAGGAGAATAGTAAAAGCTATCTTCATAATGATCTACAATATGATCTTCATAGGTAGATGCATAGCCCTCAAAAATAACTCTGGGTTGTGACACGCCTTTTTCCAAGCTCTCCCTCAGAATTACAAAATGCTGATCTACAAATTTGGGAACTGCATTTAATTGGTTCAGATATTCCTTTACTTGGTCATAGTTGGTTAACGGCCGTACCAAAAAAGTTAAATTACTATGAAAACCTGCATCGGATAAAATAGGGTTTAAAAATCGCTCCAACTCATAAAAGCTGACTTTATCCTGTAAAATAAATTGGAGTACGTCTAAAGATATTCCATCGTTTTCGTCCAAACTTGCTTTATTGATTTCTGC
Organism: Spongiimicrobium salis; assembly: GCF_043678055.1. NCBI lineage: Bacteria > Pseudomonadati > Bacteroidota > Flavobacteriia > Flavobacteriales > Flavobacteriaceae > Spongiimicrobium > Spongiimicrobium salis. Next base: position 955,398 of record NZ_JBHEQA010000001.1, read on the forward strand.
AAGTTCTTCCAGTTTGGCTTTTGCAAATGCCGCCTCTGATTTGTAATACTCCCTGGTAAAAAGGCCTAAGGGATATTCTTCTTTATCATAGCCTTCGTGATTTTGATATTCGTCAATGATGCGCCCTAAGGCATCCGATGAATCATGGGATTCCTCCTTGGGAGCACAACCAAAGATGAAAATCATTCCAAAAACAATACTATACTTTATAGGATTCATCTTTTCTCGCTTTAAATTTTAATGGGGGTCTTGATCTGATTCACTTGTCTCAAAATATTCAATGGATTTTCATTCTTAAGTTCATCTGGCAATAGGGCATTGGGACAATTTTGATAACTGCATGGGCGTACCCAACGCTTTATAGCATCTACTCCTACAGAGGTAAATCTGGCATCCGAAGTTGCCGGATACGGGCCTCCATGTAACATGGAAGGACATACTTCCACGCCAGTAGGCACTCCGTTAAAAATAAGACGTCCTACTTTTTGCTGTAAAGCTGAAATGATCCCTGCGTTATTCCCAAAATCTGTAGTACTTCCAAGGATGGTCCCTGTAAGTTGTCCTTCCAGATGATCGATCACTTTTTCCAACTGTGCAATATCATCACATTCCACAATCATTGAAAAGGGTCCGAATACTTCTTGATGTAGTGTTTTATTTTGGATGAAACTTTCGCCGGAAACCTTGGTAATGGCCTGTTTGGCATAGTTGGATTGCACTTCTTTTTCGTAATCCATAACAACATCCAATGTCGCATGGGCCATTGCTTTTTCTTTGTTTGTGCTGTAGGCGGTATTGATATTGGGATGCAACATGCAAGAAGGGGCTATAGTTGCTATTTCATCCCGTAATACGGTAATGAATTTTGATAACTCCGCTCCTTTAATCCCCAATATCAACCCAGGGTTGGTACAAAACTGACCAGCCCCCAAAGTTATGGATCCCGCATAGGTTTTGGCCCAATGACCTCCCTCCTCTTTCAAAGCTTCTGGCAACAATACCACCGGATTAATACTTCCCATCTCTGCAAAAACCGGAATGGGTTCCGGTCGTTGGGATGCCAAATCAAACAATGCCCTTCCACCTTTTAAACTTCCCGTAAAACCAACACCTTTTACTTTAGGATGCAACACCAATTGCTGTCCAACTTCTATTCCGCTGCTATTGATATTGGAGAAAACTCCATTAGGCATACCTGTTTTATTTGCCGCCTTAATAATCGCAGAAGCTACCAACTCTCCGGTTCCGGCATGCATTGGATGCGATTTTACAATCACGGGACAACCTGCAGCCAAGGCTGAAGCCGTATCTCCTCCTGCTGTTGAAAATGCCAAAGGAAAATTAGAAGCGCCAAATACTACAATGGGACCTATGGGCACCAACATTTTACGCAGATCCACTTTAGGCAGGGGTTTTCGTTCGGGTTGTGCGGTATCTATACTAGCTTCCACCCAAGAACCTTCACTAATATGGGCCGCAAAAGCACGCAATTGCCCTAAAGTTCTACCACGCTCTCCCTTTGCCCTTCCAGAAGGAAGTCCACTTTCAGCAATATAGGTGTTGATCAGCTCATCGCCTAGCGCTTCTATTTCATCTGCTATAGCATTTAAAAACGCTGCTTTCCGCATCCCGGAAACTGTGCTGTATTCTTTAAAAGCAGTAGCAGCCAATTGCACTGCTCGATCAATCTCATCAGGTATGGCCTCAACAAACACATTTTCATTTTCCATATTCAATTGAGGATTGAAGGTTGTGTATGTTTTGGTTCCTTGAGCCATTAATTGATTGCCGATATAATTCTTTCCTGTAATCATTTTAGTAGATTCTTTTTAAGTGAGTGTATTCCTTCTTTTTAGCTATTGACAAGATGTTTTTTTCCGGATTCCCTATCCCATCTCCAACAGATTACTACTCTAAAACGGCACTTAGGTTTTTATACTCCGGAAGTACAGGCCTGCTTTTCATTCCTTCGTCAATAATTCTTTGCACATGCGCTCTTTCTTCCCCATATAAAGGAAGTCTGGGCGCACGGACATTTTCTGTACCAATTCCAGTAGCTACTTCAGCTAATTTTATATTTTGCACCAATTTGGGATTGATATCCAATTCCAATAAGGGTAAAAACCATCGATATATTTCCAAGGCCTCTTTGATTCTTCCCGCTTTTTGCAGCTCGTAAATGGCCACTGTTTCCCGAGGAAAGGCACAAACCAAACCTGCAACCCAACCATCGGCTCCCATTAAAAGACTTTCCAAGGCCAGCGTATCTACTCCGGTCAAAATTTTTAAGCGATCACCAAATCGATTTTTAATCCGGGTTACGTTCGAAATATCTCTTGTAGATTCCTTGACCGCCTCAATATTATCGCATTCCAAGAGTTCCTGAAACATATCCAAGGTCACTTTAATTTTATAATCCACTGGGTTATTATATACCATTATGGGCAAGGAAGTACTGTTAGCCACCGTCTTAAAGTATGTTACCGTCTCCCTATCCCCTGCATTATAGCGCATGGGCGGCAACATCATTAAACCTTCTGCCCCATCTTCTTCTGCCTTTTGGGCAGCCGCTATAGCTCCTTTGGTGGTTTGTTCTGCTATATTCATTAATACGGGCACGCGACCATTGACCATTGTTATGGTATTTTTTGTAAGCAGGCGCTTCTCATCGTCGCTCAGCGTACTTGCCTCTCCTAAGGTTCCACCAAGTACAATACCGTGTACTCCCGCATCGAGTTGTGCATTGATATTACGTTCAAACATTTGAAAATCTAAAGTATCATCATCTTTAAATTTTGTAGTCACTGCAGGCATAATGCCTTCCCATCGTAAAGCCATATTTAAATTTTTTATAAAGGTACTTCTAGATGGTTCAATTTCAGTACGCTCTTTTTATCCATTTATGGTATTATATTATCCCATAATTTTATTTTAATATATTAAATGAATAGTATTTGCTTATTTTGAATACATTATCATCAAATAAATAGCATAGCAAAAAAAGGAACCCATCATGAAAGTACTCCCTTTTATCATCCCTAAACCAGAGCAAGCAGCACTGGTCTTCCAGGAAGATCATGAGCTTATTTTTTACGATAAATTCCATCAGCATAAGGAAATCCAAATTAGTTTGATCATTGAAGGAGAAGGCACCTTAATTGTTGGCGACACCATAAATTATTACAAAACTGGAGATGTTCTTGTCATAGGCAGCAATCTCCCCCATGTTTTTAAGAGCGATGTAAAAAAAACGGGGCAGTCCCATATGCTCACCTTATTTTTCACGGAGGATGCTTTTGGGAAAGACTTTTTTAAACTGGAAGATTTAAAGGAATTAGATCGATTCTTTAAGAGAGCCGCATATGGTTTTAAAGTGAAAACCCATGAAAATAATTTAGAACTCTTATTCTATAGATTAAAAGATGCTACCAAGCTCTCCCAGTTCATTTTATTATTTGAAATATTAAATGTAATCTCTAAGCAAACCTATGAAAGCTTGTCTTCTTTTATTTACGACAAAAAATACAATGATATTGAAGGTAAACGCATGCGGGACGTTATGGAATACACCATGAACAATTTTCATAATGAGATTACACTAGAAAACATTGCCACCATGGCAGCGATGACTAAAAATGCATTTTGTAAGTATTTTAAAAAACGTACCAACAAAACCTATTTTACATTTTTAAATGAATTGCGCATTGAAAATGCCTGTAAATTGTTACAGTCTGATAAGGGATTTACTATTTCCCAAATAGCGGACAAATCAGGATTCAATAGTATCTCTAATTTTAACCGACAATTCAAGGCAATCAAGCATATGAATCCGATGGCGTTTAAACGGGATCAATCCAAATCCTAGAAAAATCGGACTTATTTATTTTGCAGTTTTTTACATTGGATTTTCCAAGTGGGGTATACAATGCTTTCGTCTTTATTGACCCAGGCCCCAAGCCAGTCGAAGCCTTTATCGGAGATATTGGAAAAGGCAATCTTAAAAAAGCCATCCATTCCATTAGGAGCTTTTTGTTCACTGTACAATATCATTTGTCCCTCTTTCATGCCTCCTTTCCATGCTGTTAATTGGGGAGAGGCTACCGTTGAACTATAGTAGTGTACATACCAACTGCCATCGGCTTCATTAAATTGCCGTATACTTCCAGAATGTCGTCCGTCTGCCTTTAGGGTTTCATCCTGCACGGCCATGCCATTCATAATATATTTGAATTTCCATAGCATTTCTACCGGCTCTGCCCAAGTCTGATCTTGTTTTCTACTTACGGAGCTACATTGGCATAACCCAATCAACTGCTGATAATCCTGAACCGATCTGGCTGCTTTTGGGTTTGGCAGTCCATATGGATGTTCTACAGATGGCTCATATTCGTACTGGGCAAAGCCTGTAAAACCAACCATACCGAGTATCAGGAAACCTATTACTTTTTTCATCTTGCTTTTATTTGATTTCCTCAAATAGACCTTTAATTGGGGCAGGAAACAAGGAAAATGCAGTAAACCGTACTAAAAATGCTGCGAATTAAGGTGCCAAATCCACTGGTGTTTTAGAATAGAATGTGCGTAAGGCGGACATTTTGTTTTTGGATACGGAAAGTGCTTTCCCATTCTTCAATTTCAACACCCTTTCTTTTACGTTAAACTCAGCAACGAGCTGTGCGTTCACAATATGTTTCCTGTGGACCCTTATGAAGTGATCTGGCAGTTTTTGCTCCAAAGCTTTTAGCGATATTCGCATGACGTAGGCTTTATCTCCTGAGCAAATAATTTTCACGCAATAATCATCCGCTTCAATATACTGAATGTCATTGATGGTGACTGCTTTGTATCGGTTTCCAATTTTAATGGTCAATATTTTTTCCTGGTCATGGGATTCTTCCCGCAATTTGGCATACAGTTGCTTGTTGATTTTTTTTAAATCCCCCAATCTCTCGATGCTAACCGAAAGCGCCTTATTCTCTCGATACAAAAACAAAATACAGGAAATAGCAATATAGCCCAAAATAAACAGTGGTGCTTTTTGAAAGGCAAAGAAGATCATATAATCTTCAAAAAATGAAGGGCCATGAAATGGAGTTCCCGAAAGGTACCAGGAGATTCCTGAAATTAAAAGTATATTTAAAATTACTAGAAATACGATCAAAACGCCATACTGAAAAATGGTCTTTCCCAAGTGTATGGTTTCCTTTCTTTTCCACGTATACACCACCAATGGTGTCGCTAAAAATGCCCATATGACCCAGCGGTAGCTTTGATTTTTTAAAAGTTCAAAAAACCGTACTTCCGGAGCCAAATCAAACCTGATCAAATAGTATTGTTGCTGAAAAGTTTCAAATACAATAGATAGTGTCATGATAACAATAAGAAAAAACAGCATGCGCCTAGTATTATAGTGTGCCTTCAGCATTGGGATTCTTTACTTTAGTGATTTCTATTTTTTTAAGATAATGATTTAAGTCCTGTAAATCAAGCCAAGATTTTTTGAGGAAATAAAAGAAGTTATTCACTTGACTACCACAATGACATAAAAATGTATCTTAGATAGAGTATTGGAATGCCCTGGACTCTTTTTTAGCATAAATACCAATTTAAAGGCCCCTATGAAATCAATTCAACGCTTATTTTTTCCATTGCTCATACTTTTTGTAGGATGTAAAGAATCTACGGAAAGGCAGATAGAAAAAGAAACGAAAGTACCAAAGAAAGCAACAATAGTGCAACCTACAGTGAGTTTTACATTTGATGACGGGAATACTTCTGATATTCTGGATTTCCCGTTTGAGGAATGGAATAGTAGGATACTATCGCACTTAGAAAAAGAACAGCTAAAGGCCGTATTTTTTGTAACAGGAAGGAACAAATTAGACAAAAAAGGGCAATTTCTATTGGAAAGCTGGAATGCGAAAGGACATAAAATTGCCAATCATTCCTACTCTCATCCCAATTTCAATTCCCCAAAAAACACTGCCTCTCTTTTTGAAATTGAATTAAAAAAAACAGATGCCATTATTTCTAAATACAGCAATGCAATACCACTTTTTCGCTTTCCTTATTTAAAGGAAGGGCAACATAAAACGAAAGTGGACAGTATCCGCAATATTCTTGCGCAAAACAACTATACCAATGGTTATGTCACCATAGATGCATCGGATTGGTACGTTAACCAACGACTTATAGGAAGAATTAAGAAAGTAGGTTTCAAAAATGCCGAAATTACAAAGTATAAGGACTTCTATATCGGGCATATTCTGGAACGGGCCCAGTATTATGAAAAGCTTTCTTATGAAATCAACGGAAGGCATATCCCCCATACCCTGCTCCTTCATCACAATTTAACCTCTGCTTTATTTCTGGGCGACTTAATTGCGGCATTCAAAGAAAAAGGTTGGAATGTTATTAACGCAGCGGATGCTTTTCAGGATGATCTTTTCAAGACATCGCCGAAATCTGATTTTGCAGGAGAAAGTTTGATCTATGCATTGGCCAAACAATCTGGAAAATATCAGCAATCCCTGAGATATCCTGCTGAAGATAGCCGTTATGAAAAAGATAAAATGAGTGGTTTAGGGTTATAATACCGGCACGGAAGTTTATGTTTCTTGTTTAAGAAAGGTTTTTAAAAGTTCCAAATCGGGAATATTGGCAACCCGTGATAAAGAATGCGGCTTAAAGTCATCCGATACGGGATAGATAAAAACATCTTGATCCTGCACGATAATATTCTTTACCGCCTCCTTTTCAAATTGATCCAAAGAAGTACGTAAAAACGATATTCTCATCGTTTCAACCGGCATTTGAGGGCTATATGAGTTTCTTTCCCCTTTTAATTGTATTGCGAGTGCCTTTATCTCCTGATATAGGGCAAACCTAGGACAATCTCCCTCGACAATTGCTCTTAGCGTCATCAAATCGTGAATATGAATCACCGATGTTAAAGGATAGGGTAAAAAATCATGGGATTTGGGGTAAATACAGATTCCTTTTTGATCCATTAAAATATCGGCCACTTCCTGATATTCCAATGTATCTGTTGTCGCCTTATAAAATAATATTTGCTCTCCCTTATGGGGATACATAAAGCATGCCTCGCCCCCTTCCATAAACATAGTCGCAAGTTGATAGATATCTGTATAAAGTGCTGCCCTAAGCTCCTTTATTTTTTCCTTAAAATAGGCCTCTGTCTTCATTGCTGATTATAATTACATCCAATCCCATCATCAAAGGATCAATGGATCTAAGTTACGAAAAGCATAAAATGTGGTCCTTCCTAAAAACTAAAATTACCAAAAGCCTCCAACCTTTACGTAAACGAAATTGGAGCATCTTCACCCAATGGTTTTGATGTGCGTATGGAATTCACCCTAAGCACATTAGGTAAAAATATGTACTTTAAAGCATTAATATTATTTTTACAGCGAACCAAAAGTACATGAGTATTACATTTAAGAAGCTGTCTGAAATTGAAAAATCAGCAATTATAGATTTAATGAACCACCCCTTAGTAAGAAGGCAGATGCCTTTATTGAAAGGGCATTTCAGTGAAACTCATTGTGATAATTTTATCGCTTCCAAAGAACAACTTTGGCTGGAATATGGTTATGGCCCTTGGGCCTTTATCATAGATGGGCAATTTGGGGGTTGGGGCGGATTGCAGCTCGAAGACGGAGAAGTAGATCTGGCTTTGGTATTACATCCGGATTATTGGGGTATGGGAAAAACCTTATACAAAAAAATCATCGATATCGCCTTTAATGAAATGGACTTGTCCTCTGTGACTGTATTATTTCCTCCTTCAAGAACACGCATTAAAGGGTTCTTGCGCCTGGGATTCAAGAAGGACAAAGAATTGACCATTGGAAACGAATTGTTCATCCGATATAAATTGAATAAACCAACCAAAAATTAGGTCAAAGCGGAAGGAATGGGGTTCCATCATCACAATAAGAAAAGTTAACGAAGAAGGCCATTGTAGTATTGGCAATACTACTTTCTATGCGTTCTTGTAGTGGCAAGAAGACTATAAAAGAACCTATTTTAACTATGGAATGCGATTTCGGCTCAAAAGGCAGTTCGGAAAAGGAAATTTTGAAGCGGCAATAATCAAACCTCATTTCTTTATGCCGGCTTTCACGATCGGTATTCACTTGGAGTTTGTCCCGTTCGTTTTTTAAAATTTCTTAAAAAAGATGACTTATTGGAAAAACCACTATCGTACGCAATATGAATAATTTTTGCCCTTTCATAGGCTTCGGAATCTAGTAACCTCTTGGCTTCTTCTATACGATAAGAGTTTATTAAACCGTAAAAATTAGTGTTTAAGGTGTTGGATAGTAATTGCGAAAGTTTATCTTTTGTAATTCCCAATTCCAATGCCACCTGCTCCGGAGCAAGGTCATGCGCCAAGAATAGTTTTTTATTTGTCAATAGTTCCAACAATCTTTCCTTAAGGAGATTGGCATCTTCCTTCTTTATTTTGGAAAATTTATACGATTCTTTTTTGGGGGGCGCATTCTGAATGATTTCTGGAAATAAGAATACCAGATATGCAAGACCATGTATGATTACAATCAATCCCAATATTTTAAAATGAACATTAAAAAAGGCCAAGGATGTCACAAAGTAAGCGATAAAGGTGAAAATGACCCGTGCAATTAAGTAGATAATCAAGGCAATGGTGAATTTCATTAACCATTTATTCTTTAGTTTATCTTTTACTCCTACAGGTTGGAGATTTTTTAGTTTCAAGAAAGCGGTTTTAAAGAACCAAAACCCAAATCCCATATACAATAGAAATCCCACCCAAAATTCAATCATGAAATCAGGAACAACGTCCACTTCTAAATTTCGCTCATAAACAGTAATCTTATATGCAGAATTGCTTAAATAAAAAGGGATTAAAATAATCAGTTCATAAATAAAAGGGGTCAGGTGAAAAAGATGGATAGGTTTAAGTCTGTGATTGGGATTGATGCTAAAACATATAAAGTGATAGAACAACGCTGGAATCAGAAAATTTAAATGGGATGAAGTCAAATATAAATGAGGTGCCTGCCGAATATAACCATTCAAAAAAAACACGTTCTCGATCAAAAAATATGAAAAAATCAAGATCATTAATGAAAGAAAAACATTCTTGGTTTTTTTGTATACAAATAGGATGGAGATTAAGAATAATCCATGAAAAGCACTAAACAAATAGATGAACTCAATTATTTTCATGTCTACAATTCTAATTCACAATACTGCTTTTGTTTTATAAAACTAAAAAACAATGTTCATATTTTTAATATGGATCAGCCTTTCATGTTTCATTTGTGATTCTACGTACCTATACATCAAATGGTTTTTAAAACTCTCTAGGTTCTCAATTTAAAAATATCGGGTTCGTTTTTCCTTGACGCGTTTCTATTTCTTAGCAATCCTATTTTTCAAGCACGATATGCAAAGGAAGGATGCCGCTATTTTTTATAGGTTCCACTAAACTGAATGAGACCAAAATCCTAAGATAATTCATTAATGTTTGTATCCTCAACAATTGAGTTCATGAAGTCATGTATTAATGGAAAAGAAATACTTAAATATTAGATTTTGACGAGCACTATGGCCTGTATTCAAATTGGGGTTAAGGTCACTGGTTAACGAATAGGATTTCTCCTGAATATATTGAAAGGATTGAACAATACCTGAACCCTTACTGCAAGCATAGGGCTCGAAAATATAAGGTTTTATTTAAGAAAAATAATTTTTAATTCCATTTTTAAATATTTAAATTATTGATTTTAAAATAGTTACAAAACCCTCATATAGCAATGTGCATACTCCACCTTAAAGACCCTTAAAGTTGTACCAAAATGGAAAGACGAAAGTTTATAAAAAATTCAGCCGCGGCAAGCATGCTTGTTAGCATGGGTACGGTATTTTCCTGCAGTTCCTCAACAGATACGTTGAAAATACTTGTTTTAGGCGGCACTTATTTTCTTGGACCGGCGATTGTACAAGCTGCCTTGCAACACCATCATGCTGTCACCTTATTTAATAGAGGGATTACCAATCCAACGCTATTTCCAAATTTAAATTTAATCAAGGGAGACCGCGAAAAAGGCATAGCATCTTATGATCCTTTGACTAAAGAGCAGTGGGATGTTGTCATTGATGTCTGGCCGCAAAAATCAAAATTGGTCAATGAAGCCACTATGGCATTGATGAAACATACAAAGCACTATGTTTTTATTTCGAGCATCGCAGTATATCATGATTTTGATCAAGTAGGGCTAAATGAAGAATATAAGCTTGTTGATCTTGACCTAGAAAGAAGTGAATGGGGGTATCCGGAAGAGAAGCTAGCTGCTGAGTTATTTGTTAAAGCGCGTTTTGAGCATAATCATACCATAATCCGTGCTGGTGCCATTAAAGGATGGAGAGATCCCGCTATGGATTTACTGTATTGGTGCATAAAATTGAATCGCGATGATTCCATTATTGCTCCGGGTTCTGGTTTGGATCATTTACAGTTTATTGATGTGGCCGATGTGGGAAGATTCGCTGTTATGGCCGCTGAAAACAAATTTCAAGGGGCATATAATTGTTTGGGGCCGCAAGAGAATGTATTGACCTGGAAGGATTTTCTTGTACTTGCAAAAGAACAGTTTAACTCTAAAACCGAACTGATATGGGCAAGTGAGGATTTCTTAAGGGCAAATAAAGTATCTGCATTTAGCGATCTGCCTTTATGGACGCCCTTGTCCGAAGACGGATTTATGCAAATAAACAATGTAAAATTGCTTCAAAGCGGATTTAAATTCACACCAGTTCACAAGACTTTGGAAGACTGTATGGGATGGTACACGGACAATGGTGCTGCCTTAGCATTTGGGACCAATGAGATAAGCCTAGGCCTTACAAGGGATAGGGAATTGCAATTAATTGGCAAACTTAAAGTCTAACGGATCAAAGAGTCCATAAGTTTCTATACGGTTGAAAAACAAGTGTATTTGGAAGGCAAGACCTCAGCAATGCTTATCGGGCAGGAATGGATGAAGGCAGCTCAAATATCTCCAAATCAAAATAGGGTACTGCTGCCAACAAATGATCAAAGATATCTGCCAGAATGTACTCATAGTTTTGCCATCGCTTATCTGCACTGAAGGCATATATTTCCAAAGGAATTCCTTGCGGTGTTGGACTTAATTGTCGTGTCATCATGGTCATATCTTTGTTGAGCGCACTGTGATTTTCCAGATAGGATTCCACATATTTACGAAACACCCCAATATTGGTCAGATTTTTCCCGTTGATCAAGATCTCCTTATCAATATTGTTTTCTGTATTGTAGGCGATGATCTTGTTGCTCCGGGTATCCAGATAAGGCGCAAGTAACTCAATTTTTTTCAAGGCCTCGATATCCTCTTGTTTCAAAAACTTAATATTGCGTTGCTTGATGATGAGCGAACGCTTTATTCGCCTTCCGCCAGATTGGTTCATTCCCCGCCAGTTCTTAAAGGAGTCGGAAATCAGGGCATAGGTAGGAATCGTGGTAATGGTCATATCAAAATTCTGCACCTTCACCGTAGCCAAATTAATTTCAATAACATCCCCATCGGCTCCATATTTTTGAAAGGTGATCCAATCTCCTATACGCACCATATCATTGATACTGATCTGTATACTGGCCACCAATCCTAATATAGAATCTTTAAATATCAATAGGATGACCGCAGAAGCTGCACCTAGGCCTGTAAAGAATTTCCAAATGCTAATATTGGTCACTATAGCAAATACCGCCAAAATTCCAGTAATCCATGCAAAAATCATAAATACCTGAATGTAGCTGTCAATAGGTTTATCCTTATACCGTTGTTTCGTCTTTAGGTAATCATGAATACTTCTCAATAGGCTTTTAGCAATTTGAAGGGTAACAATCACGGCAACGATCTGCGCCAATTTCAATATAATCCCCCCAATATAGGGGAAGTCTACAAAGACAATCGGGATAAACTCAAAAATGGCCAGAAGCGGAAAAACATGTGCCAAATAACGCGGGGCCTTATTATTCACCAAAAAGTTATCGAAATCGGTCTTTGTCCTTTTCGCCAATCTAAAGGAAAGCGCCCTAAGTATTTTCCATACGACAAAGTCCAACAATAGCACCAAAAGGAGGGCAGCAACAAACAACAGGAACAGATTAAGGTAATTGGCGATGTTCTCAGACATCCCCCATTCCATAAAGAGATCGCGTAAAAAATGTCGTATTTCCGTATTCATAACCCTCAATTTTGAAAGAATACTACAAAATTACCCTTTGCCCTGGAAAGAACATATTTATTTCGTAAAAAACAATATGGATAAAATTAATTCTAAAAGAGATTGTAGCCAGAATTCTAGGCAGATAAAAGTGTATATTAGAAGCGTGATAACGAATCGTAATCAATCATGAAAAATCTATTTGGGGTTTTAGCTTTTCTAATTCTATTGACTTCCTGCGACCAGAATGGGCGGACAATAATTGTAAATACTCCCGATGCCGAAGGATTCACTACAGCATCGAAATTAGCGATAAATGGGTTTGAAATAGGGCAAGTTACTCAATTGGATTTGGCTGAAAATGGAACTGTAAATTTAATTTGTAAGATCGACAACAACGAGGTTGAAATCCCCGTAAATTCAAAATTCTATATCAAAAATTCAAACCTTTTAGGGAATACTGGGATTGGAATTGAATTGGGCACGGAAAAGGAATTATTGGAACCCGGAGCAATAATTAAAATGACAATCAATGATGTAAAAGATATTTCAGATTCATTTACTGATATCATCAACGAAATGATCGAAAAGTTAGCAAATACCGAACAAAAGGATTCTTTACTTTATGAGCTCAGGAGATTGAATAAAAATATTGAAGGTTTAATACGCGTGCAGAAAAATTATTGATTCCTCTAAAACTGAAGAGCTATATGGTTTTTGAGCCTTATCGAAAAGTATTCAAATTCGTATGAAGAATACAACGCTTTGAGGTTTTCCCTTAGGGGAGAAAAGAAAAACAATAACGCCGACGAAACCTATTCTGAATAATTCAGAAAAACACGCCAGTACAATGAAAACAAAAAACATCATTCTTCCTCTTATAGTATTGCTCTTTTTTAATTGCCAAAGCGAGAAGAAAGAAGACATTGCCACAACCCAAACCTCAGCAGAAAATCTTAAGTCCAAGGATTATTCGGACTTGGTCGCCTTATTTAAGGCATGGAGAACCTTTGAAAAACCGCCTTTACATCATGGTGCTCCTGATTATTCGGTGGAAACCTTTGAAAAACGCTGGCCCAAGTTTAAAGAACTGCAAGCCCAATTACAGGTGGTCGACACCACAGATTGGCCCGTAGAAAATAAAGTAGATTGGATGATTGTTTGGGCCGAAATGAACGGTTATGATTTTAATCATCGCATTTTAAAACCTTGGACTCGAGATCCCGCTTTTTACAAATCAGTTTGGACAGCAAGAAGTGATGTTCCTGCCCATGAGGGGCCAACCCATCATGGCACCACCGAACTATGGACCTACACTTTTCCTTTATCTACAGAAGAAAGAACCCGACTCTTAAGGGACTTAAAAATAATTGCCCCTTTAAATGATCAAGCAAAGCAAAACTTAACTGGAAATGCCCGAGATTTATGGGTTACCGGGATTCGAGACATTCAAAATCAAGTGGTGGTGCTTCAAGAATTAAAAAAACAGCCAGGTATTGCGGAAGATGCAGCATTAGTTTCAGTAATTGAAGAAGCCATAACTTCAACGAAGGCATTCGCTTCTTGGCTAGAGGAAGAATCCCAATCAAAAACTGGCCCATCGGGAATTGGGAAAGACCAATATACCTGGTACCTGCAAAATGTACATCTGGTACCCTTGACATGGGAAGATGAAGTGATGATCTTAAAACGTGAGTTGGCCCGTGCCTGGACTTCCCTAAAATTAGAAGAGCACAGAAATAGACATCTACCAAAATTGGTTGACGCGAGCTCTCCAGAGGCCTATAATAAAATGGCCGATGCCGCAGCAAAAAGTTTAATGAATTTCTTGGATGAGCAGGAAATCGTTAGTGTAAAATCGTATTTTGATCCTGCTTTACGTGAGCATTTGGGCACCTACGTACCAAAAGAGAAGCGAAATTTTTTCCTGATCGGTGCGCATTATGATCCAAGACCCCTATATTCCCATTTTTACCATTGGTTTGAATTGGCACGTATGGATAATGAACCGCACAAAAGTGACATACGAAAAGGCCCTTTGTTATACAACATTTTCGATTCCAGAAATGAAGGAACAGCCACCGCTGTAGAAGAAATGTTTATGCAAGCCGGTTTATACGATGATAGCCCAAGAGCCAAAGAGATTGTATATATCATGATTGCGCAACGTGCTGCAAGAGGTTTGGGATCGTTATATGCCCATGCCAATGAGATGACCATGGAAGAAGCTGGAGGTATTCATAGCGAATACACCCCTCGCGGTTGGATGAAGACCGAAAAAGAATTGCTCATTTTTGAACAACATCTGTATTTGCGCCAACCCGGATATGGAACAAGCTATATTACCGGTAAATATTTATTGGAAAATGCATTGGCCGACTATTCAAGAATACTGGAATCCCAGGGCAAGGAGTTTGTGCCAAAAGACTTTTTTGACACTTTAAATACTATTGGAAATATTCCTATATCCTTGGCCAATTGGGAAATGACCGGTGTAAATAATTCTATGAAAGACATGGTGAAGTAAAGAAAAAATGACCGCAACGAATGAAAAAATAGCCTATATCGGGGATGAGCTCGAGTTGTTTAAAAATGCAGTGAACTGGAAACGTTACTTTTCAAAAAAAATACTGCATTCAATTCATGGCGATGTACTTGAAGTTGGAGCAGGAATTGGTGTTAATTCGGTTTTTTTAGCAAAAAACACCGCCCAGATTACCTCATATACCTGTGTTGAACCCGATGAGAAATTGGCCCTTTTAATACAGGAAAATATCCATGCCATTGCCATTGAAAAAAAAATCGTACACAACGGCACTATTAAATCGGTTGCCTATAAAAAATTTGATACCATCATTTATATTGATGTTCTAGAACATATAGCGGAATCCCGAAAGGAAATTGAATTGGCCAAACGATGCCTTAAACCCAATGGTCGATTATTAATTTTGGTGCCTGCCTATAATTTTTTATTTAGTGACTTTGATACACATATTGGGCATTACAGAAGGTACAATAAGAAAATCCTTCTTAGAGATATCAACTCCGAACTCGCCACGGTCAAATTGTTTTATCTGGACTCCATGGGTTTTTTTGCATCTTTGGCGAATAAAGTTTTTTTAAAAAAAGAACTTCCAAGTAGGAGCAATATCCACTTTTGGGACAACTATCTAATTCCGATGTCAAGATTTTTCGATCTGTTTTTTCTTAACTTATTTGGCAAATCTTTGGTAGGTATATTTGAGTATCCAGACGAAAGAGAAACGGAGGATAAAAGTAGCCCATGGAAACAGCAAAAGTAACATCCCTGCTTGCGAATTCCTTTGGATGCTGTATCCTACCTAAATAGAGATCAAACAATAGTGCAGTATTGATTTTAGAATACTTAAATTAAACCTGGTTCATTTGCACATACTAATAATACATCTATGTTACATGATATCCATCCAAAATTACCCATGCGGGACAAAAAGCTGACCAGACAATTCTATATAGATATGTTAGGGTTTAAAGAATGCGGAAATATCGATTATGAAGGCTATTTAATGCTTAAAAAAGACCAGATTCAAATTCACTTTTTTGAATTTAAGGAACTTGATCCTAAAGAAAATTATGGACAGGTTTATATAAGAACTAATAACATTGACCAATTTTACACCTCTTTATTAGACCGTAAAACGAGTATTCATCCCAACGGAAAATTAGAGGTGAAACCTTGGGGGCAAAAAGAGTTTTCAGTACTCGATCCAGATCATAATTTACTGACCTTCGGTCAGGCTATTTAATAGGAATCCTCACCCCTTAATTTAGATAAACCGCAGTACAGATAATGTCAAATGTATTTTTAATAGTTTCAAGTATTGGGGCCACGCAATGCATTTTATTCCTCTTGTTACTTTCCATAAAAAAGAGCAGGAAATTATCTGATTGGATTTTAATGCTATGGTTTTTTGTGTTCTTTAGCCATCTCATCGTAGGAATATACAGAAGCTTAAATCCTACTCCAATAGCCGAAATATTTATAATGACCATTGGTTTTTTGCACGGACCTCTTTTTTATGTATATACCAAAACCATATTTGGTCAGCAGCTTGTCCAAATAGATTTCCTGCATTTCTTGACCTTTGTCCTTTTTACCATTTTTGGTTTTTTCATTCCTTCAAATTTTGAATTATCGTGGGAAATCATAATTCTAATTACGAAGTTGATCTCTGTAAGCTTTTACCCCATCTATATTCTGTACCGCTATCGCAAAAGACGGGAACAGCTAAAGACAGAACGTGCTGATATGCGAATATTGGAGCTTTCCTGGATCAGAGTTATAGCGGTTCTGTTTTTGGTGAGCACGGGAATCAGTATCATTAGACTTTCTGTGGAACTTTTAGTGGGTGTTCGATACTTTGAAATTTGGGATTTATTGCGCTATATCATTCTTGTTACGGTCATAGGGTTTTATGGATTAAAATATGGGGTAGTGTACAAAGCTGAAGAATTAGTTCCCGATGCGGCCACAGCTGATAAACGCTACAAACACAGTCCTCTTAAGGATAAAGAAATTACATTGCTTCAGCAAACCATAGATCGCTTTTTCAAGGAAAACAATGCCTATTTGAAACCAGAATTTTCTTTGGCCATGTTATCAAAATCAACAAATATTCCCAAACATCATCTTTCCCAGATCATTAACTTAGAGATGAATACTACCTTTTATGATTTGGTGAATTCGAAACGAGTCGCCTATGCCATGGCACGAATCCGTGAGAAGGACAATTTAAATTTAACACTCGAAGGACTCGGTTACGAATGTGGCTTTAATTCCAAATCTGCTTTCTTCAGTAATTTTAAGAAGAAGACAGGGAAAACCCCAGGACAATTTAAGAAGGAAATTGGTACAGATTAATTAAGGACTTCCATGAATTAAGCTTTAGTCTTTTCTTTTGTCCCAAAGCAAGCTACAATGAACAAAAGAGATTTTATCAAAACGGCCGGAGCTGTTTCATTATGGACCTCCTTACATCCAATCCGCGCTTTAGGCAACCCATTGTCCAAGGATAAAAAAGTATTGGTATTAGGTGGGAGAGGTTTTCTAGGCCCTCGTATTGTAACCACTTTTTTAGATGCGGGCTATCAGGTAACCCTATTAAATAGAGGAAAGACCAATACCCATTTGTTCAATAATCTTCCCATCATCATTTGCGATAGGGAAAAGGAAAACAAAGAGGGACTTAAATCCATTGCCCAAAAGTACAAGGGTTCCTACTGGGATATTGTCATTGATACTTGGCAAAAATCCCCGAAAGCCGTCTCGGATTTTCTTGAAGAATACGCAGGCCGTTTTGGCCATTATCATTACATATCAACAGTCTCGGTTTATGACAAATGGGACAAAAAGTTCATTGAAGAAACCGAAGCTTTAAATCCGCTGCCCAAATTTCCGAATACCATTCGTGAAGATTTTAGATATGCCATACGAAAAACCTTGGCCGAAGAAGCCATTCGGGCAAGAATTTCCAATTACAGCATCTACAGATCACACGGCATAAAAGATTTTAGCGTTGGACGATCTAACGATCCCAATGCCGAACCTTTCTGGCCCATACGTTTCTTGAGAGGCGGGGAAATACTATTGCCCAAGGTAAAAGATCATCATATACAGCTTACAGATAGCACAAGTTTGGCCCATTTTATCGTCCATTGTTCACAATCAAAAACATACGGCGCATTTAATGTTGCTTGTCCCCCAACTCCATTTAAAGATTATGTATCCGCGCTTATTCATGCGACCGCCATGCCCAAAAAATTGCATTGGATCGATGGGGATTTTCTGATAAAAAATGGTCTTGAACCCTATAAAATAGTTCCACTATGGAAACCGAGCCCTGCCGGATCCTATTATTTTAATGTACAAAAGGCCCTAGCCGCTGGATTCGTACATCGGCCTATGGCAGATATGATTACAGACCAAATCAAAGGATATCAAAGCAGACATCCAAAGGACGATGTTAGATTTGGAGAAATTGTGGATGGAAAACAGCTTAAATACTATACGATGCAAAAAGAAAGGGACGTGATAAAAAAATGGATGTCCCTACACCAATAGCTTCTTATTGTTATGGTCCATATGGGCCAAACCAATATAAGCAACCTTTTGTAACGGCTCGCATCTTGTATGGATGATCAAAAAAGAATTTACAATGAATTATATTATACTAGACCTTGAAGCAACATGCTGGAAAGAAAAATCTATTGCAAAACAAAGCGAAATTATTGAAATTGGTGCCCTTAAGATAGATGCCTCGGGAAAAAGTATGGGCGAATTTAACGCTTTTGTCAAACCCAAATTAAACCCCTTTTTATCCGATTTTTGCAAAGCCCTTACTTCAATAACACAATTACAAGTAGACCATGCAAGTTCCTTTCCCATGGTATGCTCTGATTTTCTCCGCTGGATAGGTACCAAAGAAGAATATCTTTTATGCAGTTGGGGTTTTTATGACAAGAAACAGTTTCAAAGCGATTGCAAACTCCATACATTAGATGCCAATTGGACCCATGCCCACATTAGTCTAAAACATCAATATGCCAAAATGAATAATCTTCGAAGACCATTGGGCATGGGAGGGGCTTTACAAAGAGAACAATTGACTTTGGAGGGAACACATCACCGCGATATTGATGATGCCCGGAATATCAGCAAAATATTTATGAAGTATTTGGGTAAGTGGTCGTACTAACTAGCTTTGCTCAATGTACAGGCTCAGTTTTCTTTTAAAGTTATCCCTTAGCAGCATCGAGGGAAGCTATTTTTGCAATGACTTTTTGCAATCTTTTTTTCTTAGTTTCTTTCTCCAGTTCCGGCAATCTTTGGTTCAATACGGCAATGAAAGCTTTGCCATTCGTTGCATCTATAATGGGAAGGGCCCGTTCTGCGTACATGGGCAATTGATTGGTAGCGCTTTTTAACAATTGTTCTTTGAACAACACGAAAGCCTCTATTTTATATTGGGGAATCTTTCCCAAACTTATAATGATGTTCATGGCCTGATCTCTGGTAATAACGCTTCCCTTTTCTGCAGCGCCAATAATACGCCCCAAGTTCTCAAAGGTCGCTTTGGGCTTTAGTTGTACAATACCATGAAGTGCCGTCATAGCACCCCATTGCATTCTGTTGTTTTTGTGATTCAATAGTTCTAAAAAAGTCTCGAAATGGGGGGCAATCAGTTCTGGTTTTTCTCCCCCGATCTCATACAGGACCTTAATGCAATCGTTCTGAATGGCTTTATCTTTTTGGAACAAATTTTCGATCAAGGCTTCAATTGTCTTCTTGTCCTCGGTTTCGCAGATTTCTTTTGCCAATTCCAGATTGGGAAGTTCATCTCTTCTGTTCTGGGCAGAAGCAATTTTTGTTCGGATGTCTATGTTTTTTTTCAAGGCAGTCGTTTTTGTTTCATCAAAGAATATCCAGAGGACAAACATATAATAGGAATGATCATATATCGCAATCCTATCTGATTAATATACGCAGTGCTATCCATGGTAGTTCTGGGGAGCAAAATCAATACATCTAATAGAAGTACAATGAGCATCCAAAGCACCCCTACAATAGCGCTGTTTTTTAGTGAACTCAATGCTGCCTTTCCTAAATAAACGTTTATGGAAAAAGCCGTAATTATAGCCAAATTAATCATCATAATCGACTTAAAAAGAAAGATATCCACATTTAACTCTCCTGTTTCGCTATACAACAAAAAACCAAATAGAAATGGAACCATCCAAATTAAAATACCTAAAACTACAATTTTCAACCCCTTCCTTATCTGCATCACACTCCTCCTATTAAAACCTTAATTCCAGTATTTCCCCTTCTCCCAAAGCTCCCCATTTAAAAAGTAATTCGGAGAACAGGCTTCTTATTTTTTCCAATTTACCTTCATCCAAACCTAAGGGAAAAGGCAATTCATTTTCAGCAAGAATAGGTTCTAGGTCCGACAAGAAATTTTTGTTATGTCCGGTATTAAAGAATTCAATTTGCAACAGATTTACGATATGCTCTGTCTGCAGTGCCGTTTCATGCATTTTTGACGGCAAGAGGGCCTGAGGCTTTTTATGGGCAGGCAATTCAAAATCGGTAATCGCATAGCCTTCACGAAGAATCCCAAAAAATGCCATTTTAAATTCCATGACAGTTTCCACAGCGTAATGGGCCAAATCGTGAGTTTCCATACCTTGGCGTAGTTTGGCCCAAGTGACACTCCCATCGTCTCGAATACAGTTCAATACCGATGGCTTTGCAATGCCTTTTTTAAATTGAATCTTCATATTTCCTTAGATATCTTCTTACTGATTCCCATACAACCCAAGTAACTCTTCTATCATGCAATGTACAAAGGGAATACCAATTGAAAGGTTTTTTAACTCACCAGCTACATTCATTTTTCCCCATCCGAGCTAAGTTTAGTATTGGGCAAGGTGTTCGTTTCGGTGCAAACCATTATGTTTCCAGTTTTTTCACCGACCTGCTATACCCCACAATACCAATCGTTTGGAATACGGCCAAAATCAATACTGCCACATTTGTCCCCAGCACCAATAAAAATCCACCCGTACTTAGGTTGTTTGGCAACACCAGACTTACGAAGCCAAGCAATACGTACATAAAATCCAATACAATGATGGTCCACACCAAAGCCATGGACATTTTTTTCTTAAATCCGGCAAATAACACCACAAGGCCAAAAAGAGATAAAGCGATAGCGAAACTCAAGGGGTGATGATTGACCATCTCAGAAACTGCGATAACCGAATTTCCAAATAGTAAGGCTATGAAAGCCGAAGTTAACGAGAAAAACCCGTTCACTTTGAGTGCACTGCGCAATAGCGTAAGATGTTTCATAAATATGTCGCTGTTAATTTAGCATCCAAAGTATTCCAAACTTTGATATTCATGGGGTATTTACGTTTAGAATGACGTATTTGCAGATCATTCCCTCCCATTAAAAAGAGGCATTGTGGTTAATTTGTAATTTCATAAATTACATGGACCATGGATGATCTATTTCCTATTCGCTTCGATTTTTGGACGGCCTTACTGCTTTTTGGCTTTTTCCAAGGGCTACTTCTCATAGGGATTTTGTTGCACAAGCACTATAAAAAAGTGCCCCATGTTCTTTT
Source organism: Spongiimicrobium salis (assembly GCF_043678055.1). Taxonomy (NCBI): domain Bacteria; kingdom Pseudomonadati; phylum Bacteroidota; class Flavobacteriia; order Flavobacteriales; family Flavobacteriaceae; genus Spongiimicrobium; species Spongiimicrobium salis. The sequence continues at coordinate 976,827 of NZ_JBHEQA010000001.1, forward strand.
GGCGTTCTTATTGTTCATAATCACCTTTAACCTGCTGAATTATCTTGTGCTACATACAAAACTGTATGCCATAATCCCGCATATTGTTCACCTATCCAGTCCCATGTTGTTACTCCTAGGGCCTTGCTATTATTTCTACGTAAAATCCATTTCTCAAGGAGTACCTTCCTTTAAAATTTCGGATTTTCTACATCTGATTCCTTTTGTTTTGAGTCTTGGTATTTTTATGCCTTTTTTTATACAGAGCGGTGCGGAAAAGATAGCGATATTACATACGCAATTAGAGAATTCGGTACAAGAACTAAGCCCGTCCATCGCTGTATTTCTTCTTGTACAAATTGCCCTAAGTTTTGCGTATAGCTACTATTGCATGCGTATGCTTACAAGAATGCAGGCCCATAACAAATCAAGGGCTTTTGAAAAAAAGTACCGTTGGCTGGTTAAATTCAGTTATGCCTTTCTCCTCTTTTGGGCCATTGATTTTATAGCCACGGTCTGGTACTTTTTTAAAGGAGAGATTGATCAAGGAGCGTATTATTTTACGATGCTTTTATGCGCTGTTGCCATTAATGCCATTGTTCTTTTTGCATTAAAAAATAACAGGGTTTTCTCTCAAATATTCTTGAGCAATGCCCTAAAAAAATACGAAACCTCCAAGGCAAGTACCGCTGATTTGAAAGCCATACTTGAAGAAATCTCATTTCACATGAGCAATGAAAACCTCTATTTAGATCCAGAATTCTCTCTTCAAAAATTGGCCGATACCCTAGGAAAACCCAAATACCTTATTTCCCAAGTGCTCAATGTGGAATTGGGCAAGAGTTTCTATGAGTTTGTCAACGAATACAGATTTGAAGCAGTCAAAGGAAAATTACTGGACCGAAAAAATAACAACTTAACCATCATGGCCATTGCCTTTGATGCCGGTTTTAATAATAAAAACACCTTCAATAAAGTGTTTAAAAAACATGCAGGCCTAACCCCTTCAGAATTTATTCAAAGCCATAGGTCGTCGGGTTCCTGAGTTCTCTTTTGGACATCACTATAATCTTAGAATAAAGCCTACTGCTTTTGCCCAAAAAAGAATATCAAATAATAAAGTAAGACCATAGAGATTGGATTTGATGCGATTCTTAAATCCAAAGACACATTCATTATTGGAGAAAAAGAACAATTTTCACACTTCATCTATCCATAACATTTTAAGTTCCGGAAAAGTTACACTCCTATTTCCCTTGCCAAAATAGAAATCCCGGTTGCCAATACCTATAGCGATGCTATTTTGTTTTTGTGATTTTTGTACCTAAAAAGGGGTATTTTGTACCTAAGCCTTATTTTCATACAGCATTTATTACCGCTTACCCCTACTTTTGGCAATGAATAAAATAATTTTCCGCAAAAAATTTATCTATGTACTACAACCTATACTTAAAGAAAAAACCTCTATTGCAAACCCTATTTTTTATGCCTTTATTTTGCTTATTATGCATTTCCTGCCAACAAAACCCAGGCACCTCCCAAAACACGGAAAGTGAATTGATCAAGAGAATCAATGCAGTCCAAAATCAGATGGCAAAACAAGGAAACATAAGCGAAGCGGAAAAAATGGCCTTGAAGAGTTTAGCCAGTATTGTAGCCCCTGATGAAAACTATTCCAGCCAGGAAGATCTGAAAGATGCCATTCTCTTTGACGAAGTAGACGCTATCCCTGTATATTTAGGGTGCGAAGAGCTTTCCCAAGAAGAATCAAAACAGTGTTTTACCGATAGTTTTAATTCCTTAATTGCATCCGAATTTAATATGGATATCCCCAATAGGCTGGAGATTAAAGGACCGCAAAGCGTTGAAGTATTTTTCATGGTGAACAAAGACGGCACAGTATCACATCGCAAAGTGAGAGAACCCAATGTTGTCATTCTAGCCGAAATCGTGAGAGTTTTAAAACTCATGCCCAAATTGAAGCCGGGTATGCAAGATGGAGAAATCGTTAACGTAAGATGCGCTGCCATTGTTCATTATGGCAATTAAGGAATATTTACATCACATCGCGCATTTGGGCAAAGTTTGACTAGATTTTCCAGCCTTAAAAGGGAACATTTCGTAATATCGAAGTTGTTCCCTTTTTTTATTTCCTTCAAATCCCTTGATATACTTGAGATTGTAGAGAAAATTGAACTAGCATATATATTATTAATTATGATGATGATAGATTTTCAATTATTTCTGGAGTAACTACATTCCCACCAATACTCCAATTGGCCGGATCTTGTTCATCAATAATAATTGTAACAAATTGGGCGAAATCTTTATTGCCACGTCCTTCAGTTTTAATCATCACATCGGTAATTCCTTTATGGATTTCATTTTTTATTTTTTCAGTAAGTATTCCTTTCGGTGTACTGATTTTAATTGTAGGCATATTTTCTGTATTTTAAATTATTTAAGTTCTTTTAAAAGATTAAGCTTAAGTAAAAGGATTATAAGTAAATCACTTTTTACTCGATTTAAATACCCTTATTAGCTCAGCTATGCTAATGACGTATTCAAGGGTTCGGCAACTGGAAAGTCAATTGGAATTTTAGTAGTATTGTGAATGTAGTTAGATATTGTTTTATCACCTACCAATGAAATTACATCAATTAAATTCTCTTTTGTCCATCCAGCTTCGAAGAAGTTATTAATTACTGAATCATCTGTTTTTCCGCGACTTTCTGTAATATTCTTTGCTAATCTGGCAAGAGCATCAAGCTTATTGTCAAAAGATAATTTTCCAGAACGTATTTCTAAAATTTGACCATCTGTAAATCCACTCATCTTTCCAACTGCTGTATGAGCAGACAGACAATATTGACAATCGTTTACTTGACTTACAGCCAGGTTTACCACTTCTTTTTCTTTAGCCTTAAGCGAAGTTTTAGCATTAGAAAATTCCATATAATTTTTCAATGCATTATCAGAATAAGCATAAGTTGCAAAAAGATTTGGTACAAAACCTACTGTGTTTTGTAATTGATCAAAGATAGCTTGATTAGTAGGACTTACTTCCTCTCTTGTTGGTACATTAAACGTTTTCATTATTTATTTTTTTTTGTTTATAATTCACTTAATCCATATTAAGCGATGGAATTAACGCTTTTGATAGTACTCATATACTACTTTGAGAATATGGCCATATCAATATTATTATTAAATCTAATATTGGTCCAATACGTTGTTGCCCATTTTTTACCGACAACCTCACCTTCCCAATTAGATGATATTTCAACGCGCTCGGTAGGGATTTTAATTCCATTAATTGTTTCATAATGAAATTTATAAAGTTCTGGCTCCTTAATACCAAAAGCTACAACAGTAAACAATAACTGATCTACCAATTTTGTTCTTTTATTAACATATAATATGTAAGTATCTTGAGCATCTCCTATATCATTACCAAAAGTTACTTTTATTAAATCGTAATCGCGTCCTTCTATTTTTTTTGTTCCTACATGTTTTAAATTCACACCTTCATCTTGAAGTTTAAAGAACATTGCAAACCAGTAGTAATTGGTTTTTCTCCAAAATCTCGCCATACTATTAGCTTGTTTATCATAAGATATTTTACCATCAAACTTTATCCAGACATTTTCTCCGTCATAGGCTTCTGTTACTTTACCATTCTTACTAAAGATTGAATGTTTAGAGTATTCTGCGTAAGAACGCTCTTTCTCAAATACGTAAACCTCTTTACTGACAAGTGTCATAGGCGTATTGGGGTCTTTGTACTCTACATCATAAGTGATGTTTTTCATGCCATAGAAGGTCTTTTTTCCTCCTAATTCTTTAATCATATTATCAACGATTTTATCAGGATTTTGAGCTGATATTGATGACATTGTAAAAATTGCCAAGCATAAAGTTATTATTGAATTTTTCATTGAAATAATTTATTGTTTTAATGATCTTTTACTACTTCTAAAATCTCTATATCTATGATTTTGGTTCTTGTCTCGTATAAAATATTTTGCTTACTATTAGCCATTTTCCATCTGTTTTCAACACATGCATAAAATCTATGTAGGTAAATGCTGGGAATTGAATTTCTAACTGTGCGCTAGCAGCATTACCTGCTACATTTACAGAGACTACTCTCGTTTTTACATCTTTTAGAGGTATACCATTCATTCCTTCAGTTAATTCTGCAATCGCGTTTACTTCTTTATATTCCTCACTCTTGCTTATCCACTTCATAGTTGCAGTTGGATGAAACGCTTTCGTTAATATCTTAGCGTCATTATTTACCAATCCGGTTAAATAATAATTTAACGTAGTCTCTACAAGTTGTAAATCTGTTTGTTGTGCTTGTAATTTTGTTACCGTTACTCCAATAATTGTGAGTATTAAAAATATTTTTCTCATAATGAATTACTTTTAAATTGTTATTACATTGAAATAGGACTGATTATAGCATCTTTTATTGGCTTGGAGTCAACATTCCAATTTAAAACTTCTGAAATCGATAAATGATCATCATAAGTTTTTCCATAATGCGCTTTTTTAATCTTTAAATTTTCATCAATAAGGAAATCTGCTGGCAGTACTGGGGCTTGAAATGTAGATTTAATATTAAAAAACCCACCTCTAATGGCTCTTAAAACCTTATTAACATTAAACATAGTTTTAAGCATACCTTTATATGAAATCTCCACACCATAATATTTATAAATCTTATATTTTGGATCAGAAATAATGCTAAAAGGTGGAACTTGTTTACCTGCATACTTGAAAATTTCTTCTATTGGTGAAGCGAATATTACCAGTATTTCAATTTCTTTTTTTTCAAATTCATTATAATTTTTTATTAAGTTTTGCAATGCCATATTGCAAAATGGACATGCAGCTTTTCTGAAAAAACTAAATACAGTTTTTTTCCTTTATAATTTTTTAAACGTACTTCTCGTCCATTTATAGTTGAAGTAACAAAGAGGCCTATTGGATCTCCTTCTTTTAATTTCTTCATAATATTTTTTTTTAATATTCCTATGAATGTCAAGTGAAAATTAGAAACAGATTTTAAGGTAAAACCTTTACAGTCTGTTTCTAATTTTCATAGAATGATTTTTTAATTTTTAGAATGAGAATCGTACACTTTCCCACTAATTTTCCATTCCCCACCCTTTTTATAGAGAACAAAAAAATCTGTAAAACGGAACCCATTCCAATCTATAAATTCAACCTTTGCCGCTGCTGCTGGACCAGAAATATCTATCCATGCAATATGACTTTTTACGTTTTCCGAAGGCCCTCCAGACTCTATTGCGTCTTTAAATGTATCGGCATCCATATTATAGAAGTTACCTTCTAAAGAGCCTACAATATGTGCATGATCATAAAAGGCTGTTCGTGTTAATTCTCCTGACCCATTCTTCGCGCTTTCAATATAAGGTTGAAGTGCTTTTTCTACTTCTTTATAAGCATTAAAATTCTGAATTTCGTCTTGTACTGTTTCTTTTGTTATTGTATCCATTTTTATTATGTGTATTTAATTATTATTATTTGTAAATTGAAGTTATTGTCTGATCGATATTCCAGATATCAACGGCCATTTGCCATTCACCTTTTTCATTCTTTTTCCAAATCGAAATTCCCTTTTCAAAAAGGTTAACTTGTTTTCCATCTTCACCATCAAAATTCACTAGAATTCGTTCTCTTGAATATCCTAAATCACCACTGTTAGAAACAAAAGCTTCTTGAGGTTCCCAGGTGATTTTAAATCCGGGTAATGATTGAAACTCTTGTAACACTTTGCCAATATCTTTATGACCTTTTATAACGCCTTTGTCTGGTGCCAACATTAAGGCATCTTCTCCTATGTAACTAAAAAATTCTTCCGGGTTTGCTGCTTTTCCCCAATTACGACTAGCTTCTATTAAACTAGCTACTTCTTTCTGGTTCAGTTTAGCGATTTCTGCAGCTGTTGGAACTGCTTTTTCATTGTTTGCACAAGAGATTATAAATAACCCTGTAAGTGCTATAAAAATTACTTTTCTCATGGTTTCTGTTTTTAAATTTATATTCTTATTTAATTAATTTTGGTACTAAAGATTTTCTATAAAATCTATATAATTTTTAGCGTTTGTATCGATGTCCTCTTGTGTTGGATTATGTTCCTCTCCGTAAAATGCATAAAGGGGTCTATAGTCTGCTTTTACGTATTTGAATGTTATTTCAAATGGAGCCGTCAACTCTTTTAGCGTATATTCATATCGTCCAGTTGCCCGGTAGTCTTCTTCTAAGATTCCAGCACTTATGGCTAATGCAAATTTCTTACCTGCAAGTTTATAACCACTGTTCTTGCCATAAGCCCATCCATGAGCTAAAACATCGTCAATCCACTTTTTCACAAACGGAGGGCAGTTAAACCAGTAAAATGGAAATTGAAGTACGATTTTGTCTACCGATTCCAATAGTTCCTGTTCCTTTTTTATATCTATCTCAAGATCTGGATAGGTAGCGTGTACATCGTGAACAATAATTTTATCTGGATGTTTTTTAAGCTCCTCAATCCAGCGTTTATTTATTCTAGAACTTCCTAATTTAGGGTGTGCTACTATTACTAATGTTTTTCCCATATTTTCTTTGTTACAAACACCACTATTCTAATTTTAGAGTGTGTTATTTGTCTATAATAAATTATATTTCAAAGATATAAGGAGTGAAAACGCTAGAAATGGAGTAAAAGTCCGTAGATATGGACTTTAAGTTCAAAGTATATTATTATGACGATATGCTGTAGGTGAGCTTCCTATTTTCTTTTTAAAAATTCTTGTGAAGTATAATGGATCATTGAATCCTACGCCATAAGCAATTTCACTAACAGGCATTTCTGTGATTTGAAGCAATTCTTTAGCCCTTTTGAGCTTTTGATCTATTATATAGTTATTGGGTGTATCGTTAAATACTTTTTTGAATTCTCGTTTAAAAGAAGATAAGCTTAAGTTGCATAATTTTGCTAACTCATCCAGACCCAAATTTGAATAACGATGTAAATCAATAACTTTTTTTACTTGTACACTTCGAGTTGAATACAAATCTGAAATTAACTCTTGTATAGAACATACATTTTTAGATTGTATAAGTAATAAAATGAGTTCTTTTATTTTAAGTTCAAGAAGGTCGTCGTTTATTAAAATAGGATTTTCGAAATAAAATTCTAAGGATTCAATAAATCTTGAAATAACTTCTTTAGAAACTACGACTTCACTTTGCTCATTACAATCATTTTTCTCTATAACTTTAGGGAGCTCTTTTGCATATAGCTTTTTAAGTATCTCAGGGTATAGATGAACAACCATAACTTCGACCTCTTCATTATCGGTTTCTTTCAAAATTTCTAAAAAGTGGTTGCCACATTTTAATAATACAGCTTCTTGACTATTTACCTGAACATTCTGATTAGCAGACATTAACTTAGGTGCTCTATCCTTATAATAGATAAAACAGCCACTATTTTCAAAAATCGCTTCGTATTTAAATGGAGTTCCTATCTTCAGCTTTTCAATAAGGACTTTGTCATGGTATTCAAATGTCTGTCGGTCAAGAATCATTTAATTCTATTTATACTTGAGTTTAAATAAAAAATCCGTATCCAAATTTAAATAACAATTTGATGTGTTCTCTAAATTTAAATACGAATCATCATAACTTTAAAAATCTTGTAAAGTTGGACGAATTACTATTTCGTTTACATCTACATCTTTAGGCTGTTCTATTGCAAAAGCAATAGTTCGAGCAATAGAATCTGAAGGAATAGCAATCTCATAAAAATCTTTTACAAAATCTGAACTTTCTTTATGAGAACTACCATGTTTTAATTCAGAATCTATAAGCCCTGGCTCAATGGTAGTTGTTCTAATATTTCCTCCAACCTCATGACGTAAACCTTCAGAAATAGCACGAACGGCAAACTTAGTACCACTATATACTGTACCACCCGGACTAAATACTTTTACCCCTGCAACAGAAGATAGATTAATAAAGTGTCCAGATTCTTGTTTCTGAAAAATTGGCAAAGCAGATGCTATACCGTACAAAACACCTTTTACATTGATATCTATCATACGATCCCACTCATCTACTTTAACCTCACTCATTGGTGCAATAGACATTAGACCTGCATTATTAACCATTACATCTAATTTACCAAACTCGCTTATAGCTTTATCTACTAAATTTTGTACTTGTTCTTTTTGAGTAACATCAGTTTTTACAAAAATAGCTTGACCCTTAGCTTCTGCATTAATTTCGTTTGATATGGTTTGTAAACGATCTTCTCTACGAGCGCCCAAAATTACATTCGCTCCTTTAGATGCTAAATGACGTGCTGTAGTTTCTCCTAATCCACTACTAGCTCCTGTAATTACAATTACTTTTCCTTCAATATTATTCGCTAAATTCATTTTTAATTTTTTAATTTTTATGTTAAGTATTTAACTTTGACAAATTTCGGGTTAGAGAAAGGATTTTAAATGGACAAACCGTTCTTAGAGATGGATAATTAGGTCAATATGTAATTGATAAAATTTGAAGTGTCATCACAAAAAAATCAAGATTCCATATAGGGGTCTCCCCAGTTCTGTTTATAAAGAACCAACTAGCTTAACTTTTTTTAAGAATATTTAAATGAAATGGGCAATTGATATGCCCAGACATATCATTAATAGCTTAGATACATTGAATTTATGACCTTCACCAGTTTCAAATAGAATGGTTGTCGCAATATGTAAAAAGATACCGATTACTATAGCATTAATTATATCTATGTGTTCAGCAACTAAAGCAGTATTATTAGAAATGTAAGTACCAAAAGGTGTCATTACTGCAAAAACTACCAAGAAACCGATAATCTGAACTTTGTTGTAGTTAGATTGAAATAAAAATGAAGTTATTAATGTAGCAATCGGAATTTTATGAATCAAGATACCGTAAACCATATCGTTATGTTCATGTATAGGAAACCCTTCTAAAAAGCTATGGATACAGAGACTGATAAACAATACCCATGGAAACTTTTTATCTTTATTATGTACATTCGGATGACCATGTTCAACTCCTTTAGAGAAAAATTCTAAAATAATTTGCAATAGAATACCTAACATTATAAACAGACCCGTTTGTTTTGAATCTAAATGATGATAGACTTCAGGCAATAAATCAAAAAGCGCTAATGCCAATAGAAATGCGCCACTGAATGACAATAAGAGTTTAGTGCCTATTGATTTTTGCTTTATAGTAATAAACGCGATGATTACACCAATAAAAATGGCAATGACTGGAAGGAAATAAGAATTCATTTCAATATCATTTAAAATTTGGGCTTAGTTTTATACTATTTGTTTAGAAAAACGTAAACCAGCTTTATTAATTAATAACAAGGCAAATTTGGTTCATGTTTAAGAGGAATAAAATGATGTGTGGTAAGAAAAAGGCTTGACTTTCATCATAAATAAATCTTGATTTATATCAAGGTTTATTTAATAAGTATAAACTGGTAAACTTAAGATTATCTCTCCTGCAGATAAGATTATTAGATAGGTTCGCTCTAGTGACTCGAACTTTTACACGAAAATAGCAGTTATTTTAGTATTTCTGATAGGGTGAGTATTTCGGAACTATCAAAACTATTAACGCAAAGTAATTTATAAAACCGATAACGAGTTACGTCTATGAAAGCAATACAACTATTTGATGAATGAGACCTTGGTATTTATGCCAAGGTCTCTTCATTTTTTTATAAACCATAACGCCACTCTTCAGGAACGTACGCGTAAGAGTCATCAGCACGACGGTCAACGTAACCAAACGAAGGAAAAGGAATATGAGTTGCAGTGATTGCGGTGCGATCTGTTGCAGCCATGTCAAATAGTCTCTTACGAGTTTTGATAAGATCTTCAGAGCTGTAATCCCAGATAGCTACTGCTTCAGGATTAGGAAACTGAATGGCCGCGCTTATTACAGTATCACCTACGATGAGTAGACTTTCGCCTTCACTTTCAATACGGTAGCCTGTGTGGCCAGGAGAGTGTCCAGGTAGGGGGAATGCAGTGATACCATCACCCAGATACGTTTCGCCATGGAACGTACTGATGCGACCATCATAGGCTTTTTTCCATCCACGTCCCAAATCGAACCATGACTTCGTAATTTCTACGGCCTTAGATTGAGCTTCTGCATTCGTCCAGTAATCCAACTCGATGCTTTCGACGTGAATTTCTGCATCAGGAAGAAGCATACCACCTTCACTTGTTAAAAGGCCAGCGATATGGTCAGGGTGCATATGGGTAATCAATACCTTGTCGATATCTTCAGGCTTTAGTCCAACTTGAGAGAGGTTGCCTGGGAACAACCCTGCGTCAGGACCAAACAATTCAGCAGCACCACTGTCTACAAGAATAAGTTTTTTACCTGTATTGATCAAATAAGCGTTAACGCCATTACGGATAGATCCAGGTGGCTGGAAAGCTTGTGTCAAGTATCCATCAAGCTTATCAGCACCAGGATTGGCCCATATTTCATGACCTAAGTCTACGTATCCATCACCTAGTACAGTGATTTCAAAGGAACCTAGTTTTCGTCGGTAGATCTGCGAGACCTGAGAACCTATCTGAGGTACTGCAGGACGTTTTGTTTTTTGTGAATCAGTCATAATATTAAAATTTTATTATTTGTTAAAATTGACTTTGTAAAGATATGTGGCATTTGAAAAGGTAAATATGACGGATGTTAAGAAAACAGATTGATCTACATCAAGAAACAAAATTGACCTATATCAATGGAGGTTCATCCAGTATTCTAAACCTAAGTAAATGAATCCATCTTTAATCATGAACCGATTAATTAGTAAGTAAGCTTATATTTTTTCAAAAATGGCCTCAAGAGGTTTTCTAATTTTTTTTGCGTTTTGTGTATGGTCTTCTTCACTTCTATATCCAATTGCCAAAACTACGCTAGCGTTAAGCCCTTTATCTTTTAAGTTTAAAATTTCACTGTAGGCTTCTGGGTCAAAACCTTCGATAGGTGTACTGTCTAATTGAAGTTCTGCACAGGCATTTAAAGCATTAGATAACGCGATGTAGGTCTGTTTGGCCGTCCATAAAGGTTTTTCTTCCGCTGATTTTTCTTTCATTTTCATTTTCATAAAATCACTAGCATCCTTTAAGTCAGCGACCTGTACACCTTGTATTTGAGCCTTTAAATTTATATAGGCCTCGACGTCTTCATCTGTAATATCATTATAACCACAAAAAACAAACAAGTGAGAGGCATCTGTAATTTGAGGTTGCCCCCAAGATACGGGCTTTAGCTTTTCTCGTATAACGGGATCTTCAACAATAAGAACCTTAAATAATTGCAATCCGTAAGACGTGGCTGATAATTGAATTGCTTCTTTGATCTTTTCTATATCTTCAGAATTAACTTTCTTCGAACTATCATATTGTTTAGTGGCATATCTCCACTTTAAATTTTCGATTAATTTCATTTTAATATTTATTAAATTTTTACTGATTTTTTTATTAATTACTTTTAATGGTCTTCTCAAAGTTGCATTAACTCTTTGATAAACACTATTCAGAATCTTGTCTTGTATGAAATATTTTACTCACTATTTTCCATTGCTCTTCTACTTTTAATATATGCATGAAGTCAACGTATGTAAATGTTGGGAATTGAATCTCCAACTGAGCACTAGCGGTATTTCCTGCAATATTCACCGAAACAACCCTTGTTTTTATTTTTTCTTTATATGGAGTTCCATCCATTCCTTTAGTTAACCCCTCGATAGCATTCACTTCTTTGTAATCTTTGCCGATCCATTTCATGGTTGCTGTAGGATGAAAAGCCTTTGTAAGTGTCTTAGCATCGTTATTTACAAGACCTGTGAGATAATAATTTAGAGTTGTTTCAATACGCTCTAAATCTGTTTGTTGCGCATGAGTTTCTGTTGTAATTGTCATGGTAATTACTGTAATGAGTGTTATTAGGATTTTTTTCATGTGTTTTGATTTAGAGTATGATTTAATTTCTAATAAAGTCAGGCCAAGATGATTTCATCATTTCGATAAACTTTGGGCCTAATCCTTCGTTCTTTAAATGTGCAATAGAAACTGGTAATTGTTTTGAGATAAAGTTGTCATCTTTCATAACTCTAAGAGGAAAATCGTGATGAATAATTCCCGACCTTCCGATAGCAACAAAATCTACTCCTGAATTAAGAATCTCACGAACTTCTTTACCTCCGTTGATTTTGCCAGCTACTGTTAGTTTAACATTTTTATAATCTAGCTCTAAAAAATGATCGAGTAAACTTTTATTCGTATCGGGATGCCCTTCTGGTTTTTTAAAGACATCCCATAGTGACATGTCTAAAAAATGAATTTTGCCTGAATCAATAAGTTGTCGCGCTACTAATTTTATTTCATCTAATACCATTCCATATCCCTCTGGAGATAGTCTTACTCCAACCAGAAAGTCTGCACCACAAACTTTATAAATACCAGCTGCAATTTCAAAAATTAATCGTGCTCTATTTTCTAGACTTCCTCCATATTTATCATTTCGATGATTCGTTTCATTGCTTAAAAACTGTGCGAGTAAATAGCCATATGCAGCATGGATTTCCACACCATCATAGCCTGCTTTTTTTGCTCTTAGTGCTGCAGCAATGAAATCGTTTCGTAGCTCTTTTATCTCGGTTAAAGATAGCGCTCTTGCATTAAGTTCTATATTGTCAGAAGGCCCAACAGCTTGACCCTTGATAAATTCTTTTGGAGATCGTATTCCTCCATGAAAAAGCTGAATTACAGCAAGACTTCCATAGGCCTTAATGTTTTCTGTTAATCTTCGATGTCCTGAAAGTTGGGTATCCGAATGAATACCTAACTGTCCAGACCAAACTTTACCGTTGGCTTGGACGTTCGCAGCGCAAGTCATTACCAATCCAAATTGTCCTTTGGCTCGCATGGTTAACCATGTTAACTCCTGGTCAGATACTATTCCATTATCATGACTCTGTTTATTGGTAAGCGGTGCTAATATGAATCGGTTTTTCATGCTAATTCCGTTTGCAAAATGCAAGACCTCATTAGTTTGGATGGGATTATTCGTTTTCATGAAATTGAGCTAAAATCATCTAGTTGTTATTTAGAATTAAATACCCTCTCCTTTTACTAAGCGTTCTTTATATTTTACGAATCTAGATTTAAAATGCTCTGGAGTATCAGTTCCAGTTGCTTCTAAAGCCTTCAAAGCATTTGCATAATCTTTTTTAGCCGAATATGCTCTGGCCAACCCATAATGACTTGGAAAAGCACCATCATTATTTTTGACATTTGCTTGCATAACTTCTATCGCTTTATCTACTTGACCATTTACGATAAAGCTTAATCCTAATTTATAAAGTTCCTCAGCACTTCCTAATGGAATAGATTTTTGTAACATGTTATTTGCTTCAGCATTCTTTCCTTGTTTTTCTAAGATTTGGGATTTCAAAGAAAGATTACTAAATGTTTCTTTACTGAAAAAACTACCTTTAATAGATGCATTAATCCATTCTAATGCTTGGGTTAATTGTCCAATACTAAAAGCATAATTAGCAGCACTGTCCCAAGTAGACTGTTGAAATCCTTTAGGATTCCTTAAATCATTACGAATTCCTTCCATCACAATTTCATCTACTGCTACGTCAATTTTAAAAGGTATCTCTTTAGTACCCCAATGCAAAGAAACTGTTGTATTATAAGGCGTAACCGAATCAAAACTATATGTCAACATTTCGGCACTAGTATTTTTATCTATTGAAGTAACTTTAAAACGAAGTACATCCTCATTTACATCATAAAAATACGAACCCCAAGAAGTAGTATTAGAGGATAGGATAATCATCACTTCTCCATTTTCTTCTGGCGCCATAAACAACGCATATTTTCCTGCAGAAACTTTATTTCCTTGTATGCTAACCTCATGTGTGAAATTAATTGTGGTATTATAATCTGAACCCGCTCTCCAAGGTGCTGCTTTAGAAGTTCCAAAACCTAAATAATTAAAGCCATATGGCACTAAATTGCCCCAGATTTTTCTACCTCTAACAGAAGGTCTGTTATAATGAATTGTAATATCTGTAATTCCTACACGTTGTCTAACCTCTGCTTCAGGACTAGTAGCAGGTAATGTAATTTGTGCTTTTAAATTTGACATATTAGAAAAATAATTAAGATTAAAAGATGGATGAAGTATTTTTTTATGATCGATAAATTGCTATTTATCAATAGATGTTAGGGTTGGATCTGCATTCCAAATATCGACAGCCATTTTCCATTCTCCTTTTTCATTTTTTTTCCAAATAGAAACAACTTTTTCAAATTTATTTACAGTGTTGCCATCTTCATCATCAAAATTCACTAACATTTTGTCTATGGTATACCCTAAATCGCCACTAGTAGATACAAATGCTTCTTGAGGTTCCCATTTGACGCTAAAACTAGGTAATGATTGAAACTCTTTTAATACATTCCTAATTTTTTCAGTTCCTCGCAAAAGAGGTTGATCTGGAACCATCATGATACCATCTTCTCGTATAAAGCTAAAATATGCTTCGGTAGAAAATGCTGCAGACCATTTTCGACTGGTTTCTATTAAATTGATTTCTTCTTGTTTCTTTTGTTCTATTCTTTGCTCCATAGTTTGCTCATTTGTACAGGAGACTACTAAAAGTCCTGTTGCTATAATTGTAAATAGTGTTTTTAACACCTTACTTCGTGATTTTAACTGTTTTTTACTGGCATAGTGAAAATAAAAAATAGTGTTTCTCAGAAGGAATAACCTTCTAGATAAAAAATGCGTCAAAAAAGGCTTTAAAAGAACCTTTTTCGACACATTAATTTTGAAACAATTTTATCTTTTCATCACAAAATATTTTAAGGACGTAATGCTACTTTAAGCGTTCCTGAGGTGCGATCACGCATTAAATCATAGCCTTTTTCTGCTTCAGATAATGGTAGAATATCAGTAAAAATTACACTAGGATCAATAACACCTCTTTCTACTATAGGAAGTAATTTTTTCATATAGGCCGCTACATTTACCACACCAGTGTGAATGGTAATATTTCTAAACAAAGCCGATGAATATGGCTGATCTACTGGTTCATATAGATGTCCAAATCCTAGGACACTTATCGATGCACCAGCTTGAGTCATTTCCATACCCTGTGAAATTGCGGTTTTATTACCAACAGAATCGATAACAGAGTTTGCACCTCGACCTTCTGTAAGTGATTTTACAAATGCTACTGGATCTTCATTTTTTGAATTTACGACATGCGTCGCTCCAATAGTTTTAGCTAATTCTAATCGACTATCATGACGACCTACAAGAATAATAGTAGAAGGACCAAATAATGTTGCAGCCATAACTGCACTAAGTCCTACAGCACCATCACCAATTACTACCACGGTTTCTCCTGTTTTAATATTCGCATTTAATGCACCATGATAACCAGTAGCAAAATTATCTCCTAGCGGAAGAACTTTTGTATCATGTTCATCTCCGGTTAAACCTTCTGGAAGTTTGAATAATGATGAATTAGCATAAGGTACACGAATATATTCTGCTTGTCCTCCTTGGATATCATCACCTCCATGTTCTGCAAAAAGTGGTGTTCCAAATAATCCTCCGTGATCACATGCTGAAGGTAAATCACGTTTACAATAGTAACAATCTCCATCAACGAACATCGCAGAAGCCACAACACGGTCTCCAACTTTTAAGGTATGAACATCCTTTCCTACTTGGTCTATGACGCCCACAAATTCATGTCCTATTCGCATTCCTTCAAATAAGCCCATTTCTGGTCCATTTTGAGTAAACTCTAAATCAGCTCCGCAAATACCAGCAAGGGTAATGCGTACGATAACATCATCATCTTTTAATAATTGAGGTTTTGGTATATCTACAACCTCGATTTTTGCTCTTTCTTTATATGCTACTGCTTTCATTTTTTTATTATTTAATTTGTTTTTAATTTACTTTTCTAGGTATTAAAATTGTTGATAGATTTGAATAGAGAGGCTTATTTCTGAATATTCTCTAAATTGTATCCATTATTAAACTTTATATTATTGGTAAACTGCTCGGTCCATGATCCTTCCAACGTATTTCCATCCCAGTCAGCGGGCGCATATTTACGGTATGTTGATAAATAGACACCATCTATTTTCTCATACGTTACTTTCATTATGCTTGGTTTAGTAATGCCGAATCCTGTTGCATTGTATAGAAATTGATCTACTCTATAGGTTTTTGGATTAATATATAAGATGTATTTATCGGCACTAGATTCTCCTATATTATCTCCAAAGGTCATCTCAACAATTTTATAGTTTATACTATCAACATTTCTAGAGGGTAACATTTTGTGATTCACCCCTGGGTCAGATAGTTTGAACATCATGGTAAACCAGTAATAGTTGGTTTTTCTAAGAATGTGACCAATAAATGCAGGTTGCTGTTCTGTAATAGTTTTCCCATCTATTTTAGATACAGAATTTTTACCGTTAAAGTATTGTGTATACGTTTTACCAGGCATTTGCGGTAAGGCATAAACCTGTCTTTTGGTATATTCTGCAAAGGAAACTTCTCCATCAAAAATATACCGCTCTTTAGAAATATCTTCTATATTCTTATCTTCTACTTTAAATGTATAATCAAAGGATACATCTTTTAATTTATGTAATGCTATTTTGCCACCATTGGCCTCTACTACTTTTGCAATTAGTTCTTTTGCTTCTTGGGCTTGAACTGAAAATGTGAATGTGATTAATACAAATGATATGATTTTAAATATTACTTTTTTCATGATAAATTAATTACTGTGGTTTTACTTTGTTTTTATTGTGATTAAATTTTGAATAGATAGTTATTTTTTGTTTAAAGCATTTAAAACATCCTTGGGCTCCACCCGATTTCTGTAGTCACCTCCTTCTGTTTTTGCAAAAGAAATTATACCATCTTTTTCAATGATAAATGTGGCAGGGATGGGGATTTCACTTTTCTCATCACAGTTATAACAATCGTAATCGTATCCTAATTCTGCCATTTTTTCTAATGAATTTTCTGGATTCTCATGGATTGTGGTAAACTCCTTTGAGACAATATTTCCGTTGTCACTTAAGATTTCGAACTGCAATGCATTTTTCTCTTTTATATTTAAAGAGGCATCAGGTGTTTGTGGAGAAATAGCTATCAAAGTTGCTCCTGCTTTTTCTATTTCTGGAAATACGGTCTGATACTGACTTAGTATTAAGTTGCAATACGGGCACCAAATGCCTCTGTAAAAAGTAAGAACAACTCTTTTTGTTTTTAAAAGTTCATAGAGGATCACAGACTCATTAAGGGCATTTAAAAGCCTAAAATTGGGTGCTTTATCACCAGCTTTAAGTTTTAAGATAGAAGTATACTCCTTTTCTATTTGTTCAGCATCTGAGTTAAAAACCTCAAATGCATCAACAGGAAGTGTATGCGATAACTTTTCTTTTAATTCCTCAGAGTCTTTTTTATATGAAGGAATTGCTTTTTTATTCATTACTACTAATTTTGTTTTAGGAATGAGCGTAGGTTTTTTAAATTTCCTATGTGCTCATTATCTATTTTTGAATAGTTAATAATAGACATGACAAAGTTGCGCCATACGTGAAGAAGTAAATATGACGTATATTAAGAAATGCGCTTGATGTTTATCAAGCTATAAAATTGATTTAAATCAATTTTATGATTTCGAACGGATTCTACTTATTGATTCAGGGGAAATTCCTAGATAAGATGCTAAAACGTACTGTGGAACTCTATTAGCTATTTGAGGATATTTATTTACATACTCCCAGTATCGTTCTTCTGAAGTTTTACTAATATTGGTAATAACTCTTTGATTTGAAAAAGACAAGGCTTTTTCTATATACAATCTAAAGTATTGACATAATGAATGAATTTTTGAGCAAAGTTCTTCCACATCATCATATTTCATTTGTATTATTATCGAATCTTCTAGGGCTTCGGCAAAATACTGTGCAGGAGTTCTATTTAAGTAACTCTGAAAGTCTGTGAAAAACCAATCTTCTATCCCAATACTTACTGTATGTTCTTTTCCATCACCATCTAAATAAAAAACCCTTACAGCACCTTTTACTATATAGTTTCGATATTCTGATACAAAGCCTGGTTGAATGATAAATTGCCTTTTTTTTACTCTAGTGATTTTTAATATTGAAGTAAACTCTGCGATTTCACTATCTGATAACTCAACATATCTGGCAACATGATCCAATATTTCTTTGTATTTACTCATCAATTTACATTTTTTAACTTATAATCTAGTGTTGGGCCAAAGCTCATTACCATGATTTATCCAGAAACTATCTAATAGGGTCCAAAGGTAATCTTTTTACCTAATATGCTTATATTCAATTCTTATTAACATGATATGTTTGAAGGTTATTAATTATTTCAAACAACTACTTTCAATATAACATTAAATCATATTTAAATACAGTAATAGATGTAAGCACTATAGTAGATACTTAGATGTTTTTTGCAAAGTTTAATTTTCATATACACCTAAAAGTCAATTAGTTAAAAAAAACTTGAAGAAACAGGGTCAAGTTAGGCTCATAATCCAAAAAAAATTATATCTATTCGAAAAACATTTTAAAAATAACTCATTCACTTTTATTAAATTAAATACCTCTCAATTGAAATAGGTGCTTCTGATATGAAATGATTTATTGATAATACTTTCAATATCTTCCTTCAAAAAGTTCGAATTTTGCTGCCTTGACTCCACCTCAACTGTAGAAATAAAAGGGGCGTTAACACCATATGATACATATCATCTTAGTGATTTACAAAAGTTTCAAGAGATTCTTAACTTGTATTGACAAATCTATGTTACGATATCCCTTAAAATAATGAAATATATATGGCCTTTTTTTCTGCTAATAAGTCTATTCGGGTGTTCCAATAAGACAAAGACAACGGATTTAGCACATCCAAAACCTCTAAGCAGCGCCTATCTCATCGCATTTTTGGATACTATTTACAGAGCAGAACAAGAACCCATACGATTAAGGGATTCCCTGGCTGAAAAGTTTGGTATGGAATCTGAAGAAAGAAGAATTCAAAATGAAATTTACAAAAAGAACCATATTTTAAATGAAGCTAAAATAAAAGGCTTGTTATCCAACTATGGCTGGCCTTCAAAAGATAGTATCGGGGAACTTGGCAGCCTCACTATTTGCAATGTGCTACAACATTCTAGCCCAGAAGTAAGGGTACAGTTTTTACCCATGATGAGGGAAGCTGTTCTAAGTAAAAAACTTGACCCTCGGTTTTTGGTAAGGGCCGAAGATCGCATTGCCACAGACCGGGGTGACCTTCAAATATATGGAGGTCAGGTAAAGTATTATCCAGAAACCAAACGCTTTGATGTGTGGCCCGTATATGATCCTGTCAATATAGACAAGAGACGGGCCAAGATAGGTTTAGGACCCATAGCAGAACATTTAAAAAATAGATTTAATATCCCATGGGATCTTGAAGAACAGATCAAGAGAAGCGAAGAATTTGTAAAAAACCGAAATAGGAATAAATGATTATTCCAGGGTATCAAATTGAAGAAAATGTAGCGCCTTAGGACCCTCCATACGAAACTATTGTTCCCCTCAAAATACACACAGCTTGCGTCTCAATGTATTATTAAAGATCAATTTGCAACCTTTTTCCAAGTTTAGGGTCTAATTTATCATACAAGATAAATGACTCAAGGCCAATCTACAGATAAAAAACTTGTAAAGGAGGTATTAGAAGGAAATTCTAAGGCCTTTAAAACTATTATTGCGAATACGCAAGGTCTGGTCATTCAGATCATTTATAAAATGATTAAAAACCCGGAAGACAGAAAAGATCTGGCCCAAGAAGTTTATTTAAAAGTTTATGATAAACTCGCAAGTTTTAAGTTCAATTCAAAGCTCTCTACCTGGATCGGCACCATTACCTATAATAGTTGTTTAAAATTTCTTGAAAAGAAAAGAATACCCATACGCAGTGTCATTGATGAAGACGGAATAGAATCATGGGATGCCATAGAAAAAGGAGCTAAAGATCATAACAGCAGCCCCACTGAAACAGCACTTTTTAAAAAAGAGAGCTCCGAACTCCTTGTTTCGGCCATAGAAAAACTCCCTCCCTTATATAAAACAATCATCACCCTATATCATAAGGAGGAATTAAGTTATAAGGAGATTGGCAAAATCACAAATTTACCAGAGGGCACGCTAAAGAACTATCTCTATCGCGCAAGAAAACAATTGAGAAAAAAGCTATTACAACACTACAAAAGGGAAGATTTATGAAACATAAACATTTAAGTGACCAAGACATTCAAGAGTTTACATTTGACCTATCCCAATGCAGCCCTGAGGTTATACAGCACCTATCCGTATGTGAAATATGCAAAATGCGATCGGAGCACTATTCCTCTGTATCCGAAGCTCTTGAAAACTTACCCGATCCGATCCTTGATTATAATTTGGCCGATGAAGTTGTAAAACAATTGGAGCGAAGCTCAAAAAAGGAGACGGCACACCATTATTTCATCTATTTTATCATTGCCTTGGGAGGTGCCCTAATTATATCATGTTTATTTTACTTTAAAGAAATTTTTATTGAAGTATTTAAAAGTAATTCGGCCCCCTTAACATCACTTATCATTGGTATTGTTCTCTTGATTTCTGTAGGAGCAATACTAGACATGCTGCGATCATACCATCAAAAAATAAAAATGTTGAATTATGAATAGCCTTTTGCAACATTTAGGCAAGTCAGGGGTCTAATTAATTAATACGTTAAAACAATCTAAAATGAAACCGATATTCACCGTACAAATCTCCCGCATTGACCCGGACGTTTATAAAGTAATTGTTATCATTTTTATAATAGTCTTAGTCATGTGGTTTATCATGAAAATTCTAAAAACCATGCTGAACCACAGATTAAAAAATAGGATTATAGATAAAGAAATACCCCAAGAACTAGCTTCTTCTATCTTACATAGAACATCGAACAGCGAAATACACCAAAGCGTTAAATGGTTCGCCATTTTAATAAGTACTGGAGCAGGGTTGTTTGTAACAAATCAATACTTGCCTTTAGGCCTACATTCTATTGGGATAATGACCATAAGCATTGCGCTTGGATTTCTAGTATATACCCTTTACTTAAAGCTCTTCGGAAAGTAACCTAAAAGATTCCCTCCCATTTTTTAAACTACACATTTAAGGGCCTCCTGATATTGAGGTCATGGAACCCTATGCCCAATTGTGGGCGACGTAAATCGATAAAATCATGAAAAAAACACCATTATCCGCCTTCCTTATCGCACTTGTATTCTTCGGTTCATTAGTGACGAATGCACAACAAATTAGCGGCCATAACCCGTTAAAAAGTAAACTTGACAATTACCTCAATGCAGGCGTGGAAAACGGTTTTTCCGGATCTGTACTTGTGGCTCAAAAAGGTAAGATCCTCCTTGCCAAAGGTTATGGAATGGCCCATAAAGAAAAGAATATCCCTTTTACCACAACCACAGTTTCTACTATTGGATCGGTTACCAAACAGTTTACGGCAACGGCGATCTTAAAATTGGTGGAGTTGAATAAACTAAAAGTAACTGATAGCATACATCAATTCTTTAACAATCTGCCAGAGGATAAAAAGAACATTAGCATACATCAATTGCTGACCCATACGGCCGGATTAGTAGATGTTATTGGCCATGGAGATTTTGATGATATTCCCAAAGATCAATTTTTCAAAACCTTATTTGCCACGACGCTGCTGCACCAACCTGGGTCAAAATATGCCTACTCCAACTCG
Organism: Spongiimicrobium salis; assembly: GCF_043678055.1. Taxonomy (NCBI): domain Bacteria; kingdom Pseudomonadati; phylum Bacteroidota; class Flavobacteriia; order Flavobacteriales; family Flavobacteriaceae; genus Spongiimicrobium; species Spongiimicrobium salis. The sequence continues at coordinate 998,787 of NZ_JBHEQA010000001.1, forward strand.
GGATATAGTATTTTGGCCAGAATTATTGAAATCGTTTCCGGCCAAGACTATGAGCATTTTTTAAACCAACATTTGTTTAAACCTGCTGGTATGCGTAAAACGGGATACTTTATTCCGCACTGGAACGAAGATACGGTTGCCAATGGATATTATCACAATATCACCAATGTAGGAACTATGCTATCGCGCTATGAAAAAATGGAAAAAGTAACCTGGACGTTAAAGGGTAACGGAGGCATTCATTCCACAATTGAAGATATGTACAAATGGTATCTAGCGTTAAAAAATAACACCATCTTGCCCAAAGCATTGTTTGAAAAATTAACGATGCCCTATGTCTTGGAGTACGAAGGACAATCTAGTTATTATGCCTATGGTTGGGCCATTTACAATTCTGACAGAGACACAAAAATCATTAGCCACAATGGCGGAAATGCCATCTTCTTTCATGATTTTATATGGTTGCCCAAAGAAGATGTTCTTATTCTATTATTTACCAATGCCAGTAGTAGGGAAAATGAAGTTGCTTGGCCTATTAAGCGAATGCTATTTGACAAGAATTTTCAGGCTTCCCCCATAAAAAAGAACCTATATCATTTCGTTTGGGATCATTTAGCCGTGCATGACCTACAAGAGATCGATCGCCTTATGGCAAGAATCAAAGAACAGTATGGTTCTTATTTGAGGAATTCAGAACGTCTAAATGACCTTGGGTATACTATTTTAAGGACAACTAAAAATTCCGAATTAGCCGTAGCATTATTTCAATTAAATACAGCGCTCTTTCCGAAAGAAGGCAATCTTTGGGATTCCCTTGGGGAAGCCTATTTGGCAAATAATCAAAAAAAAGAAGCCATTCGGAGTTATACAAAAGCGCTGCAATTGGCCCCTAAAGAAGATTGTCACTGGTGCACATCCTCCCATAAAGCGCTTAGGGATTTAAAAGCCCAGGAATAACGCATTCCCTACAATATTTCGCTATATGCTATTCTTCCTTAGTTCTATCTAATTTTTCCTGCGTTCGCCAGAAACTCGTTTTTTCAGCATGATATCCAATGTAGTTTTGGGGTATTATTAATCATTAAATCATGTATTATGAAAAGTAAAAAGAACGAACTTATTTTTTTAAGAACATTTGCCCTTGCCATGGCCTTGGGAATATTGACATTTGCTTCGGTGGCTTTTACGCATTCCGGCAATCAAAAATTTGGGACTATCGATGCAGAACGCATCAATATTGTGGAGAACGATGGAACGGTTAAAATGGTGATCACCAATGCAAATCACTTCCCTACCGCTGGAGATAGCATAAATAACAGGGTATACCACAAACGTAAAAAGCGTGCAGGAATGTTATTCTTCACCGAAGATGGGAAAGAATGTGGCGGTTTTATCTATGACGGTACTAAGACAGAAAACGGTCATAGCGCAGGTCTTTCCCTAACCTATGATCAATACGATGGAGATCAGGTCATGCAATTGATCACCACAGACGATCAGGTTGGAGAGGAAAGGTATAAATCCGGGCGTCTTGTCTTTAATGATCGTGGAGATAAAGAAACCAAGGAAAGTATGACGGAAATCTCAAAAGAATTAGAAGGCATAACAGACCGAAAAGAACGACGTAAAAAATATGACGAATACCGAAAAAAAGGACTCATAGGGTCGGTACCACGGGTTGCTCTTGGGCAAACACCTGGAAAACAAAATGGCCTATTTTTATATGATGATAACGGGAGACCACGAGCCAAGTTTATTGTAGATAAGGATAATAGTGTTAAACTTGTAGCCTATGACGAAAAAGGAAATATCATCAGCTCTTGGCCCGAAAAAAAATAAATTGGAATCTTTGAACTTTTCCCAATCGAGATGAAAAAAGTCATGCAATACCTCAAAGAAAATCAAGCCTTTATCTTCTTCCTGTTTATTTTTAGTTGGATTTTCACCCTTAAGAATAAAATTGGATACGCCACATCTTGGAGTGATTTTGTCTTTCACCCTGATGCGCCATTTTGGGTTTTTATTCAGGCAGTTTTAATTTTTTTGTTCATAGATTTTGTAAAGAACAAAGCGGATAAAGATAATGCGCAAAAGACACCATCCATTAAACGATATTTCAAGTTTTTCGCAACAAGTCTTATCGTCTATTTGTTTTTTTCAAATCTATTCGGGCTTTTTATTTCTTTAATTTTCAATAACTTCTCTAGAAATTATAGTTCTTCTTATATACTGACCTATAAAGTCTTTAATCAAATTATTGATTTCACTATTTTTGGCGGATTTTCTTTGGCTTATCTGTATTTCAAAGAAAACAAAAACTATAGGAAGCAACTAAATGCCTATGAAATAGGCAATGCCAGAAGCAAAATACAACAACTCAAAACACAGTTAAATCCGCATTTTCTCTTTAACAATTTGAACATTTTAGATCAGCTCATCGAGGAAGACAAAGGGAAAGCGTCCAATTTTTTAGGTCGTTTTTCAGAACTGTACCGCTATGCCCTAAGGAGCTCTGATAGAGAACTCATTGCCCTACAGGAAGAATTGTTATTTACCCAAAACTATTTTGAATTAATGGAGACAAAGTATCAGGGGTACTATAAGCTAATTATTGCAGAAAGTATTTACGGGTCAAATACCATAGTTCCTCCGTTTTGTCTTCAAGTATTGGTAGAGAATGCTATCGTGCATAATCTAGGAACAGCTCAAAATCCTATAATCATTAATATTGCACTTGAAAATGGGATTAAAGTCAGTAACAATAAAATAGCACAAACCAGAAAGAAAAAAACCAATGGTGTGGCCTTAAAAAACCTAAATACACAATTTCAATTATTGACCAATAACCCCATTACCATTGAGGAATCTGAAATTGATTTTGCGGTTAGCTTACCTCTTATTAAAATGAACACTAATGATTAAGGTAGTAATTATAGAAGATGAAGCTCCTGCGAGAAAGAAGCTTAAAAATTATCTGGGAAGAATTGGAACATCGCTTGAAGTCGTAAAAGAAATAGAAACCCTTGACGAAACCCAATCATTTTTTGAAACCGCTCCCGAAGTTGATTTAATTTTCTCGGATATTGAATTAAGGGATGGTAATGTGTTTGAGGTGTACGATCAAATAACTCTAGATTGCCCCATTATTTTTGCTACGGCCTATGATCAATTCTGGATGAATGCTTTTGAGACCAGTGGCATTGAATATCTGTTGAAACCCTATTCCTTTGATCGTTTTGAAAAAGCCTGGCAAAAATATACTTCCTTAAAAAACAAAATAGGGATTGGCCATAATGAACTCTTTAAAAAATTGGATGCCTATTACCAGAGCAAGGTAGCCGTGAAACCGATTTATAAAGAGTACATTCCGGTAAAATCCAGCAATAGCATTTACTTCTTAAGAGTGGATGATATTGTGTTTATACAAGCAGATTACGGTGTTGTTTTCGCCTATGATTCGGCCAACAAAAAGCATCTCTTAAACCAAGCTACACTAAAAGAGATACAGGAGGTCCTCAACCCAACAAGCTTCTTTAAGATCAACAGAAGTGAATTGGTCAACAGAAATTATATTGAAAAGATAGATCGCTATACCAAAAATGCGGTAGTTATTCACCTAAAGTCGCACCGCTTGAAAACGAGTCAGCGTACTACCGCGTCCTTTAACGCTTGGATGGGATTATAGGTAGCATTGCTTCATTAAATAAATCGCTCACCTATTGCGAGGAGAAACTCTTGACTTCAATTATGTCAAGGCTAAACCCTACTTGTGCAATAAATTGATTATTAAAAAATGATGCCTCACCTAAATGGAATATTAAATGGAGCTTATTTCCTTATTTAAGAATACGGTTGTCGAAAATCCATGTTAAAAAGCAAGTATCTATAATTTTTAACATTAAATAACTTACATTTAACAGCGTAAAAACCTAAATATTTATACCTTTAGAAGGTTGGTTTATTAAATATTTTTAACTAAAAAAATTATCATGAAGAACATCTTGAAAATCCAGGGAGTTAAGGAATTAGGAAAAAATGCTCAAAAAGCGCTTTTAGGCGGTTTTATAACAGAATATGTGGAACATTGCGGTTTAGGTTCCAATGGTCTAGCTTGTTTAACAGGCTTGCCACATTGCCCTACTGGTTTTTGTACAAACGGTGTATGCTCGCCTACAACGAATGGATAGAAGGCATTTCCGTTACATTATAAAATAGGCAGGTTATTCGCAATAACCGTTTAAGTAGGTAATTCTGAAAAGCTGTATAACAACTTATTCCAAATAGATTATGTTATAATCCTTTTTGGAAGGATAAAAACTTCTTTTGCAAGTTTTTATCCTTCAATTTCTTCACGAACAGGTAGTAATCTGCAAAAACATTAAAACCCCTTTTAAAAGGGGTTTTAATCATCTGTGGCAGTCCAAAAAAGCACTCAATGGTTTTCAAAAGCCTTGCAATAGCACTAGCCTGTCCTAGGGCTAGGTGACCACACCATATTCATGGGTTTCTTCAAAAGTGGTATACGTCACTACCGCGACGTTTAGGACGCCTAGCCACCGAAGAAAAGAGCATTGCAATAGACATCTCAAAAGAAAAACTATCTATAGATTTACTGCGAGCTTTGAAAAAAGTTGAACAGATGGATCAAACAGAAGTAGAGTCTTTGCTTGATGAAGTTGAAAATGCCATCGGTTAATAATGTATTATCAGTATATTTTCTATTAATAATTAAATAATATTTTAACTTTCCGATATAAATTATAATGTTTAAGGTCTTGTAATTTTTTATAAAAACTTTAAATAAAGTAATAAAGATAATCAGGGATGCTAAGATTAACAGTTGTAATATCAATTTTACTTGTCCTCGCAAGTTGCGCAGAAAAAACAGATTCCTATTTAATTAAAGGTAAAGTAGAGGGGTATAACAACGAATATCTTTTTATGATGGATGATAACAATCATTTAAGGGATAGTGTTCTAGTATATAACGAAGAATTTGAATTTAAAGGAACCGTTGCTAGTCCTACTGCAGTTTATTTCGCCACAAGTGCGCCTTCATCTGCTAGTGCGAGAAATGTCTACATAGAAAACCAAGAGATAGAATTATCCCTAAAAATAGAAAAGAAAGAAAGAGGTGAGGATTTTACTTTTGATTGGATTGAGGTTGTGGAAATTAAGGGGTCGAATATCGATTCAACTTATACAGATTATATGAATTCTTTGAGCAGTGGAATCGACTATTCAAAACTAAGGAAAATAATAAAAAACAATCCTAACAATAATTTAAGTGGTGATTTACTGTTTGAGACAAGCCTTATCCCTACAGCATCCAAACAAAAGCTTATAGAATTGTTTTCTTATATAAATTGGGAAGCGCAGGAATTTAGTAGATACGTAAGAATTAAGGGAAATCTGTTTCCAGAGGAAAATTTGACAGTTGGGAAGAAAATTTTGGATTTTGAATTGGATGACCGAATAGGGAATAGCGTTTCAACACAAGATTTTAGAGGATCTATTATTTTAATAGAGTTTTGGGCTTCTTGGTGCGCTCCATGCAGGGAAGCATTTCCTGAACTCTCCAAAACTTACCTCAAATATAAAGACAAAGGGTTTGAAATTATTGGCGTTTCCATAGACGATTCCCAAGAGAGATGGTTAAAGGCAATTGATGCACATGACTTGGAATGGACCAATATTATAAGTAAAGGGGGAAATGAAAGTAATATTGTTAATGATTATGAAATATTGGAAATCCCTATGAATTACTTGGTTGATGAACAAGGTATTATATTGGCGAAAGATATTAGTGTTGCGACATTGGATCAAATTTTACCAGAATTGTTAGAATAAAGTGTTTTTGGAGTGAGGGAATCAATTTCTAATTACAACTAGCAAGCATTCACTAAAATTAACTGATTTGTTGTGCCTAAATAAAAAAGCCGAGATTCACATCTCGGCTTTTTCAGTTATACTTTAGGTGGGAATCGAACTAGCATGGCAATCGAATAATACCTTAAGCAGATGATTCAGTGTACTATACTTTTTCATTGGTGCCTATGCATATCACATTTCTTCATGAAAACCCTTCTTGGTGAAGGCCTCCCTTCACTCCTTCAAAGACGAATAGGAAGTTTATCAATTTTTAAATTCTATTTCAACCTTAAATACAATGTATTATCAAACGTATTCCAGAAGTCTTTGTCATACTTAACGCGTCTTAAAACAGTTTCATTTTCATTTAAAAAATCATATTCGATCACTTCTACATTATCGGTTTCGACATTAAAAAGGGATGCATTGGATTCAAAGATATAATTGGACTTCTCACCAGTTTTTAAAATATGTTCTCTATAGTCTCTTTTGAATATATGACTAGCATAATATTTACCGTCTTTGTGCACTGAATACTCATTGATGTTTTCTTCTTTTACTTTTATTTCTTCTATCTCATCAATTTTTTGTGGAAGATTACTTCTGAAGGCATTATACTTTAGAATCTCTTCTGCAGTTAACCTCGTCTCCCAATTTTCTATAATTTTAACGATCGCAAAATCGTCTCTATTAATATACAGGAGTCCACTATAGGTAGTTGGATGCCCTCTATTCGTATAATTCCATTTGTTCCGTTCGGTTTTAAATTGAATAATATAAAGGCCATCATCTTTCGGGTCGTTTGATTTCACAAACTCCAAATCAAATTTTTTATACTTTCTCCGGTGTACAATGTTAGAGTATCGCAAGGCATTTGCATTTTGACGGGCATACCCAAATAATTGCCCTGTATTTTTTAACCGTTCCCCAAAATCATTTTTATTCCATTTGATCTGGTCTACACGACGGTATGCTCTATTAAGTTGACGATATCCTTGATCATATTCCTTGGTGAACAAATCAATATCCAGAATATCTTTATCATTTTTATTGATCAAGGTTTTTGTATACCTCTGATACGTAAAAGGGGTCGTTGGGTGATTGATTTTAATCTTCTTAACCGCTTTTTTCAAAACTGTTAGAGGGAGCATATACCCGGTTACAACGACTTCGTCAAGCTGATCCAGGCTAGGTTTTAGCCGAACAACTTTAGGTAGTTTCTGAAGTGGTATACTTTGAGTAGAAAATCCCATAGAGGAAATCGCTACAGAAGCCTTATTCAGTAGATTGGTGTTCACAGGGATTTTAAAGTTTCCTTCTTCGTCCGAAATCCTATAGATTTCCTGTGCCTTTAAAATTAAATTGGCGTAGGCTACAGGTTCATTGGTTATAGCATCGGTAATTTTACCGGTTAAATAGGTTATATTATCTTCTCTTCTTAGTTTTGCTTTTTCCGTATTGAGCGTGTCCACTACTACCGCTTCAAATTCTTCTATTTTTTTTCCTTTGTTTCTATTTGGTTGGGCATCCTCTGCGCGTTTTATAAAAATGTAACCATCGTGAAGCTCATCTAAACGAGATTCATAGAAATTCAGATAACTAAACAAGCGATGCATTTTTGGAACGCGCATTGCTTCTTGTTTCGAACTCACAAAAAGAGTAGGATGGCCTATTTTTTTTAATTCATCTTCAAAGGAACCTTCTTGAATTGGTGTTTTGCTCCAGGTACCCCGATAGGAAATAGAATCGTTGGCATGTAGTGTAGCAAGACTATAAACTTTATCTTTCAGCGTTACTTTTATGCTGCTTCCCATAGAGACAAACTTGTTCAAAACAGGAACTTTAAGGCTATTTATAGTATTTACAATATGAATGTTATCTGCCCATAGCACAATTTTTTCTTCAGGATGTCTGTTCACATAACTTAAAATATTATTGGCCATTTGTGCATCCCGAATATTATGCTGCTCGTTGATAAAGTCAACCGAGCGAATTTCTTCCTGATTATAATAGGCATCTTTTGAATTTGCTAATATATTTTTTGCAAATTGACTCCAATGATAGTTTTGGTCAGTAGCTTCAAAAGTGTTTATTTTTTTGATGATACGCTCCAATTCTTTTTCATAGACCGAAAATTTCATATCGTATTCTTCAAAAGAATAATTATCCAAAACACCTTGCATGACTATGGCCATATCCTCCTCATCAACCATTATTTTAATATCACGGTCTTCACAGTAATCAAAAAAGTCATCTATAAAATCATCCGCATTATCTATTTGTGAATCAAAACCCACCACCTTCAATTTATTTTTATCGATATAATTGACTAAGCGTTGAAATTCTTTGGTATTTGACCATACCCCATACATGGTTTCATTGAATTTTTCTGGCGTAAAACCTCCTTTATTCATCTTCCACATCGTATACATGGACGATTCCATAGCAATAGTAGTATATCCTAACTCCTGATGTAGGTATTCAATAACACGAGCCTTTATTTGGAAAATTGTTCCATATTGATGTGTAAGTTCCCCAAGCATAACCAAAGACTTGTTTTGGAGCTCCTGTTTTAAAAAGCGCAAATCATCAATTGCCGTAGTATCTGGCGGTAATAATTTGGTTGTTTTTAAATTTTGAGTGTAGCCTAAATGTATACTTAAAGTGATGTATATTAGCAGTAAATGTTTCATTTTTATTTATAATGGTTTAAGCAAATCTAAGACGTAGATTAGGAGATAATCAAGAAAAGTAAGTGCGTTTTCCCTGAAAATACAGTACGATTACAAGTTTTAATTTACTGATAATCAAATAGTTGTTTTTTAAATATGTTTTTGTGGTGTTATACGGTTTTTATCGCCCATTTTTGGATACTTTTGTGTGGAATTCGATTACCCTATGAATTGCTTCAAGAGGAAAAAGTATATTGGAAGAGCCTTTCAAATTGTCTTCATTATTGCAATGATATCACCGCTCTATACACAGGAGGTAAAGGTCTCTGATTCATTGACAACCCAATCTTACACGGTATTAGATTCTCTATATTATTCCCAAGAATATACCGCTAAGGGCAGGTCATATATAAGTGCTTATCTACAAAAAGCCAAATCGGAAAGTAATGTAAAAGAGATTATAAGGGGATACCATTTTTTCGCCGATTTTTATGATAATGACTATGAGAACGGGACAATTTATATTGATAGTGCAATTACTTTAGCTCATGAAACAGGGTTTAAAAATCGCAGTTATCCAGCTGCTTTGTATGGTAAAAAAGGGTATATAGAACGGATTAAAGGGAATTTCAAAGAAGCTTTAGATTACTATTTAAAGAAATTGGAAATTGGAGATTTTGAGCCCAATAGTACTCAAATGACCTATCTCAATCACAACATAGCTTTGCTAAAAAGAGATAATGGTGATTTTGACGGTGCAAAATCCATCTTTAAGAAGAACTTGGCATTCGAAAGAAATTATTTAAAAGATAATCCCAATGATGATAAGGGTTATTTTGAAGCATCGATTCTTTCGCTATCTGAACTAATTAAAACATATCGACTTAACAATGAAATTGATTCTGCAAAAATATTGACAAATCAAGGCCTAAAAATAGGTTTGCATACCGATTTTGGCCATCTTCTTGTACTTCATGATGGTATTTTGGATTGCCACAATAAAAATTATGAAAGCAGTATTGCTAAAATCACCTCGGTTCTACCCAAGGTAAGTGATGTAAGTGAGCGGGAGATATTTGAAATTCAAGAACTAATCGAAGCTTATTTGTATTTGGGAAAATCGTACGAAGCCTTGGGTAACGATACACAAAAACTATTATATTATGAAAGGATTGATTCGTTAACAACAACGTCCAATTATCTAATACCTGAGACGAAATTAGCGTATTTAGGGTTGGTAAACCATTACAAACAATTGGGAGATAATAAACGGCAATTGGCATATTTAGATAAATTGATAATGGTAGACAGCATACTTGATATTAACTACAAATACATCAACGATAGGTTAGAAACGGACTATGATATTCCCAACCTCCTTGTAGACAAGGAAAAATTGATAGTATCACTCAAAAATGAAAATGTAGAGGCAGCAAAAACAAGATTAATTATCTCAATTTTTTTAGGAATAAGCTTCTTAGGTTTCCTTTTTTTCTTTGTGAAACAACAACATTATAAACAACGGTTTAAATCACTTCTTAACGAAAAAACAGCAACACAAAAAAAAGATTCCATTGCCGGCACAAAGCAAAAGCAACGATTGGATATCTCTGAAGATACCATCAATCATATTGCAAAATGCCTGGATCAGTTTGAAAATGAAGGGAAGTATCTAAAGATGCATCTTACGCTGGATAAAATGGCAAAGAGTTTTAAAACAAATTCTAAATACCTATCGCTACTACTAAATCAGACCAAAGGTAAAAGTGTGAGTCAATATGTAAATGACTTACGTATAGATTATGTGGTTGATAAATTAAAAAACGACCTGAGATTTAGAAAGTTCACTATCAAAGCTATAGCCAATGAAATCGGTTTTAGCACAGATCGTGCATTTTCAAAGGCGTTTTACAAAAAAACGGGTATCTACCCTTCTTACTTCATTAAAGCGTTGGAAAAACAGAACTAGTGCTAAGATGGGTAAAACGGTTTATATTTTCCTTTTTGGAGTCTGTATCATTTTGCCTGTTGGGAATATTATGTATAATCACATCAGATTATGGGATTGCCTATGTATCCCTAAAAGCAAAAACCCCCTATAAAAAGGAGGTTTTTTTGATGTACTCGAGGTGGGAATCGAACCCACACTCCAAAGGAACTGGATTTTGAATCCAGCGCGTCTACCAGTTCCGCCACTCGAGCATTACTAATTTTTGTCTCTCAGTATTCTGAGCTGTTCTTTGCCAACTCCAGATTTCCAATATTTTTCCCGTTTCCGGGCCTCAATTCTATTCTCGCACTTTTCCGTATATATCAACCGAAAAGGAATATATGGTTTTGTGATTTTCTCTCTTCCACTATTATGCCGGTTATACCTACCTTCAATATCGATAGTCATCCCCACATAAATATAGTTATAATTTAAACTTGAAATCGCATAAACCCAAACCATTATTCAAAATTTCAATCCTAGCGCGCCTGCCTGTCGGCAGACAGGTCTACCAGTTCCGCCACCCGAGCATCTCATTAAGGACTGCAAAACTATAAAATATTTTTATTAGTGCAACAAAAAATATCAACATTTATCCTTTAGCAACCCAAATAAATTTTTAAATTTGCACCTCCTTAATTTTAGGGAGGGTTAAAAAACAATATAACAATACATTAACGATGTCCTACACCGTTCCAGAACCTAAAATCTTTGCTTGTACGCAAAGTACTGCTTTGGCAGAAAAAATAGCAAAAGCATATGGCACTGATCTAGGTAAAGTTATTTTCTCCAAATATAGCGATGGAGAATTTCAACCCTCATTTGAAGAATCGGTACGCGGGGCGCGTATCTTTATCATTGGTTCCACGAACCCTAGTTCCGAGAATTTAATGGAAATGCTCTTGATGCTGGATGCAGCCAAAAGAGCATCGGCGAGGCACATTACGGCCGTTATGCCGTATTTTGGATGGGCACGACAAGATCGAAAGGATAAACCTAGAGTTCCAATCGCCGCAAAATTAATTGCAAAAATGTTGGAGACTGCTGGAGCTACACGTATTATTACTATGGATCTTCACGCAGACCAAATACAAGGATTTTTTGAAAAACCTGTTGATCATTTGTTTGCCTCCACCTTATTTTTACCTTATCTAAAACAATTGAACTTAGATAACCTTACAATTGCGTCTCCTGATATGGGAGGATCCAAAAGGGCATATGCATATTCCAAAGCCTTGGAATGTGATGTAGTTATCTGTTATAAACAGCGAGCAAAAGCCAATGTGATATCGCATATGGAGCTCATTGGGGATGTTAAAGGCAAAAATGTGGTTTTAGTAGATGATATGGTAGACACTGCAGGAACACTCGCAAAAGCTGCCGATTTGATGATGGAACGCGGTGCAACCAGTGTAAGGGCCATCACTACACATGCCTTATTATCAGGGAATGCCTATGAAAAAATAGAAAAATCCCATTTACAGGAATTGATCGTTACCGATTCTATTCCACTTAGAAAAGAAAGTGAGAAAGTAAATGTATTGAGTTGTGCAGATCTGTTCGCAGATGTCATGACAAGAGTACACCACAATACCTCTATTTCCTCTAAATTTTTAATGTAAGTTATAGGAAGTACATTAAAACACAATGTGAATTATTAATTTTTAATATATATAATGAAGTCTATTACAATTAAAGGATCAGAAAGAGAAAGCGTAGGCAAGAAGTCAACAAAGGCCTTACGTAATGCTGGAAAGGTTCCTTGCGTATTATACGGAGGGGATGCACCATTACACTTTTCAGCGAATGAATTAGCATTCAAAAATTTAGTGTACACTCCAAACGCGCATACAGTTGTGATCGATTTGGAAGGTGGTAAAACGTTTAGCGCCGTAATGCAGGATATTCAATTTCACCCTGTAACCGATGGCATCCTACACGTAGATTTTTACCAACTTTTTGACGACAAAGAAGTAACCATGGATATTCCCGTACGTCTTGAAGGAAACTCTCCTGGGGTTAGAAACGGTGGTCGTTTGTTATTTAGAAAGAGAAAATTGACCATCAAAGCATTACCTGGAAATCTTCCAGATTTCTTTGATGTTGATATTTCTAAACTGAAAATCGGTGGAGGTATCCCCGTTTCTTCTGTATTAAGCGATGATTATTCGATCCTTCACCCGGATAGTACGATTATCGTACAAGTGAAAACTTCCAGAAACGCAGCAGCGGAAGAGGAAGATGAGGAAGAAGAAGCAACTGAAGGAGAAGCAGCCGCACCAGCAGCTGAAGCTACGGAGTAATTCCACTCGCAAATCTTATAAAAAGCATCTGCCATGGCAGATGCTTTTGTATTTTTATAGCAAAACTGTGCTATGTTCCATTTGTTAAAAGTAATTTTTGGTAGGAACGCCACTGTGCTGAAAGAAGCTGACCATATGAAGAAATTTTTAATCGTCGGACTTGGAAATATAGGAGATGAATACCGGGAAACGCGACACAATATCGGTTTCAAAATACTAGATACCCTTGCCGAAGCTCACGATGTTTCCTTTGAAACTGCCAAATTGGGTGCAATTGCCACTTTAAAAATCAAAGGCAAAAGTGTCCTTTTGTTACAACCTTCCACCTATATGAACCGAAGTGGAAAAGCCATTAAATACTGGATGGAGAAGGAAAAAATTCCCATGGAAAACCTGTTGGTAATCACAGATGATCTTAATCTTCCATTTGGCACCCTGAGAACCAAAACCAAAGGGAGTGATGGGGGTCATAATGGTTTAAAGGACACCCAACAAATCCTTCAGACCACGCAATACAATAGATTCCGGTTTGGCGTAGGGGCCAATTTTAGCAAAGGTAGGCAGGTAGACTATGTCTTGGGCAAATGGAATGAGGAAGAGCAAAAAGCCATGCCCGAACGCCTGGAAAAAGCAATCGCTACCATTCGTTCTTTTGTATTGGCCGGCATCAAAATTACCATGAATCAGTTTAATGGTGTCTAGAGTCCGTTCTCTTTTCAGAAACTCCTGAGGGCAACTTTATTGTCGGACTACCTTGTAGGTTTTATTGAATCTTCGGTCTTCAAATTTTAGAAAGTAAACCCCGGATGGAAGTGCTGATAGATCCATGATCACTTCCCCATTATTGGTCTCGTATACCTCATCGTTCATTAAACGACCATTCAGGTTAAAAATCCCTACACGTATAGCATCAATATCCGAATCAATGGTCACACGCACAACATCGGTAGTAGGATTTGGATAAAACGTAATTAAATTTACAATGACCTCAAAACAAGATTCTTCGAACATCATTCCGTTGCTTTCTGCATTAATGCATACCATATAGGTCCCCGCGCTGAGATTATCTAAGGTATAGCCATCAGAAAAGCTATCATTGACCATTACACCATTTCCAGTAATGGAAATACTGTAGTTGTTCATTTCCATAGCATTAATAGCAATTGCCCCATCATTGGCATCCCTACTGGATTCATTCTGCACATTGGTAGAAAAGTTCGTATCCGGGAATCGCAAAACGGGACATCCATTGGCATCTACCTCTACTCCTTCCGGCGTTCCTAAACAAAGGTCATCCCCATCGTCCAATACTCCATCATTATCGGCATCCGGACGAACATCGCCCTCTACACATATCTCCAGAGAGAACGCGTTCAACGTACCTCCATCACCATTGGCCGTATCATTTATGGTTAGGGTCCATTCCCCTAAACTAGATTCCCCATTAAAATTGGCCAGTGCCCCTAAAGGGCGCACGGTTCCCGTAATTGCAGGATTATTGGTACAGGCTAAACTACTCCCGGCATCATCGAAAGTCGCACTAATATTTCTTCCATTACCACAAGAACCCGATACCAAATCTACTGACGTCCCGGACGGGGATGTTAATCGGATGGTTAAATCGGACACAAAACTATGGTCAAGATCTAAAGTAACATTTACATCGGAGACTGGGCGATCATTAGGAAAATTAACGGATGCCATTACAGTTGAGGTCCCAGAGGAAGAAATGGTAACAGGCACATCGGTAGATGAAATACTACTACAATTAATACTGGCTGTGGTAAAACGAAATGCCGCCCCAAAAACACCTTGGGAACAATTATTTTTTGGGCGCACTCTCCAGTAATATGAGGTGGCTTCTGCTAAATTGACCGTGGTATAGGTATTGGAAATTACGGTTGCCGTTTCTATGATGTTCGCAAAAGCCATATCGGTTGCAATATCCACATCATATTCCGTACTTCCAGCATTGGCTTCCCATTGCAGTACTTGATTGATTCCAGAAACCGAGGCTCCATTTGCAGGTGCCGACAAAACGACTTCCGAAAAATTACCATCGTAGACATTCAGTACGAGGTCTACGGATTTCGTAAAACTTGGTGCTGTGGCGGTTATTGTTATAGGATAACTCCCTTCAACTACAGCATTTACATTGGTTATCTCCATATTTACCGTCGTATTGCCCGATACCGTACTTGGAGAAAAGGCAATATTGAGTCCGGCAGGGACACCCGATACACTTAAGGTACTGGTTTCGGCAAAACCATTGAACGTTTCATAATCAAATGGAATGGTGGTATCATTGGGCTGGCAAATATCGTATTCCAAAGCTTCAAAATTAAGCACAACATCCGCACTACTAATAGCAAAATCCGCTGCATTTACCGCAAAAAACACATTGTCATGAGCACGTACCATAAGGCGTGCGTTCGTTGTTTCGACTCCCGGGATAAGTACTTCATGTGTACCATCATTTGGAACATCCGTGGCTAAGACCATGGAAAAATCCACTCCCCCATTTACAGATAGCAAAATATCTACGGTTTGCGTATTTATTGGGGCGGCTGTAGTATTGGCAACATCCCAAAGCACTGTTTGGGTGGAGCCGGCCGTATAGTTTTCACCTCCTGTTTGTGAAGTAAGGGCAAATGGGCCCGCGCTGGCCACTACATTGATATTTAGTTGTTCGGAAACCACCTGTCCCCCTCCGAGGGCATTATCCCTAACGGTTACGGCAAAATTCATTTCCCGTCCAATGTTGGATACGGTCTCCCATGCAGAATTCAATGTGGGACTAGACTGTGTTAGGTCTCCAGTGAGTACACTGGACAACCTTGGAAAATACCGTTTAGGATCTGTCGTAGGGCGTTGCGATCTGAAATTTGCCCCACCCTGATTATCGGGTCCAAAAGTAAGATTGGTCACTAATCCATTATCGATTTGTTCCCAAGCAAAAGAAAGCATATCCCCATCTACATCGGAAGCTGTTGCTTCCAATACAAAGGCCGTGCCCATGGGTATGGCATAATTGGCCAAAGGATCAACCACAGGGGGATTATTGGTAAGACCTATCAAGCCCCCACAGGCCGTTGTGGCCAGATACTCTGAAATTTGAAGAATACTATAGTAGTGAAAGTAATCATCGCCTTGAAGTGCAATATTATTGTTTCGGGCAATCCCTGCATACCCCATAATCGTAGTACCACTACCAGGCTCTGCCTGTACACCGGTTCCCTCTGAAGCAAAAGACCAGGTATGGTTAGCCCCGAACTGATGCCCCAATTCATGTCCTACAAAATCTAAATCAAATTGATCCCCTTGGGGGGAACTTCCAGAAGAGAAAGCACTTCCCTTTCTATTGTCGAAGCATACCGACCCTATAAATCCTGCGTCTCCATTATTTGCAGCCCTATGAAACAAATGTCCCACATCATAATTTTCTTCCCCAATCGTATTCGTCAAGGTCGTTTGGGTCTGGGCATTGAGGTTGTTGGTATAGGGATCCGTGGCGCCATCGGTATAGATGAGCATATCATTGTCCCCTATCAATTCCAATCGGACGCCCAAATCAACTTCAAATACCGAATTCACTCGGGTCAAAGTAGCGTTGATCGCTGCCAATGCATCTGCCACTGTCCCTCCGTGAAATTGGGTATACTCCCCTGTAGTGGACACGGCAATTCTATACGTTCTCAACCGCTGATCGTCTACTAATCTGGCGGTAGTGCCATCAAAACTTTTTTCAACTTCGGCGGTCGTATTACAAATGAAATCTGCATCTTTTTCTTGTGCCCCCCCACGTTGATACAGCGTATAGTGCGTATCGGTCCTATCCACTTTTTCCAGAAACATATCGGCTTTGCCATCCAGGTAAGTAAACATGCTCTGAATGCCTCTATGGGATACACTAAAACGCACCTTGTCCCCGCTATTTTTTAGGCTATATCCGGAATATGATTTTATGTTTGGGTATTTCTTGGCCAAGGCAGGGGCAAATACAGGGGTTTCCCGAACCCTAAAGGGAATAAGTTTTCCTTGGGAATCGGGGAAATATACAAGCGCTTCATTCCCTTCTTGCTGGTTTATACCGATCAGTTCTTTTTCAAGCGCTGCTTGCTGCAAAGCATATCTTTGTCCTGTTTTACCATTAAATCGTTGTGAAACAATGTTAGAACTACCTTCTGACTGCCAATAATTTGTCTGTGAATACCCGTAAAAGGAAAGAAATAATATGGTAATTGAAAAAACAAGACGTAATTTTGCAATCATAGCTAGTTCTTTATTATCAAATGTAAGGTTTTTATTTATTCTAAAAGGTGGTCACAGTTCAAAGCATTTCAAAATACGACAAAACACAACCTACTTCCATAACCATTGGCACATTTGATGGTGTACACGTCGGACATAAGAAGATACTGGAACGCCTCATAAATGATGCCAAAAGCATTGGCCTAAAAGCTACAGTCCTTACTTTTTTTCCGCATCCACGAATGGTTCTGCAAAAAGATGCGGACATTAAACTGCTAAATACCGTAGAGGAAAAAATCCAGATTCTAGAAAAAATAGGCTTGGATTCCCTCATTATTCATCCGTTTACGATGGATTTTTCCAGACTCACCGCCACAGAATTTGTACGGGATGTCCTGGTCAATAATATTGGCGCCAAGAAAGTAATTATTGGTTATGACCATAGATTTGGGAGAAATAGAACGGCCAATATTAGTGATTTGATCACTTTTGGAGCCACCTACGATTTTGAGGTAGAGGAAATTCCGGTTCAAGAAATCGATGATGTTTCCGTAAGTTCCACCAAAATACGGAAAGCACTTATGGAAGGTGCCGTACGCACGGCCAATGATTACCTGGGTTATCATTATATGCTTACGGGCGTGGTGACCAAGGGTAAAGGGCTAGGAAGGCAATTGAATTTCCCGACAGCCAATATTGCCATTGCGGAAAGCTATAAGTTGATTCCAAAAAATGGCGTTTATGTCGTAAAGAGTACCGTAAACGACCGCATGGTTCACGGAATGATGAATATTGGCAATAACCCAACAGTTGGAGGTACCGAGCGTAGTATTGAAGTCCATTTTTTTGATTTCAATGAGGACCTTTATGGGCAGAAAATCCAAATCGATATTCTAGATCGAATCAGGGATGAACACAAATTTGACTCTGTTTCGGCTTTGACGGAACAATTGAAGAAAGATAGAGCGACTTCATTTTCACTAATTTCCAAATAAATGGTATCCCGATTTTTATTTCAAAAAATCGATAATTCTTCCTTGGTTCTCTTCCGGGTTTTCTTTGGAATCCTCATTGCACTGGAATGTTACGGTGCTATTGTCACCGGATGGGTAAGGCGCACCTTGGTAGAGCCTAAATTCACCTTTAATTTTATTGGTTTTGAATGGCTGCAACCCTTGCCTGGAAATGGGATGTACTATTATTTTTTGGTGATGGGCACTTTGGGTGTCCTTATTGCCCTAGGCTATAAATACCGTTATAGCATGATAGGTTTCACCCTGCTATGGGCCGGAGTCTATTTTATGCAGAAAACATCGTACAACAATCATTACTATCTGCTTCTGTTGATTTCCTTTTTAATGATTTTTTTACCAGCAGATCGGGATATTTCCTGGGTGACCAAAAAAAATCCCGCACTAAAAACCCATAGCATGTATGGGTATGTGAAATGGATCATTATTGCGCAACTCTTCATTGTGTACGTATATGCTTCCGTAGCAAAGGTCTATGGAGATTGGCTTGATTTTAGGGTCATAGAGCTTCTCATGAAAGGCAGAGCAGATTATCCCTTGGTCGGGAGTTTTTTACAGCTTCCATGGGTACATAAGGTCATTGGGATAACGGGAATTGTTTTTGATTTGTTGATTATTCCCGCACTTTTGTGGAAACCATCCCGGAAAATTGCCTTTGGATTGGCTATTATTTTTCATTTGTTCAATTCATTTGTACTCCAGATAGGTATATTTCCTTATCTCGCCCTTGCTTTTACCGTCTTCTTCTTTGAACCAAAAACCATTAGAAAACTCTTTTTCAAGCGCAAAGAAATCTTCCCAACACAGGAAGCTCCACCACCCAATACCAAAAGGCTATTGTTTGTGGTTACAGGACTTTATTTTATTATACAATTGGGGCTACCCGTTCGCCATCATTTTATTCAAGACGATGTCCTATGGACAGAAGAAGGACACCGACTGAGTTGGCGCATGATGCTTCGCAGTCGTACGGGCCGTGTTCAATTTAAGGTTGTAGACCCTAAAACTAAGGCTACGGATGTAGTAAACCTTGATACCTATCTCACCAAAAAACAGCAACGCCGTGTAGCGGCATACCCCGATTTTATGTGGCAATTTGCCCAGCATCTCAAAAAAGAATATGCCGCAAAAGGAAAAACCATTGAAGTCTATGTGAAGTCAAGAGTAAGCATCAACGGAAAACCCTATCGCCAATATATTGACCCTGAAGTAGATATTGCCAATGTTCCTTGGAATCATTTTGGCCATCACGATTGGATCTTACCTTCACCACTTTAGACCATTTCAGAGCGGAAAACTGTATATTTTACCTCCTTATAAAATCCTGTCGCAATTGGGTTATTTTAAATAGGTAACATTCCTGAATTAACCTTAAATTTGCGTCACTAAAAAAAGAATTCCATGTTGCAACTACAAGCGATACGCGATCATAAAGAAGCTTTTGTCACGGCATTACAAAAACGTAATCTCGATGCGACTTCTTTATTGGATGAAGTCTTACATTTGGATGCTACCCGACGTGCGGTACAAACAAAGTTAGATCAAACCCTATCCGAGTCCAACAAACTTTCCAAGGAAATAGGAATGCTTTTTAAAAGTGGTAAAGCGCAAGAGGCCAATGCTATAAAAGCTCAGACCGGTGCCCTTAAGGAAGATGCCAAAGTGCTGAATGAGGAATTGGCGGCTACTGCGGAGAAATTACAGGACTTATTATATCAAATCCCCAACATCCCCCACCCTTCCGTTCCTTCCGGGAATAGCGATGAGGATAATGAGGAAATTTTTAAAGAAGGTACTATCCCCACTTTGGAAGATGGCGCATTGCCCCATTGGGAACTGGCAAAAAAGTATGACATTATCGATTTTGAATTAGGGGTTAAAATCGCTGGGGCAGGCTTTCCCGTATACAAAGGCAAAGGAGCACGACTTCAACGCGCTTTGATTTCTTATTTTTTGGATAAGAACACCGCTGCCGGTTATACTGAAATTCAAGTGCCTCATCTAGTGAACGAAGCTTCTGGTTATGGTACGGGACAACTCCCGGACAAGGAAGGTCAAATGTATCATATTGGGGAAGATGATCTTTATCTTATCCCTACGGCAGAAGTTCCGGTAACCAATTTGTTTCGAGGAGAACTTATGGACAAATCCAATTTTCCTATCTGTTATACCGGATATACCCCTTGTTTTAGGAGAGAAGCCGGAAGCTATGGTGCACATGTTCGCGGATTGAATCGTCTTCACCAATTCGATAAGGTAGAAATTGTACGCGTGGAACATCCAGATAATTCCTATGCCGCCTTAGACGGTATGGTCGCTCATATTAAGGAGATATTGCGGGAATTAAAATTACCCTATAGAATTCTCCGCCTTTGTGGAGGTGATCTTGGTTTTACTTCTGCGCTCACCTATGATTTTGAATTATTTTCCACAGCCCAAGATCGCTGGCTGGAAATCAGTTCTGTTTCCAACTTTGAAACCTATCAGGCAAACCGTTTAAAATTGCGCTTCAAAGATGAAAAGGGAAAGAGTCAATTGGCACATACCTTGAATGGAAGTTCTTTGGCGCTTCCAAGAGTCTTGGCAGGAATCCTTGAAAATTATCAAACCAAGGATGGTATCCGTGTTCCAGATGTGCTGATTCCTTATTGTGGATTTGATCGTATTGATTAAGATTTTTTAGCCCCTGTTCGGGAGGAGGAAGGAATTGGGTCAATTCTTTACAATGACCTTAACACCAACTTTCGGTATTTGGTGTATCTTTGAGAAAAAATAGCCTATTGCGTTCCATTCTTGTCATTCTTATTTTTTGTTTTATACATCCCCTATTTGGACAAAATGAATTTTTGGCCAAACAATACTTCAATGATGGGGATTTTGATAAGGCCGTAGTCTTCTATGAGAAGTTGGTTGAAAAAAATCCACGAAGGACAGATTACGCTGAAGGTTTGGTGGCCTGTTATCAGCAATTGGAACGTTATGATGATGCAGAGGCCCATCTGCTGGACAAAATTAAAAATGAAAATGCCTACCCTACCCTATACATTGAATTGGGGTACAATTATGCGCTTCAAAATCTTCCGGATAAAGCCGAGGTCTATTACAATACGGCCTTATCCAAAATAGACAAAAATCCTAATCTTGGATATGCCATAGGGTTTCGTTTTCAAAAATACGCCCTCTTGGATCAAGCCGTACGTGCCTATTCCCGGGCTATGGAGCTAAGTCCCAGATTAAATTACAATTTTCAGTTGGCCCGTATCTACGGAGAAAAAGGAGACATTGAAAAGATGTACCAATCTTATCTCAATCTCATTCAATCTGGTCAGGTATCCAAAGGGAACATTCTTCGAAACATTAATGACTTTATTAGTTCGGATGCGAGCAACGAGAACAATATAAAATTGAAAAAAATATTGTTGCAGAATGCCCAAAAGAACCCCGATGTGTTGTGGAACGAATTATTGAGTTGGCTTTTTGTACAACAAAAACAATATCGCAGCGCCTTTAATCAAGAAAAAGCCTTGTACAAAAGAACAGACCAACTTTCATTACAACGCCTGGAAAGCTTAGGGAATTTGGTTTTGGAAAACCAGGATATCGATACCGCAAAGTCTATTTTTGAGTACATTATTGAAAATGGCCAAAATCCGGTAGTGCAATTAAATGCAAGCCTAAATCTTATTGATATCGCTCTTTTGGATGAAAACAAAAACACCTATACCAAAGTTCAAAAAAGCTTCGAGCAGTTAATGGAAACTTATGGGTATCAGGGCGAGACCTTGCAGCTACAAATTGCCTATGCCAATTTCCTTACTTTCAAAAAAAATGAGCCGGAAGCCGCGATCACTTTGCTAAAAAACAGCTTGCAACTCCCGCTGAATGCCTATGGAAAGGCGCATATAAAAATGGCCTATGGCGATATTTTAGTGTATGACAAACGCTTTAATCAGGCATTGATTTACTTTTCCCAGGTTCAAAAAGCCTTAAAAAATAATATTATCGGGCAAAACGCACGTTTTAAAGTAGCCCAAACAAGTTTTTACAAAGGAGACTTCAACTGGGCCTTGACACAGCTTAAAGTATTAAGAGGCTCTACCTCTCAGCTTATTGCCAATGATGCCATGCAATTAAGCTTGTTGATCTCTGATAATTCCCTGGAGGATTCTACGCAAACAGCCCTAAAAAAATATGCCCGAGCCGATTTATTGGCCTATCAAAACAAAACCAGGGATGCCATAGCAGAATTGAACGGGATTTTGGAAAACCATAAAGGGGAAAAAATAGAAGACGAAGCTTTATTGAAAACCGGAGAACTTATGGAGCGCATTAAAAATTATGAGGCTGCAGAATTAAGTTATCTGAAAATCATAGAATTTTACTCCAATGGTATTTTGGCCGATGATGCGCATTTCGCCCTTGCACAGCTCTATGAAAATATACTTGGAATGCCAGAAAAAGCGAAACAACAGTACGAACGAATTATTTACGATTATCAAGATAGCTATTATTTCCCGCAGGCAAGAAAAAATTATCGCATCCTAAGAGGCGATGCCATTAACTAAGCAAAACCATAATTAAGCCAAAAAAGCATGTACATTTATAATGTAACCACCAATATAGACAGCAGTGTTGAAGCCGAATGGATCCAGTGGATGAATAACACCCATATTCCGGATATGCTGGCTACCGGGAAGTTCCATGCCGCAAAAATGTGCAAAGTACTTGTTGAAGAAGAAATGGGAGGAACCACCTATTCCGTACAATTTACGACCCAGGACAAAGCCACCTTAGAACGTTATTACAAGGAGAATGCGGCAAGCCTTAGAAATGATGCCTTGCGCTTATTTGGAGATAAAATGGTCTCTTTTAGGACAGAGCTTGAAGTAATTAGTGAGCACTAGGGGTATGGCCAAAGGAAAGAAACATTACCATACTTCCAAAAAAACTAAAAAAGAGCGGCAGGGCCATAGCCCTGTAAAAGCCAAAAAATATCTGGGGCAGCACTTCCTGAAGGATGAAACCGTGGCGCAACGCATTGCGGACACCTTATCGTTTATAGGGTATACACATGTTGTTGAAGTAGGGCCGGGAACAGGAGTTCTTACCAAGTACTTGTTAGAAAAGGATATTGATCTTACCGCCATGGACCTGGATAGCGAATCTATTGTGTATTTACGCGAAGATTTCCCTATAGAACATATAAAGTTATTGCAACGCAAAGGCCGTTTTGAAGTGATTGAGGCTGATTTTCTAAAGTTTGATCTTAAAACACATTTTGAAAATGCCCCATTTGCCATCACTGGGAATTTTCCGTACAATATTTCCACACAAATTGTCTTTAGAATGTTGGAAATGAAAAGTCTAGTACCAGAGTTCTCTGGGATGTTCCAAAAAGAAGTTGCGGAGCGTATTTGTGCAAAAGAAGGCAGTAAAACCTATGGAATCTTATCGGTATTATCACAAGCCTTTTATGATGCTGAGTATCTTTTTACGGTGGCCCCAGAAGTTTTTAATCCCCCACCCAAAGTACAATCGGGAGTACTTCGCCTTGTTCGTAAAGAAAGCTATCATTTGGAATGTGATGAAAAACTATTTTTCAAAGTGGTCAAAGCAACGTTTAATCAAAGGCGAAAAACATTGCGAAATAGCTTAAAGACCTTCCAGCTTTCCGATTCGCTACGCGGAACGAACATCTTTGATAAACGGCCTGAACAAATCAGTGTTTCAGATTTTATACAACTAACCTTAAGAATTCAGGAGGATATTTTATAAATCTTTGTTTAGATTTGCGCTGTCGATACCGTTAATCAAACCAGCAGGCAATGACCCCTTTTAAATTAGATGACGATTTCTTAGCACGTATTGAACAACTCATTGAGTTGGACAAGGGATCTTCCTTAGTTACCTTATTGGAGGAATTGCACTATGCAGATATTGCCGAGATCCTGAATGAATTAAATGAAGATGAAGCCACCTATCTCATTAAGCTTTTAGATAGCGATAAGACATCCGATGTGCTTACCGAATTGGATGATGATGTTAGGGAAGCTATTCTGAAAAACCTATCGTCCAAGGAAATTGCGGAGGAGCTCGATGAATTGGACACAGATGATGCCGCCGATATTGTCGCAGAGCTCCCCAAAGATATTGTCCAGGAAGTTATCTCCGAAATTGAGGATAAAGAACATGCCAAGGACATTGTAGAGTTACTTCGCTATGATGAAAATTCCGCAGGGGGTCTTATGGCCAAGGAGTTAGTAAAGGTTCGTGAAAATTGGAACGTACTCACTTGTGTAAAGGAAATGCGGGCGCAGGCGGAAAACGTAACCCGAGTACATTCTATTTATGTCGTAAACGATGAAGACAAATTAATTGGACGCCTCTCCCTTAAAGATCTCTTGACCACTTCTACCAAATCGCCGATCAAAGAGGTGTATATTCCAAAAGTAGATTCGGTTACCGTGAATGAAAAGCCGGAAGAGGTGGCCAAAATTATGTCCAAATACGATTTGGAGGCCATTCCGGTGGTAGATGAGATAGGGCGCCTTGTGGGCAGAATTACCATTGATGATATTGTAGATGTGATTCGGGAAGAAGCTGAAAAGGACTATCAATTGGCGGCGGGTATCTCCCAAGTGGTGGAAGCGGATGATAGTATTTGGGAATTGACCCGTGCACGCTTGCCCTGGTTGATTTTGGGATTGATCGGAGGTGTGGGTGCCGCTGGAATCATGGGGAATTTTGAAGCCATTCTTGAACATCATGCCGCTCTTTTCTATTTTACTCCTTTGATTGCGGCCATGGCCGGAAATGTAGGCGTACAATCCAGTGCGATTATTGTACAGGGATTGGCCAATGACGACTTACGCGGCAGTATTGGGAACCGCTTGGTCAAAGAAATGCTCTTGGCCCTTTTGAACGGAATCATATTGGCAATTCTTTTGTTACTGATCACTTGGGCCTGGAGAGGTGATTTCCTGACCTCCCTGGCCATTTCTATTTCTCTTGTTGTGGTTATTGTGGTCGCGGGCATTATAGGCACTTTTATTCCTTTGTTTTTGCATAAGCGCGGTATAGACCCTGCCATAGCCACTGGCCCCTTTATTACCACCAGCAACGATATTTTTGGTATTCTCATTTACTTCTGGGTCGCCAAACTAATTTTGGGGATTTAAGATTTTCTTAAGTCCAAAACACCGTATCTTTAACGGCATAAAAAAACGCTTATGACACCAATTAATATCGCAGAAAAACATTCCAAATTTTCCAAACAATGGCATCCGCACCAGATCGGTATTGTAGATGACATGCAGGTCATCATTGCCAAAATCCAAGGGGAATTTGTTTGGCATTCCCATGAAAATGAAGACGAATTGTTTCAAGTGACCAAAGGAACCCTATACATGAAATTTCGTGACCGTACCGAAGTGGTTAACGAAGGGGAAATGATCATTGTTCCTAAAGGTGTGGAACACTGCCCATCCACCAAGGATGGGGAAGAAGTGCATATTTTACTTTTCGAAAAACTTACAACCGCCCATACCGGAGATGTACAAGCTGAAATGACGCAGACCGAATACCCAAAAATTTAAGGCGGGCAAACACCACATTTTCTTCCCTGTTGAGTGCCCTGAAATCCTTGACGGGGAAGCAATACTCCCATAAATCAATATTGCCTATTTTACTTTTCCCTACAACATGGGTCATGTCCCATATGCATCTCCTTTAGCTTTTGTGATCGAGTTATCCAATGCGAATACCAAGGTGAACAATAACTTCATTCCCTAGGCCATCTTTAGTCGTTCTCAAGTACAACATATTGGATATATACAGTCTCTTGGAGTTAAAAATCTATTTTTTGTATATCCATGATATATCCTTTCTCCCTAATACGTTTACAATAGCTCCCATAGGCAGGGCATTTGTCAAGCCCAAATGGCCATATTCTACAAAAAAAATCCATCTGGCATATTTTTGGTATATTCTGGATGATCCATCAAACTTGTATTCATGAAAAATACCATCCTTAAGCTATATCTTCTATTCTGGCTTTCATTTGCCTCGTTTCTCCACGGGCAAACATCAACTTTGGATAGCTTGCATAAATTGACCAAAGGCGGCTCAGATATTGAAAATATCGACCATTATATGGAGCTCAGCAAGTATTATACGGATATCAACACAGAAAATTTAGACAGTGCACGATACTATGGAAATAAAGCACTAAAAATTAGTGAAATCCACAAAAACAACACCTCCAACAAATGGATAGACGCCCTGCACAATATGGGTTATGTGAACATCTATGAGGAAAATTTAGATGAGGCAAGGCGTTATATGGAAAAAGTATTGTCCGAATCGAAAAAAGTGAACTATCAGAAGGGCCTACGTAAAGGGTATCGGGGCATGGCCACAATACTATTGGATCAACAGGAGTATCTCGAAGGCCTACTTGCCTTTGAAAAGGCCTATGAGTTAACAAAGAAAAACAAAGAACCGGAAAATATAATTCTGGATCACGCCGTTGACCTGAGTACACAATATCAAATGTTGGGTTTTGAAAATGAAGCTTCCAAAATCTTGGTCGAAGCGATTGATCTCATAGATCACCCTTCCATTTCATTGGAAAGCAAAGGCATATTTTATGAAAATATGGGTGGGGTACAATGGGAGAACAATAAGTATGAAGCAGCCGTTCAAAACTTTCAAAAAGCCATAGCTTATTATAAAAAAGATAACAATCCGGCTTATCAGCTAATTCCAATGTCCAATGTAGGGTTTCTATACAATCAGATGGGAGAGCATCAAAAAGCCTTAGATATTTTTTTAGAAGTTTCAGAAAAGATTCATCTCATGCCCTATGCCCAAGGAGCACTTCAAGGAGGGTTGGCTTTTGCGCATAAAGAACTTAATCATCCAGACAAGGCCATATACCACTTTAAAAAATCCCTTGAATATTACAAAGAAGCTAATAATCTATACCTGCAAGGGGTTGCCATGGAGTATATTGGTATTATCCATAACGACAGAAATCGTTCACGGGAAGCCAAACCTTATTTTTCCGAGGCAGTTTCCCTATTTTTAGCTAGTATCCAAAAGAATAGTGAAAATGGGGTCAATCTTGGTGATATTAGTCAATCCTATCTAGGTTTGTATGAAATCGATTCTATTCAAGGAAACCATCAGAGTAGTATAGCACATTACAAAAACTATATCGTGTATCGAGACAGCCTGAATGCACAACAGAATGTGAAGATTACGGAACGCTTGGAATTTGCCCAAGAACGGGCGCAAAAAGATAAGGAAATATTGGAATTGGCCAATGTCAATGATCGACAGCGATATGAAGCCAAACAGCAACAAAACCTTCAGTTAAGTTTAATCATTGGTTTGGTATTAGTTTTTTCGCTACTGGCAGTGCTCTATAACCGATTTAGATTAAAAAAGAAAGCCTTCAAAATAATCAAGGAAAAAAACCAAGAGAACACTCTATTAATGCGTGAAATCCATCATCGGGTTAAAAACAATTTACAAATCATTCTCGGCCTACTGAGCGCTCAAACGGAAAGCCATAAGGACAATACGGCCCTCAAGGAGATTTTAGATGAAAGCAAAAACAGGATACAATCCATGGCCATTATCCATCAAAACCTCTATAAGGGCAACCAATTTGCCAAAGTACCCGTTAAACAATATTTAACCGAACTGATCGACAATATTGAAAAAAGTTTTGAGCGGCATAAAAAGGAAATCCAATTTGATATAGAAGTTGACTCTAGTGAAATACAAATGGGGCTGGCAGTACCTTTAGGGTTAATTGTGAACGAGCTCATCACCAATTGTTATAAGTATGCCTTTGCTCACACGGATATAGGCAACCATATCCGCCTCAACTTTAAACAAGTAGAAGGTTCCTCCCAGTTCAAACTATTGATTCGCGATAATGGAAAAGGACTACCGCCAAATTTTGATATGAAGGAGCTGTCCTCTTTTGGAATGCAATTGGTACAGGGATTGGTAGAACAGTTACACGGAAGAATAGAAGTGATTCAGGAAAAGGGAGCTGCTTTTCAAATCTATCTGGAAGAACCTATAGCTGCATAGCATGTAAAAATATCGATCGTCTCCTTGCTCTGGAACAAGCAATTTCATTAGCTAAAACAAGTTATTCCACGAATGAAATCTTATTTCACTGTTGTCTATCCGTACTGATCAGATAAATCATACTACGGTTAAAACTGTAGAAGTGTTGTTTTTTGTATTCACACCCCTAGCTATGATTTTTTGCAAAAACCCAATCGACTATGATATATTGTACGTCTACTGTATATAGTAGATTCCTCTTACTTGCAAAAAATCGTTTTTATTTCTAAGTTACTATATATCAATAAGTTACATATTTAACATTGTTTTGGCATGACTTTGGCCTTTTATAGGACAATAACCTCTTTAATACTATTCTATGTTAAACCTCATATTCAATTTCCGCACAAGAGCCATTGTCAATTACATGTTGGCTTTGTTCCTTTTAACATCGGCTCTTTATGATTTTTTATCGGATGTGATGATCCAATTTAATCTCTTCCTGGGCACATTGCTAATCGTTCTTACCAATATTACCGATTTCAAATACAGCCTATTTAAGCGCATAACAATTAGAACATATGGTCGTATTGAATTGAGTTTTGCCATAAGTCTTATTGTACTACCGGCGTTCTTTTTCTCCTATCTGGAAATCTTTGACATTGCCTTTTGCATAAGTCTTGGTGCTATTCTCATCCTATTGAATATCATTACAGATAAAACCAAAGAATACGATTATTCATTGACCTAAATGATGAAAAACCTATTTGAATTTTTAAATACAATCCTATGAAAAAATTTATTCAATTCGCTGCTCAGTATCTCATTGCAGCAGAGGGTAGTTTTTTACCATCGCACGGAAGTAGAGGTATTGCACTTCAGTTTTCGACAAATGAACATTGTCTGCATACAAGTCCATTTACCTTTAAAGGAGATATGCTGGTCTTCAATCATGATTTCTTCACCTTGGAATGGAGGTCTGATACGGGGGTAAGAGGAAAAATAGCATTGCACGAAAATCCACATTTTGAAATTGTACGATGGATAGAAATAATGGCTCTGGAAGCGGGTATTCAAGAAGCATATCGCTTTGACAAGTTTGGCTATTCTACAGCATCCAATACCATGGAATTTTTGAACAACATCTTGGATGCGCCAACAACCATAAACAAATTAACCGCCTAAATCATGTACCAAAGTCTCCAATTAGATACTTTGTAGGGCTCCTAAAAAACAACACTATGAAAAAAGATGAAATTAATATGGATGCCATGCTATATTTAGCTGCGCAGTATTTGGCCCAGGCTGGGAATAGTTTTTTGGAACCTCGACCAGATGGAAGTCAAGCAACCATTACTTTTTGCAAGCAAAACAATTGTTTACAAACCCAGCCTCTTACTGCTGCAGGAGATCGATTTTGTTTAAATTATGATTTTTCCCTACAATGGAAAAAAGAACATATAAAAAACAAGCCATTCTTCCTCCATGGCAAAACCCATAAAGAAGTTTTACAATGGATTAAAAATAGTGCGGAACAACTCCGTTTAGGCAAACCATATCAATACCTTCAAAACAAGGAATTCCCTTATGGCCCTATGACAAACGATTTCCAATTTTTACTTTTAGATAAGGCACGATTAGCTATGCTTGCCCAATATAGAAAGGCGGTCCGGGAAATATTGGACGAAATTATGGAGAAGTACCAAATCAATATGGAAGTAGCCATATGGCCACAAGATTTCAATACTTCCGCCTTTGCATTACTGAATTCCAAAACGGACATCACCCTTAGTTTTGGAATGACAACCCCCAAACCTCATATAAAAAATAGTAGTCATCATCTATTTATGACCGCGTGGCACGGCTTGGAAAACGTATCTACCCACAATTTTCCTGCCTTAAGCGTTGGAAAATGGTCCTCTGAAGAAAATAAAGGTGCCGTGGTATCCTTACAAGAGGTCAACAAACAGGAAATGATCAATTTCTTTGAGGAGACCATTTATATCTATAAAAACCAATTTTATCTAGATGTAGGCTAAAACGAGATAGTAGAAAGATTTGTTTAATTAAGTTTGAGTTAGATTGATTCGGAAACAGGGGAATCGCTTCGGTGGTTCTCCTGTTTTGTTGTTATAAAAATATATACGCTAAACTATACTCGCGCTATACCAATTTAGTTGAATTTCCAGCACTATTGACCAGAGAAACTGCAGTCCTAGACGAGCTAGTCGTTCTTTTCGTAACATACCAAATAACAGTTCCTACAGCTTCCGATTTGGCGAACACCCATACTAAAAAGTATTCCATTTTAATACCCCCGACCAATGATCTCTTCTTTGATCTCTTTTATGCCCAAGGGCAATTTTGGTATTCTCATACTGCATATGGTATAATTCCTAAATATGGGATACTACTACAATAACACCTATTAACATATCATACATAACATATTGATTATCATGTATTTATAATATTTGTGGTTTTTGGCATGATAGTTACTTTATAGTTTTCAATATTAAAAAAATAACTATGTCAACATCACAAAGAGAATTAAATCCTGAGCAGTGGATCCCCAACTATTATGATTACCTATACAACTATACCAGAAAAAGAGTGAATAGCCCATATGTCATTGAAGAGTTAATTCAAGAAACACTGTTATCGGGCTTAAAGTCTATGAAAAATTATAAAAGTCTGGCCACTGAACGCACATGGTTACTCTGTATTTTAAAAAACAAGATCATTGACTATTACAGAAGTAAAAACACTAAAAAGGGAATGGTTGAGAAGCATATGATTTCCAAGGAAGATTATAAAGAATTATACAATAGGGAACTAGCGGATGATTATTGTTTTGATTTTTCATATCAGAACTTGTATCCTTCATCAGATATCGAAGACATGGTCATTAAATATCTGGAGACCATCCCAAAAAAACAAGCGCAGGTTTTTAAGATGAGGGTATTCGATGACTTTGCAACCGAAACCATTTGCGAAAAACTAGAAATTTCCAAGGACAACGCTTGGAGTTTAATGTGGAAAGCAAAAACAAATCTATCCATTGGTCTAAAAGGCAGATTAAACTAGCCCGTTCGAATCCAAGTCATTATGAAAACAACGATCTCTTTTATTCGTAAAAGTCGCCTAGAAATCTGGGCAAAATTAGATGATTACAGCATTTATCATATTCAGTATTAATTTTTAAACGTGCACTATGCAAGATTCCTTAACAAGAAAGTTGACCCCGGAACATTGGGTATCACGATACCATCATTATTTCCTTAACTATGTTCGCAGTAGGGTTTCCAGCGAATATGAAGCGGAAGAAATTGTTCAAGAAACATTTTTATCCGCTCTAAAATCCATCGAGAATTATAGAAAAAAAGCTTCCGAAAAAACTTGGTTATTATCTATTCTAAGGCATAAAATTATAGACTACTACAGAAAAGGAAATACCATGAATGGGGCCACGGAAAAATATATGATTTCCCATGAGGACTATAAAGAAATATATCATGCTGAATTCGGAGACCCCTCTTTTTTCTCAAAAGATTATATTGAAAAAGAAAGCTATCTGGAGTTAAAGAGCAAAGTTCTTCTTAACCTAAAAAGACTTCCCTATAAGCAATCCGAAGTGTTTAAAATGAAAGTTTTCAATGAATTTGAAACAGACACCATCTGTGAAAAACTAAATATTTCGCGTGATTATGCTTGGGTTCTTATGTGCAGAGCAAAAAAACAACTTTCTTCATCCTTACGCGAAGAATTTGTGTGAGATAGCGAAATCAAGCCAAAATAAAAAAGACCAATATGGATCTATTTAGAAAACTACTTGGGAAAAAGCCTGCTGACGAAAAATTGATTTTTGAAAAAGTCAATCCATATATGGGCATTGAAATCACCAACTTGGATGACATTACCAAAATCACCCCAAATCAATTCCTAGAAATTAAAGAAATGATTTCCTGGGCCCAATTGATCGTCCTTAGAGGTAAAAGAAAATGGACGGAACAAGAACAAACCAATTTCACTCAAAATCTGGGAACCTTGGAATTGCCTATAACCTACTCTGTTCCTTCTTCCCAAATTTTCGAGGAAAAAGAAAAGAGAACTTTTGTCAAGGAATCCGGACATATGTGGCATTCAGATCGATCTTATCATCAAAACCCATCACATTTAAGCATATTTCAAATGGTTGAAATTCCTAAGAATGGCACTACCACCAGTTTTATTTCCCTAATTGAAAGTTATAATGACTTGTCTGAAACGGCTAAGGTAGAATGGAATCGCTATTACACAGAATACGCCAACAGTGTTATACATCCCATTCTTTGGCAACACCCTTTTAATGGTAAAAACACGATTTATTTCGATTTTGGATTTGTATCTATTATGACCGATACCTGCCAAACAAACTCCTTACCCTTGAAAAAAGCAAATGCGATTTTAAACCAATTGAATACTATATTTTCCAATCAACCCTCTATTTATGAACATCAATGGAATACAGGAGATATCCTCATTGTTGACAATTACGCCGCCGCCCATAAATCGGACATCGCATTGAACAATCCATCGGACACCAGAGTATTGCTAAGAACAACGACCAAGGGCATTTATTTTTAGGATAGCTGCGAATTTTGAAGGTTAAATACAACTGTAAAAACACTTCTATACTTAACTTCATTTGTGTTAAAAGTGTGTTTATTTAAGACTAAAAAATCTGAAAACACCCCTTGATTCTTAAAAAATCCGTTGAAATGCACTTTTTACGCACAATCACAACAATTATGAGCGCTATACATACAAATAATGACTTTAATGCTCAAAAAAAAGATATGTTACAAAATAAATGCTAATTTTAAGTATTGCTAAACCATTAAAGAACCTTTTGATTTTTGCTTTTTCAGAACCTCAAATGAGGTATTCTGTATTGAAAAACAAAAAAGATATTGTTCTTAGACCATTGGAGCTATCCGATTTCTGAAGAAGAAAAGTAAACGTATAATTCAAGCATTGTGACACAACCAATACCACATATACAAGGTAAAATATTTATTGTTGAAGATGAATTTGTTATTGCCCAGGATTTAAGGCGTATCCTCACAGATTTAGGTTATGCGGTGATGGGTATGGCCAAATCGGCTGATGAAGCTTTGGAAAAAATCGCTAAGGAAGATGCCGACCTTGTATTGTTGGATATTAATATTATTGGCGATAAAAACGGGATAGATCTTGCAAAAATTATCAAAAAACGCTTTGGCATTCCCTACATCTTTGTCACTTCCTATTCGGATACGGGTACCTTAAAAGAAATGAATGCCACAAATCCCTCTGGTTATATCCTAAAACCTTTTGATCAGCGAGATATCCGCGTGGCGGTGGAAATGGCCTTCGCCAAAATGAATCAAAATATTGTATCCGAGGATAATCCAAAGAGAAAAAGTCAGGCACCCTTGGAAAAAGGCCCCATCATCTTAGGAGATAGTCCTCCTTTAAAAGCTGCACTTAAGAAAGTGGCCCAAGTAAGTTGCACCAATGTAACTGTCCTCCTAAATGGTGAAACAGGTACAGGAAAGGAATTATTCATGCAAGCTATTCACCAGGCTTCGCCGAGAAATACAAAGCCTCTTGTTAAAATCAACTGTGCGGCCTTGCCCAATGAATTGATAGAATCTGTTCTTTTTGGTCATGAAAAAGGGAGTTTCACGGGAGCTTCGGAAAAAAGAATAGGTAAGTTTGAATTGGCCGATAACGGTACTATTTTTTTAGATGAAATTGGGGAACTGCCCCTATCCAGTCAAGCCAAACTACTTCGTTGCCTTCAGGAAAAAGAAATAGAAACCGTTGGTGGACAACAGACCAAAAAAATTGATGTGCGCATTATTGCCGCAACGAATAGGGATCTGGCCGAAGAGGTAGAAAAAGGAACATTTAGGGCTGATTTATATTTCAGATTGAATATTTTTCCCATCCGCATTCCTCCGTTAAGAGAACGTATGGAAGACATTATTCCTTTGGCAAACCATTTTCTGGAATTAACGGCAGCTCAAATGAACAAGAGCGTCCAGACCATTTCCAAACAAACCGTAAAGAGTTTTTGCAACTATGGTTGGCCAGGAAATGTTAGAGAATTGCAACACTGTATTGAAAGAGGGGTAATCTTGGCAGAAGGCGAAGAATTATCCGTAGATGTGGGCCAATGTTCCAAACAAGAGAAAAACGCTGTACAAAACGAATTTGAACTGAAGTCCTTAGAGGAAATGGAAAGGGAACAGATCATCCATACCCTTCAATACTGTAATGGAAAGGTACGAGGCAAAGGGGGAGCTGCCGAAATTCTGAAGTTACACCCCAATACGCTGGATTTTAGAATAAAAAAATTGGGCATTACCAAAACTAAGGATTACAAGGTCATGTAATTCTTTCATGATATCTCGGGAAAAGTCTTTCCATTAAAACGTAGCAATTCACTGAGGGTTTCAACATTCTATTTTCTTTATGTAACTACTGGGCGTATCCTGAAGTATGGCCTTAAATGCTTTATTGAATGTAGATTTTGAATTAAACCCTACTTCCATAGAAAGAAATAAAAGGGTATGCCGCTTATGTTCTTTCGCCTCTACTTTCTCCAAAAAAGCTTTTATGCGATAGGTATTTATATAATCATAAAAATTGCTTTGGTACACATTGTTCAACAACCAGGAAAGATCGTTCGTCGTAGTGTTCAATTGAATAGAAAGCTCTCTTAGCGTAAGTTCATTGTTCAAGTATATCTTATCTGTTTCGATCAAGGTTTCCAATTTCTCTTTCAAGTGCTCTATTTCAGGTTCATTCAAACGGGCTTTAGCGGGAGGTCCTGTCTTAGGTTGGGGCACGGCAACTCTGAAAATTTCGGGCTGTTTCAACGCATAGTAGCCAATTCCGTATATAAGAATTGGAATTCCGATCCAGACGGCATTATAATTGAAGTAGGTATGTCGATACTTAAAAAAGTAGATACTGACAAAACCAATACTCCATGCCAAAAGAATACCTCCAATACCAATTAAAGTTCCCTTCACAAAGGGAATGGCTTTTTGTGTAAAGGACAATTGTTCCTTTTCGTTTCTCATATAATTTCGCACTACCCCTAGACACAACATCCAATACCCAATATTAAAAATCAAGGCCAGCGTTTCTACAATAAAAAAGATGAAGTCGAATTCACCTGATGCTCCACGACGAGCGAATTCCTCCATGGGAAGTTGGTTCAAGTACAATAAATAAAGAAAATATATCCCTGCAGGAATATAGTGCCACCAGGGACAACGAAACTGTTCTTGCCCTTGTATCAACAGTCTCTTGAGATACATATATCCCAAAGGACCAAAAATAAAAATAAGGCTTTCCCCAAAAATAAACCACTGTACCGCTTCTCCCCCTTTCACCTTATAAAGTCCCATTTTACAGAGCAAAAGAATACAGGCCAATCCTAATTGCAAGGCCAAAACAGCGTTGGCCTTGGTATTTTTTTGATGCACTATAGGAAGCGTAATAGCCAAAAAAACACCTTGTGCAATGCCTAGGAGCAACACAATATCCATAAAAGTGAAGCTGTTCATGAATCTACCGAATTATACCCAAATGTAAGGGTTTAGGAGGCTTCTATTCGACCGTTTGTATACAAAACAACTCAAATAAGCCAATATATTCTTTCTATTTTTAAAATAAAGGTCTTCAGGAAAACGTAAATTTGCAATCATCTTTTTTTTTATGAAAGTATTACATGTAGATCGCAACCATCCCCTTCTCATTGCGCAATTTGAAACTTTAGGGTTTCAGAATGACAAGGATTATACCAGTTCCAAGGAAGAAATCATCGCCAAAATTGACCAATACGACGGTATCATTATCCGAAGCCGCTTTTCTTTGGATGCCGAATTTTTAGATCGGGCCACGCGCTTAAAATTCATTGGCAGGCTTGGGGCAGGTCTCGAAAATATTGACACAACCTATGCAAAAAACCGAGGGATTTATTTGGCCGCAGCCCCTGAAGGAAATCGGAATGCCGTTGGGGAACATACTTTAGGAATGCTATTGTCCCTTTTCAATAAATTGAACAAATCGGATCGGGAAGTGCGTCAGGGCATATGGGACCGGGAAGGCAATCGCGGGATAGAGCTAGATGGCAAAACCGTAGGTATTATTGGTTATGGAAATATGGGCAAAGCCTTTGCTAAAAAACTTCGTGGCTTTGAGGTGGATGTTATCTGTTATGATATTGTAGGTGGTGTAGGCGATGAAAGTGCAAGACAAGTAGGCATTTTAGAATTACAGCAACGTTCGGATATCATTAGTCTGCATGTACCCCAAACTTCTTTGACCATGAATATGGTGGATGATGCATTCATCAATGCCTTTCAAAAGCCTTTTTGGTTATTCAATACGGCAAGAGGAAAATGTGTAGTGACTACAGCTTTGGTTACAGCGCTGCAATCGGGCAAGATACTGGGAGCAGGATTGGATGTGCTGGAATATGAAAAATCTTCCTTTGAGCACCTTTTCAGAGATCAAGAATTACCCGAAGCATTTCAATATCTTATTAAAGCAGAAAATGTCTTATTATCTCCGCATGTAGGTGGCTGGACGGTTGAAAGCAAAGAAAAATTGGCGCAAACCATAGTTGACAAAATCAAAGCTAGATTTTGCTAACTTTAAACAGTGAAAAAAACAATTTTTATTTTTTCGGCCTTGATTATTGCGCTTTTGGCATTGTTCCAATTAAGTCAATACACCTATATTTCCGGAGATCTTTCCATAGAAATAGTCATTTCTGGTATAGCAATCATCTTTTTTTTTATTGGTGTTTATTTAAACAAAAGAAGTCTTCATAGAAAAACACCTTCAAACGCTGCATCCGTTGATCATGAAAAAATAGCACAATTGGGATTGAGCAAGCGGGAATACGAAGTCTTAGTGGAAATTTCAAAAGGCCTGTCCAATAAAGAAATTGCCGAAACCTTATTTATATCAGAAAGCACGGTGAAAACCCATGTTTCCAATATTTTGATCAAGTTGGATGCCAAACGTCGAACTCAGGCGATCAAAATTGCCAAAACCCTGGCCATAATCCCATTATAAGTTGATTTTGTACTAAAGTAGTAGCAGTATGGTACTTTAGTATGAGTACTTTTTGTGCTTCAAAATCTACATTTGTTAAAAATCTTTAACTTTATAATGATGCAAAAAACAATACTAAAATACGGGAGTTATTCCTTGATTACTGCGGCCCTATTGTTCCTGGCAGCACTGGTCCTGGGAAAAGAATTGGATTATACTACCCAGGCAGCTTTGGGGTATCTCAGTATGGTCACCTGTCTCATTTTTGTCTACTTTGGAATAAAACACTATAGGGACAAAGAAAACAATGGAGTCGTTTCCTTTGGAAGGGCCTTATCTATTGGTTTATTGATTTCTGTCTTCGCCGGAATCGGTTTTGGTTGTATCGATTACCTCTATACTACAGTTATCAATCCCGATTTTATGAAAAATTATATAGAAGCCAGCGGAGAGGCAGATATGCCCGAATACAGCAGTTTTTCCTTGGCCGCGGTGATGTTCATGACCGTTTTCGTAATCGGCTTCATTATTTCCCTGATCTCCTCTTTAATATTACAACGTAAAACTCCATCATAATGCAATACAAAGCAGATTCACCAGAAGATTACATTTCACAATTGCCCGAAGAAAGGCAGGAACCTATGCGCACCTTAAGAAGTACTATCCTTAAAAACTTGCCCGAAGGATTTGAAGAAACCATGAGTTATGGCATGATCGGTTATGTTGTGCCACATTCGCGTTATCCAGAGGGGTATCACTGTAAACCGGAAACACCCCTACCATTTATAAATATTGCTTCCCAAAAAAATTTTATCGCCCTGTACCACTCCGGAGTATACGCAAAGAAAGCATTATTGGACTGGTTCGTGGGCGAATACCCCAAATACGTAAAAACAAAATTGGATATGGGGAAAAGCTGTGTCCGTTTTAAGAAAGTGGAAACTATTCCCTATGAACTCATTGCCGAACTTTGCACAAAGATGACCGTTGAGGAATGGATAACTATCTATGAAAATGCAATCAAAAAAAAATAATCAAATGAAAAATAGAGTAACAGGACTTGGAGGGTTTTTCTTTAAAACGAAGAACCCGGATCAAATTAAGCAATGGTACAAAGAACGACTAGGTATCCCTACGGATCAATACGGATGGACCTTTTGGTGGAAAGATAAAGAGGGTAACGACTGCAGTACCCAATGGAGTCCCTTTAAAGAAGACACTACCTATTTTGCGCCCAGTGACAAGCAATTTATGATGAATTTTAGAGTAGAAAACCTCGTAGCGTTGTTGCAGGCCCTAAAAGAAGAAGGTGTGACCATTGTGGGCGAAATAGAAGAGTATGACTATGGAAAGTTTGGTTGGATCTTGGACCCTGAAGGGAATAAACTAGAGCTTTGGGAACCCATCGACAAAGCTTTTCTATAAAAGAAGGAGGTCATTAATGATCATAAGAGAGGTTCGGGCTATGGTCCTGGACCTCTTTTTTGATGTTAACACCCCCGATTAAAATCCTTCTGTAGGAATAGCTATTCTTCAATTGCAATGATGTTAATTAAGTTTTATTTAACAGTCTAAAGATTACTTTTTAATCTAAAATTATCTACATTAATTATAGATTTAAATCCTTATATATCGTTTCGTTCTAGGCAAAAAAGAAGATTTTGTCAAGCGGTAGCGCTTATATAATCTCCGCGGTATTGTAGTATTTCGTTGTACACGATTCAAGTTATTTTAACCTTAAAAACACGATGACATGAAAAAAGCCGTCAAAATCTTATCCATTTTTTCTTTGGTTTTTATATTTCTTTCTTGCGAAAAAGAAACGGAAGAACCCATACCCTTAGTCCAGGAGAATCCTAAAGCAGTTTCCCTAACCGTACGATCTCAAACTGGAGTCTGCCCAGATATACAGGGAGACCCAAGTCCTATTCAATTTATAGGTGAAACTAGAACTTATACCGTAAATACAAGTTCTCCCAAACAATGGTCCGTAGTTTCCGGTAACTTTCAAATTCTAGGTTCCAGTACACAAAATAGTGTCACCGTACAATTCAATAGTGGATTTACTGGTGGTATCCTGCGTGTATTTATTAATAATCCCGGAGGACAAACAGATTGTACCATCGATTTGGACATTTTTGCCCAAGGGGGAGGCCCCATAATTGTAGATTGTAGTAATCCAGGGCCGCCAACACCATCCCCAATATTCTCAGACTTTGCACCTCCAGTACCAGCTGGCTACGTCATGAACAATTTAGGGGGAAATGAAATTTGTACGACCACCATTGCCAATATCCTTTCTGTACCTTTTGATCCCTGTGATACATACACTTGGTCCATAAGTCCAAGCGGACCAGGTATCGCCTTTATTGCTCCATCGGGCAATGAAGCTGTGGTCGGAATTTCACAACCTGGAAGATATCGGGTAATCTTGGTAACCTCTAACAATTCAGGTTCTCGTACAGAATTGTTCCTTCTAAATGCATCTAACTGCGATGGCCCAGGAGGAGGCGGTGGGTTTTTCTAAAGACCACCCACCAATAAAACCTAGACCCTAGTCATAGATTGCCATAATAACACGAAAGCCATTGCGTACAGTCAATGGCTTTCTTTATTTCTTAAATTCACAGCGCAGGTTAACACAAGGCTTCTTTCAAATGAAAGTTGTTCATTTCTATCATTGGTAAATAATTATTACATTTATAACTCAAATTAACCAACAAAAAATCAAATAATTATGTCAGACGAAGAAAAGAACGATTTAGGTGAAAAGGCTAAAGATGCCGCAAATGATTTTGCAGAAGGCGCCAAAGAAACTGCAAATGATTTTGCAGATGGAGTAAAAGATGCCTTTAATACCGATAGTGGAGATAACAAAAAAATCCTTGCAGGAATACTGGCCATACTGTTTGGATGGCTAGGCATACACAAATTTATATTGGGGTATACAAAAGAAGGTGCAATTATGGCGGTAGTTGGCGTAGTGGGTTGGTTTCTCTGTGGCATTCCAACAGCAATTGTTTCCGTTATTGGTATAATTGAAGGCATTATGTACCTAACCAAATCTGATGAAGAGTTCTACAATACATACCAAGCAGGGCAAAAGCCTTGGTTCTAAAACACAATCAAAAAAGTCAAATTTTATGCATTTGGCTTTTTTATTTCAATTGTTCATCGTAATATTGCAATATAAATATATATCAAATATGGGCGCCTCTAAAACGCACATCTTTACCGATGCACAAAATAGCTTGGCCATTGCCGCCAAAGTACTGGCCCATCCGGCCAGAATCGCCATTTTACAATACATCAGTACACAAGAGCAATGTATTTGCAATGATCTTGTTGATGTGATAGGCCTGGCCCAACCTACTATTTCCCAACATCTCAATGAAATAAAAAAAATTGGCCTTCTAAAGGGTACTTATGAAGGAAAAAACCTGTGTTATTGCATTGATAAGGAAAACTGGGAAGCCTTACATCAATCTTTTAATGCCTTATTTAAAAATATAAATCAAAATTGTTGTTAGTATGAAAACTATAGAATTTTTAGACTTGTTAAAAGAACAATCCGACAAAAGTTTGCTATTTGAATATCAGGAAGGGAAATTTGTGGGAGCCAATTATCATATCACTGAAATTAAGAACATTACCATAGATTCCGTGGATTGCGGAGCGGGCACTGATTATTGGAAGGAAACCATTATTCAATTATGGGAAAGTCCAGAGGAAAAGGAGAAGCAGGAATTCATGTCTACCTACAAAGCCCTTGGCATCCTAAATAAAGTAGATCGCGTAAAAACCATGGTAAAGGAAGCTGAAGTGAAATTTGAGTATAGCAACTCCCATTTTCATACCGCACAGCTTTTTGTGAACGACTATGTATTGCACAATGATCAACTTATCTTGAAATTGGGGGTTCAGAAAACAGATTGCAAGGCCAAAGAAGCCTGTGGCATAACTATGGTAAGTACGGCTGAGGCCAATGCCTGTGCCCCTGGCAGTGGTTGTTGCTAAATAATTTATTATGATTGTTAGAGCAATGAATCCTGCCGATTGGCCTCAAGTATCCCAAATATATGAAGAGGGGATAGTAACAGGTATTGCCACCTTTGAGACCGAAGTTCCTTCCTACGAACAATGGGATGGAAGTCATCTTGAAGTAGGACGTCTCGTTGCTGTTCATCAGGCAAAAATTGCAGGTTGGTGCGCTCTTTCCCCAGTATCCAGTAGATGCGTTTATGAAGGTGTAGCAGAAGTCAGTGTGTATATTGCACGATCAAGTCGCGGTATAGGTATTGGCAAATTGCTCCTAAAACAACTGATTCAATCCAGTGAAGAAGCTGGTTTTTGGACCTTGCAATCCGGCATCTTTCCAGAAAATATGGCCAGTATTGTTTTACACGAAGATATGGGGTTCCGCTATTTGGGGCGTCGTGAAAAAATTGCCAAATGTAGGGGAATCTGGCAAGACAATTTAATCTTTGAACGTAGGAGTACCGCTGTTGGAATTGATTGACCAAAACTTTAGTATACATTAGAATTCAATCCTATAAACAACTTAATTCACAATGAAAAACGTATTAGTGCTATGTACAGGAAACTCCTGTAGAAGTCAGATGGCCCATGGCTACCTCAACACCTTTCAACAAGACAAAGCCGCTATTTATAGTGCCGGCATAGAAACCCATGGCCTAAACCCAGGAGCTTTAGCCATTATGAAGGAGGATGGTATAGATATATCCCATCATACCTCCAATCATGTAGACGAATATAGCGATATTGATTTTGACTTTATCATTACGGTCTGTGATCACGCGAATGAAAACTGCCCTTATATTCCATCGAAAAACGCAGAACGCATTCATCATAATTTCTTTGATCCTTCCAAAGTTGTGGGTACGGATAGCGAAAAGCATGCTGCTTTTTTAAAGGCTAGGGAAGAAATCAAAGCATTTTTCAGTGATTTTGTAGCGCAAAAATTAAATTAATTGCCCTCTTAAGGACTTTAAATACAATGGGAATACTATAGACGCCCTATGGTGTTCCCTTTTTACCCTTAGGAACTACGAAATGCCATTTCTTAATTTATTAGAAGGCCCATGCGCCGTTGTTTTAGTCTATGGCATAATTTAGAGGCAACATATCCCCTACCCGTAAACGCCCCATCTCTCCACCAAAAAATACATTTTGAACTGGGGTATGATTCCCGTATTGATCAATAAAAAAAGTGCTGTTCACCACTTTGATCAGGGATTGCTGTCTATTGTTGTACAATAGGGAAAGTTCATCTTCACCCTGAACCACCTTAGTCAAATCTTTTACCGATTCTAGGGCAAAGGCATCGTAATATCCTATTTGTGTGCGTCCTTTGAAAACTTTGAATTTTTCTTCCTCCAACTCCTTTTTGGAAAGTGCCCGCATGAAATGGAGCACCGATCCTAAATAGGTCTTCTCCCGATTCTTCTGATATCTGCGCCTTACTTTTTCTTTTTTTTCCGAAAATAAAACGGTTCCGGCGTTATAACTGGATAAAACGTATTCCAAACCAGAACCTATACTAAAGTGTACTTCAAAGTCATGAAGTTCATAGGCAATATCATAGCCCAAATAGTTATTTCGTATGCGTATAGGGGCTTTGGCATAAGCGTACAATACCTTTTCCTCTTTATTGAAGTACAATCGGATATCCTTTTCGTTGCGGATTTTACATTGTAGGGCGGCTGCGGTTTTTCCTAAAAACTCCCTCCTAAAAATATTCAATTTTTTCTCCCTGCTCCACGTATCGGGCTCCAATACCACCTCATCGAGGGCCACGGCTTTTTCTTTTAACAAAACCGTTCCCAAATCGCCAGAATTGGATATTAAAAAGGTCTGGGATTCAAAACCGATAAAACTAATGACTAAAGGTGTTGTAAGTGTTTTGGTCGAACGAATAGTAAATTTGCCTTCTTGATCCGTAATAGTACCAATCGTGGTGCCATCATAGAAGACTGAAACACCTTCCAAAGGCTCTTGGCTAAGGGCATCCACCACTAGGCCAGTAACATTCACTTGAGCTTGTACGCATGTGCCGATCAATACGAAGAAAAACCACAGTCGTCCCATTGCCTGCGCATTTAGAGTTTTCGTTCCAATTCTGCTTGAAATTCTTCCATCACCGGTTTCACCGTACTCTCTGGTAAATCCGCTATTCGGATATACATCAATCCATCCACGGAATTATTAAACAGTGGATCAACATTAAACGCCACAACCTTGGCGTTTTGCTTAATATACTTTTTGATCAATACCGGCAAGCGTAGACTTCCCGGTTCTACTTCATCGATCAATTTATCGAACTTGTTCAAATCAGCTTGGGCCGCATCAAAAACAAATTCTTTATCCGCATCTTTCAACTGTACCTTAAATTCCTTTTTTGGCCGAATATACTGGGCCACATAGGGATCCCAATAATTAGACTTCATAAACTCGATCATCAGGGACTTGGAGAAATTGGAAAATTGATTGCTGATGCTTACTCCCCCTATAAGATATTTATGTTCTGGATGCCGGAGGGTGGTATGTACAATTCCTTTCCATAGCAGGAACAAAGGCATAGGTTTCTGTTGGTACTCCTTGACAATATAGGCTCTTCCCATTTCAATGGACTGACTCATCATCCCGTACAATTCTGGTTCCACACGAAATAAATCCTGAAGATAAAACCCATCTATTCCATACTTTTCAAAAATATCCGCTCCCATTCCCATGCGATAGGCGCCTACCACGGTTTTTGCTTCACTATCCCAGAGAAACAAATGATGATAGTAGGCATCAAAGACATCCAAATCAATTGAATTATTGGTCCCTTCCCCGATTGCCCTGAAGGTTACCTCCCGTTGTCGTCCAATTTCTTTAAGGATATAAGGCATCTGATTTTCTTTCGCCAGAAATACCTCGTAGTTTTTACTTTGCAACAGTCTACAGTCTTTTTCACGTAGACTGATAATCTCCCCCTCCAAGACCTTTTTGGCGATAGGGGTTACAATTTTCTTTGGCGCCTTTGGAAATTTAAGGGTCGTTGGCACCTTATCGATCAAACGCTCCTTGACATATACTTTGGAAAGGATATAGGTTTTCTTTCGCAAAAGTTCCGTGAAATCGGCCAAGGTTTTTTGTTCTTTTTGGAGTTTTACAGATATGGGTTGCCCAATTCTCACTTTAATGGGGCGATTGCGCTGTGTAGTGATCTCCGAAGGCAGTTTCGCGGTCCTGAAGACATCGCTAATTTTGGACAATCTATAAAAAAGTCGACTATTTTTTGCGTGGAAATAAAT
This sequence comes from Spongiimicrobium salis, assembly GCF_043678055.1. Taxonomy (NCBI): domain Bacteria; kingdom Pseudomonadati; phylum Bacteroidota; class Flavobacteriia; order Flavobacteriales; family Flavobacteriaceae; genus Spongiimicrobium; species Spongiimicrobium salis. The sequence continues at coordinate 1,043,412 of NZ_JBHEQA010000001.1, forward strand.
AGGGATGACGGGCACTTCGGCTTTGCGAATCAATTTCAATGCCGCTTCCTCCCAAGGCTTATCCACAATGAGTTTACCGTCGCGATAAGTAGACACTTCCCCAGCAGGAAAAATACCTAAGGGATGTCCTTCCTTTAAATGCAACATTGCACTCTTAAAGCCCGCAATGCTACTTTTTACATCCTTCCGGTTTTCAAAAGGGTTCACTGGCATAATATAGGGTGCAATGGGTTCAATGCGATTCAGGAGGAAATTGGCCATGATCTTAAAATCAGAGCGATGTTCCAGTAAAAGTTTTAGGAGTAGTATTCCATCTACCCCTCCTAAGGGATGATTGGAAATCGTAATATAGGCGCCATCTTTGGGCAATCGTTTAAAATCTTCTTCCGGTACTTCAAACTTAATTTCATAATAATCCAAAATAGCATCCAAAAATGCGACTTCTTCAAGGTGTTTATGCTTATCGTAAAAGCTATTGATACTGGAAATTTTTGTAACCTTCATCAACATCCATCCTATAAAAGTGCCAATAAATCCGTATTTATCGAGATGAATAGCCTTTGCTACTTCCTTTGAGGTTACTAAACCCATAGTCTAATTTAAGTTTATCTAAATGTAAATATAAAAAAATCCCTAAGCTAGCAGTAAAAAACCTATTTATCATAGAATATGAACAATTCAAATGGGTTCTTTTTGTGCTTTCCCAGTGGTATTCTTTCAGGCCAGATACGCCATTAATCCAAGCTAGGAATCTTTACTTGGAGACTGTTAAGAAATAAATCGATCATGGGTTTATCCGCTGCTACAAAATCTTCGCTCAACAACATGGTAATTACAATAATGCCCTGATCTTTATGCCCATATGTAGCTACGGTATATACCTCTTTTTCTCCTTTGTACGTCAAGATAGCTTCAACACCCTCTAATTGTTGACCTCCCTGCAATTCTTTTTTAAAGGTTTTTTGTTCCATAGTATAGCCATAGGAGATACTTTCCTTGGTAATTTCGCTCAACATGAATTGCGTAAGACTACTGGGATTCATGTTCTCATATTTTTGAACAATAAAACCATTCCCTGTCGACTTCAAAATCATGCATTGGGCAATGCCTTTCTCAATTGCTGTATTGGAGACGCTATTGGATTTGTCATATTTAAAGGAAATCATCTCATCGCTATAAGTGAGAATGTTGGGTTGAACAATCTTAAGGCTAACTTCCTCTCCAGAAGGAGTAGTGTAGGCATAATCTTGGTCTAAAGCTACTTTCAGGGAATCTTTATTAATGACAAGGATATAATTGCCTTTTTCCTGGCCCATTATGACTTCTGTGGTGAACAATAGCAATAGCGCTGCAAATAGTATTCTCATAAGGTTTGGTTTATATGGTCAACGCCTTACAAGATACGAATGTTCGTCCATGGACCACCTATTCCGTCTAAAATTCTATTATTTCATGACCAATTGTATGGTTTCTTTGCCGCGCTGTTCCAATAAAATCTCTTTCCCATTTTGAATGGCTTCTACAGATTTATCATCAAAATGACGAATCGTATATAGCGAAACTTCTTCGTGATGGACTACTTTAAACTTGCTTTTCAATTGATTTAATAAGCCTTCCAATCTTCCAAACTTATTATCGATACATACCGAAAAACTAATAGCAGAATTCTGGATCAGATCTACTTTCATTTTATAATCGTGAAACAATTTAAAAAGCTCACTAATACTATCCTCAACAATGAAGGAGAAATCCAAGGAGGACAATTTCATCAATACCTGATTCTTTTTTACAATAAAACAAGGTACTTTAGGGGATATCCCTACCCCTTTCCCTACGGTAGTCCCTCCGTTTTCTGGATTCACAAAGGATTTTACCCGTAACGGAATTTCTTTTCGCTGCAAGGGCTGCAAGGTCTTTGGGTGGATTACCGAAGCCCCATAAAAAGCCAATTCAATGGCTTCTCGATAAGAGATTTTATCCAAAAGTTGTGCGTTTTCAAAATAGCGCGGATCGGCATTCAATACTCCGGGAACATCTTTCCAAATGGTAACATTGGTTGCATTGAGGCAATAGCCCAAAATGGCCGCGGTATAGTCAGATCCTTCCCTGCCCAAGGTCGTCGTGAAGTTATTTTCATCGCTTCCTAAAAACCCCTGTGTAATGTGCAGTTTTGTGCCATCAATACCTTTGGAAATACGAGCTTGCGTCTGTTCCCAATCCACAATGGCATCTCTGTAATTGGCATTGGTCTTAATAAAATTACGCACATCCAACCAGGTATTGGCAATGCCTACTTCGTTTAAATAGGCGCTTAATATGGTGGTAGATACCAATTCCCCATAACCGATGACCTGATCATATACAAAATTGTATTTAGGGGATTTGTTCCAGGCCAAGAAACCTTGTACTTCCTCAAATAATAGTTTTACATCTTCAAACACGGCATGCTGGTCGTTCTCAAACAGCTCCAATAGTATTTCATTGTGATATTTTATGACTTCTTGAAGGGCAGAAGCCAAGGCCTTTTTATCTTCAAAATAAGCATCGATCACGGTTTCCATGGCGTTGGTCATCTTCCCCATGGCAGAGACCACCAACAAGGTATTATCGTACCCTACTTCCTGTAGTACCCTAACAACATTTTTTATACTATCAGCATCTTTCACGGATGCGCCTCCAAACTTAAAAATCCTCATAAACTCTAACTAAAATTTGCTATTCCTTTTTCATCCAATTGTACGACATCCCAATCGCGCATTACTCTGGCTCCTTTCTTTTCATAGAAAGCTATGGCAGGTTCATTCCAATCCAGTACTTCCCAACAAATGCGCTTTACGCCAAGTTCTTTTCCATAGCGCACCACGGCCTCCAATAATGCCCCGCCCAAACCATTGCCGCGCATTTCTTGCGTAACAATAAGGTCTTCCAAGTGAATTACGGGTCCTTTCCAAGTAGAATATCGCGGATATACCAAAGCCATCCCTACAATGCGATCTTCATCTTCGGCAACAAAGCAATGGAACAACTTATTTGCACCAAAGCCATCCCGTTTTAAATCGTCTACAGTAACCTCAACGGCATTTTCTTCTTTCTCAAATACGGCCAATTCTTTAATAAGATGCGCCACTTGTTCCATGTCGGATGCAGTGGCCACTCTGATGTGATGTTTCATAATGTTATAAATAAAACACAAAGTTATAAATTTAAAAAAACATTCTAGGACGAAAACGTTGTAGTATCACAAATTAACCGATATTTGTGCTCAAATAAACACGCTTCTATTCATGGATAAAAAGAATAAGACCTTAGGTGAATTCATCATTGAAAACCAATCGTCATTTCAATACTCTTCTGGAGAACTCTCTAAATTGATCAATGCCATACGATTAGCGGCCAAAGTAGTAAATCACGAAGTAAACAAAGCAGGTTTAATTGACATTTTGGGAGCTGCAGGGGATACCAATGTGCAGGGAGAAGATCAACAAAAATTAGATGTTCTTGCCAACGAAAAATTTATTCAGACCTTACGGAATCGTGAAATTGTTTGTGGAATTGCTTCCGAAGAAGAGGATCATTTTATCAGCATTAATAGCAACGATGAACAGCATCGCAACAAATATGTAGTTTTGATCGATCCGTTGGATGGTTCTTCCAATATTGATGTGAATGTCTCTGTGGGAACTATTTTTTCCATTTACCGGCGCATTACTCCGGTAGGTACTCCGGTAACCATGGAAGATTTCCTTCAACCTGGAGACAATCAGGTTGCCGCCGGTTATATTGTTTATGGTACATCCACCATGCTCGTATATACCACTGGCGATGGTGTAAACGGCTTTACCTTAAACCCGGCCATTGGAACGTTTTACTTGTCCCATCCCAATATGGAATTTCCTGAAACCGGAAAAATCTACTCGGTTAACGAAGGAAATTATATTCATTTTCCCCAAGGCGTCAAGGATTATATTAAATATTGCCAGCGCGAAGAGGAAGACCGCCCTTATACTTCCAGATATATTGGCTCTTTGGTCTCTGATTTCCACAGAAACATGATCAAAGGAGGTATTTATATGTACCCCAAAAGTAGTAAGGCCTCCAACGGTAAGTTACGCCTCTTATACGAGTGCAATCCTATGGCTTTTATTGCGGAGCAGGCAAAGGGAAAAGCTTCAGATGGTCATAGGCGCATCCTTGAAATACGACCGCAAGAATTGCACCAACGTGTACCCTTCTTTTGCGGCAGCAAAAAGATGGTGGAAAAAGCAGAAGAATTTATGAACCCATAAAAAAAGCAGCGTTTCAACGCTGCTTTTTTTATAATTTTTAGAACTCCTTATCGGTTCATATTTTTAATGGCGGAGATAAAATCGTCTACATCTACTCCGGTATCTACCAACTTAAGCGCCTTATCTACTACATAAGCCACGTTTTCCGGAGAGAATCCGAGCCCAATGCTCAAGCGCTCCAAAATAGGCTTTTGACGTTCTCCCAAATGATCATCTGCATAGACCATGCGGGACAAATCATACAAACGCTCTAATCTTCTGTTATATTCCATAGGAGGATTTACGGGATGCGTCATATAATCCTTTAAAATCGCTTTGTACTCTTCTTCAGAGATTCCAAGGTTTCTTGCCAAGCGGTCTAAAAACGCTTTTTCTTCATCGGTGATTACACCATCACTCATTGCGACGCGCACAATGGAGGCAAAATGACTGCGGTTACGTTCCTGGAACCCACTATCAAACAAATCTAAAATCGACATATTATTCAGAATTTAATGGGGCAAATATAATTTTTTTAAAAGTCATAATTTTAAAAAAAACACATTTATTTTCGAGCACAGAAAAACCAATTCCCCGAGGTATGGGGTTCTCCTTTACAACAGTTCTTCTTCTAGAATATAGAATTGACCTTCTCCTGTGAGACAAGCGAAAAAACAAGTGTGACTTAAGGTCCAAGAATCCAAAATTTGGCATTATTTTTAAGCCTAAAATTCAAACTATAGTTCATGCTCTCCAATCAAAGACATCTTTTTAGTCTTCCTTCTGACATCACCTATTTAAATGGCGCCTATATGGCACCACAACTGAAAAGCACGGAAGACATAGGTATCCACAGTCTAAAACGCAAAAGTAGGCCCCACACTTTGACTTCAGATGATTTTTTTAAACTCCCCCAACTTTTAAAAGAAGGTTTTGCCGCCCTTGTAGATGCTCCAGACCCCAGTAATATGGCTATTATTCCTTCGGTATCCTATGGCATTGCCAACGTTGCAGCCAACATAAAGCTCAATAAAGGTGATGAAATCCTCATGGTAGACGAACAGTTCCCCAGCAATGTATATTCCTGGAAACGTCTGGCAGAACGCGATGGCGCGCATCTAAAGATTGTAAAACCTATACAAAACACCCAAGGTAGAGGTGCCTCCTGGAACAAGGCGATTTTGGAGGCCATTAATGAGCGTACCGCAGTTGTAGCCATGTGTCATGTACATTGGGCAGATGGGACCCTATTTGATCTTAAACGCATTCGACAGGAAACAAAAGCCGTAGATGCCTTATTGATTTTAGATGGCACCCAAAGTATAGGCGCCCTTCCATTCTCAGTACAGGAATTGCAACCAGACGCCTTGATCTGTGCAGGATATAAATGGCTTATGGGACCCTATTCCATGGGTGTTGCTTACTTTGGGGATTATTTTGATCATGGGACTCCAATAGAAGATAATTGGATCAATAGAATGCATAGCGAAGATTTTAGCGCGCTGACCCACTATCAAGAAGCGTATCAGCCCAAGGCAGGACGTTATTCCGTTGGAGAAGGAAGTAATTTTGTATTGGTCCCTATGCTTACAGATGCCATTGATCAATTATTGGAATGGGGCCCAGAACATATTCAGTCCTATTGTGATACCATTTCCAAACCTCTGGTAGCTGCTTTGCGCACCAAAGGTTACTTTGTGGAAGAAGATGCCTACAGGGCCAAACATCTTTTTGGAGTATACCTTCCTGAGGGAACTTCTTTAGAAGCGCTAAAGAAAAAATTGGCGGACAAGAATGTATATGTCTCCTTTAGAGGCAATGCCGTTAGGGTTTCCATGCATTTGTATACTACAAAAGAAGATTTGGAAACGCTTTTATCCTGTTTTTAACGAAAGATATACCGCAAAGGTTTTATTAGGAAGAATTCCCCTTTTCATTAAATAGGAAGAGTACTTATATTTGCAAAAAAATACGCATTGCAGGTTTCTGATATTTTAGCCTTGTTTAAACAGTCTCAGCCTTTGTTGAAACTGCGCCAAGCTATGGACAATGCCCAAAAAAAGACCTATATAAAGGGGCTTGATGGTTCCGCACTGTCCCTTGCGTTTTCACAACTGTTTAAGATGTCTTCGGCTCCTTTTTTGTTCATTTTTAATGACAAGGAAGAAGCCGCCTATTATCTGAACGACTTGGAACAATTGGTTGGGGAAAAAGACGTGCTGTTCTATCCGGGGAGTTACCGGAGACCCTACCAAATAGAAGAGACAGACAATGCCAATGTACTGCTGAGGGCAGAGGTACTCAATCGGATCAATTCCCAGAAAAAACCGGCGATCATTATTACCTATCCGGATGCCCTCTTTGAGAAAGTAGTGACCCGGAAAGAACTTGAAAAGAACACACTAAAAATTTCTTTGGACGATACCCTGTCCTTGGATTTTTTAAATGAGGTTCTTTTTGAATATCAATTTCAGCGGGTAGATTTTGTTACCGAGCCTGGAGAATTCTCTGTTCGCGGAGGTATTGTGGACGTTTTTTCCTTTTCCCACGACCAACCCTATCGCATTGAATTTTTTGGGGACGAAGTAGATAGTATACGCACCTTTGACGTAGAGACCCAGCTTTCTACCAAGACCGTAAAAAAAATCACTATTGTTCCTAATGTCGAGAATAAGTTTACTCAAGAAAAAAGAGAAAGTTTCTTAAAGTACATCGCTTCCAAAACCGTTATTTTTTGCAAGAATACCACTTTGTTGTCCAGCAGGGTAGATCGCCTCTTTGAAAAAGCGGAAAGCACCTTTAACACCCTATCCAAAGACATCAAGCGCGCTACACCCGAAGAGCTGTTCATGAACTCGGAAAGCTTGCACTCCCAGCTCCAAAATTTCATCTGTATCTATGGAAATGGCAGCGCTTCAGATTCGGATGTTCCTATTTTGTTTCCCACCAAACCACAACCTTCCTTCAATAAAAAGTTCGACCTATTGATCGATACCCTGAACAACAACCACGAACAAGGTTTTAAAAATTATATTTTCTGTGCTTCTGAGCAACAGGCGCAGCGGTTTCATGACATTTTTGAGGAAGGGGAACGGGAAGTACATTATCAGACGGTGGTATTTTCATTGTATCAAGGGTTTAGTGATCCCGATTTAAAAATTGCCTGCTATACCGATCATCAAATCTTTGAACGCTATCATAAGTTTCAGCTAAAGAATGGTTATGCCAAAAAACAGGCCATTACGCTCAAGGAACTGAACAAACTGGAAATTGGGGACTATGTTACACATATTGACCACGGTATAGGGAAGTTTGGGGGACTCCAAAAAATTGATGTAGAAGGGAAAAAACAAGAGGCCATTAAGCTAATGTATGGCGAGCGGGACATTCTTTATGTCAGTATTCACTCCCTCCATAAAATCTCCAAGTTCAATGGTAAGGATGGGGCCACTCCCAAAATTTACAAATTAGGTTCTGCTGCCTGGAAAAAGTTAAAGCAAAAAACCAAGTCCAGGGTCAAGAAAATAGCTTTTGACCTGATCAAGATTTACGCCAAACGCCGTTTGGAAAAAGGATTCCAATATGCACCCGATAGTTATTTGCAGCACGAATTGGAAGCTTCTTTTATCTATGAAGATACCCCAGATCAAAGTACGGCAACGGCCGATATCAAAAAGGATATGGAAAGTGAACGTCCTATGGATCGCTTGGTCTGTGGGGATGTAGGTTTTGGAAAAACCGAAGTGGCCATAAGGGCCGCATTCAAAGCAGTGGACAATGGGAAGCAGGTGGCCGTATTGGTCCCAACCACCATTCTTGCCTTTCAGCACCATAAGACGTTTACCGAACGTTTAAAGGAAATGCCCATTACCGTAGATTACCTCAATAGGTTTCGGACTGCCAAGGAAAAAAGGGAGACCTTGGAACGTTTGGCCGCTGGGAAAGTGGATATTATCATCGGCACCCATCAGTTGGTCAATAAAAATGTAGCTTTTAAGGATTTAGGTTTGCTTATTGTAGATGAAGAACAAAAGTTTGGGGTCGCCGTAAAGGACAAACTTAAATCGATCAAGGAAAATGTAGATGTGCTCACCTTGACGGCCACGCCTATCCCCAGAACCTTACAGTTCAGCCTTATGGCGGCACGGGATCTATCGGTGATCAATACCCCACCTCCCAACCGATACCCGATCGAAAGTCAAGTCATTCGCTTTACCGAAGAGACCATCAGGGATGCCGTAACCTATGAAATCCAGCGCGGGGGCCAAGTATTTTTTATTCACAATCGTATAGAAAACATCAAGGAAGTAGCGGGCATGATACAACGTTTGGTGCCCGATGCAAAAATTGCCATTGGCCATGGGCAAATGGATGGCAAGAAACTGGAGCAATTAATGTTGGCTTTTATGAATGGGGAATTCGATGTGTTGGTTTCCACCACCATTGTGGAAAGTGGGTTGGATGTGACCAACGCCAATACCATTTTCATCAACAATGCCAATAATTTTGGATTGAGCGATTTGCACCAAATGCGGGGACGTGTGGGCCGAAGCAACAAAAAGGCCTTTTGCTATTTTATTACCCCTCCCTATGATGTCATGACCAATGATGCCCGAAAGAGGATTCAGGCCCTAGAGCAGTTTACCGATTTGGGCAGCGGCTTCAATATTGCCATGAAAGATCTTGAAATTAGAGGCGCCGGTGACATTTTAGGGGGAGAGCAAAGCGGTTTTATCAATGAAATAGGCTTTGATGCCTATCAAAAAATTATGGCCGAGGCCATAGAAGAGCTCAAGGAAAATGAATTTAAGGAATTGTATGAGGAAGTAGAGGGGCATACGGAAAAAGTCTACCTCAAAGAGACACAGATCGACACCGATTTTGAACTCCTGTTCCCGGACGATTATATCAACAATGTAACGGAACGGCTGACCCTGTATACGCAACTCAATGGCACCAAGACCGAGGATGAACTCAACACCTTTGAAGCCCAATTGATCGATCGGTTTGGAGAACTTCCAACGCAGGTATCCGATTTGTTGAACTCCGTCCGTATCAAATGGATCGCGTATCGCATTGGTTTGGAACGGGTGGTAATGAAGCAGGGAAAACTCATCGGGTATTTTATCTCAGATCAGCAATCCCCATTTTACCAAAGTCCCATTTTTGAAGAAGTGGTACAATTTGCCATGGCTCATCCGCATAAGTGCAGAATGAAGGAAAAAGAGACCCGTTCCGGGCTGCGCCTGTTGCTGGTCTTTGAAAATATCACTGCTATAGATCAGGCATTGAACGCACTACGCCCCTTAGCTCAAAAGCAAGAAGTAATTTCCAAATAAGTTTGGAGCGATTTTTGAAAATAAACAGCATAGAAACCGTATTTTTATAGGTTATGAAACAGTTCTTATTTTTTCTTTTTGCATTCGTCATGCTAGCCAGTCAGGCCCAGCATAGCATTTCTGGCACCCTAACTCCTGCTGAAGATTACAAATGGATCATTGCCTATCACCTAAACGCGGGGACACAAAATTACGTGGCCGATGGGCAAGTCAAGAATGGGAAATTTTCGCTAAAAATAAAAGATAAGGATCCCGTGGGTACTTACCGGGTGGTGTATGCCGTTCCCCAAGAAGAATTTTATTTTGATGTGATTTACAGCGGACAAGAAGACGTAACCCTCACTTTTGATGCCAATACCGGGTTGAAGTTCTCGGCTTCTGAAGAAAATAAAGTATATGCCGATTACGCAAAAGATATGGCGGCCATAGAGCAAGAAATCTTTAATTTTTACAGTGCCAAAAAAACGGATGAAGCCACCTTTGTAGGCCTCATGGACAATGTCAAAAAAGTGCAGACTTTTTATGAAGGGAAGTCGGCCAACTTAATGAACCATAACTTCATTAAGGCCAGTGTTCCCTATACGCCCGATCATTTTCAAACCGTAGAAGAATATATTAAAAACAAGACCCAACATTATTTTGATGCGATAGATTTCGGTAATCCCATCTTGCAAAACTCAAGTTTTCTCCTAGATCGGGTGGTCAATTATATTTTTACGGCCCTTCCCTTGGGCAAGTTGTCAGCAGCGGCAACCGAGAAAACCCTGCTTAAAAATGTGCAAACCGTTTCCCAATTGGTGAACAAAGAAGACCTAAAATTTCAAACCAATTTGTATGAGGTTATTTGGAGCGACTTATCGGGTAATGACTATCATAACACTGCCGATGCGGTATATCAACAATTCTTAAAACCCCTGGCCACCAAAACGGGCAATGCCAATTTGATCTCCTCCATAGAAGTGCACAATAGGCTACGTATTGGTGCCCAAGCTCCGGAAATAGAATGGAAAGAGGCCTCTAGCACAAAAAGGTTGAGTGCTCTGGGTTCCAGTCCGCAATATTTACTGGTATTTTGGAGCAGTACCTGTTCCCATTGTTTGAATGAGTTGCCCAAATTGCATGAGGCCCTAAAGGGCAATTCCAAGCTTAAGGTTTTGGCCATTGGATTGGAAGACAATGATCGAAATTGGAGAAAAGAAACGGCCAAACTTCCCGGCTTTACCCATGCCATCTCCTTGGGCAAATGGGAAAGTGTCTATGCCCAACTCTACAATATTAGGCGTACCCCTTCCTATTTTATCTTAGATCAAGATAAAAACATCAGGGCCAAACCTGAGGATTATGAGGAGGTTTTAGGGCTTTTAAAGTAATTTTTCCTTTTAAAGCTATAAAGACAGCTTGTATTTGCTTTACAATCTGAAAATTTTCTGCTATTTTGTATGGTAAAGAAACAAAAGCATCCTCTAACTTACTTGGAAGGTTAGTATTGCCTGGATGCTTCCTTAAAATTTATGTATTATCGATCTCTTAGCCTCAACGACTCGTCCTATCTATCGTATGAAAATGAGATGTTTGAATATGTTTTTTGCCCTATTTATTTTTTGTTTAGGGTATGGACAAAGCTCTCCAAACTCAATTCCGGATTCTCTTAAAAGTAAGAGTTACGAATATTTTATTGATCAAACAAGGGAAGCACTTACTATAGAAAATCAGGAGCTTGCACTATATTATATACAAACTTTATTAAATAAAGCAAAAAAGTACAACAACTTGAAATATACGGTTCAAGGATATTATTATTTATATTTTCTTAATGAGAATCCGAAAATCGCAATTCATTATATAGACAGTGCTTTAGCTGCTAGCAAAAAAACAGGCTATTCAGAATTCGATGCATTATTATACTCTGAAAAAGGAGTATTACAATACCAATTTGAAAACTACATACTGGCACTGGATAATTATTTGGAGGCAAAAAAAATAGCCACTGAAGAAAATCATGAAGATGTATTATTAGATTTGGAATATAGCATTGGTCTCGTACAATTGCGTATTGGCGATATAGATCAAGCCATAAAAAGCTTCAGGGAATATCATAGACTAGTGCCAAAAGAGAATTTAACAATCTATGAATCTCAATTTTATTTGAGCTCTCTTTATGGCTTGGCTCATTCATTTCAGAAAAAGAAACAGCTGGATTCCGCTATGTACTACAATCTTTCAACTATAAACAAAGCAATTGAATATGACAATATAGAATATCATAACAAAGCGAGAGTAAATGAAGCTATAATTGCTCATCACGCTAAGAAATATAAGCAATCCAAAGATAGTATTTTAAAGTATTTACCATTGATAGAAAAATATGAGGATACTCTAGATGTTGCCTTTACTTACTATTATTTGGGTAAATCCTATGTCGAGTTAAACAAATGGCAAAAGGCCATTCCTCATCTAAAAAAAGTTGATACTTTAATCAAAAGAAAAAAAGGAGTATTTAAAGAAATAAGAGACAATTACAATCTATTATACAAATATTATAGAAAGAATCAGGATATGGAAAACCAACTGTTTTATTTGGAAAAATTAATTGACTTTGATAGAAATTTCTATAATCAAAATCTCTTTTTAAAAAATACACTTTTAACCAAATACGAAAATCCCAAACTCTTTGAAGAGAAAGAGAATCTTATTGAAAAACTAGAAAAAAGTGGCGATAAAAAATCTATAGCACTTTATATAACGCTTGTTTTCATTGGAGTACTTCTTGTATTAAGCGCATTGAACTATCAAAAAAGATTAAAATATAAAAAACGCTTTGAAGCTTTAGTGGAAGATACTACTCATCTACCCCCAGTCTTGGTAAAAAAATCAGTTGTTGAGAAAAAGGAGGCCTTACAAATTCCGGAAAACATCATTCGCGAAATTCTTGAAAAATTGAATGTATTTGAACAAGAGGAAAAATTTTTAGATACTAAAATTACTCTAAATCATCTGGCCAAATCCTTGGGCACCAATAGTAATTATCTATCCAAAATCATCAATTACCATAAAGAGAAAAATTTTAGTTCTTACATCTCTGACTTACGCATTAACTATACGATAAAAGCGTTAAAAGAGCAACCTAAATTGCGGGAATACACCATTAAGGCCATTGCCTTTGAGGTAGGTTTTAAGAATGCGGAATCTTTCACCAAAGCTTTTTATAGACAGACACAACTCTATCCTTCATATTTCATTAAACAACTAAAAAAACAAAGTTCCTAACAAAGAATCTTTCCAAAAAAAACCTATTCGCTACCAATCCTAAACTTCAGATGCAGTAACGAATAGATAAATGATTAAAAACAGGCTCTCAAAACACTTTTTCTCTACTGACAAGTCCCTCCCGGACCACCATATTGGCTGAGTCCACAATTTCGGGTAATGTATCGGTGTTTTTGAGCTGTTGAAGTATAATACCCTTCCCAGGCGCCTATAGTACCATTGGTACAATGACAGCTAAAATGTTCTTCTCCGGCCAAACTGGGCCCCAGTTGTCCATAAATTTGAGATTGTGCGTTCTTATCTAATGTTGTAACGCCTTTTAATTTTGAAATCTGATCTAACATACTAAAGAATTTTAAAGTGAATTCTAAATGTAAGAACTCAACTACGAAACCCTTTATTTTTTCTGACGAAGATGTATTCTTGTATACAGCGATACCTATTGGGAATATGAGAAACTTTTAAACACCTGTTTGTTACAAGGTCTTTAAATCCTTAATGGTCTTAAAGGCACTGTCTACCTGCTCATCATTCACCAAAATGGTAAATTCATTGGTGGTAGAAATCACTTCATACAAGACAATTCCCTCCCATGCCAAACGCTGAAAGATAAAATAGTAGATTCCGGGAACGTCCACATTTTCCGTGGGCAGTTTTACCGTAATTGAAGATAAATTTTCCGCTTTTTGGGTCTGCCGTTCGTTTTCAAACAAGGTTTCTACAATGGCGTCCATAGTGTTACTGATCACAATATTGATTTCATTGACGCCACGGGAAGAGGTATAAAAAACATCTTGATTCTCATTCACCCGTTCCAATAACATGGCCTGTCGTGGCAGAATGGTTTCCGAGGCCAAAAAGGTATAGTCGGTCAAAGAAGAGCGTACCGTGATTTCCCCAATATTCTTTAAGACTTTAATGATCTTGTGGGTGGCCCTAAATTCCAAATCGTCCGATAGGCGTTTTAAGGCCATGACAATAGCGCCGTTGCGAATATCTTTCCCCAGCTCCTCCTCAATTTCGGGTTTCACGATTCTGGATAAGGAGGTTAAATTAATAATTCCCTGGGCCAAAGCACTTTGCAAAAAGGGCTTTTTCTTGATATACTGTTCTACAACGGAAGAAATTGTTTTCATCTTGCATTAATTTATGCAAAAATAACAATTTGTTATAAATAAAACAAATTTTTAAAAATGATAAAATGCATCTTCTAAGTGCTTCAGGGTATACTTCCGATGTTCTTTTAGAATCGTTATTATATCGAATCGGACTTCCATATCCAAGTCTGTTGTTGTAATATAATGGTCCGTGGCTAATACCAAGAGCTTTATTTTCTTCTGCGTAACGGTTTCGGCAATATCCTGCAGGGCTTCAGAGCTTCTGGATTTTACTTCCACCACTACTAAAAGCCCGTCTTTTTCCGCAATGATATCCACCTCTGCTTTTAGATACCGGTAATTGCGCTCACGAATGCGATATCCCTGGGCTATTAAATGATCAATTGCCAGCTGTTCCCCTTCTTGTCCAAATTCATTGTGTTTTCCCATGTTGTATTCAAACTGTGCATTTTATCGAAAATATTGGTAGTTCAACGTCCAAAAACGACCTCTTAGCGTAAATCAAGGTGTAAATAAGCGAAAAAAATTGAATTCGTATACGATATAAAACAATCAAACGTTAAGTAGTAACCCCATTACTAGTAACCTACATAATGCATTTAAGACTATGGAATATTTCATTAATTGTAATACTTCTCCCTTAACGCCTTATACCACTCCGCTTGATCGACAAAAAGCAGAGCACCTCTACAGGCGATTAGGTTTTAGTGCTTCAGTAGCCACCATTGATGCCGCTATAGGCCAGTCCGCCACAGCATTGGTGAACACCTTGATCAATGAAGCGATAAATATGGCACCACAGGCTGCCCCGCCTTGGGCCGATTGGAACGCGGATGACTATCCGGAAGATGATGATCTTCGCAGAGCCGTGGTCAACGCCCAGGTAGAAGAATGGCGTGTGGCATACAGCCGAGGCCTCCTAACCAATAACTTACGTGATCGTTTGAGTTTCTTTTGGAGCAATCACTTGGTTACGGAACTTCGCGTATACGAATGCAACTCTTTCTTGTATTACTATACCAATACCCTACAGCGCAATGCCATTGGGAACCTAAAGACCTTTATCAGTGAAATGGGGTTGACCAGCGCCATGCTCTATTATTTGGATGGAGTATTCAACAATGGGAACAATCCCAATGAAAACTATGCCCGCGAGTTGTACGAACTTTTTTCTTTGGGCGATGGCAATGGGTATACGGAACAAGATATCATTGAAACGGCAAAAGCCCTTACGGGTTATGTAGAACGTGGTGAGGTGGGATGTAGCCCTGTCACTTTTAGAGCAGATCGCTTTGATCCTGGACCCAAAACCATATTTGGACGCACCGGTAATTGGGATTACGATGATGTAATGGACATCTTGTTTGAGGAAAGGCCTAATGAGATTGCCAATTTCATTTGCAGAAAACTCTATGAGTTTTTTGTTCATCCAGATTCTAAGGATGATGCCGGTAATGCGGCAACGATCATTCAGGGAATGGCAAGTACTTTTGTTTCCAACAACTTTGAGATAGCGCCTGTCCTTACCGAATTATTTTCCAGTCAGCATTTCTTTGATGATGATGCTGTTGGCGTGATTCTGAAAAGTCCATACGATATGTACCTCAACTTAATGAACGAGACCAATTTTGGATGTACGGATGCCACGCTTCTCAATATCATTGATGCCTCGGCACTTATTGGCCAAGAGCTCTTTAATCCCGTGGATGTGGCCGGATGGCAACGTGATCGTACCTGGATCAATACCAATTTTATGATCGGACGTTGGCTTACTTCCGAAATTATGTTGGAACGTCTTTTCCAGGAAGATATGGAGCAGTTCAGAACCTTTGCCATGGATGCCGTTGGCCCTGCGGACAACAATACCAGTAATCCAAGAGTTGTGGTTGAAGCCATTGTCAATAAACTGCTTCCCAAAGGATTATTGACCGATATTGATTTCGGCAATGCCCTTTCTGTGTTTGCGGAAGCCGAAGGTTTGATTCAAGAATATTATAGCCCCGATTATATTGATGGAGGTCTCTCCCTATGGATGCTATCTATTAGTATAGAAGTCCCTACACAAGTATACTTACTCTTACTCCATATTGTGAGACAACCAGAATATCAACTTAAATAATACCTACGACCATGTGCAATACTCACCCCAACAATCCAAACCTAAAAGATGATCATGATCATGAACATAAATATTGGAGCAGACGATCCTTTATGCAGGCCTTGGGCATTGCGGGTTCTGGATCTATGATGCTGGGCAGTAACTTACTTTCGGCTTCAGCCCCATCCCCTTTAACCGCTGCCATTTCTGGTGCGGAAACGGACAATATCCTGATTCTTATTCGTCTTTCGGGAGGAAATGATGGATTGAGTACCGTTATTCCTATAGAACAATACGACACCTACGCTAATGCTAGGCCCAATATATTTATCCCTGAGAGTAAAATATTGAAACTGACCGATGAATTCGGTGTCCCTTCTTATATGAATCCTTTGGAACCTATGTGGGACCAAGGACAATTTAAGGCGGTACATGGAGTGGGTTATGAAGGTCAAAGTCTTTCCCATTTTACAGGCTCCGATATCTTTGCCAATACGGATCTCACGACTACCGGATTTGACGGATTGAACACGGGTTGGATGGGCAGACATTTTGAAAATTGTTTCCCCGATTATTTGGTCAATCCACCAGAAGCCCCAGCTGCGATTCAGATCGGTAATTTTGGAAGCCTTATTTTTCAGGGAGAAGAGACCAATTATGCTTTTGTAGCCTCTAACATTGATCAATTGGAGGAAATTGCCCAAAGTGGGGTACAATACAATTTGGATCAAGCACTCTTTGACGATTGTATGTATGGAGATCAGCTTCGTTTTTTACGTGGTGTCGCCAATACTACTTATGAATATTCCGGAAAAATCCATGAAGCCTATGAGCGCGGACAGAATCAGGTTGAATACCAAAATAATGGTTTTGCCCGTCAATTGGCTCTTTTGGCCCGCTTGATTAAAGGAAATCTAGGCACTAAAGTATACATGATCTCTATGGGTGGTTTTGATACCCATGGGAATCAGCCTTTAGCGCATCAACGTCTCATGACCAATTTATCCATAGCCATCAATAATTTCTACGAAGATCTTGCCTTTACCCAACAAGATGATAAGGTATTGAGTATGACGTTCTCTGAATTTGGACGGCGAATCTTTGAAAATGGCTCCAATGGTACCGATCACGGAAAAGCGGCCCCTACCCTTTTCTTTGGTTCCGGTCTTAATGGAAGTTCTTTTGTGGGCGATCATCCTACATTGGATAATCCCGATGGGCGTGGAAATCTGGAATACACTATGGATTTTAGAGATCTGTATGCCACCGTGCTTGCAGAATGGCTCTGTGTTCCTATTCCTTTAGTGGAACAACATTTATTGGGACATCCTTATAATCCCATTAATCTAGGCTTTAATTGTAGTGGGGTTGATTTCCCCGATATCACCATGAGCGATGGAGATCCCACACCACCTACACCGCCGATCGATCCGGATTCGGATATCCCATTAGACCCACAATTGGCCAATGCCATTGTACATCGTCCTTTTTATCCTTCGGGAGAAACGCCCCATATTTATTTGGAAATGCCGTTTACCGCCCATGTGGATATTCAGCTATACAATATTTTGGGACAAAACCTGGGCACTATGTTCAATGAGATGGTTTTGGAAGGATCCATGGAAATTAATATTAGAGAGCGGATGCCTGTTAGTCTGGCCACCGGAAAATATATTTATAGAATACAAGTTCAAAATCAAAAATTGAGCAAATCTGTTATGGTTGCATAATTCTTGCCCTGATTATGCAACAAAGGCCTTCACGTACGCAAGTATTGAGGGCCTTTTTCATTTCAAAGAAAGTTTTTAATCAAAAATACCAGGGTCAAAACACCAAAAACAATCCCCCAATACTGCAATTTGATCCAAAAGAGACTATGATTTCCTTTGAGGATGATCTCTTCTCCTGTACGCTTATCGACCACCCTTCTTCCAGAAGTGGTATTCCACTTATTTCCCAATATCCAACTACAAACCCCTGTCACTAAAAACCCAAGGGCAAAGCCTAGGTCTTTATGGGTTTCAGGTACTATTTTAAAGGCAATAAAGAGACTTAACAACAACACAATTACGGCAACATATCCCCGTCCGGACCAAACAATCATTTCTTTCGCTTTTCGTATTTTTTACTTCCGTTATTCCCAATACCACTGCATTGGATAGGGAAAAATACGGCTTAAATTATTGGGGAATAGCACCCAACTAGTATTCCGATAGGAACAATGAGAATAGCTTGGACATAAAATAGAATTTCTTTTCTCCAGCGTGCTTTCCTTGTAGAAAAAACAAAAAGCGGTTAAAGAAGGCTGTAAAAGACCTCCTTTTGGCAACTATTTGGGATTACTCAAATCAAAATCTGTATTTTTGTGGCCAAATTTGAATTTGATGTCTCAAAACCAGGAACACCCGTCTCGATATACTATTACAGCAGCATTACCCTATACCAATGGCCCTATACATATAGGCCATTTGGCCGGAGTGTATATTCCCGCTGATATATATTCGCGTTACCTTCGCCTTAGGGGGAAGGATGTCGCCTTTGTATGTGGCAGTGACGAGCATGGTGTGGCCATCTCTATGAAGGCGAAAAGGGAAGGCGTATCTCCCCAAGAGATCATCGACAAGTACCACGCTATCATCAAAAAGTCCTTTGCCGATTTTGGGATATCCTTTGACAATTACTCCCGAACTTCTGCTCAGATACATCATGAAACCGCGGCCGATTTTTTTAAAACCTTGCATGACAAGGGAGATTTTCTGGAAGAGACTACGGCACAATTATACGATGAAGAAGCCAATCAGTTTTTGGCCGATCGTTTTGTCATAGGTACATGCCCTAGATGTGGCCATGAGGAGGCTTATGGAGATCAGTGCGAAAATTGTGGTTCTTCCTTAAATGCTACCGACCTGATCAATCCTAAATCCACCATTTCAGGAGCAATTCCCTCCTTGAAGGAGACCAAACATTGGTTCCTTCCCTTGGATCGTTATGAGGATTTCTTAAAGGAATGGATTCTGGAGGGGCATAAATCCGATTGGAAACCCAATGTGTATGGACAATGTAAATCCTGGATCGACGATGGATTAAAACCCAGAGCGGTTACCCGAGATTTGGATTGGGGTATTCCCGTTCCTGTTGAAGGTGGAGAGGGAAAAGTATTATATGTATGGTTCGACGCCCCTATCGGCTATATTTCGTCTACCAAGGAGTGGGCCGCCCGTGAAGGAAAAGATTGGGAACCTTATTGGAAAGATAAGGATACTAAAATGTTGCATTTCATTGGAAAAGACAATATTGTTTTTCACTGTATCATCTTCCCTTCCATGTTAAAAGCCCATGGAGATTATATTTTACCCGAGAATGTTCCGGCCAATGAATTTTTAAATCTTGAAGGCAACAAATTATCCACTTCCAAAAACTGGGCCGTGTGGCTACATGAGTATTTGGAGGAATTCCCAGATATGCAGGACGTCCTTCGCTATACCTTAACGGCCAATGCCCCGGAAACCAAGGACAATGATTTCACTTGGAAAGACTTCCAGGCAAGAAATAACAATGAATTGGTAGCCATCTTTGGCAACTTTATCAATCGTGTGGTGGTACTGACCAATAAATACTATGATGGCATTGTACCAACGCCTGGAGCACTTAGTTCGATTGACCAAGAAACCTTGGCCAGTTTAAAGAAATTCCCGGAAATCATTTCAAGTTCCTTGGATCGTTATCGTTTTAGGGAAGCCGGACAGGAATTGATGAATCTGGCGCGCCTTGGAAATAAATACTTGGCGGATGCCGAACCTTGGAAGGTCATTAAACAAGATGAAGAACGCGTACAAACCATCATGTACGTAGCCCTTCAAATTTCTGCTGCCTTAGCCGGATTAAGTGAACCCTTTTTGCCTTTCACTTCCCATAAATTAAAACAAATGCTAAAGCTCCCTTCCGTAGCATGGGATTTCGTGGCCTCTCAGGATGTCCTACTTGCCGCCCAACATCAGATCGGATCTCCCGTACATCTTTTCCGTAAAATCGATGATAAGGAAATACAGGCACAATTGGATAAACTGGAAGCCACCAAAAAAGCCAATGAAAGCGCCAATAAAGAAGTAGCTCCACAAAAAGAAATCATCTCCTATGAAGATTTTGCCAAAATGGACATGCGCGTAGGGACTATCATCAGTGCCGAGAAAATGGCCAAAACCAAAAAATTGATGGTCCTTAAAATAGATACTGGTTTAGATACTCGTACCATAGTATCGGGTATCGCGGAAAGTTTCACCGCTGAGGAAATTATAGGAAAACGGGTCACGGTATTAGTAAATTTAGCGCCAAGAGCATTGCGGGGCGTAGAAAGTGAGGGAATGATTCTTATGACTGAAGATGCGCAAGGAAAATTGGTCTTTTTAAATCCGGATACCGATGGCGTATCCAATGGGGAAGCGATAAGCTAATTGTTATTCCAAATCGATGATTTTATTCGATTTTTTATCGCCTTAAGCCCTAAAATATAGGCTTAAATAGGTTTTTATTTTCTATATTTAACCAAGCCAAACCTAAAAACCTTACGATTTCACTATGAGAACGCTTTCTTTTTACATCTCGATCTTCCTTCTTTTTAGCCTATCCCTAGCATCCGCTCAGGAAGAATTGAGTAAAGATACCGTGGAATTTTCCCAGCCGTTACCCCAATCTCCGTTCTCGGTAATCGATGGAAATAAGGATCTGCATTTATTTTTTATTCAAAAGAACAACCTTGTGCAATTGCAATACGATGCAAACTATCATCTTGCTATCCATAAAATCCATAGAAGACCGGTCGCTCCCTTCAATCACTTAACGGGCTATTCCTTGGAAGAAAAAGATAAAATCAATTTGTATTTCTCGGACAAAAAAAATAGACGCTTTTTCGTAAAGACCCTGCAATCCGGAAAAACCTTGACCGAAAAGAAATTCGATCTAAAAATTAAAAATGAACTATTTATCAAAGCTATCAATCACGAGAATATTTTTTATATTCTTACTGCTGTCAAGGCCAAAAGCATCTTAAAACTGTACCGATTCCAGGCAGATGAGTACCAAATTACCACCTATGACCTATCCAAGAAGTCTTTTTTCAACACTAGAGATCAACGCACGGCTCTAGCCAATATCTTCAAAAATGTAGATGCCCCCATCATAGAAGATGAAGTTCCCAGTGCCATAGATATTACCGCGGAACCTATAAAAATATATCCTAAAAAGAACCAATTACTAATTACTATGGACCATAGGGATAGCGCTACCAGAGTCATTCAACTTAATTTAACGGAGGATTCATCGGAAGTCTATGCCCATAGTATTTCTACCCTTCCTT
This sequence comes from Spongiimicrobium salis, assembly GCF_043678055.1. Lineage (NCBI taxonomy): Bacteria > Pseudomonadati > Bacteroidota > Flavobacteriia > Flavobacteriales > Flavobacteriaceae > Spongiimicrobium > Spongiimicrobium salis. The sequence continues at coordinate 1,064,852 of NZ_JBHEQA010000001.1, forward strand.
TTGGAAAAACTTATAACATAAAATCCAACTCCTTCTTATATAGGAATCGATTATATCAAGTAATCGCTTCCAAGGAATTATTGAAGCTGACCATTAAAAATAGTATGGATGGCACGTTGATTCAGGAATATTCTTTTACAAAGGATACGGAAGAAATTCCCTTTAAAAACTCGGCCATCTTCCAGGATGGCAGCACCTATTCTTCCGGTGTACGGGAACTGGCAAAGACCAAGCAATTTTTGCGCAAAGTAGTCAAAGGAGATATCGGGGTGGTGGCCTATGAAAAAGACAACTTGCTCCAATTACAATTGGGCGGAAAATCAGAAGTTGGCGGTGGTGGTGGATTTGGTGCTTTTCCAGTTGCTGCAGGCTTTGGATCTATTCCATTGGCAAGTGCCGGAGCCCTGAGCGTCACTTTTAATCCTACTTTTTTTGCTTACGATGCCTATAGCAGTACTCGTTCCGTGTATTTTAAATGCTTGTTTGACATCAATTCCCTGGAACATCTTCCGGGCCCTACTGAAGATAATGTGTTTGATGTTGTATTTGACTATGCCGAAGGGCTGAAAAAAATAAATGTTGAAACCGTCTTTAGAAAAGATGATTACTTTATTTACGGATACTATCAAAGAAAGGAAAAAATGTATCGCTTATTGCGTTTTGATCCTTAGTCCCTTCTTGCCTCTCTATTTATACCAAAATTATGGATTTGACAACAGGGATTAGCGTGAAGAAAGTTTCTATATATACATTTACGTATCTTCGTATGTTACTATATTAATTTTAGATCATCTATTTCATCGTAACCCAAATGAACCTTATCCCCTATATCGCCAAACACACTGAAATTTCAGAAAAAAGTATTGAGAATACTGTTGCGCTTCTAGAAGAAGACTGTACTATTCCTTTTATTTCACGTTACCGCAAGGAACGCACCGGGAATTTGGATGAATTGCAAATCGGTACCATCGTGCAGTTTAAAATGCAGTTTGAAGCTTTGGAAAAACGCAAAACAGCTATTTTAAAAGCCATAACAGAACAGGGAGCACTTACCGAAGAACTTCAAAACAAGATTAAAAAGACGGCGGACCTTGTCTCTCTGGAAGACCTCTATCTTCCCTTCAAGAAAAAACGCCAGACCAAAGCCGAAACAGCGCGCAAAAATGGACTGGAACCCTTGGCCAAGATTATCATGAGTCAACGCAGTGACACCCTTGATCACATTGCTTCAAAATACTGCAATGCAGCCGTTGGAAATGTGGATCAAGCCCTGGAAGGGGCACGTTTTATTATTGCCGAATGGATCAATGAACGCAGTGATATCCGCAATCAGATCAGGTATCAATTGGAAAAATTTGCGGTATTGATTACTAAGGTGGTCTCGTCCAAAAAAACAGAGGAAAAAGCCCAAAAATTCCGCGATTATTTTGATTGGACGGAATCCCTCAGTCGTTGCCCATCCCACCGTCTGTTAGCAATATTGCGCGCAGAGAGCGAAGGCTTTATTCGTATTAAAATAGAAATCGATACCGATCGGGCCTTGGATAAAATGCGGCATCGTATTGTACGGTCTCACAATGCTTGTGCCGATCAGATTGAAATCGCCCTACAAGATGCCTTTAAACGCCTCTTATTTCCTTCCCTGTCCAATGAGATCCTAAAAATAGCCAAAAATAAAGCAGATGACTCGGCCATACAGGTGTTTTCCAAAAACCTTAAACAATTGCTATTGGGAGCACCTTTAGGGGAAAAGCATATTTTGGCTATCGATCCTGGTTTTCGTACCGGTTGTAAAGTAGTTTGTCTCAATGCCCAAGGGGATTTACAGCATAATGAAACCATTTATCCCCATGCTCCAAAAAATGAGGCTAAAGCGGCTATCAAAAAAATCAGTTCCTTGGTTGATGCCTATAAGATCGAGGCCATTGCCATAGGCAACGGTACAGCCTCTAGGGAAACGGAACAACTCATTAAGCGCATCGCCTTTAAAAAGCCGGTGGAAGTATATGTAGTCAGCGAAGCGGGAGCCTCTATTTATTCGGCCTCAAAAATAGCTAGGGATGAATTTCCCAATTACGATGTTACCGTAAGAGGCGCTGTTTCTATTGGCAGGCGACTCGCCGATCCTTTGGCCGAATTGGTAAAAATAGATCCCAAATCTATTGGTGTTGGGCAATATCAGCACGATGTAGACCAACAAAAATTAAAACAGTCCTTAGATACCGTAGTAGCAAGTTGCGTGAATGCCGTTGGTGTTAATATCAATACAGCAAGTATCCCTCTACTCAGTTATGTTTCTGGGATTGGACCAAAATTGGCAGAAAATATTGTTTCCTACCGAGAAGATAACGGTCCGTTTAGCAGTAGATCGGGAATAAAAAAAGTGCCGCGATTGGGAGGAAAGGCTTTTGAACAAGGTGCCGCCTTTTTACGGATCAAAGCACCCAAGAATCCTTTGGATGATTCCGCGGTACATCCGGAAAGTTATGGTATTGTAGAAAAAATGGCCAAAGATCAGGCCGTTCCGATTTCAACTTTAATCGGTAATACCTCCTTATTAAGAACTATTGACCCCAAAACCTATTGCACGGATACCGTAGGAATCCCCACCTTGAAAGATATTCTATCAGAATTGGAAAAACCGGGTCTTGACCGTCGTGAAAAGGCCAAAGTCTTCACCTTCAATCAGCATATTAAATCGATCACAGATCTAAGTCCTGGCCAATTGCTCCCTGGTATTGTGAATAATATCACCAATTTTGGTTGCTTTGTGGATGTTGGCATCAAAGAAAGTGGCCTCATTCATATCTCTAATTTATCCGATAGTTTTGTAAAAGATGTCAACGAGCATGTTTCGCTTCATCAACAGGTCATCGTTAAAGTATTGGAAGTGGACATTTCTAGAAAACGAATCCAATTGGCTTTGCACAAATAAGGAGCGTACATCTTAAAGTGCACCTACTGCGGTATTTCAAGAAAGTTAATGGGATGCATCGGGAATACCTATACAATAATATCCTAAATTGCTCTTGCAAAATAAACCCTATTAAGGAAATACTTTCATGTTAAAAATTGCTTATCACCCCATTTACCGTCATGACTTACCGGATAAGCATCGTTTTCCAATGATCAAATACGATTTGTTACCACAACAATTGATCTATGAAGGGACATGTACCACAGAAAACTTCTTTGAACCAGAAATCCCCAATGACAAATATATTTTAGCAGTACATGATCCCGAGTATTTCTATGACCTCCTCAACATTAAAATTCCTCCTCGAGAAGCTCGAAAAATTGGGTTTCCGATTTCGGAAGATTTGGTAGAACGGGAACGTATTATCGCTGATGGGACCATGAAAGCCTGTGAATTTGCCTTGGAACATGGCATTGCCATGAATATAGCCGGAGGCACCCATCACGCTTACACCAATAAAGGAGAGGCCTTCTGTATGCTGAACGACCAAGCTATCGGCGCCCGATATCTGCAACAAAAAGGCATGGCTCAAAATATATTGATGATCGATTTGGATGTGCACCAAGGCAATGGCACTGCAGAAATCTTTAAGGACGACCCCAAGGTTTTCACCTTTTCCATGCACGGAGAAAAAAACTATCCTTTTAAGAAAGAAGCTTCCGATATGGATATCGCTCTGGAAAAGGGCACTAAGGATGCTACTTACCTTAGCATTCTGAAGCAGACACTCCCTGAATTAATTACACGATTGAAGCCCGATTTTATCTTCTATCTCTCCGGGGTGGATATTTTGGAAAGTGACAAATTGGGCACGTTGAGCCTGAGTTTGGACGGATGCAAAAAAAGAGACGCCTTCGTCCTACAGACCTGCCATGATTTAAAGATTCCTGTGCAGTGTAGTATGGGGGGAGGGTATTCTCCAGATATCAAAACTATTATTGAGGCTCATGCCAATACCTTCCGATTGGCCACCCAAATTTATTTCTAAGGGGGATTATTCTTCAAACTCCTATTATTCGTAACTTTGTGCTTTAAAACTATTGATTATGTTATCTGAAAAATTAGAGGTTGCACTGAACAATCAAATCCGAATAGAAGCCGAGTCTTCACAAATATATTTATCTATGGCTTCTTGGGCCGAAGTACAGGGGCTAGAGGGTATTGCTGGCTTTATGTATGCACAGGCAGATGAAGAACGCATGCATATGCTGAAATTGGTAAAATATGTAAATGAAAGAGGGGGACATGCCCTTATTTCTGATTTAAAAGCTCCGAAAACGGATTTCGGCACCTTCCAAAGTATGTTCGAAGAAGCCTTACAGCACGAAATTTTTGTTTCCAAAAGTATTAATGATTTAGTACATATTACGCTAGAAGAACGAGATTACGCCACCCATAATTTCCTACAATGGTATGTGGCCGAACAGATAGAGGAAGAGGCCTTGGCCAGAACGATTTTGGACAAGATCAATCTTATTGGAAATGACAAGGGAGGGCTATACTTATTTGATCGCGATGTAGAGCAAATTACCGTAGAAAGTTCTGCTGGAGGAGAAGGTGCTTAACATTTTTAACACCTTTTTTTATTTAGATTGAATTAAAATAACTAGATTTGCCCGGTTATAAACTCCATAGCATTGGGCAAAAAGAAAAAAGTAGCGGAAAAAAAGCTGAAAAAAGCTTTAAAAAAGGAACAAAAAAGTATCCTAAAAGCTATGGTCCCCAAAGGATGTAAAACCAAGTGCTGTAAGAAGTATAAAAAAAGTGAATCTAAACGCTGTGGGCGTTGTCCTTGTTTTGACCTAATCAAACAAGTGGCTTAACCCAAATTAGATTCTTGGATATAAAAAAACTCGATACTATAAAAGTAGTATTGAGTTTTTTATTGGGCATGAATCCCTATTGCTATCTAAAAGATAAAATAGGTACTTAATACCAGTATGGTTATTGCTCCACCTGCAAGTATTGCATACTTCCAAGGTGTGGTATCGATTTCCTTGGTCACTTCTGGTTCGTAGGCAGTGGTCTTGGGTTTCAATGCTCCAAAAAGCAGCATGATTCCTACATTGACTACAAAAAGAATACCCATGATATGCAAAAAGTGCGGATAGGCTTCAGCTTTAATTACACTTAAAGCTTTGGGATCTGTAATGCCATTTGCCGCGGCAGTTTCCAAAGCACTGTTGGTAAAATAGGGCCCAAGACCCAAAAGACTGATCAAATACATAATTACTCCGGCTATCAATACAAACTTCGCTCCTAGAGCAGGAACATGTTTGGTATAAATCCCAACAATAATCACCGCAAAAATAGGTACACTCAAACTACCCAATGCCTGCTGGATATAGCTAAAAAGTCCATCCGGGGCATATCCGATAAAAGGCGCAATGAACAAGGCCAACAAGGCCAGGCCAATTCCAAATTTTTTCCCCGCCTTCACCGTTTCCAATTCCGTGGCATCTGTCTTAAAGTGTCGTTTAAATAAATCAAAACCAAACAAAGTAGCACTACTGTTCAATAGACTATTGAAAGAACTCAGTACGGCTCCAAAAAGGACGGCCGCAAAGAACCCCAAAAATTCTGGTGGAAGTACTCTTCTTACCAATTCAGGATACGCTAAATCTGCATTATCCAAAGTTCCATCAAACAAATTCCAGGCGATGACTCCTGGCAGTACCACAATCACCGGAATAAGGAATTTCACCAAAGAAGCCAAAATAACTCCTTTTTGGGCTTCCTTTAAACTCTTTCCTCCAAAAACCCGTTGTAAAATGGCCTGATTGGTTCCCCAATAATACATTTGCGCCAAAATCATACCGGTAAAAATAGTGCCGAAAGGAATGGAAGAATCTACTTCTCCTTTTAGGTTAAATTTTTCTGGATTTTCTGCCCAAAGCGTATTGAGTCCCGAACTGATACTCCCATCATCCCCAATGGCCATTAAACCAAAAACAGGAATCAAGAGCCCCCCGATCAATAATCCAATGGCATTGATCAAATCCGATACGGCAACTGCTTTAAGCCCTCCAAAAATGGCATAAATTGATCCTATAATACCAATAGTCCACACGCAGATCCAAATCGTGGCCTGTTGTGATATGCCCAATACTGTGGGAAGATCGAACATGGTACTAAAAGCCAAAGAACCTGAATATAATACCGTGGGTAATAAGACAAGACCATAGGCGAACAAAAAGAGTGTAGATAGAATCGATTTCGTATTGGCATCAAACCTATTCTCCACAAATTGTGGTATCGTGGTTATTCCTTGTTTCATGTATTTTGGTAGGAGCACCACAGCGGTCAAAATCATAGCTATGGCCGCTAAGGTTTCCCAGGCCATTACCAATATACCTTCGGTAAACGCCTGTCCGTTTAAGCCTACAATTTGTTCTGCAGAAAGGTTGGTCAGCAACAGGGAACCCGCAATCGTTATTGCCCCTAAACTCCTTCCTCCCAAGAAGTACCCATCGGCCGATTTTTCATTGGTACCCCGGGTACCTAACCAAGCAATTACTGCTACTAATAATGTAAAACCAATAAATGAGCCAATGGACAGTATTTCCATAATCTAAAACGTTGGGTTAGTTATATTTTCTTTAATTGTACCATACCGCAAGGAGGTACTTTTAATCGCAGCAAGCCTTTTTCTAAATTGATATTCTCTTCTGCCACTATTTTCCCCTCACAATCATAAACTTCACTGTGATACATTTGGGAACCTTCTGGGCACTTTAAAATCACTTCATGGGCTATCTGGGCGTTGAATATATGAATATTATCTGATTTTTGATCAATGGTAGCTACATATTCATCGTAGATTCCAAGAATCAAATACCCATTTTTAGTGATTTTCTTTAAAGGATAATTTGCCAAGGGTTTAAAAGGAATAAAATCGCCATCTAGTAAAACTTCTTCATGGGCTATCCAATATTGGGTATAAAATTGGATCATGGCCAAATGTGAACTTGGAGCATCCTGCAACATTATGGATAATTGCGGCACTCCAAAAAGGGTGTTTATCATCTGAAGCGCCGCGATTTCCACAGGTTCTTCTTTATGCCAGGTCACCATATCCGAATGTACTGCCGTGTTTCCACATAACATCTTAATATCGGCAATGCGCACCCGGTTCATCACGGCATCTCCCGGACAGTCAAAAGCACGAAACATATTTCCGTATTTCCGCATGGCCGGTCCCGTATATTTTTGTCGAAATTCTATAAATATTTCCGGATTGATTCCTTGTAAGGTCTGGATAATGTCTGTCATCAGGCGATCTACAGCGGCATTGACAGAAGTGTAATCCATGACATTTTTTAGGAAGGGAACTGTATCCTCATACCCTCTAAAATCATCTATAAAATCTAGTTTAAAACCATCTAAATTCCAATCTTTAAGGGCATTTGCATATATGCCGATCAAATAGGCCCGCACTTCGGGATATCTGGGATCAAAAACAGGTGCCCATCTATGATTCTCTGTCAAAAATTTACCTTTAAAACGCTGATAGGCTTCCGATTTCTTTCCACAAAACGGTACCGAATACCAGAGAGCAGCTTTCATATCCAGGGCATGGATCTTGGCGATGAACGCTGCCATTTGAGGAATTCTATCTGGCCTCCAATCCCCGGTAAAATCATACCCTCTATTGTCGTCCTTGGTTTGCCAGCCATCGTCAATGATCACCGACTGATATCCCATATCTTTTGCCATTTCCAATTCCTTTAGAAGTGCTGTTTCCTCTAAATTTTGATGAAATTGGTACCAAGTGGAGTATAAAGGTTTACGAGCAATGGCCGGCACGGATGCCGGTGTCAATCCTATGTCGTTCTCCCACCAGGCGGCAACACGCTTCAGGGCATTTGAAAAATGTCCGGCCCTTTGATCCAGTCGCAATTGAGCCTTGAACCTATCTTTATGACAGCTTTCTGTAAATAAGCTTAAGCGGCAATAGATAAAATTATCTTCTTCGCGAAGCTGGGCGTTCATTTCTATTTTTTCGATAGCTTCGGAGCAGGCAAAAGTAAAAACATTGCTATCGTCATGACCAAAAATACTGAGTACGGGAGCATCTATGGAAATTCTTGATTCCATAGGAAGCAACTCCCAATCTGCCTGTATTCTTTTGGAGAAATCGGCTGTAGGTTTCCAAATTCCCTTTACATTAATAGATGGGATTTTCCATACCAAGGTCACCTTTTCCGAAAAAACACCCGTGGTATTGGAAAACTCCAAATCATAGATCGTTATTCCGTCTAAATCATGGGATTTTATCAGTTTTGAAGTCATTTTTTCGTCTACTCCAAGTATGGTAATCTCATCCGTGCCTATCATCGTATTTTTAAGCATTTCTTTTCTTTTTATTTGATATTGAAGACAAGGGTCTTTTCACTGTTCTGGGGAGTCAGTATTCTTGGATTCCCCTCCTTATCCTTAAACATAATCGTGTTATGGTTTTGCCCAGGCGCATAAAATCCTGATTCCGCGCTGGAAATAGCATCAAAACCTCCTTTTTTCTTTCCTTTTAACAGAATCCCTGTTAGGGCGTCCTGTTTTCCGTAATGCGCTTCTCCTGTAAAATCGTTTCCCGTGAGCAGGGCATCCATAATTCCATCGGCATCAAAATCTTTCAATAAAATGGCATTGATCGGAGCCACTTGGCATACATCTGGAAGGGCTGTCAATTTGAAACGGCCACCTCCTAAATTTTCGGCGTAACTACTGGCAAAAGTATGGGCTACCAGCGTCTCTTCTTCTAGTTTCTTAATATTTAGCATGGGTTCAAAATCGACCTTGGCAAATTCCCCATAGGTCAAATAGCGCTTTTTTAAACTTACCAATTGCTTCATCATATCGTCCCTCGTGGGAATAGGCAGCAATCTGCTTCCTTCGGCGGTATCGTAATATTGTGCCAATACGGGGTCAGGACTTCCATTAGCATCAAAATCATTTTTATAGAGGTACAAGGGTTTGCCCTGTTGCGGCTGTAAAAACCCGTTTAACCCTTGATTTCCAATGATAAAATCCATATCCCCATCCCCATCAAAATCATTGGCAGCAATAGTATTCCACCATCCCTCCGTAGTAATGGGATTGCCCTGTTCATCAACCCAAACCAAATCCATAGGCTCCAAAGTTCCCTTGTTGTTTTTCAAGATCATAATGGACATCCACTCGCCCACAATAACTAGATCTTCCCATCCATCGTTATCCACATCCGACCAGTTGGCATCGGTCACCATTCCTATATTACGAAGAAGAGGAATATTGGCGCTCTCAAATTTTCCTTCGGTATACCTCAGGAGTGTACTTTCTGGAATATGGGGGTAGGCACGTGCCGTCATCCTTCCCCCTAAAAAGAGATCCAAATCTCCATCCCGGTCGATATCAAAGGGACGAATACATCCATTGTTTTGATGTAACGAAGGTAAAATGTTATCTATCTTCGTAAAGTCTCCCTCTCCATTATTTTCATAGAGACGGTCCTGATACCATTCAGAACCTACAGGATATTCGTTTCCACCACTAGCAATATAGAGATCCATATCCCCATCTTGATCAAAATCCAAAAACTCGGCATTGACATCCTCATAGGGGGTCTCGAAAAATTGCCTAGGCTCGTATTTCCCCTCTCCATTCTGAAACCATAATTGCCCTGCTTGCCCCTTGCTACCACCTATAAAAATTTCATCTCCGGGCAAACCATCCACATCTGCAGCGGCTATACAAGGTCCCTGTTGGGAATACTGTCGCATTAGAAGATGTTGATAATTGTAATCATTGGAAAAATTTTCCTGATGTACAAATTCCAATATTTCTTCATTTTCAACAAATTGTCTTGCCCCTTCCCAATGCTCTTTCTTGGGTGTATTGACTAAAGAATCTTTTGTAAATGTCCATACCCTATCCGTTTCCAGGTCGTATAGTGTGGTCATTTTTCCGGAGGCCCAGTAGATTTTCAGCGAATCAATGCTGGTCTTGCTACTTCCAAAATGAAGGATAGGCTCTACGGAAGATAAGTATCCTTTTACCACAGATTGATATTGGGATTGGCGTTGACCGTTTTCCCAGAGAATCACTTTGGCACCAATGGCCTTGGAATTTCCTTTTTCCGCCTTTAATTCTATCCTGAGGTAATGTCCCTTTTTCTTATTTTCCAGCGTATTCTCCAAAAGAAAAGCCGGGGCATTGATATTGTTTACCACAATATCCAAATCTCCGTCCAAATCCAGATCGGCATAGGCTGCGCCGTTGGAAAAAGAAGGTTGTTGCTCCATCCATTCCCCTGCCTTGTCCTTAAAATTGAGCGTCCCTGTATTTTCATAAAAGAAATTAGGGACATGAATTCCTGGAAGTTCGCTGACAAATTTTTTCAATTTTGCATTTCTGGCCTCGGGCGTACCAAAGAGGTTATTCTGATTGGAGAAATTGATAAAGTCCAAATCCGTAATATCCTTGACGTACCCATTGGTAATGTAAATGTCCTTATCCTTATCATTGTCAAAATCCATAACCAAAGGCGCCCAACTCCAGTCCGTACTAGAGATACCGCTCATAAAACCAATCTCACTGGCCCGGACGGGCTTGGAATCCATAAAACCATTGTTCAATTGTAGGGTATTGTGCATGTACTGTGGGGTATACTTGTTTTTAACCCCCAAGATATATTTGTCGTAATTCATAATCCCCAACATCTTCTTTTGACGCTCATAGTCCAATGGAAGCATGTCCAACACTAGGATATCTGGCCGAGTATCATTATTAACATCGGCTATATCCACGCCCATGGCATTATAGGTTTCATGCCCCAAGAAGGCTTTGCTTTCTTCCTTAAAACCTTTGTGCAGCTTGGTAATGCTATCATACCCTTGATTTACATAAAGCAGATCTTCGGTAATGAAATCATTGGAAACGTAAATATCCGGCAATTGATCATCATTAAAGTCTGTAAGACCTATCCCCAAACCAAAACCCGCATGGTCTATGCCCATAGCCTGGGATACGTTGGTAAATACAGGATGTCCTTTTTCCACATCCCAATGGTTCTGCATCAGATAATCCTTTAGGGTATTGGGATAGTACTCTTTAGGTATGGGGGTGTTTTTATTGATTTTTGTATTGCCGTTATGAACGATATAGGCATCAAGATCCCCATCAACATCATAATCAAAAAATACAGTCTGTTGGGCATAGTTACCATCATTCAATCCATAGGCTTCCGCTTCTTCCCTAAAAATGGGAACGTCATTTTGAATCCCTTTATTGATAAAGAGCAGGTTGTAACAATCCTGATTACAATTGGCGCCGCCCACATTAAAATAAATATCATCCCATCCATCATCATTAATATCCACAATACTCACTCCGGTTACCCAGCTTTGTGTTTGTAGCCCGGCTTTTTCCGTGATATCTTCGAATTGCAGGTTTCCCTTATTCAAATATATTTTTGAGGACACTTGGTTTCCCGTAAAAACAATATCAGGCAATCCATCGGCATTGAAATCCCCTATGCCTACACCACCTCCATTATAACAATATTGAAAATCGATGACATTAATGGTTTCATTTTCCGTAATGGTATTTTGAAAAGTAATTTTGGAATGGGAGGCATCTACATAGGCAAATAGCTCCCCTTCTTTCCTTGAAGTACAAGAAAGAAAAAGAATTCCCAGCATGATGAGCAATGTATCTCTTTTTGTCATATGCGGCTTGGCTAAAAAACCGATGCAATTGTTAATTTAACAAAAGCCAAGCAATACAAATTGCTTAGCTTTTGAAAAATCAACTTAAAAAAATTAAACTAAACTCAAAAAATAACAGGATCTAATATCCTGGGTTTTGTGTCAAATTAGGATTGGCATCCAACTGAGGAACAGGTATCCAAAGTAGTTCATCACGTCCTGGTGTAAAGACGGCTGAAGCACCGGCCAATGACTTTGGATGTCTTCCTCCAGCAATGGTAGAACCAGTTCCCAGAACTGCTTCAGCCAGGTTCCAACGTACCAAATCCAAGTAACGGTGTCCTTCTCCCGTTAATTCCATAATACGCTCATCAACAATGGCATCGAACACCTCATTCTGAGCCAATCCTGCCGGAAGATCGGCAATCTGCGCTCGTTGTCTTACTTGGTTGATCAAGCCTATGGCATCGGCAGAATTCCCGCCTGCGTTCTCCGCTTCCGCCAGCATGAGGAGTACATCGGAATAACGAATCAATCGCCAGTTTACTCCAACGGTATGTCCAAATCCAGGTAAGCTTTCCCGATTCCCTGCAAAAAGAAAAGCGTATTTACGCGTAAATAAAGGATCTACCCCAGCCACTTGAGCAGCTTCGATGTCCGGTGCAAAATCTTCAAGGAATGGACGTCCGCCATAACCTGTAGCACCAGGGTAATCAAATGCGATGGTTGCATTTCTTCTAACGGTATCTCCATTATCCTCAAACACCTGTAGAATGTGAGGGTTGATATAATGTCCTCTATCCAAACTTACGGTTGGAGGGGAATAATCGATAAAAAAGTTACTCTGAGAACCTGTTTGCGGAACATCTGCACCCCAAACAAAATTGTCTTGAGGAGAGAACTGCAATTCAAAGACAGATTCCGAATTGTTCTCATTGGCTACGGTAAAATTATCTTCATACTCTGCCGCTGGAAGCAATTGATATACTCCGCTTTGCACCACTGCCCTTAAATCTGTAGCAGCCTGGGCAAAATTCCCCATATACAAATTAGTTTTTCCCCTCAGGGCTAGGGCCGAACCTGAAGTAGGTCTTCCAATATCCGAATCTGGCCATGTTTGAGGCAGCATATTAGCGGCCTGTTCCAAATCTGCCAATACCGAATTGAACACCTCAGCCTGAGTAGCTTGGTTCGGGAAGAAATCTTCGTCCGATTGGGGCGTCGTTAGAATTAAAGGCACATTCCCCCAAAAAGCGGCAAGATACCAGTTGGCAAAGGCACGCATAAAATACGCTTGTCCCAGAATTTCATTTCTCGCCGCACTTCCTGTAGGCAAATTTTCATCATTTGCTTCTTCCAAGATGGTATTGGCCCTAAAAATAGTCTGGTACAACTGTGGGAACATATCTACGGACCAACGGCTAACCCCGGGAACACCTTGAAGTGTTGATAAGGTGGTATTGTTGGCAAAGGGCACTACGTTAAACGCATCGGAACGTAACAAAGGCCCCGTATGCACTACCCTTCCCCAGAAAAATACTGCAGTGATCGGATGAATCATCCCGTTTACGGCAGCTCTAAAATCGGCCTCCGTATTAAAGAAATCCAACTGCGAAACAGTATTGGGATTGGATATCTCCAATTGATCTTCATTACAGCCATTAATGGGCACAAAAAGGGCTGCTAAAAGTGTGAATATTAAAATCTTTCTTGTCTTGATTCTCATGGTGTCAAAAATTTCTTTGTTTTCATAACTATTTTAAAAAGAAGCCTGTAACCCCAAAATAAAGGTTCTGGGTCTAGGTTGTGCACGTAAATCTACACCTCTACCAAAAATTGGCGGAGTGTTCACAGGAGCTCCGAAAAATCCTCCTCCTGTTCCAGAAGGTGTAGATCCTACTTCAGGATCATATCCAGAGTATCCGGTAATGGTAAAGACATTTTGCATGTTATAGAATATTCTTGCGCTACTTACCCAGGGCAAGTTAACCACTTTGGTTAAATCATAACCAATTTCCAAACTCCTCAATCGCAAATACGATCCATCTTCTACATAAAAATCAGAAGGCAATTGGTTCCCAACATCATTAGGAAGAGAAGCTCTTGGTACATTGGTATTTTCATTTTGTCCCAATACAAAGGCATCTCTCAGGAAACCAAACTTATTCCCATCCAAAAAGAATGTTCCGGTAAAACGTGTAGCATTAAAGATTTCGTTTCCTTGAACCCCGTTAAAGGCCAGGCCAAAATCCCAATTTTTATAGGTTCCGTTAAAGGTTAATCCATAGGTGAAATCTGGTATGGGATCTCCAATATTGGTTCTATCATCATTATTAATGATTCCGTTTCCGTCTAAATCCACTCTTCTAAAATCCCCTGGTTGCAATATGGCTCTCCTTTCCGGGTCATTGGCAACGCCCGGGTCACTGTCTATTTCTGCCTGGCTTCGATAAATACCATCATTTCTAAATCCGAAGAAGAACCCTAAAGGTTGCCCCACCTCAAATCTATTTGGCGTATTCCCTTCCTCATCGATAGAAGGTCCTACCAAAGGATTGGGAAGATCGGTTAGTTCGTTGCTTATAGTAGCAAAGGTAAATCCAACATTGAAATCAAAATCACCATCAGAATTATGGTTGTAGTTCGCTTGAAGCTCAAATCCTGTGTTTCTAATGGATGCTGCATTTTGAATTACCGGAGTGGCCGAACCTGTAGTTGAAGGTACAGAAACTGCAGCAAGGACATCATCATTATCCCTTCTAAAATAATCCAAACTCACCGCTAAACGATTATCCAACAAACTTGCATCTGCACCAAAACTTAAGGATCTTGCCGTTTCAAAAGTAATGTTTTCATCTACTAAGGAGGTTATTGCAAATCCGCCCGCAGGCACATCGCCAAAACTAACATTTGAAGAGGTGTTCAATACAGATTGGAATACAAAATCTCCAATATTCTGGGATCCCAATTCCCCATATCCCCCTCTGAACTTCAATGTGTTTATAATACCATCTTCTGGCCACCAGTCTTCGTTACTCGTTACCCAACCTGCAGAGAAGGAAGGGAAGACGCCAGAGTTGTTTCCGTTTTCCGAAGAGAATCTGGAGGTAGCATCCCTACGAAGGATTCCCGTAAAGAGGTATTTGTCGTCAAATTTATAATTCACCCTACCAAAGACAGAAAACAAACGGGAAAGAAATCTACCTCCTCCAGTATTAAGTACCAAGTCCGCAAATCCAGCTACGTTGGTAATATTATTGGAAGGAAGTCCTTCTACTTGAACAGCAAGAGAGTTGTTATCTATTTGCTGCCGTGCACCCCCGATCAAAACATCGATATTGTGCTTCCCGAAAGTGTTTTTATAGTTAATGGTCGGTTCTACGTTCGTCGACAAAATCTCTCCACGCACCTCCGTCAAATCATTGGCATCATTGACATTAACTTCTTGATCTGTAGGACTCAAATCAAAAGTGGGCCTAAAGAAGTTGCCGTATGTATTTCTATAATCCACCCCGTAGTTCAGCCCCAGGGTCAATCCCTCTACCACTTCAAATTTCACATTGATGTTTCCAAGGACATTGCGTTGCGTGGTTTGATCATCTACCAATTGCGCCAGAGCGAAGTTGTTGGTTCCTCCAGAACCATCGAATAAATTGGAATCTATGGCTTCAAATCCGCCTTCCCGCTCTGGAGCAGACGCTCTCACGATCGGGGCTGTAAAGGTGTTGTTCCCAAAGAATGGATTCTGCGTAAAATCGCGTTGATTATAAGAGAATGATTCTTCCACAGAGAACTTTCCAAAGTTAAAGCGACTATTCAAACGCACATTGATTCGTTCAAAATCACTACTGATTACAATAGCTTCTTCGTCATAGTAGTTGGCAGAGAAAAAATAAGAAGAATTTTCCCCTCCACCTGAAATGTTAAATCCGTAATCCTGAATAATTCCCGTATCTAAGGATAAATCTTGAAAATCCGTGTTGACTCCAGGGTCTGCAATATTTCCCGGAAGGCCTTCATTGGCACTACGTTGATTTAAGAAAGCGATAAATTCAGGTCCGTTCAGCAAATCAATAGTTCTTCCTACCGTATTTACACCAAAGCGAGTATCCACGGTAACTTTAGGTGCTGTATTTGCTGTACCTCTATTCGTGGAAATAATGATTACCCCGTTGGCCGCTCTTGTACCATAGATTGCGGAAGAAGTAGCATCCTTCAACACTTGAATATCTACAATATCCTTAGGGTTGATAAAGGTAATATCATCTACAACGGTACCGTCCACAACATAAAGCGGAAAGGTATTGGTCAAGGAACTGATTCCACGAACAATAACATTGGTTCCTGCGGCCGGTTCCCCACCAGAGCTTTCTACTTGGACCCCTGCAAGTCTACCTTGGAGTGCATTTGTAGGATCAGCGTTTACAATTTGTTTGATCTCTCTCTGTTTAATTTGGGAGATGGCTCCAGTAATATCTACCTTAGCCTGAGAACCAAAACCTACAATGACTACCTCATCCAATTGCGCGGAATCGATCTCCAGTACTACGTTGATCGTAGATTGTCCATTCACAGCAATCTCTTGGGTGGCATACCCAATATAACTAAACACCAGTACTGCACCTTCGGCAACACTTAACGTATAATTACCATCAAAATCTGTTGTAATCCCGTTGGTCGTTCCTTTCTCGATGATATTGACCCCTGCCAAAGGACCATCTACGTCAGAAACTGTACCTGAGACCTGTATTTGAGCACTCATTGTAAAACTGAGAAAAATGAATGCCAAACCCATCAGTTGTTTTAGCTTTTTTTTGTTCATAAAATTGAGAATTTAAGATTGATTAGCTTTTAAGCCTTAGTTAGCTGAAGCAAAAAAGATAGCTTTTATCTATGCTATGATACTCTATGCTACAAGGCAAATGTAAAATAAAAATTATCAAATCAAAAAATAAAACGTACAAAAAACGTTTATTACTCAATTTACTATTGCAAAAATTGCTTGTTTGCTATTTTTTGTGGGAATTTTATAAGGATACTAAAGTGAGTTCCTTTTGATTAAATTCAAAGAGGTAATCAATTGGGTAGTCCCTCCATTTTTAACATGGTCAGCGGCTTTTTTGGCCATGTCGTTAAAGTCTGTGGATATGGTGGTAATCCCGCCAAAAATAATTTGTTTGACCACATGATCGTTATGTGACAGAATTCCGATATCCCGTCCGATGCTGAAGTCATTATTATGGGCATCGCGCAGTACTTCCCATAGAAAGGTATCACTGATAAAGAAATAAAGATGATTTTTCTTTAGGGAACCAGAAGCATATTTTTCTTTTACCTCTCCGTTAATTCCATGGGTTTCTACAAAGGTATTGAAGGCATTGAAAACCCCTATGGGGTAGTCTGCTTCATCATTGAAAAACAGTACCATTTTTTCATAGCGATTAATTTTTGGCAAAAGTTCAACCAGCTTTGTATAGGTATTCTCCTCAAACTCCTGAGAAATATAGGAATAGTCCTTGGGCATGGGCAGATAACGATCTATAATCAGTAATTTTTGTGGGGGGATGGTCACCAACAAAGGACGTATCTTAGGAATGGGAATGGGTGCGACAACATACATGCCGTATTTTCCTTTGATGTTTGAAAAAATAGTTTCGAAAATGCCGCTGTTGTTATGATGAAAGAAAACATCGATCTGGAATCGTTTGCCCAATTCTTTTCGGAATGTATTATAGAATTCCTCCTGGAAACGTTGAAAAGAGTACATTAACAAGGCTATCTTGAGCGTAACCTTGGTTTCCTGACTTATAATATAATAGCCTTTTAATTTCTTGGATTCTACTAATCCGCGTTCCTTAAGTTCTTCGTAGGCCTTTACGATGGTTTTACGCGCAAAACCCAATTCCTGGACCATTTCATTGATTGAAGGTAACTTATCCCCTGTAACCAGAGCTCCAGCATCGATGGCTTCGATAATCCCATGCACTAGTTGCTCGTGCTTGGATAGGGTATTTACATTTTGAAGATTTCTTATGTTCTGCAGTAACTCCATGAATGGCTTGCGGTAGTACTTTTGTCTTGGCTTTTGTTGGTATTAAGTCCATAATATTACAAAAAAAAAGATGAAGCTTCAGCACAAAATAATTCCTAAGCCATGATCTAAAGCCGAAAATAGCTTCTTCACATCCTTGTGGGATTACCATTTCAATAGAGGAAAAATAGTTCAAAATCAATGGAAGGTATTCTGTGAATGACCTTCCATTGTTCTATTTTAGTCTTGACAACAAATGCACACCCCATGGGTTGGATGTGGATGGGTTCCTGCGGGACAGGTGGAATCTGCATTAAATTGTGGAGATCTACAAACAACTCCACCACTGGGAGAAAGTCCTCCCTGCAATTTTTTTTGTTCGGGCAGTGTAAGTACCTTTCCTAAACTTGAAACATTCTTTAGCATAGTCTTAAAAATTAATGATTTAAAATTCCGTGAACATTTTGAGACACGCACGGTCTATGTCTATTTTCAATATTTTAAAAATACGAAAATATTCGCTATTAATTTTTATTATTCTTTCTTTTTTTAAAGAATTTACTTTCTTTTTTTAAACTACTCGTTTGCTCCGTTCAGATATAAGCCCAGTTTTATTTTCCAATACGGCCATTTTCCTTCAAAATGATCAAAATACGGTTTTAGTCCTTCTTCTTTCAAGACATTTTTTGCACTTTTTAGCTTTTCCATATCCTCTTCCTCAAAAAACTGCTGTAAATCTACCTTTCCTCCTTCTTCGTGAATACGTTGTAAATGACCATATACAGTGTCTTCCTTTAATTCCCGTTGTTCTGCGATCTCTGCCACGGAGCATCCCTCTTGAAATAAGGCAAAAGATTTTTTATGCGTTGCCAACTTGGGCGTTACAGCTTTTTGATGATTTTTAATCGCTTCGATAAAGACGTCGGCATATTTCTCCAACTTCGCCTTTCCCACACCCAAAACTCCCGAAAATTCAGCTCTGTTTACTGGCAATTTCTTTTCCATATCCTTTAGTGAGGCATCTCCAAAAATAACATAGGCCGGAACACCTTCCTTAGTCGCAATTTGCAATCGCAACATCCTAAGTTTATCGAATAAGGTATCTTGGGTTGCACGTTTCCTTTTTTGCGTTTTTTCTTTGGTGGGCTCTTGATGCAATACCGCTAATTGAACAGGGCGCTTTCCCTTTAAAATCTCCCAGGCCAACGATGTTAACTGCAATTGTCCGTTCATTTTAAAATTAATTTCCAGCACGCCCTGATTCAGTAATTGTATGATATATTGTTGCAGATCTTGCCAGGATACGTCCTTGACCGCGCCATAGGTTTTGATTTGCTGGTAGCCTTTATCATAGATTTGGGCATTTTGAGCCCCTCGCAGTACATCCACTAGAACACCCATTGGTTCTTTTTCTTTTAAACGGGCAACGGCCGAGCAGATTTTTTGCACCAGAACGGTAGCTTCAAAATAGGCGGGAGGTCGTTTACAGACGTCACAATGCCCACAATTACCCCCAAGCTCTTCCCCAAAATAATGGAGCAAGGCAATTCGCCGGCAACTCAGTGCCTCGGCATACTGCTGCATGCGTTCCAATTTTGCGTATTGTACAGCAGCATTTGCACTCTGATCGATAAACTTCCGCAACTGTACCACATCAGCATAACTATAAAAAAGTAAGGTTGCTGCCGGGAGGCCATCTCGACCACTTCTTCCGATTTCCTGATAATAGCCCTCGATATTCTTAGGCAAATTATAATGAATTACCCAACGCACATTACTTTTGTCAATCCCCATCCCAAAGGCAATGGTCGCCACAATAATTGGCGTTCTGTCATTGATAAAATCTTCCTGTACCCGGGTTCGTTCTTCATAAGTCATTCCTGCGTGATAGGCTTTGGCAGCATATCCCGAATCCCGTAGTTTTAGGGCTAATTTTTCGGTTCCCTTTCTACTTAGGCAATAGATAATACCGCTCTCCTCAGAACGATGTTCCAAAAAGGTGAAAATCTTCCCTATTCGATCTAATCCTGGCAATACTTCAAGGTAAAGGTTTTGTCGATTGAAGGAAGCAATATGACGCTGTGCCTCTTTTACATTCAATTGTGCTACGATATCATCCTGTGTAGTACGGTCTGCCGTTGCAGTCAATGCCATCATAGGGACTTGGGGAAATTCCTTTTTCAGGTTCCCCAATTGGGTATAGGCAGGCCTGAAGTCGTGTCCCCACGCAGAAATGCAATGTGCCTCATCTACAGCAAAAAGACTGATGACCATGTCCTTTAACAGCAGTTGAAGTCCTCCCAAACTTTCCGGTGCAATATAGAAGAGTTTTAATTCCCCTTTTTTCAATGCCTGAATGGTTTCTTCCTGCGCTTCCGGTCTTAAGGAACTATTGTAATATGCTGCCGCCACTCCATTCGCCTTGAGTACATCTACCTGATCTTTCATCAATGCGATCAAAGGCGATATTACAATGGCCGTGCCCTCTTTGGCCAGCGCTGGCAATTGATAACAGAGTGATTTCCCTCCCCCTGTTGGCATAATGGCCAAGACATCCTTGGCAGATAGCACATCGGATATAATATCGTATTGATTGGGGCGAAAGGTATCATAGCCAAAATGCGTCTTCAGCAATGCAAGCAATTCAGATTTGGGTAGTATCTCGGACATGTGTTAAAAATAAGGATTGTTCTTTAATTGTAATTTTTCCAATACGTTCTTTCCATGGGAATCATAGGAAATATATTTTCTACCATTATATCTTCCCTATTGCTCTAGCATTGCGATAAAACTTTATGGCAACCAAAATATAGGTTTCCCATACGCATATTCGAGGGAAACCTATCTTTAGTTTGTCTGATGTATCTGGTATCTTATCTCTGGTTTAAGAAGCACTCTTATTCCCCAACATCAATAGTTCATAACATTTGATTTCGGTGATATAACGCCGTTCCCCATCTTTGGTTTCATAGGAACGATGGGTTAGTTTTCCTTCAAGGGCCACTTCTTTGCCTTTGATTAAATAATTTTCTACAATTTCAGCGGTATTGCCCCAAGCAATAATATTGTGCCATTGGGTATCCGTAATTTTTTCGCCTTGGGCCGTTTTGTAGGTCTCATTGGTCGCAAGCGCGAATTTTGCCAGTTTTTTACCATCTTCCATGGTAAGGATTTCTGGGTCCTGTCCTAAGTTTCCAATCAACTGTACTTTGTTTCTAAGTGCATTCATCATAATAAAATTTTAAGGTTAAACAATTGATACTATCGAGTTCTGATGTTTCGACGAGGCAAACTTAAGCCCCATTTCCCCTACGATTCGGTTAGGAAGCATTTATTTTCGTTTGTAAACGTTTGTAGTCGTTTGAAAACGAATATAATTTCCATCAACACAGACTATTTCAATTCATCAATGCATTTCACCTAAACAAAATACTTTATAATTAATTGTAATATTTTTCTTACTTTTATAAAATAATCAGCTATCATCCTTAAGGCATCCGTAGCAAGTTCATTGGGAAAGTATCCCTCAATCGGGGTTACCCAATCAAAGAAATAGTATCGTACTTAATGCACAACTTTAAACAATCATTAAAATTATTCAGTATGGAAAATGTATTAAACCTAGGTAAAGTTTTAACCAAATCAGAACAACAATCCATCCATGGCGCCGATAAATATCGTAATTGCACATGTGACCCTTGTGATTTAACCTGTAGCAGTAGTGGTCTTTGTCCTGACTGTGAAGTGGAGGATATGCCAGAGGATTAGGAGTTGTTCTATGAAATTCACAGAGACTAGCGAACTACGGTTCGCTTTTTTTATGATTGTCCTCATCGTAAATTCATAAGCTTCTTTCACAATACTATGACTTCTTTGACAGAATACAATTATACGATCGGTAAAAATATGTGCCAGCGTACCAATATATCATCCATAAGAATAAGATACCTCTATGTGATATGAGCTAAAGATTCCGCTTTAGTTCACTATATTCACTACCTTTAAAAGGAATACAAGCACAACACCCTATGGATGTACAACAAAACAAAGAAAACGCCATAGCCTTTTATAAAATGGCCTATGAGGGCAATCCCAAAGAAGCCATAGCATTATATGTTGGACAAGAATATATTCAACACAATCCGGATGTGGCCGACGGCATCCAGGGTTTCATTGATTATTTTGAACGGATGCAAAGCGAATATCCTGACAAGTCCATTTCTTTTGTACGATGCATTGCCGAAGGAAATCTGGTGGCGCTGCATACGCATCAGACCTGGCCGGGAAACGACCAATATGTCACGATGGATTTTTTTCGTTTCGATGAACAAGGAAAAATATGCGAACATTGGGATGCCATACAACAGATTCCCGAGCAATCTGCGAACCCCAATACCATGTATTGATTAACTACTCCCATAAATGAATGTTATAGTACGACATATGATTATCGTCTTCCTGCTTTTATTGGCCGCACTGCCCTTACGGGCTCAGACCAAAGATACCCTCCAAATGAAAGAGATCTATCTGGAAAATGATTTGGTCTACCGCCAATCCAATGACGAACGCTTTAGTGGCGTGGTCCAGCACAAACGCAAAAATGGGCATTTGGTCTATGAAGAAGTATACGAGGATGGCATTATCCGGGAAGCCTATGAGTATTATAACGGAAAAGGGAAATTTCTTTATCGCAAAACTTTATACCAATCCTATAAACTTTGGGTCCTTGAAAAAGAATTTATCTATGGAAAATCCAAAAAAGATTGGAGTCAAATCAATAGTTATAATGAAAAGGGCCAGAAAATACTGGAAGAGGGCTTTGAAAACGAAAAACTAGTGTACCGCTGCGAATATTTGGGCAAAAAGAAGCACGGACAGGAATTCTGTTATACGGACGAGGGCGACGTACTGATTCAGGAATATATTCACGGCAAAAAAGTGCGAAAGAAAAAATGACATCAGGTGTATTGACCGCTGTTTTCCTAAAACTATAGGCTAGACTTATGAAAAAAAATTTAGAAACCGATCGCCTCCTCCTTCGAGAATTTGAAATCACTGATTCCTATTTCATTCTTAGCTTGCTCAATACGCCCGGATGGTTGGAATTTATTGGTGACCGGGGTGTGAAAACGGTATTGGATGCCAAAAAATATTTGGAAACCGGTCCTTTATACAGTTATCGTGAGCATGGGTACGGCCTTTGGGCTCTTCAACTAAAACATAACGGAAAATGTATTGGTATGTGCGGATTGCTGAAGCGAAGTCGTTTCAAATATGCAGACATCGGTTTTGCCATTTTGCCTAATTTTGCAGGCAAAGGATATGGATTTGAAGCGGCTTCCGCCACTATGACTTATGCCACACAAGTATTGAACATTCCAAGGATAATCGCCATTACCAAACCCGAAAACAAGGCATCCATAAAGCTATTACAAAAACTGGGGCTTCATTTTGACAGGACAGCAGAATACCCCAAAAATAATTTCGTCTCGGTTTTTGTGCCTAGCCAGACGATTGAAAGCTAAAATTACCACTAGATTTCACATAGCATTAACGAGATCCTTCCTTATTAGAATTTCAGAACTTTTATCTTTGCCAAAAATTGATTTTCCTCAGTCTATCTTATGAGGTTCCTATAGAAAAAAATACTTCAGATGAAAAAAAGATATTATAGTAGTTTATTGGCCCTCTTCCTTTGTACCATAGGTATTCAAGCGCAAATCAATAAACCCAGTCTAAGCCCCCGTATTGTTACCCAACAACAGGTTGGTCTTGCCAATATTACTTTGGAATATGGGCAACCCAATGCCCAAGGGCGGAAAATATTTGGTGCCTTGATTCCTTACGGAAAATTATGGCGTACCGGCGCCAATGCCTCCACAAAAATCACTTTTGATACTGAAATTGCCTTAGCAGGCAATAAGATTCCAGCAGGTACCTACGGCCTTTATAGTATCCCAGGTAAAAAGGACTGGACCATCATTATTCATAAAAACAGTAAACTTTGGGGTGCGGGAGGCTATAAAGCGGAAGAAAATCTATTGCGATTTACGGTTCCCGTGACGCCACTAAAATATGCCAGGGAAACCTTTAGTATCCATTTTGAAAATTTCAACACCAACGGAGGGGATATGGTAATTGCTTGGGAAAATACGAAAATCGCCATTCCGTTGTTCGTGGATTCGGACGCCCTTATTTTTGCTGAAATCGATGCTAAAATTACCAATGCCTCCGGAGATATTAGTGCGCAGACTTATTTTGATGCCGCCCAGTTCTATTATCTGAAAAATGTAAAATTGGATACGGCCACCGCTTGGTTCGATAAGGCCATTGCCATGCGGCCCAATGCTTTTTGGTATGTGTATTACAGGGCTGAATTGGCCTACCACCTTAAAGATTACAAAACGGCCAAAACCTATGCCAGCACGTCCTTAGAAGGGGCTAAAGCCAGTAGTTCGAGCGACTATGGCTATATTGCCAAATGTACCTTGCTCTTGGAAAAAATCGCACAAAAAAGTTAAGTATCCCAACATGCGCTATTTGCTGCAAGGAGAACATACGGCCCGTATGCTATTCCGAGAGGTCCGAACTACGGATTATGAAGATTGGTTACCGTTTTTCCAAAATCCTTTGAGTCATCAATACTGGGTGGCCAATTATGAAAGTCCGGAAAAAGAATGCAACAAATGGTACGCACGCCAAAAGCAACGCTATGAGGAAGGTTTAGGCGGAATGAATGCCCTTATTGAACGAGATAGCGGTTTATTGGTGGGGCATTGTGGATTACTGGTACAGGAAGTAGATGGGCAGCAGGCGCTGGAAATCGGGTATTCCTTACTACCTCAATTTTGGAATAAAGGCTTTGCCACCGAAGCAGCAATGCACTGCAGGGATATTGCTTTTAAAAAACAGTATGCAGATCGTCTAATTTCCATCATCAGCCTAAGTAACCTTCCTTCCCAGCAAGTAGCGCTTAAAAACGGTATGCATAGAGATTACCAAACGATCTATCGCAATAATCCAGTGTATATTTTCAGGATAGATCGTGAGACATGGGAAAAATTATAATGAGGCCCCTCCTTTTTTAGTAGTCAAAAAACATCTTTTCACTTAAAAACCATACTGCTAGATAAAAAATAAGATCCACTCTCTTCCTTGTTTCGTTCCACGAAGAATATCCTTATCTTTCGTCAATCAACTTTTTTAGACGACACCTATGAAAACTGCCAAACTCCTCCTTATTGGATTCTTGCTATTTCCTATCCTAACGCAAGCACAAAAGCGTAAAAAAAGAAAAAAAACACCTGCTATTGTCTTAAACGATTCTACGTTTCATGGCCTTAAGTGGCGAAATATAGGTCCTTTTCGAGGAGGGCGGAGTGTAGCTTCATCTGGTGTTGTGGGTCAACCCATGACCTATTATATGGGAACTACAGGGGGTGGTGTATGGAAGACTACCAATGATGGGATCAGTTGGAAAAATGTGTCGGACGGATTTTTTAAAACGGGAACTGTAGGCGCCATTGCCGTAGCAGAAAGCAATCCTAATATTGTTGTTGTAGGCATGGGGGAACACGCTGCCCGAGGGGTAATGACTTCTATGGGGGATGGCGTGTACAAATCTACCGATGCCGGAAAGACCTGGAAACATATTGGTCTTGATTATACCCGTCATATTTCAGATGTCATTATCCATCCTACAAATCCGGACATCATTTTCATCGCCGCACAAGGCGCACAATACGGGTCTTCTACGGATCGTGGAATTTACCGATCCACCAATGGCGGGGAAAGCTGGGAAAAAGTCTTTTATATCGATGGCATTACGGGAGCATCTTCCCTATCTATGGATATGAAAAACCCATTGATTCTATATGCCGCCCTATGGCAACATCGGCGTTTCCCTTGGATCATTGAATCGGGAGGGAAATCGTCCGGACTGTATAAATCCACTGACGGAGGAAACAGTTGGACAAAAATGAAGGAAGGTTTGCCAAAAATGATGGGAAAAGCGGGAATATCGGTTTCCCGAGCCAATCCAGAGCGGGTCTATGCCGTTATTGAAGCAGAAGGGAAAAAAGGAGGGGTATACCGATCGGATGATGCGGGTAAAAAATGGCGTCAGGTCAACGGTGATCGCATCAACATTACACGTTCCTGGTATTATATGGAAATTTTTGCCGATCCCCAGGATGAAAACAAGGTTTATGTACTCAATGCCCCCATGACCCGATCGATTGATGGTGGAAAAAGCTTTAGCCCTGTCCCTACCCCTCATGGCGATAATCATCACCTTTGGATCAACCCTCAGAATAACCGTAAAATGATCAACTCCAATGATGGCGGGGCCAATATCAGCAATACTGGCGGAAGCAGTTGGAGCACACAACAGAATCAAAATACCGCGCAATTCTACCGAGTCATTGCCGATAATCGCATGCCCTATCATCTCTATGCCGGACAACAGGATAACTCTACCCTTGCCATTGCCAGTAGAACCAATGATGGCGGAATAGATTGGAAAGATTGGTATCCCGTTGCAGGGGGAGAAAGTGCTTTCTTGGCCTTTGACCCCGATAATCCTGAAGTGGTTTATGGAGGTACCTATCAAGGAAATATTAGCAAATGGATCGCCAGTTCCAAGGAAGTAAAGTCCATCAAGGAGTATCCAGAACTGGGCTTGGGAAATGCTCCTAAGGATCAAAAATACCGTTACAACTGGAATGCGCCCATTATTAGTTCCCCCCATGACCGCAATACCATTTATCATGCTGGAAACGTAGTTTTTAAGACTGTGGACGGAGGCTTAAGCTGGACAACTATTAGTCCGGATCTGACCCGCAACGATGCCAGTAAACATGGTAAGGGAGGTGGCCCATTCACCAATGAAGCTGCGGGTGGTGAAAACTACAATACTTTGATGTACCTCACGGAATCCCCTCATGAGCAGGGTGTTCTCTGGGCCGGCAGTGATGATGGGTTGCTTCACCTCACCAAGGATGGGGGACAAAACTGGACCAATGTCACTCCCCCCAATTTGGAAGAAGGCATCATTAACAGCATTGAAGTATCTCCACATGATCCCGCAACGGCCTATATCGTTGTAATGCGCTATAAATTTATGGATTTGGCCCCCTACATTTTTAAGACCACGGACTATGGTAAGAGTTGGACGAAAATAGTGAACGGAATTAAAGGTGAGCACACTTTTGTACGTGTGGTACGTGAAGATCCCAAACGAAAGGGATTGTTATATGCTGGAACAGAAACAGGTCTTTATATCTCTTTGGACGATGGCTTAAACTGGCAGCCTTTTCAGTTGAATCTTCCAGTAGTGCCCATTAATGACCTTACGTTCCAAGACAATGACCTTATTGCCGCTACAGCAGGCCGCTCCTTTTGGATCTTGGATGATTTGGGAAGTCTACAACAATTGCCCATGACTCCAGAAACTGCCTTGCGTATTGTAACTCCTAAAGATTCCTATCTATTTTTTGGAGGAAGCAGCACCCGTCCCGTTCCTGGACTGGGACAAAACCCAAAATCAGGAATTACTTTTGACTACTACCTGCCTCAAGCTGCAGATAGCCTAGACTTGACCTTGGAAGTTTGGCAAGACAAGGTGCTTTTGCGATCCTATTCCAATAAAAAGAAAAAAGGATTTAAATCTTGGCCTGGAGGTCCTTCAAGACCGGCTTTATTGCCTTCTAAAAAAGGGCACAATAGATTCACTTGGGATTTTAGACGAGAAAACTTGCCTGCCGTACCCAATGTCTTCGTATTTGGAAGTTATGCCGGTGCAAGGGTCGCCCCAGGGGAATATACCTTAAAATTGAAACTGGAAGATCAGAGCGTCAGTACCCAAGCTACAGTGCTTCCCAACCCAAATATGCAGGTTTCCCCAGCTGACTTTCAGGAACAACAAACTGCTTTGATTCAAATTGAAAACAGCATCCGTGACATTCACGAAGCGGTAAATCAAATGCGATCGGCCAAAGACCAATTAAAGGGACATGCCAAACTCTTAAAAGAAAATACGGAAGCAGATTCGCTCTTAGCTCAGGGCAAGGCATTGTTAAAACGTATCGATGCTTGGGAAAAAACATTGATACAACCGCAACAGAAGACGTTTCAGGATGTTATCAACTATAAGAATCAATTGAATTCGGACTTTATGAATTTAAAGGGTTATATAGATACTGCCGATCCCAGATTGACCCAAGGGGCCAAACAACGCCTGAAGGACCTAAGCCAGCAATGGAAGGGTTTCAATACGGAGCGCAATGCCATTATTAACGAAGGGATGAGTGCCTATAACGCCCTCTATAAGCGTTTGGGTTTCCCTGCCATCATTATCAAAGAAACGGAAAAATAACAGGTATGAACCGACCTTTTATTGCCGATAAAACCTTTAAAGGCGTATCCTATACTGCGACCCGATTACCACAGGGCGAATACGATTCCTGTGTGTTTGAGGGTTGCGATTTTTCCAATTCATATTTGTCCAATACGCATTTTTTAGATTGTGAATTTATCGATTGTAATTTGAGCAACGCCAATATTAAATTTACCCTTTTCAAAGAGGTGCTATTCCAAGATTGTAAATTGTTAGGATTAAAATTTTCGGACTGTGATACGACTTTTATGGCATTTCGTTTTGAGCATTGTAGCTTGGATTTCGCCTCCTTTTATCAGTTGTCCCTACCCAGAACCTTGTTTAAGGACTGCAGTCTTCAAGAAGTGGATTTTGCCGAAGCAGTCCTTGCGGAAAGTCGTTTTGAAAACTCCAATTTGGCACGGGCCATTTTTGATCGAACCGACCTGATGCAAACCGATTTTAGCACCGCCTACAATATGACTATTGACCCGGCACAAAACAAGATAAAAAAAGCTAAATTTTCCAGGGAAGGAGCATTATCCTTATTGGGAACATATGATATTGTTATTGAGGATTGATTCATTTTTCGTGCTCCCCATTTTTTTCAGTATCTTACTATCCGAAATATTTCTATAAATAAATCGGATTGCCGAAAGCACGAAGTTTCATGATAAAAAACACTGCTCTTGAAGAAAAAATGTGAAGAATGCGGTACTAAAATCAGCGGTAGGATCGACAAAAAATTTTGCTCGGATTACTGCCGCAACGCCTATAACAATAAAATCAATAAAGACAGTAAAAATCTTATTCGCAACATCAATAACAGATTGCGGAAAAACTATAGGATATTGGATAGTTTTCCTTTAAAAGAGGGAAAAACAAAAACAACCCGAACCCGCTTATTGGATAAAGGTTTCGATTTTGACTTTATCACCAATATATATACCACCAAAAAGGGCACGACCTATTTTTTCGTTTATGATTTGGGATACTTGCCCTTGGATAACGATTATTATATGATTGTTAAACGAGAATAACGAAAAACAGTTATTTTTTCCAATTCTGACCACTCAGTTTTAGCGCGGCAACAACAATATCCTTGCGACTGATCTGCCCTACCAGTAATCCATCCTTGAGTACGGGCAATCTGCGCCGATTATTCTTATGAAAAACTCCCGCAGCATCAAAAATACTGATGTTATGTGGGATGGTTTCCACATCTTTGGTCATGTGCGTGGCCACACTCTTATCCAAAATAGGTTGATTGAAATAGCGACTCTCCGAAATTTCCTTCATGCAATCTGCCTCAGAAATAATACCTACTAAGAATCCATTATCATCCAATACGGGACCTCCGGAAATATTATACTTCGTAAAAAGTTCCATGACCTCCAAAATGGACTGTTCCGCTTGGAACGTAATCAATTTTTTTGTCATATAGTCCTCCACTAAAATTGGAGCATCGAACTCTTTTTTCACGGTCTTGCGTGCGCCTTGAAAGCTCTTGATTCCCATAGCGTTAGTTTTTAGGTGAATTACTAAAGCTAACCATTTTTTTCGGGTTATGTAAATTTTTTCGTCAAAATACGCCGTCCCATTAGAATTTCATACTTTTATACAAACCCTGGAATCCAAACAAAAATGAAGCGAATACAAGCACTTATCACACTACTCTTTGTGATATTGGCCATCTATTGGAGTTTTAATGCAGCCATGCCTTCCTATACTCCTGACGCCTCCATAGCCACCAGTTCTTTCTCTACCGATCGCGCTATGGAACATGTCAAAAACATGGCTCAAAAACCGCATGCCGTTGGCTTTCCTGCACATGCCGAAGTACGAAAGTACATTGTCGACGAACTACACAAAATGGGACTGGAGACTTCTCTCCAGGAAGGATATACCGCAGGAGATTGGGCCAATTTAAGTAGTGCTACCAATATTTTGGCCCGCATTGAGGGATCTGAAGAAGGTAAAGCTTTGGTTTTGCTGTCCCATTACGATAGTAATCCGCATTCCTCTCTGGGCGCCAGTGATGCCGGAAGTGGTGTCGCTACTATTTTAGAAGGTATCCGAGCCTTTCTTTCTGAAAAGAAGACCCCTAAAAATGATATTATCATTCTGATTACGGATGCCGAGGAATTGGGACTGAATGGGGCCGATCTTTTTGTAAACCAACATCCTTGGGCCAAGGAAGTAGGGCTTGTTCTCAATTTTGAAGCCAGAGGTAGTGGAGGTCCAGGATATATGCTCATTGAGACCAATAGAGGAAATGGGAAATTGATCGAAGAGTTTACCAAGGCAGCTCCCGAGTACCCTGTGGCGAATTCCTTGGCCTACAGCATTTATAAATTGCTTCCCAATGATACTGATCTTACCGTATTTCGGGAAGACGGGGATATCGAGGGCTTTAACTTCGCCTTTATCGGAGATCATTTTGATTACCACACCGCACAGGACACTTATGACCGACTGGATAAAAATACCTTGGCACATCAAGGAAGTTATTTGATGCCCTTACTACATTATTTTGCTGATTCAGATCTTGATCATCTAAAAAGCTTGGACGATTACATTTATTTCAATGTGCCTTTTTTTAAATTGGTTTCCTATCCTTTTGAATGGATATGGCCGATGTTTGGATTGGCAGTATTTCTCTTTATCGTTCTTTTGATTATTGGATTTCGCAAGAAAAGCGTAAAATTGGCCGATTTGTCCAAAGGATTTCTGCCCTTGCTACTATCTTTAGGATTAAACGCCATTGTGGGGTATTACAGTTGGGTGGTATTACGACAGCTATACCCCCAATATCAGGATATGTTGCATGGCTTTACCTATAACGGCTATACCTATATTTTAGCTTTTGCCTTATTTTCCATTGGCAGTAGTTTTTGGATCTACCATCGGTTTAAAGGAATAACTACGGCCAATCTTTTGGTAGCTCCGCTAGTACTGTGGCTGATTATCTGTGGTGCTTTAGGGGCCTATTTGCCCGGAGCCAGTTTCTTTATCGTGCCTGTCTTTGCCTTATTGGCTGCCTTTATGGTGACCATCAATCAGGAAAAGCCCAATCCCTATCTACTTACGTTCCTGTGTATTCCTGCCCTTTTAATGTTGGCTCCTTTTGTAAAAATGTTCCCGGTTGGATTAGGATTAAAAATGATGGTGGCGGCCACGGCCTTTTCCACACTCCTTTTCTTCCTCTGTTTACCGCTTTTCGGATACTATAAACACAAATCGCGTTTGGCCTATATTAGTATGCTTTTGTTTGTAGGTTTTATGCTATCTGCACATTTCAATGCAGGTTTTACTAAAGAAAATGCCAAACCCACCAGTTTGTTATATGTCTTGGATGTGGATACCAATACGGCCCAATGGGCCACTTATGAAAACAGTGTATCCCCTTGGACGGAACAATATTTGAAAGTGGACAGGACTGAAGAAGTTGAAAATGCAAAGACCATCAGTAGTAAATACGGCACTCGATTTACCCATAGGGCTCCCGCTCCCGTAAAAGCAATTCCTATCCCCCACATTGAAAAAACGAGGGACACCATCATTGGCGAAGAACGTATCTTGAACATCTGTATCACTCCTCAGCGTAGCATCAACAGATTGGAACTCTTTACCAATGCTATTCCTATCGGCAAAGCTAAAGTTAACAGCGTTCCATTGCCTTCCTATTTTATGGAACAGCGAAATGGCGGTAGGTTGGTTACCTATTATACCGGGTCAGATAATTATACGGAATTGGAAATCCATACGACCAAGGACAGTGTTTTGGAACTTACCCTATATGAAGCTTCCAATGACCTTTTGAGCAATTCACTCTTTTCCATTCCCGAGCGGCCGGCGGACAACATCCCTATGCCTTTTGTTTTAAACGATGCTATTTTGCTCACTAAAACCGTACGATTTGAATAAACATATTGGTGTTATTGGTTGTGGTTGGTTCGGATTGCCCCTAGCCCAAGCTTTGGTAAAGGAGGGACATTTGGTCCATGGAAGTACCACTTCTACAGCGAAAACGCAGGAATTAAAAAAGCATGGGATTTTTCCTTTTGTGATTTCCCTTTCAGAAAATGGCATCTCCGGACCTATTCAAGATTTTCTTCAAAGCCTAGAGGTTTTGGTGGTGAATGTTCCCCCGAGATTACGCAGTGGATCTCAAGAGGACTATACCAAAAAGATGGAGCTTTTGTTAGAGGCCATTCAATCCAGTACTGTTCGAAAGATTATATTTATAAGCAGCACCTCGGTATATGGCGATATCAATGGAAAAGTGACCGAATTGACTACTCCTCAACCTGAAACAGCTTCGGGCAAGCAGATGCTTATTTCGGAAAAAATCTTCAGGAATGCGACGGGATTACAAACTACCATTGTTCGTTTTGGAGGTCTTATAGGTCCGCATAGGCATCCTATTACACGTTTAGCGGGCAGAAAAGGACTCTCCAATGGCAATGCCCCACTCAATCTTATTCATTTGGATGATTGTATTGGTATTGTGCAAAGGATTATAGCCGAAGCATATTGGGACGACATCTTTAATGCCGTTTACCCCTATCATCCTTCAAAAAAAGAATATTATTCGGCTGAAGCACTTAAAAGGGGCCTTAAAGCTCCCGAATATGGGGAAAAAAGCAGCATGGTGGGCAAGTGCATTTCATCGGAAAAGCTGATAAATGTTAAAAATTATGAATTTGTCACCTCTATTGTAAGATAGTACACCACACAAAACGATCATTTCACAACAAACCTCTGCTTTTTACGTTAAAAAAATTGGCTAACCTCAAGGAATACGGCATTTCCCTCTAACTTTGTAGGGTATTCAAAAAAAAAGAAAAAAAATGAAAAGCTTGAGTTTAAAAAAGAAAATTTTAGATGAATTTGAACGATTGATCGCCATGAGTTGTGCCAACTTAAATGGCATTTCCGAATTCAACGATCTACATACGGCCATACTTAAAAAAGCGTATAATGCTGCCGAGGTTGCTATTGATTATAGCAGGAATAGAATTGATATGGACATTGTCATGGA
Source organism: Spongiimicrobium salis (assembly GCF_043678055.1). Lineage (NCBI taxonomy): Bacteria > Pseudomonadati > Bacteroidota > Flavobacteriia > Flavobacteriales > Flavobacteriaceae > Spongiimicrobium > Spongiimicrobium salis. The sequence continues at coordinate 1,097,963 of NZ_JBHEQA010000001.1, forward strand.
TGATACGGTCTACGATCAGAAGGCAGTGAATCTTCATCTTCCGACCTTTAGGGCCAATATGACCTTTAAAAATTTAGGGGAGTTTCTAAAAACCTGCCTGACTACGGACCATGCCAGCCTTGCATTCTATGCCAGTCTTTTGCAAGCCCGTCAGCGCAAAAAGGCAGATTTGACGCTCGCATAAGTTTCAATCCATCATAATACGGAGAAAAAAGGTGCTTTTGGCACCTTTTTTGGTTGATGATAGGGGCCAGACAAGGTTTCGGGCTTTCCTTAATGGAATACTGAAAATATTTTAATAGTTTTAGCCACTAAATAATTATGACGATGAAAAAATTACTGCTTGTTTTTGTGTTCACTGGAAGTTTTTTTGCCCATGGACAGACCAAAAGTGAATTACAAAAGCACTATGAAGCCTTTTATAACGAGATGAAATCCCAATCTGATGTTATTGGAATCATCAATGCCCTTACCCACTTAAATGTGATTTCCCCTTCTAAAGAACGGAAAGATACCTTGGCTTATGTCTATGCCAATAACAATCAGCATTTACAGGCTTTGAATACTATAGGTATAGAGAACAATGCCAATGATTCCGATTTGGCCGTAAGAGTCAAAGCGGTTTCTTTAAAGGCATTGAACCAGCCCAAACGAGCTTTGGAACAGTTTGAGATTTTGAACAAAAGAAATCCTACCGCCTATCTGGCTTACGAATTATCCGATTTAAAAATCCAAACCAGTGACAATGCTGGCGCCGCCATAAACATTGAATACGGTATTGCTAATGCTACCGATAAAATGACCTATGCTTTCTATGAAAGGCAACAACCTTATGAGGTTCCTTTGAAAGCTGCTTTTCTACACCTTAAGGGGTTAATGACCTATAATAAAGACAAAACAGATATCGATGGTGCTCTAGCCAGCATTGATGAAGCTTTAAAAATAGCACCAAACTTCAATTTGGCAAGCCTTACCAAACAAGCTTTGGAATCCCGAAAAGCAGGAACTGCAGAACCTACGAAAGAATAGCACAAAATACAATTCAAAAAAAGCGGGTTTTAAGACCCGCTTTTTTTATTTTTCAGCTTCCAATTCGCTCAATAAGGCCTTAAAGCCCAAAGCTACTCCATTGGTCCAGCCAAATCCATCCTGAGTTTCATATTCTCCTCCACCCGAAAGTAAACTCACATCTTCAACATTATACTTTTCCATCATTTTGCCCGTATTCCTGTACACCCGTTCGTTAAGGGCCAACCAACGTTCCATAATTATTTCTGCTTCCGAAACATAGCCATAGTGCAATAATCCCTTTACGGCAATCCATTGCAGAGGCGCCCATCCATTAGGCGCATCCCACTGTTGTCCACTATGTTTTAAGGTGGTCACTAAACCTCCATCCTTCAAAAAATCATCCATCACACGCGTCTTAATCGCTTCCGCTTGTTCTGGTGTTGCCAACTCAAAAAACAGGGGAAATACCCCAGCTAAGGTAAGCTCATCGGTAGTCTGTCGTGCTTTAAAATCAAAATCCATAAAAAAGGCCAATTCTTCATTCCAGAAAAGCAATTGTATGGCTTCTTTTCGCTTTTCAGCCTTATTCATGAATAATGCTGCATTTTCATCATCGCCCTGTAGACCATAGCCCTCAGCAATTTTCGATTCCATAAAATACAGAAGGCAATTTAAATCGATCGCTGCAATATCCGCGGTTCCCGTAGAGGCAAAATCGCCTTCTTTTGCATACCATCTGCTGCTAAAATCCCAGCCCGATGCCGCTCCCGAACGCAAATTGATATACAATCTTTCTTTTTCTTCTGGAGATCCCAAATCCTGTGCCAGCAGATAATCTTCTTTATACGATTCCGGCCGGGGTGTTTTGCCACTATCCCAATAGCGATTCACAAAAGCCCCATTTGCAGTCCTTAACACCCTCTTCTGAGCTTGAAAAGACGCAGTAACCTCCGCTTCGTCCTCCATCCAAAATTCATATTCCTTACGAATGGTTGGAAAATAATGCAATAGCATTTCCTGATCTTCTTGTGCCAAAGCGTCCACCATCAATGTATAAAAGGGGGGTTGGGAACGCGTGAGGTAATAATCCCTTGTTCCATTGGGAATAAATCCTATGGAATCAATAAGGTGGGCAAAATTATCTACCATATTTCTGGCAAGTTCTTTTTGCCCATCTACCAATAAGCCTTCCAATGTAAAATAACTATCCCAATAGTAAATCTCCTGAAATCTTCCTCCAGGAACAATATACGACTTGGGCAGGGCTATTCTCGAGGAATAGGGCAGTACAGCGTCAGGCCCCCTTTTTAATTTAGGCCAGATGCTATGGATATGCTCATACATGTTTTTGGTAGTGTCCGTAGCAAAAGATAGTGTCGCTAGCGACTTATCACTAAAATGCTGGGTGACAAAGTCCGTTAAACTGAAATCTGACGTTTCCTTTTGCTCCAGATATAAGGCGTTCAGGGTTGCATAAGATTCTTTGGGTACCAAATCCACAAAGGTTTTTGAATCCTCAAAAACTTCTTCCAATTGAACGGCTTTGAAGAGATCGGTTTCGTAAAAGTTAACAGGAGTTTGTTCTTTTTTTTCATTTCCACAACTCATTAGAAATAAGACCAATAAGACAGGTATAATATATGCTTTGGACATCATTTATTATTTTTTCTAAATGTAAGCACAAAATTTGAAATGTAGATCTTGAATGCAGAAAGGGGAATATTCTAGTTATAGCAGCCTCCCTAGTCCTGGGTTTTTAATTTCTGCAACAACAGGCTGTCTTTTTCTTTTTTAAGCGCTACCAGTTCCGCTACATTTTCATTGGGAACGGCAATGGACAATACGTAGTGGGCTATTTTCCATTGACCCTCTACTTTTTTTAAGACTCCGGATCCCCGGCATAATTTCATTTGGGTATCCAACAATTCATCGAACCAGGCAAAATCTTTAGTATCGTTCAGGTAAATATGGCGTTCCACCGCAGTAAAATCCCAAGCCTTTCCAGCCTCAAAATAAGGTTTGGAAAATGCTCTAAACGCTTTATTCTGCCAATTCTCGGTGGCGTCTGTACCAATGAACACCCCATCTTGGGTCATTTCATTAAAATAGGCCTTAAAATCCGCATCGGCTGCGGCTTTATGCCATCGATTTAAAACTGTAGTAATGGTATTTTGTTCCGTTTGCTGCCCGTATCCCAGCGCAGTTACAATTAAAAAGAGTAGTACAGTGGCTCGCTTATTCATCCAGTATTAAATTAATGTCCAACGTATTGTTGACAATAACATTGAACTGATTTCGATAGGCATTGTAGGCCGTCACCATCTCCAACATCGATGGCAAGGGGTCCGAAAACTCCACTAAACTGGCACTAGCCTTTAAAATATAGGTTTTAAATACTTTTTGCCTGCTTCGTATTTCCGGATTATCAAAGCGTTCAGGATAGGTAGATTGTTCCAGAGCCTCCTCTGACTCGGTCAAAGCCTCTAAGGCCAAATCCAGGTCTTCTAGGTTTTTTACCTTCAGCAAAGCATCAAAACTTGCCTCAATGGCATTAAATTCGGGCCAATCTTTGAGAATAGCAGTGGCTTTGGAATCCAGGCGTATTTTCTTGGGCAATTTGGTCACATCAAATTCTACCTCAGCACTATCGGTAATGGCAGCATCGCTCTTCTTTTCACTGCACGAAAAAAAGAGTATCATGAGGCTGCTAAAAAACAATAATTTTCCCATAGAACGAATGTACAAATTTTAAGATAAGCTATCTTTACCTTCAAATTCATTTAACTTCATTTTGATGCAAAAATCAATATTAATTATAGGTGCCTGTGGACAGATAGGCACGGAACTCACACTGGCGTTACGGGAACAATACGGCAACGATCAGGTAATTGCCAGTGATATTCGGGAAGGAACGGAAGCTTTGATGGCTTCAGGACCTTTTGAGCTTTTGGATGCTACAAATTACGATGCCATAGAAGATGTTGTGATGCACTATGGTATTGAAGAAGTATATCTTATGGCAGCCATGCTCAGTGCCACCGCCGAAAAATTCCCAATGCGGGCCTGGGACCTTAATATGAATTCTCTGTTCAATGTGCTCAATCTAGCCAAGGATAAAAAAATAGATAAAATCTTCTGGCCGTCCAGTATTGCTGTATTTGGGCCCAATACCCCTAAAGAAAATACCCCACAGGATACTGTCATGGCCCCTTCTACGGTATATGGTATTAGTAAACAATCCGGGGAACGCTGGTGTGCCTACTATCACGACAAGTACGAGGTAGATGTTCGTAGCGTACGCTATCCGGGACTAATCAGTTGGAAAACCTTGCCTGGAGGAGGCACCACGGACTATGCCGTGGAAATTTATTTAAAAGCCTTAGAAGAAAACCACTACAATTGCTTTCTTTCCGAGAATACCAAATTACCTATGATGTTCATGGATGATGCCATTAGGGCCACCATTCAACTTATGGATACGGAGGCGGGCAATGTAAAGGTGCGCTCTTCCTATAATTTGGCGGCCATGAGCTTTACGCCCAAGGAAATTGCAGAAAGTATACAACAACAACTTCCTGATTTTAAGGTAGCGTATACTCCTGATTTTAGGCAGGACATAGCAGATTCCTGGCCTAGTAGTATTGATGATAGCCGTGCCCGGGAAGATTGGGGATGGGTTTCAAGATTTGATTTGGAAAAAACAACCCATACAATGCTGAAAAACCTAAAATAAGGAAACTGTCGTACTTCTAACAACATGAAAATCACTCTTGCTTCGGGGTGATTTTTTGTTTTAAGCTCCTTATCTAATTCCTATTTTCTTTGGACGACAGTAAATTGCCATTGACCGAAATCGCATCACATTCAGAAGGATTCTTCTATAATTTAGGGAAAACAAAACCAAGAAATCTGTTTCACTTAAAACTTAATATTATGAAAAACAATCCCTTCGTTATCGCCTATTTAAAAGTACTTATTGTTTCCTTATTGGCTGGTTTATTATCTGTTGCCCTTGGAACTTCTTTATCCTTAATTGGTTTGATTTAATATGGACTTCACGCCTATACCCCTTTCAAAAATGTATCACTTTAAACTCTATTCCCATGAAAGATCATTTCCTTACAACCCTTTATCTAAAAGTACTCGTAGTTTCACTCACCACAGCCCTGTGTGGCGTAGCACTGATATCCGCATTGTCCTTAGTTGGATTAATTTAAATGCACGATGTTTTTACAATGGTACCATTGTACGGTCATATCGAGCCTAGTAGAGATTCGTATTGATATTCTCTATCATAAATCCCCCCATCTCTGTTCATAGCTGGGCTCGAACTGATCTTGACACTACATACCGAACACTGTATTTTTTATCCGAATTAACACGAAGATGTTAAGGACCTATTCCTAAATAAGGACATTTCCATTTTTAATATCCGATTTCCCACCGGTTTTTTCCAACAAGCGTATCGCTAGAATTTCAATGCCTTTATCAATAGGTTTTAGCATATCGTACATATTCAAAGCCACCACAGAAGCACCGTGCATGGCCTCTACTTCCACCCCTGTTTTATAAATGGTTTTTACCGTCATCCGTACATGGATTTCCAGACCTTGGATCTCGTAATCAATAGCGGTATATTCAATGGGCAATGGATGGCAATCGGGCAATAGATCCGGAGTGCGTTTTACCCCTAGTAGGCCAGCGGCTTTACTCATGGCAAACACATCGCCTTTGGGCACACGCTGTTCCTTTATTGCACTAATGGTTTCTTCCGAACTTACTTTTACAATAGCCTGGGCAATGGCTGTTCGCAGCGTATTATTTTTGTGGGTGATGTCTACCATGATTATCGGTTTACTTTCCATTGATAGCCATCCTCTCCAAAAAGCTCCTTCCCAAAAACAGGGACTTCCACTTTGATTTCTTCCACAATAAAATGAAGGGCTTCAAAGACTTCCTTGCGATGTGGGGAAGACACAAAGACAAAGAGACATATCTCACCAGTGGGCACTACCCCTCTACTATGATAGATATGCATGCAGCTCAATTCAAATTTTTCAAAGGCCTTTTCCCGAATCTCATGGAATTTGATATTTGCCATTTCTTCGTAGGCCGAATACTCTATGGCAGTAACTGTCTTTTCCTCGATTACATCGGCCCGTACTTGGCCCAAAAAGATATCATGGGCTCCAATCTGGGTCTTGGATTGGTGCTTTTTAATGGAATTTGCAATAAACTCCGGACTAATCGGTCCTTCTACAAATACATTTTTTACTTTTTGCTTTTCCATAGCTTACTACGTTACATCTTTATTCTTTCGTTTTCTTTTCCACCAAACCTTTGGTAAATTCATTTAAGGTCTCTACTTTTTCTTCGAAATCTCCCTTGATGGTTTTTCGGAATTCATTGAGGTTCTTGACCAGATCATCTATATTCTCGGGAATCACATCCTCAAAAAATTGTCGCAACCTTTTGGCAGTGGTAGGCGATTTCCCATTGGTGGAAATGGCTACTTTTACATTTCCTTTGGTCACAATACCCCCCATATAAAAATCGCAAAAAGGGGGATTGTCGGCCACATTCACCAAAATACTTTCTGCTCTACAATCGTGATAGACCTGCTCGTTGACCGGTACATTATCGGTCGTGGCCACCACCATATGTTTGTCTTTGAGGTATTTTTTGTCATAAGCATCCACTGTCATTTTAATATGGAACTTTTCGGCTAGGGCAATGGTCTCTTCCCGAAACATCAAGGATACCATTTCCACTTGGGCTCCCGGGCTGGATTTTAAGAGAAAAGTGAGTTTTTCCAGGGCCACATTGCCTCCCCCAACAATCAGAATGTTAAGGTTAGACACTTTTAAAAAGACAGGATACAGTTCGTTTCGTTCCATGTTACCATTGTTTTCTACTGCTGCAAAGATACTTAAGCTTCCAAGGCTTTTTGTATTAAGGCCAGCCCATTTTCCGATAAAGGCAGTTTTAAGGCCGCCTCCCTTCCTTGGTCGGACATCTTCCGCCAAGTTTTCTTTACAATATCCACTATTTTAGCCTCGTCGTGTTTCACCGCAAAATCTTCAAAGTAAAATTCCAAAAATACGAGGCAGATCACATCTTCCAATAGTTGGGTCTCTTCGTTCTTTTTCAACTGTTTTTTGGTGAGCAAAAAGCGTACTTTTTCAATGATTTCAACATCATAACCCACTTCTTCCAAGATGTCCGCTGCTTTATCCGCATGGAAATTTTTGAGTTCCTGTCGCCATTTTAAGTAACCCGTACGGTCCATGGGATAGGAATCGCGCGGAATTTCCCAACGGCAGATATGTTGGCAACGTGCTGTGAGTTGCAAGGCCTCCGAAGCTTCCGGTGCAAAGTCGCTCAATTTTTCCGTCATGCGCAAGGCATAGAGTAATTCTTTAGGGTGGGTTTCCCCTTTCCATAATTCAGTATTGGGATCTTGAGCATTGGCAGCATCAAAAAGGGCAAAGGCTCTGTTTAATTTTTCAGAAGTAGACATGCGCAAAAGGGTTTTCCCAAAGCTATTTAGAAATAGGTAGATACGCAATAGGATCAAGGAAATTAATAGTGGGGAAAAAACTACAAATTCTGTAGTTTTCTGCTATCGTAACAGAATAAAGTGTATTTTAGGGAAACCATATAAGTATTTGACTACCATAGTCATACCAAGAAAAACAAAACCAATAATAAATCAACCGAGGACACCCCCGATCCCAATCTAAAGCATTATGTCCAAAAATATTATCATCTGCTGTGACGGTACGGGAAACCAGTTTGGCAATAGCAACTCCAATGTCGTAAAATTATTTAGTGTTATTCAAAGAGATCCCCAAGTGCAAATTGCGTACTACGACCCGGGAGTGGGAACTACAAAATCTACAGGGGTTCTTATCTCCATAAAAAGTTGGTGGCGAAAAATATTGGGTGTGGCCACGGGGTACGGCATTTATGAAAATGTATATGAAGCCTATTCTTATCTCATGGAGAATTATGAAGAAGGGGATAAGATTTTCCTATTTGGTTTTAGTCGAGGTGCCTATACGGTTCGCGTCCTTTCTGGTTTCATCTTTATGATGGGATTGCTGGAGAAGGGCTGTCAAAACCTCATCCCCTATGCCTTTCAGATCTATGCTCGAAAAAAACCGGATTTCCGCATTGCCGGAAGATTCAAATCCAATTTTTCCCGCGCTTGTCCCATAGCCTTTATGGGGATATGGGATACTGTTTCTTCCGTAGGTTACTTCGGAAATTGGAAATCCTATCCGTACACGGCCAATAACAAAAATGTAGCGGTCGTCCGCCATGCCCTGGCTATTGACGAACGTCGGGCCTTTTACAATCAGAATAGTTTAGGGTCTAATAAAACAGATGGCCAAAGTATTCGGGAAGTGTGGTTTAGTGGGGTACATTCGGATATTGGGGGCTCTTATCCCGAGCTTGAAAGTGGTCTTTCCAAAATTACATTACAATGGATGCTGAATGAAGCCAAGCAAGCCAATTTAAAAATTGATGCGGAGCGGTACGCCAAGTACGTGCTCCAAAATTCCAAAGATTATGTGGGTCCCGATCCGCATGGAAAGATCCATAAGTCGCTAAACGGTATTTGGTATCTGTTGGAAATCATTCCAAGGCTGAAGGTGAATTACAGTACCGGTTACCGCAAGTGGTTTATTCCTTGGGGAAGGCCACGGGAAGTACAGGACAATGCCTTTGTTCATGAAACCGTATTCCAGAGAATGGCAACATCTGATTACAAACCCAAGAATCTGCCCGAGAAAACCCAGGAAGAGAAGATTAAGGAGACGATTTTTATAGAAGATGGTGAAGCTTAAACCAACAATATCTTGTTTCATTTGCGGAAAAAAGATAAAAGAAGTAGATTATTAGGAGTTCAAAACAACGAAAAGCTTATCTTGAAAACAATCTCATGTGTTAAATGGAACTTTATGAATAAGCATATTTATTCCATAAATACCACTATTAAACTCAACTTTTCATGAAAGCAAAATATCTTGTTTATCTAGTTATTATCAGTTTCATTTTAAGAATTGGCACAACGCTGGCAATGCCATTGTTAATTATTGATTTAAAGATAACACCTATAGTCTTTGGAATAATCGGTGGCATTATTAATATCCTCATAGTGCTCTCCGTTAGTGGTTTACTTTTTAAAATCTTTAGATATCCCAATAAGTATGACTTTTTAAACACCTAAGACCGTTAAAAGACATTGGAACATGGTTGACTCTATAAATAAAGCATGGCATTGGTTAGGATTTCATGCTACCAAAATCATTGGAACCAACGATTTTGGCAATGTAATTTTTAAAACTGAAAATGGTGAATTTTGGAGGTTATGTCCCGAAGAAATTAGCTGTAAAAAAATTGCTGCATCGCAATCGGAGTTGGATCATCTTTATCATGATTCCCAGTTTATTGAGGATTGGGAGATGACGAATTTTAAACGCCTTGCCAAATCAGAACTGGGTGAATTACACAAAAATCAAAAGTATTGTTTAAAAAAACCCGCAGCCATAGGCGGGAAATACGTGGCGAGCAATATCGGAAAAATAAGTTTTGAGGAATTGATTTCTTTTAGTGGAAGTTTGGGGTTTCAAATTAAAGATTTGAAAGATGGACAAAAAATAAAATTGAATATACAAAGAGAGACTTAATAGAGTATTGCTAAAAAACGCCTAGATCATAATGAATGTACCATTAGATCAGATCCAAGAATTAGATTTTCACAGATTGTCCAAGGAGAGGTTACATGCTGATTTTAATCGGGTTACTGCCATTGTCTTTCCTTTTTTGACAGAAAAAGAACAACTATTGCTCCAAGAAGATTTTGATTTCTACTTGGAAGATACAGGTCGGGTTTATGTCCATAATACCTTTGCCGGAGGTATTATTTTTCTTCGGGAACCCGAAATTATTGAAGGAATTAAAATTGAATTCAATTCCACTAGAAATGAAGCTTGGGCTTCTGTTGAATACGCTTCTGAACTACGGAATTCCCGCAATGTAAAGTATAAGCCTGATGCGGGGAAAATAGAGAAGGTAAACTGGAATATGTTGGCTATATTTCCAAATTTCACCAAACACAGAAGGGATATCCAAGTAATTTTAATGATAATTATTGGTAAAATTGTTAAGCACATCTGTGAATATTATAAAAGTAATAGTTGGTTTATGGAGTTTGAAAAAGCATTTGAAATTCAACTTTTTTTAGATGGGGATTTAGAATTAGAATATCCTGTTGAAATTTTTGAACAAGAAAGGTAGTCTAAGACGTACAAGTGGCATTCAATGATTTAATCACTGTCAAATAGTTATTGTACAAATCCGAATTGGATCAAGGAGATTTGAGATTAAAAGTTGGTATAGCATTTATTTATCCCTCTGGGGAATTAGATGATGTACTATCTAAAAAAAACGAAAAAGTGAATAAAAAGAATTTAAGTACCTCAGGAAATATAGTGGTTCCTTCATATAAGACACTTGTAGAAGAAGGATCCCGGGTAACACTACAAGAGGGAATTTGGATTGCGGAAAGTGATACATGGATTCTAAAAGCCGAGGGACCTCTTGAATTTTTGGGCTTAGCAAATTTAATTAAAAAAAAAGGAGAACATTGGAAAGCAACAGATAATGAAATAGATGGGTTTCTTAAAAAATTTAATCAGGATAATTACTAAATGAAATGTATCATTATTTCAAATACAATACTGCAAATGAAGTTGAATGCTTCCTAGAATTGGATAGAGAGTTCTACTGTGAACGAGCTTTATACAAAACTAAAAAAGAAATCATCAATACTTATATAACCATTGAGGATGAATCTTATTTTCTGCCCGAAGGAAGCCTGAAAGAGGCTGTAACAAATATGACATTAAGTTCAAAAACAGAATTTAACCAACTGTGGAAAGTATCAATGTTGGCATTTGAAGATGATTGGTCCCGATTAAAAAACAAATTCAAAATTGGCGATATGGTAAAAACAAAAATTCTCTGTTTCTATCCAAAGGGAATTATCTCAAATTTCGGAGAAGAATTTCATGCATTATCAGATTATCATATTTGTGAAAAGAAATTTGGACAACATAGGATGTATCCAAAAAATGAACTAGAATTAGAGGTTTCTGGATTTGATGACATCAATAAGTTGATCTTACTTGGTCCATTCAATAGAATTGAGCCAAAACATTATCCATAAGCTTCAATAGTAATCAAAACTATGTTATAGCGCATGTTCAGCTTCTTAAAACACCGTAAAACAAAAAATACCCTGCTAAAATGGTCAAATACTGTTGATACATTCATTCATGCTAATGAAGTATTGCAATCTAAAATTGACCAGTCTGGGATTTTAGAAGGTGAGGAAATCATTTCAGAATTTTTAGAAAATCGGGAATTTGCCCTGGCCTATGAGCATCTGGTCTATATGATTCAAGAATCAGGTATTTATCTGCCCGATAGTCTGCTCCATGATATTTCGGAATTCGCTACTAAAGTTGGATGTACCCCTCCTGAATTAAGTCTTCCTACCGTCCTTGAAACCAACGAATTCTATGAGATCTTAACATTGTTTCGACAGGTCCAGGACAAGGTTGTTTCCCAACTCACCAGGGTATGGCAGATGTCTTTTCCCATAAAGGCAGATGAATGGACGGTTTGGAGCCAAACCACCTATGAAAAAACAGCATTCGCAAATACCCAGGGAATTACAATATTTCCACATGGTTATGGATTGCATTATCATGACTCTGAAAATACAATCGACTTTGATTTTGGCGAATTTGGGGAGGCCCATGGTTTTACTGCAAATCGACTTTGGACCTTTATACAAACCAACAAGGTGAAAACCCTTTTTACTCATGAAACCCAAATCAAAAAGGTAGTGACACATTTAACGGAAAAGGGGGAGTTAAAATTCAGCGGGTATATGAACTATTACAAAACATCGAAATGTGTATGACGCCAAAAGAAGAATTCCATAAAAAAAGCAGTTGCTACTCTAAGGCCTATCAGCTCATTGAATCATTTTCCCAATGCAAAACTATTTTCTTGAGGATGAATATCATTTATGCCTGCATAGTGTCTTCTTTTTTGGCCCTAAGCAGCTGTTCTAGCAATACCGTTATATCAGAGTCTCCTCCAGAAACATCTCCTTTGGGAATTTCTTTAGGGATATCATTCCCACCTGTGGCCGATGTGCAACAGCGAAATTTTGCGGCCCCTCTTTTAAATGAACTGAAGGTAAAACGTATACGCATTGGAGAAAATTGGAGCTTAAGGGAGCCCGTAGCAGGAAATTTTAATTGGGAGCCCCTGGATGAACGGATGCAATGGGCCGAAGATCAGAATATTTCAATTTTACTGACTCTCCAATCTAACGGCCCGAATTGGGCCTGCAGCGCACTACAAAATGACAATTCTTGCGTTTTCATGGATAATGCACCTTTTAAGCGCTATGTGGAGCAACTCTTACAACGGTATCCCAACACGATTGAAAAAATTCAATTTGGCAATGAATGGCAATCCGATTTCTGGTATATAGGCAACGCGGAGCAATTTGTAACGGTCAGTAATATTGTCTATGATGCCATACAGGAGTATTCTCCAGAAACCAAATTTGTTTTGGGGGGCTTTACCACCATTTCTTTGCGTTTTTTAGCCGGCTGCCAAGGACTCATCGATGTATTTTACGATGATGAGGGTTTTCGTTATGACAGAAGTTTTCTAGACAACAATTGTACTAGTCCGGTCATTCAATCTGTAAAGGATAGGATTAGCTATGTTTTGGAGCATGCGCGCTATGACTTGGTGGACATTCATTTGTATGATGATGTGGATAATTGGCCCATCTACTATACCCATTTTAAAACCCTGGTTCAAAAACCCATCATTTGTACAGAATTTGGAGGTCCAAATGTGAATCTTGAGCCAGAAACCGAAGAATATCAAGCGAATCAATTGGTGCAATACATTGAGACCTTAGAAGAACTCGAAGTTGAAGAGGCCTACTTTTTTAAACTGGTAGAAGGAAGTGCCAATCCTGCACACGCCCGATCCGGATTGATCGATGCCCGTACTTTAGAAAAGAAAATGAGCTTTTTTAGGTTTAAAGAACTCAATCCATAATTTTTATCGGAATGCCTATTCATAGCTTTCCAAACTTTGTAGCATATGGAAAATATAATATCTCACTCAAATGGCGTATATTGAATGTTCAGCACATGGTGGAAATGTAGCTTCTTTTGTATCAAAGTATCATGCTGATAGAGTCAAGCAAAAGGAGGCCTGTCTTAAAAATGAGCTTGTAAGAGTTAGGGTAATCGACAATGAAAAGCTTTTTGATGGAACATACTTGGCAGATTCCAAACTCATAGATCATCTCTCTATTGAAAACTTGGAAATTGACTATCAAAAAGAGTTCAAAAAATTTGAAGTTTTCTTCGAAGATTTTACCCCAATATGCCTTATGTGCTTGAAAGACTATTTGGACCGCGCCTCTTAATGTATTCACGATATCATCAAAAAAACCCATGACTATTCTCATAAAACAATCCTTAATCTGTTGTATCACTTTCTTAGCTTTAGTATGTTCCTGTGGCATGAAGGATTCCAAGAATGATATCCGTTGCTCCGACGAAGCCTGTTACGGTCAATATGAAGGTGCCGAATTCATTAATGGATCGGATATTGCCCATCAATTCTCCAACAAGATGTCGGCTGCTGTTGGTAACCAGCTCAAGCTGTTGTATAAAATGAAAGCCTACTCCAAGGTTGATTTCGATCGTATTGTAATGACTACAAAAGGGATGGGAAGTGGTACGGTAATCTATTATTTAAAAATCCCTTTTAAAGAGGTTGAAACCCCATGCGAGGCCTATACCTCCTTTGACCATGTTGGGGGTTGGAACCACAAGCCCGCCTTAGCGGCCAGAAAGGCACAGCTTAAAAGCGCTTTGATGGACCATCATGAACTAGACATTAGTCCGCTTAAAACGACTCCGGAAGGGTTACAGGAATATTGGATCCAATGGAAAAACAAAATCACACAATCTAGCTGCAAATAGCCCCAATTGCAGTATTTTATTTGTAGCTTACACTATATTCTTATACCGATTACCCTGAGCGAAAGTACCCCATACAGTCTGTAAATTCCTATTCCCAAATGAGAGGCGCATTTATTTCGAAGGAAAATTCTTCTGAATTAAATTTATATTTACTACCTTTTGAAAGTAGTATACCCTATATAAAGCACAACATGTCTCTGTATTTGGCTACACCATGATCAACCAAAACCTGGAAAAGCAAATATGCATACCTTTATTGGAAAAAAGCAAGCGTCTAAAAACCAGCCTTACTTGCAGGGAACATCTCAAATTTGCACTGAAAATACTGCTGCTTTTCAATTCACCAATAATCGCCCTGAGGCCATTGTTCAAAGGAAAGTACAGTCCATGGCACATCTATATGCTTCACAACGGCCTCAACCAATTCAAAAGAAAATAAATCATACAGGTTTGCCGAATCATCTAAAAACGGGTATGGAGAACCTATCCGGGCTATCCCTAGATGATGTAAAAGTACATCGGAATTCAGATAAACCTGCCCAATTGCAAGCTCATGCCTACACAGATGGTACCGATATTCATTTGGCACCGGGACAAGACAAGCATTTACCACATGAAGCTTGGCATGTTGTACAGCAAAAGCAGGGACGCGTGCAACCGACCCTACAAACTGAGGTCCCTGGTCGTATTGCCCATAACGGATTGGTTCAACGAAAAATTAGTAAAGCCGATTCGGGAGTTTATGTAGATATTAGGGCGGCAGCCTGGTATGGAGAGCTTCCGGAGAAGCAACAGCAAGTCATACAGGAATTACATAAAAATCCGTATCAGACTTTTACCATTCAAGAAGCTCGTGATATTGCAGAGACCAATGCCGATCAACATCCAGGCGATAATATTAATGTGCATATGAAAAAAAGGTATTTCGATGGCCTCAAAAAAATGGGGGTCATTCTTCCTGAACCAATTGCCAAACTTCATCCAGAGCAGACAGTAATAGAAAATGCTATATCAGATGGGGTACACCATATAGATAGCTGGTATTATGATGAAGAGCAAATAGAGGCCAAAATTTCGGATGCCGATACTGCAAAGGAACTCCCCTTATATAAGAAGACCTATAGTTCTTTAAAAAGATTTCATTCGAAAATAGTAATTGACCTTCGCACTTTTGCAGCTTTGGTCTTGGGAGAATCGCAGAAATACAATAGATTAATTGGTGCGCAAAAAAGAAGTTTTCTTTCTGCCCTGCCCGATATTGGCAAAGAAATCCGGACTAATGTCGCAGACTATAACGCTGCTTTCAGAGAAGTTTTTGGCGTTCCCTATGGTCAAATACCTTTACCAGAAGATGCCCAAGTAGATATTAGTAGCGTAGGTGAGGATATCTTAGACTATTATCATAAAGGAACCAGTGATGATCCAATCCCAATAATCTGGTACAAACCGGCAACCAAGTATCACGCCGTGAGCGCCTATGCCTCTGAAGAACAGGCAACGGACAATGATAGAACGACCACAGATTTTCCAGGGCCCGCAACCATATATAACTCCGGACCGAAGACGCATATCAAAGGAAGTACGGTCACTATTGGTAGAACTGGTTATGGCACCCAATTAAACGACCGTATCAAGAAAGTGCGTCATGATAGCAAGCGGGAAAAACAGAGAGAACTGAACGAAATCTTAAACAGGTCCGGGCATACCATGGGAAAATCCAGCGCTCTCGACGGTGATCATATTCAAGATTTGGGGTTTGATGGCAAAGATAATCCCAATAACTTTTGGCCTCTGGATAGTACGATCAATCGTCGTGGATTTACCGACTATCCGGGCTATCAAGTACATGTAAAATCCGATGATGATCATCTTTTCGTTCGTCCAATTGGGGCACTTTATGGATATTATTTTGTAATCAAGGGTTTTCAAGAGGGTGATAGCGCCACTGTTCCAGAGGAAAGCAATACCGAAAAAGCGGGAGTTGCAACGGACCAAGAGAGCGATGTAAAAGCCGCATGGGAATAAGGTGTTCCATCTTGGGCTTGACAAAGAAAGGATTATACCAAATTTAATGTATACTGCATGCGCTATCTCTATACATTGCTATCCAGTTTTTGCATTGCTGCTATGACCCGATCTACTTTAGTTTGCAACTCTAGGGTCCCCACCAGTTTTAGCAGCTTACCATCCAGTTTTTGCATCCATTCCTGATGTACCCGTAGGGACCTTCCCTGAAAATTTGGGTTGTCGTATTGGGCGGCCCAGGCTATAAAAGCCTTGTAATGTGTCCGTCTTTCCCTATCAGTCTGTAGTATTTCCCCATAGCGTGCCACTTCTCTTTGCTGTAATCGTTCCATTCTAATCTGATGATCCAAGTAAAGAAATATGGCCAAATCAAATGCGCGTTCCCATTCTTTGCCCCAACTCACCAAAGAGCCACTAACCAGTACATTCTTGTTTTTTAGGAAATCGGTTTTCATCTTTTTATTCCGTTCTTCAAGAGGTACTTTTTCGGTATAGGGTATGGGGGTTGGGCGCCAATAATAATCATCGGCATCCAGATGCTTAAAATTGGTTTGTTGGGCCAGTGCCTTGCCCAGCGTTGTTGTGCCGGAACCCGAAGCTCCAAATAGTATGATTTTCATAGCATCATCACATCTTTAAAATCGATTTATACATCTGAAATATGTTGTTTTACGGTCCGCCTTCCTTAAAAACGAATAATGGAAACTTTATGGGTCTTTTCCCAGATCTCCTTTTTTAGTCGGTCCAAATCCCCCCTTTTTCTAAATACCAACTGGGTCTTTCTTTTTTCCAACGCAAGAATACAATCTTCTATTTTAATGACATTTTTTGGAATTTCCACCGCATTGCTTACATAGTAGCGTGCCACCGTATCGATGCATTTAAAATTAGTGCGGGCAAATTCGTATTGATATAAGGTTACTTCTTCAATTTTTCTTTGCCAGTCTTCCGGCGCTAGGATAAGCTTTTTGTAGCCCTCCTTCAACTCGACCAAAGAAATTTTATGCCATAGCAGTTCTTCTACATCTATACAAATTCTCGGGCAGGCTCTAGGCAAGTAGTAATTTTGCACTTTGGTTTCCCCAATGGCCCAAACATAATTTTCATAGCCCCATATTTTCTTTGATTTTCGCGGGACAAAGGTTTCAATCCCTTTTTCTTCACTCATATGAACTATTTTTTCCAAGCATTTTGTTTTAAGACAAGGGGGAATTTTTCAAAATGTATCTTCCGCCTAGAGACAAATATCAGAAGAAGATAAACAAGAAGCGCTTGATCGAAATCAAGAAATAAAGGAATGGAAGACAGCTAGAATGAGCGACTGAAATCCCCGAGTGTTGACGTTTTGGAGAAAATAGAGCGGAATACCTTAAAACTTATGGGGTCATTCAAAAAAAAACGGCCCAGGAATTTCCCTGTACCGTTCTGTTTTAGCATAGGAATACGGTTTATAAACGCTTATTCCATAAGCATTGCATGGTCCGCCATCAAACGCAAATCCCTCCTAACAATACTTTCTGTCCATTGATGACTTGGGTAAAGAACCTGCAACTCCCACAACGACAATCATTGTTATCTCTACATATAGCATCCGGGCAAGCTCCGAAAAATCCTCCGGAGATTTCTCTCTGCTCTTTTTTACTCAATGAATTAGCGCCTTTGATTTTTTTAATGGTTTTAAGCATATCAATACAATTTTTAATTTACAATGCTTTAAAGCTAAGTATATATTCTTACACCAATACCAACAAAAATGTAGTTTAACATTTTTATTATTGTAGTCAATTACTTATAATTTTATAAAACCAAACAGAGAATCTCTACGCACAGGCTTTGGGCTTTACCAAATCTGTTCATAAATATAGCGTTCCCCACGCTTATAGATCAAAATCGATCTTTTATATTTGGATTAAATCCTATTTTATGGAATATATCCAACAAAAGTTTATTAGAGACATCTTATTCGAGCTTATCTACCATGAGAAGGGGTACTTAAAAGTAGCGAACAACGGACTCCAATGGGCAGCGATACAACTGGGAACTTATTACGTCATGGACCATACAGGTCAATTAAAAACCCCTGTCAAATCCAAAGCCAGCCTTCTGAACATATTTACGGGTCTGATCAATATCTTTCAAAGATTTGAGCACAACGGGGTACACTACTACTATGATAATGGGAAGTGGAAGAAAAGTCATTTAGCGCCTCAATTCAAGTGGCCCGTGGAGTAAAAGCCATCATATATGACCTCTAAACTAAGGGCCTTATGTCATTTATAACATCGGAAAATCATACTCTAAGATGTTGGGCGTCCTCCATACCCCTACTAAACCATTTCCCCAAAGAACCGTCTAAAAAGAAAATGTTATGTTATGAAGACCTCATGTATTCCTTACTTTTTAGTATTAGTCGCGTTCATTTCCTGTAGCGAAAATGAATCCACCCTATTTACGGATCCCGATGCCCAAGCCCCATTGATAACCTTACAGTTTACAACTCCACCCATAGATCTTGAGGGCGCAGATGCCCTATTTGCTTCTGATGTTTCGTATGACGTCTACGAGAAGACCACATTTGATGTTTTTTTACCCACCAGCACTACATCCACCGGTTTGGTGATTTTTATTCATGGAGGTGGATTTACCGGAAGTGACAAAACCTTCATTTACAATGATAATTTCAAAAATGAAGTCATTTCACTATTAAACCAGAATATTGCGGTGGCCACCATCAATTATCGACTTATAGAAACTGGGGATACCGAAGGTGTCTTAAAAAGTTTACATGATTCCAAAAGGGCTTTACAGTACATCCGATATATTCATAACGAATTAAATATCGATAAAGAAAACATTGTATTGTTCGGTAGTTCTGCGGGCGCTTCTACAGCCCTGTGGTTGGCCACCAACAATGATTTAAGGGAAGTAAATAGTACCGATTTGGTAGTACAAGAAAGTACCCGGGTAAAGGGCATTGCCTTGAACGCAACCCAATCTAGCCTGGATATTGAAACACGCTGGATCGGGGATGTTTTTGCCGAATTTGGCACGTCCATAGAAGATATCATTCAAGAATTTGGGGAGGCAAGAACCTACAATTTCTACGGGGTCAGCTCTAGGGAGGAATATGAAAGTCCGGAAATTGAGGCTTATCGCCAACGGGTGGATATGCTGTCGATGCTATCATCAGATGATCCAGAAATCTGGGTCACCAACACTGGGGGACATAACAACGAGCCCTTAACACAAAGTAGTTTTAACCATCATCCCTTTCACGCCAGGGAAATCAAGGAATTTGCCGATGCCGTTGGGGTTCCTACCGTGGTCACCTATGGCAATCCTATTTTGTTTGACGATGCAAACAATGAAGACTATGTTTCCTTTTTGATTCGAAAAATCAATGAATAAAATCCGTTAAAATTGTATTCCTATGCCATTTAAATAGGATACATTACTGCCTTCCTATACTTTTCTTTTGATTTATGGAAAACCGTAATACAGCTACAATGGGTATACTTAAATTTGGGTAGGATACAGCTTATTATACATTGAATGTATCGTTTATCGATAAATTCGGATATCTGAAAAATCATTCTGTTTATATCTAAGCTATATTCTTACATTTTTAAAAATCGATTCCATCGATACTCTTGCAGCTCCCCCGCTATTATTTTAAAACCTTTAAATGAGGTATTCGTTCGTCAAGCAACACATTGGAGTGCCATAAGTTATATACCTATTTTGTAAGCAATTTTACCGGATAAAATACCTACTAATGGGTATTGTCGCAAAGTAGTAAAATCATAATTTGATTGACCAAAGCTTATGAATAATTTAATAGTGCATTGGCCAACACTTTAGATCAATATAAAACAAATCAGATAGATGAGATTGAATTTAAAAAGATATTAAAAGGCCTCTTTGAGCATCATAAAAAAATGGAAGGCAATAGGCATTCTACAGATAGTAATTATTTGTTATAGTTGATTTTTGCCGATGTAGTAAAAGTATACGAATACAGTGATAATGTCCTAAAATAGCAGTGTATATGTGTATTATATAGCTACATAAACAATTCGGCAATAATTATAAGAACTCAAAAAAATATAAAGAAATGAGCATACTAAAATTTACTTTAAAATTTATATTCTTATCGGTTATCTCTATTTCAGGATTTTCACAAGAGTCAAAAGATATTGAATTTAATATTCCTGAGAATGAATTCTTAATATCAAGAATGGTAAGTGAATTAGAAGCTCAAAGAAATTCTAAAAATCTACAAATCATACAATTAGAAAGACTAAAATCTCTTAACCAATCTAACTTGAACAGTCTTAATTCCTACAAACACGAAAAAATAGACTCAAAAGAAAAAGTAATCAGCTCTCTTCGTCAGATTGAAATAAAGACAATGAGTAGAAATGTCTATGAAAAAATTGAGAATTTTGAATTGTTAGATATTGCAAGAAACAATCCGAGAAGCTATCAGTTCAATTTATATGAATTCGAAGAAATAAATGAAATAAAAGAATCTGATTTTCCCAAAATCGATGAGCAACTGAAGCGCAATATTGAAAATTCAAAAAAAATTGTTGAAGATAACTTGCGAAACCTTAATAGAATAGAAGACCAAATAAAATCTGCGATTTCTGATATAGACAATAGACTAAATAAGCTTTACAGCCACAAGGGACAGAATAGAGATTTGCATCGAATTGCAATATTAATGGGGCTTCCCGCTTTCTGTGTTACAATCTTGTTATTATTTCTAATCCCATATTATTTGGAAAGGAAATCAGAAACTAATAATCCGAATACCAATAACAAACAGTACTTACTTGATGTTGCAACCGTTCTATTATTAACTATGACCATTTTAATTCTAGGTTTAGCCAAAATGATTACTGGTGAAGTACTAGGAACATTATTGGGGGGTATTTCAGGTTATGTCTTAAACCGAACGATGAAAAAATAACTATTGCCAACACTGTATTTAGGTAATAACGGTTTAAGTGATAAAAATCAAATCATAAAATAAAACAAAGGTTAGTGCAAAACTGAAAGGTTTGTGAGTAGAAATCTCCTACTCCTAATTCATAAGACCTTTGACTTTAATTTAAAAACAAAAATTATGGATAATTCAAAAATCAACGAATCTTCAAAAAACCTCGAATACCTTTTAGACCTATATTGTTTTAAAGGAAGACCTGAAAACTTAGACACTAATAATGAAGTTAACATCCTAGTTAATCATGGATATACCTGTGGCTTCTCCTATGCGAGAAATCAGCCCGTTTGGACTGCTTATAGAGTAAGTGCAGCAAAAAGAGACGTTGATTATGAACGGCCACAACTTTTTTATGATGACATAAGATTACCACAACAGAATAGGGTTTCTGATTACACTTTTAAATCACCTAACGGTAAAAAATATGACCGGGGACATATGGTTCCAAACTTTGCAATAAACACCCAATTTGGAAGATTAGCCCAAATGGAAACCTTTTTTATGAGTAATATCTGTCCGCAAGAAGCAGATACAAATAGAGGTGTATGGCAGAGGCTTGAGAAAAAAATAGTAAAAGAGTATGGGCCCGAAAAAGACCATATATGGATTTTGACAGGGCCAATATTTGGCAATAATCCTGAAAAAATAAAACGAAAAGGAGGGATATTTGTTGATATTCCTGAAAGTTTTTACTGCATTTTAGTAGATCCAGTAAAATGGCCATTTGATAGAGTATCTAATGTTGAATTCTTGGCCCTTGAAATTCCACAAAATGCTGGCTATACCAAATTATCTGATAAATTTATTACTTCTATAGCGGATATTGAGGAAAAAACCAAAATTGATTTTTTTCCAAAAATGACAAAAACGGATCGAAATAAAGTCAATTCTAAATTGGCTAAAGAAATATGGGGAACGAGGAGATTTAATGAACGTACAAATTTGACCATTCACGATATTGGATAAAACACAATATAGTTTTTCATTAAAAGATACAATACTGTATGAAAAATGCATTAATTCTATTTTCAATAGCACTATTTACTATTCATCTTAATGCACAATTAGATTCGGTTTCACTCAAAAAACTTCAATCAGAACAAGTAGATTTAGAAAATAAAATTTCACAAATACGCCAAAACCAACTAAATTATAAAATTGAAAAAGATTTACTTAAAGAGACGTACACGACTAATTATGAAAGAATTCAATCTATAATTACTTTAATTTTAGGTGTATTTACAGTTTTAGGTTTTTTAGGTATTAGAAGCATTTGGAATCTTAAAAAGAACTATGAAACCGAGCTAAATGAAATCAGGACTTTAAAAGCAATGTTTGAAAACGATCATGAAATTCTAATTGACAAACTAGATAAACTAGATTTAAAGATTAAGGCTATTGATTCGATAAATGAAAAACAGGATATAGCACTTAAGATTCTTGACCTTAGAGAAAGAATAGAATCTCTAATAAAAAGCAGACAATACATAAAAGCTTTGGAATATATTACTGTTGGTTTAGAAATCAATCCAGAAAGAATTGGGTTTAAACAATCTAAAGCTTTTGTTTTATTTAGGCTACAGAAATACAGAGAGGCAATTAAACTGCATCAAGAAATACTTAAAATAGAACCTAAAAATGATGATTCGCTGTTCGATTTAGCAGAATTACTGTTAATAGTCAAAGATGATCAAGAATTTGAACAACTAAGGAATACATACAAAGACGAATTAGATCTAAATCCAGAAAACCCAAAAACCGTATTCTTTGACGCATTTTATAATTTCAATAAGCAAAATGTTGATTTATTAAATAGTAATATTTCCATCATACTAGACGGAATGGATACTGATGAAGTTAAAAAACATTTTGTTTGGGATTTTTCGGATTTAAAATTGTCTATAAAAGATAGAGAAAGTAATTCACTGAAAAGAAAAATAATTGGTCTAACTAATCTACTTGATGGATCTTGGACTAAAAAGAAGTATTTAGAAAGCATTAGAGATGTCTAAAATACTGAATTTGAATAATAGTAATAGCGGAAGGAATAGATCTTGAAGTAAAGTAGAAATCCAGTTCTTTTATTTAATGGAGAAGAGATTGAACCATTGGAACTTAGTTTTTCTTCCGTAAAATTTATTGTTTACTATAAATAAAGCCCGGAAGTATGCACATATCCGGGCCAAATTTTAACTTTTAAAAAAAGGCACTACTGATCTTGTAGAAAACCACCATGGACGCTATTTCCTCCACATAGTTTTATGCATTGCACGGAACATTTTCGGAACTCTGCTTCTACTTTCTCAAAATGATTACATGTTCCAATACAAGTACTCTCACAACCTCCGATAATAATTTGTTTTTGCCTTTTTCCTTTAATCTCGAATTTTTTTAAAGCCTCTAATGTTTTCATATATTGATATTTTTAAATAAATATATAGAAAAAAGTACGTTTAAAACTGTTAAATGAAAGTTAATAGATACAAAAACCTTAAATAATTTCCTAATTATTAATTATGCGAAGCTTTTGATATACACCATTGAACGGCCGGAGTCTCCCGTTGCGGCCATCTGGGGATTGACACCAGGTTCAACCTTCTATATCAGTAGAAAAGACAATTTACCATTGGCCCTTGCCGCAATCTATACCGAATGGAAAACTACGACACCAATGGTATAATGAGCACTTTTGCCATAGCGACCACAAAGGCCAATTCTCTTTTGGAAAAAATACACAACAATCCCAAAATGAAAGAACCTAGGATTCCGCTAATTTTGGATGAAGAAAATGAGGAACTATGGTTAAAAGTCAATAACAAAACTGCTGTTGCCGCCCTATTGAATCCCATCCAATCCGACAAACTAAAATACCATACTGTAAATCGTTTATGCGGTGCAGCCTATAAGGGCAACATAGCAGAAATTAGTATGGAATTTATGTATGAAGAATTAGAATTTTGACAAACTTGTATTTTGATTTACGGAAAACTGTAATACAGCTACAATTGGAATAATTAATTTTAGGTAGGGCATAGTTTATTCAATACTTAATATACCGTTCATCGATAAATCAGACCACATGAAAGTTTATTCTGTTTACATCTAAGCTATATTTCTACATTTTTTAAAAATCGATTCCATCAATACCCTTGCAGCTCGCCGCTATTAGTTTAGACCTTAAAACGAGGTATTTGTTCGTCAAATAACACATTGAAGTGCTATAGGTTATATACCTATTTTGTAAGCAATTTTACTAGACAAAATACCTATTAATAGGTATTGTAAGGGGGTAGTAAAATCATAATTTGGCGGACCAAATCTATGAATAATTCAATAGTGAATTGGCTCTTGTCATAAATTAGTATAAAGCAGATAAATTCGATGAAGGAGAGTTTAAAGGATTTTTATGAAGTCCATAAAAAATGGAAGGGAATACTCCTTCGAGGAACAGCAATTATCTGTTAGAGTTGATTTTGTTGTTGTAATAGCAGTATACGAATACAGTTATAATGTCCTAAAATGGTAATGCAAATGTGCATCATACATCTATATAAACAAGTTGCGAAGCATTTCATCCAAGAATACTACATTATAGAATAAAACATAATTTAAAAGTCGAATAATAATGAGAAAATCAAAATTGATTACAATTTTAATAGTACTTCTAAGTATTAATTTATCTAAAGCACAACAAATAATTGAATCTAAAGTAAAAGAAGTTCTTCCAGAAGAAGTTATACAGGCCATAGAGAATATCACAGATGTTACTTCTATTTTTTCTATCGGTAATGATGAACATTTTGATGGACAAATTATAAAAGCTAATGAAATAGTATTTTCCGAAAATGCACACCTTACGCTTGAGAATGTTGATGCACCTTGGATAATTTTAATTGCTGAAAAATTTAAGTTTCGTGATCCAAGCCATACAGCTAGAATTACATTCGGTTCTATTAATATTCCCGAGCCTCTTAAAGCTTCAAATGGGAATAATGGTGCACACGCTGATGGTCGAAGTGGAAGACATGGAAAACCTGGAGCACATGGGCAATCAGGTACAACCGGGACTAAAGGAACTACTAAAACTTTACCACATATTTATATTATTACTAAAGAATTGACATCACCAAATGGCTCTCCTGCGTTTGCACCATTAGCAATTCTTGGTAATGGCATAAAAGGTGGTAAAGGTGGTGAAGGAGGAAATGGTGGCAATGGAGGTTATGGTGAAAGTGGTCTAGTTGCAGCCCCTGGTTTTCCTGATTGCAAAAGAGGTGGAGGTAATGGTGGACGTGGAGGTAATGGAGGTCAAGGAGGCAAAGGCGGAGATGGCGGACATGGTGGAGATGGGCTATCTTTAACAATCATATCAACTTCAGGGGCAAATGAAGCATTTAGCTACCTTCAACTTCTAAATGCAGGAGGTCTGGGGGGACCTGGAGGATCTCCCGGTTTTCCTGGGAATCCTGGTCGGGGTGGTGAAAAAGGAAGAGGAAAAGGAAATTGTGGTGGAGGAAAATCAGGTTCTAAAGGATCTATTCCAAATCCTCCAAACTTAGGATATGGAGATGAAGGAATAGAAGGAAATAAAGGAAGTTTTATTTTAGCAACTGCACCCGACTTAGCTACATTGTTTTCTGATAATTAATATTCAAAAAACGCTTCATAATAAGATATATAGTGCATAGCCACCCTACGGGACGGCAACGCACCATATACAGACCGTTGGGCTTCAGGATAAACTTCGATTGAAAATGCCCTGCATTTTTGCGCTGCGCGCAGCCTGGTTCGTAGCCTCACCAGGAATCGAACCTGGATCTAAAGTTTAGGAAACTTCTATTCTATCCGTTGAACTATGAGGCTGTTCCTCCATTCCACTGAAATGGAAAAGCAAAAATAAAATTTTTTAAAACAAAATCGGAAGAAGTTCCCTTATTTTGTTATTCTTATAAGTTGTTGATTTTCAACATTTAACTATTTTTTTAGTTACTTAACTATTTTTTTAGTTGCGTAACTAAAAAAATAGTTGTAGGTTTACACCAGATTTAATTCCTATATCTTGGAATCATTCCTTTTTAGCAATAAAAAACTACCGGATATGAAAAAATTAACACATAAGGAAGAAGAGGTCATGAAAATCCTTTGGCGCATACAAAAGGGCTTTGTTAAGGATATCATGGCAGAATTTAAGGAGGACAAACCTCATTATAATACCTTATCTACCATGGTTCGAAACTTGGAAGAAAAAGGATATGTGAGCCATGAAGCCTATGGCAATACCCATCAATATTTTCCACTTGTGGCCAAAGAAGAGTATCGGACGGGTTTTATGAAAAAGGCCATTGCCGATTATTATAACAATTCTTATAAGAACCTGGTTTCCTTTTTTGCAGATCAGGAGAAAATAAGTGTAGAAGAGCTCAAAGAAATCATTGAACACATCGAAAATCAGAAATAATGGAAGTATTTTTCACCTACCTTTTAAAAAGTTCTTTGTTGCTCGCTTTGTTTTGGGCCTGCTCTCAATTTTTTCTGCAGCGCGATACTTTTTTTCAGCAGCATCGTTTATTTCTCCTCTTAGGGATATGTACTGCCCTGTTATTTCCTTTTGTCATCATCACCAAGGTGGTCTATGTAGAACCGGTATCCATAACCCTTCCTTTTGAAGGTGTCAATGCTGTAGCTCCGGCCATGCCTGAAAACTATATTGATTGGTGGACCGTACTCTTGGTGACCTATATCACGGGAGCCTCCTGTTTGTTTTTACATTTCTGTATCCAGTTATTGTCGCTTCGTAGATTGATCTCTAAAAGTAGCCGTTTTAAAAAGGATGGTTTTAGATTTGTAGAAACTTCGGAAAAGATCAGTCCCTTCTCCTTTTTCAATTATATCGTCTACAACCCTAGTCTCTATACGTCACAGGAATTGGAAACCATCTTGGCTCACGAAAAAATCCATTCACGTCAAAAACATTCTGTGGATATTATTTTAGTACACCTATTGCGCATCTTTCAATGGATGAACCCTTTTGTTTGGGGCTATAAAAAACTAATGTCCCAAAACCTGGAATATATTGCCGATAACAAAGTGGGGCATACCAATTCCAACAAAAAAGAATATCAGTATTTGCTCTTGCGGCAATCGGCAGCACCTATGCCGGTATCCGCACTAGGAAATCCATTTTTTAATTCATTAATCAAAAAACGAATCGTCATGTTAAACAAAAACAAATCCAACAAAGGAAATCTCCTTAAATTTAGTATCATTATACCCTTACTGGCCATATTTTTACTGACTTTAAACACAGAGACCGTTGCCCAAACCATCACTATCGAAAGCAATTATGATAACGATAATGATGCGGAAGCGGAAGAAGTGAAAATTACCTTTACCACGGCAACTTTTAGTCTCACCATTGACAAAGACAGTAGTGATGAGGAATTGGATGCAGAAATTGCACAATTCAAAAATGATGGCATCGATCTTAAATTTTCAAGTATCCAACGAAATAATAAAGGGGAAATTATCGGGATATCCTCTACCTTCAAAGGACCACAAGGAAGTACTGGCGCTTATAGTGCATCAGGTTCGGGTCCTATTAAAGCCTTCAATTTCTATGTAAAATTCGATCAAGAAAAAACGGTGGAACAAATTGGGTATAGTGTAGATACTCCAGATACGCATAAAGTGCATCTGAAACAGCATTTTGATACTCACGAAAAACACCTTAAGGCTACAGGGAAACTCAACAAAAAGGCAAAAAAACACTTGGATGCCCATAAAAAGGCGGTACTGAAGGTTCAGGATAAGGAAGAAGAATCCACTATTGAAATCAACGGGAAGGCCTTTAACAAAACATCGGTTTCGGTCACTTCAAGCCAAGGCGATGATGATACTGAAATAAATATCAGCGGAGCGGTCAGTATGGATACCGATGAGGTACAGGAAACAACTCCCTTATATGTGGTCAACGGAAAAGTGACCAAGAAAGAGGATATTGCCTCCATACCAACCTATCAAATTGTGAGTATAAATGTGCTCAAAGGAAAAAATGCTTCTAAAAAATATGGAGACAAAGGAAAAGATGGTGTTGTTGAAATCACTATTGATACCGACAGAACGGAAGCAGATAGCAAGAAATCCATTCAAATTGAAGATGTTGTCAAGATTCGGAATGCTGGAGGGAAAAAACCCATGTATGTTGTAGATGGTAAAGTAGTGGAAGGAGATTTTGATGCGGAAAAACTAGATCCTGATACCATCAAATCTGTCTTCATTCTGAAAGGGAAAAATGCCAAACGCAAATATGGAAAAAAAGGCAAACATGGAGTAGTTGTCATCGAGACCAAGAAATAGTACTGCATCTATTCATACCAAGCTTACACAATTATTAGTCAAACGTAAAAGCCCGCTCCTTTTGGAACGGGCTTTTTTTTGTGTTATTGAAAAGCAAGATGCTTTCTGAAATATCTAATTCAAAGGTTCGGAGAAAGGTCTCGACTGCGCTCGACCCAACATGGTATGCAATAGGCTGATGATATTTGAAGCGAAAGGTGCTCCCTGCCCCAATCAATTTTCTATGCGCTCAAAGACATTGGGATCATCCGAAAACACAAAATACGCAATCTTGCCCCTCTTATCCCTTCCAAAAAATAGCTTTTCGTAGCCATCCGCTCGTACAAATACATCATTTCCTGCTGGGAAATAGTGATCTTCACCCAAGGTCAGCAATCCATTTTCAAGAGTAAACTTCCGGAGAAAGCTAGGGCTCCACCCCCCTTGATCAAACTCTTGAGGTGTACAAGAATGGCAAAAGACTCCATAATAATAATCTCCTACATACTCCCTGAGGTCAATACCGGTATCTTTCTCCGGTACGGTAAAAGCTTGGACGCCCTTTTCCACTCCATAATGGTTCAGCAACGCATTGATCAGTGGGCGCCAAACCGATACAGGTCCGCCACCAGCTTCCCTATTCCGATTGGCCGCTACAAAAACTCCGAGTTTCAAGGAAGGAACCACTAACATAAATGCCTTATAGCCCAACATATCTCCCCCATGGCCCACCGTATGTATTTCAAAGGCATCCGGGGCCCTGCCCCAAAGTCGGGATTCTTCCAATCCATGAGTCTTCCCCACAAATTCAGGATGTGGACGAAACTGGGGTCCCAAAATTTCCTTTGTCATTTTTGAACTAAAAAAATCACCCCCATCCCCAGTCAATACTTCCAATAACCTTCCCATATCTGCTGGAGTGGCATCAATGGATGAGGCTGGGGTAGTTAGATATACCTCATAGGGAGCGATTTGATATTGCCCTTCATGATACCCATGGCCTATGGCCAAATGGTTCCGGTGCTCCTCTTCCACCTCCACAAAGGAACGATACATCCCCAAGGGATTAAAAAATTCTTTTTTCATCGCTTCAGGAAACCGAGATCCGGTTACCAATTCAATAATCGCGCCGGCCAAGGTGGTTCCATAGGTATCGTAGCGATAATAGGCCCCTGCCGGGGACACCCTTCTTAAATTTCCGGCATTGAGGAAATCGGCCAAGTGGGGGCGTTTTGCTTTTCGCTCTGCCAAGGGCAATTCAAAATCGTAAATATGCCTCCCGATCCCTATTTGATCAAAGCCCGTAGTATGCGTCAATAGATGTTGCATTTCTACCGCTTCACTAAACCCTTTAGGATTTTTTATCCCATCGATATAACGGGACACATCTTCATTCATGGCGAGTTTTCCATCATCAATAAGCTTGGTCAGTGCTAATAAGGTCAGTGCTTTGGAAATGGAGCCTATTCTAAAAATAGTACTATCTGGATCTACCTTTCTATCGGTTCGAATATCGGCAACCCCATATCCTTTTTTATAGATGGTCTTTCCATCCTTTACAATAGCGATTCCCACACCCGGAATATGTGTACGTTCCATTTCACCTTCTACTATAGTGTCCAGTGTTTCTTTTAACACTTCAAAAGAGGCGCTACTCTTTTTATTTTTGGTGGTAGTGCTATTTTGTCCGCAAGAAAATAAAGGCAGGCTCATCAGTAGGAATACTTTTATCATGCGCCATGGCATTCTTCTACTTCTTCCATTTCCCATGGTGTTTATAGGGTATTTCAATCTCATCATAAGCTCGTATATAAAGGTTTTTCTTCCTTTTTAGGAAGGTTTCTCAAAACTATGACAACAAGGTGAAGTCGGTACTATTCTAAGGTGGGTATCGGGTATTTCCCAACCGAGAAGTACTTTTTCTAGGGCTTTTTTAGGTTTTGAAGGGCTTTTTTATACTGTAAAGGGGTCTGCCGACTTTCCTTTTTAAAAGCAGCAAAAAAGGTAGATTTGGATTTGTAGCCCAGAGCATAGGCCAACTGTTCCATTTTCATGGGCTTGGCATCATCGGCCAATAGGCGTTTGGCTTCTTTGATCCGAAAAGTATTGGTGAGCTCATAAAAACTCAGTTTCAACTCCTGATTCAATACCTCGGAAATATGACTTTCAGAAATATTGGTTTGCTGGGACAGCTGACTCAAACAGTGTTCCTGATCCAGATAAGATTTGTCTTTTTCGAAGACTTCCATGATTTTTTGAAGTTTTGCGGCGCGAATACTCTTGCTTAAGGCAGATTTCTGATATTTCTTTTCTTGCCGATATAGCTTTGTATGGAATAAGAGATAAGCCGTAATGATATACATACTCAAGGTGACATATACCCGAGTCATGTATTGAGGCAAAATGGGCTCGTACAGGCTAACTCCTTCTATGATTCCCCCTTCCGCCATAAGCATCACCAGACCACTGCCTAGCAAAATGGCATAGAGTACCTTTAACCAGCTCGTATAGCTGTTGCCCTTCTCTTTCTTCATTCGTTTGTGCAAACCGATAACCAAAAAAAGCCCATACCCTATGAGGTACAATGCGATTCCTTCTACAAAAACAAAGCCGTGGATTTCCAGGGGATCGGCATCAAAGGCCTGCGAAGGTTTGGGCAGATCGGTTGTCCCCTCAATGGATAACATATAGGTATGTATCTTTTTAGCTCCGGATTGCAGGTAAAAAAATAGGGTATACAGGGTGTACAGAACAAAGGGAACGGAATGCCATAAGATGGTGCCTTTAGAGGTATTTCTTCCCCATACTGCATTGCGATACCCTATGATGGCGGGGCCGCACAAAAAAACAAGGGGAAGGGAAGTATAATACAAATGTGGCACATAGAGGAGATAACCGGAATAGTATAGTAGGGACTCCACTTGCTGCAGGATAAAAATGCCGATCAATACGCTAAAGAAAATATACCCCTTTGGCTTTTTCAGAAAGAATAGAATTAAAATAAGAATGCCCTGTACGATTCCAAAGAGAATAATAGCCGATAAAAAATCGATATGGGGATCCATATACGCTGTGTACATTAAACGCTGAATGTTTTATTTTACCCTTCGGAGGGGCTCATGTATTGCGCCGGATTTTTTTCGAAACTTACTTTACAACCATCGCAACAGAAATACACTTTTTCTCCCTCATAATCCACAATATGTTTTGGGTTTTTCCTAGAAACGGGAACATTGCATACGGGATTAATATAATATTCTTCTTCAAAGGCACTGTTTGTAGTTTCTTCGGTTTTGCTAGAGCAACAAGAAGTACTTTTAGTCGTTTCCGCTCTAAAGTCGGCTATGATATGAGCCAAGATACTAATGGCTACTTCACTGGCCGATTTTGCATTGATATCCATGCCAACGGGACTCTTTAATTCTCCTATCCGATCTTCAGGGAGTCCCTGCTTTTTTAGATATTCCCGCAATTGCCCTGCCTTTCGTTCACTGGCCACAAAACCCACATAAGGCGCAGGGGTATTTAAGGCTTTCTGCACAGAAAGTTCATCGTCTTCTCCCTGAGTGGTCACAATAACATAACGATTGGTAAAATTCTCGATACCGTCAAAGTTCACTTTATCCTGTACCTCCGTGGCCTGTGGAAACAGTTCGTTATCTGCTCCAAGAGCCATAGCCGTCACTTTAAAATCTGAGATTGCCGCTAGGGTTACTAGTTTCCTGGCGATATTGGATTTTCCTACCACAATCAGTTCTGGTTGGGGGAAAACAGGTTCGATCAATACTTCAATAGTTCCTCCACTTTGACAAGACATCACATAATTTTTATGATATTCAGAGGTGCTCGTGCCTC
Organism: Spongiimicrobium salis; assembly: GCF_043678055.1. NCBI lineage: Bacteria > Pseudomonadati > Bacteroidota > Flavobacteriia > Flavobacteriales > Flavobacteriaceae > Spongiimicrobium > Spongiimicrobium salis. The sequence goes on from NZ_JBHEQA010000001.1 coordinate 1,130,300, forward strand.
CTTCAGGGGAAATCCGAACACGACGATATCGTTTTGTTTTTATTACTTCTAGGGCTTCCTTGATGACGATGCCCCGAACGCATCCACCACCGATCCAACCAATCAATTCCCCGGTTTCCAAAATAAGGGCTTTGTCCCCGATCTTCCCAGAACTAGGAGCTTTGCGATCAATAATCTGCGCAATGGCAAAATTGAAGCCTTTATCCTGATATTCTTTTATTTTACCTACTAACTCACTAAACATCCATCAACAGTTTTTCCAATTTTAATAAACTATCCAAATTATGGGCCGACTCAAAAGCATCTAAATGGGGCATCACATTCACCATTCCTTTTTGAATGGGCTGATAACCTTTCATTCCCTTCAAGGGGTTTAGCCATATCAGGGTCTTGCACTTCCTGCGTATGGTCTGTACGGCATCTTTAAGTTGGGCCACATTTCCCGTTTCCAGACCATCACTGAGCACTACCACAATATGCTTCTGACTCAAAAACTTACTCCCATAGACCGAAAGAAATTCCGTTAGGGATTCCCCGATCTTGGTACCACTGGACCATGAATGCACTTTTTTACCGATTTGCTTCAAAATTTGTTCCTCATTATTTTCGCGAAGCAATGGTGTCACATGGGTCAAATGTGTACTAAAGGTAAAAAACTCTAGACTCTTAAAATACTTTTTTAACACCATAACATAGCGCAATAGATAGTAACTATAGGTATCCATAGAGCCACTGATGTCCAAAATAAAAACCACTTTGCGTTTTTCCTTGCGTTTTCTTTTATAGGACAGATCTAACATCCACCCCCCTTTGGGAATACTGTGCCGTACGGTATTGCGAATATCCACCCTTCCTTTGTTTGCATTTTCGAGACGTCTTTTAAAACGCATGCTCATTTGATGGAACAATTCCTCTGCCAATTCTTCCAGCCGTTCTTTGTCCGCCACATCAACTTTTGAAAAATCCGTTTGCCGTAAACGGATGCTTTCATTGGCCCCTTTGGTCTCTTTGGCCTCTTCTTTTTTTTCTTTTTGGGGAATATTGAATTTGGCCCCTAAAAAAATGATCGTAGCTGTATCCGGCTCTTTCTTTTTATGCTTGATTGCGGCTTTCCGCTGCACTAATTTATCCTCATAATACCGGCTCCAAAAACGATCGAACATTTCGTCAAATCGATCAAAATGCTCTTTGCGCTTACAGTAAATGGCTTTAAGACTATACTGGAATAGCTTTCTATCTAAAAAATATCCGCGTTCTGCGATATCGAAAGCATCTCTAGTTTCCTGTGGCCCCAAAACAAATTGCCTTTCCCGACAATACATCGTAAAGTCGATCAAGCGTTCTTTGAATGTTTTGGTGACTTCTTTCATTCTTCTTAAAGTGATCTAATCGTTTATGGGATACAAAAACTCTTGTACCGTTTTGTTTTGTACAAAAGCCACATCGTCCTTGTGTTTAAGCACACTCCCAATAGTATTGTGTACAATATCATCTGTAATAGTATCGGCATTCATTAGGAGTAAAGTCTTAGCCCAATCCAAGGATTCCGCAATTCCCGGGGGTTTATGCAAACTGGATTTTCTTAAATTATGAATGAAGGTAACAAGCTGGGTGGCCAAAGCTTCATCGATATGCGGTAATTTCTTGGCAATGATATCGATTTCCTTGGTCTTGGAAGGAAAATCTACCCAATGGTACAGGCAACGTCGGCGCAAAGCATCGCTGAGCTCCCGTGTTCTGTTTGAGGTGAGGATGACCAAGGGCTTTGAAATTGCCGGAATAGTCCCCAATTCGGGGATGCTGATTTGGAAATCGGATAGTAATTCCAATAAATAGGCCTCGAACTCCTCATCTGCCCGATCGATCTCATCGATTAATAACACCACCGGTTTGGAAGCACTGATTGCCTGTAACAAAGGACGTTTCAAAATATAATCCATTCCAAAAATCCGATTCCCCAAGGCCTTCTTATCCGCTTCCTGTTCAAAGAGTTTAATATGTAAAAGTTGTTTTTGATAGTTCCATTCGTAAATCGTAGTACTCACATCCAAGCCCTCATAGCATTGTAAACGAATGAGGTCTGTTCCAAGATGCGCAGCCAAAGTTTTGGCCAAAACCGTCTTTCCTACTCCTGGACTCCCTTCGAGCAATAGGGGCTTCTCTAAATTTTTCAACAAAAAAACGGAAGTCGCCAAGGCTTCATTCAGGATATAATCGTGCGTATAAAAATCTCTTATGAGGGCATCAATTTCTTTGTTCAAGGGTTTTTATTTTAAAAAAGCTATGTCCATTATGGACACAGCTTTTGATTAAAGGTTTTTATACCGATTACTCACCTGCTTCCGCAGCTTCCAATTTTTTAGAAAAATTCGTTACAAATTGCTTAAACAATTGATTGGAGACCGTGGTAATTAAACGCGATCCAAATTGTGCAATTTTTCCATTGATCGTAACATCCATGATGGCGTCCAATTTCACGCCCCCTTCCGAAGCATCATCAAGATCTATGGTCATTTTCATTTCCGCATTTCCATTTCCTTTGGAATCGACACCATTCCCGGTAAGAACAATTTTTCGCTCTTCCAAATTCACTTCATCATAGTAGATATCGGCATCATACTTTACCCCCATAGGGCCAAACTTCATCCCCACTTTTCCTTTATAATGGTTATCTCCCACTTTTTCTTCAATGGATACTCCCGGAACACAATCCATAATTTTTTCCGGATCGATCAAATGTTCCCAAACCAATTCCGTGCCTTGTGGCACTTCAAAGGACTTTTCTAATTTTGTTTTCATTATGTTATTTTCATTATTATCAAGTCATAGCAACGATAAGCATCTTAGGCTTCTTGCAAGTAACTCATATCATTGGGTTTATCATAGTTGTTTTAGCAAACATTAACAATACCGTTATTTATGCGCCTGAATGGCTTCCCATACTTTTGCCGGTGTAATGGGAATATCCAAATGCTTTATGCCCAAGGGTGACAAAGCATCGATAATAGCATTGGCTATCGCAGGCGGCGCTCCAACCGTTGGCGATTCCGCAACTCCTTTTGCCCCTAATGGATGGTGTGGGGAAGGTGTTATGGTATGTCCTGTTTCCCAATGTGGGGATTCCACTGCCGTAGGCACCAGATAGTCCATTAACGTTCCATTCAGTACGTTTCCTTCATCGTCATATTCAATACCTTCATACATCGCCGGTGCAATTCCTTGGGTTAAGCCTCCATGTACCTGTCCCTCCACAATCATGGGATTAATGATATTTCCACAATCATCAATGGCTACAAATCGTTTTACATCAATAGCTCCAGTTTGTTCATCAACCTCCACCACACAGATATAAGCGCCGTTGGGGAAGGTTAAATTTGGCGGATCGTAATAGTGCGTTGCTTCAAAACCAGGTTCCATTCCCGGAGGAATATTGGTATAGGCGGCAAAAGCCACATCTTGAATGGTCTTTGATTTTTCAGGAGCTCCCTTTACAAAGAACTTCCCTACTTCCCATTCAATATCTTCTTCGCTCACTTCTAAAAGATGTGCCGCAATTTTCTTTCCTTTATCCTTTAGCTTTCGTGCAGCTATAGCTGCAGCGGCCCCCGCTGTAGGCGTACTTCTACTGGCATAGGTTCCCAAACCATAAGGTGCCGTATCGGTATCCCCTTCCTCAATTTCAATGTCGGTATACGGGATGCCCAATTCTTCGGCTAGAATCTGGGCATAGGTAGTTTCATGCCCCTGTCCTTGTGATTTTGTTCCAAAACGAGCCATAGCCTTTCCTGTTGGGTGTACCCTGATCTCGGCACTGTCGAACATGGCAATGCCCAAAATGTCAAAATCCTTGGAAGGTCCGGCACCCACAACTTCCGTAAAGGTACAGATACCAATGCCCATCAGTTTTCCTTCCTTGCGTTTTTCGGCCTGTTCTTTTTTATAATCGTCGTAGCCCACCATATCCATGGCTTTTTTCAAGGTGGCTTCGTAATCTCCACTATCATAGCTCCATCCTAAGGGAGAAGCATAAGGGAATTGTTCTTTTTTAATGAAATTCTCCATACGCAATTGGGCGGGATCTTTTCCAATTTCCGCAGCAAGCTTATCTACCATTCGCTCTATGGCATGTACGGCTTCCGTAACCCGGAACGAACATCGGTAGGCCACACCTCCCGGAGCTTTATTGGTATATACCGCATCTAGTTCCGCAAAAGCATGCTCATAATCATACGATCCTGTACAGATGGAGAACATTCCCGTAGGGTATTTGGAAGGATTGGCCGAAGAATCGGTATAGCCGTGATCCGCCAAAGTACTTACTTTAAAGGCTTGAATTTTTCCATCTTTTGTGGCGGCCAATTCACAATCCATATGATAGTCCCGCGCAAAACCATTCACCAAGTTTTCAGAGCGATCTTCAATCCATTTTACCGGCTTCCCGATCAAGAAAGTGGCTGCTATGGCCACCACATAGGCGGGGTATACCGGTACTTTTCCTCCAAAACCACCACCAATATCCGGCGCGATTACTCGTATCTTCTCCTCAGAAAGCCCTACATGGCCTGCTACCAAGGCAACCACGGTTCTAATGGCATGCGGCGCCTGCGTTGTGAGATAGACGACCATTTTTTGGGTATCCTTATCGTAGGAAGCTACACATCCACAGGTTTCAATGGAAGCTACATGAATTCTAGGCAAATGGATACGTTCTTTTACCACCACATCGGCCTTGGCAATAACTTCATCTGTCTTGGCCCGGTCTCCACGTTCCCAATGGTAAATTTTATTGTCTTCCTGCCCTTCTTTATCCGGGCGTAACAGAGGCGCATCCTCGTTCAAGGCCGTAAAGGGATCTACAATGGCTTGCATGGGCTCATAGTCCACTTCTACGGCTTCTGCACCATCTACGGCAATATAGCGATCTGTAGCAATAACAGCACATACTTCCTGGGATTGGTGCATTACGGTATCCGTTGGCAGCACCATCTGTGTATCGGATAACAAGGTGGGCATCCAATGCAAATTGTACTGTGCCAAATCTTCCCCGGTAATGACGGCAAGGACTCCAGGAATAGCCAAGGCTTTTTCTTTATTGATGCTTTTGATCTTTGCATAGGCATACGGACTCCGTACCATCACCATGGTGAGCATACCCGGAAGCTTCACATCGTCTACATAATTTCCTTTCCCGTGTAAAAAACGGGCATCTTCTTTTCTTTTTACAGAGTGACCCATTCCGCCTACCTCTGGTGATGTTTTACATTTAAACATAGTGGTATTTTTTGAGGTTAGACAGATTCATTTTGTAATTCATCCGCAGCTTGCTGGATCGACTTTACAATATTGTTATAGCCGGTGCAACGACATAGGTTCCCTGATATTCCCCAGCGGATCTCTTCTTCCGTAGGATTGGGATTGTTCTTTAGTAAATCAATAGATCGCATGATCATTCCCGGAGTGCAAAATCCGCAATGCAATCCATGCTGTTCGTGAAAGGCCTTTTGCAAGGGATGGTTGGTTCCTTCGGCAGCTACCCCTTCTATGGTCGTAATTTCTGCTCCATCCGCGCGAACGGCCAGATAGGTGCAGGATTTTATGGATTTACCATCCAAAAGTATGGTACATGCGCCGCAATTAGAGGTATCACAACCAATATGTGTCCCGGTTAAATCTAAATTTTCTCGAATAAAATGCACCAAAAGCAATCTGGAATCGACCTCAGCAGTGACACTTTCCCCATTTATTGTTAGTGTAATCTCGTGTTTCATTTTTTTAGTTTTTAGCGCGTTCTAATGCGGTATGTATCATGCGTTTTGTTATGGTATTCACAATGGATCTTTTGTAGGCTTCGGACCCTCTCAAATCTGAAGTAGGCTCACAATCCTCACTGGCCATGACACCTACTTGTTCTATAAGTTCATCCGTAATCTCCTTTCCTTTTAACAAGGCCTCCCCTCGTTCCAAACGCATCGGTACTGCACTGACATTGGTAAGGCCAATGCCTATTTCTTGACAAACTCCTGCATCATCCAATACCACATGTACCGCCACACCAGCGGTGGCATAATCCCCTACTTTCCGTTCCACTTTATGATAGGCACCTCCGCTTCCTTTTTTCCTCTGGGGCACTTGAATTTCCACTAAAATATCCGAAGGTTCCAAAGCGGTCATATAAAAGCCGTGGAAAAACTCGTCGATAGGGATGGATTTTCGCCCATCGGCACCCTCCGCGACAATAGTGGCTCCCATAGCCAACATTAGCGCCGGCTGATCATTGGCCGCATCTCCATGGGCTATATTTCCTCCAATAGTGCCAATATTCCGAACCGATGGATCGGCCGTTAATTTAATCGCATCTGAAAAGATAGGATAGCTGTTCCGGATTAAGTCGGAATATTCCATTTCGGTCTGCGTAGTGAGTGCTCCAATTTTTAGTAGCCCATCCTCTTCTTTAATATAGGATAAGCCCTCAATCTTACTGATATCGATAATATGTTCAGGGGTGGCAAAGCGAAGCTTCATCATGGGCAATAAGCTATGTCCTCCCGACATATACTTGGCTTCTTCGCCATGCGTTTGTGCTAAGGCTATCGCATCTTTGACAGAGGAAGCCTTATGATAGGTGAAATTAGCAGGAATCATAATTTTTAGGTATTTATTTTAGAAAGTAGTTACTAAATATAGCCACTTTTTTCTGATAATGCAATAAATGCATAGAATCCCTGAAGAATTAACGCAATGTTAAAATTCATCCATTTCTGCACTTTTAGGCTAATGGATTTATTTCCTTAATTTTAACCGTATCCAAATTTAAATCATGTATTCCCAGATATATCTCGACTATAATGCCACCACTCCCTGTGCCCAGGAAGTTGTAGAAGCTATGCTTCCTTATTTTCATGAAGATTTTGGGAATCCCTCCAGCAGTCATCATCCTTACGGATGGTTGGCCAAAGATGCCATAGGCAAGGCCAGCGCGACCATAGCGGCTACTTTAGGCATTGCGGCCAGTGATATTATATATACTTCCGGTGCTACGGAAAGTATTAATATGATTTTAAAAGGTATATGCAGCGCGCACAAACAACAAGGAAAACACCTCATTACGAGCAAGGCAGAGCATAAAGCCGTTTTGGATACTTGCGCTTTTTTGGAAGAAGAAGGCTTTGAAGTCACCTATCTCGATGTAGATGCTCAAGGTCTTATTTCCCCCAAAGCCTTTAAAGATGCCTTGCGTCCGGATACTGTACTGGCCGCCTTCCTCTACGCCAATAATGAAACCGGAGCTGTACAACCCTTAGGGGAAATTGCTACTCTGGCCAAGGCGAACAATACTTTTCTCTTTGCCGATGCTACCCAAGCTTTGGGAAAAATTCCTTTAGCCTCCTTTTTTGAAGCGGTGGATTTTTGCTGTTTTTCAGCCCATAAGGTATACGGCCCCAAAGGGATGGGGATGGTCTATATCAAAAACTTGGAAGGTAGGGGAGCTCTCTCTAGTTTTATTCAAGGGGGCGGACAGCAGAAGGGCATGCGGGGTGGCACTTTAAATACTCCCGGAATTGTAGGTTTCGCAAAAGCAATCCAATTGGCCTATGCGAATTTTGATCAGGAAATACAGCATTTAACACAGCTACGAAATCAATTGGAAGAGGGTTTATTGGCCTTGGAACACAGTACTTCCAATAGTACTGCTGTAGCACGACTCCCCAATACCGCCAATATTTCTTTTGCCTATGTTGATGGGGAAACGCTCTTACGGAGCTTGAGCAAGTTTATGGCCGTTTCCAATGGTTCTGCCTGTAATTCTGCTGCTGTAGAACCCTCCCATGTCTTAAGCGCTATGGGCGTAAAGAAAAACTTGGCCTATGCTTCCTTGCGATTGAGCCTTGGGCGTTATACCAAGGAGGACGACATTAAAAGAGCCATTACGATTATTTCAAAGGAGGTACAAGCGCTGCGTGAGGACAATATCTTGTGGGAACGACGGCAGCAATAATCTACTATCATACCATAAAAAAAGGGTCCAGAGGTATCCTATTTCATCTAGATTTATACACAAAAACAAGAAAAAATCACCTCCAAACCCTTGTGATAAGGACGTAAGTTTGGTGACCTATTCCTCGGTTGTGGCCGTAAATTCCTTTATGGCCTGGTTTGGTTCAATAATATTGTAGCCTTCCCAAAAAGAGGCATCGTATCTTGGCATATAGGTAGGAAGCACCGCATTGTTTTCGGCAACTCCCTCAAATATGGAGTTAGATACGTGTTCGGTATCAAAAATGACAATTTCGTATTTGTTCCTGCTGGTCACGGCCATATCTATTTTGACCGACAATTCGTTTTGCTTACGCCTCCCTTTAACAAACTTATTCTTTTCAATGATTTTCAAAGGCCTGCGTATCCCTACCCTATTAGCACTTTCAGACTCCAGAAAACGCAGATCGTATTTATCATTGGCCCCTTTGGAAAAAATCATTTTTCCCGAATCCAAATATTCTTTCATGGAAATCCCTAATAGCCTGAAGTTTCGGAGGGGTTTCACATTGTCATAATCCACGCGGATAATCGCAAAATCATCTGAATTGATATACAATCTTCCTTTATAATCTGCAGAGCGCTTTGGTTTAAAATCAAGAATATAAACCGCATCATCCCCTAAATAGGTAAAATCTACTTGGGTAAACTCGTATCTTTTGGACTTTCGTAAAAAATTGAGTTTGGAATCCTCCATAAAGAAAAACTGATCAAACAATCCTGCCATGGTATTTCTTCGGTACAAGGCAAAATTCTTTTTGCGCAATTCTTCCCTTTTTTTCTTCGCCTCCAACTCTTTCTTCAAGGCTTCCGCATCTTCGTTCTTTTCTTCATCTTCCGCTTCATCAAAAATCTCATCAGCCCCTACTTTTGTTCCGAAAATTCCCGATTTGATCTTAAAATAGGAATTCGGTTTTACGTTGTCTTTGATGATCTTATTAAAGCGTTCCTCTAAAGAAGTGAGGTCCAATTCACTGCTTTTATCATACAGTTCAGAAGCTTTTATCAATTTTATCTTTTGATTTTTACGGTCGTAGTTTCCGTACAAATCGCAAAGGACCTCGGTGTAGCGATCATCGCGCTTGGGAACGGACTGAATAACGCTATCCAAAAAGGCCTTGTTTAACTCTTTGATCGTAGATTTCTTAAAAGTGTAATCTGTCTTTGCCAAATAGTTATGATAAGATTCCCTGAAAAACAACTTCTTTTTGGTAAAATCCCTGTTGTAATTCTTATCTAAATTGGCTTTTACCTTGGCAATGATTTCTTCCGGAGTGAAATTCTTGTTGGTAAGGATGACCGACTTTAATTCTATGGCCTTGGAGCGCATAAAGATGACCGGCTCCGTAAACTGATTTAGTGGCTTTCCAATAGATTCGTACCCAATACAGGAAATGAAGAGCGAATCTGTAGGTTGCATCTGATCATTAAGACGGATGCTAAAACGCCCTTCTTCATTGGTGATTACTCCCTTTTTATTGGATAAGAGTACTGTGGCATAGGGAATTGGTTTTTGGGTAGCCGAATCCAACACCTTGGAACTAATAACTTGGGCATTTCCCCAGTGGAAAAATAGTAAAAGACAGCAAGTAGTTAGAAAAGTAATTTTGGTCATATGTTGTACGTTTGTTTGAGCACGAATTAAAGCATCCCTTTGCTCTTACAAAAGAGATTTTGATTTTTTTAAGGCAGATTTATTGTTTTTTTAACGAAAAAAGTACGAATTCCTAGGGTTTGAACACCAAACAATATAAATATTGATGTTGACCTCTCAGAATATCCCATAAAAAAACACCCTTACAAAGGGTGCTTCATATGCTATTATTGTTTCTTATACTACCTTTTATATACTCTTACCCAATCTACCTGCATAGTCGCATTATCGGCAAAGTCAGCAGGATCTATCCCTCTAAAGAAAGGCCCGCCGACAGCGGTATTGATTACCAGTTGTTGTTTTTTCCCAAAAAAAGAAGCTACAAAGTTTTTTTCATCTGCATTGTATTCATGAAGCAATTCCCCATCTAGATTGATGGTCATTTTATCTTGCCCCCATATGAGTTCAAAGGTGTGAAAATCTGCCGTTAAATCTACATCCAAGGTATGCGGGGCCTCCGTATCTTCATTTCTGGACAATACCATATTGGGTTCGTTTCCAAAAAACAAATTGGATTGGTAGATATTGTTTCCACGGGCTTCAATAATGTCAATCTCTCCTTGGGTAGGCCATGGGTCTCCAAAAGACCAAAAAGCAGGCCACATGCCATTTCCCAGAGGCATTCGTATCCGAGCCATAAAACGATACTCCCGCTCTCCTTCCCCCTCCGAAGGTCCAAAAGTGGTTTTGGATTCTACACGTCCGGAAACATAATCAAAGTCCTTTTGTGCCGCATCAAAAGGATTGGTATCCCCTGTTACCGCTTCGCGTTGTACATTGATATTCAAAATACCATCGGCAATAGAAAGTTGGGAGGGTCTGTACAATTGTATTTCGTTGTTAAAGGCACCACTATCCCATATGTTCCATTGTGAGAGATCTGTATCGAAATTCTCTTCGAATACTAGATTCCAATCCCCATCTGTTCCCATCGGCATGGTATCCGGATCAGGTACAGGATCTGGAGTAGTTGGGTTTTCACCTGTTGTGGGCATATTGGGCTCTTCAGGAAGTGATATATCAGAAGAGCATGACGCGAATACGACTAAAATAGTAACACAAATAATTTTCTTTATCATAGCTTTTTTTAAAACTTTACGCACTACCTAGGCAACGGTATTGCAGTATATAGATAAAGACCAATATTATTTTTAAAGTGAAACAAATATAGCTCAAAAAAAGAAATTAAGTGCTGCCATGTATTTTAAATGCGATAGGATAGCGTGCGGCTCCGATATTCTTGCTTAAGCACATATTTTGAATGGTTATATTTGCAGAAAAAACAAGCATGATTTTATTGGTTCAGGTTATCGGTGCTCTTTTTGGTTTATTGGCCGTTATTTTTGGCGCTTTCGGTGCCCATGTCTTAAAAAAAACATTTACTCCGGAGCAATTACAAAGCTTTGAAACTGGTGTAAAATACCAAATGTACCACGCCCTTTTACTTTTAATGTTAAGCTATAATTTTGGCTTTACCACTCCTTTGGAAAATGCCATTAGCTATTGTTTTATCCTAGGTACTTTTCTTTTTTCCTTCAGTATTTATGGTCTTTGCCTTTCTGCTTCCAAGGGAAGAAAACTTAAATTCTTAGGTCCAATAACACCCTTAGGCGGTCTTTTTTTGGTAGTGGGTTGGGGGCTTTTGCTCTATTCCTTCATACAAGGATTCCTATAAGGTCCTATACCCGTTGGACATCTATTTTTGTGTCTTTAAAAAAGCTATGGCACGATCCAAAACGGGATCTTTGTCCTTTAGGTAATCCTGTAATTCTTTCTTTACCCATATATCGGGCAGGATGCCGTATCCCACAAATTCCCGTCCATCCGGATAGGTGTCTTTTTTGGTGCATACGCGTGCAACCCCTCCATGGGGAAGATCAAACAAAAAGGGTTGTCCCGTACTGCCAAAAGTAGCCTCTCCGATTTTTGTCATATGGGCCTGTTTGTCCGCATATATTAAAAAATCTTCTGCAGCAGAAGCAGTATTGTGTCCGATCAAAACAGCCGTAGGAACCACCAATCTGTCTTTTTTCAGGCCTACAAGTTCTCCTTTACTGACCGTATCCGCCTCGTAGGCAAAATGATGGAATGCATTATCCCGATAGGATAGATACGCTTTTTTTCCCCAGCTGTTGTCGAGTGTATCCGTAGCTTTGGCCCACTTGCCCCAAGCCTTAAACGAAGGGATATGCAACCTACTCTGAGATCGCGAACCATAAAGTAAAGTGTCTTTGATGAGAAATTTTAAAATCTCTTTTCCAACATTGGAATTCCCTCCTCCGTTATATCTTAAGTCTACGATCAATTTCTTTGCCTTTTTTAATTCCTTGACCCGCTCCTGAAATTGCGAAGAAATCTTCCAATCCGAAAAAGAGTTCAATGCTACATAAGCGATGTCTTTTCCCACCCATTTTATATCTAACAATTCTCTTTTTTCAAAAGGGGGATAGACCTCTTTTTCCAGCGTTTTGGCATGGGTCAATCGCAAGGTCTTTCTTTTTCCATTGGGCAATCGCATTTCAACTTCATAGGAAGTACCCACATAGCCTTGAAGCATTCGTTCTATGCCCCAATCTTCCAAAATATGATCGGTTGAAGAGGCAATAAAAGGGCGCACTTTTAAAGCGATGTATTCCTTCACAGGAACCCCGTTGACCTTTACAATTTCTGTTCCTAGGGGCAGTTCTTCTTTTTTACTTTCATTGACCCGGGTAATGATGGCCTTCCCTTCAATATTGGACAGGAAAATACGGTACTCCCCAAAATAGGAGGTATATATATTGTTTTGAATTTCCGATGGAAAATACACATTGGTATGCCCGTCTTTTAAGGAGGCGCAGAATTTCTGCAACAATCTATAATATTCATAATCATTGGGTGTCCGCTGTACTTCTGAAATAAGATTCTTGTACATGGCATCCCATGCTTCCCGATCTACTTTGTTTAAGTACACAAAATTATAGTTGACTTCCTGCCAAAACTTGGAAAGCCCGTACACTTTCTCTTCTTCGGATATCTCATTGGGAATTTGTGCAAAAAGCAAGGATGTACAAAAAAGAAATAGGGTAAGGGCAGTATTTTTCATGGGTTATACGTTTATAAGAACAATGGTTTTATTTGCGCAAATACATATTGCCATTGATCGTCTTTAGTTTTAGACTATTCTTGGCGTTGTCGAAATTTCCTTTCACTAGCTGTCCAACATGACGGTCGGTCGTCTTTAATTGCAAATTCTCATCGGCATAGATATCTCCGTGAATGGTTTCGGCAACCACACTAGTGTTTTTTAGTTTCACATCTATTTCTCCATTGATCGTATTAAGGTCTAAATCACCTTGATAACGCTTGATATCGATATCCCCATTGATCAAATCAGCTTCAAAATCCCCTTCGATCAGCTCGGCGCTCAAATCCCCATTGATGCTACTTACTTTAAAATTGGCATTCTTGGGTACATAGAGAACGTAATTAAACTCATACCACTCATTGGTGTTGTAATATCTTTTTTTCTTTTTTGGATGGTTTCTGTTCCATTCCTCTTGAAATTTCTTAAAAACCGGTTCTGCTTCCGAAGTAATTACAATACTATTGCCTCTTTCATCAATATCCAATTGGTAGGCCTCTAGGAATTTTCCATCTTTGGTGGTGATATCGGCCTTAAAGTATACCGTGGATTTATCCCAGGTCTTTACTTCTATTTCCGAAGCGAACTTTACGTTCATTTCTATATATTCTCCTTTATAATCCAGGTTTTTCTCGATAACTTTTTGTGCATTGAGACCAAAACCCATAAGGCCGATGCAAAGTAATGTGAGTACATTTTTCATGATTGTGCTGTTTTTTTGATTATTCTTTTCTCAGGTATATGGTTCCATTCACAGATTTCAATTTGATCTTTACCCCACCATTGTTAATACTGCCTTTGACATTCTTTGTAGATATGGCCTTATATCCTTCTTTATTCGTTTTGGTCTTTAAATCAAAGTTGGTATAGATCTCTCCATTGACCGTACCCATGGACAAGTCTGCAGGAGTATTCCCGGGCAAAGTAACATCCAAAACGCCATTCGTCGTAGCAATGGTAATGGGCGACTTTTGGTTCACCTTTACAAATTGGATCTCTACAGCTCCATTCAAGGAATTGGCGGTAATGGGGCCGGACACATCTTTCATAGTAATCCCTCCATTCAATTGGGCACTGGCCTCTACTTCCCCTTTAAAACCGTTGACGCTGATATGACCGTTCCAACTGCTGGTAATGGATACATTTTGGTTCTCGGGCAAATAGATTTCGGCGCTTTTATTTTTCCGCAAATTTTTTACGATCAAAGTATTCCCTTCTTCAACCACATAAAAACCCACGTCTGTATTGTCCGAACCACCGGCGCCTACTAGTTTTAATCCTTTTGCCCGGTCGGGAGTACCATAGGTATTTTTTCCTTTGATCAATAATTCATTGGAATTATGGGTTTTTAATACTACGGTAGCTTTGGATTCTATCTTAACCCATTCTATACCGCTCAATGATTTGGAGTAATCCTGTGCCTTAAGAACTGACACACAGAGTACTACTGCTAAACTAATGATAATTTGTTTCATGATTTTTCGTTTTTCGATCTTATATTATTTGTGGTAGTGCTTGTTGAATCTGTGTTTTGATAAACGGTTGTGTTTCTTCATTCTCTAATAATTCTTTCATAGGTTTCACCGCCTTCTTCTCTTGAAGGTTCACCAAAGTCTGAATAATCAAAATCTGTATCCCTGGATCTTTTTCAACCCCCAGAGCTTCAATAAAGGTGTTTTTTACGATTTCGGAGGTCCTGAATTGTTGCAAAGCTGTCACTGCTGTCAGACGTACATTGGTATTTTCATCATATAGCACCCGATCAGCCAATGCCTTTACGATAGCCTCATCGGGCTCCTCAAAAGCTTCGATATACTCTACCCCCTGAATGCGTTTACTGGCCGATTTGTTTTCCATTAAAGAAAGCATTGCGGTTTGCTTAATGGCCAGATTCTCATGGGCCACTTGTGCTAAAAGCGCATTGGACTCCTGTCCTTTCTGATATTTTCCCAACAGGAAAGCGCCGATCAATAGTGCTATACTGGCCGCTACCTTGAACATATTGGCAAAACCGATACCTCTGGTTTTAGTTCCCGAATTGGGCAAAGACAGCACGGACGCATTTTTTGTCTTTTCTTCTTCCAACATCGCATAAAAATTAGTTCTTACACGATCTGGCACCTCCGCTTTCTTTTCGGTCTCAAAGGCCTGGAACAAGACCCGTAAAGCCTCCAGTTCTTTACGACATACATCACAAGTCTCCAAATGATGTTCGACCTCGGCCCGTTCTTTTTGATCTAAAGTCTTATCCAGATATGCCGGAAGCAACTGTTGAATATGCTCTTTCATTCTTAGATATTTTTAAAATATAGTCCTTGCAATTTTTTCAAGGCCCTGCTTACTTTTGTTTTTACAGCTCCGGGAGTGCTCCCTACAATTTCCGCCAACTCCGCGTACTTTATTTCTTGGAATCTATTTAGAACCAATAATTCCCGATCCGAATCTGGCAATGCATTCAAAGCGCGTTGCAAATGGGAATGGTCTTCATCTTCCAATACCGTTTCCTCTGTTAACTTATGGGCAACAACTTCCAAATCGGCATGCTTGTTTTTATCCCTTGAGTAATGCGTTGCCAAACTATTCCTAGCTATGGTAAACATCCAGGAAACAAATTTTCCATTTTTATAGGACGATCGATATTTAATGATCTTGTAAAAGACATCTTGTGTAATATCCTCGCTCAAGCTTACATCTCCAGACATCTTGTGTAAAAAATTATAGAGATGGGCATGATGTCTTTCAAAAAGAAATCGGACGGTGTCCAAATTCCCTTCTGCGACTTCCTGCATTAATTGCTCGTCCGTTTGTTGCTTCAACCTTAGGCTCATTTTAGTTGATCTTCAGTATTATATAGTCCGAAAATTGAAAAAGGTTACAGCAAGCTAAAAAAAATAGAAATAAAAAGGCAGCAACAAACTATATTTTGCTGACAATTAGGTATTTACAATAAAAAAGAAAGAAAATAATTCTCAATGGCAACCACAACCATCACTTCCACAACCCTTAGTGTTTCCTTTTTTGGAAGCGAACAAGGTTTTGGGCAAAAAGAATTTTTTAAGGAGAAAGCCTAAGGCAATTGCTAAAATCAAATAGGCTAATATAGGTTGAATATAACTCATTACTTTATGATTTGATAGGCCGTCAATGCAACAATATAGGCAAAAAAGCTCATAAACACCAATTGGGCCATAGGCCATTTCCAACTGTTCGTCTCCCTTTTTACGATGGCCAAGGTGCTCATACACTGCATGGCAAAAGCATAGAACAATAAAAGGGAAATCCCTGATGCCAAATTAAACAATGGTTTTTGGGTAGCAACATCTACCTCAGCGGCCATCCTACTTTTTATGGTTTCCTCCTCATCGCTACCCACACTATATATCGTGGCCAAGGTTCCTACAAAAACCTCTCTTGCCGCAAAGGAAGTAATCACGGCAATCCCTATTTTCCAGTCGTAGCCCAAGGGTTTTACCAGAGGTTCTATGGCTTTTCCGGCATAGCCAATATAGGAATGTTCCAATTTATAACTCGCGATTTCTTCACTTTCCGCTTTTTCGTAAAGCGTTGTTCTTTTCAAGGATAAGGAATCTTGAATGGCAGCTGCCGTATCTAAATGATGTTGATCGGTCATTTTTACATATAACTGCGCTTCATATTCCTTTAAAACAGTAGCGATAGCCTCCTTGTTATAATCGGAATACCCTTGGGTTTCAATTCTATTCTTAACAATAGTTTCGGCATTTTTGAATTTGTCAGAATACCCATTGGATCCCAAGAACCATAGAATAATGGAAATGGCCAAAATAATCCTTCCGGCCTCAAAAACAAAGGTTTTGGTTTTTTCCAATACCGTATACCCTACATTTTTCAATAAGGGCAACTTATAACTGGGCATTTCTACAACAAAAAAAGATCGGCTTTTGATTTTCAATATTTTGTTTAGCACCATGGCCGAGAAAATAGCCATTCCAAATCCCAATAAGTACAATAACATTAGGGTTAAGGCTTGATAACTGATGCCCAGCACACTCCCTTCAGGAATGACCAAGGCGATGATAATAAGGTAAACTGGCAATCGGGCAGAACAGGTTGTAAAAGGCGTTACCAGAATCGTAATCAAGCGTTCCTTCCAATTCTCGATAGTCCGAGTAGCCATTACCGCAGGAATAGCGCAAGCTGTACCGGATATCAAGGGAACAACACTTTTTCCACTCAACCCAAAGGGACGCATCAATCGATCCATTAAGAAAACCACGCGGCTCATATAGCCCGATTCTTCCAATAGTGCAATGAATAAAAAGAGAAAGGCGATCTGCGGAATGAAAATAACCACACCTCCAATACCGGCCAGGATACCTTCAGCGATCAAGGTCGTTAAAATTCCTTCTGGAAGGGTGTCTTTTACCCATTCACTGACCGAAGCAAAAAAGCCATCGATGGCATCCATGGGGTAGCTACTCCAGTCATATATCGCTTGAAAAATAATCAACAAAATGAGAAAGAAGATGACATACCCAAATACTTTGTGCATCAGAATGCGGTCTAAAGAAGCTCGAAACCCTTTAGCCGCGTTCATATCTACAGTATACGACTCTTTCAAGGCATTATTAATGAATTGATACCGTAAAATAGTTTCTCGTTGCTGTAGTCGTTTTAATTCTCCTTTTGACTTTGTGGCAAAATCCGAAGCATCTTTTATTGTCTTTTTCTCAATGGAGGTAAAATTAACATCTTGGGTTATGACCAGCCATAACTTATAAAGATCCTCATTGGGAAAGGCGTCTTGCAATCTTTTAAAATAGTCCGGAGCAATTCTGGAAGTATCTATATTGGGAGTCACCGACAATTCCTTATACTTCGTTATCAGTTCTTTGATCCTATCAATACCGGTTCCTTTTCGGGAACTGACCAAAGCGATTTTCGTATCTAATCTTTTCTCCAAAGCCTCAATATCCACCGAAATCCCTTTACGGGACATCCTATCGGCCATATTGATGACCAAGATGGTCGGAATTCTTAAATCTTTGATCTGCGTGAACAGGAGAAGGTTCCGTTTGAGATTCTCCACATCCGTGATCACGACCGCGACATCTGGAAAATCCTTGCTCTTCCGGTTCATCAACAATTCTACCACCACACTTTCATCCAAGGAGGTCGTATTAAGGCTATAGGTTCCGGGAAGGTCAATGATATGCGCTTTAACGCCTCTAGGAAGCTTACAGATCCCCTCCTTTTTTTCTACCGTAATTCCAGGGTAGTTCCCTACTTTTTGATTTAAACCGGTAAGCTGATTGAAAACGGAGGTCTTTCCCGTATTGGGATTTCCAATTAGGGCTACATTGATTTGCTTGCTCATAAGGATTCAGGGTCTTCTATAAGATCAAGCGCTATCTGTTCTGCCATTGATCTTCGTATGGCAATATGCGAACCGTTTACATTAATATATATGGGATCCTTTAAGGGAGCTACTTGGACCAGTTCTACTTCGTTACCGGGCAAACATCCCATTTCCAATAATTTCAGGGGAAGAATTCCCTCAGAGAATTCTTGAATAATGCCTTTTTGTCCAGGCGCTAAGGTGGCAACGGTAACTATCAATTTTTATTTAGATTGATTTTAAGTAAGGGCAAAAATAACGGAAAAATACGAATAAAAGGTGTAAAAAAATGATAAAAATGAGCGGAAAAGGCCTAATTTACATAGGTTGCCTTTAAAATTTTCAAATCCTCCAAAAGTTCTTTTATTTCTTCTGGATTTGTGCCGTCATAGGTTCCTCGGATTCTTCGCTCCTTATCCACCAGAATAAAATTTTCGGTATGGATCATATCAAAAGGTCCGCCATCCCCATCTGTTTTCACAGCCAAATAGGATTTCCGCGCCAACTCATAAATATGTTTCTTATCTCCGGTAACCAGGTTCCATTTTTCATCCAACACCCCTTTTTCCATAGCATACTTTTTGAGCTGTGGTACCGAATCAATAACCGGCGTCACGGAATGGGACAACAATAAAACGTCTTCATCATCGCGAATGGCTTCCTGAATGTTCACCATATTTTCGGTCATTATAGGGCAGATAGTGGGGCAAGTGGTAAAGAAAAAATCGGCGATATAGATCTTGTCCTCATAATCTTCTTGAGTGATGGTTTTTCCATTTTGGTTGATCAGGGAAAAATCGGCAATGGTATGGTAATTTTTAACATGGGCAATGGTGGAATCTACCAATTCCGGATTGAAATCTGCCGGATGATAGATCCTTAACTTTTTTTCCGGTTGTAGCGCATTGTAAAATAAAGTGATGATAATTCCTGATAACACTAGGAAGAATAGCGCAAAAACTTTGTATTTGGCAAAAAACGAACGCATTCTTTTTTTGCGCAAAGATACGGCAGCTTTGGCTGTCTTTCAACAATTGAACCCGCTTTGCCCCTAAAAAATTCTTAAAATGAGCGGGGCTACCCCAGTTTCTTTTTTTAAGATCGTGTAAAGCCTTACTTTTGATCGGTTTAAAATTCAAACACGCATTAATGGAAGTATTTATTCAAATTGTACAATTTGTATTCATCATATCGGTCTTGGTTATTTTACACGAATTGGGGCATTTTTTGCCCGCACGTTATTTCAAGACCAAAGTGGAAAAATTTTATTTGTTCTTTGATGTAAAGTTCTCCCTTTTTAAGAAAAAGATCGGGGAAACGGAATATGGCGTGGGATGGCTACCTTTAGGCGGTTATGTGAAGATTGCCGGAATGATCGATGAGAGCATGGACACCGAGCAAATGGCACAGGAACCACAGCCCTGGGAATTTCGCAGCAAGCCGGCTTGGCAACGTTTGATCATTATGTTGGGCGGAGTTACTGTTAATTTCTTCTTGGCCTGGCTTATCTATACCCTCTTATTCTTTAGTAATGGGGATACCTATATTCCTGCGGACAGCTTAAAATATGGTATTCAGGTGGATTCCATTGGAGAGCAATTGGGTTTAAGGACTGGAGATCAAATTTTAGCCATTGACGGAAAAAAGACCAAAAAATTCAACGAAGCTGTAATTGACATCATTTTAGGGGATGAAATTACAGTAAACAGGAATGGAGAAGAAGTGACATTTCCGCTCACGGGAGAAAACAAAAAAAGTGTTTTTGAAGCCCAGGGCCGAAACTTTTTGGGCTATCGTAGAAAAGCCTTGATCGAGAGCGTTACCGAAAATACGGTAGCCAGTAAAGCAGGAATCATGGCCGGAGATGAAATTGTGGGCATCAATGGCAAAGAAGTGCTCTACTGGAACGAATTCCGTGAGATTGTGGGTGCTTCTCCAAATAAGCCTTTAGATATCGAGATAATGCGCAACGGCAGAAAAGAACAGATACAACTTACCGTACCCGAAGAAGCAGCTATTGGGGTTCGTTTAGACGATAAGGATATTACCGTGACGGATGAATACGGTTTCTTTGCCGCTATCCCAGCGGGCTTTACGCGAACGATAGAAGTATTGACCAAACAAGTAAAGCAATTTAAGGTAATATTCAACACGGATACCGGTGCCTATAAGCAGGTAAAGGGACCCATAGGCATCGTAAGTTTAATGTCGCCTACTTGGGATTGGACCTTCATTCTAGGTTTTATGGCCATGTTTTCGGTCTGGTTGGCTTTTCTGAACATCCTTCCTATTCCTGCCTTGGATGGGGGGCATGTGATGTTCTTGCTGTATGAAATGATTTCCGGGAGAAAGCCTAGTGAAAAGGTACTGGAGATCGGTCAGATTGTAGGTTTTGTAATTCTCATGGGGCTTATGGCCGTGATTTTCGGAAATGATATCTGGAATGTGGTTAAGAACTATTTTAATTAGAGGCCCAAGAACATAAGCCATAGAAATCCCCGCCTCAAATGGGTGATATTCCAAGGCTTAGCCTTACAAAAAAACAAGGGATAAAAAGCGGTTAAAAATTTAATGCATAAAACGCTTTTTTTCTTTTGGGTATTAAAAAAATACAATTTATATTTGCACCCGCTTAGCTAGTAAACTAGTGCAGCAACTTACACTCCTCCTTAGCTCAGTTGGTTAGAGCATCTGACTGTTAATCAGAGGGTCCTTGGTTCGAGCCCAAGAGGGGGAGCAAAAATTGGAGAAAGACTTTACAACACTGTAAGGTCTTTTTTATTTACTATAAGTTCCTCTAGCGAGAAGTTCATCCTGAGCGAAGCCGAAGGGAGCCCAATAGGGGGAGCTACATATTAATTTTTGGGTTTATCATCATCTCCCCAAATCATAGACCACCCCTATAAATCGGTCAACATTAACTTTCTATGCTCTTTGGCCCAATGATGAATGGCTACAATGACAGATTCAATACTTTCTCCGTGCTCGGTTAGTCCGTAAACTACAGAATTCCCTGCTACGGTACTTTTTTCTGAATACACCATCTTATTAATTTCAAGGTATCTCAATTCCTTGATCAAGATCCTAGGAGTAATGGCCCCTAGAGTATCCTTTAATTCGGAGAAACGCTTAGGTGCCCCACACAAGTAGGATAAAATGGGCCCACGCCATCTACCTCCGATCAACTCAAGAACATCGGTTACATCCCTAATCCTTATTTTTCTTTCTTCCTCGGTCATGATCGTATTTTAAAAGGCACTGAAATACTTTGACGATAATTGGCCTGTTTGAGGACTAAATTAATTTAAACCCCAGAGAATTCAAATCAGAAAATCAAAAGAAATAGTACCTTAAAAGGTACTAAAATAATTCAAAGATAATTCGTCCAATTTTGAATACTAGAGTACCTTAAATCCTTGAAAATTGACATTAGAAGATGTAAAGAAATGGAAAAAGCATTCAAAAACGACCTCACAAAGAAGTTCGGTAGTGGGACAATAATAACGCATTGGCTTACCGCATTACTCATTTTAATATTATTTCCCATGGGAAAATACATGGCAGATATCGCACCAAATGAAAAGATGGGATTACTAAAAATTCATGCCGTACTTGGAATACTGGTGTTCCTCATGACCATCATTAGAAGTTGGTTGTTTTTTAAGGCTCCAAGACCTGAAGATTTAAAAACCGGCTCCCGCTTTAATGATATCTTAGCGGTTTGGATACATCATGCATTTTATTTCCTGCTTTTCGGAATATCCATTTCAGGAATAGGAGCGATGATTTTGGGGGGTTATGGGGAAGCCCTTATTACTGACAATCCTGATTTAATTTTAAATAAAGATGACGTAATGCCACTACAAGGTCACAATATAATGTCGATCATTATGATGGTTCTTTTAGTCATGCATGTTATTGGCGTGATCAAACATTATATTATAACAAAAGAAAACACAATTCGAAGGATTTTTTGGTAGAACGATGATTGCTATAAAAAATACATATCTGAAGAACCTATCCTCCAAAGAAATTGCGTTGATAATCAATGTATTACCGCAAAGTGTATTGACCTCAAAATATCGCTTAAAAAAGAAACTGGGCATCGACAAAGATCAGGACATCTACAATTTTTTATTGTCCCTTTAATCCTCCCAAAAACAAAAAAAGGACTGTCCTTAGAAACAGCCCTTTTCCCTTATGGGTCAAAAAAGTATATTATATTTTTTTATTGTCTCACTAGCGTATAGCTGGCCACACGCCCTCTTGCTCTTCCTCCTTCTTCTACGGTGAAAAAAGGAATGACCAAAAGATTTCCGTTCTGACCCGTAAGTGGAAGGTTGAAAACACGTTCTTCCCTTCCGTTTACCCTTACAAACAAGAAATTGCTTTCTGTTCTAGTAATTGGAAACACATCTACAACCACACCATTGTTCGTATATCTAAATTCGGTTTCCGTAATTTCAAAACCGTTTACGGACCCCGATGGTACGGCATCCCTATTGATATTGTTCAAATCTGCGGCTAGTTCGTACGCATTCTTACCTGTTCGTACAGCTCCTGTACGGAAACCTTGCACTTCCCATGATCCGATCAATTCGGACAGGTTGCGAACACGGTTCAATGGCCCGGTGGCCGGAGCAAATTCCCTTCCGACATTATTGATTTCGTCCAACAACGTGAGATACTCCCGATTGATGCGCGTTAGTTCCGTAACTTCAGATCTAAAGAAGCCTAATCGTAACAATAGATTAGGATTTGAAATGGCCAATTCGGAGGCCAAGATCAAATTGTCAAAATCACTTCCCCTAAAGGTACCGATAAACGATTCCAACCCTCTGGACACGCTGATCCCTGCATCACGCAATCCCTGAATACTAGTAGGGGCCGTAGTAAGCCTTGCCGTTGCGTTTACGGAAGAAAGACCGTCAGAAGCTTTCATATTTACAAAAGCATCTACATCCGATGTCGTTCTTACTTGTTCAATATTTAATTCGTTTTCCAAACTTTCGCTCTCACAGGATGTGAAAGCGATGGACATTGCTGCCAAAGCAACAACTGCCAATTTTACATTTTTCATAGTTTTTTCTTTTTCTTTTCTTTTTTTACCCCATAAGGGCAACAAATATAGATTCACGGAAGACGCATAAAAATGGACAAATAGGAACATTGCTTGTATTCTTCTTCCTTTTCCAGTTTTCCTTTGAGATAGGCTAAGCCCATAAAGCATAGGCCTTCAAGAATAAAACTCCTGAAGGCCTATTTGTTTACTATTTTCTTGGGGGTTATCTATACAAGGTAAAACTTCCAATAAATTCCCGACGGTCCTCTGCCCCATTTAATTTAATCAAGTACCAATAGTCTCCGGTAGGTAGATTGGCATCATTATATAGACCATTCCAACCTTCAGCATTATCCTCAATTTTATAGACTCTTCGGCCATAACGATCAAAAATGTTAATAAAGATATTAGGATATGCCTCTATATTTCTGGGAATCCAAGAATCGTTCACACCATCCCCATCGGGGGTAAAGAATTTGGGAATTTCAATATCAATGAATTCCATAAAAATCTGAGCGGTACTTTCACAACCATTATCATCCACAACACGCACCGTATAGGTTCCTGTTTCCCGAATATAATAGGTGTTGTCCGTTCCATTGTCCACAGCATTGAAATAATAGGTATAGCCCGTTTTCCCTCCTGAAGCTATGGCCGTTATCTCATTGAAATCCCGTTGTTCCAGTGTTAATGTCAATGGTGCAAAATCTTCTACTTCAAAGTTGATCGTATTGATGCATCCATTGGCATGTGCAATGGTAACAAAATGTTGTCCCGGACTTAAATTCTGAAAATCGGGAACTAAGACCATATTGGAAGTATCCACGGTATCCAGGCCATAGAGCAAATCTGCAGATGTACTATCGTCTTCCAAGGAAAGTACCATACGATTGTTTGGGACATCCCCGCTACATTCATAAACCATTTCCACACGGGCACTGAGATTGGCCCCCGCTTCAATATCGATTAGCTGATTGGTAACACACCCCATGGCATCACGCACAAATACCACATAACTTCCAGAAGCCAAGGCGTTAAAACGCACTCTTCCGGTTACAAAATCTGCATCATTATTGCTGTTTAAACTGGTGCTGTATGGTGGTGTTCCTCCAGTGATCATCACGTCTATAGTACCGTCCTGATCTCCGGCGCATATCTCTGGGGTTGAAACAAGATCCATCTCCAATAGGGAAGGTTCGGTAATCGTAAAATCAAAGACTTCAAAACAGCCATTACTATCTTGGGCGATTACGGTATAATCTCCTGCGCTGAGGCCATCGAATACCGAATCATCATCAAATTGATTCAGGTTGGGGGAAATGGCATATTGATAGCTTCCCGATCCGCCTTGACTATTCAGCACAATGCTACCATCTTCTCCTCCGTGGCAACTGATATTGGTGACCAGCGGATCTATTACCAGGGGTGCTGGTTCTGCAATAAGAATTTCCACCGATGTGGTTTGGCAATCTTCGCTCTGTACACTAACATAATAGGTTCCATGCGGTAAGTCTGCAAAAATACCCTGGTTTTGATACGGTCTGATTTCCGTGCTAAGGCTCTGATCTGCAAAGAGACCGTATTGGTAATTTCCCAATCCACCAGCCGCAGTGGCTTCAATAAGCGCACTGCTTTCTCCATGACAATTGATGACTGCTGCTGAAGTATCCAGCGTTAGCGTCAAGTTTTCTATGGGATCGATCGTGATTTCATTGGATAGGGTGGAAATACAATTAAAACTATCCCGGATATAATATTGATAGGTTCCTGCCGCCAAATTCTGAAACAAATGGGTATTTGCGCCATTGATTTCATTCATCGCATTGAAAGTAACTCCATCCACACTCCACATATAAGGAGCAGTTCCACCGGTAGCTGTCAATTCCAATTCTGCGGCCACCTGGCAGCTCAACAAAGTGGATGTCAACAAGAACCCACCGGGTGCAACGGGATCGATAATTTCAAGAATATTAGATTCAAAAGTACAATCCATATCATCCAAGACCGAAATGCTGTAGAAACCGGCACCGAGATTCGTAAAGGTCGGAGTAGGTTGCGAAGCGGTTTGCTGCAATACAACACTGCCTAAAGCATCACTATAGGTATTCAGGATATATCGGTAATCCGCACTAACATTCCTTGGGTCTAGCGTGATAGATACCGAAGCATCCGTATCGCCTTCACAGTTCAATGCTGTCGCCGTAATGTTGCCCGAAATGGCATCTGGCAAGAGCAATTCAAAGGCATTGGCAAAATTCCTTACACAACCCAGGGCATCCGTCACTTCAATATCATATTGCCCAGCCACTAAGTTTTGGAAAATATGCATATTCACCTGGCTTATAGTACCTGATGTTCCAGTATTGGTATTTGTCCATTGAATATCATAGGGCGCCATGCCTCCCTGAGGTTGAAGGGTAGCACTACCTTGATCATTGGTACAGCCTACACCAATTGTTGTAACGGGAGCAAGAGAAATAGCCGCGGTGGGCGTGCTAATGCTAAAGGTTCGTAATTGTGTACAAGCGGGGAAGGAATCTTGTGTTACTTCCACCACATAATTTCCGGCCGGGACAGCTATGGCCATTGTTGGGCCAAAATCAGGGCTAGTTCCCATAAGAATAGGGGCTCCATCATCCGAGCGATCTGCTGGCGTACCATTGGTATTGTAAATGTTCCAACTGAAGCTGCCCGAATACGTGGCATCCGCCATCAGAAGGCGAATAGTTCCATCGTCTCCAAAACAAACGGCATCGGATAATTTTTCTACGGTGACATCAAAGGTATTGGGCTCTTCCACCACATGATCGATAGTAATTTCACAAGCCGTATTTACATTTCTAATCACAAAAGTATAGTTCCCCACGGCCAAGTCGGCAAACTGATTGGATGCCTGGAATACACCTGAGGACAATAGTGCAAATTCATAATTTGTTGGATTGGACGTATAGTTTGATATACTTCCTGTAACATCAATGGTAATATCTTCTCCCAGATTACCACAACTTATCGCATCATCAATACTTATAGAAGCATTGATCAATTGATCATAAGCCGGAATATTTACCCGTGTTTGCGCACTACAACCTGTATCATCATAAACCCTTACAAGGATATCTCCACCGTTGAAATCGGTAGAAATATACGTAGCATCGGAACCATTTTGAAGGATCGTACCACTACCATCATCCTCAAATTCAAAGCGAACAAAATTCCCACTCCCGCCAAGGATACTTGCCGTATTGATGCTGATACTTGCGTTGTTTGTTGTATTTCCGCTACTACAGCCAAAAGGGGTCACTGTAGGAAGGTCAAAACTAATGTCATTGGGTTCATCCACTACAATAGTACTTATGGAAGTGGTACAACCATTAGGGCCTGTCGCTATGACTTCATAGGTTCCTCCAGGGAGGTTTTCAAAGGCATTGGTCGTGGCATTGAAACTTCCATTGTTCGGAATCAAGCTATAGGTCAAAGGATTATTCCCATTATTGACTTGTGCCACCACGATAGTGCCATCCGTGTTCCCAAAGCAACTTATAGCTGTGGGGATTGCTGTAAAATCGGGTACAATTGCAGGCGGTATTTCTAAACTAAAGGTTCGGAAACATTCTGGGCTGGCCGTATTGTTATCATAAATGGAAACCGTATAGGTTTCCGCCGCCGTAATCGGCACCCTTAGTGGAGGTACCAAAGCTTGCCGGGCCACCACTGTCCCGGAAGTATCTTGAATTTCATAATCATAACTTCCCGAACCGGAAGTCACCTCTAACAAGAGTTCTGCTTCTTGACCTGCACCACATCCCAAGTTCTCAGCAACAACAGCCGTTGCCTGTAGGCTTGGATGTACTTCAATGCTGCTCGATGCTGTACAACCATTGCCATCCCTAATAAAAACTGTATAATTCCCCGGGCTTACATTGGTAAAAACACCTGCATTATCTTCATAAGTGGTCCCCCCATCCAAAGAGTACAATATATGGGGAGCACTACTCGTCGCATTGATCGTAACACTGGGAGCGCTAGTACAATTATCGACGACCACACTGGAAATAACAGGATTTGGGGACAGATCCAAAGCAATACTTCCCAAGGGATAGGAACAACCATATTGATCACTGATTTCCACCGTGTAATTTCCTGCAGGGGAGTTCGCTGGGATTTCCACGGGATTATCCGTAGTTCCTGTTATTGTGGTAAAGGGAGCCGGACCCGTCACGGTATAGGTATACATTCCTCCTCCACCTTGAATGGCGTTTATGGCAATCATCCCCCCTGCCTCACAACTAATATCCTGAATTTTGTTCAAGTTCGCGGTAATGGGATCCAATTCTTCCAAAAGATCATTTTCGCTACCACTGGAGCATTGTGTTAGGCCACCGGCATCGACCTGAGTGACTACAATATAATATTCTCCCGCCGCCAAATTGGAAATTGTCACAGTATTGGTATAGGCAATATTTCCTCCACTGGAAGTAACGACATTATCATTGATATCAAATAGGGTCCAATTCATATTGGGTTCGGTGACTCCGTCCGTATCCGTAATGGTATAGGTAATTTCACCGTTATTGGCCCCATTACAGGAAGGCCGTACAGTGGCAATAATTTCCATAGGATTTGTGGTAATATCATTTACGTTGACATTACTTTGGCGCACACAACCGTTATCGTCCCTTACATAGAACACATAGGTCTTCCCAGGAACAAGGCCTACCCATTCATACATTCCGTGTCCTGCCGGCACCGTATTTCCAAGGATATCCGTAGCACCTCCTAGAATCCAGGTGGCCGTGGCAATATCAAAATTGGCCGGATCGTCGGAAAGGGCATATTCGTAGGGAGCCACGCCTTCACTTCCCTGAACCCGTACGCGTAATTCATCACAATTCACCACAACGGCCGAAATCGTGATATCCAGATCGTCCAAAGGAAAAGGAATAATAAAGGGCGGAAGATCGGTTTGACAGACGGTGTTCCCTGCACCATCAACGGTTCGCATGGATGGTTGGACCGTATCTCCGGACAAATAGCCGGTAAGCCGATCTGTAGTTCCGGGAACACTGTTGTCCCCGATCCAGGTAGCGCCTCCATCGGCACTAAATTCAATAGTTCCCAAAGTGGTTGGATATCCACTGAATTCAAAGCCAAAATCGTTTACATCTCCTGTACAGGTAGCCGGAGTAACTCCGGTAACCGTTGCCGTCAATTCATCGGGTTGGGTCACCTCAATATTGCTAATCGTTTGCGAACAACCACTGGAATCCGTTATGCGAACGTTATAATTCCCCGGTGTTAGATTGAAATAAGTTTTGGTGGGCGAAAGCACAAAAAACTGTATTTGATTGGATACGCTATGATCCAAATCGATCAATTCAAAAGTGTAGGGTGCCAATCCCGAACTAATATTGACGTCAATACTTCCTTGATCTCCAAAGCAGACCGCTGCGGTAGGCGTAGCGGTAAAGGCAAGGGTAGGATTACTGGAAACAGTAACCGTTTCCATAAATTGACAATAGGGAGAAGTACCACTATGGTCTCTCACATAAACATCATAATCCCCAATCGTGGCATTGGTAATGCTTAAGCTACTTGCCGATCCGAAGTCGCTATCTTGAACAGTGGTTCCATTATTGACAAAGGCGTATACAAAATTCCCATCGCCTCCTGAAGCATTTACATCGATACTCCCATCGGCACAGGCACTGACATTCAAAACATCCACTTGGGCCGTTAATCTTGGCAGAATATCAACAATAGTTATATTGGAAGTACAGCCAAAGGCATCCGTTACCTCTACATCATAACTTCCATCTGAAAGTCCACTGAAGGTATAGGTATTGGAACTCGCAGGCGTTGGAGCGACCCATGCCCCACCATTAAGGCTAAAATTATAATTCCCATTCCCCGCATTTACAGTTACGGTAATGCTCGCATTGTTTTGTCCATCATAGCAGGTGGTAGCACTTACATCAAAGGCAATCGCAACCGGTGGGTTAATGGTCACGGCAGTCGTGGAAACTTCCTCACAACCATTTTGATCTCTCACCCGAACCACATAATCCCCATCGGCAATATTGGTGAAGGTGCTATTGGATTGATAGGCTACAACTATGGTGTTGGAGCTATCTTCCAACTGATATTCATAGCTTGGGGAACCTCCAGTGGCAGAAGCTTCCAAAGTCCCTCCTGTAGTAAAACAGCTAAATGCGGCGGTCTGACTTAAGCTGGGTACGATAGGCGCGGGTTCGCTCAGCGTTGCCGTTAAGCTTGTTGAACAAGTTGTATCATTGACTCGTCTGACATCAATAGTGTAGGCCCCATCTCCTAAATTTGCCGTGGTAGTAACAGGTGAAACCAAGGAACTTATCCAATTTACCCCTCCGTCAAGAGAGTATTCAAAGCCCGTTGCAGCATCAAAATTGGCCACTTCAAAACGTATGGCGCCATCAGTATTTCCAGGACAACTTGGGGCTATGGTTCCTAAGACCGTTGCCCTAAATTCTTGGGCATCTTCCACTTCTACGGCAATATCTACGGTTTTTTCACAGCTTTC
This sequence comes from Spongiimicrobium salis, assembly GCF_043678055.1. NCBI lineage: Bacteria > Pseudomonadati > Bacteroidota > Flavobacteriia > Flavobacteriales > Flavobacteriaceae > Spongiimicrobium > Spongiimicrobium salis. Next base: position 1,160,107 of record NZ_JBHEQA010000001.1, read on the forward strand.
CGGAAGCTGGTAGGCCTCTATATCATCTAAAATAAGGTGATTCCCAAAATCACTATTCAAATTGGTGCGCAGTACAATATCCACGCTAGTATTTGCCCCAGGATTTAGAACAACCTGGCGATTATGCCAGTCGTCCGCATTGGAATTTTTAGGAATTTCCGCCGTGGCGATACGCTGAATTACGGTACCGGTACCATCTACCAGTTCGATCAATATTTCGGGATTATTCCCCGTAGCCGTAGTACGCAACAGGTTATAGGCCCAAAGGGAAAGATTAATCTCTCTATTGGGCAAAACTTCAATACCTCTTCGCGCCCAAAGCACGTTCATATCTCCCGCCAAGGTACTTACCGCAATGGCCAAAAACCTTCCATCGGTAAGCCCTGTATGGTCATTGGGATTTCTCCAAAGCGGAATGGGATTGGTCACCACATTGGTAACCGTATACTCCCCGTTGACCAAAATTCCAGCCGGTCCAAGATTACAATTGGTCATTGTTCCATCTTGGGGTTCATAACAATAGCCCGGTCCTATCTCAGCGATCGATGTAGTGGGCCCTGCACCAAAACCTTCGTAGAACAAATTGGTTCGGCTCAGCGTATTTATCGGGCTATACCCTATGGTCAGGTTGTGGGTCCCGTTGGTCACATTGGTAAATATTGCATTATCCGAAGGGGTATTAGTACTTCCGTTGAGCGCATAAGAATAGCCAAAGTCCGCAGTATTGGAGGGTATGGCCGTAATTGTACCCAAACCATCACAATCATAGGTAACATTTGTGGTAAAACTTGGATCCGGAACTTCATTGGGTACGCTCAAATCCATTGGGAAAGTACAACCCAAATCATCCTGAATCACCAATTGGTAATCTCCGGGCGATAGGCGTTGTTCATTGATGGCCGTAAAACTACTCCCTCCATCAAAGCTATACTGATAAGGAGCTTGACCTCCATTCGCATTGATTATTTTTACCAAAGCCCCGCTCGGATTACAGGAAGCATCCTCAACAATGGCAGAAGAAGCGGTAAGCCTAAAAGGTTGGTCGATCTGATAGTCAAAGTTTTCTACACAGGCCGTTGATCCACTACCACTGGAATCCATTACCGTAATGGTATATTGCCCTGCTGCAAGATTGACGAAAGTAGCTGCTGCCTGATAGCTAAGTCCTCCATCCAAACTGTATTGATAAGGTGCGGTACCTCCAGTAACCGCTACGGTCATAGAAGCCGTAGCACTATCTGCACAGCCAATAGGGGTATGGGATGCGGAAATGGACAACCCATCCAAATCTTCTACGCGCACGGTATTGGAAAGAGCATAACACCCACTCCCATCCCGAACGATAAATACATAATCTCCTTCTTCATTGGGAAAATAGGTCGGCGGGGTACCACGGTATCCAAACAAAAAGCTTGGTGTGCTCTGATAGGCTGTATTGGGCACGCTGGGTTGATCGGGATATAAGGGTACACCATCTTTACTCCAAATGGCCATTTCGTATACCGGATTGGGTTGTCCTCCAGAAGGGGTCAAGTTTACGATTCCCGCAGTACAAGTGATATTTGCTGCCGTTACGGCACCCAAACTAAGATCGGGAATACGCGATACCGTAATTTGTTGCTGATCAAAACAACCATCCTGGGTACGGGTAATCACGATATAGTTTTCCGGATTTACATTGGAAAAGATATAGGTATTGTCATTCAATGCAGGTTGACTGCTCACCAAAGATCCCTGTCCCCCGTTGCTTCCATCGTCCAACCGGAGTTCATAACTATAATTGGGGAGGGCATTCAATGCTTGGACCGAAATGGTTCCCAGGTCATTGCAATCTGCCGGCGTACTGCTTAAGTTCACCCTAAAATCCCGCTCCAATATCCCAATATCAGCAGTTTCAAAAATACAGCTGCCTACTATTGGAGTTCCATCAACAGGACTTAATTGGGTAACCTGAACTTTATAGGTCCCATTGGTGTTGATATCAAAATTAGGTCCATTGTTCGCCGAAAAAGGAACGACCACACTATTATCTGAAATATCGATCAATTGAAAACCATAGTCAGCTCCTATATTGGTAATACGTATGTTTCCAGGAGTACTGCATAAGATGTCTGAAGAGATTACATCGATATCCAAATTGTTTTTGAACACATTAAAATAAAAACGGCTAAAGCATCCATTTTGGTAGTTGATCGTAACACTGTACTCCCCTTCCTCCCTAAGGGTAATATTATCACCATTGGCCACGGTGTTCCAGGTACAGTTTCTATTTTTATTGGCACAATCATCTCCGGTATCCGAGCAACTAGCCTCATCCAATTTGGTCCAAACAATACTCTGGGCATCGGTAATTCCCAATTGAATCGTAGCTTCATCATTAGCGCCACATAAAAAGATTTTGGGCAGTATATCTCCATCTATAGGACAGGTAGCTATTTCTCCTTGTAGATCATTATCTGGATTGACATCACTGTTCACTTGATTGAAATAGTCTACAATGGGATTGGTTTGTGTTGCACCAAAACGCTCTACAGTAATTCGTTCCACGAGATCAGGACAGCTTCCATTGGCAGATTTCTCCACAATATATTCTCCAACAACAGTGACCAACAACGTACTGGGATCTCCGTCTGGATCTCCATCGTTCAAAGGCGTATCCGCAGCATCCACTTGTCCATTCCCGTTGGTATCCAACACCCAATTATAGGTAACAAATCCCGCTCCGGCGGCCAATACTACATCATCACCACAAAGTTGAACGGTTCTGGATTCATTACAATTGGTCAAATCATTCAGGATGGAATTCCGGGCCACTTCTGGCGTTCTGGGACAAGCCGTTATGCTATTGGATCCATTTTCATCGGTAAAAACATTGGGATTCGTTGTCCCTTGATAGGTAGAAAAAGCTAAGTTTTCCAACTGGGACGAGCAGGCGGCAACAAAATCCGAACAACTCGATGCAATGGTCACAGCAATTCTAATACTATATTCCGGATCTCCTACTTCTACCAAAGCATCTGGAATGCTAAAGTTTAAGGTCCGCGTAGCTGTATCGTAAGTATAAGTCGTCCCTATGGCGTCCGAGGTATCCACATTGTCCAAAGTGACATTATGGGGCAATACATCCCGAATACTATAATTTATGGCATTATCGTCTCCCGTATTTTGAAACCGCAATACGTATTCAAAACTTTGTCCAAGGCTTACGCCTTGTCCATTGATATCGTTGCCTCCCAAGTCTTCAGAAGTATTTCCCAAAAGGATTTCCGGAGCAACCACTGCAGTATAAGATGCTGTGGTGACTGTACCATCCGTAGGATCTACCATAGGCACTCCTGTTCCATACACCCCTCCATCGCCTCCATCGGCATTGGCGTCTTTATAGAACTCATTGGCATCGCTACAGCCATCGCCATCACTGTCTAAGTCTAAATGATTGGGAATACCATCAGTATCCAAATCACAAGCCGCTGTATATAGAAGGCCACTCATATTGGTGGGTCCGGTAAGGGCCTGTCCCACAGTAAGCGTATGGTTTCCAGAAGAACTCCAATCATAGCTAATAGCCGGAGTGGTGAGCACCATAGGCTCCAAGGGGCCGTTGGAAGTTCTGGACCCCAAAAGTTCAAAGTTCCCTAAGGCGTCTATCACTATACGCAATAACGGCCTTCCCGGAGAACCGGATAAGGTATATATCTGGGCTATTCCATTCTCCCCGTAGGTAGTACCATCCAAAAACCTAGCTTGGTTTCCTATGGTATTTTGAAATTGAATTTCCCCTGCGATATCCGTTCCATTGATTTGAAGGTTTAAAGAGTTGTCCAGACTGAAAATATCAAGGATAAGGTGATTTGGCGTACTAGACAGCGGACTGATATGTGCCATGCCTCCAGAAATATTAAAACTTGAGCCATTGCACTCTTCTTCATCATAAATACCATCATTATCATCATCCAAATCTGTACTGTCATTAACTCCATCATTGTCATAGTCATTGTGCACGGTGATATGTGCAGAAAGATTGTCTTCCGTAATATTATTGTCTATTTGATCTTGAGTGTTCGTAACGGTATTTGTTAGGCTCAATAAGGGCAAGGTATCGATCTCATCGCCGCGAACTTCCAATTCCAAAACTGCAGTTTCGCCTGCATTGAGCCTTCCAATATTCCAGAGATTCCCATTCCATGTTCCCGAAATGGTAAAGCTGGATACTAGGGAAAGCCCCGTTGGTATATTATCGGTGATTTGAAGGTTGGTCACCGGACCAATCCCTAAATTCCGAACGTGGATTCTGAAGGTAGCCGTCTCCCCTTCCATAATTTCTGCCTTGTCCACCGTCTTATTGATGACCACATCAGGATCACAATAATAGGCTGAAATAGGTTGTGAATCATAGGTACAGGGTCCTTTGGTTCCTCGAACAAAATAATCTCCCGCAGTGGTAGGAGTATAACTCGGTCCGTTGGCGCCAGGAATAAGCACGCCATCACCAAACCATTGATAGGCATCAAAATTTCCGGTAGCCTCAAAAATAGAAGCTCCGGCAAAACAACCGCCTCCGCCTCTAATTTCCAAGTTTACTTCGGGCACGGTATCGAATCCTGAGAAATATCCTGCGACACCTCTTGCACCATTAAATCCAAAAAATCCAACGGCAATGGGTCCGGTAGATCGCACACTTACATCTCCATTTAAATTCGGGATAAAAAACGTTTTCCAATCGGTGGATCCCGCTACCGGTACTGAAGCCGGTAATGGCACAACACCACTTCCATCGTTCACCACAATATTTGCATCCGGTGTATTTACCGCAGCAATAATGGTGACACCCCCATTTACGAGCGTCCCCGCCATATTTCTGATATCCGGAATATTATCCATAACATCAGGAAGCAAACAATTTACGGGAGCTACAAAATTAAGGCCTTGGGTATATACTTGACTTGCACCAGCCATACATTGGTAGGCGTATACATCTTTTGAGGTTTGCACAAACATATTGGCACCCACGGTATTGGAGGAATAAAAACTGCTGGGAACCTCAAAATATTCCCCATTGTTGATTGTGGCTACCGGAGTGGCAGACCCATTAATAAAAATCTGGGTGTTATCTGCAGTAGCAATAATCAAGGGAAATTCTGTAGCGCCATTGGTACCGCCATTCCCCCGAACAAATACATAATCTTTTCCCAATCTATTTTCAGGTACCGGCTGATCGATTCCGGCATCACGGTTTCCAGAATTTTGCTGTCTCCCAAAATTTAGGGACCCATTGCTGATCACGATATCCTTATCAGATACAATTGAGGCTCCTATCCATCCATCCCGATGCGCCGGAGATTGGGCCAGATACGCTTCAAACACAAAAGATTCATTCGCATTTAAGGTAATTTGATAGGTGTCCGCCGTAATGCCTCCAACATTATTCTGCAGCCTGAACTCACATGCCGGGTCATAACCAAAAACATTGACAACCGTATTATCTTCCGTTGCCATAATTCCCAAGGTGTTGGATTTGGAGCTGTGTGCTCCCAAATTGGGAACACCTCCCCATTTAAAACGGGTTCCCATAGCCACGCGACCTTTGGAGGTCAGAGAAGCGGCTTGAGCCGAGGAATACCCTCTGTAATTCACATAGAATCTATTTCCACTAGGGGATTCAAAGCGCAGTCCACTATTATTGAGTACAATTCCGGTATTGCTATTGTTTACCAGCGTAATATTATTATCGCCGTTCCCCAGCGTATACACTGCCGGATTCACATTAGAAATGGAGAAGGTAGCCACTGGGGTGGGATTGGTTCCCCGGTATGCATTTACCGTAAAGGTAGTAGGTTCTGGAGTAGATAAATAAATAGCCTGTTGACGAATGGCCTGATTATTCCGACCTTGTTTTAAAGGTGGAAGGTAATGTAGGTCACTCAATTGCGCATTGCTGGAAAAACAGGCTCCTATTACCAATAACAAATAGAGCAATTTCCGTATCATGGGTTCAACGTTTATAAGATTTGGCTACTTTGAACTCCAAAACAAATACAACTTAATGGCTTCAGCAATAATATGTTGTCAAACAAGGCAATTTTGTGGGTAACCTTAGCCTGTCGGAAAAACGGCAAGATCGTAAGAAGTTCATAGCGGTCTTTTCCGAAAATCCGCTATGAAGAAATACCAGTCGTATTAAAATTAAAAATGGAGGTATCTCCGCTTTAGGAAACACCTCCATTTTCACAGGACAGAAAACCTGTTAATTGTATATTCTAATATCATTTCCATTAGCTTCCAAACTTTGGACATATCCTGCAGAATTGGTAGATAGTTCCCCACGAACATCCACATCTAAATTCTGGATATTGGGATTGGTATTGACCAAATTCCCTAGAAACGCTTCTACTTGAGCGGCGGAAACAAATTTATCGGCAAAAATTTTCCCAACGTTTTGAATGGAAGACAACCTAAAATCCAACGTTCCATCGGCGGGCATACCTTGATCGGTAAGATGCGTGACTTCCTCTGCACTAACCAACTGACTTACATTAAATACTTCCAAATCATTGGATCCCCAAATCACTAGTTTCGTTCCTACTTGGGAAAGTGCTCCAAAATCGGCAGCCAACAAGGCAGGATTTTGATGAATTCTCATTTCTCTGGTCACCTCTGTCAATACAGGAAAGGCCATATTTTGTAGTTGATTGTTCTCCGAAAAATCCAAGTTTGCATTGATGAACGACAAACGTTCAAAATTACTTTGTGTAAGCAATGGATTGGCCTTTATTAAAAAATTTCCAGTACGTATCTCTTCCAAAAGTGGAAAGTTAATGCGTGAAAGCTGAGTACAGGAAGATATGGACATACTTCCCAAATGGACATCACCATTGTTATTCCCGCTCGTATCGGTACTTATATCGCCGATCACACTGCGCAATTGTGGGAAATCGATTTCTTCCAGTAGGGCCACATCACGTAACGTAAAGCTTTTGATTTCTTGCAAGGCATTGAAATTCATTTGGGCCACTATGACATCCTGAAACAATAACCTCCCATCAATAGTTTGTAATTGTGGAAAATTCGCATTTTGCATGGAAACGGAAGAAATAAAAATTTCTTGTCCTACATTGCTAAGTCTTGGAAAATTTATGTTAGTATTCCCGTTCCCAACGACAACCAAACTTAATCGATCTAGGCTTTCCAATCGATCGGCGCGAATCTCGTTTAAAGCTGTGCTTTCTGCAATGGATAGCACTCCAGTAGTCCGGAGTACAGGAAAACTGATTTCGGTGAGTACCGTATTATTGCTCAACTGAATTTGATCGTCTACCCGTTCTAAATTAGGGACAAGCACCTCTTCAAGATCCGCATTATTGAAAATCAATAACCGATTTCCCAATGCGGTGAATGTAGAAAGATCGATCTGCGTTAATCCAGTGGTATTACTTATAGTAATCCAAGTGGTCAAGGTGCCTCCGTCCCGATCAATAATGGCTTGGGCCTCTTCATTGGAAATAGCTCCTTCAATGGTAATTACCGGAAGGCCTTCTTGCATGGAACTACCATCTTCTGGAGGGGTATTGTCCGGGGACGATGGATTTGTAGGATTCTCACTCTGGGGAGTCATGTCTCCTGAAACATCTTCGGAACTACAGGAAGAAAAGGTCAAGGATAAAATGATTCCTAATTGTAGTAGGTTTTTTTTTCGAAATAACATAAAGAAAAGTTTTGGTTGGTTCTGTTTAACGCGAGGTCTTTTTTTATATTGCATCAATGGTTGATCCATCTAGATTAACTAATTTACACGCCAAAATCGGGAAGCATGTCAAATACTACTTTAGAAGAACAAGAACAAACGGCCCTGGAAAAGCATTTTGAACCTTTTAGATATCAAGTCGTTGGCCAAGATTCCACTTTTGAATCGGTCTATGGGCCCCAAAAGCTTTTATATGCAGATTGGATCGCCAGTGGTAGGTTGTACGGTCCCATTGAGGATACCATGAGAAATCAGATTGGGCCTATGGTGGCCAATACGCATTCTTTTTCCAGCGAGACCGGAAAGGCTTCTACCTACGCCTACAAACATGCCCGAAGTATTATAAAACAACATGTCAATGCCGGGGAAGAGGATATATTGGTCACAGCGGGTACGGGTATGACCGGAGTACTTTCCCGTCTTCAGCGTATAATGGGCCTACGATGGCCAGATGCGATAAAGCGTGAAGTACAACTTCCGGAAAGTCAACGCCCCGTAGTTTTTATCTCCCATATGGAACATCACTCCAATCAGGTCCCTTGGATGGAAACCATTGCTGACGTGGTCATGATACCTTGTGACGAAAACCATTTAATTTGCCCTGAAAATCTTAGGGCATCTGTTGAAAAATATAAAGATAGGCCTCAAAAAATTGGCGCTTTTACCGCCTGTTCCAATGTTACGGGAATTATTTCACCCTATCACGAACTGGCTAAGGTAATGCATCAATATGGAGGTATCTGCATTGTTGATTTTGCCGCTTCTGCACCTTATGTGTCCATGAATATGCACCCAAAAGATCCGCAGGAGCGTTTGGATGCCATTTTATTTTCCCCCCATAAATTTTTAGGTGGCCCTGGAACCTGTGGTGTCTTGGTCTTTAACAAAGTGCTCTACAACACCTCTTGTCCGGATGTGCCCGGAGGTGGAAATGTAAAATGGACCGACCCTTGGGGAGCCTATGAATATCATGATGATATTGAAATCAAAGAAGATGGGGGCACTCCTGGTTTTCTGCAGGTGATGCGAACCGCACTGGCCATTCGCTTAAAAGAAAAAATGGATACCGAACGCATTGCGCAACGGGAAGAAGAGCTATTGGATCTCTGTCGCTCCCAATTCAAAGAAATTCCCGACTTGTTCATTTTGGGTGACAATGACGAAAAACGCATTGGAGTCGTATCTTTTGGAATCAAAGGTATCCATTACAATCTTGTGGTACGTCTACTGAACGATCGTTTTGGCATCCAAGTTCGTGGAGGCTGGTCCTGTGCCAGTACCTACAGCCATTATTTATTTGATATTGGTGCTGATTCTTCCAAAAATATGATGCAGGACATCAACAATAAAAATTTGATCGATAAACCCGGGTGGGTACGCTTATCCCTACATCCCATTACCTCAAATACGGCACTACTATTTATATGCGATGCCATTAGACAGGTAGCTCTGAATATTGAGGAGTGGAGGAAAGCATATACCTACAACCCCAAAACCAATGAGTTTGATTTTCACGGCCCTGGGGATGAAAAAATAATACAAACCGTAGAAAAGTGGTTTGCGCTATAAAAAACGGAATATAAAATCCTTTTAAAAGAAACCTCGACATGACCGTCGAGGTTTTTTTATGGATTTAAGGGCGCCCTTAAATTTATCAATATTTAAAGATGCGGACATGGGCTTGCCCAAAGAAAGACTTATCTTTAAGGATCAAACAAAAGGATTACAAAATTATGACCAAAGCCCTTTATATTGCCACCTTGGAATCCCACAGTGGCAAATCTCTCGTCGTGCTGGGACTCATGCAATTGTTGTTGGGAAAAATAGGAAAAATCGGCTATTTCCGACCTGTTATCGATGATTTAAAAAACGATGAGATCGACAATCATATCCATACGGTCCTCTCTCATTTTTCGTTGGACCTTAATGCTGAAGATGCCTACGCATTGACCCAAAGTCAAGTAGTAGACATGTTTAATGATGGCAGGCAAGGCGATATTTTAGATATCATTATTGCCAAATATAAGACGCTGGAAGAGCAATTTGATTTTATTTTGGTAGAGGGCAGTGATTTTTCCAGTGATGGGAGTATTATTGAGTTTGATCTTAATATTGATATTGTCAAGAATTTGGGAATTCCCGTAGTACTGATCGACAATGCCAAGGGAAAGACTTTAGATGAATTTTGCGGCAATCTGGAATCGGCCGTAAATACCTATATCCAAAAAGATATTGAAGTATTGGGCGTTGTGGCCAATAAGGTACGCCCAGAAAACAGAACTGTAGTTTTAGAGCGTTTGGTGGAAGAACTTCAAGAGAAAACACTGGCTTTTACCGTGCCAAGGGTAAAGCAATTATCGCATCCTACCCTAAAAGAAATTTTAGATGCTCTAGACGGGAAGGTACTTTTTGGCAAAGAAAATCTAGACAATCAAACCGGTAGTTTTGGTGTAGGGGCCATGCAATTACACCATTACCTGACCTATTTACGCGATAATAGTTTAGTGATCACCCCTGGAGACCGATCGGATATTATTTTAGGGGCCTTGCAGGCCAATCTATCGGAGAATTATCCTAATATTTCGGGTATTGTCCTTACCGGAGGACTTGTTCCAGAAGCTTCCATTCTTAAGCTTTTAGAAGGTTTTGAAACCCATGTTCCCATTATTTCGGTACAACAGGGCACTTTTGATGCTACAAATTCCGTAGGAAATATAAAGTCTAAAATCTATGCAGAGAGCAAGCAAAAAATTGCCACTTCTATTTCACTCTTCAACAAGTATATCGATGGGGAATCCCTATTAAATAAATTAAAGACTTTTGAGCCGAAGGGAACCACGCCGAGAATGTTTCAATACATGCTCTTGCAAAGGGCCAAACAACAACAAAAACATATTGTACTCCCGGAAGGGGAAGACCCCAGAATCCTAGAAGCCGCCTGTGAATTGCACAGCTTGGGTATCGTACGAATAACACTTTTGGGCAGTGAGGAAAAAATCGAGAAAAAGGCGATTGAAATGAACCTGGATATTTCCAATATTCCCATCCTCAATCCGGGGGAAGCCGAAAATTTTGATGCGTATGCAGAAACTTTTTATAATTTGAGAAAACACAAAGGTGTAAATATGGACATGGCGCGAGATATGATGCTCGACGTCTCCTATTTTGGTACCATGATGGTATATCAAGGTGATGCCGATGGCATGGTTTCTGGTGCCGTGCATACTACCCAGCACACTATACGTCCTGCCCTACAATTTGTAAAGACCCGACCGGGTATCAAGGTAGTGTCTTCCGTATTTTTTATGTGTTTGGAAAACAGGGTTTCTGTTTTTGGCGATTGTGCCATCAACCCCAACCCTACCGCAGAACAATTGGCGGAAATCGCTATTTCATCTGCCATTTCGGCCCAAGCTTTTGGTATTACGCCTAAGATTGCTATGCTTTCCTATTCTTCGGGAAGTTCTGGAAAAGGAGAAGATGTAGATAAAGTACGGCAAGCTACGGCATTGGTAAAAAGCAAACGTCCCGACTTACAGATCGAAGGGCCTATTCAATATGATGCTGCCGTAGATCCCTTGGTCGGAAAGAGCAAACTTCCAGATTCTGAAGTTGCAGGACAAGCATCCGTATTGATTTTTCCAGACCTCAATACAGGCAACAACACTTATAAAGCCGTACAACGGGAAACAGGGGCTTTGGCCATTGGCCCTATGTTACAGGGACTCAATAAACCTGTGAACGATCTAAGCCGTGGATGTACGGTGGACGATGTTTTTAATACGGTAATTGTAACTGCTATCCAGGCCCAAGAACTTTAATTCCCAGCACATGAAAATCCTAGTTTTAAATTCCGGAAGTTCTTCCATTAAGTTTCAATTGATGGATCTGCCCTCCGAAACCTTGATTTGCAAAGGTTTGATCGAACGGATCGGGGCAGAAAATGCTACAGTCCATTATGATACCAAAGAGGGGACTTCTTCAAAAACCCATCCTATCAACAATCATAAAGAAGGTCTTGAAACCGTAACTTCTTTGCTATTAGATGCTAAAACAGGGGTTTTACAAGCTGCCGATGCCATTGATGTCGTAGCACACCGTGTTGTCCATGGAGGAAATCGCTTTGATTGTCCTACAAAAATAAACGAAACGGTTTTGGAGGAAATAGACCGTTTAGCCTCTTTAGCACCTTTGCACAACCCTGCCAATGCTACCGGTATCCGAGTGGCCATGGAAGTTTTCCCCAACGCGGAACAAATAGCCATTTTTGATACTGCTTTTCACCAAACCCTCCCTGAAAAAGCGTATCGCTATGCTATTCCAAAAGCCTTGGCCGATGAACATCACATCCGAGCATATGGGTTTCATGGTACCAGTCATAAATATGTCTCAGAACAGGCAATAGCGCACTTATCATTTCCTTCTGCTAAAATCATCAGCATTCATTTGGGCAATGGCTGTAGCATGACCGCCATTAAAGATGGTAAAAGTATAGATCACTCCTTAGGCTTTGGCCCTATGAACGGACTCATTATGGGCACGCGAAGTGGGGATATTGACCAATCTGTGATTTTCTACCTCATGGATAACCTAAAACGTTCCTCCGCGGAAGTCAACCAAATGCTACAACAGCAAAGCGGCCTTTTAGGACTTACAGGGCATTCCGATCTTAGGGAAATCCAGCAGCAAGCAGCTCAGGGAAATGAAGCTTGCCAATTGGCTTTAGTGATGATTGCCTATCGCATCAAAAAATATATTGGGGCCTATATTGCTGCATTGAACGGTTTGGATGCCCTGATTTTCACAGCAGGTATCGGAGAGAATTCGGTACTGCTTCGTGAGATGGTATGTTCCGATATGGAGGCGCTAGGGATTCACATGGATATAGCGAAAAATAATCTGCGTGTAGACGCGCTCCAAGAAATTCAGAAAAAGGATAGTACCATTAAAATACTGGTTATCCCTACAAACGAAGAATTGGAAATTGCCAAACAGAGCTATGCTTTGTTACAAGGATAGATCAACGCATTCAAGACTTTTTCAAAAATTGACGACAACACCTATTTGAGAAGGTGAAAAATTGAGGTTCCAACTCAACTTTTTGTCTTGACGGTTGTATTTTTCATCATATTTTGAATCCAAATACCGATCAATGGCCTCCACGGTAAAAATACTCAGGGCAAAGCCAAAAGCCACGTCAGAGAGCCAATGTTGACCATCCCACAACCTTGAAATCCCAGGAATGGCACCAACGGTATAGATCCCCGCTTTTACCCAAGGATTCTTAAATTGTTTTCCCAAACCATAGGCCATGGTAAAGGCCATGGTAGCGTGGCCCGAAGGAAAAGAATGGTAATTTCTACTGGAATTGAAAGGGTCAAAAGTATCTTTTGATTTTCCACTGACGGGTCTTGCCCTACCTGTAACCGTTTTGGCAACCTGCTGAAACAAACCCGTTGCCGTGGTAGAAGATAGCAACAGTACTCCTGTTCTTCTCAATTTTTCATTCTTGAGAAAAAGCCCCGTAAGATAAACCCCGGAAGTGAGCATATACACATTCTGTGGACTTCCATAATTTTCTCCATAATCCCGTAAAAATTGTGGTACCCCTTCTCCTTGGTCGATAAAATACTCTGAGGTTTGTTCATCCACTACGTAGAGCAGCCCGGTTCCAGCGGCAATACCTCCAAAAGTCCCCCACTGCTTTCCAGTCCAGTGCAAAGGCCTTGTATAGGAATGCCCTACTCCCTTTAACATGTTTCCAACATCATAGGTAAACATTTGCCAAAGCGTCTTTTTTCCAAAAGACTCTTCAACGGTTACTTGCCCAAAGGTGCCATTAAAGCTACATCCAAAGAAAAAAAGTACGAACAAATATTTTCCCTTGATCATAAAACACTTTTGAAAGAATACATACAAATTGAAAAAATGTGGGTTTCTCATAGATACTAGTTATGGTCGGTCAATAAAAAAACGCCAATATACGGTTCATAGTATTGAAAACAACAATAAAGTCGTAATACAAGTATACGAGGCATTTTTGTTTATTTCAAATGCTAGGGAAAAGATCTGTTTTCATTCGGTATGGAGGGATATCCAGTGATCAAAAATCTCTTATCCACTACTCTTGGTTTTAAGGCTAATATCGACATTACAAATCATAAATAAAAGTTAATTTATATATACAGACTTGTCTGTCTATAATTTCTAAATTACTTTTGACCAAAAGAATAGCAGTCAGATAGCATTCTATTCTTCCATTTAAAAACAGAAAACAACATAGAAATCATGAAACAATTATTATTATTTGCATTTATTATAGCTTTTATCAGTTGTAATCAACCTAGCCCTTCAGAAAAAGAAGTGCTACCCATGAGTAACGCAAAAACAGCGATTCAATATCAAACCAAGGAAATACAGGGGGTGAATATTGCGTATCGGGAATCCGGAAATCGCAATAACCCCACATTGATCCTTTTGCATGGTTTTCCCGCTTCCTCCCATCAGTACAGAAAGGTATTGCATGAGCTCAGCGATGACTATCACATGATAGCGCCCGATTATCCCGGTTTTGGGGAAAGTGATTTCCCATCGAAAGAAGATTTTGAATATACCTTTGATCATATCGCTACTGTTATGGATGCCTTTGTACAGAGTTTTGGTCTGGACAACTATACGCTTATGATACAAGATTATGGGGCACCAATAGGTTTTAGAATTGCTACGGCACATCCAGAAAAAGTAAACGCGATCATCAATCAAAATGGCAATGCCTACGAAGCCGGATTAGGAGAAGCTTGGGCAGGAGTGCGCGACTTATGGCGGGAAGATACCAAAGAGCACAGAGCGGCCCTCCTTCCTGTTTTTTCCAAAGAAGGCCTAAAATGGCAATACACCCATGGAACGCGCAATCCGGAAAGCGTAAATCCCGACACTTGGAATCTGGATTATTTACGCCTCTCCAGAGAAGGTGCCCATGAGGTAAATCTCGATTTATTTTACGATTATCAAAACAACTTAAAATTGTATCCACAGTGGCAAGAGTACATGAGGACGCATCAACCTCCCATGCTGATCGTTTGGGGAAAGAACGATGCCTTTTTTCCAGAATCCGGAGCAGCTGCATATAAGGCGGATCTAAAAAATATTGATTACCATATTTTAGATACCGGACATTTTGCCCTAGAAGAAGATGGTGAGGTTATTATGAAAAAAATGCGTTCCTTTATGGAGAAGTTACAATAGGCATGCAAGACAAATTAGAGGCAAGAAAAAGAATACTCAACACTGCCGATGAATTATTTCATCGGCAGGGTTATAATGAAACGGGAATCAACCAGATCATCAAAGAAGCTAATGTCGCAAAAGCCAGCCTCTATTATCATTTTAAAACAAAAGATGATCTCTGCGTAGCCTATTTGCAACATCGCAATGAAATGTGGAATACAGATTTCTACAATTTTATAAAGGATAAGGAAGAAAAAGTATTGGGCGCTTTTGATTTTCTTATGGAAAACAATGTCGCATTTGATTATCGCGGCTGTAGTTTTTTAAATATGTTGTCTGAAACCGCAATACATAAAGCCGCAATATTTGAGGAATTACAAAATCACAAAAAGAGTTTTTTACTCTTTTTTGAACAGGAAATAACCGATCCGGAATTGGCATATACCATCTACTCCCTATTTGAAAATGCCATTTTGGAGAGTCAACTTTATCGGAGTCAGGAACCTGTGAAACGCCTTCAAAAAATTGCCAGGCATTTAATGGAACATACCGACTCCATAGTGTAAAATTTACACTACTTTTTCTTTTTCTTCCAACAACTTTTCTACATCCAAAGGAATATGGTACCAATCTATATGTGGGGACCAGGCCGTACACCCTCCTGCATGTAATATACAGCTGGTCTCTTGCCATCGCTTATGACATTGAGGGCAAACGCCTTGCGTGGAAAAGGTATCCCAGACATGTCCACAACTGCATTGCCAATAGGGTTGACCATCGGGTTCCCAATGGCATTTGGGGCATTTAATTTCCAAATCTTTCATTTACAATTGGTTTGTTCTACATAAAAGTACACATTCTGGATTTTATACGGGAACACTTTAGCGCAGCTCTTAAATTCTTACACTTTTTGTATTTCTCTTTTTTTGACTGACATTTTCTTCTTCGTTTTTCTACATCCTATATCCTTTTTATCATAAGGAACCCTATATTTCATCATTTTAATTATTAAAAAATGGATAATTTCCATATTTTTGGATAATTTCCATTTAATGCAACGAAATATATTACATCTGGATCTAGACACTTTTTTTGTCTCTTGTGAGCGGCTATTGGACAGTAGGCTAAATCACAAACCTGTTATTGTTGGAGGGACAGGAAATCGTGGAGTGGTCAGTGCGGCAAGCTATGAGACCCGGGCTTATGGGGTTCATTCTGGAATGCCTATGAAAATGGCCAGGCAGCTATGCCCCAATGCCATATATATCCGTGGAAATGCAGGTACTTATACCAAATTCTCCAAACAGGTTACCGAGATTTTGCAAAGTGAAGTCCCTGCCTTGGAAAAGGCCAGTGTAGATGAGTTTTATGCCGATCTTACAGGCATGGATCGCTTCTTTGGTTGCTATAAATTTGCTACAGAATTAAGAACTAAAATTATACGGGAATCCGGGCTTCCCATCTCCTTTGGACTTTCTGTAAACAAAATGGTTTCCAAAGTGGCCACTAATGAAGCAAAGCCCAATAATCAATTGAAAATAGATCTGGGCTATGAAAAGGCTTTTCTAGCACCGCTGTCCATAAAAAAAATTCCTATGGTAGGGGAAAAAACATATCATACCTTTTGTAATATGGGTATTAAGCACGTTCGTGCCGTACAACAAATGCCTGTTGAAATGATGTTGTCCGTATTTGGAAAAAATGGCCGTGTGGTATGGGAACGTGCCCAAGGGATCGATCATAGCCCCATAGTGCAATACCACGAACGCAAATCTATTTCCAGTGAACGCACTTATGGAAGGGATACTACAGATATTACCAAATTAAAAACCACCATTACGGCTATGGCCGAAAATCTTGCCTTTCAATTGCGCAGAGGAGGCAAACTTACTTCCTGTGTTACGGTAAAGATTCGGTATTCCGATTTCCAGACCTATTCCAAGCAACTAAAAATCCCATATACTTCGGCAGATCATCATCTCATTCCAACAGTTATGGAATTGTTCCATAAACTTTATGACCGAAGAGTATTGATACGTCTTGTTGGGGTACGGTATAGCAGTTTAACCGCTGGAACCTATCAAATTAATCTCTTTGATGATGGAAAAAAAACGGTTGACCTATACCAAGCCATGGATAATATTCGTATCCGCTACGGAGATCGGAGCATTATGCGTGCTGCCACTATGGGGGAAGGCGCCCGTACCATTGGAAATTTTTCCAATCCATTTAATGGGGAACCTCCCATTGTTTTAGCGCATAGACATCAATAAAAAACCATCCAATGTATCTCAACAATCACTCTTATTACAGTATGCGATACGGCACCATTTCCGAGATTACCTTATTGGAAATGGCTCAAAAAATTGGATGCACCCATTTTCCTCTGACCGATATCAATAACACTTCCGCTTGCCTCAATTTTGTACGTAAAGCACCCAAATATGGTATTACACCTTGTCTTGGTATTGATTTTAGAAATCACAACCAACAATGTTTTGTGGCTCTTGCCAAAAACAATGAAGGCTTTTTGGAGTTGAATAATTTTCTTTCCCACCACTTACATCATCAACTCGATTTTCCGGACATCGCCCCTCCTTTTAAAGATAGCTATGTGATCTATCCCTTTGAAGTGCTTTTGACTTTGGAGAAAACCACTTTCCTCCCTCATGAATACATTGGAATAGGTATGAAAGAAGTCAATAAGCTCCGTTTTTCAAAATTAAGTGCCCATAAAGAAAAATTAGTGCTATTGCACCCTGTCAGTTTTAGAAATCAGCGCGATTTTAATATACATCGTTTATTACGTGCTATGGACAATAATACCTTGTTGAGTAAACTTCCCGAATCCCAGCAAGGAAAAATAAGCGATATGATGTACCCCATAAGGGTACTCGAAAGTACATTTATGGAACACCCTTATATTCTGGAAAATACCAAGGCCTTACTCTCCACTTGCACCATTCATTTTAATTTTTCCGACGATAGGGAAAATCAAAATTTGAAGCAGGTCTTTGCCAATACATCGGCAGACTATAAAAAACTTAGAACACTCTGTACCCTTGGGTTACCCAAACGCTATAGAATCGTAGATGATGCTATACGCAAACGCTTGGAAAAAGAATTGTCCCTCATCAAACAACAAGGTTTTGTCAGTTTCTTTTTAATCAATTGGAAGATTGTACAATATGCAAAATCCAAAGCTTATTATCATGTAGGAAGGGGAAGTGGTGCCAATAGCATTGTAGCCTACTTATTGGGGATTACCGATGTAGACCCTATTGAATTGGATCTTTATTTTGAACGATTTATGAATTTATACCGCGCCAATCCCCCCGATTTCGATATTGATTTTTCTACTTGGGACAGAGAAGATGTCACTCGTTTTATTTTTGAGGAATTTGGGACTAAGGGACAGGTGTCACTATTGGGATCATACGTGACCTTTAAACACAGTGGAGCGGTACGCGAATTGGGAAAAGTCTTTGGGCTTCCCAAACATGAAATCGATAAATTGAGCAGTGGCAAATACCATCTTGACGCTCTTGATAAACTCTCCCTATTAGTGCTTCGGTATGCAAAGTATTTGGAAGGAAAACCCAACTACTTGAGTATCCATGCCGCGGGTATTCTAATTTCCGAACGCCCGATCCATTATTTCTCCGCCACCCATCTTCCACCAAAAGGATTTGCTACCGTACAATTTGATATGCATATTGCTGAAGATGTAGGGCTCTATAAATTCGATATTTTAGGACAGCGCGGTCTAGGAAAAATAAAGGATGCCCTTGGTATCATTAAGCAAAATCATCCGGAGGTGATACTTCCCGATATTCACGAAGCCAAACCCTTTTTTACCGATCCCAATATCAATGCCATGATAGCAAAGGCCGAATGTATTGGTTGTTTCTATGTAGAATCTCCTGCCATGCGCATGCTTCTTAAAAAACTAGGTGTCCGTGATTACCTCACTTTGGTCGCAGCCAGTTCCATCATCCGTCCGGGAGTAGCCAAAAGTGGTATGATGCGGGAATATATTTTGCGGCATAAGAATCCCGAACGCAGAAAACAGGCCCATCCCATTATGTGGGACATTATGCCCGATACTTATGGCGTAATGGTATATCAGGAAGATGTCATTAAAGTGGCCCATTACTATGCTGGATTAAATTTAGGGGAAGCCGATGTATTACGTAGGGGAATGAGCGGGAAATACCGTTCGCGCACCGAATTTCAAGCCGTAAAAAATAAATTCATTTCCAACTGCCGTAAGAAAGGAGAATCGGATGATGTTATTTTTGAAGTTTGGCGACAAATAGAAAGTTTTGCCGGTTATGCCTTTGCCAAAGGGCATTCTGCCTCCTATGCCGTGGAATCTTATCAGAGTATGTTTTTAAAATGCTATTATCCCTTGGAATATATGGTGGCTACCATCAATAATGGAGGAGGTTTTTATCGGGTAGAGCTATACTTGCATGAGGCTCGTATGAACGGGGGCCATATCCATGCTCCCTGCATTAATACCAGTGCCATTGAGACTACAATTTTTGGAAAAGATATCTACTTGGGATTTCAACACTTACAGGGGTTGGAGAAACGCAGCATGCTGAAGATAATGCAAGTACGAATGCAAGGAACTTTCTTTAGCTTGGACGATTTTATGGAACGCGTTCCTTTATCCATAGAACAATTGGACATTCTTATCCGGATAGATGCTTTTAGATCATTAGGAAAAGAAAAGCGAAATCTTTTATGGGAAGCGCATTATAAATGCAACCATATTGTATTGGATGAACTTCAGCAGCAACTCTTTAAAGTACAATATCGCGATTTCCAATTGCCCCGATTTGGAATCACAGCTCTGGAAAACGCCTTTGATCAATTGGAATTATTAAATTTTACCCTTTATGATGTTTTCTCCTTATTAAAACAACCGCCCACCAGTTCTTTATTAAGCAAACATCTAGCTACTTATTTCAACAAAATCATTGTTATTTATGGGTATTTGATCACTGCAAAAAATACGACAACCTCTAAAGGGAAACGAATGCATTTTGGGACGTTCTTGGATCAGGAAGGTGCCTGGATCGATACGGTACATTTCCCCCCTGTAGCAAAAAGATATCCTTTTCAAGGTAAAGGCATCTATCGCATCACAGGAAAAGTAGTTTCGGAATTCGATTTTATGAGTATTGAAGTCATTAAGCAAGAACGTATGCCTTATATCCCCGATCCAAGGTTTGATCCCGATCCCGAGTTTCCAAAAAATAACCCTTATAAAAGCTTACACCTATAAAAAGATGATACACGCTGTTTTTTAACACATTAAAAATTAAACCAAAACTAATCTTGAGGTAATTATAACTTCATTTTACAAGTGCAATTTTGCTATGCCTTATCCAGGCATACGTTCTTACTGAATCAATCCTTTACTAATGGGGACATTAGTAGTAACATACCCTATCATTCTTATGAAAAAACTTCAATTTCAAACCACCGGAAAACTCATTTTAAGCAAGGAAATATGGGTCGTCATCGCTGCATTATCCTATCTCTTGGCCATTATTATTCTGTCTTTGCTAGAATAATTCCCCAAGAACCATAGGGAATATATAATCATAGCTTTTTAAACCTACGATAAACCAGTTCACACCTCTAAATGTTACCCTATCCGACAGTTATTGGATGTCTTTGATTAAATTAACCTTTAACTCATCTCCATTTCATGGATTTCCACTATTTTGTATCCCATGGGAAAAACAGAAGTACAGAAAGCGTACAAATACAAAAGCAGGGATGTTGATTGGATCAATTTTAACGGGCGTGTTCTTCAAGAAGCTATGGATCAGACCAACCCTCTTTATGAGCGCATTAAGTTTCTCGCCATATTTTCTTCCAATTTGGACGAGTTTTTTAAAGTAAGGGTTTCCAAACTCCGTCAAATACGAAAAGTAAAGAAATCCATTCGTAAACCTTTGGCCCTTAAACCCAATAAAACATTAAAAGCTGTTTTAGAAGAAGTACAGCTTCAGCAAGAAAAATTTGGCGCTATTTTTAAAGAACACATACTCCCAGAACTTTCCGAAAAGGGTATTCATCTTTTAGAACACGATGCATACAATGAAGAACAGCTTCAAATGTTAGACGTCTTCTTTAAAAAGAATATCGCTTCTGAGCTTCAACCCATCCATGATACCGAAATTTCTCCAGAAACTTTAGAAGATAGTGCCTTATATTTAGTCGTTACCTTTAAAAATACAGAAAAGCTTGTTTTTATTCCTATCCCCAGTACTTCATTCGATCGGTTCATAGCACTTCCTTCTGTTGAAGAAGGACATTATTCTTATGCCTATCTGGAAGATGTCCTCAAAGTGAATTCACAATCTCTTTTCCCTGAAGATGAAATTGAAGCCCAATACAACATTAAGATATCCCGGGATGCCGAGCTCTATTTGGAGGATGATTATGAAGGTGAATGGATCCAACAGATCTACCAATCTTTGGAAAAGCGGGATACCGGGCAATCTACACGTTTGTTGTTTGAGCCAGAAATGCCCAAAGCAGTACAAAAAAAGATCCGACACTTATTGGATTTGGGAAAAATAGATATGGTCTTAGGCGGCATCCATCATAACTTTAGTGATTTTTTTGGCTTTCCCCGCCTCTTGGAAAACCCTGAATTATTCTATGAACCCCTTCCCCAATTAAAGCAACAGGTTTTTGAGCAAGCCAATTCCATTTTCGATCTCATAGCAGTCAAAGATCGAATATTGCATTTTCCCTACCAACACTTTTCCTATTTGGAACAATGGGTAATGCAGGCAGCCCATGATACGGAAGTGTTATCCATTCATATTTCCTTATATCGGGTAGCCAAAGATTCGCTTTTAACTACGGCTTTATTAAACGCCTTGGACAATGGTAAAGAAGTTATCATTTTTGTGGAAGCCAAGGCACGTTTCGATGAAGAGAACAATCTGGCCTGGGGCCAAGTATTTAAAGAACGAGGTGGAAAAGTATTTTATAGTTTCCCCAATATCAAAGTACATTCCAAAATAATGCTGATACAGCGCAAGAGCCCAGGAGGAACACAAGGTTTTGCTTATATCGGTACGGGAAATTTTAATGCCAAAACAGCAAAATTGTATTGTGACCATGGTCTTTTTACCGCCCACCCACAGATTACAACAGATTTAGAACAGGTGTTCAAAGTACTGCGACGGGAAATCATTGTTCCCAAATTAAAAGTTTTATTGGTCTCCCCTTACAATACCCGACTACAATTTGAACATTGTATACAAGAGGAGATCGATAATGCAAATTCGGGTCTCCATGCAGAAATCAACATTAAAATGAATAGTCTTGAAGACAAGGGAATGATCAATTGGTTATACAAAGCCAGTAATGCTGGCGTAAAAATCAAACTTTTGGTCCGCGGCTTTTGTTGTTTGATTCCCGGTATTCCAGGAATGAGCGAAAATATAGAAGTAAGAAGTATTGTAGATCGTTTTTTAGAACACGATCGAGTTTTTCTTTTTCATCATAACGGAAAAGAAAAAATGTTCATGGGAAGCGCAGATTGGATGACCCGCAATCTGGATAGACGTATAGAAGTGCTTACCCCTATTTTGGATCCCGATGTTTTTGGAGAGTTAAAAGATATTCTTCAGCTTCAATTTTCGGACAATCAAAAGGCAAGGCGCATCACAAAAGAAGGCCAAAATCCCTATGTTGAAATGAATGAAGGAGAAAACCCAATACGCTCCCAATATGCTATATATCACTATTTAAAACCCTTTTCTGAATAGAAATACAGGAGTAGATTTCCTTATTGTTCTTTTTTAACAATACAGCAAAGAATTCTTTAAAATAGGGCAACAATATAGTTTCTCTATTATATGAGTTACAAATTATATCATATCCATCCATACTTCAGCCTAAAATTGAGTTACTTGCACTCTCAATATGAAGTGTAAAATCTCAAATACGGCTCCTAAGGAAGTTTTGGAAAATTTTACGGGAATCCCCTTAAAATATCCTAAGCTTTATGGAACAAATCCATTGATTTCAGGATTTGAAGAGACCATTGTACCCCTTATCGTGCAAGAGGACACTTCTAAAATTGTGTATGGCATATGGGGGCTCTTGCCGGAGAACTACGAAGGCAACTGGGAATCTTTTCAAAATATTATGGATACCTTGACCATAGACATCACTAAGGTACAGGACAATGCACTATATGCAGAATCCTATAACTTAAAACGCTGTACCGTGGTCGTTACCGGTTTTTTCACCACCTATTATCACCAGGGGAAAACATACCCGTATCACGTGTACAATGCCAATAAAGAGCCTTTGTATTTGGCTGCCTACTACAATAGATTAAATGATGGGTTTATTACATTTTCAATAGCATTGCAAAAGGTAGATCCCGCCATTAAAAAAATTCAAAATCTCAGTGAGTATTCTCCAAAAATTTTGAGTCCCGCACAAAAGAACCGTTGGTTATCTTTAGACATTTCGGATATGGAATTGGAAATTCTTATCCATGAAGAAGCAAAAATAACGCTTGACTTTCATCCTGTAGCTAGGGAATTGTACAATATGGGCATTACGTATGACAGTATGTTAGAGCCTGTACACTACGATGGGATTCCCAACCTTTAACACTCTTTATTTGTTCGGAGCTGCACTGGGTTCATCCCATATTTCTCCATAAAAACCTTATAAAAAACACTTCGTTTTCTAAAGCCTAGATCATACATGACCTCAGCAATGGAATCATTGGAATTTTCTATTTGATACTTGGCCATTTTTAGTTTAATATCGGCAATATAGGCCTCTATAGTCTTAGAATATACCGACAAAAACGCGCGCTGTAATTTATTCAAAGGAAAATTGAACTTGGTTGAAAGTAATAAGGCATCGATAGGTTGCCGGATATTCTCAAAAATATAGGAGGAGATTTTATGTATTTTCTCCAAATCCTTATCGTTTAACTGATATAGTACCTCAGCTTCATTAATACTGCTTTCGTGTTCAGAAATATGTGTGGCCAACACTAGCTTTAACCTCCCTTCCAATTCCAAGGTTTTGATCAAACCGGAATTCAAGCATTCGTTTTTAAATTCATTAATTTGATTTGCAATGCGCACATTACTTTTGCCCAAGTGCATAAAGGGCCCATGGGTCTCTCCCGTAAAAACACCTTTTAAGCAAGGGCTTAAAAAATCTAGATAGATATTCTTTTGCTCTAAGAAAATATTTTTTTCTATGGAAATTACATTAATGTCAATTGCGGTTTGTTTGGGAAAAATAAGACTGCCTTGAGAAAACTTAGGCATATTGATAATACTGTTTTGATGCTTGTGGAGATTTATTTTTTTTTCCGGGAATTTCATTTCAAAGGATACCTTGCCATCGCATTGGAATAAAAATAAAATAGGATTGAATTCTTTTTGGTCTAGCGTTAACCGAAATGTATTATTGAAAAAAACTTCAAAGTTTAGATACGATAGGCCATTTTCGAATTCCATGGCCTTAATATTTCCCTTTCCAACTTCATTATCAAACTTAAGTGTGTATTGCCCGTAATCTTCTGAAATATTTCCTTTGATTAATGTATTTAATATACGGAGCACTTGCTCGCTATTAAAAATAGAAAGTATTGTTTTTTCCATATGTCAATCTTAAAGCTATCGTTTAACGATCTCCACAAAGAAATTAGATTTTTTAAAAAAAGCTTAACATTTTCAAAATTCAAATTAACACAAATGCGAATACATCCCTTTAAAAATCAAAGGATTATTGTACCCATGACCATTCCTCACTTTTTAAGGTATTTTAACGCCATTTTCAATCTGTGCGACAAAGAAGAAATGAGCTGTTTTAGAATAGTCTATTCCATATACTACAGATCTCTTAGTCGGGCTACCTGTTCGGCCATCCTCTTGTCCCTTATTTTCGTATAATATTGCTTCGGCGTAAGCCCAAAACGTTCTTTGAATCTTTTTGAGAAGTAACTTCTGGAATTGATTCCAATACGATAGGTGATTTCGGTAATATTAAGGGGCGTGGTTTCTATAAGTTCCCGCGCTTTTTCAATTTTATAATTACTGATATAATCATTGACCGATGTTTTAAACAGTACTTGAAAAGCCTGCTGCAAGGTATTGGTGCTAAGGCCTACCCTGGTTGCTAGTGAACTTACCTTATCTGTATTTTCTATTTCATTTTCAATAATGCGTACTGCTTCTTTAGCGCTTGCAATAGTGGCTTGTCGCAACATTTTAATTTTCCCCGGGGCATTCAGATCATCCAAATATTGCTTTAATTGCAACACCAGTATCTCTTGTGCCTTGCTCTCCAGAAAAACGAATTTCATAAAACCTTCCAATTGGCATTCCACAAACTCCTTGATCAACTTTGAAATGGTGATCCCATATTGCCCTTTATGTAAAAATTGATTGATTCCGTTGACATCCCTAAATAAAGCTACCAGCTCTTCATTGGATTCCAATAGATAAGGGGCAATCTTAGGTTCAAATTCTTTGCGATTAACTTCCAGACTAAAGAGACTTATGGGCTTATGGGCCGGAAAAAGAAATTCATTGACACTTGCAGGGTTAGAGGATACAATAAGATGTTCAAAGTTCTTAACCTCATGTTGTTCTTTCTCTCCTTTAAACCAATGTTTGAATGACCCCCTTCTGCTGAACATAAATTTTAAGGGGTGTAAGATTCCATTTTTCACCTTAAAATGGAAGGGCTGATCCAACCTAAAGTTCCCCTCTACAATACCGATCCCGTTGGAGAACTCCGTTGTTTTAATAGAGCCCACACCAAATTCCTCTGGTATTTTTAGATAATGTTGATTCTGATCCACTTCATATTTCGCATTAAATTCCTGCGCCATATCAAGAACAATGGCACTTACGTGAACATCTTCAACATGTAATTCTCTTGACATTTTTCTTTTTTTCGGCAAAAAAAACACATAAGTAACTGAATATCAATTTCTTTTGTACAATTTTATGTTAAAAGTTATATTTATAACAAAAAGAAAGATTTATAACAAAATAGTTAGGAGTTCCTTATTTATCCAATCTCTTTTTCTCGGAACTATATATTTTGTTCTTATAATCTCTAGGATTACAGTCGTATTTTCGCTTGAATATTTTACAAAAATAACTCCTACTTGTAAGTCCTACGGAATACACTATCTCAGAAATATTCATATCCGTAGTCCTAATTAATTCTTCCGCTTTTTCCAAGCGTACATTCCGAACAAAATCGGAAACCGTTCTACCAAAAACAAACTTAAACCCATCTTGCAATTTTGCTGGGGACATTCCTGTTTTATCCCTTAAAGTACGTACGCTGTATTGTTCCCCGGGAAATTCTTTGATATACTCCCCAATATCATTGAGGCATTGCAATTCTTTCTCCAAAAAACGACTAGGCTTGGAGTTATCTGTTAATTCCGAACAGAATTGCTCTATTTGCTTTGCCAGAATAATATAATAGTGCCCTTTATCCGAAAACTCCCTGACAAGGGCATTATCATCATAGGAGGTAATTTTAGATTTTAATTCTTCCGCGATTCTCAAACTGGATCCCCCCAAATGAAAGTATCCAGATCTACAGCCCAAATCTTCCAATAGCTTTTGAAATTGCTGTCCAAAGAGGTTGGATTCTTCATGGAATTTTTTAAAATATAGGGGCTTGCTGACGGTAATAATATTTAAAATCAATCGCTCACCAGGTGTCATCCTAATTTTACTGGATATTCCCATGGTACTATGTGCAACAGCTGTTTGAAATCGTCCAATGGTATTTAAAGATCCCTCTATGTTAAACTGGTGATGACAACTTCCTTCCAAACAATATAGAAACTGTAAGGCTTCGGCACTGAACGCTCCAATTTCTATTTCAATCTCTTTAATCAGTTTAACGTCAAAATTAAAAACCTTGACACCTTCCTGCAATTCTAAAAAGTGAATTTGACCCGTCCCTACCGTTGAAGGCAATATGAGATAAGAAACATAATCTTTTCGAATAAGCGTACCACCTAACTTCTTTTTTAATAAGTTTAGGTCCGAAACGTTATTGGAAATATTTGATTGCATCTTATCCATAGGAAAAAGCAATAACAGCGTGCGATACACTTGGTTTGTATAACACAAAGGTAACCTCTTCTCCTCACTTATATTGACGCTTATGAATTTTAATGTAACGTTTTTAGGCCAGTAAAACCCCACTTTTTAGGGCCACTTTAACTAATATGGGATTTTACGGCTTATCTCATTTAGGATTTTGTTTAACGTTTTACCCCTTATAATATTCCAAGATTGCCGTATATAAAGCTTTCTTAGAAAAAGGCCTTCAACGGATTCATTTTATAAACCCCCGAGCTCATTAAACTTGCTATATATCGCTTTTTCACAAAAGCTATCAATCTCCTTGTCTAATGGATTTCTTACGATATTCGGTGGGCAATATGCCATACTTTTCATAGAAGATCTTAGAGAAATAGCTTCTGCTTTTAAAACCAATATTGTATACGATTTCAGAAATTGTATCGTCCGTATTCAAAATTAAGTCCCTGGAAATCTCTAATTTCATTTGACGTATGTATTCATTTACCGATTTGGAATACAACACCCTAAAACCAAGTTGCAATTTCTTTGGACTCAGTCCTGAACGTTCCGAAAGGGTAGCAACCGTTAAAGATTCTGAGATATTGTCCACAATATAGCTAGCCAACTCATGAATTTTTTTGATGTCTTCCTTGGGCAACGTATCGGGTAGTTTATTTCCTTTCTCAAAGTTGTCCTGCTCCAACATTTGCATAGCCATAATCAAGTTCAATTGCCCCTCAATGGATAAGGTCTTCACGATACCGTTTCCAGAAGTTTCCTGCAACTGCTTGATCTGATCCGCTATCTTTAAGTTGAAATTCCCAAAGTGATTGTACAATGACTCATCCTTTGCTCCCTGAAAAGCCGAACGCAGCTTATCATTTAGAAAACTTAAATTGTTATTTTTCTTCTTCGCATATTCACTGGGAAGTACATTGATAAAGTTTACTTTAACGGCAATTTTCCCTGGAAACAAATAGGTCTCTTTGGACTTCTTGTGGTTAGAAATAATAATATTCTGGAAGCGCTCCAAAGTGAATTCCGTATTGTTCTCTTCACTGATGTATTTAATATTCCCTTCGGTAACAAAAATAAATTCAATGGGTTTGGTCATATTAGACATGAATACAATCTTGATGTCTTCCTTAAAATGCACATTATAATCCATTAAAGATACGCCCCAATCAAACTCTATACATCGTATTTTTCCTGAACCAAACTCGCTGTTAAAATCTAAAATATACTCTCCCCATTGTTCTTCCAGATTCCCATTTAGATAAATTTGAAGTTGTTTTAAAACTTCTTGTGGCTTCAACGTATCCACAATTAACTCTTTCATAATCACTTTTTTAGCGATCAAAGTAATCCAAAACCTCTCTTTTGCATTAACACTATTGCACCTTAGATTGACACTATACCTCCAATTTCACCTCCTTTTCTTTACAATACTTACTACACAAGAAGCACTTATTTTAGATGATTTTCACAGAAATTGTACTTTTTTCGATTTTGTTTAACATTAAAAGATACAATTGATGCACTTTCTAAGTGTAACAATGCAATTTAGAATTGGAAAGAAAACCACAAATCGGCCAGTAGTTTAGCTCAAATTAGAGCACCGAAAAACCCGTAGAAAAGCTAGCATAATTCAAATGAGTTCGATGAACGCCTCCAGCATACCATATTGAAATTCTAAAAAGGATGCTCTCTTTATTGAACTAAGCGCACCGCCCTTTTAAAATCGCAAATACCCTACTAAAGACGTCTCGAACCCATATGAACTAACCAAACAAAAAAACTAAACTTATAGGGAGGCATTTACGACTTCCTCAAGATTTCCTTTTTCATAAACAAAATCCCCTTCATTTTCCAAGTAATCATATATGGTAAGAAAGTATCCTTTTTCCATTTTTATGTATTTAAAATGTTCTCTTAAACGAAAATTCTTCGCTTCAAATTTTGCCTCTCTTGGATGCTACATATCTTTTTCCAAAATATTATCTGATCGATAATCAAAATCACTTAGATTAATCTCTTTTCGATACCGATGTCCGCTATTAAGGTTTTTAATTTTTGCAATAAATCCCCACCATTTCATAAGAATCTTGTTTTTAGGCGCTGCTTCAAAATCCAGCGTTCCCATAGAAAAATCTGAAGCTTCTTTCAATTCATCGGTCTTTTGGGCTGTTCTTTTTTTAAAGTTGTTTTTTGGGGATAATCGAATGAACAAAATAACTGAGGCTATGAATAGTATCACACTTAACACAAGCAAGAGTTGTAAGAGAATATCCATAACAAGGTGAGGTATTTAATCAAAGCTAAACAAATTTGTGTGGATAGATTTGCTCAAAAGAGTTTACTTTTGACTCAAATGTAAAATTGCCGCTATTCGACATAAAAATTAAGTAATTCTTTGAAAAACAAATATTTAGTAGGTTTATTTTGTTGGGTGCACTACCATGGTTTTGACTTCATCACCTCTTCATAGTACAACGACCGGAGTCCTTATGGCAAACCCTGAACTTCCTAATTTTCCTATTCTGGATGGTCCTATTGTACGCCTTTGTGTTGGTTGTTCATTTGGAAGAGACCACTTCTTATTTTTAATCAATGGTCATGGAAAGGGTTTACATTTATTATAAACCCCCTTAAAGTGATATAAAATTCCAGGCTTTGAATCTGTTCAAGTTTTTCGAAATCGAATAAAGCGATAGAAATGTGAAAAGTTTCCGTTATACCATATGGCGAAGAAGAAGGCAAAATACAGTATAACATCCGAAAGATAAGCTCTATAAAAATAGGTGCTCAAAATTAATAAGATCAAAGCAGTACTGGCAATAGCGGCGGCCAGGATGGTTCTCTTTCCTCTTCTATTTAGCAGAATCATAATAAGAATGCTTGCTCCCAATACAGGTTTTGCATGTAATAAAATTGGAGCGACCTCAGCGTTGCTGATATCAAAAAAAAGAAGTGCTGCTCCGGTATATGCACCAATGCACAAAGGACATTTAGGCAATAAGATCAGCAGTAGCGTGGAAAAAAAAGACAAGGTTCCATTAGCCTTCATCCCCCTTCCAATGGGGATTTTTTTGGCCTTGCAACAAGATGTCGATTTTAAGGTTTCCATGCCTATGTTTCATAGTTTCAGCCTATAAGATACAAAAGGATAGACTTCTCCACGTATAAATTCACTTTTATTTTGGGGCAGTATCAAAAAACCATCGGTCTTTACTAAATTGGCAAAGTCCCCAGATCCATTTCCTTTTAAAGGGTCTGCCCACAAGCTACCATCGGGATCACTTTCCAAAGCAGCTTCCAAAAAATAAACCAGATCTGGCTTAAAGGCCACATCTTTTTTTAAACGCACATGCTGCACCTGATCTACTATTCCAAGGGATTTTTTAAGCCAGAAGCGTAGGTATACATAGACACATACAAAGGAAGATACCGGATTTCCAGGAAGCGCAAATATTTTTTTGCCTTTGGCATTGGTTCCAAACCAAAATGGTTTTCCTGGGCGTTGCTGAATCTTATGAAAATGTTTTTTTACCTGTAAGGATTCCAGAACATCCGGCAAAAAATCAAATTTTCCTTTAGATACCCCTCCGGTAAAAATTAGCACATCATAGGCTTCCATTTGTTTGGAAATAATACGGTGCATTTCTTCCTTATCGTCCGGCAAATGCTGCAAATCCGCCTTAAGTCCCCACTCCTGGAGCGTATTTTTAATTCCATAAATATTAGATCGACGTATCTGATGTAACGCTGGCTGCTCAAAAATCGGCACCAACTCGTCTCCCGTAGAAAAAATCAAGGTCCTGGGCAGGACTCTTACTTTTAAGGACGCCTTTCCCACCGAAGCTGCAATATTGATTTCGGCACTGGATAAACGATTTCCTTTCGCTACAATACAGCTCCCTTGTTTTCGATCCATTCCCTTAAAATGAACATTCTGTTTATGCACAAGCTGATCCACCTGAATGATTGCTTTGCCTTCTTCAATATGAAGGTCTTCATACCGTATTACCGTATCTACACCTAAGGGCATAATGGCTCCTGTCATTACTTCAATACAGTGTGCGGGATTTTGAAGTGTTCTTTGTGGCGTTCCTGCCGGGGCTATACTTTCAATAGGAAACTCTCGCTGTCCCCTCTCAAAAGTGTCATAAACAATGGCAATACCATCCATGGTGACGCGATCAAAGGGAGGGAAATCCCGATCAGCCAAAAGGTCTTCGGCAAGATACGCTCCGGTACATGCCTCCAACGCGCGGTTTTCTTCCGGAAAATCACCTTTGTATGCTTCTAAAATGCCAAGGGCTTTTTCATAAGGTATAAATACATTTTCCATATCATCCACCAATACTACTCATACTTTCCAACACCTTTGTACGATCTTTTCGGGCGGCCTCGGCTTCATAACCATCTTTAGGTTTTTGTCTGATCAATTCGGCAAATTTTAAGCGAAGTTCATCATCGGACACTCCAGAACGCATAAAATCGCGGATATTAAAAACACCATCGTCATAAAGACAACTTTTAATATCCCCTTTGGAGGATATCCGTAGCCTATTGCACGTATTGCAGAAGGTTCTGGAAAAGGCTGCAATTACTCCAATATTCCCCATGTGTCCAGGAACCTTATATAGGTTTGCGGTATCTCCATGAGCCATTTTTAAGGGCGATAAATCCGTATAGTATTCTTTTAGGTCCCTGTGAATGTCTCGGGCGCTATACATTTTCAAGTTCTCTTTATAGCCTCCGTTAAAAGGCATTTCCTCGATAAACCGAACATCTACCGGATACTTTTCTGCCAATTGCGCCAAGGGAATAATATCCTGGGTGTTGATGCCATGCATAATTACGGCATTCAGTTTTAATTTAAAATCCGCATCCAGTAATTTATGAAAGGTATCGATGACTTTGTCAAAGTCGTCCCTTCTTGTAATTTTATGAAAACGGGCTTTGTCTAGAGAGTCTATACTAAGATTTATCTTTTGAATCCCCAATTCCTTTAATTTGGGAATATGCTTTTGTAATAGGGTTCCGTTAGAAGTAATATTAATGGAATCATAGGCAGCTAGTTGTGCCGTATTCTCCAATAACTGCATGAAATCTTTACGCAAAAAGGGTTCTCCCCCAGTAAATCGGACTTTTTTGAATCCCAAGTCGGCCAGAACAGTGAGCAACCTTGTGATTTCCTCATAACTCAATAAATGTGCCTTGGGTTCATACGGAATGCCTTCTTTAGGCATGCAATAAAAGCATCTCAAATTGCAGCGATCCGTCACTGCTATCCGTACATAATCTATTGATCGATCAAAGGAATCCTTCACTTCTTCTGCCTATTAAAATATTGCCAAATGATGCCTTATCAAAAGGCTATGAATAGGGAATATAATAAATTTTGGATATATTGGCTTGTTTCTAACAAACATTTATAAAATTGTTCCTTTAGGGCAGAAAAAATTGTAGAACAAACAGATCAATGAAGGAAATTAAATCAATTATAAAACTCTATAATTCCAGTGTAGGCTTACAAGAAAAATCGGCCATAGCGCAGGTAGTACGTTTGGAAGAATCTTCGTATCGCAGGGAAGGTGCGCGCATGTTGGTTTTTGAATCTGGAGTTTTTGAAGGAGGCATTAGTGGGGGTTGTCTGGAA
Organism: Spongiimicrobium salis; assembly: GCF_043678055.1. Classification (NCBI taxonomy): domain Bacteria; kingdom Pseudomonadati; phylum Bacteroidota; class Flavobacteriia; order Flavobacteriales; family Flavobacteriaceae; genus Spongiimicrobium; species Spongiimicrobium salis. Next base: position 1,192,880 of record NZ_JBHEQA010000001.1, read on the forward strand.
GGTGATGCTTTGCAGCGATCACAAATCGCCATTCTAAAGCAAGAACCCTCAATTGTTACCTATGATACCTCCAAAGACAAGGAAATCGGAGTTGGCTTGGGTTGCAATGGCATTATTGATGTACTGATATCTCCCATTACGGAAGATGCTACGGCCATCAAACAATTGGAACGATGTTTAGCCAATCGTAGGGAACACATTATTATTACGATTACGGCAGTATCGGGAAACGATATTTCAGTGACTTTAGGACAACAGTTCTATTATGACACGGCAACCCATACTTTAGAAAGTTGTGAACATCCTGAATTGGCAGGGTTTATCCACAAAAATGTAGCGGAAGTATTGGAAAAGAAAAAGTCCAAAACTGCTCATTTTACTTCAGAATCCAGTAAAATCAGTGTCTTTATTGAGTTGATTCCCCCACAATTTCATTTGGCGATTTACGGCGATAATTATGATGTTTATCCTATGATTTCCCTTGCCGAGGTATTGGATTGGGAAGTTAGTTTGGTAGGGAATATTCAAAAACTAAAAAAAGAACGTTTGCGTTCTGTAGCGCATATCTACTTAAAGGACGAAGAGGAACGACCTACGATTGATGCCCATACCGCTATTATCCTAATGGCTCACGATTATAAGACCGATTGTGAAAATATGGCCCAATTGATTGATAGTCCTTCGCCTTATATCGCCTCTTTAGGGCCTAAAAAGCGTTTTGTAAAAATGATGAACACCTTTAGAGAAGAAAGGAAACCTTTATCTTCCCAAGCTTTAAGTCGTATCTATGCGCCCTGCGGATTAGAGATTGGGGCCAATACTCCGGAGGAAATCGCCCTAAGCATCTTTTCCGAAATATTGACGGTGTTTTCGGGAAATTCTGGAGGTATGTTACGTCTGAAAGAAGGCCCCATACATGAACGCGTATAGATTACAACCCCTATTAAACACCGCTATTACTTTTTTTTTAATACCTTCAAGACCTTTAAACCCAAGAGCACACATGAAATATTTCTTCACATTGGCAACCACCATGCTATGCCTCGTGGTTACGGCCCAAGGCACTCAATTATTGCGACAACCTACAGTTTCTTCCAATGAAATTGTTTTCGTCTATGCAAACGATCTCTGGAAAACTTCTATTAAAGGTGGAAATGCTATTCGTCTTACCAGTAATGAAGGTTATGAATCCCTTCCACATTTCTCCAAAGATGGAAAACAGATCGCGTTTACGGCAGAATACGATGGGAATACCGATGTATATGTCATCCCTTCGGAAGGTGGGGAGCCAAAACGGCTGACCTGGCATCCAGGAGGGGATTTCGTTCAAGGATGGACCCCAGATGGCAAGATTCTTTTTCGTTCGGGAAGGGAGGCACGACCCACGCAAACCTCAAAATTCTTTACCGTATCCCCTTCGGGCGGATTACCCGTAGCCTTGGATATTCCAAGAGCGGCATTTGGTGAGATTTCTCCAGACGGAAAGCATATTGCCTATGTCCCTATTACTTTTTGGGATCCAGAATGGCGAAACTATAGAGGAGGTCAGGCCATGCCCATTTGGATTGTTAATATGAGGAACAAAAATTTGGTGCGGACCCCACAACCTACCAAAGAGCGTCATCTAGACCCTGTATGGATCGGCAATACGGTCTATTATCTTTCGGAGCGTGACTATGCCAGTAATATTTGGTCTTTCAACCCACAGACCAAGGCCGAAAAACAACTCACATTTCATAAAAAATTCGACATTAAGAGTTTGGATGCCAGTGCGGACAACATTGTTTATGAACAAGGAGGTTATCTTCACCTCTTAAATCCTACCACTGGAACCACCGAGCAATTGAACATCAATGTGAATGGCGACATGAATTTTGCCCGTTCGCGTTGGGAGAATATTTCCGCTCGCCAATTGATCAATCCTCAAATTTCCCCTACCGGAAAAAGAGCCATTTTTGAGCATCGTGGAGAAATCTTTAGTGTTCCTAAAGAGCATGGTAGCTGGAGGAATTTGACCAAAAGCAGTGGCGTGGCCGATCGCGCTCCGATTTGGTCTCCCAAAGGCAATAAGGTAGCCTGGTTTTCCGATGCCAATGGTGAGTATCGTTTGGTAGTGGCCGATCAGGATGGGGCGAATCAAAAAAGTTATCCCTTGCCCAATCACACTTTTTATTTTCAACCCGATTGGTCTCCCGATGGTACACATATTGCTTATTCGGACACTGATTACAACATTTGGGTCATCAACCTAACGAATGGAAAAGCAAAAAAAGTAGCTTCGGATAGTTATGCCCACCCCGAAAGAACGATGAATCCTGTTTGGTCACCAGATAGTAAATGGATCGCTTATCCCAAGCAATTAAAAAGTCACTTTAAAGCTATTTTTGCTTATAATATTGATACCCAAAAGACCCTGCAATTGACCGATGGCATTGCCGATGCCATTAGCCCTGTTTGGGATGCCAATGGAAAGTACCTCTACTTTCTGGCCAGTACCAATTATGCCTTACAATCTGGATGGTTAGATATGAGTTCTTTTGATTCCAGTGTGGTTCGGAGCCTCTATGCATTGGTATTGTCCAAAAACGATAAAGCGCCCACCGCACCCAAATCTGATGAAGAAAAAGAAGAGAAGGTCGGTGATGCCAAAACATCGGGTGGCAAAAAAGATGTTGTTCCCGGGGTTACGGTGACTATTGATACCGATGGTATCGCCAATCGCATTGTTCCATTGGATATGCCCGCTCGAAACTATGTTGCACTCGGCAAAGGACCGAAAAACACGGTTTTCGTAGCAGAAAATGTGGCCAATCAACGAGGATGGAGCCTGCATAAATACGACCTAAAGAAGAACAAAGTAGATGAATTTGCCACTGGAGTTTCACAAATGGTGACCTCCTCGGATAGGAAAAGTATCTTACTGCAGCGCAATGGATCTTGGCAAATTGTAGGGACCAGTGGAAAACCAAAGCCAAGCGATGGCCGCCTACGCATGGATATTCGTGTCAAAGTGGACCCTACGGCAGAATACCATCAAATTTTTAAGGAAGGATGGCGGTATATGCGCGATTTCCTCTATGTGAACAATACGCATGGTGCTCCTTGGGACGATATCTATAAATGGTATTCCCCTTGGATCAAACATGTGCGCCATAGAACTGATTTGAATTATGTTGTGGATATCATGAGCGGAGAAATTTCCATAGGACATTCGTATGTTTCCGGGGGAGATCTCCCCGATATTGATCGTGTCCCGGTAGGACTTCTTGGTTGTGATATTGTTTTGGATAAAGGCGCTTACAAGATCAGTAAAATTTACACCGGTGAAAGTTGGAATCCAAATATGGAGGCTCCGTTGGCCGTTCCGGGCCTTGGCGTAAAAACCGGGGATTATATCATTGCCATCAATGGACAAGCGCTAAATGCCAATATCAACCCCTATAGCCTATTGGAGCAGACCGCGGGAAGGGAAATTCAATTGACCGTAAACAGTAGTCCCTCCAGAACAGGAGCTAAGGATATTCTAGTAAAGCCTATACGCAGCGAACGTGGATTGCGAAGTGTTGCTTGGGTTGAGGGAAATCGTAAGAAAGTAGACAAACTTTCTGGAGGTAAGTTGGCCTATGTCTATGTTCCTAATACCGGAGGAGGCGGATTCAATTCTTTTAACCGTTATTATTTTTCACAACAGGATAAGAAAGGGGTTATTGTAGATGAACGCAACAATGGTGGTGGTGCGGCGGCAGATTACATGATCGATATCATGTCTCGGGAACTCTTTGGGTATTTCAACAGCAAATCCCATGACAATAGACCATGGACAACGCCCATTGCAGGAATATGGGGACCAAAAGTGATGTTGATCAACGAGCGTTCCGGCTCTGGAGGTGATTTACTGCCCTATATGTTCCATGCCAAACAATTGGGTCCTTTGGTAGGTACCCGTACCTGGGGAGGCCTAGTAGGTACCTGGGACACTCCTCCCTTTATCGATGGTGGACGTATGGTAGCCCCGCGAGGAGGTTTCTATGATGTGGATGGCAATTGGGCCGTGGAAGGAACTGGTATAGCCCCCGATATTGAGGTGATTCAAAATCCAAAAGCCGTCTTACAAGGGAAAGATCCACAATTGGAAAAAGGAGTGGAAGAAGCCATGCGCCTGCTCAAAACACAGGAGTTTGAGCTTAAACCAGAACCTGCTGCCCCTAAACGTTGGAAGCGCCCAGCCGGATTTAAGAATTAAGATAACCGAAGACATTGCTATATAGGCTAAGGGATGCGCTCTCTTGGCCTTTTTCTTATTGTATCATCATATAGCGATAATGCTGGTCTTAACTTCGAGGGTCTTAGTCGTATCCCGCCAGACTTGCATTTGCTCAATCCTCAATAACTCGCGAAGCCTCTGATTCCTACAAAAGGAGAATGGCAGAACATAGTATTTCTACGCTATTGGCAGATGGCCCCTAAAACTTTATCTTTAGCGGACGGCAATCAAATTCGCTTTAAAAACCACAGATGCAACCCAGAATAGAACAACTTCAGCAAAAAAAACTCGTAGGAAAACGACTTTCCATGAGTCTTGTCCATAACCGTACCGCAGAACTCTGGGCCGGTTTTGGGCCTAGAATCAAAGAAATTGGCAACCGACTTTCTACCGATAAAATTTCCATGCAGGTCTATGATAAATTGTATTATTCCCATTTTAATCCCACTACAGCATTTGAAAAATGGGCCACCGTAGAAGTAGCAGATTTTGAAGCGATTCCAGAAGGTTTGGAACCTTTTGAATTGATGGCCGGACCATATGCCGTTTTCGACTATAAAGGTTCTAGTAGCGACCCTAGTATATTTCAATACATCTTCAACACTTGGTTGCCAAATTCGGGCTATACCTTGGATGACAGACCACATTTTGAAGTCTTGGGGGATACCTACAAAAACAACGACCCCCAATCCGAAGAAGAGATTTGGATACCCATTAAGCCTTCTTAATACCTCCTATTTCAGGAGAATTATATTCTTAAATAAATGTTAAAAAATATATTGTAATTGTAAATAATTGATATATCAATTATTATTGTATCAAATATATAAAAAATGCTAAATCCCTTACCTTCTGAAACCATTTTTCATCGTATTGAAAGAACCATAAAAGAATACAGGAGGTTTTCGCAAAAACGGCTTTCCGCAGCGGTTTCCGATATCACTATTGATCAAGGGATGATCCTGGCTTTTCTGGATAAGCATCCGGAAATGACACAAAAAGAAATAGCCATGCTAGCCTTTAAGGACAATGCGTCCATGACGCGTATGCTGAATCTTATGGTAGAAAAGCAATATTTAAAACGCTCCATAAATATGGAGAACCGAAGACGCTATCACATTGAGATTACTCCTAAAGGAAGGCAAGTGTTGGAAACTTTAACCCCCATTGTTCTAGACAACCGCAAAAAATCTCTCGAAGGAGTAAGCCGGGAAGAACTGATTCAGCTGGAGAAAATTCTTAAAAAAATCACTGCAAATTGCACCTAATACATTTCATTATCATCAATCATTAAACGAAATCAACATGAAAACAATCACCTCATCAATTCTTATTATTTTCTCGCTGCTTCTCGGATCTACAGCGGCTATATTTGCGCAGGACAGTAAGCGTTTAACAGCAACTCAAGTCCACACGGCCATTGATTCCATTGGCAGTATTTTAGCGTCGAATTACATATTTCCGGAAACCGCCGATCAAATGGTCGCAAAAATGAAGAAAGGACTTCAAACAAATTCATATTCCACCATTGAAGATCCCCAAAAACTTGCGCAAAAACTAACGGAAGAGCTACAAGCCATAAGTCACGATAAACACCTTCGCGTACTTTACGATCCTGCCAGGGTTGCCGAAGAACAACAGGTTCACACGGCAGCTGATAGTGCTGCTTTTATAGCACGCAGACTGGCCCGTATGAAACACGAAAACTTTGGCTTCAAAGAGGTAAAAATACTGGATGGGAATATTGGATATTTGGATTTAAGAGCCTTCATGGATCCACAATATGCTGGAGAAACTGCCGTAGCGGCCATGAATCTTTTAAGTAATACCGATGCCATTATCATAGATCTTCGACAAAATGGCGGTGGATCTCCAAAGATGATCCAATTAATAACAAGCTATTTGTATGATGCAGAACCTGTACACCTCAACAATTTTTATTGGAGACCAACGGACACCCATACACAAACTTGGACACTTCCCCACATCAGTGGAAAGCGGAATCCAAAGGCCGCAGTATACGTCTTGACCAGTAGACGTACCTTTTCTGCAGCCGAAGAGTTTTCATATAACCTAAAAAACTTGGAACGCGCTACTTTAATAGGTGAAACTACGGGAGGTGGTGCCCATCCCGGAGGTGTGGTTAACGCTGCCGAGGGTTTTAGGGTCTGGGTTCCTTCAGGTAGGGCCATAAACCCCATCACCAATACCAATTGGGAAGGAACCGGCGTTGCTCCCCACATTGCCGTTAAGGCCGATCAGGCATTGCAGATGGCCCAACTAAAAGCCTTGGAGGCCCTATCCGAAAAAGCTAAAGATCCTCAATTAAAATTTAGTTATGATTGGAGTTTAAGTGGCCAACGCGCTCTACTCAACCCTATTCCGCTTTCACAGAAAGTGCTAAAATCATATACCGGTATTTATGGAGAACGTAAGGTTTCTCTTGAAAATGGGGCCTTGTACTATCAACGGGGTTCTGGAACAAAACACCTGCTCCAACCCATGACAAAAGACAAATTCATGGTAGAGGGCGTGCCTTATTTTAGAGTCCAATTTTTGTCCAAAAAAAACAAGGTTAGCGCAATAAAAGGGCTTTATGACAATGGAAGAACCGATGAAGACTTAAAAACAAAATAACCAACACTAAACTAGAACCATTAAAAGGGGTCCGCACATCGGATTCCTTTTTTTGTATGCGATCTATATGGTTTAGAATTGCATTTTGAGAAAGATGTACTTGTTCCCATTAAAATTGAATATTATTGTAATCTATTTCTAAACCTATGTTGCCATGAGTGTTCTTCCGGTTAGCTCGTCTACGCTTTCTGCTACACATTTGACTATTTTTCTACAAAAAAAATACGCCTTAAGCGGGGCAACCACCTGTGCACTATTGCGTACCGGCATGAATGATTTGTATAAAGTAACAGATGGTTCGGCCAAATTTGTTTTTAGAGTGTATACCAGAGATTGGCGCACAAAAACTGAAATTCTCGAAGAATTACGTCTTTTGATCCATCTAAAAGAAAACAAAATCCCGGTCTCCTATCCCATTGAAGCTATTCAAGGTTATTTTATACAGGAGCTTAAAGCTCCAGAAGGTCTGCGTTATGCAGTGCTCTTTTCTTTTGCGGAAGGAGAAAAGATTCCACATTTTACAGTACAAGCCAGTTATCATGCAGGTAAGGTCATGGGCAGTATGCATCATATGATCAGAAACTTTTCTTTAAAACGCGTGAACTACGATAGGGAGACCCTCTTTGTACAATCTTTGAAACGCATAAAGACGGTTTTCAAAACTCCTTCCCCCTCTCTCGTATTTATAGAAAGAATGGGCGTATATTTAACTTCCTGGCATTCCACAATTCCAAAGGACAGCATCCCAACGGGAGCTATTCATTTTGATATTTGGTTTGACAATATGCACTTTACTCCAGATGACGGACTTGTTCTTTTTGATTTCGATTTCTGTGGAAATGGTTGGTTGTCCTATGATGTATCTTACTTCTTGTACCAATTGTTCCATACCCATCCAGAGGTGACGGATTACGAACAAAAAGCTTCTGCCTTCCTAAAGGGATATGGAGAACACCATCAACTGTCTAACGAAGAGATGGCACTACTCCCAAAAGCATGTTTATCGATGATGTTATTTTATATTGGGGTACAATGTTATCGCTTTGATTGGTCCAATATTTTTCTTAATGACCATCATTTGCAACGCATGTGTGGAATCATGAAAAAATGGATGCGCTATCACAAAATTGTTTTACCAGAAAACTGATCAATTAGAAAACCGATACGGGAAGGAGGGGTAAAGATTACTTAATTTTAATAGTAATTTCGGCATCTGCATCTATCTTCATGGCACATTCTTTAAAACGCGGGGGGCCAAAAGTCTTCATTTTAGCTTTAGAAAAGCCAATGGCTTCCTTTGGAATTCCCAGCCAATTGGTATCTAGTTCATCATTGGCGTTCTTATCATGAAAAACAGCTAGCGCATATTCCCCATCAGGCAAATCGTCGATGACCACATTTGTAATTCCTTTTTGTGCCGAAGCGCTTGTTCCCTTAAATACTTGATCAAACTTTAAAAAACCTTCAGAAGTATCGTACACGGCCACACTAATTTTACCATCGGAGGTCTTTACTCCGGAAACATTGACGGATAGGGTATTTTGAGCCAGTGCAAAGCACGGAAGAAGCAAAAACAGGACACAAAATCTTTTCATTGACGACATTGTTTTACTAGTACAATTAACTCATTTTTTATGCCAAAAGTATATTTTCTATCCATTTTTTTTCAGAAATGTCTCCTACCATTTGTGGACACTATTTTGCTTTCCCTTCCACTACTTGGGAAAAGGTTTTATACAAAGTTGCCGTATCTGTAGAATCGGCATAATTAAAAAAGAGATAGAGGGAGTCTTGATACTGAATTTTTATTTTATGCTGGGCCAGATTATCAACATACACATAGGTTTTCACCTGTGTTAGGGAATCCTTGAAAACCCCTTTTTCCTTAGCCATCGCCGAAAACCCATTAATGCGTTCCATACTGGGAATCTTCTCTACCATGGTCACACTGTTGATTTCACTTAAGGGGATTTTCTTATAATAGACTCCTGACAACACCTTAAAATGACCTTCTTCGATTCTCGTCCAATTTTTATAATGCGCCAGGAACGCCAAAAGTACCGTAATCAAGGTCAGCACAATTAAAGTATTCCAAAACCAATGTCGTTTCTTTTTCATGCTCAAGGTTTATCATTCACTTTATCCCTGTCATAGGATGCTTTCTGATAAAACAGCCTATCTCAATTCCTAAACTTAGGAAAAAGATGGGATTTGAACAAAAAGAAACATCGTCTGTAGAAATTTGCCTATAGCTAAATCTTTAAATAGTATATTCGTAGGACCAAACCAACAAAGCTATGTCAATAACTTGCCCTCCTGCTCCCCCGAACAAAAAGGAATATATCGCAGATATTGGAAAAACGTTGGTGGCCGAATATGGAAAGAAAAAGTATTACAAACCCGCAGAAGTAGAGAGTGTTGCACAAAAAAGTAAAGCCAACACTGACCCAACAAGTGATTATGCTTGCTGGGCCATGTGCGTGTTTTCTTCCCTTGAAGATTTTACCGCCCATCACCACGAGTTGGGGGAAAGCTGCAACTATGAGGCGATGAAAACCGAAATGTTGCATGGATTATCCCAGTCCCCAACGACATCTTGGATGGACATTCCCGATTTGGACCTTGATACGTCATGGTTAGATTTTGGAGAAGTTTTTGAAGGGGTTTTTGAAGGCCTGGGAAGTTTTATTGAGGAGATCTTTACCAATGTTTAATTCGAAATTCGATGAGCATAGCATCCTTACAGTATTGGAAAAAAGATAGTTATAATACAATCAAAGCCATTTCTGGCTTTCTTTGCCTTCTTTTTTGTTTTTCGGCTTGTGCGCCCCATCGGAAAATCAACAGATTGGCTTCTAAAATTAATTGCGACAGCAATTTTGAATTTACTTTGGACCCTTCCAGCAAAGCTGTCCGGGTCACCTATACCGGAGAGCATTATGGGTATTCGGAATATCCCAATTATGATATCACCATGAGGGCTTCGATCGAAGATTTGGCCAAAGACAATCCCCAATTGAAAATTGCATATACTGATGCACTTGGGTTTCCATCGGATAGTATTGTGAAGGTAAATGTCAAAATCGTAAAAATTTTATGGCATTTTAAGGATTCTTCCGCTTCGATGGAAGTGGATCTGGTTTATGAATTACCAGATAGAAAAATCCATCTGGTGGGGAATAACAAAGTATTCGTAGCGGGAACCAAGAAAGGAAACCTCTTTAAGGCACTTAAACATGGTAACTATCAGTTCTTGGCCAGTTATTGCTCTGATTCCCCTGCCATTCCTTTTTAGTTCTTTTGAAGGAGGCATGACGAGTGCGTTAAAATGGTCTTGGATCTCCCCTAAACAGAAAATCTCGCTTATCTTTAAATCAAATTACAAGACACATTTATTATCAGAAATATGAATATCACGATTACGCATACCGAGAATAGTAAACTTCCCGCTATTGATTTTGAAAATATCCCTTTTGGAAAATATACTTCAGACCATATGTTTGTCATGGATTACGCTGATGGGGAATGGAATAATTTCCGTATCATTCCCTATCAGGGCTTCACCTTAGATCCCCAATCCAAGGCCCTACAATATTGTCAATGTATTTTTGAAGGAATGAAGGCGACCAAGGGAGCAGATGGCATTCCCAAATTGTTACGTCCAGATTTGAATATTGAACGTTTCAACCTTTCTGCAGAACGCATGTGTATGCCTGCTGTCCCAGAAAACCTCTTTTTACAGGCCCTAAAAACCTTGATTCATTTGGATAGGGATTGGATTCCAACCGCAGAAGGTAGTGCCTTATATGTAAGACCTACTATGTTTGCTTCTGAAAGCGCTTTATCTGTTGTTCCCTCTAGCACCTATACCTTCTATATTTACACAGCCCCGGTACAACCTTATTTTTCAAAACCGGTGCGATTGATTACGGAACAAAAACTGATTCGTGCCGTCCCCGGAGGAACAGGGGAAGCCAAAACAGGAGGGAATTATGCCGGCTCTTTAATGGCCAGTGAATTGGCCAAAAAAAAAGGATTCGATCAAATTATTTGGTTGGAAGGGCCAGATTTTGTCAAAGTGCAGGAAGCCGGGATGATGAATCTCTTCTTTGTAATCGGTGATACGGTAGTAACCCCAAAATTATCCGGAGCAGTATTGAAAGGAACCACAAGGCGTTATTTTCTAGATCTTTTAAAAGAAAAAAATATCAAGGTCGAAGTCCGGGATATTTATATAGATGAAGTGGTACAAGCCTACAAAGAGGGAAATTTAAAGGAGGCTTTTGGATCAGGCACCGCGGCGGTAGTTTCCCATATCTCGGAAATTACCCATGGAACCACCACAATGACCTTAGCCGATACGCTTGAAAGCGGCATTGCAAAAATGCTGTATACTGAAATCAATGGCTTGCGATCAGGACGTATTGTAGATGACAAGGGTTGGTTGGTTCCAGTAACATCGTAGTAAGAAATGAATTTTGAAAATCCTTTATTCCTTATTCCCATCCTTACAGGCCCCATAATGTTCGTAGCCGGTTGGATCTTAAAAAAATATCCGCCTAAAAAAATCAATGAATTTTACGGCTATCGTACAAAAAACTCCAAGAAAAACCAGGAACGTTGGGATTTTGCGCAGCAGTATTCCGCCAAAGAAATGATGTTCCAAGGAGCTATGGTCAGCCTAAGTTGTATTTTGGGTGTTTTTATGGAGCCCAGGGCTGGTATTGGGGTCGTTATAGGGTTGGGAATTATGATTTTTGCCTTTATCATCCTAATGCTACGTACAGAAAGGGCAATCAAAACCAGGTTCAAGGACTGAAATAGCACTGTTCCCTAGCGCATATCTGGATAATAGAAGCTATTTTCCTAAATTCTGAAACAAAGGTACCTGTGAAAACAATAAGAAACCAATGGGAATAGATGGGATTTCCAAAAGCGATTATTCCTTGGGTAGGGAATATTGCATTTTAAGACAATAGTATGATGCCCTATCTAATTTTAATGAATCCCGAAAAGTATCCCTTTACGGGATTCATTGAACAAGAGTCAAGTCACTGTATTGACTCGCAACGCACTACTGAACCAAGCAAAAACCTGCTTGCCTAGGCGCATGATAACATTTCACTGTAGGATCACCAGTTAGTTGAAAACAGTCTGCATCTGTGAAACATCGCGGACGTCCTCCGCCATGAATAACTTGTTGTTCCTTTTTATTCAAAATTTTAGAACCTGTTAAATTAATTATCGTTTTAACCATCATGTATTAAAATTAAAATTTGTATTGTTCCAATCCATTAAGAGCCACTTGGAAACTATGGCTTTTCTTGCAAGAAATACTCCTTTTATGAGTATGGTAAAAAATGGATATCCACGTTTAAAACTAATATGAAGGTAAAATGCTTTAGTAACAGAAAAAAATAACCTCTTTTCAATTTTATAAATTTGAGGATATTAACAGCTACTATCCCAGCGAATTGCAATCATTATTTAATCATTGCAGTTAATTAAAAATCAATTATTTATAGGGGTTTTTTAATCTGTAAATTTATAAATACGAGGTATTCTTCTTTTAAAAACCCAATGATTTAGAGGTATATTCAGTATTCATTATTCATCTAAATCACATCCTTATGAAAAGAATACCCCGCTTATCCCCGCTGTTTTTTGTTGCTTCATTATTCTTTTTCAAAGTTCAAGGTCAAAATGAAATAAATCCAATTATAACAGCGGAAAACAAAATTATTGTACAGGTCACCATTGATAAAAAGGAATCTCAGGGTCCTTTGGAACATACAATTTCCATCGTTCAATTTCCCAAAGTACTTCAGGACAATGCCCCTATACCCTTTGAGGTACGTTATCAAAATAAGAGTTCAGAAGTTTTTTATCTTCACATAGTGCATACGGGACCTACCATCTCTACCATTTCAATGGTAAGAGGTGCAACAACACCTATTCCAATTAGACCGGATGGCCCTGAAAATAGCCCTCATACGACATTTAAAGATCAACTCCCTCAAGAAACGTCAAAATATTCTTTTGGGGAAGGGGATCATAAAATAACGTTCGCTCTAAAGTCTACCCATGAGATTACTTCTCCATCTTTATCCCAGAAACAAACAGACTTCTCAATTTCCCTTTCATCAGAAGAAAAAATACATGCTCATGACAGAGATAGCATCTCCATCTTCCCTAATCCGTTTATCAATAAGGTTGTTTTTGACTTTAACGCGTCAAGCATTTCCATAAAAGATGCAACAACTCCATTCCATCTGACCATATACGATGAAAATGGTGCTCTCATTGATCAAATGGAGAAAAAACTTCAAAAGGATTCAAAATTTGAATACCATTTCAATGCTCCTGTCAAAGGAAGGTTCTACTATGTGATCACATCAAATACAGGACAAAAAGTAGATTCTGGAATACTTATAAAGAACTAAATTCTATTCTTTTGAAGCGGTCGTTTTTTCCATTTTTTTAATATAAAAAGAAGGTTTAAGGCCTGTGTACTTTTTAAAAGCATTGGTAAAGGTATTTGTGCTCTTATACCCTAATTCCTTTGCAATTGCATCTATAGTATAATTCCTGTATTTGGAATTTTCCTTAATCTGTTCCAAGACATAATAAATGCGCATTTCATTGATATATTCATTAAAAGATTTTTGCATATGACCATTGATGATCTTGGAAAGATAGGTGGTATTGGTCTTTAATTTTTTTGAGGTACTATGCAACGTACAATCTTTGCTTATATAAAAGTGAGCGTGCTCTAATTTTTGCAATTTTTCCAGAATTACTTTTGCTTTTTCATCCGCAATTTTTAGCGAGGGATAATTCTTTTTTGGGATATGTACCTCATTTTCCATTTTTAGTGCCAATACATCAAACTTTCTCTTGTTCAGCTTTGCATTCCGCAGATATATGATCACGATGATAAGCAGTAACACTACCAATATCCCAAGCAGTTTTAAGGTAAATTTTAGATTGTCTCCAATAATTTCATTTTTGGAAGACAGTATCTTATTTTCTTTGGATAGCGCTCTATTTTCCAATACCCTGGTTGTAACATCGTTCTCATGAATGGCATCAGAAACTTCTCTTCTCCGCCTGCTATACTCATTTTCCTTTTCCAAATCTCCAAGTTCTTTGGAAAGCAGAACAGCCAAGTCGTACATTTCCAGCAATTTGGGGGGATACTCGTCTGAGGAAAGATGATCAAATCCTTTCTCCAAAATTTCAAGAGCGTTCAGCGGTTTATTTAATTTCCATTCCGCTTCGGCTTGAAAAAAAATATTTTGAAAATATACATTGGAGGTATTCTTCGTTTCTAAAAGAAATGCCTCCGATTTTCTTAAATAAAAAATCGCTCTTTCATGGTCTCCGAGATTAATATGTGTTTTTCCGAGATTGGTATAGATGGATGCTTCCAATATTTCTTTTTCGTACATCTCGCGAGACTCCATAAAGGATAGTGCTTTGTTGAAAGTCAAAAGAGCTTTATTGCTTTCTTCAAGGCCCCGTAAACAGATGCCCAACCTATTCAAGGAACTCGCATACGTTCTGTTGTATTGCGCTATTATTGCACTATTCTCATATTGCGATTTGTATTTTTGTTCCTCTAAGCGTTCTAAAATATCCTGATATATAGGCTTTCCCCCGCTATAATCTTTCAAGCGGATTTTTATGTTCCCAATATATAATCTTGACCGGATTTCACTGACGAGAAAACCATTTTCTCGTGCCAATCGGGCACTTTCCAAAAAACACTCCAAAGCATCAGGATACTTTCCCAGTTCGTCCAATGCCGATCCTTTTAGCTGTAAGGCACGTATGACTCGATTTGGATTTTTTGTTTTTCGCGCAGCAATCAATGCCGAATGGGCATAGTTAAAGGATGTAGAATAATCGGATCTATAATAAAAATAACAATGGCTTAGATAGAAATTGGCAATATATTTAATTTGTTCATTATCCTGTATTTCCCCTCTTTTCAAGTACTCATGGCTATAGGCAACTAGAACATCTTTTCTTACTTTATCATAATAATATCGCAAAGAATCATTTACTTCTTTTTCGGGCGCAGAGGATATAAAGTCTATTTGATTCTTGGTTAAGGCTATATGTTCTTGGGAAAAACCTCTAAGGGATAATACCAAAAACAAAAGAAGGTGCAATCCCAAATTACCGTATCCTTTTTTATTCACCATATATCAAAACATCTTTTTGATTTAAATATCTATATAGCATGGTTCTTTTAGGTTATAAAACTATTCATGATCAAAAAACCATCTCTAAAGGCTATTCTTGCTATAATCCTATCTCTTTTTACTTCGATAACAACAGCTAGTTTTTTAAAATTATATACATCCTCTATTTTATAAATTTGAGTTTTTTTTCTTTTTGCTGTACTCCTTTTAACTATAGTTTAGCAATAAATATATTCTTTTAAGCTCAAAGTCAGTAAGACTTTATGGCTGTTTTATATAATGAATTTCTTAAATCCATGGTGGACATATAAACTTGAATGTCCTTAAATAATTCGAGGTCTATTAATTATAAAAATCTAAAATTATGTTGAAAAAACTCTCATCGCTCAAAAATGTCACACGGATCAGCAAACAACAACAAATGCACATCAATGGAGGCCTAGGAGGATCTTGTTTTGCATTTTGTGAGACTAATAATGATTGTACAAGCAATTGTGGATCTCACTTTTCATGTGACAAATGGTTAGGAATCTGCGTATCCTAATCCCTTACTGGAGAAAAGTCGACTTAGAAGTCGGCTTTTCTTTTAAATTTTTATTCAGGGGCGCTCCCCTATACAAAATATGGTTTTGATGATGATATTATTCCCGCTTGGATAAAAGATGCCAAGGGCAACCGCTAGTTTAAAACAATTGAGGGAATTCTACCGGATGTATCCCAATATTAGAATCATCCTTGGGCATGAAGAATAATCCTAGATGAAAAATTTTTAGGAAAAATGGCGCATTTAGTTTTTTTTGAAGGGTTGTTGTACATTTAAAACAGATTTTAAATCCTTATGTCCATTTTTCTATGCGTACTAGGCCAGAGAAATGCAATGACAAGGACCACAACTAAATTTCCAGATATCCTAAAAATGCCATGGAGCCCAATGAAAAACCACGAATCTCACGACTTACTGCGATTATTACGCAGTTGCAGTCCAACACCTTGGTCACCGCCAAAATGCTTGCTGATAAACATCAAGTTAGTGTGCGTACCATTTATAGGGACATCCGAACCTTAGAACGATCTGGCGTACCCATAGTCACTGAGGAAGGAAGGGGATATTCCTTAATGGACGGGTACCATTTACCCCCCATTATGCTTTCTGAAAATGAAGCCAACGCCTTAATCACAGCAGAACAGTTGGTTCTCAAAAACAAGGATGCTTCCTTTGTAAAATATTACTCGGAGGCCATACAAAAAATAAAAGCCACCTTGCGAAAACCCCAAAAAGAAAAATCAAACCTCCTTGCCCAGCGCATCTATGTCCTGGATAATTATAATTATCAACGCACCAGTGATTATTTAATGTTATTGCAATCGGCCATTACCAATTTTGAAGTGTTGGATATTGAATACCATTCCCTACAGCAACAGCAAACTTCCCGCAGTATTGAACCTTTTGCCCTATACAGTTCCCAGGAAAAGTGGTTGTTGATTGCATTTTGCAGACTTCGCACAGCTTTTCGCGTATTTAGAATCGATCATATTGCAAAGATAAAAAGAACCCATACCCATTTTGAATCGCACAATATGACCTTGGAAGAGTATTACAAACGCTATATACACGAATAAAAATCCCACCCCTGACACACCCTTGTCATTGCCATGAAATATTTTTGTAAAAACTAAAAATAAACCTCATGGAAAACACTAAAAAAGAAGCTTTGACATTAGTCGGTATTACTGTACGAACCACAAATCAAAATCAAAAGGCAATGAAGGACATTCCTGAACTCTGGAAGCAATTCATGGAAGAAAAAATCGGAGATAAAGTGCCCAACAAGGTAGATAACACTATGTATGCGCTATATACAGATTATGAAGGCGATCATATGCAACCCTACACCATGCTTTTGGGCTACCAGGTTGAAAATTTGGACAATGTAGATGAAGCCTTAACAGTTAAAATGGTTCCTGAAGCCAATTACGCTAAATTTACGGCCAAAGGCGATCTCACCAAAGAAGCCGTGTACGATGCCTGGGTCAATATTTGGAATACGGATTTAAATAGGGCCTATACGCACGATTTGGAGATTTATGGAGAAAAAGCTGTGAATCCCACGGATGGAGAAGCAGAAATTCTAATTGCCATTGCCTAAAAAGTAGAAAAGCTGGGGATATTTTTTAATTTTAGAGAAAAAGTGTCCCCTATCAGTACCATACAGACGTCTTAGTAGTATAAACAATATAAAATACATACTTATGAAAGAATTTATGATGATTTTTCTAGGAGCAGATTACACCGATTTAGGGCTTTCCCCCGAAGAACTTCAAAATCGTATGGAAAAATGGTTTGCCTGGGGCAACAAAATGGAACAAGCGGGTATCCTAAGAGGTGGAAATGCCCTTACTCCAGCTATTCGGCGTATCGTAGGTGAAAACAGAACAGTGACCGATCTTACTTCAGCCGAACTCAAGGAAATAGTAGGAGGTTATTATCTGGTTGAAGCAAAGGATTTCGATGCCGTTCAGGAAGTAGCACAGGATTTCCCGGATTACGATTTGGGAGGAACCGTTGAAATTCGTGAAATAATGGTATTCGACAAATAAATGGAATCCAAACTCATAGACCATCTTTTCCGTCACCATAATGGAAAGATGGTCTCTGTATTAACCCGTATCTTTGGTTTGGAACATCTTGATATTATTGAAGATGCCATTCAGGATACTTTTATCAAGGCCAGTCTTTCCTGGCGTCATCAACAACCCGATCATCCTGAAGCCTGGTTAACCCAAGCTTCAAAAAATAGGGTTCTTGATATTTTTAGAAGATTAAAAACAGAAAAAAAATACCTTCCCCAATTAACGAATGGTCCTCAGGCCATTGCCTTAAACGATTTCTTTCTGGATACGGAAATAGAAGATGCGCAATTGCGCATGATCTTCACCGTATGTCATCCAAGTTTAGACCCAAGAGATCGTATCTCCTTTGCTTTAAAAACAATATCGGGCTTTAGCATTAAAGAAATTGCCACAGCTCTTTTAATGAAGGAGGAAACGGTAAAAAAACGCTTGGCACGTGCCCGTAAAACCATTCAAAAGTCGCGTTTAAAATTTCATATCCCCCAAGGGAAAGCGCTTCCAAAACGACTGGAAAGCGTGATGGAAGTACTCTATCTTATTTTTAACGAAGGGTTTCATTCCAATAAGAAAGAAAAATTGATCCAAAAAGAATTATGTGGCGAAGCCATGCGTTTGTGCCAAATGCTATTGAAAAACGAATATACCCGATCTCCTGCCAGCTATGCCCTTTTTGCCTTAATGTGCTTTCATTCCTCCCGTTTGGATGCCAAGACGAATGCAGAAAATGAATTGTTGGACCTAAAACACCAAGATCGGAGCTTATGGCATTTTCCCTTAATTTCTTTAGGTAATACCATGATGAACAAAGCAGTAGAAGAAGGCATGTTTTCCTGTTACCATTACGAGGCGGCCATTGCTGCAGAACACCTTAAAGCGCCTACTTTTGAACATACGGATTGGGATAAGATCCTACACTGGTATAGCTGCCTTCATTCCTTGCAACCCATGCCTTCCCATGTCCTGACCATGGCCGTTGTATGCCTACAATATGGCAAATATGCCGCAGCAAAAAATTATCTTGAAAAAATTAAAGCGGAAGATTTTGCGCAACGCGCTTATCTATATCATGCCGCTTGGGGTGATTTTTACGTTTGTACAAACCATCCCCTCAAAGCCATCTCTTCTTTTGATCAGGCTTTGGCTTTGGTCACCAACACTTTAGAAAAGGAATATTTACAGAAAAAGAGAGCGGCTTTGGTCTAAACCTAAGGGTAAACCAAAAGGGAAGTCGCTTGACTTCCCTAATAGACATCAAAACCATGGTATCATCCGTCATATATGATATTGGTCCCGATAGTGCCATATAATGTTCTTCCCATTCCTATTTTTTAGTTTCAATGTACTCTTTTACTTGGGTCAGCCAGCTTTTTTCGTAATCAAGAAATACATCCGGAGTCAGGCCAACCGATTCCAGTTCCAGGTATTTTGCATGTTTTTTGGATGTCAATTGCGCAATGAAGGCCGCTGAAGGCAATGTATAGGTACTATTTTTTATTTCATAGGCTACAACTCCTCTGCTTTGATCTCCCAGAACGACAGCTTTCGCCATCTTCCGTAATTTAAAGGCAAACTGTTCGGCATTGCTCCCTGTTCTCTGATTGATCAGCACAAATATGCTATTCGTCTTGCTATATTTCTTCAATATTTTGAAGACAATATTGGAATTTCGATCCCCGCCACCTCCATTATCCCGTAGGTCTACTACTAGATTTGGTTTTTGCAGTGTACCCTTTAAAAGGGCATAGAATGCCTCAGCATCGGAAAGCACAGGATAAAAAGAATCAAAATCCCCCAGTTTTAAATAGGTGATGTCCGGCGACAAGGCTTCCCTTTTATAGATCAATTTAGGATATGGGGCCACGGAAAAATTGGATTTTGAAAGATCTTTCTGAAATCGCATGGTCAAAAATAGTCCTTCCTGAATGCGTTCTGCATAAGTAATCAAACGCTTTGTGGTAATTCCTCCACCTATGGCCCTTAAATTGTTCTGACCATAGGGAATAAGGCTATTGAACAATTCCCCAGGCTCCCATAAAGGGGTTTTGGAAGAAAGTACAAGGCTATTGAACGCCCCTCTACTTTTATCCCAATACACGCCTATTTTTAAATAATCTTTCCGGTAGTAAATGCCTTCTTTGCTTTCAAAGGGTTTTGTTTTCAATACCGTTTCCAAGCTATCCAAATCCATGCTTAATCTAGGTAAAACCCGATAGGCCTTAGATCTCTTAAATTTCATAAACCCGATACTATCCTTAAGCAATTGGGTGCTCATCCCATTCTTCTTTCCATATACCTGCATATGGTTGTCTTTTAAAGACAGAACGAGTTTGTTTAAAAGAAAATAGCACTCAAAAGGCGATTTTATTGCTTGTAATTCCCCTTGCAATGCCCTATAGCTAGCTGTATAGGAAGTTTCTTTTTCTGTTTGATGTCTATACGCTGGTGTCTTTTTCAATTTCTGATGAAGAAACTCAAAATCGGCCCTGCAATTGCACTCACTTTCCTGAGCGTTTAGATGTAGTCCTCCTATACAAAGAAAAATACCTATCAATACCTTTAAATGAGTATTGAACTGCTGTAAAATTGATGATTTCATGACGGTTTGTTTTACATAATTATAGAAACAAACCTAAAACAGTAAAGCTTAGGAATCCCCTATTTATAGGGTCTTGTGGTGAAATAGCCTTAGTTTGTGGTAGAATTTAGCATCGTTTTCAAGCTTGGGGCATAAGTTTTGGATACTGGGACGAAAATATTATGATTCAACTGTATCATCGTTTTTCCCTTATCCATTTTCCATTGTACAAAATGATAAGGATTGATCAGATAAGAGCGATGCGTTCTACATAAAGTATCCAAGTCCTTTTCCACACTGGACAATCGATTCCGAATCAATTGTTTTTTTACTTCAGCGCCAACGATATAGGAAACTTCAATATAATTATCATCTGCTTTAATACAGATAATATCGTGTAAGGCCAAGGCAAGGCCTTCATAATTTCCCTCCCCATTAATTTTCACTTTGAGGTCCTCTTGTTTTTTTTCGTAGTATTTTCCCATCCCCCAGCGGCCTATGATAATTATGGGCAACATTACGGCAATGGCGGGAAGGTATATGGCCGATAAATAGTAATACAACGTATATGGATTAGGTTCATTGGGTACAATAATATAACGGTAAACGCCTCTTGAAAGGAGAAATCCCCCCAGAACGAATACGATAAAAAAGAGCAGTTCATCCCGGAGAAACCACTGCTCTTTTTCCTTCCGATAGAGTATCCGTTGAAAGGGCAGCATGCACAAATAGGCAATTGCACCGGTTAATCCATAGAGCGGTAGGTAAATCAACTTCTCCTGATCTCCAAATTCGTCAACATCCAGCGGTTCGGTAAAATATAGGAACCCAAATATCCATAGGGCCAAGCCCAATGCCAATAGTATATGAGCCTTAAATACAGGCTGAAAAGGGAATCTTAGGTTCAAAAGAAAGCTTTTCCTAAAAATACTAGCTCCGGCACAAAAAAACTATTATCCCAACCATTCTTTTTTAACAATGCGCTTGCTATAGAAGAAAAAGAAAAGTCCCAAAGCTACCACTATGGCAGGAAATACAATTCCCATTCCCGGTTCCAGTACTTCCGCAGATTTCTGTACGACCCACCCATAGCCCATTTGCACAATAATGGCCAAAAGGGAAATTAAAAAAAGGGGTATTTGAAGCTTTCGCCGCATCAACATACAGATCGAGGCCAGAACACCTCCAATGGTGGCGATACCATAGACCACCGGTCCCCACGCGGGAGCACTTTCCCGAAGATTTCGATCTGCTTCGGGCATCGCAGCCAAAATTTCTTCCGTAATCAAAAAATTATCAAAAATGAAGAAAAATACACCGATGAGATTCCATAAAAGCGCAATTATGGCAATGACCCAATATAGGGTATTTGGTTTGGAGGTATTCATAACGGTCTTGTTTTTAGGTTACTAAGCCTATAAGGTACAATTTTTTCCTTAAAAAATTATTTACAATACCTCCTCCTTTCACTAGGTAATTGGGCACAATTCTTGATTTCTAAAATGGAATAAGGCCATAACTTGATCATGAAAAAAAATCTAGTCTATAACGCCATGCTCCTTCTTTTAGGACTGTACGTTCACCAAAATGTTTTTTCGCAATCTGTTGATCGGTTTATTGATCATACCATAAAAGTGGACACTTTAAATGTTCCCATGGATGCTAAACAATCTTATTTTCCCAAGGAATTGATCAAACCGGAAGTGAAAGACGGTACTCAAAAAAAGGATTCACTTGTTATTTTTGATTTCAATCATCGCTTCGAATTGCCTGTCAACTGGTATTCCAAAACCTTATTTGAGATGAAAGAACCGCTTTTGTTCAATCGTAAAACAATCAAGGAAATATATAGATTTACGTGGCTCCGTGCATTTCATGCCCCTATGAGTTTTCGGTTTGAAAAATGGAAAGATCGGTACGTCCTATATTGGAAAGTTCTAGGTAATGCCCCTGCGTATGAGCAAAGAAAACTTGTTATCAATAGTCTAAAGGTGGTCTCCAAAAAAGAATGGCAAACCTTTATTGCCTTAGTCGAAAAATCAAAATTTTGGAATATGGAATTGGGTAGCACACTATCTGGGAACGATGGGGCTGAATGGATCATGGAAGGCAATGATACCAAAAATTATCGCGTAGTGAGGGAATGGTCGCCCAGTAAAGGAGGTTTTTATGACGCCTGCAATTATCTTATTAGCTTGAGCGGTATGAAAATCAGGAAAGGGGAAAAATATTAAGTTTTAAATGAGATGAATCATCCTCTAAACAGGAAGAAGCGATCTTTCATCTCTTCAATGGCCGCACTTTTATTGGTAATGATATAATTGATGGCTTCTGCCGTAAAACTTTTCCCCTTTTCGGTCAAAGAAATGATATCTTTTTCAATAACGATCATATTGTTTTTCATAGCTAGGTCCAGCACCGATCTTGCCCGCACTTTTTGCCAATTGATATGCTCATTGAGGTGATTGACATGCCGTTCCGATTTTTCCTCATGATTTTGTAAATGCAGCAAGAAGGTCAACAGATGTACTTCTATTTGCTGTCTGCGTTGACGGTACAACACAGAAATCAGTCCTCTACTCGGCGCAAAAAGGTAAATCAATAAAAAGAGGACCCCAAGAATTGTAGTCATCGATCCAGCAATAGAGGCATCTAACCAATGGGCCACCCAATAGCCTACCAAAGCTCCTATTACACCGAACAATGTAGACAACCACAGCATTTTCTTCAAATCCGTAGTCAATAAATACGCCATAGCCGGAGGTGCGATCATTAAAGCGACCACCAAAATAGCCCCTACTGCATCAAAAGCTCCAACGGTCGTAATAGAGGCTACACTCATTAAACCATAATGCATTACTACTGGGGAAAAGCCTAAAGTAGCCGCTAGGCCCTTATCAAAAGTGCTTAGTTTTAATTCTTTAAAAAACGTAAGCAATAGTGCTATAGTACTTAAAAGAATGCTCCCAATGACCCAAAGGGATTTTGGACCAATATCCACTCCGCCTACTTCCAGGCGATCAAAGGGTGCAAAAGCCAATTCTCCCAAGAGTACGGCATCCACATCCAAATGTACATCATTGGCATTTTTGGCGATTAAGATGACACCAATGCTAAATAAGGCCGGAAAGACGAGTCCAATGGCCGTATCTTCTTTCACCAATCCCGTTTTTTGAATGAATTCTACCAAAAAAACGGTAATCAAACCTGTCACAGCTGCTAAAAGGATCAACCAAGGAGAATTTAGATCTTCTGTTAAAAAGAATCCAACAACAATGCCGGGAAGAATAGAGTGACTGATGGCATCACTGATCATGGCCATTTTCCGAAGTACCAGGAAGGTTCCTGGAATGGCACAAGCAATGGCAACAATGCAGGCGATCAATTGAATTTCTATCTGTGCGCTACTCATTACTTTCCTCCTGTTGGTTGTACAAATTGGCTGCCTTGTCATAACCTGCTTGGGTCATGGACCACATGGCTCCATTTACGATAATATATTCCCTACTCTCCAATCGCTTTAAAGATCTTTTGGTATAGCCTTGAAAATTGTTCAGGATCTTCACCGCATGGGGATGTGAGATATCTTCATGGTTTTTGGCAATCTCATGCATGAAGGCCAAAGTTTTAAAAAGTTGTAAGTCATTCCTGTTTTTCCAATAGCGAATTTCACGAAAAAGCAAGCCTCTTCCCGGGGAAAAAACAAAAGAAAAAATTACAAAAACCGCTGCTATCAAAACAATAACAGGGCCGGTGGACAAATTGTTGGAGCTGGCACTTATGGCCGTTCCCAGGACTCCCGAAAAGGCGCCGAATATGGCGGCTAAAAAAATCATGATGCCCAGGCTATTGGTCCATTGTCTTGCGGCGGCGGCGGGAGCCAATAACATGGCACTCATTAAAACCACACCTACGGTCTGTAGTCCTATCACAATAGCCAAAACAATAAAGGAGGTAATTAAAATATCCAAAAATCGCGTATTGAATCCCAGGGATTTTGTATAATCCACATCGAACAGTAACAATTTTAACTCTTTCCAAAACGTCAGTACGACCAGCAAACTGATTCCGGTTACCATACACATGAGCCATACATCACTTTCCACAAGTGTAGCAGCCTGCCCAAAAAGATATTTGTCGAGCCCTGCCTGATTGGCGTCTGGCATTTTTTGAATGAAGGTCAATAAGAGCATTCCAAAACCAAAGAATAGCGATAAAATCAATCCTAAGGCCGTATCCGATTTTAAATGGGTCTTTTTTACAATACCCCTGATCCAAAAGGTACCGATCAAACCACTGATCAGCGCCCCGATCAAAAGGGTATTACTGTTCTTTGCTCCGGTAATGAGAAAAGTAATGGCAATTCCTGGCAAAGCCGCATGTGAAATTGCATCGCCCAAGAGACTTTGTTTTCTAAGTACGGCAAAACTCCCCAGCATACCACAAACAGCCCCTAAAACTGCCGTCCCCAAAGTAATGGTCCTCAAGGTATAATCTGTAAAAAGAAGCTCTATGTATTCTGTTATGGTCATTCCTAATCGTTCCTTGTTCGTCTTTGGTCTTTAGTTTTCAGCTATTTTTGAAGCCCTGATCTTCCAGCGAAATACATTGTTGTTTTTTTTTATCCCTTCAATTCTTCAAAATTGAACTTCACTTTTTCCATGCTACTTGCTAAAAACCAAACGCTGATATCCTCATTTATTCACTGCAACCTTATAATTAATGCCATAGGTCTTGGTCAGGTTATCATCATTAAAAATATCCTTTACCGGACCTGTGGCAATTTTCTTCACGTTTAAAAACGTGACCCAATCAAAATACTCAGGCACCGTCTGTAAATCGTGGTGTACTACGATAACCGTTTTTCCCGCTTTCCGTAATTCTTTAAGAATGTTGATAATGGCCTTTTCAGTGGTAGCATCCACGCCTTGAAAGGGTTCGTCCATGAGATAAATACTGGCATTCTGCACCAATGCCCGAGCCAGAAATATTCGTTGTTGTTGTCCTCCACTCAATTGACTGATCTGTCTAGATTTAAATTCCAGCATCCCTACTTTTTCCAAGGCTTCCAAAGCAGCTTTCTTTTGTTTTTGCCCCGGACGTTTGATCCACCCCAAACTCCCGTAAGTGCCCATCATGACCACATCTAAAGCCGTAGTGGGAAAATCCCAATCTACACTCCCTTTTTGGGGCACATAAGCCACATGCCCGAGTTGCTCTTTATAGGGTTTTCCAAAAATCTTTACGCTCCCCGCTATAGGCTTGATAATATCTAGAATAGATTTGATCAAAGTAGATTTCCCAGCTCCATTGGGACCAACAATTGCCATAAGAATACTTTCCGGAACGGCCAGATCAATATCCCACAGTACCGGTTTATAGTTATACGCTACGGTGAGATCATCTATACTGATAGCAATATTTTTATCCATAATCCCTTATTTCAGTGCATTTACAATAGTCCTCACATTATATCGGAACATGCCCGTATATGTTCCTTCCGCAGTTCCTTGCGTACCCAAGGCGTCCGAAAATAAGGTCCCCCCTATAGCTACTTCATGCCCCTTGGATTGTACGGATGCCTGTAGCGCCTCAATGGTTCTTTTAGGAACCGAGCTTTCCACAAAAATGGCTTTAACATCTTTTTCTATAATAAATTTTGCCAATTCCTGAACATCCTGCACTCCAGCTTCCGTTGCCGTAGAAAGCCCTTGAAGGCCAACAACTTCAAATCCAAAGGCTTCCCCAAAATAATTAAAGGCATCATGAGCGGTCACCAAAATTCGTTTTTCAGCAGGTAATGTTTCAATAACGGCTTTTATTTCATCTTCCAATGCATTTAAAGATTCAAGATATTTTTTACTATTGCTTTCAAACAAAGCTGCATTTTTAGGGTCGGCTTCTTTTAATTGTGTGGTAGCATATTGTGTCATTTCTTTCCAAAAGTCAATATTGAACCATACGTGCGGGTCGTAATTGGAGGCAAAATATTCCGACCCTATCAATTTCCCTTCATCTATCGTACTTGCTACCGCCACGGTTTTGGCATTTCTACTTTCCATTTTTTCAAATACCTCAACCAACTTCCCTTCTAGATGGAGTCCGCTATAGAACACCATATCCGCATTGAACAATTTGCTCACGTCTCCTTCACTGGCCTTATATAAATGTGGATCCACGCCGCTCCCCATAAGTCCTTGTACACGAATGGCATCTCCGCCTATATTCTGTACCATATCAGTGAGCATCGTCGTTGTAGTCACTACATTTAATGTGGCATTTGCATCCTTTTTAGCATCTGTCTTACAACCGATCAGCACTATTGCCATTAGGGCAGGGATATAATTTTTCATGTATTTCAAATTCATGCTATCTTTTAATAATCACTTTATAAATAATAATTCCTGTACACATCCCATTTGGTTTTGACTTACTCGTCCTCCAATATTTTCAAATAGAGGTTGGACGCTATTTGATCGGATATATAGATTTCCCGGTTTTCAATAGCTATGGTCAAAGAGCCATCAAATTCTTCTTTTTCCAATACGGTAATGCGATCGCCCAAGGCTATTTTATGCTTATCCAAAAATTTCAAAAAAGGAGCCGAGGAATCTTTAACCCCAACACAAACTCCCTGTTTATGCAGCGGCACTGCACTTAAGATCATTTTTATGGTTTCTTTAAATTCCCCGTGTTTGGAGGGGATCGGATCTCCGTGGGGATCTACTTTGGGAAAGTTCAAATGCTTGTCCAATTTGTCCACCAATTTCTCACTCTTAATATGCTCCAATTGCTCGGCCACCTCATGCACCTCATCCCATGAAAAATCTAACTTCTCTACCAAAAAAACCTCCCATAAACGATGTTTTCGAATAATGGCGAGCGCATGGCTCCGTCCCAACTCCGTTAGGGTCACTCCTTGATATTTTTTATAATGCACCAAGGATTTCTCCGATAACTTTTTTATCATATCTGTGACCGACGAAGGTTTTGTCGCCATCTGTTCTGCAATGGCATTGGTAGCCACAGCTTTGTTCTGGTATTTTCCTAGATGGTATATGGCCTTGATATAATCTTCCTCTGAATGTGTCACACTAATTATTTGAACTGCAAAAATACAAATTTTCAAGGAACAAAATAATATTTTAGCCAAGCCTAAAAAATAAAACAATTTTGTTCCTTGTATTATTCATTATATTTGCTGGAATACTGATTTCCTGGCCCTCCCCAAAGCTATGATATCGCCCCTAATACTGGCAGTCTAACATGATTACGTACGATTATATTATTATTGGTGCCGGGGCTGCTGGATTGCTACTTGCCGATGCCCTGGGAAAAGATTCCTTCTTTAAAGAAACCTCTATTTTACTTTTAGATAAAGACCGAAAACGCACCAATGACCGTACTTGGTGTTTTTGGGAAAAGGGAGAAGGGGATTTTGACGAAATCTTGTATCGGCAGTGGGACAATATCCATTTCGCGGGGGAAAAGAGCAACATGAATCTTTCTATTGCACCCTACGGCTATAAAATGATCAGGGGCATAGATTTTTACGATGAATATTCCAAAAGAGTTCGGTCTCACCCAAACGTTTCGTATTTACAGGAGACCGTGCTGAACACCAAAGAGGTTTTAGGAGGTGTGGAAGTTCAGACTTCCAATACCCTATTTGTTGCAAAACGTGTTTTTAATAGCATTTTTGATTACAAACAACTCTTAAAACAACAGCAATATCCGGTGCTGCAACAGCATTTTATAGGGTGGCGCCTAAAAACAGGGCAGGAAATCTTTGATGACACTACGGCCACTTTTATGGATTTTTCCATTCCGCAAGACGGAAATACGCGCTTCATGTATGTGCTTCCTTTTTCTAAAACCGAAGCCATTGTGGAGTACACGCTTTTTTCTGAAGCGCTTTTAAGTACCGCAGAATATGAGGATGCTATTAAAGCCTACCTCCATGATAAGTTCCAATGTTCGGATTACGAGATTTTGGAAAAAGAGCAAGGCAGTATTCCTATGACTTGTTATGATTTTAGCACGCACAACACAGAACACACCTTCCATATTGGTACGGCTGGCGGATGGTCCAAACCCAGCACGGGCTATACCTTTATGAATACTTCTAAGAAAGTAAAGGCAATGGTACAACAACTCAAGGACGGGAAGCCTCTGAAATCATTGGTTAAAAGAAATCGTTTTTGGTATTATGACCTCTTATTATTGGATATTCTTCATCGCGATAATATCCAGGGAGGCGCAATTTTTGAAGCCTTGTTCAAAAATAGGACTCCACAACAGATTTTTCAATTTCTGGATGAAGAGACCCCACTTTCAAAGGACTTATGGGTTATTCTTGGAGCTCCCAAAATACCCTTCATAAAAGCGTTGTATAGACGATTGATTTCCGCTAACTTTGAAAGGAAATAATAGCATTGGATCACCCATTTTTTTATCAAGAAATTTTAACACTATGAAATCTGTTTTATCCTCTTTTTTTGTACTTCTACTTACTTTTTCCTTGCAAGCCCAAGAGCAAGCTTGGCAGGGCAAGTTTGAACCTATTGATCGTTTGATCAGTCCCCCAAGCCCGTATAGGACTGCCAGTGGCGCCCCGGGTAAAGCATATTGGCAGCAACGCACGGATTATGTGATAAAAGCAGAAATTGAGGAATCCAAAAATATCCTCCATGGAGAAGAAGTCATTACCTACTACAACAATTCCCCGGATGATCTTCCTTACCTCTGGGTGCAATTGGATCAAAATGTAAATCGAAAAGAGAACAAGGGGTTCAGTGAAATGGTAGGAACCATACGGGACTCTATGACCACACGTCAAATACAACAATTGACAAGAGCAGTGGATTTCCCTGCCGGTTATACCATTAAATATGTAAAAAATGCAGCAGGAAAAGATTTGCGCACTACCATAAACAATACGATGATGAAGGTACGTTTGGAGCAACCCTTACAATCGGGTGCCTCCCTAAAACTTTCAATTGCCTGGTCGTATCATATCACTGATCGTAGTCAATTTGTACTTTCCCGGGAAGGATATGAATATTTCCCTGCAGATGATAATACCATGTATCTTATTGCCCATTGGTTCCCAAGAATGGCTGTCTATAGCGATACAGAAGGTTGGCAAAACAAGCAATTTCAAAAGTTGGGTGAATTTGCTTTGGAATTTGGAGATTATGATGTAGAAATCAAGGTGCCTCAAGATCATGTTGTTGCTGCTACAGGAGCCCTTCAAAACGCAGATGCAGTACTTAGCAAAGAACAGCGCAAAAGAATGGCAGCAGCTCGGACTTCTTTTGATGAACCCGTAATCATCATTAGCCCGGAAGAGGCCATTGCCAATGAAAAAAAGAAAGCGCGCAAGACCAAAACCTGGAAGTTCAAGGCCAAAAACACTCGTGATTTCGCCTTTGCTTCTTCCCGAAAATTTATTTGGGATGCACAGGCCGTACAATTTTCCGATCATGTTACCATGGCCATGTCTTTTTACCCAAAAGAAGGTCTTCCCGTATGGCCCAAAGAATCTACCAAGGCCGTAGTCAATGCCCTGCAGGTGTATTCGGAGTCCACTTTTGAATACCCTTATCCTGTTGCCATTTCGGTAAACACTTCCAATATAGGAATGGAATTTCCCATGATTAGCTTCAATGGAGGTCGTCCTACCAATGGGAAAATGAGTCAACAAGCCATTGGAGGAATGGTACGCACCATTGTACACGAAGTGGGACATAACTGGTTTCCGATGATCGTAAGTTCGGACGAGCGCCAATGGATGTGGATGGATGAAGGTTTAAACACTTACTTAGATCAGAAAACCATGGCCGAACGCTATCCACAACATAATAGCATAACTCCTAAAGACATTGCTCCTTATATGAGTGGGGATAAAAATGTAATGCGTCCTATTATGACCTCTTCGGATAGTGAGAGCCTGAGTAGAATTGGAGCAAATTTCTATAATAAACCTACGGTAGGTTTACAAATGCTTCGCAATTCCATTATTGGTCCGGAGCTCTTTGATGAAGCCTTTAGGGAATATGCCAACCGATGGAAATACAAGCACCCCAACCCTGGAGATCTTTTCCGGACTTTAGAAGATGCCACCGCCACGGATCTCGATTGGTTTTGGAGAGGGTGGTTTTTTACCACGGATCAAGTAGACATGGAACTAAGCAATGTAAAATGGTTCAGGGTCTTGGAAAAAGAGAGCAATATAGAAAATCAAAAAAAGAAAGTTGCCCTTAAGGTAGCGGCTGAGAATGGAGCTACGGCCCAAGCCAAGGATTTCTCTGCCGGTCCGGAAGATATCACCATGATTACGGCAAGAGATCGGGATTATGGGCAATTCCTATCTCGTTTGGATGATGACAAAATCAGAGGGGAGCTTTCCGGAAAAAATATTTATGAATTGACCATCAAGAATGTCGGTGGCCTTGTCATGCCAGTAACTATTGAATGGAAGTACAAGGATGGAACTTCGGAAATTGAACGTTTGCCTGCTGAAATATGGCGATTGAACGAATATCAAATCAAAAAGACGTTCATTAAATCCAAAGAAGCAGTATCTATTGTTCTTGATCCAAATTTTGAATTTCCCGATGTTGATCTTGAAAACAACAGTTTCCCTAAAAAGGAGGGGATGTCTAAATTTGATCAAATGAAGAAGAACTAAATTTTTATTGGGATGTCTTTTCTAAAGCGTTGAAATTTATTCTGCTATTGACATAGTTACATCCTTTGGAGTTATAAAAATGCATTAAAGGCAAGAAGCTGTTTTTAATGCATTTTTCTATTTTGATATAAGGCATATTCAAAGTACAAAAATCACTCCTAAAGTAACATTAACATCATCGGCATTGATTGCCTCCTCCAGGGAAATCGCCACATTTTCCTCACTGCTCTCTACACTCACATAGCGCGCACGTTTATACATTGCGCTAAGACGTATGGCCATATTTGGGCGCAGGGCAAATTCCAGACCGCCCCCAGCAGTAAAATTCGCAATATCTCCAATAAAAATGGCATCACTGATACGATTTTGAGAAACCAATAACGCACTTTCCTTTGCTCTAATTGGCATCAGAGGGACCCATCCTAGCTGTATAAATGGCTGTAGTCTGTACTCCTTTAGAAACAACCTCCTTATAGTAAAACTCCACATACTATGCACTGCTTCCCCTCCAACTCCCGATAAATCAATATCATGTGTAGTTCGCTGATAGGCCAATTCAACATACAAGCCCGAGTATCGATATCCCATGGCCACCCCAAATCCAATTCCTGCATCAAATTTGGGTACGGCGAATACGTCATCAACGGAAACCAATACATTTTCCCCATTAAAACCACTGCCTACCTTGTTATAAGCCAAACCAAGGTCAAGAAAAAGGCCGTCCTTTCCATCTTGCCCATACGTCATGATAGGAAGCATCAACAAAAAAGCGGTTAAAAAATGTTTACTGCGCATCATTGGGAACCGCTATATTCTTGAAGTAAGCAATTTGCAGGGGCAATACAATTGGACTGGTAACGCTCTTTTAATACTTCGAAATCAAAAAAAGTCCCCAAATCATCTTCTCCCCTATTATTTTTGGCCACCTTATCTGAAGTAAAGTATACCTTAATATGACGAATCCGCTGGGAAGAAAACAGTTCCAATTGTTCTTCCGTAATTTTATAATACGGTTTGTTGATCTCTGTAGTTACCGGCAAAGTAAATTTCCCTGGAGTATCTTTTCCCGGATATAAGGTTACAATACTGTCATTTTGAAATTGCACCAAAAGAGGGTTATTTTTCATAATATCCACTCTAGCTCCAAATTCGCGTGCCAATACCAACCCGAGATAGTATCCCTTATTGGATTTAATAAAACTAGCACTTGCCGCCTGACTAAATTTAGAAAACAAGGCTTTTGGTTTTGTTGCTTTTACAATCTCTTCTGAGAGTTGTTTTTTGGCTTTTTTGGCTACTTTTTTTGAATACTTACAATTTTGACCGCTACAGACTATCGATACAAAGAAGAACAGTAGTATTGAATTCCATTTTAAGGTGTTCATAAGGATACAGTGATTTTAATTACGAATTGATCATGAAAGGCATCGTAATCCAATCTTAAGGGGAGATTTACCCCTACAAGCTTTCCTCCGGAATACAATTCTTTCCATTTTGGGAATATAGACCCCACAAGAGCTCCCACCACGGCACCTCCGCCCGTAAGTCCTAAATAAAATCCAGAACTTTTCTTTTGATCTCTCCCCAAAGCATCGGGTTGCGCATCTATAAGAACTGCGGTAAGAGCCATGGTGCCAGCCCCATACAATGCGCCTTCGAGCCAGTAGCTTCCTTTCGGCGTTCTAATAAAACGAATGGCCTCCAGCGGCAAGGTATTTTTACTTTTATCTTCGGTAGTAGAAAACAGGGCTTCTGTAGCACTCAAACGCAGATCGTTCACCTTTAATATCCTATGGTCTTCCAAATAGACCTTGGCCTTTTTATAGGAACGCTGGTTGTTTTCTTGGGAAAAAGAGCTTGCCCCAATCATCACAAAAGACAGTATTGAAATCAAGTACTTCATTGTTTGGTTTTTAGTTGCACGCCATTATCAAGAAAACAATGGCACAAGGGTTATTTTCCACTGAAAGTGAAGGTCATAATTCTTAAGGGGGAATGTGGGATAGGCAGGTGGTCTCTTTTCAACAATGTTGTGGGTTTTTCAAAGCGAACCGCAGGCTTCATTTTGTTCCTTGACTATCTCAAAACAAATGTAGAAAGTGTGGTTTTTATGGAGTGTCACAGATGTTGCAAACTTTTACAATTATGTGTCAAAGGGTATTGAAAGTGCCTTATTACAGGAGTTTATAGATTTATTCTTCGTCGGAATATTGCGAAGGTGATTTTCCAAAAGTTTCTCGAAAACACTTTGAGAAATAGCCGATATTATCGAAGCCTACTTTATAGGCAATTTCCGAAACAGTACCCGAATTGCCCTTAAGCAATTGTGCCGCTCTTTTTAGGCGGATCAATCGCACAAATTTAGTCGTGGAATACCCCGTTAGCTCCTTGAGTTTACGATGAAGTTTTGATCGACTCACCCCCATTTCGGATGTGAATTTAACAATGGCAAAACCGGAATCTTCCAAATGCGATTCCACTACTTCCACAGCGCGCTCCAGAAATTGCTGGTCTGCCGATGTCACTTCCACCTGTTGAAGGGAAAGCGTCATGCTATTATTTTCGGCCTGTGCTTGTAGTGCCGAATTGGTTTCCTTTTCCCAATTTCGCAATCGCAATTCAAATTGCCTGCGAATGCGTTTGACTTTCATTACATTTCTATAGATCAAAAGCGTCAAAACCAGCATACATACTATATACATCCCATAGGCCCAACCCGATTGCCATAATGGGGGCAAAATTCTAATGCGCATCAGGGCGTTTTTTGTGATATCCTTCTGAATTCTAAGTTGAAGAACATAAGATCCAGGGTCTAAGTTTCCCAAAGTGATCCATCGTTCTTCTCCAATAAGATTCCAATTTTCTTCATACCCTTTGAGTTGATACTCATACGTATTATTCACCTTGTCCGCATAATTCAATTCGGCAAATTTAATAGCCAAGGTATTCTGGTCGTGCTTTAGTACAATGTCTTTGACTCTGGATATATGTTTATCTAAAAAGGTATTGGCGACTTGCTCTTGCTCATCGAGCAGTTTAAAGTCTGTAAAAACCAGGCTTCGGCTCTTACTGTTTTCCTTAATATTATCTGGATAAAAAGCATTGAATCCGTTAATACCCCCAAAGAAAAACTCCCCATTCTTTCCTCTGGCATAGGCTCCCGCATTGAATTCTGCATTTTGAATGCCGTCTTCCATGCCAAAATAGCGGAAGCTTTCCGTATGTGGATCAAATCGGGTTAATCCAGCATTGCTCGTAAACCAGACAGCATTATTTTCATCTATTAAAATCCCATAAATTACATCGTTTAACAGGCCTTCACTAATGGTATAATGCCGAAATGTGGCGCTATTTGGTTCCAAGACATTTATTCCTCCCCCATAGGTACCGATCCACAATGCCCCATTTTTATCCTCTGCTAGACTTGTAATATAATCATGACTTAGGGAAAAAGTATCTTTTGGACGATGTAGGTATCTTTTCATAGTTCCCGTTACCGTATCGAGAACGTTCAATCCGTTCTGGGTCCCTATCCACAGCTTTCCCTTACTCCCGAAGTAAAGCGTATTGACCGCCGCTCCACTTAGGCTATTTTCATTCCCTTTTTGATGCGAATACTTTTTAGCTATTCCTGTTTTTGGGTTAAAGCGCCACAAATCTGCGGCTCCCACCCATATATTCCCCTCATCATCACTTTCCAAGGAACGGACCTGACCTATGGTATCCTTCTTTCCCGGAAAATGAAGATATCGCTGAAATAGCTTCCGTTTTTTATCAAAACTATTCAAACCATCAAACCAGGTCCCAATCCAGAGCTTTCCGTTAACGTCTTCTTCCAAAGACCTGACTATTCCCGAAGAAATCGTTGTAACATCCAAGGAATCATGTGTATATACTATAATTTGTTTGGTGTTCCTATTAATGCGATTCAATCCTTCATGAGTTCCCGCCCAAAGCTCTCCATCACGGTCATATAGTAAGGCCCGCACCCGGTTATCACTTATACTATTTTTATCTCCGGGATAATGTTTATAATGTTCAAACCTAAATCCTTTTGCATCATATTTATTGATTCCCCCACCGTAGGTCCCCAACCACAACAGCTCTTCATCTAAAAAAATAGACCGAATCGCATTTGAATTTAAGCCGGATGGATTAAAAGGATTGTGGGAAATTTGTTGCAGCTTGCCCTTGGAGCGGCTAAATTGAATTAACCCATCTATATTTGTGCCGACCCACAAAGTGCCTTGAGGACCATGCCTTATGGACAAAATACTTTTGCTGTCATTTGTTGTATAAAACGGAAATTTTTCAGTGGTCTTCTCCCTTAAGTCAAGTCGAATAAGGGCTTTTTTAGTACTTATCCATAGCGCTAATGTATCCAGAAGCAATGCACTTCCCAAAGGTCCCATAATTGTCTTTTGTTCATAGACCTGACGAAAAACTTCCCCGTTCCAAGATATTTTTTCCAATCCCTCTGAACTCAATACCCATAGGTGTCCCGAAGCGTCTTCTACCAAACTCCTTACCGCATACTTTTCTCCTTGTCGTTGAGGTGTATAGTGCACGAAACCCGTTTTAGAACTAAAGGCGCTGAGACCATCTTGTGTACCCACCAACAAGGTTCCGTCCTTCAGTACCTCTAAGGCTACGACATTGTTGTCGCTTAAGCTTTCAGTAGCATCAGCTCGGTGCTGATAGCGTGTAAACGTTTCGGTATCCGGGTCAAAGGAATTTAACCCATTTGTTGTACCTATCCATAAAACCCCATCACCCTGCTCTACTATTGTCTGAATATTGCTGCTGCTAAGGCTCTTCGCATCATTGGGAATATGACGATATACGGTGAAATCGGCCCCGTCATATTTATTAAGACCATCTTCTGTCCCAAACCACATAAACCCTCTACTATCTTTTAGTATACAGGTTACGGATGATTGGGATAATCCGTCTTCGAGTGTGAGATGTCTAAATTTGGATAATTGATTTTGCCCTATGATAAGAAAAGGGACAAGAAGACAGGTATGTAATAGTAAATTAACCCTCATAGTGTTCCACTATACAAAGTAATGAATTATATTAACTATCTGGAAAATAGAGTCCTATAAAAGCAGGAGTTAGCATTAAATAAGATCTTGGATGTAATCCTATGGGCAAATGGGTCTCGCCTAAAACCCAACTTCATCTCCCTTTTGGGTTTCATTCTCCCTCAAGGAAAAATATTTTAATTCATCATAGATTCTGAATTAGAAGTTCGGTAAATTCAATATATTTAGATGGTAGCACAAAATACCATCCTCTCCATGTTAAAGCGTATGATCTTAGAACAGCACAGATTTGTTTTCATCTTTTTTCTTCTGATTTTTTCAGGACAGCTTTCCTTTGCACAAAAGGTTCCCTTGGGCCAAGAAGAATTGGTACGTCATTTGGATCAAGAACTGTCTGGAGAAATTGCTAAGCGCAACCTGGAATACATCTCGCGCCTGCATCGCATGCGGGGATCTGAAGACTATACTAAAGCCATTGATTTTATTCGTACGAAGCTCCAGGAATATCATTTGCCCAAAACAGAATTGATTCAGATCCCTACGGATGGAAAGACGATGTACGGCACCCAAAAATCAAGATTGGCCTGGGACGTAGATTTTGCAGAGCTCTGGGAAGTCAAGGACATGAATGGAAAATGGACACCTTATGAAAAAGTGGCCGATTGGGCGGCTATTCCTATGGTTTTGGCGCAAGATAGCCATACTGGGGAAGTGATTGCCGATTTGATCGATGTGGGAAGTGGGACTTTGGATACTGACTATGCGCAAAAAGAGGTTAAAGGAAAATTGGTACTCACTTCTTCCCAGCCTGGGGCTATTGTTCCTTTAGCCATTGAAAAATACGGTGCCGTTGGTATTCTCAGTTATGCCCAAAATCAGGTAACGGCATGGTGGAAGGAAAACGAGAATCTCATTCGCTGGGGGCATTTGGAGAGTTTTTCCGAGACCAAAACCTTCGCCTTTATGGTATCCCTAAAACAGGCCAGGGCTTATAAGGAGCGTTTGAAAAAGGGAGATCGTATTGCATTACACGCCAAAGTCAAGGCAACACAACATCCGGGAAATTACGATATTCTAACCACCTTGATCGAAGGTGCAGATCCTAGTTTAAAAAATGAGGAAATCGCCTTTACGTGCCATTTAGATCATCCAAGACCCGGAGCTAATGATAATGCCAGTGGGTGTACTGCCATTTTAGAAGTGGCCCGAACCCTTCAAAAATTAATTGACGAGGGCAAAATGAATAGGCCAAAACGAAGTATCCGCTTTATATGGTCGCCTGAAATTGAAGGAACAACGGCATTACTAAATTATAGACCCGAGCTTGCGCAACGCATAAAATTCAATATTCATATGGATATGGTAGGAGGTGGCCCTGTGACCAAGGCTAGCTTTCACGTTTCAAAAAGTCCTCAAAGCATCCCTAGTTTTATGAATGATATTGGAGAAGCTTTCGGGGCCTTTGTCAATGCTAGTTCAGATGCCTATGCCAGCGGAGCAAAAGTAGCCTTCCCCTTAGTTTCTGAAGAAGGCGGCAAAGAATCCCTTCAGTCCATTTTGGGGGAGTTTCATATGGGAAGTGACTTTCAAGTGTTCAGTGAAGGTTCTTTTAGAATTCCCTCCATCTACTTACACGATTGGCCCGATCGTTTTATCCATACCAACTATGACCTACCCGCGAACATTGATCCTACGAAACTAAAAAGGGCCGGTTTTATTGGAGCTGCCTCCGCATATTTCCTGGCCAGCTTGGATAGGGAAAACCTCCCCAGTCTCATGGCACTTTTAAAGCGACAGACCTTAAACCGGGCCAAAAAAATGCTTGCTTATGCCGAATCCTTACCTTCGGAAGAACAAGAAAATGCCAAATACTATTTTTGGCTTCAAGAAGAGGAAGTCGTGAATTCCATAGCACCTTATGCTATTTTACCTACAACACTCTGGAATCAACATCAGGAATTTCTAACGCATCTTAAAAAGGCCATCGGTAAAGGGAAAAGAATACTTTCCAAACATGCAAAAGCTAAGGTGATCTATACAAGAAACCCAAGTGTAAAAGGTCCCATGTCCGTTTTTGGTTATGATTATTTCTTTGATCATTACGGCAAAGATAAAACTCCTCCTGTCCTTTTTAGCCATGTCGGTTTGCGTGGAGGTGGGAGCACATATGCCTATGAAGCTTTAAATTTTGTAAATGGAAAAAACAATGTGCAAGCCATACGAAATCTGCTCTCGGCCGAATTTGGACCTGTCCCATTGGAAACTGTCTTGGAATATTTGGAAGCTTTGGAGCAGATTGGTATAATTCAGAGCTCCCCATAAACTATACTTCCCTTCCCATTAATTGTAATCCAAACTGGCGCAAGACCTCTTTATTATTTTCAGATACTTCAAGTTGTTCCAAAAATGTAAAAGCTTTCTTGGTGTATTCTTCAATAGCCTGTTTTGTGCTTTCTGCACCTCCGGTCTCCATAAAAATTTCTTTCACTGTCTGCACTTTGCTCGTACTATCCTTGGGCTGTATGGAATAAAGATCGTCCAATGCTTTCCTTTGTTCCTCAGAAGCGAAGTCCATGGATTTTAAATACAGAAAGGTTTTTTTGTTTTCTATGATATCACCACCCACTTGCTTTCCAAAAGTTTCAGGATCTCCAAAAGCATCCAGGTAATCATCTTGAAGCTGAAAGGCAATTCCAAGATATTTTCCGAAAGCATAAATGGCTTCTTGAGAGGCTTGCGAAGTTCTTGCAATCATAGCCCCCATCTTCATGGCAGCCGCAACCAGAACTGCAGTTTTATATTCAATCATTTTAAGGTATTCAGGAATAGTGACATCGTCCCTGTCCTCAAAGTCAATATCAAATTGTTGCCCCTCACATACTTGTAAAGCCGTGGTACTGAACAATTGTACCAAAGCCTTAAAGGTAGGTCCATCGTAGCGCTCAAAATAGCGATAAGATTCAATGAGCATGGCGTCTCCCGACAGGATTCCCGTATTGATGTCCCATTTTTCATGAACCGTGGTTTGTCCTCTGCGCAGGGGTGCATCGTCCATAATATCATCATGCACTAAGGAAAAATTGTGGAATACTTCTATAGCTAGTGCAGCATCCAGTGCCTTCGTATAATCTTCTCCGAAGATTTCGGCAGTCATCAAAGTCAGTACAGGACGCAAACGCTTCCCTCCCAAATTTAGGATATAGGTGATGGGTTCATATAAGTTAACAGGGTTCTTCGTTTGAACTTTTTCTTCTAGGTAGGCAGTAAATTCCGCGCGAAAATGTGCTATTGGGTGCATGGACCGGTTTTTTGCCAAAAATACATTAAAAAAGTGCAAGGTCGGCTTTCTGTTTTATGCTTTATCCAGTCTTTTAAAAAGGGATAAAATATGGAACTGCGGGCTTAGCTAAACCTCAACATAATGTTAAAAAACTGTAAAACCTAGGAAACTTTTAATGTTTTTATAGTTTCCTGAAGTATATTTGCTGTCCAAAAACCAAGTTACAGTATGAACCTCAAACAGATTTAACTTAATGACCGTCACTTAAAAAATCCTCTTAATTACGTCCTAGTCCTATGAAAGATAAAATATTAGAAAAAGCAACAGAACTATTTTTAAACCTTGGGTTTAAAAGTGTTACGATGGACGATTTAGCCAATGAAATGGGGATTTCCAAGAAGACGATCTATGCCCATTACGAGAATAAGACCAAATTGGTCACAGAAAGTACCATGTATCTTTTTAATGTAATATCCGTGGGGATAGATCAAATATCGGCTTTGAAAAAAAATCCGATCGAAGAACTTTATGAGATAAAGAAGTTTGTCATGTTACATCTAAAAGATGAAAAATCTTCTCCCCAATATCAGTTGCAAAAGTATTACCCTAAACTCTACGAATCTTTACGCGCTAAACAATTTGACGTGATGCAGGATTGCGTAGTTGACAATATTAAGAGAGGGATCGATCTGGGGATTTATCGTGAAAATCTCAATGTTGATTTTGTTTCACGGATTTACTTTTCCGGGGTAACGAGCATAAAGGACAATCGGTATTTCCCGCAAAGTATATTTCCCATGACCACGCTCATGGATTATTATTTAGAATATCACCTAAGGGGTATTGTTACCCCAAAAGGGAGAAGCATATTAAACACAATCATCAATTCAAATCAAGAATAAATGAAAAACAACCTTTTGATTTTCATCGGGCTACTCAGCGGATTCTTTGGAATCGGACAGCAACCTGCTACAAGCTTTACCTTAGAAGAAGCCATTGCCTATGCACAACAAAACAATTACAGCGCGATAAATGCCGATCGGGATGTTATTGATGCCCAAAAGCAGAAATGGGAAACCATTGCCACGGGTTTACCGCAAATTAGCGGGGATATTAGTTATCAAAACCAATTAAAACAGCCGGTAACCCAGTTTCCCTCTATTTTAGTTCCGGAGCAATTCCTCCCCGATGGTGTTGTTCAAGGGCCAGAGACTTTTGTTCCCATCGTATTTGGACAGGCACAACAGGCCACCGCTACGGTTACCTTGCAGCAGCAGATTTTTGACGGATCATATATTGTAGGTGTACAGGCTACCAGGGCTTTTTTAAGTTTCAGTGCAAACAATAAGGAAAAGACCGCTTTAGATGTCAAGAAGGCCGTGGTGGAAGCTTATGGAAATGTCCTTTTGGCCAAGGAAAGCGTAATTATCCTGAAAAACAATAAGACCACCTTGGAAAAAAATCTTTTTGAAACCCAGAAGATTTTTGAAAATGGTTTGGGAGATGAGGAAAGTGTAGAGCAATTGCAAATTACCCTCTTTTCTGTGGAAAATCAACTTAAAAACGCAGAGCGCCTAGAAAGAATCACGGTTCAGATGCTGAATCTTGTTATGGGCTTGGACATTGAAACTCCTACACAGCTTTTGGAAGACTTGGATCAATTGGCCCAAAAACAAATGGCGAGCGGTGTTTTGGATTCCGATTTCAACATAGAAAACAACGTTGACTTTAAATTGGCCACCAATTTGAACGAGCAACGTTATTTTGAACTAAAATTGGCCAAGAGCAGGGCTTTGCCTACTTTAAATGCCTTTGTAAACTATAGCGCCTTTGCTTTTAGTGATCAATTTGATTTTCTGAGTCAGACCTACTTTCAGTCATCTGTTTTAGGGTTCGATTTAAAGATTCCTATTTTCAGTTCCCTAAAAAGAAGTGCTTCGACCCAACGTGCTAAAATTGCCTTGGAAAAAGCAAAAACCCAATTGACGGAGGCAGAACACAGTATTCGCTTGCAATTGGAAAATGCAAAAAGCAATTATATCCTATCCATTGAACAATATGGAACCTCCAAGAAGAACTTGGCTTTAGCCGAACGTATTGAACAAAAGAATCAGGTGAAGTATCTGGAAGGGATTGCTACAAGTTTCGAATTACGACAGGCCCAGACGCAATTGTATACCGCACAACAAGAATACCTGCAATCTATGGTCAATGTCATCAACAATAAAACCATTTTAGAAGGAATTTTAAATAACTAAGTATGGCCTTTTTATCACAACAGCTAAACCATCGCACTCATCAACGCCTTAATATTTATACTATGAAAAACATTCTATTTTACCTTGCCATAGTCGTATTCATTTCCTCATGTGGAGGTGGAGCAGAAAATACCGAAAGTATTATTGCCTCTGGCGATCTTGAAAAGATACGTTCTCAAAAAAATCAAATTTCCGATCAGAAGAAAATCCTGGAAGATGAAATTGCCTTATTGGACTCTGTCATTCAGGCAATGGATCCTGATAAGAACCTCCCCTTAGTGACCACTATTCAAGTCAAGGAACA
Source organism: Spongiimicrobium salis (assembly GCF_043678055.1). Taxonomy (NCBI): domain Bacteria; kingdom Pseudomonadati; phylum Bacteroidota; class Flavobacteriia; order Flavobacteriales; family Flavobacteriaceae; genus Spongiimicrobium; species Spongiimicrobium salis. The sequence continues at coordinate 1,234,780 of NZ_JBHEQA010000001.1, forward strand.
ACAGTTTAGGCATTACTTGGAGCTTCAAGGCGGAGTACAGACCAAACAAAATGTACTGATCTATCCAGAAATGGCCGGAACCTTGCAGCGTGTGTATGTGAAGGAAGGACAGCGTGTAAAAAAGGGGCAACTCTTAGCAACCATAGATGATGGAGGGATCAGCAGTCAACTGGCACAATTAAAAACGCAGGCGCAATTGGCCAAAACCACCTATGAAAGACAAGCGCGTTTGTGGGAACAAAAAATTGGTTCGGAAATTCAATACCTGCAGGCCAAAACCAATTATGAAGCCACAGAAAACAGCGTAAAACAAGTTCAAAGTCAGTTGGGACGCTCCTCTATTGTCGCTCCTTTTTCTGGTATTATCGATGATGTGATCAAAGATCAGGGAACCGTGGTTTCTCCTGGCCCTGGATCGGAGGTCTTCCGTATTATTAACCTTACGGACATGTATATTAATGTAGATGTCCCGGAGCGTTATTTAAAAGGGGTTCAAAAAGGAAATGAGGCCGAAGTATTCTTCCCTGTATTGGGCGATACCATCAAAACTAAAATTAGGGAGACCGGAAACTTTATCAATCCAGGGAACCGTGCCTTTAATGTGGAGATTCCCGTACCCAATACCAGTGGGAACATTAAACCCAACCTTACGGCCAAAGTACGCCTGAATGACTATACTAGTGAAAAGGCCATTCTTATCCCCCAAAGTATTATTTCAGAAAATGCAGAAGGCCAACAATATGTTTTTGTAGCAGAAAAAACAGGAGCCGAAAATGAGCGGCAGGTAAAGAAACACATTATCACTACAGGAAAGACCCAAGGGAATGTCATAGAGGTTCTATCTGGAATTACAGCAGGGGATGAACTCATCAAAGAAGGTGCGCGTAGCGTGAAAGAAGGTCAAAATGTAGAACTTTTAAAGGACTGAACAACATGAGCAAACAGCAGAAAAACGTCAATAAAGAATTTAGGTTATCGTCTTGGGCTATTGACAACCCTTCGGTAATCTATGTAATGATCGGTATTTTCCTATGGTTAGGGCTTAAATCCTATTTTGCCATGCCTCGTGAGGATTTCCCTGAGATTGTAGAGACCAAAATTTATATCAGTACGCCTTTTCCTGGAAATACAGCAGAGGATATTGAACGATTGATTACTGACCCTCTTGAAGACAAGCTCAAAAACGTGAGCAATGTAGTGGAAGTCACCTCAACTTCTCAAGAAGACTATTCCATTATTACCGTAGAATTCGATGAGGAATTGGAAGTTGCCGAGGCCAAGCAAAAGGTAAAGGATGAAGTGGATAGTGAAAAAGCCAGTGAAGATTGGCCCACTTTTAATGGAGCAAAGGTAGAACCCAATGTCTTTGAACTAAATTTAGCGGAATCTTTCCCCATTATGAACGTAAACTTCACTGGGGATTATCCTGTGGAAAAATTGAAGGAATTTGCAGAATATCTACAGGATGAAATTGAAGATCTTCCAGAAGTCAAACAAGTAGATATTCGGGGTGCTCAAGAAAAAGAAGTGGCTGTTTCCGTAGATGTCTATAAAATGATGGCCTCCAAAATTAATTTCCAGGATGTCATCGGTGCTATTAGCAACGGAAATTTGACCATGTCCGCTGGAAACCTGCGAAGTCCTGAACAACGAAGAACCATCCGCGTATTGGGAGAAATTGACGATCCTAGGGAGTTGGAGAACTTCGTAGTAAAATCTGAGAATGGGGCAGTATACCTCAAGGATATCGCAACGGTATCTTTCACTGAAGAAGACAAAACCACCTATGCTCGGGAATTTGGGGAAAGCGTGGTCATGTTGGATATTAAAAAACGTTCTGGGCAAAATACCATTGCCGCTACCACCAAAATAAGGGAATTGGTGAAGGCGGCCCAAAAGGACTATTATCCTGCCGATCTGAATATTTCCATTGCCAATGATTCATCGGGAAGAACCTTAAACCAAGTGGATGACCTGGTCAATAATATCATTTTCGGAATCATTTTGGTCGTAACCGTACTCATGTTCTTTTTAGGTTTCCGAAATGCTCTTTTTGTTGGATTTGCCATCCCCATGTCCATGTTTATGTCCTTTGTTATTCTTAATACCTTGGGATATACACTGAACACCATGATCCTGTTTGGAATGATTATGGGACTGGGAATGATGGTGGATAACGGAATCGTGGTCGTAGAAAATGTATACCGTTTAATGAGCGAGGGAATGTCCCGTACCGAAGCGGCAAAAAAAGGAATCGGGGAGATTGCCTTTCCAATTATCATTTCTACCTTGACCACTGTGGCCGCTTTTGTGCCCCTAGGGCTATGGCCTGGTATCTTTGGACAGTTTATGAAATATTTCCCTATTACCCTTTCCGTAGTATTGGGATCTTCACTCTTCGTGGCCATCTTTATGAACTCCATGCTGGTTTCCCAATTTATGGAGATCGGTGAAAAAGAATTAAAGTTAAAACAACTAATTCGTATTAGTGCTATTCTTGGCGGTTTCGGTCTCTTTATTTTGATTGTTGGAGGTCCGGTAAGAGGACTTGGCTCTGTATTGATTCTTACGGCCATCATGTTCTGGGTTTATAAATATTTCATTAAAAAATGGGCCTTGCATTTCCAGAAAAAGACTATGGTGCGCTTTGAGAATTGGTATGAACGCAGGATCAAGCATGCCTTAAAGGGCAATAACGTCTATTGGTATTTTAGTGTTACCGTTTTATTATTGATTGTAACATTCATGCTCTTTGGAGTTTCCATAGATGAGGGTAGAACCAAAATTGAATTCTTCCCAGACAATACGCCCAATGAGATCTATGCCTATATTGAATATCCCGAAGGGACTTCCATAGAAAAGACCAATGAACTGACCAAAGCCATTGAAAAAAGGGTCTATGCCGTAGTCAATGGCAGTGAATATACTTATGGAAAAAAGAATGAAGAGAATTATTTAGTGGAATCCGCGGTTTCCCAGGTCGGGGAAGGTGCCGGAAACCCACAAACAGATGGGGGATCTTCGGCCGAAATGCCACATAGAGGCAAGGTCACTGTTTCCATGCGTGAGTTTAAGTATAGAGACGGACGTGATACGGAAGAATTACGGGGTAAAATCCAAGATGCCCTTACCGGAATTTATCCCGGAGTTGCCATTTCTGTGGAAAAAGATGCCAATGGCCCACCAGCCGGATATCCCATTAATATAGAATTGGAAGGAAAAGATTATAATGAATTGATCAGTACCGCTGAGGATATCCGAAATTTTGTCAATACTAAAAATATTGCCGGTATTGAAGAATTAAAAATTGATGTGAACAAAGGGAAACCTTCCTTACAGGTTGTTGTAGATCGTGAAAAAGCTGGAGAGTTAGGTGTAGCTGTAGGACAGGTAGGACAGCAGTTAAGGCGTTCCCTCTTTGGGGAAAAAGCGGGCGTCTATAAATTGGATGGCGAGGATTATGATATCAATGTTCGCTTCAATAAAAATATTCGCTACGATAAAAATGCGCTCTTTAACCAAAACATCATTTTTAGAGATCAAGCCTCTGGACAGATCAAAGAAATTCCCGTATCCGCTGTTGCATCGCAACGCAATACTTCTGGCTTCAGTGCTATTAAGCACCGGCAGAAGAAACGCGTGGTCACCATTTATTCTGGCTTAAAACCAGGATTTACGGATGCTGCAGCCATTGTAGATGAAATTAAAAAGGAAATGGAAGCTTATAAAGACCTTCCCAATACGGTTAAAATTGATTATACCGGGCAAATAGAGGAGCAGAACAAACAAATGCAATTCTTGATCGGGGCATTCTTTTCCGGCCTTGGATTGATCATGCTGATCCTCATATTCCAATTTGGAGGAATATCCAAACCTTTGATTATTATGATTGCCATCTTCCTCAGTTTTATTGGGGTATTTGGAGGACTGATGCTCACAGGATGGTCTTTTGTAATCATGATGACCATGATGGGAATCATTTCCTTAGCAGGAATTGTGGTGAACAATGGGGTGGTACTCCTAGACTATACCCAGATTCTAATTGATCGTAAAAAAGTAGCGCTGGATATGGATGAAAAGGCCTTATTGAACAATGATCAAGTGGTAGCGCTGGTAACGCAGGGAGGTAAGGCAAGGTTACGCCCAGTTATTCTAACCGCTATTACAACGGTTCTTGGGTTGATTCCATTGGCCATTGGACTGAACATTGATTTCTTTTCGCTATTCTCTAGCTTAGATCCAAAAATCTATATGGGTGGTGACAATGTTATTTTCTGGGGACCATTAGCCTGGACGGTAATCTTTGGTTTAATCGTAGCTACCTTCTTAACGCTGATTATCGTACCGGTTCTCTTTACCATAGTATATCGCTTAAAAATTAGACTCTGGGGAGCTAAGCCTTCCAGAGAAAGTACAGCCCCGGAGAACGCGGAGATTGCCGCTTAATTTTAAGAGCAACAATACTTTAAATTCCTAAAAGGCCTCCTTAGTATATTACTAAGGAGGCCTTTTAACATGCTTTATCTTTCCAAACCTCATCTACATTATAGCACGGCAATAGGTGTTAAAAAAAGCGCCCGATACTATCTAAGTATCGAGCGCTTTTCTCGTAATTAAAGAAGTCATTATCATTTATTAACCACTACAGGATTTCTATTGTCCCATTTGGTCACACTTACAATTTTGCTGTTTTCAAAATCAACCTCATTCAGCGCTTCATTCTGCCAGAAAAACCATTTTCCAGTTTTCTTTCCTTGAACGTACTCCCCCATGGCAATCTTTTTTCCTTCTTCATTGTACATTTTCCATTCTCCATGAAGCTTTCCTTCTAAAAAATGACCTACTTGGGCTATTTCTCCATTCTCGTGAAAATAGGTAGCTTTCACCATATCTCCATCCTTTTCAAAAGTTGATTTATTGCTTTGTGCACTCAATGCCGTAACGCAAAGAAATGCTGCTATGATTACTATATTTTTCATATTTATTTGGGATTATCGTTATTACTACATTTATCTTAACGTAACAAATATACATTTATTTTACCCAAAATCAACATTTCAGTAACATTTTGTTTACATTAAATTTACATTGGAAATTTAAACAGCTGTAAATCACATTATTAAATAATTAAAAACAGCATTACATTGTTCGCATTTTATCGGAAATTACATTAAATTAACCTAGACTATCCAAAAAAATAAGCTCTTATTGCTACTGTAGATCGCTTATTTAAAATGTATTTTGAACAGGGTTTGGCAGCAAACTTTAAGGCTATCAAAAAAAAACATCCCATTGGGAATGGGATGTTAAAAATTCAAACGTTATTAATTAAAGTATGCTATTGCACTTCGAAAGGTGGAATAGGGAATTGCGTATGCACAATATCACCCGGTCTATCTGCGGGTAAAAATGTTAAACTTAACCTATTATATCTCCTTAAATCGAACATGGTTTGCCCTTCTGCCCAAAAGGAATAGGATCTGTTGTACAACATTTCATCGATCAACTCTCCTTCGGTCATAGCTCCGGCATAATCGCCAAGACCATAGGCATTCCTTATAATGTTCAAAGCAGTTATTGCATCGGCAAAATTTCCTTCTTGGATATTGGCTTCGGCATAAATCAGGATCAACTCCTCATTTCTAATATGATCAATAGGAGATGTCGCACTTGCATATAAATTGATCTCATGCGTACCATTTAAATCATCCCTTGGCACTGGATCATCTCGCAATCGGAATTTATTGATTCTCGTATCTCCAGCCTGAATATCTGTAATGAACCTATTGTGTACGATCAATTGATCTCCACTTTGTTGAGGTGCTTTAAAGATAGGATTCAATAGTTCCGTTCCCCCCTGGGCATAAATCCGCTTAGGTCCTACCGTAAGGTTGGCCGCATCCAGTGTTAAAAAAGAATCTTGAAGCAATGTTAAGGCTCCTGCATAATCTTCTTGATAAATGGCTACTCTAGCTGCTACGGCCCTATTGAATTGAGCGAAGGTAGCCGGGGTATTAAATCCTTCAAAGCCAGCAGAAAATTCAAAAGAAAACTCTGCGTTCTGTAAGGCTTGAAAACCATCATCCAAGAAACCTCTCAGCGCCTGAAACCCTTCAGCCCTACCTACAAAAGGACCTAAATTATTAGGGTCTGTAATATCCAATCGAACTCCGTTATCCCCCAAAAGGTTCAGCACGTCCAAAAGCATTAAGGCCCTATAGGTCAACGCCACTCCACGATATCCATTACTCTGTTCCGTAGAAATACCTGGGGTATCGGGCAAGGCATCTAAAACAAAATCGGCATTCTTCACCGCTTGATACCTCGCAAACATTGTTCCGGTCAATTGTGGTTCAGAACCGGTTAAAATGGCACCATCTTTACCAATGAGTGTTGCTGTGGTGGTTGGGTCAGAGGCGTTAAAATCGTACAATTCGCGCGCAATAGAACCCGTTGCTGTAATAAATCCTCCAACACCACTTCTTGCCTTGGACTCCAATCCTTGTATTAAGAAATTCAGCGTTTCCTGAGTAGGGTTGTTCAACACACCTTCAACACCAGGTTGATTTGGATCGGGTACTTCATCCAAAGAGCATGAGAATAGTAGGCACACTATCCCAAATATTTTTAATTTTTTAATATTCTTCATCATATTTTTTTAAAACGTTAATCCTAAATGAAAATAAAATTGCTTCGCACTTGGGAAAGGAGTAACCTCAATTCCCTGAGAAAGTCCGGAAGGTCCAAATGCCGATGTTTCTGGATCATAACCCGTATAATCCGTAATCGTAAAGATGTTCTTACCAGAAATTCCTATTCTAGCTTTCTCGAACCAGTCTGTCTTCCATGGAACATTGTAATAGATTCCAGCTTCCCGTAATCTAAGATAAGTTCCATCCTCGATGTATCCGGCCGCACCAAAAGTTGCAAAACGCGGATTGGCTATGACATCCGGATCATCCAAATCTGGGGTCACCCCACCAAAATCGGACAAGAGCTTGGTAAGGTTCAGCACATCTCCTCCTTGTTTCCAATGGAACAAAAAGGTAAGGTCAAAATTCTTAAACAGTTTTATTTGGTTAAACCAACTCATTTCAAAATCCGGAGCAGCATCTCCTATGATCGTTGTTACCCCGTTAATGTTTGCTGCAAGAGAAGTAGCGGTTTCTCCCTCACGAATGAAAGAACTACCAAAAGTAAGGCTAAAGCCTTCTCCTGCTGGTTGAAATTCACCCACTCCCAAACGTTCAACATCTGCCGTATTCTTCCAGAGGTTTAGTGTGGTATTCCAATTGACTTTAGCATTGTTTATTGGATTTGCATTTAAAGAAATTTCAAAACCTTTATTTCTTAAATCAAAATCATTTCTAATGGTATTGGCAAATCCGGAAGACAATGGAATGGAGGAAAAGGGATAAATTAAGTTTTTAACGTCCCGTACATATCCTGTTAGTTCCAAACCTACTTTTCCATTGAGAAAAGAGAAATCGGCACCAAATTCAATTTCTTGGGAAGTTTCCGGTTCTAGATTAGCATCTCCTAATTGTGCCGCCACATTATTTTGCCCTACTGTTGGCAAACCAAGTCCTGGTATTCCGCCTATTGATGTGGGCCCTAAGGGCGTAAACAAAGATCCAAACTGGGCACTACTTCCAGTTTCACCATAGGCTACCCGAAGTTTGAAGAGGTTTACGGCATCTACATTCCAGAAATCAAAATTGGCTACATTGACTGCGAGGGATGCTCTTGGGAAGGCAAAGAATTTATTGGGATCTCCATTTAAATTGGATTTATCGAATCTGATTCCTGCTGTTGCAATAAGTTTATCATCCCAGTTCACCGTACTTTGTCCTATAAATCCAAATTCTTCTTCTTCGGTCAATCGCTGAAAAACCGCAAAAGAATTTCCTTGGGCCAAGTTGGTCTGGGTAGGGAATAACTGTGTTGTCTGGTTGATGACGGCATCACTTTCAAAGTTAAGATAAGAAATACCAAACTGCCCGTTGATGCTAATGTCACTCTCTGTAAAATAATTCAATACCGCAAAGGCATTGTAGTTCAACTGAAGGGAATTGGTGTTCCCCGCACTCACAAAACCATTGGTCGTAGCTCGCTGGGTTTGTTGTGTTTCTGGGATATACACAAAGGTTTTGGCCTGGAAATAATCCAACCCTCCATTTGCGGTAAACTTCAACTGAAAATTGGGCTCCGTAATGGCTTTATATTCCAAATTGGCTCCTTGAACATATCTGTTGATCTCTTCATAGTTATCTACCTGATCTCTATTGAAAATAATATTGGTCGCAGCAAAGCGCCCGTCAGGATATACTCCGTTTTCATCTGGAAAGAGATTTTCCCAATCCGCGGTCACCAAGGCCAGGTTGTATCCAACACTAAAACCTCCATTGTTTTCATTTCCAACCGCACCTCTATCGGCCCTACTGTTAATGTAATTTGAGGAAAGGCCTATTTTAAAATCATCACTGAACTTATGATCGAGATTCAATCGCAATGAATTTCGTTCGTATCCGGTACGTAACATGATTCCATCTTCGTCCCGACGACTCGCATTGAAATAAAATTTTGTTTTTTCATTTCCTCCAGCTACAGATATTCTGGTATCTAGGATTAGTCCTTCTTCTCCAAAGAGTTCTTCCTCATAATTAAAAATCTGTCCGGCAGCTTGGGCAGCTTCAAAAATAGGAACTTCATCAGCTCCGAAAGTAGAGGCTACTGTGGCCGATGTAAATTGTCTTCTTCCTGCAAAATTCTGAATGGTATTAAAACCGACATCTTGATTGACTTTCACGGTAGTCTTTCCTGCCGTACCTCTTTTTGTAGTGATGATAACAACACCAGCGTTGGCTCTGGTTCCATAGATGGCCGCTGCAGAAGCTCCCTTAAGAACCTCTATACTCTCAATATCATCTGGGTTGATATCAGAAACCCTATTGGATCCTCCTTCTTCCCTTCCGGCATTTGCTCCCGAAGCTACAGAAGAACCATTGGTCAACTGCACATTACTGATATAGACTCCATCTACAATAAAAAGAGGTTGATTGTTTCCCGATAAGGAGGAAATACCTCGTAATCGAACCGCAGTTTGCCCTCCTGGAGAACCTCCTGCCGCATTGATATTCACCCCAGTTAGTTTCCCATAAAGGGCTCCATCTAAAGTAGAACCCGTGGTTGTCCCCGTAAGGGATTCGGCACTTACTTTGGAAATGTTATTTGCCAGATTGGATCTTTTGATCCCCGACACTAGTCCGGTTACGACTACTTCATCCAGATTCGTTACATCTACTTGCAATTGGACATCCCCAGCTGCAGATGCCGCAACTTCCAAATTAGCATATCCTATAAAGGAAAATACTAGGATCGATTCGCCAGAAGGCGCTTCTACGGAATAGTTCCCGTCAAAATCGGTCAATGTTCCAATAGTGGTTCCCTTAACGGCTACCGAAACACCGAGCAAAGGTTCCCCGCTGCTCGCATCGGTGACTTTCCCCGTAACGGTTGTTTGTGCACAAACCAATAAGGGAAACGAAAAAAATGACAGAAGAAATATCATCCGCCTAAATACATTTTGTTTCATTTTTATGTGTTTTTTGTTTGATTTTTATCAAATGTACACAAGATTTATTAAATTATTCATAAAATGATAATTTTTGTCTTATTTTCTCACCTCTTGTCAATCGCCCTCTTTCTTCTTTTATTTTTTCTGCTTCCCCGTATACTTCTTACATTTGCCCTTAGAAAAATAAAGACATAAATATGTACAGAAACCATACTTGTGGTGAACTAAGAACATCGCATATCAATACGGAAGTAACCCTGTCAGGTTGGGTCCAAAAAACCAGGGATAAAGGTTTTGTGGTCTGGGTAGATCTTAGAGACCGTTATGGCATCACACAATTGGTTTTTGACGAAGAACGATCTTCTAAAAAGATTTTGGAGGAAGCCCGATCCTTAGGCCGTGAATTTGTGGTACAAGTTCAGGGAAAAGTTATTGAACGCGCTTCTAAAAACAATCACATCCCCACAGGCGATATTGAAGTTTTGGTTTCTGAAATACAGGTATTGAACAGCTCTTTGACCCCTCCTTTTACCATAGAGGATGAAACCGATGGCGGAGAGGATATCCGCATGAAATACCGCTATTTGGATATTCGTAGAAATCCTGTAAAAAACAGTCTTGTTTTTAGGCATAAAGTAGCCATGGAAGTGCGGAAATATCTTTCCGATCAGGACTTCATTGAGGTAGAGACGCCGTATTTGATCAAATCTACTCCAGAAGGAGCTCGAGATTTTGTGGTCCCCAGTAGAATGAACGAAGGGCAGTTTTATGCCTTACCACAATCTCCCCAGACCTTTAAGCAGTTATTGATGGTGGGAGGAATGGATAAGTATTTTCAAATTGTAAAGTGCTTTAGAGATGAAGATCTACGGGCAGACAGGCAACCAGAATTTACACAGATCGACTGCGAAATGGCCTTTGTGGAACAAGAGGATATTTTACAGACCTTTGAAGGACTTACCCGTCATTTGCTCAAAGAGATCCATGCTATAGAAATCGAAGCTTTTCCAAGAATCACCTATGACGACGCCATGCGCCGTTATGGGAATGACAAGCCGGACATTCGTTTTGGTATGGAATTCGGGGAACTGAATGCGGTTGCCCAACACAAAGATTTTAAGGTTTTCAATTCGGCGGAATTGGTAGTAGGTATTGCCGTTCCCGGAGCCAATACCTATACGCGAAAAGAAATTGACAAGCTTATTGATTGGGTAAAACGTCCTCAAGTTGGCGCCCTCGGAATGGTCTATGTACGTTGTAATGAGGACGGCACTTTTAAATCTTCCGTAGATAAATTCTACAATCAGGAAGATTTGGCAAAATGGGCCGAAGTTACTGGTGCTAAAGCGGGGGATTTAATCTGTGTACTCTCCGGTTCAACCAATAAGGTAAGAGCACAACTCAGTGCGCTTCGTATGGAAATGGCAGAACGTTTAGGGTTGCGCAAGGCGGATGAATTTGCCCCTTTATGGGTGATGGACTTCCCACTTTTGGAATTGGATGAAGAGACGGGGCACTATCACGCTATGCATCATCCGTTCACCTCTCCGAAACCTGGACAGTTGGAATTATTGGAAACAGATCCTGGTGCCGTAAAGGCCAATGCTTATGACCTAGTGCTCAACGGGAACGAAATAGGTGGTGGTTCTATCCGTATTCATGATAAAGAAACACAAGCAATCATGTTTAAGCACTTGGGCTTTAGTCCTGAAGAGGCCAAGGCACAATTTGGATTTTTAATGGATGCCTTTCAATACGGTGCCCCTCCCCATGGTGGGATTGCCTTTGGACTGGACCGTTTGGTGGCTATTTTAGGTGGACAGGAAACTATTCGTGACTTCATTGCCTTTCCTAAAAACAATAGCGGGCGTGATGTCATGATCGATGCCCCTGCAGCCTTGGACAAGGCGCAGTTGGAGGAATTGCATTTAAAACTGGATACGCCTTCTTAAAAAGATAGTCTCTTGCTGTATGCGCAATGCATTTGCTTAGTAAGATTTTTTAGTATTTTTAAGGAATACTGATTTATAATGTCGAATCCCAAAAAAAACGTATTCACCCGCTTCATCATCTGGCGGTACAAACACATTTCCAATAAGACCTTTACGCATATTCTTAGTATTCTGGTGGGGTTTTTGGCAGGATTGGCAGCGGTAACCCTTAAAAACATTACCTATTTCATTCAAGCCCTGCTAGAGGATGGTATTGTATTTTCTGAGAACCAACTCTATTTCATTCTACCTATCATAGGACTTACCTTGGTATATCTCTATGTAAAATACGTTCATAAGAAAAAATTGGAACATGCCATTTCCTCCATTCTCCTTACCTTGTCCAAAAAGAAAGGTATCATTCCCTTAAAGGGTATCTATGTGCCCTTGATTACTGCTCCCCTCACCGTAGGTTTTGGAGGTTCTGTGGGTCTGCTGGGGCCGGCTGTTGCCTCCGGAGCCGCAATCAGCTCTAACTTTGGGAGTTTGTTTCATATCAATGCCAAAACACGTTCTTTATTGATCGCCTGTGCTTCGGCTGGTGCCATTGCTTCTATTTTCCAATCTCCCATTGCTGCCATTATTTTTGCCGTAGAAGTGTTTAGCATGGATCTTACCATGCTCTCCATGCTTCCTTTATTATTAGCTTCTATCTCTGGGGTGCTCACCTCCTATTTTTTTCTTGGAAATGAAGTGCTTTTCAATTACAGCGTTTCCAATGGTTTTGAGTTAAAGGATACCTTATTTTATATCGCTTTAGGTGTAGGTACGGCTTTCGCTTCTATTTACTTCACCAAAATGTATTTTGCCATTTTACGCTTTTTTAAACGCTTTAAAAGTCCGAAGTACAAATTGCTGGTAGGGGGACTTACCATTGGTATTATGCTGTATTTTATTCCTCCGCTTTATGGGGAAGGATTTGGTTTTATCAACAATCTATTGGACGGCAACCATATTGAAGCCTTGGGAATAACCCCTTTTGACGCCTATACTTCCAATATTTGGGTAGTGATTTCCTTACTCTTTGGCATTACGATCTTTAAGGCAGTGGCGATGACTACTACCTTTGCGGCTGGCGGTGCAGGGGGTATATTTATCCCTACCATGGTGATGGGCAGCGCTCTTGGCAATGTGTTGGCCAAAGTAATCAACAATCTTGGCTTGGGTTTTCAAGTGAATGAAAGCAATTTTACACTGATCGGAATGGCCGGACTCATCGCCGGAGTGCTCCATGCTCCCTTGACAGCTATTTTCCTCATTGCGGAAATTACCGGAGGCTATCAACTTTTTGTGCCTTTGATGATTACCGCTTCCATCTCCTATTTATTGACCAAAAATGCCATCGATTATACCATTTATACCCGGGAACTGGCACAAAGTGGTGCGCTGTTGACCCATAATAAGGACCAGGCCGTATTGACCTTAATGCAATTGGACGATGTCATAGAACAGAATTTTAAGACCGTGGGCCCAGACATGACTTTAGGGGAAATGCTGCATAAATCCGTAGCCAAATCCAGCAGGAATATCTTTCCGGTCATTGATGCCCAAAAAGCCTTAGTGGGTATTGTGTTATTGGATGATATCCGTGAATTTATGTTTGACACCGCCTTGTATGAAAATACAACGGTTCGCACCTTTATGCATGGTGCCCCGGAACATATTTTTTATGATACCGATTCCATGAAACAAGTGATGCAAAAATTTCAGGATAGCGGTGCTTGGAATCTCCCCGTCATTAAAAATGGAAAGTACCATGGTTTTATTTCCAAATCTAAACTACTCACCGCCTACCGCAGAGAATTGATTAATTTTACCAAATAATAATCCTACTTATAATGATTCAGCATATGAAAACAAAATATATCATCATTAGTATTGTCTTGGCATCTTTAGGTTCCATTGTCTACGGATTCAGCATAAAAGATGTAGAACCTCATCGCGCAAATCAGTTTATTGGCGGAGGAACTGCAGGATTATTTTTAGTGGCAATGCCGCTTTTTCTTATTAAAGAAAGTAAAGGAAAGAAGATGAAAGACTATATGCTGACTGAGGAGAATATTAAAAAAATGCGACAAAAAACAGAGGAAAAGCCTGAAAATCAATAATATTACGAATATTTTGATCTCCTCTTCCAGTAGATTTCATTAAAAAAACATAACTTAGCGTTAAATCTTTTTATTATTTTAATTTTAATTGAATGACTGGAACAGTAAAATTTTTCAATGAATCTAAAGGATATGGATTCATTACCAACGACGACACAGGAAAAGACATTTTCGTCCATGCCACGGCATTGAACGGAACGGAGCTTAACGAAGGCGACAAAGTGGAATACCAAGAAGAAGAAGGAAGAAAAGGAGTGGTTGCTGCACAAGTGCAAGTAATCGGATAACCATATTGTAATCGTATTGAAAATGACCCTACTGTCCTCAGTGGGGTTTTTTTATGCCTGTGCTTAATTCAAATTTCGTCTTTGAATAAAAAATTGTTTTAAAAGCTGCGAGGCTTCTTCTTCCATAACCCCTCCTATAATTTCTGTTTTTGGATGCAACTTGGTCCCCATAACCCCACAACCTCTTTGTTCATCCTTAGTGCCATAAACAATTTTGGAAATCTGACTCCAATATAGGGCCCCGGCACACATTTGACAGGGTTCCAACGTAACATATAAGGTGCATTTGTTCAAATACTTTCCGCCCAGGAAATTTGCCGCCGCTGTAATGGCTTGCATCTCGGCATGTGCAGTGACATCGTTCAGCTGTTCCGTTAGGTTGTGGGCACGGGCAATGATACGATTCTCTACTACAATAACTGCCCCCACGGGCACTTCCCCTTTTCTAAAAGCTTCCGCTGCTTCTTGTAGGGCCTTCTTCATAAAGTACGTATCATCAAAGGGATTGATCATCCTGTGGTTTTTCCACAATAGTACGTAATATTTCTGAAGCATAAAAAAACCCCGATCTTGCCATCGGGGTTTCTAATTTTCTTAATGAAAAAGGTTTATTTCTCAAAAAATATGGCAAAAGTCTCATCGGCCACACCATCGCCATCAAAATCAAACTCTTCCGAAATATTAAACGCATTGCCATTTACATTGATCATCCCATCAAACAGTAATTCTCCTTCTCCTGGTTCATAGGTATCGGAATATACTACTTCCCCATTTTCGTTTTCGGAATATTCATACTCCACAATGGTCAAACGGGATTCATTACCTACAAAAGCCCAAAACCCTGTACTGGTGTATACTTCCGTGACTTCATCTTTATAAATAGCTTCACAGGCTTCTTCACTTGCGCCATAGTTCAATTCCGTTTCCCTTGAGGTTTCAGTATAGCTATACGTACCATCTGCTCTGAAAATTAATATTCCGCTTTCTAGCGTCTCACAATCATCAACAGACAATTCTTCCTGACTTTGGCAAAAAAGAGAAAAAGAATCACAACTTTCTTCTCCGGGTATGACCACCCTATCCATTCCTTCATAATTCTCTTCTTGTCGCACTATATTCCATTCACCAACCAAGGCGTTGTTGCCTCCCCAGCTTTCCACAGTAACACAGATTTCCTGAGGCGCACTGATATTTCCTTCTGCATCATAAACACAAAGTTCATAGCAAAAAGTTCCTGGGGGAATCTGCGTTCCAAAATCCACATCCAAGGTCAAATCATCGGTTTTGGCGGCAAGGTTTCTTTCTTTTTTTCCAAAAGAACGAAATGATTTCTTAAAGGTATTGGAAGGAGCATTCGCAGCCACATCGATATCATAATAACTGTCGGCAGCACTACCATCGTTTGTTTTAAACTGAATATATGCCCCTACAACTTCACCGTCGGAACTTAATGGAATACTAAAGCCTTCATTCAAATAGGCCGTACCCTTTGCATTGGACAGGTCCAAACTAATGCCATTATTGGGTGTAGGAAGCTCTCCTGTATTCTTTGTACCTCCGGGAATAACTACATTGTCAGAAACCATATTTGCTTCCAGGGGTGTACTTTCCAATTGGGTAACCTCTTCTCCTTCTGGATCATTGGGCGCATTGGTATCATCTTTGCTACAAGAGGCAAGGATAATCATTGCTGCAAGAGCAGCACTTCTCATGATTTGTTTCATACTGTTGTTGTTTGTTTTGGTTTTTAAGTTGAATGCCTAACGCAAATTGAGGAGTCTATATTGTAACCCCAATTAAATTTTTGAGAGCAATGCTATTGTCCCTTGAAAAACCATCAAAAACCGTAGTTTTGTAGTTCATTTTTTTTACCGTGCAAAAAAACCTTCTTTCCGGCATACATTCCCCTAATGATCTTCGCAGGTTGCGCCCTGAGGAATTGCCCCTACTCGCCAAGGAATTAAGAGCGTTCATTATAGATATTGTCTCCGTAAAAGAAGGGCATTTAGGTGCAAGTTTAGGCGTTGTTGAACTTACCATTGCCCTGCACTATTGCTTTGACACCCCAAACGACAAGCTTATTTGGGATGTGGGGCATCAGGCATATGGACATAAAATTTTGACGGGGCGCAAAGCCATTTTTGAAACCAATAGGCAGTTTGGAGGCATTAGCGGATTTCCTAAACGTAGTGAAAGCCTATATGACGATTTTGGAACAGGACATAGTTCCACCTCCATATCTGCTATTTTGGGTATGGCCATTGCTTCCCAATTAAAAGGAGAAGACAAGCAACATATCGCCGTAATTGGGGATGCCTCGATTGCCAGCGGCATGGCATTCGAAGGACTAAACCATGCAGGAGTTACCAATGCCAATATCCTTATTATCCTCAATGACAATGCTATTGGCATTGATCCCAGTGTAGGGGCCTTAAAAAAATACCTGACCAATGTTAAAAAGGGTACAGCTAAGGATGAAAATATTTTTGAATGCCTCAATTTTGACTATTCCGGTCCTATTGATGGACATGACCTTGCGGCCGTGATCAATGAATTAGAGCGGTTAAAGCACGTAAAGGGTCCCAAATTTTTACATCTCATTACTACTAAGGGAAAAGGACTCAAAAAAGCGGAAGAAAATCAAGTGACCTATCACGCCCCAGGTAAATTTGATAAACAAACCGGTGACCTTCTCCCAAAAAATGTGGACAACGAACCTCCGAAATATCAGGATGTGTTTGGGCATACGCTCGTGGAACTGGCACTAAAAAACCAAAAAATTGTAGGGATCACTCCGGCAATGCCAACAGGGAGTTCCTTAAAATTTATGATGGAAGAAATCCCGGACCGCGCCTTTGACGTTGGTATTGCCGAACAACATGCGGTTACCTTGGCCGCAGGCATGGTTACCGAAGGGTTGATTCCCTATTGTACAATTTATTCTACATTCCTGCAGCGCGCCTATGACCAGGTCATTCACGATGTTGCTTTGCAAAAATTACCGGTAATTTTTTGTTTGGACCGGGCAGGATTGGTGGGGCAAGACGGCCCTACACATCATGGGGTCTTTGATATTGCTTATCTCCGCTGCATTCCCCATTTGACCATTTTTTCTCCTCTCAATGTCATGGAATTCAGAAATATGTTGTACACCGTTCAATTGGGCCTCACCCAACCCATTGTCATACGGTATCCAAGGGGAAGGGGTATTCATAGGGATTGGCAACGCCCTTTTAAGGAAATTCCATGGGGCAAAGGAGAAGAACTGCAGCAGGGAAAACGGATCGCCATCCTTTCTTTAGGGCCCATAGGTAATGAGGTCAGCGCTTTACTTTCCGAAGAAAATTTTGGGGAATCCATTGGGCATTATAATATGCGCTTTGTAAAACCTTTGGATACATCGCTTTTGCAATCTATCTTTGAACATTATGAGCATCTCATTACTATAGAAGATGGCTGTAAAATAGGCGGCTTTGGATCGGCTATTTTGGAATATGCCAATAGTATAGCAGTTCATAAATCCATAAAGCTATTTGGTATTGATGATGTTTTTGTACCTCACGGAAGTGTTATGGAATTATACCAAATGACCACGTTGGATATGTTGTCCGTTAAAAAATATATACAATCCATTCTAAACTAGACCATGCTAAAAAAAATATTCCTATCTATTTTTTTTATGGTAAGTTGTTATTTCCTGCAAGGACAGGACACTACTGTAATCCGTTTTATTCAAGACAAGATCAATCATATTCCCAGGGGAGTTCAGTTGGCCAATCCACGGGTCTCCTTTAAGCATGTGAAATCCAATCGAAAAAAAGTAAAGCCTTTTAAATTTCCCTCCTTCTGGAAAAAAGAAAATAAATTGGGCGTCAATGTCAGTGAGGTTGCTTTTGTCAACTGGAATGCCGGAGGGAACAACTCTGTCTCCGGACTCGGAAATGCTGATTTTAAACGCAATTATAAATTTCGATATATCCAGTGGAACAACGATCTCAATATTCGCTATGGACTCAATGCCCAAGAGGGAAGGAAACTCCGAAAAACAGATGACGCTATACGGATCAGTTCCACTTTTGGTTATCGTAGGGACACCATTAGCAATTGGTATTATTCGGTAAAGGCCAATTTCAACACCCAATTTTCCGAAGGGTTCAGAGATCAGGACAGAACGGTTTTAATTTCAAGGTTTATGGCTCCAGGCTACCTCTTCCTTGGAGCCGGAACCTCCTATATTACCAAAGACAACAAGTTTAACCTTTATATTTCCCCAGTTACGCAAAAAGCCACTTTTGTCCTCGATCAAGATTTAGCCGATCAGGGAGCCTTTGGTGTTGAAAAAGCCGAGGTGGATGCCGATGGCAATGTGGTCAAAGAGGGTGAAAACATATTCATGGAATTTGGCTTTTTGGTGACCAATACCTGGGAAACCAAACTCTACAAGAATATGCTCTTAAAACACCGCTTAAGTTTATATACCGATTACCTGACCAGTTTTGGCAATGTAGATTTGGATTGGGAATTGAATCTAAATTTGGTGGTGAATAAATATATAAACACCACGATTGGCACCCAAATTATCTATGATGATGATATTTTATTTGATGAAGTTGTCGTAGATGGTGTGGTTACCCAAAATGGCACCCCCAGAATACAGTTCAAACAACTTTTGGGCGTCGGTCTCGTTTACAATTTTTAGAGGTTCTTCTTTGACTCCTTACAACTGTCTTCCCATAATTTTATTATGAATGTGTACGGCAGCACTATCGGATAAGCTCGCTACATAACAGCAAGTGTTTAGGAGAATATTATAATGGGACAGTTCTGTTTTTCGATAGAATTCCGGTAAAGTCTCTAGCATTAATCGATCATAATTAGAGGCTTTATTTTCCTTTTTTCGCATTAAAGCACCCGTATATACCTCAAGAATATCGGAAATAATTTTATAGCCCGCGATTTCCTTTTCGATCACTTCCGAAGATCGATATACTTTGGCAATACTTAACTGAATGATATCCTCTATCTGCGCCGCATAGTTGCTTTTATCCAAAAGGGACACCTTAAATTCCCCCTTCAGAATAGCCTCTTCGTTTTCAATAAAAATAGCAGTGGCATCATTGATCAGGGTATTGATGGCCAAGGCCCTTAAATAGCTCAACCGGTCTTCCTTATGGGCAATAGCATTGTATTTTTTGGTATTGATACTATTTTTGACCAGTTTAATGAGGTATTCTAGCGCATACTCCTCAGGAATCAACCCCAGATTAATACCATCTTCAAAATCAATGATGGTATAGCAAATATCATCTGCTGCTTCCACCAAATACGTCAAGGGGTGCCTAGAATATCCAATATCCTTTCCCTTACGTGTCTGTAACAAACCCAATTCTTCGGCAACTTCTTTAAAGGTATTTTTCTCGGATTGAAAAAACCCAAATTTTTTATCCGCAATATGTTTGGTGGGTTTCTTGGGGAGCGATTCTTTGGGGTACTTCATAAAAGCACCTAAAGTGGCATAACTCAATCGCAAACCGCCCTCAACACCTTCCTTGGACGCTGTAAGCAACTTGAATCCATTGGCATTTCCTTCAAAATCAATAATATCTTGATACTCTTTTTCAGATAAGATAGCCTTGTACGCCTTCCCTTTGCCTGTTTTAAAATACTCTCCAATGGCTTTTTCACCACTATGGCCAAAAGGAGGATTTCCAATATCGTGTGATAATGCGGCAGCAGCCACGATAGCTCCAAAATCATTGAATTGATAGCCGTGTACTTCCTTCAAATAAGGGTGTTTCTCCAACAATTTTTTACCTGCGACCCTACCCAAACTTCGTCCCACTACAGAAACTTCCAAACTATGGGTCAAACGCGTATGCACAAAATCGGTCTTCGATAAAGGAATTACCTGCGTCTTATCTTGTAGACTTCGGAAGGCGGCCGAAAAAATAATCCGGTCATAATCCACCTCAAAACCCAAACGGGTTTCATCTTGTTCTTTGCGTAATCTTTTATGGGTGTCGCCAAAGCGTTTTAAGGAAAGTAATTGTTCCCAATTCATGTATTCGAGAAATTTGGGGCTAAGATACAGGAATTGATGTGTTTTTTATGTTCTAATCTCAGAAGAAATCATACATTTAGCTTTTTTAAAAGCTACTGATATTGTGTTTCATAACCTTATGTTAACCTAAGTAAAAATTTATAGTAGCATTTTTGTGGTTATTTGATTTTTCAGATGGGAGAAAATATTTATGTAATAATGATTGTCGCTTTGGCAATCCTTGCGATTACAGATTTGATCGTAGGCGTCAGTAATGATGCCGTAAACTTTTTAAATTCTGCTATAGGCTCCAAAGCCATTTCTTTTAAGACCATTATGATTGTGGCCAGTGCAGGAATTGCCCTTGGGGCTATGTCTTCCAGTGGAATGATGGAAGTGGCACGTAAAGGGATTTTTAACCCCGGAGAGTTTTATTTTGATGAAATCATGATCATTTTTATGGCCGTGATGATCACGGATATTTTGCTGCTCGATTTCTTTAATACCCTGGGAATGCCCACCTCAACAACCGTTTCCATAGTTTTTGAGCTTTTAGGAGCTGCAGTGGTAATCTCATTGATTAAAATATATGGTGTTGACGGGGGATTCTCTGATCTGGGCACCTATATCAATACCGAAAAAGCAACGAGTATTATTTTGGGAATACTACTTTCTGTGGTGGTTGCCTTCTCTATAGGCGCCTTTGTACAATTTGTTTCCCGTGTATTGATCACCTTTAAATTCAACGAAAAGCCCAAATGGATAGGAGCCATTTTTGGTGGTGTTGCCATCACCGCTATTATATATTTCATTGTGGTAAAAGGCTTAAAAAGTGCTGATATCTTATCGGGCAGTATCAATGAAACTATCGCTTTATATCCAGAATTGTTCCTTTTGGGCAATATTGTTTTTTGGACCTTGATCTCTTGGTTGATTACGGTACTATCCAATATTAATATTTACAAAATCATTATTGTCTTGGGTACTTTTGCTTTGGCCATGGCCTTTGCTGGAAATGATTTGGTGAATTTCATTGGGGTCCCTATTGCTGCTTTTCAGTCGTTTGAAGCCTGGCAAGCCTCTGGCACTGCCGCTACGGCCTATTCCATGGAAGGACTATCCGCAGCAGTACGCACACCAACATTATTACTTCTGGCTTCAGGCGCCATTATGGTGATTACCTTGTGGTTTTCCTCTAAGGCCAAGAATGTTGTAAAGACCAGTGTTGATCTCTCCCGACAAGATGAGGGGGACGAACGTTTTCATCCTAACTTTTTATCCCGACAAATCGTAAAATTTAGTATAAAGGCTTCGGAAAACTTATCTGGATTACTTCCGATCAAAGTACGGGAACAACTGAATCAGAGGTTTGAAAAACCTCAGGTATACGTTCCTAAAAATAGGATTCAAGAACTTCCCGCTTTCGATTTGGTACGTGCAGCCGTAAATCTAATGGTGGCTAGTGTACTCATATCCATTGCCACTTCGTTAAAACTCCCATTGTCTACCACCTATGTGACCTTCATGGTGGCCATGGGAACATCCTTGGCCGATAGGGCTTGGGGGCCGGAAAGTGCGGTTTACAGGGTTGCTGGAGTATTGAATGTAATTGGGGGGTGGTTTTTTACGGCGATCAGTGCTTTTACCGCAGCCGCCATTATTGCCTATTGCATTCACCTTGGAGGTATTTACGCCATAGGAGCTTTATTGACCATCGCATTCTTATTGATTGGAAGGAACTATCTTTCGCACAATAAGAAGATGAAAGAGACCAAAGAAGAAGTAAAACTCCAGAAAACGGAAAGTAAGTCAATTTTAGGCCTTATAGATGAAAGTGCTGCCAATATTGCCTTGGCCATAAAACGTGCGAATAAAATTTACACCCTGAGTATCGATGGTTTAGCGAAACATGATATTCGTATCCTCAAGAAAAGTAAAAAGGAAATTCACAAGTTAGATGATGAAGTGGAAGAGCTTCGCAGCAACACCTATTATTTCATTAAAAATCTGGATGAATCCAATGTGGGCGCCAGTAATTTTTACATTACCGCTTTGAGCTATTTACAGGATATGATGCAGTCTTTACAGTACATCTCAAAGGCTACCCATAAACATGTAAACAATAACCACAAAAAACTTCGTTTCAATCAAATTAAAGATTTGAAAGAAACCGATGTAACCATTGAAAGTTTGTTTTCCGAAATTGAAGTCATCTTTGAGACCAAAGATTTTGCAAAATTGACCCCTCTGATTATGGACAAACAAAAATTGTTTGTCAAAATAGACGAAAAAATAGAAAAGCAAGTAGCTCGTACAAGAGCGGATGAATCCAGTCCTAAAAACACGGCCCTTTACTTTAGTCTACTGTTAGAGACTAAAGATCTACTGACCGGCACCATGAGTCTCTTGGAAATCTATGACCAGAACGCCAATACCTCTGTTGTTGTATAAAGGGGTAAATACTATCCACAACAACTCTCCCCGCTACCGCTAGTTTACAACTAGTGGCGTCCATGAGTAAGTATTATATGAAGTTGCTTTTTAAAAAATAGTTGGTGCTAGTTATGGACAAACAAAAATTGTTTGTCAAAATAGACGAGTCCTCCGAAAGTTTGCAACTTCGTACCGTCTTTGGATAAAAAAGTAATAACCGTATTTAAAACACGCAACATACTCTCTCAAACCTCATTCCTCTTCCCTAATCCCTTAAAAAACACCCCTAAAGTCCCCTCAAGGGGACATCCTTATTCTTCGTACCTTCGTATAAAACCAAAACATGCTGCGCAAACCGCTACTTCACCCCTTCTTTTTAGCCTTCATGTTAATAGGCATCACTTATAAAGCAGTGTTCAAAATTCAAGCAAGAATACTATGGGAATATTAATAATCATTACTGCTATAGTTACGAGTTTTTTTTAATGAAAAGTATTTATGTATGGGGCAAGAATGAAAAATTAATCAATACTTATATTGATAACGGTTTTACCCCTCATCATCCAGAACTTACATTTGAAGAAAATTTGATATTAAAAAAATTTATTTTATCAATAAAGTATTTCTTTTTATTAGGTTTTTTACTTCTTATTCTAGTGCTATTATATGAAGTTGTATTTTAAAAAATAGTTGGTGCTAGTTTTCGATCCGGTATTGCCATGAGTGAGCATTGATAATATAAAACAAGAACGCGCTTGATTTCTTATTCATTTGTCAATATGCTGATTTCTGTATACTTTGTGTTATTTCAAAATATGAATTATAAAATCTTTATCGGTACCATGAATAATCTAAGTTTACATTCAAAAGGCAGAAAGGATCATGTTCAAATTCTTAAAGAACAAGAATTGAAAGCAAAAGAAGAACTAAAACGAACCCACAAAAATCAAGGAAAAAAGAAATCTGCTATAAAACAATGGATTATTGAACTTAAGCATAAAATTAAATGGGCTAAAGAAAATCTTTATTTAAATAAAAGAGGAAGGTAATTTATTAGACTGTAGACATGAAGTGTTAATCATAATAATATAGTTTCTTATGTTATACGTAATTTCAAAAATCTTTAAGTATGGTCCGTAAGTACATTCTTTTGTTAATTGTCCTATGTTATGGATGTTTTGAAAAAAATGAGGTAAATTCTTATGTTACTTTTAAAATAATAAACAGACTTACTAATGAGCCATGTTCATATGTTCAATATACTATACGGGAGTATGAAGATCATATGTATGCGTTAGCACATAGACATAAAGTTTCTGAAGGTTGCTCTAATAAAAATGGTGAGTTTTCTTTTAGAATGAAAAAGACTACATATTATGACCTTGAAATGGTAAATTGTGATCAATCTTTAAAATTTATTGGAATTAGAGCTGATACCCTTAATACTGAGCATACACTTATCATAAAGTGCAAACTTCTCAATATCCCCTAGAATTCCACGATAAAAACAAGCGATAACTGTTAAATTTTTAAGCGGCTTTCGCATCACGCTAGCGTGCCTCCCTGCTGTGCGAAGTATGCGACCTCCTACCCTCCATGAATGAGAAAGTAAAAAAGAATGGTTGTTATGGATGTTTGAACGGGCCGGTAAAAAGAAAAGCAATGTTTCGAAATATCAATTTTGGCAACATCATAATAAACCCATTGAACTATGGAGCACCGAAGTAATCAAACAAAAAATGGATTATATTCATAAAAATCCTGTAGAGGCAGGTTTTGTGACCGAACCGATACAATGGAAGTATAGTAGTGCCCGAAATTTTAATGAGGATCACACTATTATGAAAATAGACAATATTAGTTTTTTAGGTTAGATAATTCATTGCTAATGGAGGTGGCCACCAGTTGCAAACTGGCGGTAGCAAGAAGAGAATTGGACTCCAGAAATAAGGAATCAATTTGAAGTTTTTATGAAAAAACATACTGGAATTGATGTAAATAATACGGGGTATAATCCCAATAAATAGTAGGAAATAATGGAATATCTGTTTAAACATAACATTGATGAAAAACTTCTTTATATAGATGAAGAAAAATTATCTTGGGTTTTACAGTCCAGAAACAGAAAATATTATATTGAACAGTCTGATTATAGCATGTATCTCCTACCTCTTCTTGAAGATAATTTCCTCGATTTTCAGCGTGATATTCCCAAAGAAAAAATGCAAAGATTCCCGTTGATATCTTTACTTAAATTCCCGTTGACTAACAAAATGGATTATTGGGGTTTTTTGGCCTTAGATTGGTTTAGAGATAGTAATTTAAATGAAGATTATCAAATAAAACTATGGGCCAATACCATTGATGTGCAATGGATGCCTCAAAAATTAAAACATAAATTTTGGAAAACTTTTAATATTAGGAGTTATAAGAAAACTTAGCTGTAGACACATCAACGTATCTTGTCAATCAAAGAGAATGGCATGCTTTAATAGGAAGTATCCATTACAGAAATGAAGCAGGCAGACCTTGCTCTGTGAAGTTTGTAACTTCGCACGGCCAAAAAACCCAAAAAAATGTACAATAAAAGAATACGAGTTTACTTAATGTTAATTGTTTTGATATCAATTTTACATGTTTGCACATATTTTTTCGTTTTATTTGGTGGAATTGGAGGTGAATCTCCCTCCCAAGAGGCAACTATAAGAAATACATCTTTAAATTACTTAATTGGTTTTCCTACTTCTATGTTTAGAAATGGGTTTCCATTATTTTTATCAAATAGCGACATAGAAAATATTCCTAATATCTCTTTAATGGTATTAAACATTTGTTTTCAATCAGCCATTATAATGAAGCTATACTTTTTATTTTCCTATTTAAAAACTAAAAAATAAATCATTGAAGAAAATAATATGCTTCCGTTTTACCGCTGTACGAAGTTTACACCCTGAACCAGCACATGAATTTACTCGTGCGTACCAATTCAAACTAATGAATGATCTAGTAAAATAAGACTAAGATCAATTTTATCTAAAAAATTTAACTATCATGAAATGAATCACATCAGAACACTAATCTTATTAGGGTTTTACTTTTCTTGTTTTTCATGTAAAACCTCGGATAAAAGCATAAGGCCCTATTTAAGTTCAAATCCATTAAAATTAAAAGTGGTGATTGAAAATGTACATTTATCTCCTCCGGGCTGCGGAATCAATTCGTTTGCGGGACTATATAAAGCAAAAGTAATACCCAACAGTCAAATCTATAGCGATAACATTCTTATATATGTAATTTGTAAAGAAGGATATCAAATCTTGGATAGTGAACTATACGTGGTATTGGACTCTAATTTGGAGGAAATCAAAAATTGCAATGTTGTAGACTTTTCAAACACCAGTAAAATTGAAAAACTGAAGTTGCCAAAGTATGTTTTAAAAAGGTTAACTAATTTTTAGAAAATATCGCCAATGCTGTGCGAAGTCGTAGACTTCGTGAAAAGTTTGCAACTTAGCACCTATAAAGAGTGACGACAAAAATGAAAAACTACGAAGTTACAAACTTCACAAAGTGAGCACAGACAGAAAGCTTGAACTTCACAACATACCCTTTCAAACCTCAGTCCTCTTCCCTAATTCCTTAAAAAACACCCCTAAAGTCCCCTCAAGGGGACATCCTTATTCTTTGTACCTTCGTATAAAAACCAAAATCATGTTACGAAAACCACTACTTCTCCTCTTCTTTTTAGCTATCGCTCCTATCAGCATCGCCCAAGAATTGACAGGACCTCAACTTTTGGATAAAGCCATTGCCCACCACGATCCCAACGGAATTTGGAAAAATTTTCAAGGTAACCTTAGGGTGACGATGCAGACTCCGGATAGAAGCGATCGCATCAGCGCGATCCATATGGATTTCCCTAAACAATACTTTCAATTGGAAGCCACCCGGGATTCCATTAGTACGGGCTATACTTTGAGCGGAAAAGAATGTAGCGTGTTCCTAAATGGTCTTACGGAAGTTTCAGCCGCGGATAAAAAGAAATATCGGCTGGATTGTGAACGAGGACAGTTCATGAAAAACTATTATACCTATCTCTATGGCCTGCCCATGAAATTAAAAGACCCTGGGACTATTTTAGATGAAAAGGTACAGAGCAAAACCTTTAAGGGAAAAGAATATGTAGTGCTCAAAGCTTCTTATGATGAAGCTGTGGGAAAAGATGTATGGTATTTTTATTTTGATCCAAAAACCTATGCTTTGGAAGTCTATCAGTTTTACCATGACGAGGCCAAAAATGATGGGGAATACATTATATTGAGTGGAACCGAAGACATTCAAGGTATAAAAATGCCCAAAACCCGAGCTTGGTATTACAACAGCAATGATAAATACCTCGGAACAGATATTTTATCAAAGGGTGGTAGAGGTCAATAACATTATAATATTTTGAATTGCGATAGTATTTCTTCGCGGAGTCAGTTCGAGTATTTTTCGGAATATTATGGAGAAAAATGTATCGAGAACCGTTTATGACCTCAAACTGTTCTCGATACATTTGATTTTTGAATCTGCTATTCCAAAATCAAACACTCGAACTGACAATTGAAACTATACTGTGCGAAGTCTGTGACTTCGTACCGGCAATGAATAGGCCATTACACTAGGAACTGCGAAACTGGAATCCTATAACACACCTCTCAAACCTCATTCCTCTACTCTAATCCCTTAAGAACACCCCTATGGTCCCCTCAAGGGGACAATTCCTTGTAAGATTATGTCAGTTCGAGGGTTTCTTGATGAGCGCAGGGAAATCAAAAATGTATTGAGAAGTATTTTTCAAATTATCAACTGGTTCCCGATCCTGTCTGACGGTAGGTAGGTGGGCCATTCTCGACTGCGCTTGAATGGACAATACAAAAATCAAAAAAAGGGAGATTTCGTTTGTACGAAACCTCCCTTTTTTCTCAAGTTGCTATTATCCTATTTAGGATCTAACAGCTGATCGATCCTTGCGATTGCATCCTCATAATGGTATCTAGTCACCGTATTGACACCTCCTTTGGCGGTGCGCAACCGACTTCGTAAACTTTTCAATTCCCCGCGTACTAAAGCACGAACATCCGAAGTACTTACATTATATACAAATGTACCTTCAAAGCCTGGTCTACTAAAACGGTTTCTTGGTCCGTTATTGGTCATCAAAAAGGCCATACGGTCCAAATACGAACGCTGTAGATTTCTTCGGTAAATATCTACATTACCTCCACGGGAAGCTTCGCTCCACACTCCTGTTCGCAAATCACGAAGCATTTCCAAACCACTATAGTAGCTGGTATTGGTGGTCTCGGCATCCAACAATCTCCCAATACGGTCAAAAGTGAGCAAACTATTTAAATAACGGGTTTGTACGCGACGCAGGCGCTCAAAATAACCGGCATGATCAATATTTTGAAGAATGGATGGGTCGATCAACCACTCTGGCGTATCAAAAATATTTCGTTGTAGCCAACGCATGGATTTCTTCTGTAAGGCCTTGTCTACATGGGTGTAGATACTTCCTCCTTGGGAAGGCATTTTAATATTTTCATACACACCCCCAATATTGGTCACCACATGGCCTACATAACGGCTGTAGACGCCTAATAACTCTCCGTACAATTCTTCCAAATCTTGGTAATTATTAGTTGCAGTCGAAGTCCAAGCCGGAAGGTTCTTGGCAACGTATTTTAAATTCTTAATTCCATAATCACTGGCAGCGATAGCATCGTCCCCAATACATTCCGTTTGGGATTGTGGGTCAAAACGACTGCTTTGACGTCCAAATTTATATTTGGCATCTCCGGCCTTTTCCATAATCCATTGGTTCAAGGTTGCTTTTTCGGCTTCTGCAGAATTGGCATTGGGAATCACACGATAGCCCCAATTGGTCGCATAATGATCATAAGGTCCCATTTGACGTATAAATCGGATGTTCTGATCCCCAGGTTGGGCAATATAATTGTAGCGGGCATAATCCATAAGGCTTGCCGCGATACCATTTTCTTGCGTAAAATCGCCATCTCTATACGATTCTACCGGATAGGCAAAACTGGCCGCCATATTATGTGGAAAACCAAGGGCGTGTCCTACTTCATGGGCAATGACCATCCGCATCATCTCGCCAATATCTTCTGCAGGCGTATCTAAGGTACGTGCATTGGGGTTAGCAGCTCCGGTTTCCAATAAATAACGGTTTCTATAACTACGTAGGTGGTTATGGTACCAAATGATATCGCTTTCAATAATTTCTCCACTTCGTGGGTCCGAGACACTGGGTCCAACCGCATTCCTTGTGGTGCTTGCCACATAACGTACCACGGAATACCGAATGTCTTCCGGGCTAAACTCAGGATCTTCCTCCGGGGTAGGCGCATCTTTGGCAAGGATGGCATTTTTAAATCCGGCAGTTTCAAAAGGCTTTTGCCAATCTTCTATCCCTTGTTTGATGTATTCTTTTAAATTTTCTGGTGTTCCCGGGTCTAGATAATATACAATAGGCTTCACAGGTTCTACCAATTCCCCCCTGGCATAGGCCGCCGGATCCTTGGGCTCCAAACGCCAACGGCGGATATAGGTCTTCTGATCCGCTTTTAAAGCTTCACTCCCATAATCAAACTGACTTACCGTAAAGAATCCTACCCTAGGGTCATAAAGACGGGGTTGCATCGGTTCCTCCGGCAATAAGATCATGGACTGATTCATCTGCAAACTAATGGATTGCGAAGCTCTTTGGGAAGGTGGCTCTATAGCAATATAGGTGAAGTCTTGTTTTACTTCAATATTTTCAGGAAAACTTTTTACACTATTGATAAAACTGCGTGAGGCATCTAAACGACGTACTTTGTACTGCGTACGCAATCGGGCAGGGAGTCCACTAATGGCTACCACATCTGTTGAGAAAAGTTTGGTTACATCAATGACCACCGCGGTTGAATCTGCATTAAAAGCTTTAATATCAAAAGCAAAAAGGGTAGGCTCATAGTTGTTTACCTTTACCGAATTGCTTATCGCCTTGGTACTATCTGCAACGTTCGTATAGGATTTTATTTTCAAGAGTATCTTGTTCTGGTACCGTTTCCAATGCACTACTTGCTCATTGGTTTTGGTACCTGCATTGAAAAAACCTCCCCCAAGACCTGTAGGAATCTGGGAAATACGGCTCACCCAAAGCATATCTTTTTCCAAACGATTGAAGGGAATTTCATAGAAATAGGAATCGGATATTTTATGCACATCAAAAACGCCCTGATCGGATACCGCATCTTTTGTAATCACCTCACTGTATTTTTTTATCCCCCCTTTTTTTGGTTTTTTGGGTTTTGCTACCTGAGTCGTTGTTGCTTTTCCTTTTTTCTTCTTTCGTTTCTGAGCTGTTGTTGCCGTTATACTAAAAAAGATAGCCAATAGGCTTAAAAAGACCATTTTTCTCATACCTGTCCTGCTGTTTTTTGGTTGTTCCGCCGAAAGTAATGATAAGTGAAAAGTCGGTCCCCTTTTTTAAATCAACATTAACATTTTTTTAGGGAACAGGGATAAATCTAGGGCATTTGGTAAAATACCTTATCGGTGCACCAGGTCCAGAATAGTCTTATAGAGGCTTTTACCTTCCATTTTTGCTTTTAACCAAGCATAAAAACTCATGACAAAAACATCTTCTCTTTCGGTTTCTTTCCAAGTGATGGATTCCTCAACGCCTTGTCTAAATTCTTCAGAGGTAACCTCATCTGGTTTTTCATAATAGGCAGCTACAAGTGTCATAAAGACCAATACCCTAGTTTCTTTGATTTCCTTCAAAGGTGCAGCAAATTTTTGTTTGAATCGTTTTAAGCGAATCAACACCAAATCCAGCTTGTCCAATTCAATGAATAACAAGAGTTCCAAGATATTCTTTTTCAACACCCATATCCATCCCATTTTCTTTTCATACCAACCGTCACTATGATTCATTTTTTTCAAAATGGTATAGGCCGATGAAAAATCCTCTTGTTGAAAAAAGAACAACAATAGGGTAAATCGTATCTCCAGGGAATCTTTACGGGACCATTCCAACAATTGAATGGCCTGTTCAAATTTCCCGGTATAGTTAAGGTTTAAGGCTTTGATCAAGGTCAATTTTTCCAAAAAGCGTTTGTAATAAAAACGCTTGTTTCGATCCATTTCCACTTCCATATGACGTACAAAGGACTTAGAGGTCTCAAAAGCCCTATTCCTAAAATTGGTCACGGCCATGAGGTGTAGTATTTCAATATGGTAGAAACGATGTTTATCTGCCATACTTTCTTTTTCCTTGATCATGGCATACATCTCAAACATAAAGGGTGAAATCACGTGATAGTCGTTCTGCAATTTGGCCGCAGTTGTGGTAATGTTCATGAGTTGGAATAACGACTTATAGGTCAGGGTATGATGTATTTCAATATGAAA
This sequence comes from Spongiimicrobium salis, assembly GCF_043678055.1. Classification (NCBI taxonomy): domain Bacteria; kingdom Pseudomonadati; phylum Bacteroidota; class Flavobacteriia; order Flavobacteriales; family Flavobacteriaceae; genus Spongiimicrobium; species Spongiimicrobium salis. Next base: position 1,265,682 of record NZ_JBHEQA010000001.1, read on the forward strand.
ATCGGCAAAAACCTTCTTTATAATGGTATTGGCCGATTTTGTTTGCTCCTTTTTCAAACGTTCTTTGATCGTTGCATACGCCATGTTCAATTGATGCTCCTGCAGATAGCGCTTCCCATTCGCATTGGCCGCTTCAATGACGGCGGAGAGATCCATTGCAGGATGAAGATGTGCATATTGAATTTTAGTGTGATAGATCTCGTTTAAAATGGCATATAGATCATACCGATAGGCATTTCGTTCTGCCTTGGACAGGGTTTTAAACGCAATGGTATACTGGGCTCTTTCAAAAAAAATACGACTGGCCAGCAGCAATTTTAGAATGTCCAATTCTTCAGAACTTTCTCCCGCAAAACTTTCGGAGGCCACAAAATCCACTAAGCTATCCTGCAACCGCTTGCACAGGGCATGATAGGCATTTCTAGAAGGTTTTCCATACAGTTGCACGTCCAAATCCTTGGTTTTTCCACTCGCTATACATTTAAACAAGCTACTGTTTTTGGTATCCCCCCTTCGATTTTTTCGTTTTAAATAGTTCAAAAAAGCGGTCTTCTCTTCTTTGGACAAGGAATGTACAATAGCGTATAAATCTTTCATTTAATCATAAGTAACAAGTTAAAAATAGGCAATAAATTAGGAGAAAACTACAAAAATGACTGAATTAAATCATAAGTTTCTATTGAAAATTAGATTTCAGCCTTTATGAAAAACCAGCAAATTTGAATCGTATTTAACATCAAAAACCATACGATTATGTACAATCAAATCCTTCCCCAAAAAGAGAATTCAAGATCTTCGGGGACCCAAAAAGAAAACAAAGAAGTAATTCCTTGTAAACCTACCGCTGCTTTTATAGGCGCTTCATGGACTGCCGTGCTTATCGGAATGACTTCCTATTGCATTGGTTTATGGAATGCCGATATGTTATTGAATGAAAAAGGCTATTATTTTACCATTCTGCTCTTTGGTCTCTTTTCCGTGATTTCGGTACAAAAAAGTGTTCGGGATAGACAAGAAGGCCTTGAAGTTACGGATATGTACTATGGCATTAGCTGGTTTACCACTATTACCTCCATTGTACTTCTGGTAATCGGCTTATGGAATGTTGATTTGGCCCTGAGCGAAAAAGGTTTCTACGCCATGTCTTTTACCTTAAGCTTATTCGCTTCCATAGCCGTACAAAAAAACACGCGGGACATGCAACTTTTTGAAAAAGAGGAATAGACCCATATTAAAACGGGAACCTTGTCAGTAGATTCCCGTTTTGATGTTAGTAGGAGAGGCGATTGCAACATGCAATCGCCTTTTTATATGTTTTTTCTTACAAAAAATATATTTTCAGTTGATTCTTCGCTTCTTATATTGTATCTTAGGATGACTAATGCGCTCTAAAATGTCAGCAAAAATCGACAAAACACTTCTTAAAGAGCACCAATTGGACATTGGTACGATCCGTTTTTATAAAAATTATATGATTGTAGAAGTAAAAGAGGGCATTGCCTTCTCCTTCGAAAATGCTACGGAACTTCTCGCCTTGAGCAAGGCTTATTATTCCAACACAACGCCTTTTGTATATATCTCCAATAGGATAAATTCATATTCCTTTAATCCCACCTCCCACTTCAAAACGGTTCCTATGTTCCCTAACCTAAAGGGATATGCCGTAGTTACCTATGACGCCATGAGTCAAGATATTGCACAGATGGAGCAAACTTTTTTACATGCACCGGTTCAAATCTTTACCCAACTGGAGGATGCCGTTGCATGGGTATCTCAATGCATTGTCATGGACTAAAGAAAAAAGTATTTTTAACGGTAAAAGTTCATTTCATCCATGTAGTTCCATACGGCATGGGGCAGTAGAGGCTGTACATTTTTTCCTTCTTTATGATGCTTTCTAATAAAGGAAGATGAAATCTCCATAATTGGGGCAGCAACCCTATGAATTTTAGGATGATCGACAAACTGATCCGGCACCTCTCCCATGGATACCCTTGGATATACATAAATATGGTGATGTTCTAAAATTACCTCATAATTCTTCCATTTGTGAAAGCTTTTGAGGTTATCTTCTCCCATAATTAAGGAAAACCGATACTCTTCTCCGTATTTCTCTTGTAAATGAACAAGCGTGTTGATGGTATAATTGGGTTGTGGCAAGTCAAACTCTATGGTACTGGGTTCTAGCTTTGGGTAAGCCGCCGTAGCCTCGTAGACCATCTGATGCCTATGATGATTGCTCAACAAGGTTTTTTTTTGCTTGAACGGACTTTGCGGTGTTACCACAAACCATATCCGATTCAGTTCCGAAAACTCTACCATATGATTGGCAATGGCCAAATGGCCGATGTGAATAGGATTAAAGGTTCCAAAATAAAGTCCGATCTGCTTCACTATAACGCTATTCTAATTTCGTTTCACGCATGGGGTCATTGAAATTTCTATGCTTTCTTTGTTACTCCCACATAATCTGCTACCAGCTGATGCGCTTCCTGCAAGGCTACATCCAAATCGTAATTTTTTATGACCACATCAAATTGAGGCGCGGTAGCCAATTCCACAGAAGCTTTGGCCACGCGCATATTGATCTTATCCTCGCTTTCGGTGCTACGTTTTTTGAGGCGAATTTTTAATTCGTCCACACTAGGCGGTTTTACAAAAACGGCGAGCGTCTCTTTAGGGTATTTCTTTTTAATACGCAGCCCTCCCACCACATCAATATCAAAAATCACATTTTTCCCTTGGGCCCAAAGTCGCTCCACTTCTGTTTTCAGTGTCCCATAAAAATTATCTCGGTATACCTCTTCCCATTCCAAAAAATCGTCATTCTTAATGTGTTTTTTAAAATCGGAGGTACTGATAAAATAATAATTTTCCCCATGCTTCTCCGCTCCTCTTGGGGCTCTTGAGGTAGCCGAAACCGAGAAAGCCAGGTTCAATTCCTCTTGTTCCAACAAATAGCGTACGATCGTTGTTTTTCCACTGCCCGAAGGTGCCGAAAAAATAATAAGTTTTCCTCCCTCCATTACAGTACATTCAACATTTGTTCCTTAATTTTTTCCAACTCATCCTTCATTTGCACTACCAATTGTTGCATGGGTGCATAATTGGACTTGGAACCAATGGTATTGATTTCCCTTCCGATTTCTTGGGAAATAAACCCTAGTTTTTTACCATTGGAATCGGAAGACTTTAAGGTAGTCATGAAATAATCCAAATGATTTGCCAAGCGTACTTTTTCCTCTGTAATATCGTACTTTTCCAAGTAGTATATCAATTCCTGCTCAAATCTATTGGCATCAACATCGGTTTTTAAATCGGCAACTGCTTTTTCCAAACGTTCACGTATGGTTTCAAGGCGTTCCGGGTCCATCTCCTTTACCTTCTCCAACAGTGCGCTCAAATTATCTATGCGCTGCACAAAGTCTTTTTCCAATACGGCTCCTTCTTCTGTCCTGAACGTATTAATGGCCAACAAGGCTTTCTCCAGGATTTCCTTTATAATTTTATATTCTTCTGCATCAATATCTGCTCGTTCCGTTTTAAGGGCATCGGGCAAGCGAACGGCCATTTCCAATAGTTTTACGTCTTCTCCTTCGCTTATGGCCCGCAATTGATCCATATACTGCTTCACAACAGCCTCATTGATCACCGAAGTGGTTTCACTCCCCGTAGCTTCCACATATAATCCAAAATCTATTTTCCCACGAACCAAAGAACTTGCTATGATTTTTCGTAGTTCCAATTCTTTTTCCCGATAAGCCGAAGGGATTCTGGCATTTAAATCCAAATTCTTGCTGTTTAAGGATTTAATTTCAATGGTAATCTTTTTTGTGGGAAGTTGTACAACATCCTTCCCAAACCCTGTCATGGATTGAATCATAAATTTTATTTAGATTTTGGCAAAGGTAAAATAAAAGAATCTCTTATGGGCAAACTATGTTTTTACGCTATAGTTCCCTAACCCAGATGTTTCTGTAGCTCACCCTACTATTATCGCCATGGTCCTGTAAGCGTATAGGTGCTTTTCCATGGGCTTCATTTTTTGGCCAGCCAATATATTCTGTTGACCCTTTGAGCACGGCATGATCTTGCACCAAGATACCATTGTGCAACACGGTCACGGTTCCTGATGTTGTTTTCTCGCCGGCTTCATTAAATACTGGGGCATGAAAGATAATATCATAAGTATTCCAGGCTCCAGAAGGGACAGATGCTTTGGCCAAAGGGATATGTTGTTTATAAATAGACCCTACTTGCCCATTTACGTATGTATCGTTATTATTATTGTCCAAAATCTGCACTTCATATCTATTCTGCAAGAATACACCGCTATTGCCCCTACTTTGTCCCTTTCCGTTAATTTCTGCCGGAGAGCGCCATTCCAGATGTAGTTGTATACTTCCAAACTCGCGTTTGGTCTGTATATCACCAACTTTGTCTTTTACGGTCATACTGCCATCGGAATTTAAATGCCAATCTACGGCCGTGCTATCCTGGCTGCTGATCCATTCGTTAAAATTGGTACCATCAAAGAGTGCAATGGCATCACTGGGAATTTTAGTATTTGTAGCGGGGGTAACGGTCGGAGGAACGGGAGTATAAAGCTCGGTCTCCTCGGGCTTTGTGGGTTCGGTTCCTGAGTATTCTTCGTGAACAATGGCTTTCTCAGCAGTTTTCCCGCCTACAACAACAGCTGGTTTCTGCTTTTCCTGACAGGAAAAAAAAAGCAGGGCACATAACAGTAGCCCAAAAATTCTAGAACATAATTTGGTCATATATTATAAGGTCTTGATTTTAATATTTCTATACGCTACAATGTCTCCATGATCTTGTAGTCCTATTTTTCCAAGACTGAACTTCCCAAAACCTTCCCAATCGGCAAACTTGGATTTGGCCACCATCTTATCCCATGCTTCCCCATGTAAGGGAAAGGTCACGATTTCTTTCCCGTTCAATACCACGCTACCCTCATTGGTCTTGTGATTTACGGAAATCACATAGGTATTCCATTCGCCAACCGCTTTAGTCGCATCTTCGGAAGCTGCAATCATATCGTATAAAGATCCTGCCTGATGCGTATTTCCATTTTTGGCGTCAGGATGTTTTTCATTGTCCAATACTTGTATCTCTGGTCCGGTCTGATACGGCTTATCGAATTTTCCGCCTTCTTTGACACCCCAAAAAACACCACTGTTTCCTCCTTCTGAAATTTTCCATTCCAAGGAAAGGACAAAATTTACATAGGAGTTTTTAGTTACAATATCAAAAGTCTCTTTTTCCTTTCGCTCTTTTGGAGGATAAAACACCATGGCTCCGTCTTCCAATTTCCAGGAGTGGTGTACTTCATTGGTAGCAAAACCCTTCCAATGTTCAAAGGAAGTTCCATCAAAAAGTACCGTCCAGTCTTTTTCTGAATTCGTTTCTACTTTTGATTTTTCTTCGTTGGAGGCAGTATTGATTTCTTCTACTTTTTGAGCCTTATCCTTGCAGCTTAGCACTCCTATCCCTATCAAGGCAACTAAAACTAGTTTTTTCATTTTTTCGATATTTAATTATTTGATAATCAGATATGTAAATATTACAAGATAAAATACTAATAGGTATATTTAATGAAAACCCCCTACAACCCCAACATTTTTTTAAGCATCTCTTTATCGGTTTCCGCTCCGGCAAAATCATCAAAAGTTTTCTGTGTTGCTTCTATGATATGGTCTTGAATAAATTTGGCACCTTCCCTTGCTCCTTGTTCCGGGCTCTTAATGCAGCATTCCCATTCCATAACCGCCCATACATCACAGCCGTATTGCGTCAACTTTGAAAATATCGTTTTAAAATCTATCTGTCCATCTCCTAGGGAACGGTAGCGTCCTGCTCTATTTCCCCAATCATTAAAGCCTCCAAAGGCGCCTTTTTTCCCTGTGGGGTTAAACTCGGAATCTTTCACGTGAAAAGATTTAATAAACTCATGATAATGATCGATATAGGCTACATAATCCAATTGCTGCAATACAAAATGGCTGGGATCATACAAAATATTCACTCGTTTATGGTTTCCGGTAGCCTCTAGAAAACGTTCAAACGTATCTCCATCATGCAGGTCTTCGCCCGGGTGTATTTCATAACAGACATCCACGCCTTCTTCATCAAAGTGGTTTAGAATGGGCATCCATCGTTTGGCCAATTCCTCGAATCCCATCTCTACCATTCCGGCAGGACGTTGTGGCCAAGGATGCATGGTATGCCATAATAGAGATCCCGAGAAAGTTCCGTGTGCCTTTAATCCCAACCTGCGACTGGCCGTAGCTGCTTTCTTTAACATTCCTACCGCCCATTCAGTACGGGCTTTTGGGTTATTTTTCACTGCATCAGGAGCAAAATTATCAAACATAAGATCGTAAGCCGGGTGTACAGCAACCAACTGCCCCTGAAGATGACTCGACAGCTCTGTAATCTCCAGACCGTAAGAATTTATGGTTCCTTTAAGTTCGTCACAGTAGGTCTGACTTTCAGCGGCTTTATCCAAATCGATCAAAAAATTTTCCCAAGTCGGAATTTGGATTCCTTTATATCCTAAATCCGCTGCCCATTTACACATCCCTTCCAGGGTATTGAAAGGAGCTTTACTATCTACGAATTGCGCTAAAAAAACTGCCGGGCCTTTAATTGTCTTCATTTTATTATATCCTATAAATTAGTTCTAATTGTTACGGTATTCTCTATTCTAAGAATTAAAGCTTATATTTAGTGGGTATTTCCAAGAGAAACACTGCTAAAAAAGAGAAGGTATAAATATAAGAATACGAGCACGAACCAACAAGATAAATTAGGCCTTTACCTGTAGATATCTTAGGGGTTTTCACGAAAACCTTATCGTAAAAAAAGATTTTTAGCAGGCTGAAAATTGGGAAGCGATTGTAGCCTTAAAAAATGACAACCAACCATATTTTATTTAAAAATTGCTGGTCAACTTATGAAAAATTCCTCCGCTAAAGCCCTTTGGGGCGATTTTTTGGATGCCCATTTGGAATATGCCTCTTGCGATGCGCCTAGGGTAGATCACTTTTGCGATAATGAAGACGACGCCAATGAATGTCTACAATTGGTTCTTAAAGGAACCAAAAGGGCAACGGCCCATTCCTTATTGGGCCTTCAATATAGAAATGAAGCCCTGCCCAAAATAGGGGACTTTACCGTAATCACGGATTGGAAAGGCACTGCCAAATGTATTATTCGTACTACCAAAGTTACTTTGGTTCCTTTTTTCCAAGTAAGTGAGCACTTTGCGCAGTTGGAAGGAGAGGGGGACAAAAGTCTTGCGTATTGGAAGGAAGTACATTGGGCCTATTACACTAGGGAATTGGAAGCTTTTGGACGGGTTCCCCGAGAAAGTATGATCGTGGTTTGCGAAGAATTTGAAAAGGTATTTTAATGATATGACCAAAAAGCCCCATAATGTAAAACTATGGGACTTTTTTATGTGATATGAATATCGTTTTTAATCCAAATCCAACCAGACATTTCCTTGTTGATGTGAGGCCACGGTTCCTTCAATAAAATTAAGACCGCGCACTCCATCCATCATTGTTGGGAATTCGCCTGAATTATAGGCCTCTCCGCGTATGGCTCTAGCCACACCTAAATAAATATTGGCCATAGCATCAAAAATTCCTTCCGGATGTCCCGGTGGCAATTTTGTACCGTTTAAAGACAGTTCCGAATTATATCCATGTCCAGGTTTATATACTTGAAGCGGTTTATCATCGCTCATTACATATAGGAAGTTGGGTTTTTCCTGTTCCCATCGCAATCCAGCTTTATCTCCATAGATCGCAATGGCCAATCCATTTTCTTCCCCTGTTGCAATTTGACTGGAACGAATTACCCCTTTGGCCTTGCCATCAAAACGTACCAAAACCGTTCCGTCAATATCCATTTTATTGTCTTCGTAGAGGTAATTTAAATCCGCCAAAATAGATTTTACCTGCAGGCCTGTTGTAAACTCTACCATATTGAAGGCATGCACCCCAATATCGCCCATACAACAACTAATCCCTGCTTTTTCCGGATTTAAACGCCAGGTCGATGCGCGTTTCTCCACATCATGGATAATGGGATTGATCCATCCTTGATAATACCGAACATCCACCTTCTGAATATTGCCCAAAGCCCCTTCCTTGATCATCTCCCGCATCTGCCGTACCATAGGGTAACCCGTATAGGTATGGGTCACTGCGAATATGGTTCCTGCTTGTTCCAGTGTAGTCTGTAAAATCTTTGCTTCCTCATAAGTGGTGGTCATGGGTTTTTCGCAAATCACATGAAATCCATTTTCCAACAACTTCTTCGCCATAGGGAAGTGCAGAAAATTAGGAGTCAGTACGGCACAGACTTGAATACGTTCTTCTACCGGGAGTTTTAACTCCTCTTCTACCAAGGTATCAAAATCGGTATAAATCCTATTTGTAGGAATATCAATTTCCTTGGCAAACCCCAAGTTATCCTCAAAATTTGGATTAAAGACCGCTCCTACGATCTGATAATTGTCATTAATGTGTGATGCTACACGGTGCAACACTCCGATAAGGGAATCTCCCCCTCCTCCTAAAATTCCTAATCTAATTTTTTTTGCCATAAAGCACTTTACTATTATTCTTTATATTCTATTGTTTCATTTTTGAAAAACAAGGCGAACAAGACCATTACGCCCGCCGCAAATATTGCCGGGAATACCCAAACACTCTTCCAGTTGTGACCTCCTCCTTCTAGTAAATGTGCGTTGGAAACCTCTCCTGCAACCCAAAAACCTATCAACATTCCTATACCATAAGTAGCTAATGTAATTAGGCCTTGCGCAGCACTTTTAAATTTTTCTCCTGCTTTGGAATCCGTATAAATTTGCCCAGAAACAAAGAAAAAGTCATAACAAATCCCATGAAGTGCAATCCCTACAACAATCATAAAAAACATATCTCCGGCATTGCCATAGGCAAATAACAAATAGCGCAACGCCCAAGCTAACATTCCTACCAAAATAGTCTTCTTAAATCCAAACTTCTTAAAGAAGAAGGGCAACAGTAACATTAAGACCACTTCAGAAACTTGCCCAAGTGCAGCCCAAGCCGTTGATCCTTCTACCTTTGATTCTGTTAAGAATGGACTCAAATTTTGATAGTAAAACGCCAAAGGAATACATATTAAAACGGAGGATATAAAGAACACCAAGAAATTTCTATCCTTTAATAATTTCAAAGCATCAAGGCCAATGATATCTCCAATAGTTATTTTCTCATCTCCACTTGCCTTCGGTGGGGTTTTAGGCAAAACAAAACTGAAAACACCTAAAACACCAGAAGCAATTGCTACCATTAAGAAGGTGTTGGACAATAGCCCTTCGGCAACGCTAGCCTCTGAATCCCATCCCAGAAAACTGATTAATAAGCCAGCGACTATCCACCCAACAGTACCCCAAACCCGAATAAACGGGAAATCTTTGGAAGGATCTTTCATTTGATTAAAAGCAACAGAATTGACCAAGGCCAAGGTAGGCATATAAGCAATCATATATCCTAGAACATACGGATAGAAAACAGAAAAGTCAGTCGTTTGTGACATTAAATACATGAGAACCGCACCAAGAATATGCAACACGCCTAAAATGCGTTCTGCATTAAAAAAGCGATCGGCGATCAAGCCAATAATAAATGGTGCTACAATAGCTCCCCAGGATTGGGTGGAAAAAGCCTGTGCAATTTGACCATCTGCAGCATTCAAATTATTTCCCAAAAAAGTTCCTAAGGTAACGAACCATCCCCCCCAAATGAAAAACTCAAGGAACATCATTAAGGATAATTGTACTCTAATCTTACTATTCATTCTATATAAATTAACGTTTGTACTCTATGTAATCCATAGGGAAAGGTTCTAAACCATTGTCCCTAAAGTTTGTGGAAATCTGTCCCCTATGATGGGTAGAGTGATTGATGATATGAAATAAAATATCTTTCACCGAAGTAATGAAAAGCCTTCCCTTGTCATTTTGATAATCCACCCGTTTTTCAAAATCTTCTGTTTGTGTAATGACTTCAAAAGAACTGCGCTGATTTTCATAATGCAAATCTTCCCAAAGGGAAAAGTCATGCAACTGAAACGCTTCATATTTAGAAGTACTTCCCAAAAGACGGGCATTCCATAAATGATGGGCATTTAGAATATGACTGAAAAGTGCCTTACTCTTTTGCGGTAGTTTGTCTTTCACTTTACCGCACTCTTCAATGAGCTTTTTATTGCAATAAAAATTATAATCAAAAAGCTGATTCAGAAAGACTTTCATAATTATGGTTGGTTTAACTGAGTTTCTTCGCCGCTTTGAGCATCAAGTCCTTGGTGGCAAGGATACCTTCTTCTTCCCCTAAAACATTTCCTTCATACTCCACACCAATATAACCAGAATATCCTGCGTCTTTTACAATTTGCAGCATTTTCACATAGTCTGTATTGGTTTCATTGCCCTCTTCATCAAAATCATGGGATTTAGCACTTACCGCTTTGGCGTGCACCATTAATTCCGTAACTCCTTTATACCTATCGTACTCCTCAATACAAGGTGAATTATAGTAGGATCCATCCTCTCTTTTTACGCAGAAGTTCCCGAAATCCGGTAAGGTACCGCAGTTGTCCATATTCACTTTCACCATCACCTGGGATAATAGGTTGGCATCGGAAGAAGGCCCACCGTGATTCTCCACGATCACATTGATATTTTTGGCTTTGGCATAAGTGGCCAATTGTGTTAGCCCGTCTACCGAATTGGCAATCCATTCCTCCGGGGTCATTACCCCTGCAAGATTTACACGTACGGAATGACAGCCCATGGCTGCGGCAGCGTCGACCCACTTAAAGTGATTTTCCACATTTTTCTTGCGCTCTCCAGCATCGGCAGCGGCCAAATCCCCTTGTCCATCAATCATGATCAACAAGTTTTTCATGCCGTGTTTTTCTGCTTCCGCATTGGACTTCGCCACAAAAGCCGCCATGGCTTCTTCTGAATAATTGGCATCGGACAATTCCGGATTGTATAACTGACTTACATATTCCAGACCTTCAAAGCCCCATGCTTTTGCTTTTTCGGCAAAAGTATAAGGATCCAGACCCTCTTCACGAATCATTCTGTGAATAGACCATTGTGCCAAAGAAAGTTTAAAGAAAGGTGCAGCTACTTTTTCCATGGTCGTATCATTTTCTGAGGTCTCTTTTTCCTTCTTTTTTTCATCTTTACATGCATAGGTTCCCATCAGTGAAACTGCAAGTCCAAATTTAGATCCGTTTTGAATAAATTGCCTTCTTTTCATCTTTTTCCTTTAAGTATTTAATTATTCGGAATAACTATAACGTTATAGTGAGGTATCCTCGGTATAATAGCGACTAAATGTAGAAAATTAATTTTATATTTAATAAATTTATGAAATAAACAATTGAAATAGATGGGTAAATTTTATTACAATGAAGAGCAAGAATCTTATGATGCGATTGTTGTTGGAACGGGCATAAGTGGTGGCTGGGCTGCTAAGGAATTATGTGAAAATGGCCTTAAAACTTTAGTGCTTGACCGCGGTAGAATGGTGAAGCATATTGAAGACTACCCAACGGCCAATAAAGACCCTTGGGATTTCCCAAATAATGGAGAACTTTCTCCTGAACAAAAAGCAAAACAATTAAAGCAGGCCAGAACGGGATATACCGTTAGAGCACCCCATAATTTTTGGTTCGTAGATGATACGGAGCATCCTTATAATGAAACAAAACGGTTTGATTGGATGCGGGGATATCATGTAGGAGGAAGATCTTTACAATGGGGGCGTCATAGTTATCGATGGAGCGATATTGATTTTGGCGCCAATAGAAAAGATGGGGTGGCTGTAGACTGGCCCGTACGATATAAAGATATTGCTCCTTGGTATGACAAGGTTGAATCGTATATCGGAGTGGCTGGAGAATTACTCGGCCTTCCTCAACTCCCAGATGGACAGTTTGAGCCTATGATGGAACTCAATTGTGTGGAACAGCATTTTAGAGAGCAGGTAGCGGAGAAATTTGATGGAAGGGTGGTTACCGCCGGCAGGGTCGCCCATATTAATAGTGACAAAAAATTTGATGGCCGAAGCCGATGCCAATATCGAAACAGATGTATCAGGGGATGTCCTTTTGGGGCTTACTTTAGCAGTAACTCTTCTACCTTGCCCGCTGCAGAACGCACCGGGAATCTAACCTTAAGACCAGATTCCATTGTACATGAAGTGATGTACGATCCGGATACCAAAAGAGCCACAGGAGTAAAAGTTATTGATCGGGTTACCAAAGAAACTTTTGAATTCAAGGCTAAGGTGATTTTCCTTTGTGCATCTGCCATTGCTTCTACTTCCATTTTGATGCAGTCAAAATCCGATCGCTTCCCCAATGGTATGGGAAATGATTCTGACCAATTGGGAAGAAACATTATGGATCATCATTTAGGTGTAGGGGCCAATGGAAAATTTGATGGTTTCAAAGACAAATATTTTAAGGGTCGAAAACCCAATGGTATTTACATTCCACGCTTCCGAAATTTAGGTGGAACATCGAACCAAAAAAATTATATCCGTGGATATGGGTATCAGGGAGGCGGAAAAAGAGGAAACTGGGAAGAACTGATTGCAGAAGCTTCGTACGGAAAGGACCTTAAGAAAGGAATCCTAGAACCTGGAGGTTGGACTTTTGGCATGATGGGCTTTGGAGAAGTACTCCCTTATGAAGATAATAGAATGACTTTGGATTATGATAAATTGGATGGCTGGGGATTGCCTACGGTCACTTTTGATGCGGAATTCAAAGAAAATGAATGGGAAATGCGTAAAGACATGAAACAGCAAGCAGTAGAGATGTTGGAAAATGCAGGTTTGCGGGACGTAGAACCTTATGACAATCCGGGAGCCCTTGGCCTTGGAATCCATGAAATGGGCACGGCAAGAATGGGTAGAAATCCAAGAACCTCGGTCTTGAACGGGAACAATCAGGTTCACGCTGTTCCCAATGTTTACGTTACGGATGGTTCATTTATGACCTCTGCTAGCTGTGTAAACCCATCTTTGACCTATATGGCCTTTACAGCGAGAGCTGCCAATCATGCCGCAAATGAACTTAAAAAAGGAAACTTGTAATGGATAGAAGAATAGCACTTAAAAATATGGGCTTGTCCTTAGGATATGTGGTGGCAACCCCTACACTATTGAGTCTGGTACAAAGCTGTAAAACGGAGACGGTCCTGGAGTGGACTCCAGATTTCTTTTCACAGGAAGAAGGAACAGTAATAACACACCTTGTTGATATTATTCTTCCAAAAACTGATACGCCTTCCGCTTCCGAAGTTCAGGTAAATCTATTTATCGATCAATTTACCGATCAGATAATGGAAAAACCTCAAAAAGAATTTGTAAAAATGAGCTTGGGCAAATTTATAGAGAAAGCCTTGCAAGATTCTGGAAAAAAAGAAGCGAAAGCGCTTCTATCCGAGGATTTAGAACCTGTACTGGCCAGTGCATTGAAATTCGACAAAGCGCAAGAAATGCAGTACAGGGAGCAAATTGGAGCATTTATGGAATCGCAAGCAAGTTCCGGAAATGGAACAATTACAGATGAAGCTGCCCGATTTGCTTTTGCCGATAGTCTTAGAGGTATGACCATTTTAGGATATAGAGCCAGCGAATATATAGGGGAGGAAGTGTTAGCTTATGACCCCATCCCAGGAGGCTATGTTGCCTGTGACGATGTGGAGACATTGACCCAGGGCAAAGCATGGTCATTATCGTAAAGCATTCTAATTTATATAAAAAAGACCCACTTGGAATGGTGGGTCTTTTTTTTAATTACTTTTCCCGTTCAACATGATTCTTCTGCCAGATGCCCTCCCCATATAATGAAGCGTCTAGTACCGTAAATAAATTAAAATAATTGCATTAATTTGTAAGATTTTTCTTATATTGACGTTATACGTAACTATGTTATCATATCTATACGTATTATTCGTCTATTGTTGCCTATTGGTTTTGGCAAAAATTGTTTATCGAAATCATTCCAAAAAGAGGATACGTAAAAGCAATCTCTAGAAGGTTATTTGTCTGATTTACGTTATTTTAACATTTTTTGGGAAGCTTTTTTGTAAAGTTTAAGCGGCATTTACGGCTATATTACTATAGATATATCAAAAAGGGGCACTGATATGGAAAAATACATTATACTTTTAGTGGTTTATACCGCTATTCTAATCTTCTCTTATAAGGTTTTAAAGCCTTATTTTAAGAAACAATAGGGACTATTGGTCCGTATCGTAAAAACTTTATTTTTTTAACGTTTTGTTGAAGTCCACTTATGAATTTCATAACGTATCTATTATAGACGTTTTGTAAACAAGGGCAATTATGGACAAACATACCATCATTTTAATGGTTTATACGGCAGCACTATTATTATCGGTAGCGCTTAGGCCTTATTTTAAAAAATAAAACCGTCTGCTAAGCGTAATCCGCTTTTTTGGACATCTTAATGATACTCGGTAGACAGCAAAAGATTTTCACTCTTGAATTTAACCGAAAACCAAAAAACGCCTAAAGGAAATTCCTTTAGGCGTTTTTGATTGGAACAAAAATGGATTATGATCCACACATCAGACAATCATCATCTGCTTGTCCTTCTTTTGCTCTTGCAATCATTTCTTTCATTTCTTCCGGTGTCAACGGTTGAATATCTATTTCTTGCTGTTCCACAGGAGTTGTCTCTACCTGAATTGCAGCAGTCACTTCAGGGCTGGCCGCAGTTACCTCGGCTTCTGCAGCAACACTGACCGGAACTTCTTTCTTTTTGGTATTATCCAAGGTAAACTTAATGGCATCTACCGCTGCTTTTGTTCTTAAATAATACATTCCTGTCTTAAGTCCGCTCTTCCACGCATAGAAGTGCATAGAGGTTAACTTGGCATAATTGGCATTTTCCATGAATAAGTTTAGGGATTGACTTTGGTCAATAAAATACCCTCTTTGCCTACTCATATCAATGATGTCTTTCATACTAAGTTCCCAGACGGTTTTATACAAGGCTTTAATATCTTCTGGAATAGCATTGATATGTTGTATAGAACCATTGGCCCGCATCAATTCTTGTTTCATTGTTTCATTCCAGAGGCCCAGCTTCACCAGGTCTTCCAACAAATGCTTATTCACTACGATGAACTCTCCAGAGAGTACCCTACGTGTATAGATATTGGAAGTATATGGCTCAAAACACTCATTGTTTCCTAAAATTTGGGAAGTAGATGCTGTTGGCATTGGAGCTACCAATAATGAATTTCTAACACCATGCTTTACAACATTCTTCCGTAATTTATCCCAATCCCAGCGTCCGGACAATTCATCATCCTTAATTCCCCACAGATTGTATTGAAACTTTCCTTCTGATATTGGAGATCCTTCATAGGAAGAATACGCCCCTTCTTCTTTCGCCATTTCCATTGAAGCAGTTACGGCAGCAAAGTAAAGGGTCTCAAAAATTTCCTGATTTAATTTTTTGGCCTCGTCACTTGTAAAAGGCAATCGCAATAAAATAAAAGCATCTGCAAGCCCCTGAACTCCAAGTCCAATAGGACGATGTCTCATATTAGAGTTTTCCGCCTCTTTTACGGGATAATAGTTACGATCAATTACCCTGTTGAGGTTTCTGGTTACGCGTTTGGTCACTTTAAAGAGTTCCTTATGATCAAATGCCCCATTTTTTACAAACATCGGCAATGCTATGGATGCCAAATTACATACGGCCACCTCGTCTGGTGAGGTATACTCCATAATCTCTGTACAGAGGTTGGAAGAACGTATGGTTCCCAAATTCTTCTGGTTGCTCTTGCGGTTTGCCGCATCCTTATACAACATGTACGGGGTACCCGTTTCAATTTGGGATTCCAAGATTTTCTCCCAAAGTTCACGTGCCTTTACCGTTTTTCTTCCTTTGTTTTCAGCTTCATAGCCCAAATACAATGCTTCAAACTCATCGCCATGGGTACTGAAGAGATTAGGGCACTCATTAGGGCACATTAAGGTCCAATCTTCATTGGCCTCCACACGTTTCATAAAAAGATCTGGAATCCACATGGCATAGAAAAGATCTCTTGCACGCATTTCTTCTTTTCCATGATTCTTTTTTAAATCCAAAAAGTCATAGATATCGGCATGCCAAGGCTCTACATAAATAGCAAAGCTACCTTTACGTTTTCCTCCTCCTTGATCTACATACCTAGCGGTATCGTTATATACACGTAGCATAGGGACAATACCATTGGATGTTCCATTTGTACCTGCAATATAGGATCCTGTTGCCCTTACATTGTGTATAGATAAGCCTATACCTCCGGCAGACTGGGATATTTTTGCTGTTTGTTTTAAGGTATCATAAATTCCATCAATACTATCGTCTTGCATGGCCAATAAAAAACAAGAAGACATTTGCGGTTTTGGTGTCCCGGAGTTAAAAAGTGTCGGTGTAGCGTGTGTAAAGTATTTTTTTGACATTAACTCATAGGTCTCAATGGCCGCACTCAAGTCGTTCAAATGAATCCCTATGGCAACACGCATCAACATATGCTGTGGACGTTCTGCAATCTTTCCATTCAACTTTAGAAGATAAGAACGTTCCAAGGTTTTAAATCCAAAATAATCGTAATTAAAATCACGGTTATAAATAATGGTAGAATCCAACTGATCCGCATTCTCTGCAATTACTTGATACACCTCATCCGATAATAAAGGTGCCTTTTTACCTGTTCTTGGGTTCACATACTCGTAGAGGTCCTTCATGGTATCCGAGAAGGATTTTTTTGTATTTCTGTGCAAGTTGGAAACAGAAATACGAGCTGCCAATTTTGTATAATCGGGATGGGTGGTGGTCATGGTCGCTGCAATTTCCGCGGCCAAATTATCGAGCTCTGAAGTGGTCACACCATCATACAATCCTTCAATAACTCTCATGGCCACCTTGATAGGATCAACAAGGCCATTAAGTCCGTAACATAATTTTCGAACTCTAGCGGTGATCTTGTCAAACATCACGGGCTCTTTTCTTCCATCTCTTTTTAATACATACATGTGCTACAATCTTTTTTAGTGATACGTTAGTTGTTTAAAATCGATCCGCATTCTTCATAAAAAGGGCAATCCTACGGAGCAATTTTATTTGGTCAATTGGTTATAGTGAATCCATTCAGTACTATGCCAGTCAAAGCATACTCATGGAATTATAATAAATTTAACATTTCGATCTGGGAGTGGAAAAATTCTTTTTTCCGAATGGTCTTAAAAAAATGTTGATGATTTAAAAATCAGCGTCAAAACTAATTTTCTGGGAATCTCCTTCTTTATCATTGTTCAATACGCCCGCTTTCTGGTATTCTGATACGCGCTTCTCAAAGAAGTTTGTTTTTCCTTGTAGCGAAATCATATCCATAAAATCAAAAGGATTTGTGGCATTGTATACTTTTTCACATTCCATTTCCACTAAAAGGCGATCGGTAACAAACTCCAAGTACTGTGTCATTAACTTAGAATTCATTCCTATAAGACTTACCGGAAGTGATTCTGTAATAAACTCGCGTTCAATATTTAGGGCATCAACAATAATTTCTTTAATACGTTCTTTTGGCACTTTATTGATCAGGTGGTTATTGTGTAGGTGCACCGCATAATCACAATGCATACCTTCATCCCTTGAAATCAACTCATTTGAGAACGTAAGTCCTGGCATCAATCCTCTTTTCTTTAACCAGAAAATAGAACAGAATG
Organism: Spongiimicrobium salis; assembly: GCF_043678055.1. Lineage (NCBI taxonomy): Bacteria > Pseudomonadati > Bacteroidota > Flavobacteriia > Flavobacteriales > Flavobacteriaceae > Spongiimicrobium > Spongiimicrobium salis. The sequence continues at coordinate 1,283,537 of NZ_JBHEQA010000001.1, forward strand.
CTCCGGAAAAGAAAATTCCCTCTACAGCGGCAAATGCAATAAGGCGTTCCGCGAAACTGGGGGAATCGATCCATTTTAAAGCCCAATCCGCTTTTTTCTTGATCGCAGGGAAGTTCTCTATGGCTTTAAAGAGAATGTTTTTTTCTTTTTCGTCCTTCACATAGGTATCGATAAGCAAAGAATAGGTCTCCGAATGGATATTTTCCATCATAATTTGAAAACCATAGAAAAACTTGGCTTCCGCATATTGTACTTCATTGACAAAATTTTCGGCCAAATTCTCGTTTACAATACCATCCGAAGCAGCAAAAAACGCCAAAATATGCTTGATAAAATAACGCTCATCATTGTTCAATTTGTCATTCCAGTCAGACAAGTCCTGATGTAAATCAATTTCTTCAGCAGTCCAGAAACAAGCTTCGCATTTTTTATACCATTCCCAAAGGTCATGATGTTTTATGGGGAAAATTACAAATCGATCTTGATTTTCCGCTAAAATTGGTTCTACTGCTGTGGACATAAGCTGCTCTAAATTTTGTTATTTTCTATATAGGATTGAAAATTACCTCTCGGTAGGGAATACAAAGATTGAAAAATACGATCAATTTCTAAAGTTCGTTTAAGCTTTTAGACCACAAAGTTTTTAACACGGAATGTTGAAATCTAGGCTCGCCAGTGATGTTCATTGCCTTTAGGCCTAGCTCGAATTTTACATAAAATTAACATTGTGCTTGGACAAAAAAAATAAACCAAAAAGTATGTTTGATGATATACTCCTTGGTTTATATTTTCTAAAGAAAACCGACTCTTTTTGTAGTCGTTTTCCTTGTTTGAAAGCTGCTTGATTTTGGTATTGCCTTCTAATGTCAAAACTGTCAAACCGTACGATTTGATCAATGTATCAAAATTTATAATCACTTGAATTGATTTTCGCCGATCTAGGTAGTTCCCCCGAAACCTATAATTCAGCAAATACATTACCAACGTATTGGTAAGGATGATTGGTCAATTCTTTGTAATATCATCGATCCGGATCGTTTAAAACGCTGGCCTATATTATATCATATGCCTTCCTTAAATCGTACTTTTGATTTGACAGTATTTCTATGACGCGTTTCCGCATGTTTCTTTCCTTAATCTATGTTCTAATTTTTAAAGATTATATACTTTGATCTATATATTGTAGGTAAATACTGCGAAAATACGTAAATAAAATTATTTATTTGCAGCAAAACTCCCTACAAGGTTTATCATTTCTCCCTTTGCATTTCTGAGGGTCACCGACAAAGTTCCACTCAACATATCCTTATCTATCTCTTGTATGCTAATCCTTCCTTTTGACGCAAAAAAGGGCAATTCCCCCAAAGCATCTATATCTGCATATCCAAAAACTCCATCGAAATAATTTAAAAACCCATTGATATTTTCGGAGACTTCGTAAGTACCTTTAAATGCATTCGCTTCCATATCCTTTTTGGAAATTAAAAACTCAACCGCATGATCCAGTTTATTATTTTCCAACCGCAATACCAAAGTCGAGAATTTGGTTCCGTCATTGGCAATTTTAGTGGCAGTCTCAAAATCAAAATCCCCTACCAAATCTTCCTCCAAATCCCCTGTTGCTTTAAGGTGGTAACTAGAGTTTAATAATGATTGAACTACAACCTCTTCTCCTACAGGATTATGGGATACAAATAACATAGGGACAATGGTCCAAAATAGTATGCGCCCCATTCTCAAAAAAGTGTGTCGTATCATGGTTCTCGTAAATTTTGGTTATTGTATCCTTAATTAATTATCCAAAGCGCCTATGGCAAGCATATTATCGGTACTATCTTTTTCTACCATCATTTTTTCATCTATGGTCATTTCATCACTATTATCTGTTATCACAGCTAAAGTCAGCATGATGATAAATATTGAAAATAGTATTGCACACTTTTTCATTGGTTTTAGTTTAGTTATTATTTCCTTTACAGGGGTTTTTGGTGCTCCGCTAAAATACGATCGATATCCCTTCTGTTTATGAGCATATGTATAAACGGTTCTAAATATTGTGTAAATGGTATGGAAACACCTCTCTATTCAAAATTACAGTTAAGTTACTGATTATCAATGAATTAAATATAAAAATAATCATAAATAGCTCATTTTGTAGTCTTTATACCACAGATTGTGCCCCATAATCATTAAAAAACCGCTACATGATCTTTTTTTGCCAATCATACGCGAAATACTTCCATTGACACATATTTTAATGCTAACTTCCACAATAATTTTATTTTTGATTAACTTACCCCTAGATTATGTTGAAAGCAGTTATAGTAGATGATGAAATAAAAGCCCTCCAAAGTTTATCTTGGGAGTTGACCAATTTTAGTGACGAGATTAATGTTGTAGCCTCATATACCAACCCCTTTGAAGCATTGGATTATCTGGAAAAAAACAGTCCTGATTGCCTTTTTCTGGATATAGAAATGCCTGCAATGGATGGTTTTCAATTCATTCAAAAAATAAAAAAGAAAGATTTTCCGGTAGTGATTACTACTGCATACAATCAATACGCGATCAAAGCACTGAAAAACGAGGCCATTGATTATCTCTTAAAACCCATTGACACCGATGATCTTGAGGAGACCATTGAAAAAGTTAAGAGATTCAATGCCAAAAATTTTACGGCAGAAAAACTAGAGCAGATTCTCCTAAATTTCAATGCCAATTCCATTCAAAAAAAAATTACCATTAACACCGATGGTAAACTATTATTTCTAGAAAATAACGAGATTCTATACGCGGAGTCCGATGGAAATTACAGTACTATTTATTTAAGTGACGGACAAAAAATAGTCCTTACCAAAAAATTAAAGGAAGTGGAAAAGCTTCTTCCTCAAGATTCCTTTTTTAGAATCCACAATTCTTTCATCATTAATTTGAATAAAATCAAGGAATTTCTAAAAACTGATGGATATGTTGTACTCCAATCCAATGATAAAATACCTGTATCGCGACAAAAGAAATCTGATTTTCTAGATTTGTTATAATTCATTCCGATGTATTTTGTTCCAACCAAAAAAAAAGGCAAATGGGAAAGTTACTTTTTCCTGTTCTTTTTGGTGTTCTTTCATTGGGGGACTGCTCAAGATGTTCCAGATAGCTTTGAAAAAATAACGGATAGCCTCCTTGGTATAAGCCCCAGAGGATATATTTCCATTGATCGTGTGATGCGGCCATATCAACGCGATACTTTGCTCATGCGTTATTTTGCTAAGACCGCCACCCAACGAAATTATTTAGAAGGACAATCCTATGCCCTGAATCAACTAGGAAGAAAATACAGAAATACATCCCAGTATGAACAAGCCATCTCCCTTCATGAGCAGGCTTTGGAGATTGCAAATAGGGCGCAGAACACGGAACTCACAGTCTTTAGTCTCAACATGATAGGTGTTGTCTATCGTCGTAAGTCCACCATACGAGCGGCAATGGATTATAGCCAACAGGCCCTTGAACTGGCCGAAAGTGTCCCCAATCCTTCAAAATCTCTAAAAAGGAGTATTAATGTGTCTTTAAATTCCATTGGTAATCTATACCAAACCTTGAACCAATATGACGATGCCATAACCTATTATACCAAATCCATGAAATTGGAAGCGGAACTGGGCAATACGCTTGGCCTTGCCATTAATCACCAAAATATAGGGGAGTGTCTTGAAGCAAAAGGTTTTTTGGAAGATGCCCTGAAAAGTTACCAAACCTCTATGCGTTATAATGAGGAAATAGATTCGGATATGGGGCGGGTCATTTGCCAAAATAGCATTGCCAAAATTTATATCAAACAAAGGAAGTTGACCGAAGCACTCTTTTTATTGCAATCGGCATTACAAAAGGCAACAGACCTAAAGGATAGTTTTTTAATCTCCCGTATCTATTCCAATTTAGGATGGGCCCAGATGATCGGTGAAAATTATGAACTTGCCGAAGAAAATATGTTAAAAGGACTCGAAGAAGCCCAAAAACATAATTTACAGGAAATCTCCGTAGAGGCCTACACCCTGCTTTCCAATCTTTTTGAAGCCAAGGAAGACTATAAAAAATCACTTTTCTATACACATAAGGCAACGGCCTTGGAAAAAGTTATCTCCAACGAAGGGAATGTGAGTTATGTAAATGATATTAAATATCGCTATCAATCTAAAAAGCAGAGTGATCATATACAGCAACTTCAACTAGAAATGCGAAAAGGGGAATCTAGATATTTGATCACCATAATTGCCCTAGTTCTTCTTGCGGGAATATTATACATTCTCTACCGCCAGTACCAATTAAAAAACGACAAGAAGCTCTTAACTTTGGAACAAAGCATGCTGCGTAGCCAAATGAACCCTCATTTTCTATTCAATTCCCTGAATTCCATTAAACTTTATATTATCAATAATGAGAAAAAAAATGCGGTTCACTATTTAAATAAGTTCTCCAAATTGATCCGCAAGATTTTGGAAGCCTCTTCTTTAAAAGAAATCCCTTTGGCAGAAGAATTGGAAACCGTAGAGCTTTATATGAATATAGAAAACATCCGTTTTTCCAACGAGATCAACTTTCAAATTGAAATAGACAATACCATTGATACCCACACGGCCAAAATACCTTCCCTTGTTCTTCAACCTTTCTTGGAAAATGCATTATGGCATGGTCTTTCCTCAAAAGAGGGCGAAAAAAATATTTGGTTGAAAGCGGGCAAAACCGAGGAGAACTTTATTCATATCAGTATTATAGACGATGGTATTGGAAGAAAAGCTGCGGAAAAAATAAAGCGGGCCAGGGTCTTAAAGCGTAAATCTGTAGGTATTGACATTACCAAGGAACGTTTGGCCAACTTTTCCAAAGATTACCAAAATACTTTTAGCATTGATATTATTGATCTCTATAACGAAGATGGCTCCGCTTCGGGAACCCAGGTGACCTTATATATCCCTGCTATTTAGTATGTGCTTTGGCAACTTCTTCCAATTCGGCATACCACGCCTCTCCAAATTTACGCACCAATGCTTCTTTAACAAATTTGTATATCGGCACTTGCAATTCTTCGCCCAAAGAGCAAGCAGGGTCGCAAATTTCCCATTTGTGATAGTTCACGGCAGTCAATTCCGTGTATTCGGTAACTCGAATAGGGTATAAATGGCAGGAAATAGGCTTCTTCCATGAAACAACACCCTGATTATAAGCTTCTTCTATACCACACTTTGCCGTTCCATTATCCGAAAATATCACATAGGCACATTCACTTTTATTGACTAGGGGCGTTTCCCATTCCCCATCTTCCCCTTTGATAAAGGCCCCCTGTTCTTCTATGGCGGCTATGCCCTCTGCCCTTAAAAAAGGTTTCACCTCTTTATAGATATCTACTAATATTTCTGTCTCGCTATCTTCAACAGGGGCTCCAGCCTCTCCATCAACACAACATACCCCTTTACAGGCATTTAAGTTGCATACAAAATCGTTTTCTATGATTTCTTCCGATACAATGGTCTTTCCTATTTGAAACATGGCTTAAAAGTATGCTCACAAAGATACTTGTTTCGTCCACGTCATTCCATATTTATTTTGTTTTGACGGATATAAACCATCTTTAATACCGTAAATTTGCGGAAATTTTTAAAGCAGTCATCATGCAATTTAATTTCAAACAAATTGTCACCGCCAGTATGATTCTTTTTGCAGTCATCGATATTTTAGGAAGCATTCCTATCATCATTGGTCTGCGTGCCAAAGTAGGTCATATTCAATCTGAAAAAGCCTCTATTGTAGCGGCTTGTATCATGATTGCCTTTTTATTTATCGGAGAAGAGATTTTGAACCTCATTGGTATAGATGTGAATTCTTTTGCCGTAGCGGGTGCATTCATTATTTTTTTCCTGGCCATTGAAATGGTATTGGGCATTCATCTATATAAAGATGATGATGTAGAAAGTGCATCCATTGTCCCTATTGCCTTCCCCCTGATTGCCGGGGCCGGAACCATGACCTCTATTCTGTCCTTGCGCGCTGCCTATGACGTACAGAATATTATTGTGGCGATCATTATCAATATTATCTTTGTATATCTGGTCCTAAAGTCTTCAAAGCGAATTGAACGCCTTTTGGGAAAAAGCGGACTCAGTGTCATCCGAAAGGTATTTGGGGTTATTTTATTGGCTATTGCCGTAAAATTATTTGCTGCCAATATCAATCAACTTTTTTGAATATCGAACTATTAGAATACTATATACCATGAACAAAATACTCACCATTATTATCATCGTCATCGCCATTGCCCTAATCGCCTACAACGTCACCCTGGTAGATTTCGAAAACCCCATGGAAGGCAACAGCATTATAGCCCTCATTGGGATTGTTGCCGCACTCTGTGCTATTGTTCTTATCCTGATTTTTGTAACCTCAAAAAAGATCCAAAAGAAAGTAGAGGACAACTAGGTTTACCAAGTGTGACTTAGTTGTTCACATTTATATTTCCCATACCGTCTTTCACCGTCTTATACCCCTCCAATTCCATTACTTTTCTGAGCATGGCATCATCGACACTTTTTATTTTTGCCTGCAGATTGGGTGTAAACAACTGTTCGGCCAAGGTAGCCTTTAGGGTCAATTTAATTTTATCTTCCAAATCGTAATAGTGCAGATTTAAGGGCTTCAATACGACCCTTTGCTCCAAAAAGTTGATGAAGTCTTCAAAGAGGATGTCGTCTGCCCTGAATTCGGATAAAAACATTTCTTCGGTATAATCGTCATAACGATTTCGATCTTCTTCAAGGTGACTGAAAATAAATCTTGAGAAGTATCCATAAATATTTTCAATACTCTCCAGCAGTTCTTTCCCGTTGGTTTCGATGGGAACAAAAACATCGGGAATAATTCCACCTCCTCCATAAACAACTTTTCCTTTTGGCGTGGTAAATTTTAGGGAATCTGCCACTTTAATACTATCTACAGAAATCAACTCCCCATTTTTGTAGCGATCCGTAAAGGTCTTATAATAATCCTTATTTCCGTTTTTATAGGATTTTTGAATCGATCTCCCAGTGGGGGTATAATACCGTGAAACCGTTAAGCGCACTGCAGAGCCATCGCCCAATTCCATTTCCCGTTGCACCAATCCTTTTCCAAAAGAACGACGCCCAACAATGGTACCAATATCATTATCCTGCAAAGCTCCCGCAATAATTTCACTGGCAGAAGCCGATCGTTCATTGATCAATACATAGATAGGCTTATTCTCAAAACTCCCTTTTGAGGTCGCAAAGGTTTTTTTAATCTCTCCTTTTTTGTTTTTTGTAAAGAGAATCAATTTATTTTTCTTTAAAAACTCATCGGCCATTTTTTCTGCGATTCCCAGATAACCTCCGGGATTATCGCGTAGGTCCAAGGCCAATTTTTCGGCTCCTTTTCGCTGCAAATAACTCAGGGCTTCCTTAAATTCATTATAGGTAGATTCCGCAAAGCGATTCACTTTGATATATCCAATATCATCGGTCAGCATATAATAGGCATCCACACTTTTTAACGGCACACGATCGCGCTTAAGGTTTACGGTAAAAATACTGTCGGTCTTTTTACGATAAATCTTCAATTTTACCGGGGTTCCCTTTTTGCCTTTTAACAAGGCAATAATCTTATCATCATCTTTATCCGGGCCATACAACGTATCACTATCGGCCATCAATAGGCGATCTCCCGCCTGAATTCCATGAAGATAACTAGGTCCATCTTCTACCGTTCGCATTACGGCAATGGTATCTTGCACTCGGTAAAAGCGGATTCCTATGCCCACAAAATCACCTTTCATACTCTCGGCGACCCGTTTCATTTCGTCTTTGGGAATATAGACCGAATGGGGATCCAATTTATCCAAAATATTATTTACCGTAACATCTACAATACTATCCGTATCAATATCATCTACATATTCATAGTCAATGAAATCGATCAAACGATTGAGTTTATCTTTTTTGGAATTGGTCCCGAATAATTTTTCAGGGCTATCGGAAAAATGGAGTTTTCCTCCAATAAAAATACCAATGGCGAGTGCCATGGCAATGATGGTGGGCCAAATGTAATTGTATTTCTTTTTCATGAATATGGGGCATTTTCAATGAGGGGCATATGTTCTAATATCACTCCAGCTTTCTGTAAAAACTCTAAACCCGAGGGGTCTTTGTACGCTTCTTGATATACCACACGTTTTATGCCAGACTGATGAATCAGCTTACTGCATTCTTTACAAGGAGATAGTGTAATGTACAAGGTTGCGCCTTCACAGGATTGGGTAGATGAGGCTACTTTTGATATTGCATTGGCTTCTGCATGCAATACATACCATTTTGTATAGCCTTCTTCATCTTCGCATATATTTTCAAAACCCGTGGGGGTTCCGTTATAGCCATCGGAAATAATCATACGATCTTTAACAATAATGGCGCCTACCTGTTTCCGTTTACAATAGGATAGTTTTCCCCATTCTTTGGCCATACGCAGATAGGCCTTATCGTATTTTTCCTGTTTGTTTTCTTTTGTCAAAATCTGTCGCTGTTTCTATAGTACAACAATCCAAAGTGGAAAAGTACTACTAACAAACACTAATATACCTGCTTTAAGGCTGCCTTACAACCTAAAAGGGTTAATTTTAAGTGAAAATCCATCAAAGGAACATTTTGACCAAGATTGTGGTCGTTACAGCGATAACTAAAAAAGAAGCCATTTGGATAAAACGTTTTTTTCTTAGTCCAATGACATCCTGTAGTACATAGGTCAGCAATAAAACTACGAGAATAATCAGGACTTGAGACAGTTCAATTCCCAATGCAAAACTTAATAAAGGCATGAGTTTTTCCTCTTCTCCACTGATGATCAATTTAAAGTAATTGGAAAACCCAAAGCCATGTATCAGTCCAAAGAAAGCCGTGGCAGCCAAATGAAACCATTTCTGTTGTACTCCCTGCCCTTCTTTAGCGTACCGAAGATTAAAAATACAGGTCAATATAATCGTAATTGGAATGGCAAATTCTATGGCCTCGACATTTACAGCTATCAGCTCATATACCGCAAGTACCAGGGACAGACAATGTGTGATGGTAAATACGGTTACCAATGCCAAGACGTTTTTCCAGTTTTTAAAGGTAAATGGAATGGCAAGGGCCGCCAAAAACAACATATGATCGTAGGCATTGAAATCTAGCACGTGATCAAGCCCAAGTTTGGTGTAAAATGTAATGTCTTCCAGCATATACTATCAAGATTAAGGGTGTTGTACGCCTTTATAATCCACGCTCCTTTTGGATATTTTCGTAGGCTTTTTGCACTTTTTTAAACTTTTCTTCCGCCCCTTTCTTTATGGCTTCATTCTCGGTGACCACCCGATCTGGATGGTATTTTTTGGCCATTTTTCTATACGCCTTCTTTACCTCATCATCAGAAGCGGAACGTTCTATTTCCAAAATTTTATAGGCCGTATCCGTGGCTTCAAAAAACATGGCTTTGATGCTTTCAAAATCTCGCGAATTTACCCTAAAATAGCCAGCGATCTCCTGTATTTTATTTACCTCTGAAGCGCTTACCTGCCCATCTGCCTGTGCAATACCAAACAAAAAATGCAGCAATTGCAGACGCACTTCATAACGTGTGCGCTGATTGAGATAACTGCAGATTCGTTGGGCAGAAATCTCTCTTTTTTTAATGACCTCATTAAATGTCCTAAATATCGCATTAGCTTTGTCCTTGCCATAGGTTTGCACAAAATACTGGCGTACATAGTTCATTTCACTTTGACTTACCGTTCCATCGGCCTTGATGACAATGGAGCATAAGGAAAGTAAATTCAATTCAAAATCTGCCGGGGACACTTTCTGTTGCACGACATCCCTCATAATGGTTTCTTTTAATCCACCACTACTATTAAGGTTGTCCAAAAAACTGCCGAGAAGAAAGCCTAGAATAGCTCCCGGATATCTAAAAACCGAAAATCCAAGAAGGGCCGCAAGCCATTTGATCATGGGTATTTGAAACTTTTAACGATTTGTAATGTCCAAAGATATGGCATTCCGCTTTAATGACAACCTAAAGGAAACGTTAAGTGCTCCCCTGAAATACAACAAATTAGTTATATTTGTCGTCAATTGAATTTAAAAGAAAATACTATGTATCCTGCAGAATTAGTAAAACCTATGAGAGAAGACCTGGCATCTGCCGGTTTTCAAGAATTATATACGGCTGAGGAAGTCGAAAATGCTGTCAATAAAGAAGGAACCACTTTGGTGGTTGTAAACTCCGTATGTGGATGTGCCGCCGCCAATGCCCGGCCTGCCGCTAAATTGAGCCTTCAAAACGATAAAACCCCTTCTACTTTGGCCACGGTATTTGCCGGAGTGGATTATGAGGCGGTAGATACGGCTAGAAATTTGATGATTCCTTTTCCTCCATCTTCCCCGAGCATGGCGCTCTTTAAAGACGGTGAGTTGGTGCACATGATCGAACGCCATCATATTGAGGGAAGACCGGCCGAAATGATTGCTGAAAACCTAATGGAAGCGTATAACGAATTCTGCTAAGCGTTCGTTTCAAGAAATCGCTAGATCCTATTAAAGATTATACCTAAAAACCATGCTGTAAAAGCGTGGTTTTTTATTTTTGCAACATGCAAAAACTTTTAGCACATCTCCTAACACCCATTTTCCTACTTTTCTTTGGATTGGTCCTCCTCGTATTTCATCCCATCCAGTGGATTGCCTTCAATATTTTTGGTTATGAAATGCACAAACGAAGTGTGAGTTTATTAAACCTTTCCTTATTGCGATCTACCCATCTTGTAGGTACGCGATATCGCTTTAACAATCCACATAAGATTCCAACAGATAGACCATTGATCATTGTTGCCAACCACCAAAGCATGTACGATATCATTCCTATTATATGGTATATGCGGGCACATCACCCTAAATTTGTGAGTAAAATAGAATTGGGAAAGGGCATTCCCAGCGTTTCCTATAATTTAAGACATGGCGGATCCGTATTGATCGATAGGAAAGACAGTAGACAGGCCTTGGTGGAAATATCCAAATTGGGAAAATACATTGAAAAACATCAACGCAGTGCCGTTATTTTCCCCGAAGGCACCCGAAGTCGTACCGGGCATCCCAAGAAATTTCAGACTACTGGACTCAAGATATTAATGAAAAATGCCCCTTCGGCCTTGATCGTGCCCATCAGTATCAATAATTCCTGGAAAATGCTCCGCTATGGTAAGTACCCTACTGGTGTAGGGAACCATCTTACTTTTGATGTCCACCCGCCCTTGGAAAATAATGGAAATATGGAGGAGCTTCTGATTGCAATAGAAACTCAAATACAGGAAGGTATAAACTCGTTTAAATGAATCAAGATCCTATCATCTCAAAAACTATCGCCTTTGTAAAAAAAACTTTGGAAGGAGCCGAAGGCGGACACGATTGGTTTCATATTCAACGGGTTTATAACAACAGCCTACACATTGCCCAATACGAAAAGGTAGATACGTTAACCGTACAATTGGCTGCTTTGCTGCACGATATTGCAGATGCTAAATTTCACGATGGGGATGAAACCGTGGGTCCAAAAAAAGCGAAAGATTTTCTCAATACCATGGCTCTAGGTCAAGTTTGTATTGACCATGTAGTACAGATCATTGAAAACATTTCATTTAAATCTAGCTTGGCTTCTCCCCAAGATACCCGTTCAAAATTCAGTTCCTTAGAACTAAAGGTCGTTCAAGATGCTGATCGATTGGATGCCATTGGGGCCATTGGTATCGCCAGGGCATTTAACTATGGCGGATTTAAGAACAGAGCATTATATGATCCGGAAATTGCCCCCGATTTGCATATGACCAAGGAAGCCTATAAAAAATCCACGGCGCCAACCATCAACCACTTTTATGAAAAACTCCTCTTGTTAAAGGATAAAATGAATACCGAAACAGGAAAGCAACTCGCCGCCGAACGCCATCGTTTCATGGAAGCATATCTCGATCAGTTTTATCGGGAATGGGAGGGCAATAGCTGAATAAATCTACCCCTCAAGAGCAGGAAAGCTGTACATCTTTGCGTTCATTTTTTTTGTAACTTCCAGTCGAGAATTACAACAGCCAGCAAAAAATGAAAAGAAGAACCTTTATTAAGAATACAGCGGCTTCTTCAGCCGTATTTTCCATTGTACCTAGTTTTGTTCTGGGAAAAAATCATGTACCTCCCAGTGATACCTTATATGTTGGCGCCTTCGGTATCGGAGGTCGCGGCGGTGGCGTTATCCGGGAATTGACCAATACCGGAAAAGTAAAATTTGTGTCCTTTTGCGACGTGGATGAGCGTATGGTAGCCGGAAGCCGGGAATTGCACCCCAAAACAAAATTATATAAGGATTACAGAAAGGTCTATGACAAGCATTTAAGTGAGATGGACGCCATTATGGTAGCCACTCCAGATCATACGCATGCCACTATTGCCCTACCCTTTATGCGTGCAAAAAAACATGCCTATGTAGAAAAGCCTTTAACCCATAATATTCACGAAGCCCGATTGATGACCCGAGTGGCCCGGGAAAATGGTATTGTCACCCAAATGGGAAATCAAGGCGCTTCTGATGATGGCAGCAGACAAGCTCGAGAATGGGTAGAATCTGGTGTTATAGGCAAAATTTATAAGGTAGATTGTTGGACCAACAGGCCGGTATGGCCTCAGGGTGTAAAAACACCGGTGGGAAAACAACGCGTTCCCAAGGAGCTGGATTGGGATCTTTGGCTAGGTCCTGCAGCCATGCGACCCTATAATGCCGCTTACCTTCCCTTCAAATGGCGAGGTTGGTGGGATTTTGGCACAGGAGCTTTGGGCGATATGGGCTGTCATATTATGGAAACCCCCTTTAGCGTCTTAGACCTTGGATATCCTACCGAAGCCGAAGCCAGTTGTACCACTACTTGGGTGGGCGATTTTGTAGAAGCCGATTACAACGCTTCCTGCCCTCCTTCCTCTATAGTGCGTTTAAAGTTCAATACCGAAGCTCATGGCGATATTGCCTTGAATTGGTATGATGGGGGAATCAAACCCGATATTCCTGATGAATTAAAGGACGATGAAACCATTGGTAGCGGTGGTGGAGGAAGTATCTTTTATGGCACCAAAGGCATTCTGATTACCGACACCTATTCTCAAAATGCGCGCCTGGTCCCTTCCAAAAACATGGAGCTCTTTAATGCTCCCACACCGTATCTTCCACGAGTGGAGGGTAGCTTCCAAGGACACCAGAACAATTGGGTAGAAGGTTGTTTAAAAGGAACTTCGACCTCTTCGGATTTTGCCAAGGCAGGTCCATTAACGGAAGCCGTATTGATGGGGAACCTTGCCATTCGTGCTTATCAGTATAAAGTATTGAAAGAAGGGAAGAAAATAGGGGATTGGGATCCCTTTGGATATCCAGGTAGACGTAAACTCATTTGGGATGGTCCAAATATGAAAGTAACCAATTATGATAAAGCCAATGAATGGGTAAAGCGGGAGTACCGCAAGGGCTGGGAGCTATCTTAAAATCCCGGACCACCACTATGAATACATAAAAAACCCGAAAAGGAATCTTCTTTTCGGGTTTCGCTTTAGATGGGAATTAAGGTTTATTTTTTGATTTTAGAAATGGTTTGTCCCGTAGATAACTCATGGGGTTTTGCATCTTCCTTGGCCAAGGCGATAGCCTCATAGAGAAGTCCTTCCACCTCAGGATTCGCATAGTCCGAAACGGTTTTTATGGGAATATGGCGCATCCATTTTCCAGTTCCTTTAAGAAGTCCAGCCGTATCCGATAATAAAGTTCCTTTGGAAAAAGCCAAATTTAAATGTTGTGTATAGATCGGTATCATGCAAAAGGCATCCCCCATTTTTTCGGTAACCGTATATAAAGAAGTAAGGGCATGGGTATGGTACAGCAATTCCGTACTTTCGGGGCACAGCGACAAAATATAGCTTCGTAAACCCTTATAAAGATCGATCACGTTTTGGTCTTTGTATTTCAGATGGTACAAAAAATCAGGATGTATGGGTCGTTCTATAGACATTGGTTGTGGTTTTTACTTTTTTTCTGGAATAACGCTAAGGGGCTACAACTACTAAGATAATTAAAAGATACCGGTCATTCCATGCATGCTCAGAGAGGTTTACAATTTCGCACGATAGATCCATATCCAATCCTCATCCCTCATTCCTAAAAAAACACCCCTAAAGCCCCCTCAAGGGGACAGTATTTTATATGCAATGCCTTTTGTCACTTCGAGGGTTTCTTAGACAAACCTAGTGATTCTAAAAATGTATCGAGAAGTCTGTGCAATTGAATAGCTGTCAGGTCGAGCACACCTGCCTGTCGGCAGACAGGGTCAAGACCTCTTCAGATGTCATCATATAAAAACTTCTCGACTGCGCTCGAAGAGACAAAAACCGTCTTGTTCATCCCTCAAACCCAATCCCTCACACCAAAAAAACACCCCTAAAGTCCCCTCAAGGGGACAGTATTTTATATGCAATGCCTTTTGTCACTTCGAGGGTTTCTTAGACAAACCTAGTGATTCTAA